>DIXU01000009.1 GCA_002436105.1 Candidatus Aminicenantes bacterium UBA6072 | reverse complement strand
CCCAGCTCTCGCCGCCGTTGGGCGAGGTCATCTCCAGCTGCGCCGGCTCGATCAGCCCCAGCCGGTAGTCGCTGGGATCGATATTGGTGCCGTCGGTGCTGCGCAGGTACAGGCGGTAGTCGGAGCCCTCGGGGGCCATGCCGCTGTCGTAGGTCTGGCCCACGGTCCAGGCGTAGGAGCCGGCCGACGCCGGAAGATTGGCGACGATGTTGCCGAACCTGACGCCGTTCTTGAACAGCACCAGGCGCACCGTGCCGGTGTAGTTGATGGCGTTCCAGGTGATGGCCTTGGTGGTGCCCAGAGTCCAGTGCTCCCAGCCGTTGGGGCTGGTCAGCTCGAGAGAACTGGCCTGGGCGGCGATGTAGTTTTGCGAGGTCTGGTCCGAGGTTATGCTGATGTACATGCGATTGGCCGGGGTGAACGAATATCCGGCCAGGGTCGGGGTGACCGTGCCCGACCAGTCATAATCGACAGCGGAAGTGTAAAGCCCGGAGTCATCGGTGGCCGGGTTGCCGGGCAGGCCGCTTATGACCACGCCGGCCAGCGGAGAGGAGTTGTAAAGGATGGTGCCGGAGACAAACAGGGAACCCAGCGTGAAGTTGGCGGTGACGGTCATGTCAGTGGTGACGTTGGCAATGGTCAGCGGGTTGGTTGTGCCGTTATAATCGCCGGTCCAGTTGACGAAGCTATATCCGGTGTTGGGAACCGCGTTCACCTCGCTGGTGGAGCTGCCGTAGTTTACGGTCTGGACTTTGTCGCCGCTGATGGTGCCGTCGGCACCCTCGATGAACGTCACGGTGTACTGGCTGATGAAAAAATTAGCGGTGATGGTCATGTCGGAAGTGACATTAAGGATGGTCAGTGGGTTGTCGCTGCCGGTGTAATCGCCGGTCCAGTTTACGAAACTACAGCCGGCATTGGGCTCGGCCGTTACCGGCGTGCAGCTGGATCCATGCTCGACCACCTGTGTCGTGGTGCCGCTCAGCGTGCCGCCGCTGCCGGCGATGAAAGTGACCGTGTATGCAGGGATGGTCGTTGCTGTGGCTTCGGCGCTGTACTCGCTGTCGAGGGTGTTTGGGTTGAAGTAGCTAGCATCGGTTCGGGTCTGGATGACGAAATAGTAGGCAGTACCAGGATTCAAGCCGGTTACCGGCAGGGATGTGACGGTCTTGTCCGAGGTCTGCTGGAAAAAAGTGTATGGACCTCCGGAGGCGGTGCCCACGAAAATTCTATATCCTCCAGCGCCGGTTGTGAACGGAATTGGATCCCAGGTCAGGTTGATGGTCGTCGAGTTGACCGGAATGGACAGGATATTGTCCGGGGCGATGGTCTGGGATGCGGCCCAATCGGGATCCTTTATATTGAGGAAGGCTAATATTTCCGGATCGGAGGCATGCAGCGCATTATAGGAAAAATCGGTCCAATCCGGATTCAAATTCACCAGATTGGTGAATGCCGCGGGAAAGGCTTCTGAGAATTGGTTTCCTGAAATGTTTATAATCCATAATTCGGGCAGTTGACCGATCTCAGGGGGAATGGGTCCATGCACTGAATTTTTTTTAATCATCAATCCTTGCAAATGCGTGAGGTTGCCCAGGCTCGCAGGAAGCGTTCCGTTGAGGTTGTTGCTGAAAAAAGTGATCTCGCGCACGAAAGGATAGATGTCCACGCCGAACCAACCTCCCTCCGTGCCCGGCATGGCGAAGCCGTCGGTATGAAGCGGGGGCTCCTTCCAGCCGGAATTGTTATTCCAGGAATCCCCGTTGGTGGCGTTGTAAAGATCGATTAGGGCCTGTCGTTCCGATGGCGGAATGGGGGCCAGCCCGAAATTGGCATAAACCAGCATTTCGCCCGTCACATTGCGGAGGGTCAGCGGATTTTCCGAACCGGAATAGTCGCCGCTCCACTCCCTGAAATAGAAACCGTCTTCAGCGACTGCGGTGACCGGAGCGCAGTCATGTCCATGAGTCACATACTGCACAGGATCTCCGGAAATTGTCCCTCCTTCTTTCGGGAGGATGCGAACCCTGTAGGTTGCGAGTGTGAAATTGGCCGTCACAGTCATATCGTCCCTGACGTAATAAACAGTGAGGGGATTGTCGGTAAAGGTATCTTCACCGACGGTCCAATTTGCAAGGATGTACCCCGTGTCACCCACTGCGGTGACGGGGCTGGTTTGGCCTTCCCACTCCACATACTGGACGGTTTCACCCTGAAGGCTGCCATGCTCCCCGGCCAGGAAAGTCACTTTGTAACCGACCCACCAGGCGTCGAAATTCTGATCGGAGTGATCCTGGGAAACATTGTAATATGAACGCGCACCCGGATTGAACATGTAACCCGCCTTGATCGGACGAATTTCAATCGTCGAATCAAAGGGAACCCTGGCTGAATAATTCCCGCTTCCGTCTGTGACCGGGTCCCCAGGCAGCCCGGACAGTAAAACCCCGCTCAAGGGCTCTCCACTTGTGAGCAAAACCCTTCCGGAAATAAGAAAAGTATTGATGCTGGCGGCGAAATTCTGGCCGGTTTGCGGGGTGGTTACTGATTCGTAGGTTCGGCTGGCCGGCGAGAAGCTGTGCCCGGACAAGGCCGGCGTCACCGTTCCCGACCAGCCATACCCAACCGCCGAGGCATAGAATCCTGTGGCATCGGTCACCGGATTGCCGGGGAGCCCGTTCATGACCACTCCCGGCAGCGGCACCCCATCCAGGGTGATCGTTCCAGTGATGGAGTAGATTAGCAGCGAAGCGGCATAATCCTGCTCTGTTTGATCGACAGTGACGTCGAAGTATTCTCGTTGCCCGGGGGAAAAGGAGAAACCGGTCATGGCGGGAATGACCGTTCCGTACCAGCCGTAGTACACCGAATCGGAGTAGTAGCCGGTGGCGTCTGTCATCGGGCCGCCCGGCAGCCCGTTCATGACCACTCCCGCCAGTGGCGCCGTCCCCTGCAGCACATGCCCCGATATGGTGCGCCGCTCCAGTTCGCCAGGCAGCAGCACGTAAGAATCATCGGGCCCGAAATCCCCCCAATGGATTTCACCCATGTCGCCGCTGACGCGGCTGATCTCGAGCCGCACCTCCGTCAAGCCTGAAGACTCGGGATTGAGCCCGCTCACTGCCAGCTCGTACAGTTCCGCGGTGCCGGAATTGGTCGTGAACATGGAGGAAGCGACGAGGGTGCCGTTGATTTTCAGGTCAGCCTGGATTGTGGTTTCCGTTCCTTGCGTGGCCGCATAGAGGTGAAAAAGATAACTGGTTCCGTCCACATCGCCGTAGACCCATCCTGTCCAGGATAGTATCCCGGAATAAATTCCCGTCATGCCAGAACTTCCAGAGGCTGGGACATGAGACAAGCCGCTCGAGTTCTCCAAATACATGGCGAATCCGGGAATGGAAGAATAGTCCTGGCCGGTGTGATCCGAGGTCACGGAAGAATACTCCCGATTGGCCGGAGAAAAAAGGCGTCCGTTCAAGGTGGGGCTCACCGTGCCGGACCAGCCGTAATCGACGATGGCAGAGTATTGGCCGGAGCCGTCGGTGACTGGATTGCCGGGCAATCCATTCATGGTCACTCCGGCCAGAGGCGTTCCATCCTCAAGGACGGTTCCTGAAATGGTGGGATTCACCTGGCCCGGCAGCACGACATACGAATCGTCCAAGCCAAAATCTCCCCACAAGATGCTGCCCATGGCACCGCCAATGTGATAGATCTCCAAAGTCACTGTGGATGTCCCCGAGAGCGATGGGTCGATGCCGGTGACGGTCCCGCCATAAGGCAGGAACAAATTCGATTCGACAGTGAACGACGTTGTGGCCACGAGGGCGTCATTGATCTTCAGGTCGGCGCGAAAAGCCGTGCTGCCGGCGCTGTTGGCGTAAACATGAAAAGTATAACTGGAGCCGTTGATGTCTCCGGAGAGCACGCCGGACCCGGTCCAGGCGAGGAACCCGGAGCTGTAGCCGACATTGTGCGAAGTTCCGCCGGTTTCAGGAGCCGGGCTCAATATTTTTCCATTCTCTGCCATATAAAGGATTATCGCTTGGCCCTCCAAGGCGGCGGCCGGGAAAAATGACAGCGCGAACCACGCGGCGATCAGGCAAAGAGAAATCTTCAAATTCCGATTTGTTCTCATGGTGTTCCCCCTGGAAAAACCCGATGGACATGATTGAGGGCGATGCACAGTCAATCCCGGAACGTGTTCATCGTTCATCGATCTCCGCCGGCATTTCAGGCATATCCGGGATTCTATCATAAAAACTCTCGGCAAAAAGAAAACTTTGGGTGGCGAAGACATTTTATTGTATTTCCTGACTGCCGCGCCGCTCCCGTTTTTTGACTTTTTCCCGCCGAGCCCCTAGAATCATCCCAATGCCGCGAATGAAAATTGCCCTGGGATTGCTGTGGCTGTGCCTGGCGCTGGCCGGACAGCAGGTGGAGGACCTGGGGCTCAGCCCCGAGCAAATGGAAGACAAGCTGCTCCTGCTGGTCAACCGGGAAAGAAGCGGCCGGGGATTGACCGAGCTGCGCTTCGATCCGCTGCTACGCGCCATGGCCCGCGCCCACAGCCGGAAAATGATGGACGAGAACAGGCTCGGCCATGATTTTCCCGGCTACGAAAAGCTGGATGAGCGCGCGGCCCGGGCCGGCGTGTATTTCAGCAAGGTCGGCGAGAACGTGGCCAAAAGCGAGACCTTCGTCGTCCGCTTTTTTCATGAGGCGCTGCTGGCCAGCCCGGAGCACCGGGAAAACATCCTGGACGGGGATTTCACCCACCTGGGGGTCGGGATCGGCAAAACCGGGGACATGTATTTTGTCACGCAGGAATTCGGCACTCTTTTCGAACCCCTTGCCCGGGAAGAAGCGGAACGTGAAATGGCAAGAAGGCTCAGCATCCGCTTCAACGGCAGGATGGCCTTGCCGGAGAGCACTGCGGGCGAAATGCGGGAATTCTGCCGGCGGTCAGCGGCGCTGTTCCTGCAGGGCCAGCCTCAGCCGGCGATCCCTGAATCCTTTGGGTCGGCCGCCGTTCTCAACCTGAATTTCACCGACCTGGATGCAGGCATGCTCAGGATACTCGGGGAATTACAGGGGATGCGGCTGCTCCATTGGTCGGTGGGGATGACGTTCGGGCGCACGGCCCGCAACCCCGGCGGCACCTATGCCCTGTCCCTGCTGCTCTTCCCCGACCTACGCGACGCCCCGGGCATGTCCGGCGTCATGGACGACTTCGTCTTCAGGGCCCTGAATGCCACCCGCGGCACGACAGCGGATTCCCGCCTGGCCAGACTGGCGGCGGAGATCACCCGGGCTTTTTACCGCTCCCCCGGCGATGTCCCGCACGGCAAGGCCGACTACAGCTTTTTTTCGGTGTACCAGGCCAACGCCCTGCAAGCGGTTCCCGGGGATATCGCGAAAATGATCGCCGGCAACGCCAATATCCGCTCCCTCGGCATCGACGTTTTCTATCCCCTGGCCGAGGGGCTGCCGGGGAACTATTTCATCGTGGCCATCCTGGGCAACAAAAAACCGGGGAAATAGCAAAATCGGATCTCTTTGCTGATCTGGAACTGAACAGTCCAGGGTGCATCTATCACAGGGCTCAATTGAATCACCCCGGTTAACTGCAAGTTGTCAAGAATGCAAGCCGTCCTCGAATTGTCAGACACCGGGCCGATTTTTGGGATACAAGAGCCACGCAACCCTTTCCATGATGACATCCTGACCATTATAATCCGTAAACTCTCCCTTTTGATCAAATCCATCAAAAATCATATCGCTCCCGGCGCTTGCCACATAAAAATTTCCCATGTCACCGAGTTTGAACAGAAGATCTTGTCCCCATGCGTCTTTTAAAACGAGGTTCTGCGCATAGCGAACGATGTAATCCTTTAATTCATAAACATAGTCCGCCCTGGGAATGACGGCTGCTTCTTCAAAGGACTCATCAAGCGCCCTGGTAATATCCAGGATGCGCTGGCAAGTAATGTTATATTCACGTTGAATATCATATTGTGACTTTTCCGGCTTCCAATCAATTTTCTTGACGATAAGGAAACCTGCAACACCCAGCAAACCCAGAATGAATACGGCTTTTATGAATTTCATTTTGCCCTCCCCGTTTTTGATTTGATTTTATGTGCCAACAAAAAAATGTCAAGGGAAGTGACATGTTCGATTTCAAGTTCCAATATTCAATTTTACTCCGGAAAAATTCGGGCCGAATTACACGTTCATATCAATGAGTGGGCGGGAATGCCTTGCAGGAAAATGGTCCAATTGAATCTCGTTGTGGATCTGCAAACGAACAACCGGAGATGCGTCCATTGCCGGGCTCACTTGAATCGTTCTGGTCAAGCCACAAGATGTCAAGAATACAGGAACCGTCCCCTTGCTCCTCTCCTTAAAAATTGTCGACTCAACGTTTATCGAACAATAAACTAGTGTATTTTGGTTTTTGTTGGCCACATCCACTTTGTTTCCAGTTTTCTTTTTTTGGGCGATTTCTTGTTTATTGAATCAATCGTGTCTGTTAATTCTTCTCTAAAAATCCCGATGATTGGATCATACTTGCTCCTTATGGATGCATGATATTTTAAGCTTGATTTTTTTCCATGATATTCGAGATCGGCATATAGTGTAAGTTCATGCGACGGAGACAATGCGTTTGAATATGTTTCCTCTGACAAGAAGAATCTATATAATCGGGTGGAATAAGGTTCAATCACAAACTGGCCAAGAAGAAATGAAGGATGTACGATTGCTGAATCAAGGAATATATAGGTCTTCCCGGAAACACAAGTAGCTTGTTCGTATGATATGTTCTCGATTAGTAATTCTATTGAATGTGGCCATAGAACTCCATTTGGTGCGGTCACAGATCCGCGAAATTTTGATTCTTTAAGTATCAAGAAAGGTCGCTCTCTTTTTTCGAGCAAAAGGAATTTAATGGTTTCTAAAAACAATTGATAGTCTAGGCTCGTACCAAGCTCCCCTTCACGAAGTGGACTAACCAGTTTGTTAAGTCTTTGGGCTTTGTCAAGCTCTGCTTTGACTATCTTTGGAGGAAATTTCGTTGGGACGCTGATTACTTCTCCATCTTTAGATAGCCGTACATAAAGAGCATCCTGCTTCATATTGTCGCGATTTCCATATGCAATGTCTCTGGCTTCCGGATCGCTTGCAGTTGGTGGACAAGCAATATGTCCTTGAGGTTGCACTTTCTCAACATACAGTTTTATTGCATCTACAATATTTTGAGGTAAGGAGGGATCTATAGGCCCTTTCTCAATCCTCGATATAAACTCGTCGTCCGAAGGGCTGAGCCACTCCATGATGAGTCCAAAAAGCTGTTTGTATCTGTGATTATGCAATGACACACACACTTTTGAAGTCCACGGGATTATTCCTTCGTGAATAAGATAGAGGAGGAATGACTTTGCAAACTCCTCTTGAGCAAGAATGCAAAGTGCAACAGCTGTCGTTGATCCATCATCGCTCAACCATTCTGCATCATGGAGTAGGCGTTCCCCGTTTTCGACACAAGCTTGCATCGCCTTTTTTAGATGTTTCTTGTGAATATCATTTTTAGGCTTCATGGTATCCTTTTAGTTAATTTGCAATTTAACCACGCAATCTTCCAGAAAATCCTCTCTTTATTTCCCAGATCACATATGCCTTATTTCATTATTTCTTCTGCTCTTGTCGCGTGTGGACATTGTCGAACCAGTTGCACAGTCGGTCAATTTCGAGCTTCATCTTGGCGGGATCAGGAGCAGGCCGATTTAGCGCGGCAGAGTCTGTGTGGCAGTAAGCGCAGGAAAATGCATATCCATCATTGAGTAATTTAAAATCTTGGTCGGTCAGAACAGTAAGCATACGGAGCCCACCTGGATGAACCTTATTGTTGAAGCGTTGGACAACAGGTGCAACATAAGTTTCTGCTGCACGTTCCCACCCGTCGCGCAGGATTCCGGCAATTGCCTTCACTTGCTCTGCCCATTCATCAAGCCGCCCATTCGTATGCAGCACAGTTGTTGCAGCTAGACGACTTTCTAACTTTGCAACAACCTCAGGGACTGATTTGGCTTTGAATGGTGCTCCTTGGATGCAGATTCCAGCGCGGTCTTCTGCCCTGTTCATGCTTTGATAGAGGGGGGAGTGGCCTTGTTTTCTGGCTTCTTCATCAAGCATCATTAAAAAGGGAATATCGTGGGTGAAAACAATGACTTGCCGCCCGCTAGCTGCCTCTTTCACCAAACTCGCAGCCACCAATTCTCGGTAGTTGTGGTCGAGAGACGAAATTGGATCATCGAAGATGATGCCGGAACTATTGTGCGCAGTGGACAGCTCTGCTAGAAAAGCTGCCAAAGCGACACACCGATTCTCACCTTCGCTCAACACGCTGGCGACTTTCGCTTTCGGATTGCGGACTAGCGAAACTTTGAATTTTGTTGAACCATAGCCGCTCGTCTCTTGGGTAAGTTCGAGTCGACGGTCCGATATATTCAATGCCGTTGTTTCAGCTGCGAACGCATCACGAATCGTATTAGTGACAAGCGACTTTGACAACTCGGTCGTCTTTCTTGTGATGCGGTTCGTATCTGCATCATGCATTGCTGCCGAAAAAGCAGCAATCTTCTTAAGTCGGTTAATCTCGGCTTCAACATCAGCTTGGATGTTTGCGAGCCAAACGCGGTCATCGAGATTGTTCATCTCATTCTCTTGTAATCTTCGTTGAGTGGGATCAGATGACTTTTGGAACTCGTCTATTCGCTCGGTCAGATGATCAATGATTTCGCCAATTTTTACTGCAATGCGATTTACCGGATGTGGAATTTTCACTTGAGCTGGGTCGGTTACTTCAATGAAATTTCTGATTCGCACTCGTGCTTTTGTGAGGATGCGAGCGACCATACTGCAAAGTAATGACTGGTCCAATTCATCGCGCAAAAACCTTATAACCTCAGCCAAGGCTTCTTTGGTGATATAGCTATGCTTAATTGATTCTTTCCATTTTTGAACTGAGCATTGGGCTTCTTCTAATGACTGCTGGACCTTTTGTTGAACAAACTTTTCAAATGAGGCCAGGCGAGTTGCCGCATCCAATGATAAGGGTTGCTGACAAAGAATGCATACTGCACCGTCGCTTATGTAGGGAAATGTGAGGTCGGGATAAGCCTCTTGTGTAGAAAAAGCACGAGCTGCTTCCCAGAGTGTTTTCCATACTTCTGAGCCCGCTTGCGGCAAAGGCTCCTTGTTGAACGATTCAGTCGCTGACAACTGAGCTGCCGTTGCTCTTTCCTTTACCATCTCCAAAAGCAGGCGCAACTCAACCGCCTTGGCTGGAAGCAGAATAGACTCAGAAGCAATTACTACCTTCTCTAGCTCCTCAACACGCTGTTTCAGTGCCTTCAGTTTGCGGATTTCTTTCACTGGGTCGGAAGCTAGGTCGCGCTTTAACTGTTCGAGTCGCTGTGCTTCGTGTTTCGATATTTGTGCCAAAGAATTAACAGCTGCTGTCTCTGTCGTTTCAGAAAGCCCAAGAATAAATTGGTGAACTGACGACCCCTCATGTGATTTAGGCTTCTTGCGAAATGATGGGACTTGGCTTTCAAGGTCACTTTTCTTTGCTTTTAATTTGCCGTGAAAATTGCGGGCGAGATCTGCCAGTGCCTGGAGTAACTGAAGCGGAATAGGTGTGTATGCCAATTCATTCGGTCCGCTCAATTGGACCGAAGCGCACTTTGAGTCGAAGACGCTGATACTTGAAAGTTCAGGGCTCGTTGCCACACCATCCTGCCATATGATTTCTGGTTGAACTTTGCTTGCTAAGGAAAACTTGATTCGTGCCGATGGCTTCCCGCTTGGAATGGTGTATGCGTTTGGCAAAATGTCTTCTTGATCGCGAGCTCGGCACGCGCGTTTTAGCACGCGTGCGTAGCCCGATTTGCCAGCACCATTATCACCATAAACAATTGTTAGCCCCATTTCTGCGAAATTCAGAGTCTGGTCGTCAGCAAGTGCATTTATATTCTTCGTGTGCCCGATTGATTTCAGAGCAACAACGCCCCGCGTATTAAGGTTTGCGGGAACATGGCTAGCTTTTAGGGGTTGTGCCCTTAGCGGTGCTTCACCGACCTCTAACAAGGCATGATCTTGGCGACAAAGCACAAAAAGCTCATCTACATCAGATTCTGAGAGCTGTTGTTGCGCATATAACCGCCGCAAAGCGTCGCGCTGCCACGCGGGCATATCCTCTGACCATGTAACAATGTCATTTAAAGCCGCGCGGATTGGGTCGGCAGTGGGCGTGATTGATGTGGCCGCAACGGCAGCAGTCGATGGATTCACTCCATTAGACATATTAAGTACTCAATTTACACTGACAGCAGCGATAGTAACCGTAGGTGGCTTGTCCGATGTTGGTTTTTAAAATACACATTTCTCTTGGCACACAATAAGCTGTGGAAGGCCGGCTTGTTGGATGTTCATCGCTATATCTCCAACTCCACTACATACTCATGAACTGGATAGAGAAAGTGGTTGGTTTCAAATAACTCCCGATCTGCCTTTATTTGATTTGAAAAAATTGTATAGGTATTTACCTATAAAATCAAGCTCGAGGTTGACGCGCTCGCCGACGCGGAGTAGCTTCAGGTTGGTGGTGGCCAGGGTCTGGGGGATGAGCTCCACGGCGAACCAGGAAGCAGAGACCTCGGCCACGGTCAGGCTGACGCCGTTGAGCGCCACCGAGCCGCGGGCCACGATGAACTTGCGCCACTCGCGCTCGCGGAAGGTGAAGGCGAAGCGCGAGTTGCCGTCGCTCTTGTTGATCGAGCGCAGGCGTACCGTGCCGTCGATGTGGCCGCTGACCAGGTGGCCGCCGAGGGGGTCGCTCAGGGTCAGCGGCAGCTCGATGTTCAGGAGCGAGCCCTTGGGGCGGTCCTGGAAATTGGCAAGCTTCAGGGTGGGCGCGGCCAGGTTGAAGCGCAACAGGTCCTTTTCCCGCCCGATCAGGGTCAGGCAGACGCCGTCGACGGCCACGGAGTCGCCCACGGCCAATGGCTTGTCCAGCGCGACCCGGACGGTCAGGACCGGGCGGTTCTTTTTTTCCAGGGCGACCAAGGCAGCGGTCGTTGAGATCAGGCCGGTGAACATTTGCTGTACCCCCTGAGAATGCTGCCGTCGGCGAACTCGGTGCAGTGGCAATCGACCAGTTCCAGCGCGTCTTCGAGCCGGGCGACCCCGGAGGCGAAGATCTGGACCGAGTCGCGGCCGCCGACGATCTTGTTGGCAAAGAAAACGGCCATCTCGTCGAAGCGCCTCTCGCGGACAAAGGAATCCAGCACCTGCCCGCCCCCTTCCACCAGCAGCGAGGCGATGCCCAGCCTGGACAGTTCGCGCAGGACGTCGGCCAGCAAAAGGCCGTGGCCGTCGTGGCCCACAAAAAAATGGAGCGGAACCTTTTTTTTCCGGTTCCCGGCGGCGCAAGAGCTGAAGATGACCAGTGGAAAGCGCTCCTGCTCCCTGAAGATATTCAGGCGTTGGGAAAGCGAGTTGTTGGAATCGAGAACCACACGATACAGGGTTTTCCCTTCCCAGCCCGGCTCACGCAGGGTCAGAAGCGGGTTGTCGGCCACGATGTTGCCGCGGCCGGCGAGAATGGCGGAAAACTCTCCGCGCAGGCTGTGCGAATAGCGCCGCCCCTCCGCCGAGGTGACCCAGCGCGAATGGCCGGCATCGTCGGTGAGCTTGCCGTCCAGGGAAATGCCGGCGTGCAGGGCCACGTAGGGCAGGCCCGTGCGCATGTACGTGAGGTAATGGCGGTTGCCGAGCTCGGCCTGCTCCCGGCAGAGGCCGACGCGGGTTTCGATGCCGGCGGCCCGAAGCCTGGCGAATCCCGAGCCGTTGACCAGCGGGTTGGGGTCGGCCATGGCCGCGACCACCCGCCTGATCTTTTTGGCGATGATCAGGTCGACGCAGGGCGGCGTCTTGCCGAAGTGGCCGCAGGGCTCCAGGGTCAGGTAGAGGGTGGCGCCGGGAACGGCCAGGTCCTCCAGCGCCATGCATTCGGCGTGCGGCGCCCCGAAGCGGCGGTGGAAGCCGGTGGCCAGCAGCCGCCCGTCCTTGACCGCCACGGCGCCGACCATGGGGTTGGGCTCGGTATGGCCCAGGCCGCGGCCACTCAGCCGCAGGGCGATCTTCATGAATTTCAGGTCGTCGGCCTGCGGCCCGGCGCTGCGTCCCTTCCCGTCGCTCATCGTCCCAGCAGCGAGGCCACGAACTCGTTGGCGGAGAATTCCCACAGGTCGTCCTGCGTCTCCCCGGTGCCGACGAAAAAGACCGGCAGCTTCATCCCGGCGGCGATGCTGACGATCGTGCCGCCCTTGGCGGTGCCGTCCAGCTTGGCCAGGACCAGGCCGTTGATCCCCGAGAATTCCAGGAACTTCTCCGCCTGCACCAAAGCGTTCTGGCCGGTGGAGGCGTCGAGGACCAGCCAGGTTTCCTCCGGCTGGCCGGGGGCGATCTTGGCGATGATGCGCGTGAGCTTTTCCAGCTCGCGCATCAGGTTCTCCTTGCTCTGCATGCGGCCGGCGGTGTCGATGACCAGCAGGTCGAGATCGCGACTCTGCCAGGACTGCATGGCGTTGAAAACGACCGAGCCGGGATCGGCGCCGCGCTCGCCGCCGACGACCGGGATGCCCAGCCTTTCCCCCCACAGGGAGAGCTGGGTGGAGCCGGCGGCGCGGAAGGTGTCGGCGGCGGCCAGCAGGACGCGGCGGCCCTGTGCCTGGAAATGATGGGCCAGCTTGGCGGCGCTGGTCGTCTTGCCGCTGCCGTTGATCCCGACCAGCATCAGGACGCCCTTTGCGGCAGCGGCCAGGGGGCGGCGCGGCGCGGGGAACAGCGCCAGGAGCTCGCGGCGCAGGATCTCGACGCATGCCTCCATGGCGTCGCCGCCGGCGGCCTGCCGGGCAACGGCGCGGGTGAGGCGCTCGACCACCGGCAGGGAGATGTCGGCCAGGAGCAGCAACTCCTCCAGCTCGGCCAGCGTCTCCTCCCGGCTCCTGCCGGGCGCGAAAAGCGCCGCCAGCTTGTCCTGAAATTTGCCGCGGAACAGGTCCTTGAACGCCATGGCCGCATTATAGCGGAAGCGCCGGCCCTTTACCAGACTCAGAAGAAGCCCACCACCATGCCGACCAGGCCGGCGATGACGTTGGTCCAGATATCGTTGGCGTCGATCACCCGGCCGCGGATGAAGACCTGGATCAGCTCGAAGGCGAAGGCGGAGACGAGGAGGATGACGAAGGGGACGGGGGACGAGGCCCTCCTGTTCTCCTTGAACAGCAGGAAACCCAGGATGAAGAACTCGGCGATATGCAGAAAATTGGAAAAGAAGGCCTGGTTGAGGAAGATGCGGCGCTGGAACAGGAAATAGAACACGATGGCGGCCGCCAGCAGGATGGCGGCGTTGTCCAGCGCCTTGCCGCCAACGGCGGCCTTGAAGAGCGCCAGGGCGAAAAAGGCCGCCAGGATCCCGAGCAGGACGTAATTGATGAAACGGAAGCCGCGGATGTCCACGAGCAGATTCCTGACCTGGATGTGGAAGGGCGATGTCGCCAGCAGCACGAGGATGTAGAGCAGCGAGAACCTGAATTTCTTCAACCGGGTTCCTTGTCCCTTTCCTTCAGCGCCGGCGCCGTCTTTTCCATGATCTTGGCCTTGACTTCGGCGAACAGGGCGCGGTTTTCCTCGAACAGCTTGCGCACGGCTTCCTTGCCCTGGCCGAGGCGGTTGTCGTTGTAGGAGTACCAGGCGCCGGTCTTGTTGATGATGCCGTACAGCACGCCCAGTTCGACCAGGTCGCTCTCCTTGGAGAAGCCCTTGCCGTAGTACAGGTCGACCTCGACGTCCTTGAAGGGCGGGGCCATCTTGTTCTTGACGATCTTGATGCGCACGCGGCTGCCGACGATGTCGGTGCCCTCCTTGATGGCCATGATGCGCTTGACCTCGATGCGCATGGAGCTGTAGAACTTCAGCGCCCGGCCGCCGGTGGTGACCTCGGGATTGCCGACGAACATGCCGATCTTCTCGCGCAGCTGGTTGAGGAAGATGAAGGTGGTCTTGGAGCGCGCGACGATGGCCGTCAGCTTGCGCAGGGCCTGGCTCATCAGCCGCGCCTGCAGCCCCATGTGGCTGTCGCCCATGTCGCCCTCCAGCTCGGCCTTGGGGACCAGCGCCGCCACCGAGTCCACGACGATGATGTCGACGCCGCCCGAACGCACCAGGATCTCGGCGATCTCCAGCGCCTGCTCGCCCCAATCGGGCTGGGCGATGTACAGCTCGTCGATGTTCACGCCGAGCCGCTGGGCGTACAGCGGGTCGAGGGCATGCTCGGCGTCGATGAAGGCGGCATAGCCGCCGGTTTTCTGCGCTTCGGCGATGGCATGCAGGGCCAGCGTGGTCTTGCCCGAGCCCTCCGGCCCGTAGACCTCGATGACGCGGCCGCGCGGGAAGCCGCCGATGCCGGAAATGATGTCGAGGGCGATGGATCCCGAGGAGATGGCGGGGATCTGCACCACCTCTTTGCCGCCCAGTTTCATGATCGATCCCTTGCCGAACTGCTTTTCGATCTGCGAGACGGCGTTGTTCAATGCGGTTGTCTTGTTAGCGCTTTCAGCCATTGGGTCCTCCTCAGGAACTAGAGCTCATTGTATCAGGATTAGCGGTCCAGGGAAATACCTGGATTTGAATGAAAAGTGAAATGTGAAAAGTGAAAGTGTCTGGAGGGAAGGGAAGAGAAGGGAGGGCTCTAAATGAGTCAACCAATGACTTTTCACTTTTCACATTTCACTTTTCACTGTTGGATGACAGCAGGGTTATTTTCAACCCAGTCTTGGCGAATAGGGTGAAATGATGATCCAGGGTGAGGATCTCTTCACAGCCGGCCTCGGCCAGCGAACCGACGATGATGGCGTCGAAGGCGGGCATGCCGGTGCCGTGGGCGATCTGTCCCGCCTTCTGGGCGATGGCGGCGGTAACGGGCACTGTTTCGACGGCCCTGGCGATATCTTCCAGCACTGTCGGCCAGGCTTTCAGGTCGCTGTGCAGCAGCTTTCTTTTCAGTTCGTAGAAGCAGAGCACGGAGGTCAGCAACTCCCTGTTCTCCCAGGCCTCCGCCGCCAGGGGCCGGCCCGCGGCCAAGGCATAGAAGAAACTGGTGTCAATCCCGGTCAGCATCGGCCGCGGTCCTTTCGCGGTGCAGCGCTTCCCAGCCGGTGGGAGCAAGTGCCGTACGGATATTTTCCATCACCCGCTTTCTTGCCTCGGCCGTCTCGCCGGTTTTCAGGAATTCCTCGACGGAACGGCTGATGATGCGGGAAATTGGCATATCGCTTGCCTTGGCCCGGGCGCGTACTGCGTCCAGAACCTCTTTTTTCAGGTAAAAGCTCACTGCCGGCATGGTGTCCTCCAGTTATATAGTATCATAATATGATATGATATTCAAAAAAAAAGTTTAAAGCCCAAGGATCTTGGTTTACGGCAGACGGTGCACGGTTAACGGAGGGAAAAGAAGAAATTGCAAGAACTAAAATTCCAAATTCCAAGCACCAGGCACCAAACAAGCACCAAATTCCAATGACCCAAACAAAGAAAAGAAACTGAAAGGGCTTTCGTTTCGGACATTGGAATTTGGGATTTGGAATTTGTTTGGAATTTGGTGCTTATTTCTTCACCGTAAACCGTCTACCGTGAACCGTATACCGATCTACTTTCCCAGGTATTCGATCTTGTCGAACTCCTCGTCCTGCCTGTGGTAGGTCTCGATCAGCTCCTTCAGCGAATTGAGCAGGTGAATGATGTCGCTCTCGATCTCCTTGCGCTTGAACTGCAGGTTCTTGATCTCCTCGCGGATGGCCGACTGCCGCAGCATGGCATGCTGGATGATCTCCTCGGACTTGATCTCGGCATCCTTGGTGACCAGCTCGGCCTCCTTGTGCGAATTGGCCTTGATCTCGCTGGAGAACTTCTGGGCGGCGATCAGGGTGTCGCGCAGCAGCTCCTCCTTCCTCTCCAGCTTGGCCAGGCTCTCGCGCAGCCGCTCCATGCCGCCCTTGAGCTCCTCCTTCTCGCGGATCTCGTCCTCCAGGGTCTCGGCGACCTGCTGCAGGAAGTTCCTGACCTCGCCGGCATCGAGTCCCTTGAACTTGGTGGAAAACGTCTGGCTCAGGATCTCCTGTGGCGTCAGCTTCATGCTCCCTCCTTGCCGGTCATTTGCGCCGGCCGAAAAGGGCCGTGCCGATGCGGAGCAGCGTGGCCCCCTCCTCCACGGCCACTTCGAAGTCGTGGCTCATGCCCATGGAAAGATGGCGGACCGGCATGTTGGCCACGGCCTGGCGCTGGATCTCGTCGCGCAGCGCGCGCAGGCGGGCGAAATAAGGCCGCGCTTTCTCCGTATCCTCGAAATAGGGCGGGATGGCCATCAGGCCGGCGATGCTCACCTTGCCGAGGCCGGCGATATAGGGGATGGCGCGCTTCAGCCCGTCGACGGAAAACCCCGTCTTGCTGCTTTCCTCGGCGATGTTGACCTCGATGAAAACCTCAACCGGCTGGTCGACCCGCTTGTGGATGTGTTCCAGGGCCTTCACGCTGTCGACCGACTCGATCAGGCGAAACGTGTTCAGTATGCGGTTGATCTTGTTCTTCTGCAGGGTGCCGATGAAGTGCCATTCGATCCCTTTTTCCGGGAAGTGGCGCATGTGCGCCTCGGCCTCCTGGAGCTTGTTCTCGCCCAGCAGCCGGACGCCCAGGTCGAGCGCCCGGCGGATCTTCTCCGGCCCCTGGTCCTTGCATACGGCCATGAGGCGCACCTGGGCCATGTCGCGCCCGGAACGCCGACAGGCCGCCGCGATTTTCTCCTGGATCAGGTCAAGGTTTTCAGCGATCGCCATGTTCCTCCAGCGCCTGCCGCCGGTGCAGATAGTTCCTGTAGAAGCCCCAGATGGCGAACAGGGCGCAGACAGCCATGCCATGGCGGCCGATATATTTTGACCAGAAGAAAAAAATGAACAGGAACAGCAGGAAAGCGATGATGGCCAATCCCTGCATGCCGCGGCCCCTCCTGGGGTCCTTCAGGATCAGGGTATCTTTTTCGTCGATGGGGCCGCCGCAGTTCAGGCAGATCCTGTATCCCGGGTCCAGCTCCTGGACATGTCCGCATTTCGTGCACTGGACGTTCATCTTGCCTTCCGGCTTCGGCGGCGGAAGCGGTTCCGCCGGGGGTACGTTGCCGTTCATGTCCTGATTATACAATAGCGGCCTGAATTTTGGCAAACAGGCCCGCCCGGGGGAACCCGGCGGTTCATTTGCCGTCCAGGGCCAGGCGGAAGCCCAGAATGTTCAGCTTGCTTTCGGGCTTCTCGCTGCTGCGGTTGGCGGAGCGCACCAGGTCGGCGCCGTTGGCCCAGGAGCCGCCGCGCACGACCCGTTCCGATCCGCTTTCGGGCCCCTGGGGCGACTGGTTCGGGGAGTCCCGGTAAAAGCCGGGGTCGTACCAGTCCTGTACCCACTCCCAGACATTGCCGGCCATGTCGAGGATGCCGTACGGCGAGGCCCCCTTGGGATAGGAGCCCACGGGACGGGTCATCATGTGGTCCTTGTCGTAATTGGCCAGGCTGGAATCGGGCGCGTTGCCGCCCCATGGATAGCGGAAGCGGGCCGCCTTCTCCCACTCGGCCTCGCTGGGCAGGCGGAAGCGAAGTCCGGTCTGCTCCCCGAGCCAGGCGCAGTAAGCCACGGCGTCGTGCCAGGAAACGTAAATGACCGGGCGCGTGCCCCGGCCCCAGCCTTCGTCGGCGCCGCGCGGGCGGCCGGTCGCGTCACAGAAGCGGTCATACTGCTCGAAGGTCACCTCGGTCTTGCCGAGCCAATACCCCTCCAGAAACAGCTTGTGGGCCGGGTGCTCGTCGGCGTCGCCCTCGCGGGCCGGCGAGCCGATGGTCGCCTCCCCCTCCGGGATGTAGACCATGGAAATATTGCCGTGGAAAAGGGCTTCCCAGAAGCCCTGGTCGTTGCGCCATGCCTTGCCGGCCTTGCCGCTGACCTTCTGCAGGAACGGCTCGGTGGCCGTTTCCGGTTGGGAGGGAGCGGCGCTTGCTTCGTCTTTCCCGCCCGCATCGGCCCGGGGTTCGGCTGCTTCGCCGGCCCGGGCTTTTGTTCCCGGCCCGGCCGGTTTGGCCAACAGGGAGTCGATTTGTGACCGGATATCGCCCAGTTCGCCGGCTTTCTCCTCCAGGACCGCCGCCAGCTCCTGCGGGTACTCCCGCTCCATCACGCTCAGGCGCGCGCGCACGTCGTCTTTGCCTTCGGGATACAGGCGCAAGGCTTCGACCAGGTAAAGGAACGCGAACTTCACGTCGCTTTTTTCATAATGGGCGTCGGCCTTTTTCAAATAATCGCTGAACTTCGCGGCGCGCTCGGCAGTGGCGATGGCTTTCCGGGTCTCGCTGCATTTCTCTTTCGCCACCAAATTGCCCGGCTCCAGCTCGAGCGCCTTTTCGTAGTGCGCCAGCGCGGCTGCGGCATCGCCGGCGTCAACGGCGCGGTCGCCCTGGTCCAGGTGCCAGTCGGCATTCTGCGCGACGGCGGCGGCTGGAAGCGGGCTGGAAGCCGGCTGCAGCTCCTTTTCAAAGACGATGTAACGGGCATCGTCGGGATTCAGCCCCTTGCCGATCTCCATGGTCACTTCGGCCGAGCGCTCCATGACCTTGCTGACGGTGAAGTTGCCGATATTGATCGTGTATTCCCCGCCCGGCTCCCTGTACAGGGCTTTGACGATCCCCTGCATGCCGAGCTCGACCCCGTCCAAGGCGCCGCGGTCGATGACCAGGACCAGGCCGTTGCGGCCGGTGACGTTGGCGATGGTCTCGGCCGGCAGGAGGGATGCCGAAAGGATCACGATGAAAATAGCGATGGCGAGCTTTCTCATTTTTCGCTCCTTTGCACCGCCATTCAAGCATATCCGCACATTAATTTCAATCTTGGCGGCGCAGGCGGCCAAGGAGGATAAGTGCCTTGCTCTTCGATATGCGCGCATGTATAATTCAAATAGGTGCCACCCATCAAAAACTGCACGATCTGCTGCCGGCTGCGCGACAGGGAAACGTCTTTCAGCAAGTACCTGGATCCCGATCTCGACCGGCCGTTCCCGGAGGCTGCCGATCGGCTGGTCATCGTGGCGGCCCTGGGCATGAAGGATGCCGGGAAGCGCCATGTGCGCCGCTGCCCCGAGTGCGGCACGCTTTACGACTACCTGAGCTGGCACGAATATTTTATCAACGGCAGCGAGGAAAATGAGGAGCTGTCACGGATGAATACGGCGCAGGCGGCCGTTTTCATTCGCGCCCAGGCCCGGTTGCTGGAAGCGCTGCGCCGGGAGGTGGATTTTCTGGAGAGCTCTGCCGGCCGCCTGGGTGATTTCATCGATCGGGGGCGGCCCGGCGACGCCGAAGCGGGGGAGGCTTTGGCCGCCATGCAGGAGCAGCGCCGGCAGGCTGCCGAATTGCGCTGCCGGCTCCAGGAACATGTGGCCGTCTTGCGCCGCTCATGCCCGGAAATAATCGCCGCCTGGGCGGAGGCCCATGTCCGGGTGTGCCGCTCCTTCCAGGCATCCCCCGGCACTGGAAGCGAGAATGACGGGACCGCCCGTTTTGTTGCGGATGAAACGCTGTCCAGGTGGCAGCGGCTCGCGGAGGGGGGCGAGTCATTCATCGCCATTGCCGAGCCGTGGCTTGACGGGTATCTGGAGCGCCTGGACCGGGAACTGGCTGAAACGGAGAAAGGGACATGACGGGTGAGCCGATGGACTTCGTCTGGCCGAACTTCGACGAACCGGTCGTCATCGACGGGACGCGCTCCTGGACCGCGCGATTCGACAGTTATGATCAGCGCAACGACAACGGCTATTACGTCATCACCCTCCTGGAGGAGGGGCGGGAGCTCCGGCGAATCATGGCCCAGATCGATGTCGGTTGGGCGGGCTCCGATTGGCGCGGGCCGGCGTTCGCCGCCGCTATCCGCACCCGGATCGGCTGGGTGGCGCGCGAGGGGATCAGCAACACCGACTACAGCGGCCCGCTGTAAGGAAGAGACCACCATGATCAGCGGAGCCACGATCCGGCTGGCGGGGGGAAGCGCCGGGGCCTGGGCCTCGGTCGCCGGCTACGGATTGGGCGCACTGTTCTTCCTCGCCCTCATCGCGCTGGCCATCGGCTTCAATGTGTCCCGGCGCTCGCCATTAAGAATTCCTCAACTTTGGATCACTGCCGTCGTCTCCCTGGCCGCGGCCGGTTTCTGCGTCCTGGAGCTTTCGCGGCAGTTCACCCGTGTGGCGTGGATCGAGATCGATCCGGTCGGGACCTGGAGCCTGCGCGCGCCGATCGGCCGCCCGGTCGGGCGCATCGCTCCGGAAGCGAGGCGCTCCCTGACGCTCTGGGCCGAAGCGCGCCTGTTCAAAACATCGCCGTACTTCGATTCGCTCCACGGCTTCCTGCAGCTGGAAAACGGAAAACAGTACCGCTTGAAACCCTCCGCTGCATTCGACCTTCTCATCCGCCTCGGCTACGGCAACTTCTGGATCGACCACAAACACCCGAGCCTTTCCGAAGAGGAAAAATCCAAAAAATTGAATGCCCGCTTCGTGACCGCCGGCGACAAAATGGGCCATGGCATCGTCCTGCCTCTCCATGGCTACGATTTGGCCGGAATCGCCGAGGTGAGCCGCTTCCTCGCCTCGCGGGCGCGCTGACTTCAGCCACCCGGGCGAGTTTTCTGTCGCCTTGCCTCATCCCGTGCCGGAATGGCGGTTTTTGAATCGAGCGCCCGATTCTGCTACAATGCCGGCGAAGGCGTGGCGGAATCCCGCCGCGCGAGCGCAGGGAACACCCAGGAGGTACGCCCCATGATAGGCAAGCAATGGAACAGTCCGCCGCCGCTGCAGATCGACGCCCGGCGCAGCTACCGGGCGCGCATCGAGACGGAACACGGCGCGATCGTCATCGACCTGTACGCGCAGCATGCGCCCCGGACGGTCAATAATTTCGTTTTCCTGGCCCGCGAGGGCTTTTACGACGGCGTCGCCTTCCACCGCGTCATCGCCGATTTCATGATCCAGGGCGGCGACCCGACGGGGAGCGGCCGCGGCGGCCCGGGGTATCGCTTCGCGGACGAGACGCAGGGCAATCCCCTGCGCCATGAGACCGGGTCGCTCTCGATGGCCAACGCCGGACCCGACACCAACGGCAGCCAGTTCTTCATCACCCACGCGCCGCAGCCGCACCTCGACGGCAAGCACACCGTCTTCGGCAGGGTGGTCGCCGGGCAGGAGGTGGTCGATGCCGTCCGCCAGGGAGATCTGATGCGGCGGGTCGTGATCGAGGAAGTCCAGTCCTAGGTTCCCGCGCCGGTCCGGCCACCGCGTGATTTGCAAAACCGGACGCCGGCGGGTATGATGGAGCCATGATCGAACGTCCGGCCAAGGAAGAATATTACCTGAATATCGCCCAGGTGGTCGCGCAGCGCTCCACCTGCCTCAAGGTGCTCATCGGCGCCATCATCGTCAAGGAGGACCAGATCATCGCCGCCGGCTATGTCGGGGCGCCGCGCCACACGCGCAGCTCGCTCGACCATGGCTTCTGCCTGCGCCGCAAGCTGCAGATCCCCTCCGGCACCCAGTACGAGCTGTGCCGCTCGGTCCATGCCGAGCAGAACGCCATCATCAACGCCGCCCGCGCCGGGGTCAGCCTGCTCGGGGGCGACATGTACATCTTCGGCGAGGACCGCGAAACGGGCCAAGCCATCTTCGCCTTCCCCTGCTTCATCTGCAAGAAGATGATCATCAACGCCGGGTTGAAGCGCGTCGTGGTCGCCCACCCCGGCGGCGAGCGCCGCCGCATCTTCCTGGTGGAGGATTGGGCGCGCGAGTGGCGGGAGCAGGATATCCTGGAAGACAGCGTGCGCTACGGCCGGGTGGAATAGGATGGGGGCGAGGAAGCTCTGCATCGGCCTGACCGGGCGCATGGCCTCGGGAAAGGGCGAGGTGGCGCGCATGCTCCGCGAGCGCGGCTTCTCCTACATATCCCTTTCCGATATCGTCCGCCGCGAGGCGGCCCGCGAGGGCGGAACCGTCGACCGTTCGCGCATGCAGGACATCGGCAACCGCCTGCGTGCCCAGGGCGGCGCCGGCGTGCTCGGCCGCCGGGTACGCGAAGAGGTCGCCGCCGCCGTGGAAGCACGCTGGGTGATCGACGGCATCCGCAATCCCGCCGAAGTGCTGGAGCTGAGAAGGATCGACGCCTTTATCCTGATCGGCGTCGAGTGCTCCGTCCCGACCATCCTGGCGCGGATGAAGGCGCGGGGCCGCGCCAGCGACGCCGGCGCCGAAAGGGAGCTGCGGGCGGCCCTGGACCGCGAATGGGGGCTGGGAGAGCCGGCAAACGGCCAGCAGGTCGGGCCGGCGCTGGCCCTGGCCGATTTCTCCATCGACAACAACGGCACGCTGGCCGGGCTGCGGGACCGCCTGGACGCGGTCCTGGAAAAAATAGGAGCGGGACATGAATGAGAAAAGCATGGCGGTCTATCCCGGTTCGTACGACCCGTTGACCAACGGCCACATCGATATCATCCAGCGCGGATTGAAGATATTCGACAAGATCATCGTGGCGGTGCTGAAAAACCCCGACAAGACGTATCTCTTTGACCTGAACGAGCGCTGTCAAATGCTGCGCGAGGCGTTCCCGGACAGGGAAAAGATCGAGGTCGACCATTTCGAGGGCCTGCTGGTCGATTACGTCAAGCGGCGCAACGTCACGACCATCGTCCGCGGCCTGCGGGCCATCTCCGACTTCGAGATCGAGTTCCAGATGGCGCTGATGAACCGCAAGATCGAGCCGCGCATCGAGACGATCTTTTTCGTGCCGTCCGAGTCCTATTCCTTTCTCAGCTCGAAGCTGGTCAAGGAGATCTACATGCTGGGCGGCGAGGTGGGCTCCATGGTGCCGAACATCGTCGACCGCATGCTCAAGGAGAAATTCCGCCGGCGCTGAGCGGGCGCCCGTTACGGCTACTCCAGGAACGGCAGCAGGGTCTTCCAGCCGTTGGGCAGGGTCTTGGCGATGTCGTTGAGCACGACGAACGCCATCAGGGCGAGCAGGAAGGCGAAGCCGGCATAGAGCAGGATGTTCTTCAGCTTCTGGTTCAGGTCGCGGCGGATGACCGCCTCGATGACGAAGATCAGCAGGTGGCCGCCGTCAAGCCCGGGGATGGGGAAGAGGTTGACGATCCCCAGCTGCAGCGAGATGAAGGCGATGAGCATGAAGAAATTGGCGAAACCGCTCTCCAGCGCCTGCTGCGATACGCGGGCGATCTCGATGGGGCCGGAAAAGCTCCTGACCGACATCTTGCGCTGGGCGATCTTGCGGAAGGCCTCGAAGGTCAGGCGGATCAGGCGGCCGGCCTCCTGGAAACTGTTCCTGACCGCGGCGGCCAGTCCGTACTGGACCCGGGCGGTGGCGACTCTGACGTTGAAGCCGATGAGCCCGATCCCGTTCTCGGCCACCGGCGTGAGCCGGACGGAAAGCGAG
Source organism: Candidatus Aminicenantes bacterium UBA6072 (assembly GCA_002436105.1). Classification (GTDB taxonomy): domain Bacteria; phylum Acidobacteriota; class Aminicenantia; order UBA2199; family UBA2199; genus UBA2199. The sequence continues at coordinate 389,532 of DIXU01000009.1, read as the reverse complement.
CGCCCGTCGCGCTGAACATCCAGCTGCAGCTCTCTTCCCGGCGCGGCATGGATGATGTCGGCCAGTTCGAAGTAGGTGGCCACCGGGCGGCCGTCGACGGCCATGATGCGGTCGCCGGGCCGCAGCCCCGCTTTGGCCGCGGGATAACCCGGGGCGACGCGGTCGATCTCGGACGGCAGCGGCCAGTAGAATCCCGCGTAGCCGATCTCGTAACGCGAGCTGGAGCCCACGCTGAGCTGCGTTGTCCGCGAGGCGCCGTCGCGCAGGAAATCGACCTTCAGGCTCTCCTTGGGATTGGTGCCGATGGTGATTTCCACTTCCTTCCAGGTGGGGGTCTTCCTGCCGTTGATCGCCAGCAGCAGGTCCCCGGGGCGCAGCCCCGCTTTTTCGGCCGGCGAACCCTTTACGACGTAGCCGATGGCCGGCGGTTCCAGCTTGTAGGCGTCGACCTCCACGCCGCTCATGTTGACGCCGGTGATGAGCAGCAGCGCCAGCACCAGGTTCATCAGCGGGCCCATCACCAGGGTGAAGATCTTTTGCGCCCGGTTCTTGGCCATGAACTGGTCGGGGGCCGGGTGGGCGGGATCGAAATCCTCCTCCCCGGCCATGCGCACGTAGCCGCCGACCGGCACCAGGCTGACGCGGAAATCGGTGTCGCCGATCTTCCTGCCGAAAAGTCTCCTGCCGAAGCCGAAGGAGAATACTTCGACGCGGATCTTCATCAGCCGGGCGGCGAAATAATGGCCCAGCTCGTGGACCAAAACGATGATCCCCAGCACGACCAGAAAGGTCAGGAACTGGTAGACGATGTTCATTTCATTACCTCTTTTTCGATGTGCGCGATCGTTTTCCTGCGGGTGAGGGCGATGGTCTCCAGGACGTCTTCCAGGCCCATCAGGGGCTGGGATTCCATCCGCTCCAGCATGCGTTCAACGACGGAAAAGATGGCGGCGAAACCGATGCGGCCCGACAGGAAATAGTCCACCGCGACCTCGTTGGCCGTGTTGAAGACGGCCCCGGCGTTCCCCCCCCGGCGCAGCACGGCATAGGCCAGGGGGATGGAGGGGAAGCGGCGGGGGTCGACGGAGAAGAAATCCAGCTGGCGCAGCGCCGGCAGGTCGAGGCTGGGGCAGGAGCCGGCGACGCGCCCGGGATGGGTCAGTGAATAGAGGATGGGAAGCCTCATGTCCGGGACGCCGAGCTGGGCCAGGACCGACGAGTCGATGAACTCCACCAGGGAATGGACCACGCTCTGCGGGTGGATGACGACGTCGATCTGCTCCGGCTTCAGGCCGAAAAGATGGCTGGCCTCGATGATTTCCAGCGCCTTGTTCATCAGCGTGGCCGAGTCGATGGTGATCTTGCGGCCCATGGACCAGGTGGGATGGGCCAGGGCCTGCTCCACGGTGATCGTGGCGAAATCCCGTTCCCTTTCCCTGAAGAAAGGTCCGCCCGAGGCGGTCAGGATGACGCGGCGCACATGCCGGGACTGGCCCTGCAGGCACTGGAAAATGGCGCTTTGCTCGCTGTCGATGGGAATGATCTCGGCGCCGCTCGCGCTGGCCTCGCGCATGATGAAATCGCCGGCGGCGACCAGTGTCTCCTTGTTGGCAAGGCACAGCCTGCGCTTCAGGCGGATGGCCCGGAAAGCGGCCGCCATGCCGTCGGTGCCGTTGATGGCCGCCACGACGCAGTCGCAGCCGGGGAGGGAGACCAATTCGTCCAGCCCGGCGGCGCCATGGAGGACCTGAAGCCCGGGGAAACGCTCCCGCAGCCCGCGGGCGGCCTTCTCCCCCCTGACACTGACGGCCCGGGGGGTGAATTCGGCGATCTGCTTCTCCAGCAGCTGGGTGTTGCCGCCGGCCGCCAGGGCCAGCAGCCGGAAGTGCTCACGGTTCTCCCTGAGCACGGCCAGCGTGCTGCGGCCGATCGAGCCGGTGGAACCGAGGAGCACGATCCCCATCACCATCGGCCTGCCTGCGCTTTTTTCTTGGCCGCCGGGGTCATGCGTTCAGTTCCAAAAATAAAGGACAATGAAATACAGCAGCGGGGCGCAGAAGATGTAGCTGTCGACGCGGTCCAGGACGCCGCCGTGACCGCGGAGCAGGGTGCCGGAGTCCTTCTGGCCGGCGGCGCGCTTGAACAGCGATTCCACCGGGTCGGACAGCTGCGAGAAAAGCCCGATGAGGGCGGCGCTGGCCACCGCTGTCGGCACGGCCACGGGCAGCGGGAACAGCCGCAGCGACAGCCAGCCGCTGAGGCCCGCCGTCAGCACGGCGGCCACCAGTCCCTCGAGAGTCTTTTTCGGCGAAGCGACCGGATAGATCTTGTGCCGCCCGATGGCGCTGCCGACGAAGTAGGCGCCCGAGTCGCCGATGGCGATGACCAGTATCATGAAGAAAAGATAGTTGGGGCCCAGCTTCTTGAGTTCCAGCATGAAAAAGAGGGGGAAGTAGAGGTAGATCACGGCCAGGGCCAGGATGCCCCAGTCGCGGGCGAAGGAATCCAGGCGCTCCCGCGAAGAAGTGGTGAGCAGGAAATAGAGCCCGTCGGCCAGCAGGCAGGCGACCAGGGCCAGTCCGATGCCGAACCAGGGGGCGATGAACGCCAGGGCGATGAGCAGGCCGTTGCTGAAGGCCAGCGGCCACACATGCCGGGACGGCCGGGTCAGGCGCAGCAATTCCCAGGCCGCCAGGCTGACCAGGAAATAGAGCAGGACGGCGAACCAGGGAACGGGCAGGCAGCGGATGGCCGCATAGGCCGAAACGATCAGCACGATGGTGGTGGGCAGGCGCCGTCCCAGGTCTTTCATATGCTGCCGAATCTCCTTTCCCGGCCCTGGTAGTCGATGATGGCCCGGAACAATTCCCCGGCCCGGAAGTCGGGCCACAGGATGGGGGTGAAATAAAGCTCGCTGTAGGCGATCTGGTAGAGGAGGAAATTGGAAATGCGCTGCTCCCCCGAGGTGCGGATCAGCAGGTCGGGATCGGGGCAGCCCGCCGTGTAGAGATGGCGGGAGAACGTTTCCTCGTCGATCGCGGCGGCGGGGATGCCGGCGGAAACGATCGAGCGCACGGCGCGCAGCAGCTCCTGGCGCGAGCCGTAGTTGAGCGCCAGGTTGACCTGCATGCGCTGGTGTTCCCGCGAATTCTCCTCGGCTTCGAGCAGTTTCTTCCTCAGCTTGCCGGGCAGCCGCTCCAGGTCGCCGACGATCTTCAGGCGGATGTCGTTATCCAGCAGCAGGTCCTGGCGATCCAGCAGGTTCTCATAGAGCATGTCCATGAGGAACTGCACCTCTCCGCGGGGGCGCTTCCAGTTCTCGCTGGAGAACGTGAACAGGGTCAGGAAGCGTATGCCCAGGCGGGCGGCGGCCTCGGTCACTTCGCGCGCCGCCTCGGCCCCGGCGCTGTGCCCGGCATTGCGTTCCAGGCCCCGCTGTCGCGCCCAACGGCCATTGCCGTCCATGGTGATCGCCACGTGAAGCGGCAGGCGCGCCTTGTCGATGCGCTCGATCAGCTCGCGTTCCTCGCTTCCGGGGGGATAAGGGGCCAGGGCCTGGTCTTCCATTGAAGAATTATATTTTTTCCCCGCTTTTTTGTCAAATGAAGGGCGGCCAATGCCGGGTCATGACATTGAAATCGGGCCGCCGCTGGGGTATAATGACGCCCGATGAACAAAAAATGGGTCGTGCTGGTGGTCGTGGCGGTTTTTTTCGCTCAGTGCAGAAGAAAGCCCGCTGACGCCAAGGATCAAGCCGCTGGGGAAACCGCCGCCGCCCTGGAGCAGAAAGTCATCCTGACCATCGGCGACGTCAGCCGGGTCAACCGCGACCTGAAGAATTTCATCCGCCTGCAGTATGCCGATATTTTCGAGAAACAGGACAACGACAAGCTCCTCTCGCGGCTGTTCGATGTTTTCTGTGAGCAGCAGGTCATCCTGTTCAAGGCCCAACAGGAGGGCGTCACGGTGACTGACGAGGAGGTCACCGCCTTTTTGGCCGAGGCCCGTTCGCGGGGCCAGGCCCCCGACCTCGACGGCGAGATGGTGCGCAACACCTTGCAGGTGCAGAAATTCCTGCTGGCCGCGGCCTACAGGGAGATCGACGTGCCCGATGCCGAGATCGCCGCCTACTACGAAGGGCACCTGGACGACTACCGGAAAGACGAGGAGATCGAACTGCACCAGATCATGGTCGACGATCGCGAAAAGCTGCTGCGGATCCGCTCCGAGCTGCTCAACCAGCCGGGACGTTTCGCCGAGGTTGCCCGCGATGAATCCATCGCCCCCGAGGCGGGCAAGGGCGGCCTCATGGGGTTCTTTGAAAAGGGGACCCTGCCCCAGGAGATGGAGGAAGTGGTATTCTCCCTGAAGGAGAACGAGATCAGCCCCATCGTCGAATCGCCCTATGGCTTCCATCTCTTCAAGGTCACGCGCCGGCGCCGGTCGCGCATGCAGCCGCTGGCGTCGGTCCAGGACCAGATCAAGAACAAGCTGCTGTCGGCCAGGATGACCGCCGCCTATGAAGAATTCCTTCAGGCGCTGAAGGCCGAGGTCCCGCTGCGCGTCCATTATGAGAACCTTTATTTCTCCTATAAGAATCCCGATCCCGGAGCGAACGACAATGAAAACAAAAACTTTCCTGGCAGCGATCCTCTTGCTGACGGCTAGCGCCGGCCTTCTCGGCGGCGACGTCGTCGAGGAAATTTACGCGGTGGTCAACGACGAGGCGATCACCGGCAGCGAGCTCAAAAAATTCGAAGCGGACATGATCCGCTCCATGGGCATGGAGCTGGAGGGAGAGGCCCTGGAGAAGGCCGCGGCCGAGTTCAGGGAGAACCTGCTGGACCGATTCATCGAGCAGAAGCTGCTGCTGTCCAAGGTCAAGGAGAAGAACTACGACGTCGACGCCGACGTGGAAACGATCATCCAGGAGATCAAGAAACAGAACAATATTCCTTCCGACGAGGAGCTGAAAGCCGCCCTGACGCGCGAGGGGATCGAGTTCGCCACCTGGAAGGACATGCTGCGCGAACAGCGCCGGCAGCAGCGGCTGGTCGCCGAAGAGGTGGGTTCCAAGATCAAGATCGACAACCCGCAGATCATGGAATATTACCGCAAGAACGCGGCACAGTTCACGGTCCCGGCGGAGTTCGCGCTGAACTGCATCTACCTGGGCCGGAGCGACGACGGCGCCCGTCCCCAGGAGAAGATGGATCAGGTCCTGGCGGCGCTTCAGCCCGGCAACTTCGCCGATGTGGCCAGGAAGCATTCCGAGCTTCCCGGCGTTGGGGAGAGCATCGCCCTGGGCCGGTTCAAGCAAGGGGAGCTGGACCCGAAACTGGAAGAGGCGGCGCTGCAGCTGAAGCAGGACGAATACTCGGAATGGATCGAGACCGAGAACGGCTGGTACATCATCCAGTTGGCCGAGTTCAGCCCCGAGAAGCTGCGTGAGGTCAGGGAGGTCCGGGAGGATATCGTCATGATGCTGCGCGAGGCGGAACAGCAGGTCAAGCTGAAGGAATATATCGGCCAGTTGAAGAAAGAGAGCTACATCAGGATCGTGAAGAACTACGAGTAAGCCCCTCTTAGAAGAAGACGTCAGATGTTAGACGTTAGTGGTTAGCAAGAAAAAAACCTGAAATCATAACTTGTCCTTTGTCTTGCTAACGTTTAATGTCTAGCGTCTAACGTCTCAAGATCGTTCGTATTTTTGCTGCAAATCACGAAAGTTCATCGCGTTGCGGTTACTCGTCACCATGGTTTGTTGAGTCTTCTGCTGCCCCTGACGCGGCCGCGGGTTCAGCGGGGGATGCCGGCGGCGGCAATGACCTTTTCCTGCATGACGATGATCTCGCGGTTCTTCTCGACCCCCAGCTCGACGGCCCGCTGAAAGAGTTCCTGGGGCAAAGGTTCCCCCTCGCAGAAGGATTGCACTTCGATCAGGGCGCCGGAGGCGGTGGACACGATGTTGATGTCGCTGTCGCTGCGCGAGTCTTCCTCATAGTCCAGGTCGGCCAGGAGCTCCCCGTCCTTGACGCCGACGGACACCGCCGCGATGAGGCGGAAAGATGGGAAATCGGCGATCATCTGCTCATAGACCAGGTGTTTCAATGCCAGGATCAGGGCAAGGTAGGAGGCGTTGAGCGAGGCGCAGCGGGTGCCGCCGTCGGCCTGGATGACGTCGGCGTCCAGCGTGATCGTCCTTTCGCCAAGGGCGCGGGGATCGAGCACCGTGCGCAGGGCGCGGCCGACGAATCGCTGGATCTCGCCGCTGCGGTTGTTGATCTTGCCCCGCTCGCGGGCGATGCGCTGGTTGCCCGAGGATCCGGGCAGCATGGCGTACTCGGCCGTGATCCAGCCCCGGTTGCTGCGCTTCATGAACTGCGGCACCCTGTCCTCCACCGTGGCCGTGGCCACCACCCGCGTATGGCCCTGCTCGCAGAGCACGGAACCGGGGACATTGCGCACGTAGCCGGGGATGAAAAGGATGGGGCGCAGCTCGTCATTCCGGCGGTCATTGGCTCTCATGGGGCTCTCCTTGGGGACGGGTCTTCCAGCGGTCATGAAACCAGAACCATTGCTCGGGGAATCTTCGCACCTGCTCCTCGATGCGCCGGGTCAGGTCCTGGGTCAGCCCGGTCACGGCGTCGGGGCGGGCGCCGCCGGCGAAATCCACCTCGGGCAGGACCTCGAAGACGATCGCCTCCCCCTCATAGTGCAAAAAGGCGGGCACCACCGGGATGTTCTTCTTCAGGTACAACTGGGCCACGGTGGTGATGGTCGCCGCCGGGCTGGAGAAGAAATCGACGAATACGCCTTCGCGAGGCACCGTGTTCTGGTCGATGAGCAGGAAAACGATGCCGTTGGCGGCCAGGCGCTTGAGGATGGTGCGCAGCGACCCCTGCTTGTAGATCACCTGCGAGCCCATGGCCGTGCGGAACTCGCGCACCTTGTTCTCGATCAGGGGGTTGTCCATGGGCCGGGCGATGCTGTGGATCTCCCGTCCCAGCCGCTGGCGCAGGATCAGGGGGATCCATTCCCAATTGCCGAAATGGGCGGAAAAAACGATGACGCCGCGGCCCTTTTCCAGTGCCCGTTCCAGTATCCCGAGATGCTCGACTCGAATGCGCTCCAGGACGGAGCGCGTTTCCCGGCGGGCGAAAACTCGGGCGATCTCCACGAACATGCGGCCGAAATGGGCATAGACGTTTTTCTTCAGATCGGCGCGCCCCGCCGGGGACATGGCCGGAAATGCCAGGGCCAGGTTGCGCGAGATCAGCCGCGAATGCCTGGGGCTGCCCTTTTTCAAAAGAAACACCAGGATTCGCCGCTGCAGGCGCAGGGCCCAGGCAGGGGAAAGCCTGACCAGAAAAATCAGGCCCGAGAACAGCGCGTATTCCAGGCGGATCTTACAGGAGCCCTTTTCTTTTCGCATGATCGATGACGGCGGCGATGAAGCCGTCGGGCAATTGTATCGCATTGCGCGCGTACAATAAAGGGAGATCCTGAAGTCCGTCCCGCCGGGCCCCGGCGCCAGGGCCGGGGGCGAGGATCGTTCGCAGCTTGTGAAAGTCCTTCTCCGTGCAGATCATCCAGGCGGCGTTTTTCTCCCTGCGCAGCGCCTCCAGCGAGCGCAGATCCCCGGAGGTGAAGGCGTGGTGGTCGGCGAAGGAGCGGAAGGCGGCCAGGTTGAAGCGTTCCATGTCGCGGGCGAAGCGGCCGTTGTCGCCCAGGGCCGAGAAGGCGATCAGGGGGGCGTTGCCGATCTCCACCCTTTCGCCGCCGGCATCCAGGAAACCGGTGATGGCGAAACCGTAGCCGTTGTCCTCGGGCCCGGGCGCGCTGCCGTCCCCGCGATAATGCAGCACATGGTCGGCGCGCCGGGCCAGGAAACGGAAATGGCGCAGGTAAAAATAGGGATGGGCGGGGTTGACCAGCATGATGCTGAGATCCTTGCGGATATGGCTGGATTGGAAGCCGTCGTCCAGGACCAGGATGCGGATACCCGCCTCCGTTGCCGCGGCGATGGAGCGCAGGCGGTCGCGGCCGATGAACACCTCCTGGTTCGGGAAACGGGCCTTCAGCATCAGCGCCTCGTCGCCCACGTCCAGGAAGGAATGGCCGCTTTGAACGCGGATGCCGTCCTTTTCGTGGCGCGAGCGGTAGCCGCGGCTGATGAGGGCGAACCGGGCGCCCCGGGCTTCCAGTGCCTCGCCGATGGCCATGACCAGAGGCGTTTTCCCGGTGCCGCCGAACGAGAGGCTGTCCACCGAGATGATGAACTGCTGCGGGAAGGAGCGGGAGCGCAGCGCCTTGATGCCCCGGTTGAGGCAGGAGGCGGCTTTGAAAAGCAGCGAGAGCAGGTCCAGTAGCGACCGGCTCAGGCGAGATAGCGCTCGATCCGTTCCAGGCTGCATGCCAGTGACCCTTTCCTGGCGGCGACCGCCTTGCGGGCGATGGCGCCGATGCGCTCGCTGTCGAGGCCGGGATAAGCCGCGAGGAATTCCCGCCACTCGCTGCTGTCGTTGACCGTGTGGTAGGCCCCGCTCTCCTTCAGCTCGCGGCCGATATCGGGGAAGTTGTTGCAATGGGGCCCGCCGACGATCGCCTTGCCCAGCACGGCGGGCTCATAAAGGTTGTGGCCGCCGGTGCGGGGATCGAATGTGCCGCCCATGAAGACGATGTCGGCGATGCTCAATATGGGCAGCAGGAAGCCCATGCGGTCGTAGACCAGGGCCTGCAGACCGGGATCCGTTGCCCCCAGGCGGGTGAACAGCGAGTTCTGGATGCCGAGGAGCCGCAGGCGGGCGGCGATGGCGGGGGCGCGCTGGACGTGGCGGGGCACGATGATGAAAAAGCAGTCTTGGCTGTGCGCCGGGATGGCCGGAATGAAGACTTTTTCGTCTTCTTCATGGCTGCTGGCCAGGACCACGATCTTCCTGGGCGTGTCCGCCAGGTGCAGGTGGCTGCGGACCTCTTCCCGGGGCGGCAGCTGGCCGATGCTGCGGATGGCCTCGTCGGCCTTGATGTTGCCGCAGACCGTGATCTTCGCGGCCGGGATATGCAGGCGCAGGAAGCGCTGGCGGTACAGCTCGTTCTGCACCAGGAAGCCGTCGACGCCGCGGAAAAAAGGCCGCAGGATGAAGCGGAAGACGCGATAGCGGCGGAAAGCCTTTTGCGAGACGCGGCCGTTGATCAGCAGCATGGGGATGCGGCGGCGGCGCAGCAGCGAGATCCAGTTGGGCCAGATCTCCAGCTCGTTGAATATGACCAGCCGCGGTTGGATGCGGTCGATGAAGCGGCGCACGACGAAAGACAGGTCGAGCGGCGACAGGATCACCGCCAGGCCCGGGTATTCCCGGCGCGCCAGATCAAATCCGGCCGGCGTGGTGACCGAAAGGACAAGGCGCCGGTCCGGCTTCTCCAGGGCCGCGAGCAGGGATCGCAGGCTGCGCACCTCGCCCACGGAAACGGCGTGGATCCAGACCGCTTGCCCCGCGGCCGGCTCCAGCTGCGGCCGCAGCCGGCCGCGCAGCAGGCGTCGCTGGGATGGTTTCAGGAATCGGGCGACCCAGAAAGGCCAGGTGAGCAGAAGCAGCAGGAAGTAGAGGAGATCGAGGATGAGCATATTTCATTATAGCACAGCCCATCACGGGAATCATTTTTCCGCAGGCGGCTTCACCCGTTCCCGATTCTGAATGTGACGAAGTGGGCCGCTCTCTTTCCGGCCTTGAATTTCCGTATCAGTTTCCGGTGTTGATCTTGTTCTCCAGCTCGGACAGCGATGCTTCGATCTGTTTCGCTGTCAGCAACCGGCCGGCGTAAATCACCGCCATGATCTTTCTTGTGTTGGCGATGTCGAGAAGCGGATCGGCAGCCAGCAGGAGCAGGTCCGCGCACTTGCCGGTTTCCACTGTGCCCAGGTCGGAGCTACGCCCCATGAATCGCGCAGGTTGGATGGTCGCGGCCTGCAGCGCCTGCAGGGGGGTCAAGCCGGCCTCGACCAGCAATCGCAGTTCCTCATGCAGGGAAAATCCGGGCACGCAATTGACATACGGCGTATCGGTGCCGGCCAGCAGGGGCACCCCCAATTGTTGCAGGCGCAGGACGATCCGTTTGGCCCGGCTCAGCCAGCCTGCAAAGTATTGCCGTTCCCTCCGGGTCTTGGCGGGGTCCTGATCGGGCAATTGCCAGCCGAAGAAGTTCCTGAGAACCGGAGACACATATTTGCTTTCCGGGTAGGGATGGCTGTTTTCCGGTTCGCGCTGCAGGAGCAATCCATGAAACACCTGCAGGGTGGGAACCTGCCAAACCATTCGTTCTTTCATGGCGGCAAACAGTTTTTCCGCCCGGGATTCATCGTAGTCCTCGAGCATCGTACTGAAAGCGGGGCTGTCGATGAGCGCTTGCGAATCGCCGGCATCCTGCAGGGCTTGCAGCTCGGAGCAGCGCTTGGACGCTGCGGGCAGGACCCCATCCAGGTGCTCGATGCAGCGCTGTCCCGAACGGATGGCTTCCTGGATGCTCACCAACAAAGGCACATGGCCGTCGAATGGGATGTCCAGCCTGCTGGCGGTTTCGACGATCGCCCGATACGCATCCCTGGGCAAAAAAGTGTACACTTTCAGAAATTCCGCGCCCTGTTCCTTCATCTCGGTCGCAATGCGCTTGCCTGCCTCGGCATCGGCCACGGCGATCGAACCCGGCCAGGCGGGCTTGGGGCCATCGAGGATGGGGCTGCCGGCATACACCCTGGGGCCGGGGATCTGACCGGAGGCGATTTTTTCCTTTAACGTCCGCCATTCGCCAGGCATGATGGTTCCGCCCATGTAGCGGATGCCGGTCACTCCGTTGGCCAGGAACAGGGGGAAATAGAGCATGGGTTCGCCGATGATATGCATGTGCATATCCCAGAGACCCGGCAGCAGGAATTGCCCCCGGCCGTCGATGATCGAATAATTCGCGGGCACCGCTGCCGCTGAGCTGGCAACGATTCTTTCTATGCGGCCATCCTTGATCAGCGCGGTCATTTCCGGCAGCTTCCGCCCGTTGGCGACGTCGATGATGGTCACGTTCTGAATGGCCAATGATGAGCTGCCGGAAGGGCTGGACGCGGCCGCCGCCGCTTTGGGCGGTGCCAGCTCTTCCAATGCCGCCAGCTCTTTTTTTGCCGCCGCGTGAACGGGATCCAGCGCGAGGGTCTTCTGGAGCTCGATCCGGGCCTGGGCGGGGTCTCCCCGTTGTTTATGAAGCAATCCCAGGAAGAAATGGCCTTCCGCGTTTCGTTCATCCAGATCGACGGCTCTTTTCAGATCAGTCAGCGCGCCTTCCATGTTGCCGAACGGCGGCGGAGCCATCAGTCGGGCAATGCCGCGGCCAAGCAGCCCGGAAATATTGTCCGGATCCAGCTGAATGGCTCGTTCAAAGGCAGAGAAGGCAGCCATTCCATATTCGGCCATCTTCATCATGTCCTTGGCATTGTTGGAAAGAGTTCCCAGGATATTGCCGTGCCAGGCGTGGTACTCGGCGTTTTCCGGCTCAGCCTGCAGCAATTTCTGGACCAGGGCCAGTGCCTCGTCGGCTTGATCCTGTCGCAGCAAGCGTTGAACTTCCGCCAGGTTGGCGGATGTACTTTCTTCACTGGCGATGGCGGTGGCGGCAGCGAAGGCAATGATGAAGAGAGCCAGCCCGTTGACCCATTTTTTTTTCATTTTTTCTCCTTGTCGCGGCTATTTCTTTCAATTTTTCCCCATTCGGAGCATTGCCGCAGGCTCTCCTGGCACCAGCGCACAGCGGCGGCAAGGGATTTTTTCCCGTAGGCGATGGTCAGCCTGAAATGGAAATCCGCCAAATTCAACCGGCCATTGCTTCTTTGCGCCAGCATTTTTTCAACTGTGGTCAATACGGCCAAGGCCTGTCGGCTGTCTGCCAATTCCTGTTCAATGTGCATTTGCGTCGTGCACAAGTCCGCCTGGCCGCCGAAAAATATCTTCAACAGCGTCTCGCTGCGGATGATGTTGGTCTTTGCAGGCTGCGCCAGCCAGGCTTTTATCACATTCCGCCCTTTTGCGGTCGGCGCATAGATGGTTTTGCTGGCGGCGCCTCTTTTTTTGCTCTGCTCGATGACGGCCAGGCCTTCACGGGTCAGATTTTTCAAGGTGGGATAGATCTGGCCGTAGCTTTCGCTCCAGAACATGCCGGTCGACTGCTGGATCGTCTTTTTTATGTCATAGCCGGTCATTGGTTTGTGGCATAAGAGCCCGAGCACGGCCATTTTGCTGTTGTCGCCTTTTTTCATTCGCCATCCCCAATTTATATCTAATAGATATATTAACATGATGTTGCGGACCTGTCAACTGTTTGATCATTCTTTCCGATTGGATGGATTCGTGGCGGTTGACTTTTGGCTTGGGGAACCCTACTATCGATATATGGAAAAGGGAATCAAGGCCGTCGTGCTGGCCGCCGGCAAGTCGACGCGCATGAAGTCGGACATCTCCAAGGTGCTGCACCCCATCCTGGGGCGGGAGATCATCCGCTACCTGCTGGACAGCCTGGCCGGCTGCGGCCTTAGGGCGGAGGACGTCATCGTGGTCGCGGGCGAAAACCAGCCCGAGATCGAGAAGGCTCTTGGCGCCGGATTCGTCTATGCGCGCCAGCATGAGCCGCTGGGGACCGCCCACGCCCTGCTCAGCGCTTCCGCGCAGGTCGCCGGCCACGACGGCGGCCTGCTGGTGCTGGTCGGAGACAATCCCTACGTCAGCGCCGCTGAACTGCAGCGGCTGATCGATCGTCATCGGCGCAATGCCGCCGCCTGCACCTTCATCAGCGCGGTCTTTGCCGGAGAAATCCCCCCCTTCGGCCGGGTCGTCCGCGACGGGCAGGGACATGTGGAGCGCATCGTCGAGGAAAAGGACGCCAGCCCCGGGGAACGGCGCATCCGCGAAGTGAACGCCTCGATCTATCTTTTCGACAACCGCGTCGTTTTCCCCCTGCTGGCGAGGATCGGCAACGACAACGCCAAGAAGGAATACTACCTGACCGATATCATCGCCATCCTGCGCCGCCACGACCTGGGAGTAGAGGCGATCCCGGCAAGTGACAGCGACATCGCCATCGGCATCAACGACCGGCGCGACCTGCAGCTGGCCCAGGCGACGTTCAATCGGCGCAACCAGCAGCAGCTGCTCGAGAACGGGGTGACCATCCTGCAGCCCGAAACGGTGACCATCGAGCACGACGTGCGGGTCGGGCGCGACAGCGTGATCTATCCCTGCACCTACCTCGGCGCCGGCACGCGCATCGGCTGCCGCTGCGCCATCGGACCCTGCGCCTGCCTGAGGAACGCGCGCGTCGGCGACGGCGAAAAGCGGGAATTCGTCATGGAGCAGGGCTGAGCGCTTCCCGGGCCGCGATTGACTTTTCAAAAAATTGAAATATAATGGGATCAACCCTGTTTCGTAGGAGCATCGATGATCAGAAAATTGATCAAGCCGAATTTTAAAGAGATAAAACAGAAATCCAACCAGGAAAACAAGCGCAAGCCGCCGCCGCCCTATAAAACCCACGCCGAGAATTATTATTATATCAAGCAGATGAACAACCGCACCCAGCTGGTTTTCGAGCTGATGACCGGCGAAGTGCTCAAGGGGATGCTCGACTGGTACGATGAAAAGTGCCTGAAGGTCAAGAAGCTCGACGGCGGCACCCTGATCGTGTTCAAGTCCCAGATCAAGTACATCTACAAGAACCCCGACTTTGCCGAAGCCAAACGCGAAGATCCCGGACCGGGAAAATAAGGTCATCGCGGTCACCTTGGGCGACCCCCAGGGGATCGGGCCCGAGGTGATTGCCAAGAGCCTGGCCCTGGCCGCCCCGTCCGCTTCGCTGCTGCTCGTCGGCAGCAGCCGCCATTTCCCCCACGGCGGCCTGCGCCTGCTCCGCGATGCCCGGGAGATCTCCCGCGGCGAAACGGCATTCCTGGAGGTGGAGGACGAAGCGGCTGCGGGCGATCCCTCGTTTCTCTGGGTCAGGACGGCAGTGGATCTGGCCCGGAAAGGCCGGGTCCAGGCCGTGGTCACCGCCCCGGTGAGCAAGGACAAATGGCTGGCCAGCGGCCTGCCCTATCGCGGCCACACCGACTATTTCGCGGCCCTCGCGCCGGCGCCGCCGGCCATGTTCTTCTGGTCGCCCGGGCTGAAGGTGGCCCTTTTCACCCACCACATCCCCCTGCGCGATGTGTTCGCCCGACTCGAGCGCGGCGCGATCGGGGTATTCGTCCGCCAGGTCGCCGGCGAACTGCAGCGGCTTTTCGGGATGGAATTCACCTATTTGTTCAGCGGCCTGAATCCCCATGCCGGGGAGAACGGCCGCCTCGGGCGCGAAGAGATCGAGGTGATTCTCCCCGCCATCGGCGATCTGCGGGATGAGATCCGGGTGGCCGGGCTATTTCCGCCCGATGTCGTTTTCAACAAAGCCCGCTCCATGAAAAGCGCGGTGGTCATCGCCTGGAGCCATGACCAGGGGTTGATCCCCTTCAAGCTGCTGCATGGCGGCGACGGGGTGCAGCTGACTCTCGGGCTGCCGTTCATCCGCACGTCGCCCGTTCACGGGACGGCTTTCGACATCGCCGGCAAAGGGCTCGCCGATCCGTCCAGCATGCTGGCCGCGATCCGCCTGGCCGAATCGCTGCTGCGCTGAGCTTCCTGGCGGGGAACTTCAGTCCCGTTCCTTCCCCTTTTCCCCTTCTTCCTCGGCCCGGATCTTCTCCTGGATCCGGCGCAGCTCCTCCTGGATCATCCGCAGCTCCTCGGCGATTTTTTTCCCGGCCTCATCCGCCAGCCTGTTCGTTTCGGCCTGCAGCCGCTTCAGCTCGATGGCCAGATCCCGGCTTTCCTCCCTGGCCCTTTTCAGGGAGTGCCGTTTTTCCTTTTGCAGATCGGTCAATGCTCTTTCCTTGGCCAGTTTCAGCTTGCGGATCTCGTCCTGGAGCATGACCTTGGCCTCGTCGCTGATGTGGCCCTTCAGGTTTTCCATTTTCTGCGTGAAGCCGCGGACATCCCATACCCGCTTTTCGTTCCTGTCCGGGACCAGGGAGAATTTCCGCGGTTGGCCGTCGCGGTAGACAAAGAGGAGCACGGCCTCCTTGTCCTGCAAGGCGTCGAGGGCCCGGCGCAGGTCGGCCGCGCTGCGCAAGGGGCTGTCATTGGCCCGGACGATCACATCCCCGGCCTTCAGCCCGCCCTTGCCGGCGGCAGAGCCCTCAACGATGCGGGAGACCAGCAGGCCGTATCCTTCCCTGACCGCGAATTTTTCTCCCAGGTCGGCGGTGATGTCGATGACGTCGACGCCCAGCTGCCGGGCTCCGCTGATCTCGATGACGTAGTTCCGCACCCTGGGCAGGGGCGAATCCAGATCGGAGAGGTCGGGCAATTCACCCAGCCGGTCGGCCAGTTCGGGAAGGCCGGGGATTTCCGGGACGGTGAGGGGTTTCGGCGGCTCCGGCGGAACGATCCGGCCGCGATCGCCGAGTACCACGTCCAAGCGCAGCTCCTTGCTTCCCCGGCTGACGGTGACGTCGACCTTGTCGCCGGCAAAACGGAACGCGAGCGCGGAAACGATCTCCTTCCAGTTGCCGACCTGCTTGCCGGCGAGTTTCACGATGCGGTCGCCGCCGGCGATCCCGGCCTTGGCCGCCGGCGATCCCGGGTAGGCTTCCTGGACCTGGTTCGTGTCCTCGATGAAGACGACCCCCAGCCAGCCGGGGATGATCTTGCCGGAGGTCTTCATTTTTTCGGCCAGGCGCCGCACCGGCGCGATGGGGATGGCGTAGCACAGGCCGCCGCTCTCGCTGCGGCGGCCGCTGACCTGGATGGACGCCGAGTGGTCCTTGAAGGTCAGGTCGGGGGTGAAGGAAAAGCCGACGCTGCCGCGGATGACGCCCAGCAGCTCGCCGTTCTTGTTGACCACGGCCCCGCCGGCCGCGCCGGGCGCGACCGGGGCGTTGAGGATCAGTTCGTTCTCGCCCAGGCTGCTGACGATGCCCTGGGATATGGCCGGGAATTTCTCGTAGAACAGGCCGACCAGCGCCACCCAGCTGCCTACCTGGGCCGGTCCGGCAGGGGACAGGGTCGGCAGTTTCCCTTTTTGCAGGCGCAGCAGGGTCAGCCCGGAGTGGTTGTCCTGGCCGGCGACACGGGCGGCGATCCGCTCGCCCCGGGTGGTCTCCACCGCCAGCTTCGTGAACGGGTGCTTGGTGACCAGCGCCGTGGTGATGACCAGCCCGTCCTCCAGGGCGATGCCGCTGGCGACGTACTTCCTGCCGTTCTCGGCGATGACCTTCACCAGGGAGGGGGATACCTTGTCAAGGATGCCGCGGATCCGGCTCTCGATGTCGTCGATGGGATCGGTTGCGCTGCCGCGTTCATCCCCCGGCGGCATGGCGTGAAGCCCTGGAGCGTACCAGAGCAGCACCAGGATCAGTATGATGAACAGCATTTTTTTCATGTTCGTCTCCTAGATCTGGTTCAGGGACGCCTGCGGCGTCTCGGCCCCATCGCCCAGCGCCACCGGCTGCAGGGTATAGCGAGTGCGGCTGTTGGAGGTCGAAAAGAACAGCTCCTCGCTCACGGGAATCTCCACCTTGTCCGCGGCCTGGAGCGGTCCGCGGGCGGCCGCCGGGCGGAAGGGCTGGAAAAGGGCCAGGATCAGCACGGTCGCGGCAGCGCTGGCGGCCGCCAGGCCGAGACCGACCTTGCGCTGCAGCTTTTTCCTGTGGATCTTGGCAAAGACCCGCCCCTCGAAATCGGCGCCGGGCCCGTTTTCTGCGTCGCGTGCCTCAAAGATAAGCTGCCAGTCATGCATGAGATGCTCCCTCCATTTCGAGGCATTGCTTCTTCAGGTGGTCCTTGCCCCGAAAAACCATGGATTTGACCGTGCCGATGGGCTTGTTCAGCGCGCGGGCGATCTCTTCGAAGGAGAAGTTGTCCATTTCCTTCATGACCAGCGGCACGCGCCATTTTTCCGGTACCATGGCCAGCAGCTGCTCGGCCAGCAGCTTGCCCTCGACATCGGGATGATAGGACGCCTGCCCCTCGTTCAGGTCGGAGAGGGAAAAGACACGCCGGATGCGCTGCTTGCGGAACTCGCTGCGCGCCAGGTTGGTGGCGATGGTGTAGATCCAGGCCTTGGCGGCCTGCGCATTGTCGCATTTCAGCGTGTGGGCCTTGAAATAGACCTTGACGAACGTGTCCTGCGTCAGCTCCTCCGCCGCCTGCCGGTCGCCCAGCAGCAGGCTCAGGTAATGGAATATCGGCTTCTTGTACATGGCCATCACTTCCTTGAAAGCGGCTTCATTTCCCTCTTTGAGCTTGGCGATCAGGTCATCCATTTCTGTCCACTAAGATGCATCGCGGGCGGGGAAAGTTGCATTGCGGGTCCGGGACGGCGGTTTTCTTGAAAAACGGGGGCCGGCCTGCCGGCGAAACCCTTTCCATCTCCCCTCCAAACGGAGAGATAGGTAATGAGAGAGATAAAATCATTATAGTACAAGTTTTCCGGATTTCAACTTTGCTTATTTTTCAGCCCGGGGAGGGGGAGGCGCGGCGGCGATGTCCTCGATCTTGGCGGGGAGCTTCTCGATCGTTTCGCGCCGGACCCGGTACGAATAAGGCAGGGAAGGGTCGCGAACGATCACCGTCTCCCCTGCAGCGGCGCCGAACTCCAATACCGTCTCGCGGCGCTGTTCGGGATCGACCTGGTCCTCGGTCCGGATGACGACGCGCGCCGCGACAACGGGCAGGGCGCCGGGCTCGTCGTAGAAATCCGTGGCCTCGAGGCCGGACAGGACGGTCAGCAGGGAGTCGACCTTTTCACCGTCAGGCTTCATTCCGGGCCGCGGCGGCAGGAAATCCCAGTTCCCGGCCTCGTCCTTGCGCAGCGCGAAGCGGAACGCCCCCTGCTGGAAGGAAATCTCGCGGGCGTCGTAGGCGAAGAAGCGGGCCACCTTGTTCTCGCGCCAGGCAACGGCGTCGGCGGCGAATTTCCCCGCGAAGTCGCCGGAGATGCCGCAGGCCTCGCTGGAGCCGTCAACGAGTGCGAAATGCGACTCGCCCTGCCGCCCGACCGCGATCCGCCGCGATCCCGAGGGCGTATGGAACTCGGCCGTCAGCAACGGCGTGTCCAGGCCGAAGGCCGCCCGCTCCCCGGCTTCCCCCGCCGGGGCGAACGACGTGGCCTCCAGCTGCGAGGCGGCCGCGAGGAGTTCGCTGATGCGCGATTCCCTGGCCAGCGAGAAAAAGGGCTTTTCCAGGAACCAGCGGTCATCCTTTTTCGCCAGGGAGACGGCGGCATTCCCGATGCGGAATTCCAGGGAGGTAACGGCCAGGGGGTCGAGGGCGAAGAATTTCTTGTCGCGAAAGGCCAGCAGCCCTTTTTCCAGGTCCTGGCGCTTGAAGGCGGCGATGGAGACCACCCGCCCGTCTCCGGCCAGCTTGGCGTAGGAGGAGTCGTCGAGGGTGTTCTTGACGCCCAGGGCAATGGTGGCCGCCGGCTGGCCCTTGGCGAAGAGCTTCAACTCGATCCCCGGCGTGTCCAGCCCGAACGCCTTCAGGTCGCCGGCTTCCTCGGCCACCAGCCGGTCGTACTGCAGGCGCGAGAAATGATCCAGGATGCTTTCCAGCGCCACCTTGTCGGCCTTGGCCGCCAGCGGCTTCTCCATCTGCCACAGCGGCTCGCGGCGGGTGAAGACGAAATCGCCCTCCGGGTTGCGCAGTTCGATTCGGTCGATCGCATCGGCGGCGATGGCGAACAGTATCCCCTCGGATGCCTGCCGCCCCTTTTCCTTTCGCTCGAGGTAGACGATGGCCATGGCCAGGACGGCCAGCAGGAGTGCCAGGGCGAGGATCTTCTTCCAGTTCACAGTTTCCTCCGGTAGAGCCAGACGCCGATGCCGGCGGCGAACACCAGCAGCGGCAGGATGAGCAGGGTGTAGAAAAAGACCAGGCGGCCGGCGCTGCGGGTCAGGCTGACCGTCCTGGGTGCGGTGACCTTGGGGGCGATGGCGACCAGATCCTTTTCCTCGGCCAGCCAGGAGACGGCGTTGTTGAAAAAATTGCCGTTGGCCTGGAAAAAGTAGTATTTGTTCAGGGCGAAGTCGGAGTCGCCGACGATCACGAGGCGGGCTCTTTGATCGCCCTCGCCGGCGATCTCGCCGGCGGCCGCGATATCGATGGGACCGCCCTTGTCCTCGGGGTTCCTGGTGATCGTCTCGGTCTTGACCTCGGCCTCGTAGTTGGTCTCGCCCCAGGAATTGGGGCTGGTGGCGGCGAGGAAGTCCACGCTGACCCCGGCCGGGGCAGGGGAAAGGCGGGACAGGCCGCGGGCCAGGGGAAACATGGTGGCATAGCCGAAACCCTTGGTGATGGCGTGCTCGGGATACTTGGCCACCACGGGCATGAAATAGTTTCCGCCCATGAACTGGGAAAGGGGGTCGGCATCGACGACGACGTGGTTTTCGAGGGCCAGCCCGAACTTGGCCAGCAGGGGCTTCAGCTCGGCGCCCTGGCCGGGGTCAAGCAGCAGCAGCAGGCGCCCCTGCTCCTTTTCGATGTAATCGCCCAGCAGGAAGAGCTCTTTTTCCAGGAGCGGCTTTTGCGGTCCGGCGATGATCACGGCCGCGGCGTCGCGGGGTACCGCCGCCTCCTGGAAAAGGATCAGGTCCTTCACCTGGAATGACAGTTTTTCCAGGCCGGCCCGGGCTTCGGAATACCCGGTCTCGCCGCTGTCGCCGCTGCCGGGTTCACCGTGCCCCTGGAGGAAATAGACCGTCTTTTCCCCCTGGCGTGACACGTTGATGATGGCATTGGTGATGGCCTCCTCGGTGATCTCCTCGCTGCGCGTGCTCTTGCCTTCGTATTCGAACACCATCGTGCCATCGGTCTTGATCTCGTACTGCTTCACCAGCTCGGGCTTGAGGTAGGGATCGATGTACGTTGCCCGGATGCGTCCGCTGTGGAAGCGGTAGATCTCGAGCAGGGAGCGCAGGCGCTCCAGGCCGCTGTTGCCCTTGCTGAAAAAGGCCTTGATGTCCAGCTCCTTTTTCAGCCCGCGCGCCACCTGCACCGATTGGTCGGAGAGAGAGTGCACCCTGCCGGCGCTGAGATCGACCCGGGTGTGCAGCTTGACGCCCAGGTAGTTGACCGCGGCGACGATGGCCACGATCAGCAGGACCACCACCGCCAGGTTGGAGGCAAAAATGAAGTTCAGGCGGGAATTCCTCGTCTTGAAGCGCGCGAGGTTGAGGGCGAA
Organism: Candidatus Aminicenantes bacterium UBA6072; assembly: GCA_002436105.1. Classification (GTDB taxonomy): domain Bacteria; phylum Acidobacteriota; class Aminicenantia; order UBA2199; family UBA2199; genus UBA2199. Next base: position 369,225 of record DIXU01000009.1, on the reverse strand, counting down.
ATGCAGCGCCAGCCCTGCCACGCCCAGCAGCAGCAGAACCAGCCCGGCCCGGCCCTTGAAAGCGGCCAGCCCGAAGCTGAGCCACATGGCCATGCCGGCCAGGACCAGCAGCAGGGAAAGGAAGTTGCCGTGGCGCAGGATCTTCTTCATGGTCACCTCCATTTCCTGAATTCGAACACCGCCCGCGTCAGGTAGAGGCCGAGAAAGATGAACGACAGGAAGTACACGATGTCCTGGGTGTCGATCACGCCGGTGACCATGTTCTTGAAATGCGAGAAGAAAGACAGGTAGGCCAGGACCGGACGCCAGGCCCCGGGCCCCCCCTCACCGATCCAGGAGAGCACCCAGATCAGCAGGATCGCCGAGAAGGAGATGGCGGCGGCGATGACCTGGTTCTCGGTCAGCGCCGATGCGAAGAGGCCGATGGCGATGAACACGGCGCCGAGCAGGAAAAGGCCAAGGTAGGCGGTCAGCAGCGGCGCGGGGTCGGGATTGCCGTGGATGAAGACGAAAACGGCGTAGGTGGCGGTCAGCAGCAGGATGCCGCCGTAGACGATCAGCGCCGCCAGGTACTTGCCCAGGATGATCGAAAAGAGGCGCAGCGGCGAGGTCAGCAGCAGCTCCTCGGTGCGCATCTTTTTCTCGTCGGCGAACAGGCGCATGGTCAACAGGGGCAGCAGGAACATCAGCACGATGGTCATGTTGCTGAAGAACGGCTGGAAGAGCATCTGGTTGATGTTGATGTGCTCGGCGGGATAGCCGGACTGCATCATGCGCATGGTCTGCTCGTTGGCCCAGGCCAGGATGTTGTAGAAGAAAAAGCCGCTGACCAGCAGGAAGAATGCGGTCAGGATATAGGCGATCGGCGAATAAAGGTAGGTCTTCAGCTCCTTCTTGGCGATGATCCAGGCGCCTTTCATGATGGCCTCCCTTCTTCGCCCAGGATGGCCTTCATGTACAGGGCCTCGAGCCCGGCCTTGATCTCGCGGATCCTGACGTCTTTTTCAACCAGGAAGGAAATGATCGGGTTGAGGTCGTCCGGCGGCTCCTGGAATTCCAGCTTCAGCGACGGGCCGTCGCAGCGGGCTTCGCTGACAACGGGGAAAGCCGAGCGCAGCGCGTCGCCGATTCCGTCCGCGACCGGTTCGCCGGCGACGATCTCCAGGCTCTTTCCCCATTCCTCGCGGGTCAGGGTGGCCATGAGCCGCCCCTCCTTGATGATCACCGCCCCGTCGCAAACCTGGGTGATCTCGGCCAGGATGTGCGAAGAGAGAATGACGGTGGCGCTGGCGCGGAATCCGCGGATCATCTCGCGGATCTCGATGATCTGTGCCGGGTCGAGACCGATGGTCGGCTCGTCGAGGATGAGCACCTCGGGCTCGTGGATGATGGCCTGGGCGATGCCCAGGCGCTGGCGGAAGCCGCGGGATATGTTGCGCGTCAGCCGGCCGTAGACGGGCTGCAGGCAGGTCTTTTCCACGGCGCGGCCGACGGCGGCGGCGATCTTTTTCCGCTCCAGGCCGTTCAGTTCGGCCACGAAACGCAGGTACTCCCTGACGGTCAGCTCGCCGTACACCGGCACGACCTCGGGCAGGTAGCCCACCCGTCTCTGGATCGCCCGCGGGTTCTCGCCCACGTCGATGCCGTTGATGAGCGCCCGCCCTTCATTGGGCGGCAGGTAGCCGGTCAGGATGCGCATGGTGGTGGTCTTGCCGGCGCCGTTGGGGCCGAGGAAACCCCAGATTTTCCCCTTCTCCACGGCGAAGGAGATGTCGTCGACCGCCAGCGTGTCGGCGAACTTCTTGGTAAGACGTTCGACTTGGATCATCTGACCTCCTTACATTCGTCCGGGTATTTCGATCCCCAGGAGGGACAGGATGGCTTCGATCTTGTTCTTGAAGAGCAGGACCAGGCCCAGGCGCAGGGAGCGCAGGACGGGATCCGGCTCGGCCAGCACCGGAAAGAGGTGGTAATAGTGGTTGAATTTCTGGCACAAGCCGTAGGCGAAGGTCGCCAGCGAGGACAGCTCGTGGTTCTGCAGGGCGAATTCCACCTGGATCTCCAGCAGCGACAGGTGCAGGATCAATTCCCAGTACAGATCCCTTTCCCCCTCGGGGAGGGAAGCCAGGCCGGCGGCGCCTGCGGCCATGTCCAAATCGGCCGCGGCGGCTTTTTTCAGGATGCTGTTCAGGCGCACCACGGCGTACTGCAGGTAGGGGCCGCTGTCACCCTCGAAATTCAGCGCTTCCTTGAAGTCGAAGGCGATCACGGTATTGAGGTTGAACTTGACCATGAAATAGCGCAGGGCGGCCACGGCGATGACATGCGACAGCCCGCGGGCCTCGGCCTCGGTCAGTTCCGGATTGCGGGCGATCACCTCGCGCAGCGACTTCTCCTCCAGCAAGGTGATCAGGTCGTCGGCCTTCACCGCCCGTCCCTTGCGCCCGGAAACCTCGATATAGGGCTTGCTCTCCTCTCCGGGCTCCAGGGCCAGTCCCATTTCGCGGACGCAAGTCGGGGTCAAGGCCACCATTTCATAGGAGAAATGGATGAAATTGGCGCCGGCCTCGGGATGGCCCAGTTGGACCAGCACCTGGGCGATCAGGTTCTGCAGGTAGGATTGACGCACGTCGATGACGTTATAGACCCGCTGTCCCCTGCCGAAGCTCCGCGCGGGGGGTGAGGCGGACGGCACGGACGCGGTCATGACGATGGGACGGCCGTCGGGATAGGCGTGAAAGGGCCGGTAATGAAAGTCGCGCCCCAACAGGTCGAATTTCCAGAGGTTGTAGGCGATGTCCTTGCCCACGTAGGTGATGGTGCCGTTGGAGCGGACGATGATCTTCTCGATCTTTTCCCGGTCGTAGCGGATGACCAGGCAACCCTGTTTCTCGGGATCGGAGGAGGGAGCCATCACGCCGCGGCCCGCCATTTCGGCGGCGGCGGCCTTGAAAAAGTCGAGAGCGATGACGTCGCTCTCCCGGGCCAGCAGGTCGTACCGGATGCCGAGCCGCTCCATGGTGCGGACATGGTCCAGCAGGACCTGCTCGGCGACATACAGGCATGTCGCGTACTCGGGCTCGGCCTTCTCCTCGATCCTCCTGTGCACTTCCCGGCGCTGGGCGGCCAGGGCCTCATCCGCGGCGAACAGCCGGTTGACCTCGGCGTAAAGCTCCCACAGATAGGCGGCCAGGTCGGGGATGCGGCGGATGGCATCCAGGTCCATACTGCGGTGATGGAGCAGCCCCCAGACCACGTCGGCCACCTGGATGCCGGTGTCGTCGATGTAGTTCTGCACCTCGACCTCGTAGCCCAGGAAGCGGCAGCAGCGGGCCAGGGAATCGCCCAGGCAGGAGTTGCGCAGATGGCCGATATGGGCCGATTTGTTCGGGTTGATGCTGGTGTGCTCGACGATGACCTTTTCCATCCGCGCCGGCGGTGTCCAAGCCTCGGTCAGGCCGCGCCGTTGGGCCAGGAAGAAATCGTCGCGGCGCAGGAAGAAGTTGAGAAAACCGCCGCCGGCGACCCGCACCTCTTCGACCGCCGCCAGTTTTCCCTGCAGCCTGGCGGCGATATCGCCGGCCAGCATAAAAGGCTTGTTGCCGGTCTTTTTGGCCAGGGCGAATGCGAGGGTGGTCGACAGGTCGCCGAATTTGCGCTCGGCGGGGATGGAAAACGACGGTTCCACTCCCGAAAGCTCATAGGCGTCCTTCAGGAGAGCGATGATCTCGCGGCCAAGCTTTTCCTGCAGGGTCTTCATGGGGTCATGTCCATTTCGGCCGGATTATAGTATATCCCCCCGCGGCAGTCAATCCTGAAAGGCTTTGCTTGCAAGCCTTTGCGGGCTTCGCCCGCGGTGCGGGATCAGGAGAGGATGGCCTTCTCCTTTTCCAGGATAAGGGCGAAGGCCTCCGCCTCGTCGCGGGCGTTCTTCAGGGCGGCGCAGAGATCGCTGCTGGCGGTGAGGCGGGCCAGATGGGCCAGGGTCTTCAGATGCAGGCCGATGTCGCGGTCATCGCTCATGATCAGGAAGACCACGTGCACGGGCCTGCCGTCCGGGGCCGAAAAATCGATGCCCTGGCGCACGAGGGCCAGGGCCAGAAAAAATTCGGAGAACTCGTCGGAAAAGATGTGCGGCGTGGCCACGCCGCGGCCGATCCCCGTCGACTGCACGCTTTCGCGCTTGACAAAAAGGCGCTTCACCTTGCGGGCATCGGCGATGATCCCTTTTTCCTTCAGGAAATGGGCGAAATCGCCGTACAGGTGGCCGGTGTCCTTGCAGGTATCGCAGAGGTAGACGTTCTCTTTCTTCAGGTAGTTGGCCAGTTTCATCGAAGGCTCCTTCTCGTGTCGTCGGCAGTGGCGAAGGCCCGGTCCGGCCCGGCGCAGACCAGGACCGCGTCGCCCTGAGCGTCATGCTCCAGGCGAAGCCCGGTCCCCCAGGGATCGACCAGCGAGTCGGCGCGGGGAAGGAAGCGTGGCAGCAACTCCTCCAGGCCGGCGGGCGGTTCGCCGTTCTCATCGGCATACGCGTCAAGGGCGGCCTGCACCTGGAGCAGGATGGGCTCCAGCGTCGCCGCCTTGGCCGCGTTCACCCGGGCCGGGGCCTCGGCGCCGGGCCGGGCGTGCCGCCCCTTGGCCAGAAAGATGGCCATCACGATTGCCAGGGCGACCAGGATGACCAGCAGGATGGAACGCATGGACCCATTCTATGCAAGTGAAAATGAAATTACAAGCCGGCCGCGGAAAGAAAAGCAAGCGCTCCCGAGGTCCAGCCGTGCCGGCCTGGGGCCTTGAATTCTCCCGCGCGCGGGTCGATCGCCTGAGCCAGGAAGCCGTCCTCCCCCCCCATGGCCAGCCGCACCAGGCGCCGGATCGTTCCCGGGGCATGGCGGTCGATGACCAGGCGGACGCGGGTGGCGGCGAATGCGGTCAGCATCTCATGGTCGTTGCTGCTGTCGCCGGCCACGAAAACCGGCTCGCGGCCGAGCCGGGAGATCAGGTTGTGCACTTTGCCCGCGCCGAGATTTGGCCGCCATCCCGGCTTCAGCACACCCTGAAAGCGCTGGCCGGCCACGGCCAGCTCCATGCCGATGACCTCGCGGCAGGGAAATCCGGTCATGGCGATCATTTTTTCCACCAGTTGCCGGTTGCTGGCCGTGGACACCACGAGCCGGCCGCCGCGTTGTTGCCAGCAGGCGGCCAGGTCCATCATCTCCGGGTAAAGACGGATGCCGCCGGTCCAGTCGTAGCGCCAGCGCCCCGCGGGATCAAGAATGGAATGACGGCGCAGGGGCTCCTGCAGCGCCCGGGCGATGACCTCTCCGGCAAGCCGGTCGAACTCGGGCAGGGACCACCCCCGCAGCAGCGTGTTCACCCAGGGATAAGCGAACTCGCAGCCGATGCCCGGCGTCTCCTCCAGGGCCCGGTTCAGGGCCAGCAGCCCCGACGTGAAGACACGGAAGTCCTTGTCAAGGTCCCGATTGTGGTTCGCCAATGGACGCTGCTGCAGCCGGTCGAGCGCGGAAAAGACCGCTTGCTTCATCCGCTTCAGGGAATGAGACCTGCCGCCGAGGTTCAAGCGGCCGATTCCGTGGATGCGATCGGGGATGGAGTCGGCCATGGCGACGGCGTCCATGCGGAATTCCAGCCCGAAGGCCATGCGCCGCAGCAGCGCCTCGCCCACGTCGTTGAAGGCGCAGGTGTTGTCCCAGTCGAAAACCGCGATCTCCCCCGGCCGCACGCTTTCCAGGAGCCGGCGCAATGCTGGGTGATTCCGCTCGCTCCAATGACGCCGCTTCAGCTTCATGCCGGCAGTGTAGCGGGTCGTGCCGGATATTGCAAACGTTGGGAAGCGCAGCGGCTAGCCGTTTCCAGCAGGCATGCCGCGCGCAACGGCCGCATCATTCCCAAATCCGCCGCGATTTTGTATAATGGCCCCTGGTCACGCGATCCCGCAGGGAGGCCCGATGCGTTTCGTCGATCATCCGCCGGTCCAGCCGGCCGTCATCTGAATTGCCTGTCTTCAAGGTCAAGGTCAGCCGCAAGATCTTCGTTTCCCAGGAGTCCGGTTTCGGCGTCTTCCTGGTGCGGGTGGAGGGAACGCGCGAAAGCCGGGTCATCGTCGGCAACCTCCATGCGCTGAGCGTCGGCGATTTCCTCGAGATCGAGGGCGAGGAATCGGAGCATCCGCGCTTCGGCCGCCAGATCAAGGTCAGCCGCTTCGAGTTCATCCGTCCCCAGGACGGCGAGGGGATCGCCCGCTACCTCGCCTCCGGCCGCTTCAAGGGCGTCGGCAGGAAGACCGCCCAGCGCATTGTCGACCATTTCGGCCAGGCGACCTTCGATGTGCTGGAGAACGCTCCCGAGCGGCTGCGCGAGGTTCCGGGCCTGAAGAAATCGCTCATCGCGACCGTGCAGGACAGCATGCGCGGCAGCCGGGTCCTGCGCGACCTGACCGTGCGCCTGACCCCCTTCGGCGTCGGCCAGGAGACGGTCTACCGCATCCACCGCGAGTTCGGCGACCTGGCGCCGGCGATGGTCGAAGGCGATCCCTACCTGCTGATCGAGCGCGTGCGCGGCGTGGGCTTCAAGGTCGCCGACACCATCGCCCGCGCCCTGGGCATCGCCAAGACCGACCCGCAGCGGGTGCGGGCGGGGATCTTTTTCGTCCTGCAGCAGGCGGAGTTCCAGCGTGGCGACCTGTACATTCCCCGCGACGAGCTGCTGCAGAAATGCTCCTGGCTGCTTGACGTCGCCGACTGCGACGTGTTCGCCGTCCTGGAGAAGCTGAGCGAGCGCGGCGAGCTGCGCCTGGCCGAGCTGCCCGAGCCCTGCGTGCTCACCCCGCAGAACGAGATGATCGAGACGGCCGCGGCCCGGCGCCTGCACCGGCTCGCCCGGGAGGGTGACCCGGTCGCGGAGCCGGCGGTCGACTTCGCCGCCGTCTTCGCCAAGCTCGCCCTGGAGCTCAGCGAAGAGCAGAAGCAGGCGGTGCTGGCTGCGGTGCGCAACCGGCTGACCGTCATCACCGGCGGCCCGGGCACGGGCAAGACGACCATCATTCGGGCCATCATCGAGATTCTCCGGGCCAACGGCCGCCCGATCCTGGTCGCCGCCCCCACCGGCCGCGCGGCCAAGCGCATCGAGGAGAGCGCATTCTGCCAGGCCTCCACCATCCACCGCCTGCTGAAGTTCAATCCCGAGACGGGACAGTTCGTGCACAACGCCCAGAATCCGCTGCCGGCGGGGGCGGTGATCGTCGACGAATTCTCCATGGTCGATTCGTTTGTCCTGTTCTCGCTGCTGCAGGCGCTGGCCGACGACACCCAGCTGATCGTCATCGGCGACAAGGACCAGCTGCCCTCGGTCGGCCCGGGCAACGTCCTGCGCGACATGATCCAGAGCGGTCTTTTCCACACCATCTACCTGAAGCGCAATTTCCGCCAGGACCGGGGCAGCCTGATCGTGGAGAACGCCTGCCGCGTCAACGGCGGCGAGCCCCTTGTCTTTCCCAAGCCCGACCCCGATGCCGACTTCATCTTCCTGCCGGTGCGTGATGAGGCCCGGGTCCCGGAGAAGGTGGAGCGCATCCTGCGCCGCTACCAGGAGGATTACCCGTTCAACTCCGCCGCCCTGCAGGTGCTGGTGCCCATGTACCGTGGTGATGCCGGCATTGACCGCATCAACCAGATGGTGCAGGAAAAATTCAACCCCGAACCTTTCCTGCTGCGCCGGGAAAAAGCCGCTTTCAAGCGCCTGGACAAGGTCATGCAGACGCGCAACGACTACGACAAGGGCGTTTTCAACGGCGACCTGGGGGTCGTCGAGGATTACCACGAGGCCGACAAGCTGCTGCGGGTCAGCTTCGACGGCTGGATCGTCGAATATGCCGCCGACGAGTTGGACGAGCTGACCCTTTCCTACGCCGTCTCGGTACACAAGTCCCAGGGGTCGGAGTACGACATCGTGGTCCTGTGCCTCCTGCCCTCCCACGCGCGCATGCTCAGCCGCGAGCTGTTCTACACGGCCATCACCCGGGCGCGCCGGAAGCTGCTTCTGCTGTCGGACGAGGCGACCGTCGCGCGCGCCGTGGCCAACTCGCAGCCGGTGCGCCGGCGCACCCTGCTGACCCTGCGCCTGAGCGAGGCCTTCGCGGCGGAGCCCCCCCCTCGGCGGGGACCTTCAGGGCCTGTGATATAATCCCGGCCATGGAAGACCGCGCACCCACCCCCATGCTGCGCCAGTACCAGGAGATCAAGAAAAGCTATCCCGACGCCATCCTGTTCTTCCGCCTGGGCGATTTCTACGAGATGTTCTTCGACGACGCGCGCATCGCCGCCCCCATCCTGGAGGTGGTGCTGACCTCGCGCAACAAGAACAAGGAAGGCGCCGTGCCGCTCTGCGGGGTGCCGCACCATGCCTGGGAGAACTACGCCGCCAAGCTCCTGCGCAAGGGCTTCAAGGTGGCCATCTGCGAGCAGGTGGAGGACCCGGCGCTGGCCAAGGGCATCGTGCGCCGCGAGGTCACCCATATCCTGACGCCGGCCACCGCCCTGGAGGTGGAGGCGCTGGACGCCGGGCTGAACAGCTTCATCGTCGCCGTCGGCAGCGCCGGCGGCGCTCTGGCCCTGGCCTCCCTGGACCTGGCCGTGGCCGATTTCGAGGTCAAGTCCTTCGCCGCCGGCAACGACGAGGCGCTGTTCAACGAATTCTACCGCAAGTTTCCCAAGGAGATCGTCATTGCCCGGGGCTACGAGAAGGAATTCGCCCTTTTCGTCAAGCGCTTCCCCGAATTCGCCGGCATCCTGGTGACCGTGTACGAGGATGCCGAGTTCGCCCCGGCCGATTGCGCTGCGGTCCTGAAAGGCCAGTTCGGCCTGGAGAGCATCGAGGGGCTGGGACTGGCCGGCCATCCTGCCGCCGTCGCCGCCGCCGGCGTGCTGATCAAGTACCTGCGCTCGATCCGCCCCGGCTCCCTGCCCCATGTCAGCGCCCCGCGCTTCAGCGCCAGCGAGGAGCACCTGGTGCTGGACGCCGTTTCGTTCCGCAACCTGGAGGTGCTGGCCAACCTCAGGACCGGCAGCGCTTCCGGCTCGCTGTTCGGGGCCGTGGACATGACCGTCACGCCCATGGGCCGGCGCCTGCTCAGGAAGTGGCTCGCCTACCCCCTGCTGGACAAGAACGGCATCGAGCGGCGCCTGGACGGCGTCGAGGAATTCTCGCAGAACCTGATCGGCCGCAGCGAAGTGCGCAAGAAGTTGAAGCACTTCGCCGACCTGGCGAGGTTGAATTCCCGGATCGCGCTCAACATCGCCCTGCCCCGGCACCTGCTCAGCCTGCGCGACACCCTGGACCGCGTTCCCGATGTGCGGGACGGCATCCGGGACATGAAGGCCGGGATGATCCGCCAGGCCTGCGCCGATCTGCAGCCGCTTCCCGAGATCGTCGCCCTGGTGGACCGGGCCATCGCCCCCGAGCCGGCCGCCATCATCAGCGAGGGGCAGATCATCCGCCCGGGCTACCACCGGGAACTGGACGAGCTGCGCGCCATCAGCCGCAACGCCAAGGAGATCGTGGCCGCCATGGAGAAGGACGAGAAGGCCGCCACCGGCATCCCCTCGCTGAAGATCAAATACAACAAGGTCTTCGGCTACTTCATCGAGGTCACCAAGCCCCACCTGCACCTGGTGCCGGAGCGCTACGCGCGCAAGCAGACCCTGGTCAGCGCCGAGCGCTTCCTGACCGCCGAGCTCAAGGAGCTCGAGGAAAAGATCCTCAAGGCCGAGGAGCGGATCGTGGCCATCGAGAAGAAGCTCTACCTCGAGGTGCTGGCAGAGATCCAGCGCTTCTCGCCGCAGCTGAACGGCAACGCCGACCAGGTCGCCCTGCTCGACGTGCTGGCCGCCGGCGCCGAGCTCGCCCAGCGCCGCGGCTACGTGAGGCCGGAGGTCAACGACGGGACGGTCATCCGTGTCCAGGAGGGGCGCCACCCGGTGGTCGAGGCCGCTTCCGGACTCGGCTTCATCCCCAACGACCTGAGCATCTCCTCGGAGAGCGAGCAGGTGCTGCTCATCACCGGCCCCAACATGGGGGGCAAGTCGACCTACCTGCGCCAGAACGCACTGATCGTCATCCTGGCCCAGGCCGGCCTCTTCGTCCCCGCCGCCCGGGCGCAGATCGGCGTATGCGACCGCATCTACACCCGCATCGGCGCCTCCGACTCGCTGCTGGAGGGCAAGTCCACGTTCCTGGTCGAGATGATCGAGACGGCCATTATCCTGAACAACGCCACGACGCGCTCGCTGGTCCTGCTCGACGAGATCGGCCGCGGCACCTCCACCTACGACGGCCTCTCCATCGCCTGGGCCGTGGTCGAGTTCCTGCATGCCCTGAAGGCGAGGCCGCGCGTGCTGTTCGCCACCCATTACCACGAACTGACCGAGCTGGCCGCCATCCTGGAGCGCGTGCGCAACTACCATATCGCGGTCAAGGAGTGGCAGGACAACGTCATCTTCCTGCACAAGATCATGCCCGGCCCCACCGACCAGAGCTTCGGCATCCACGTGGCCAAGATCGCCGGCATCCCGCGCAGCGTCATCGAGCGCGCCAAGGACATCCTGCTCAACCTGGAGAAGAAGGAGCTGAACCGCCTGGTCAAGGAGCGCATCACCGGCCGCATACGGAAAGCGCCGCTCCAGAACGCCAGCCTCTTTCCCGAGGACATGGAGCTGAAGGTCTGGGACGAGATCCGCGAAAAGCTGAAGGAGATCGACATCGAGCGCCTGACGCCGCTGGAGGCGCTGAACCTGCTGCAGTCGCTCAAGGCCCAGAGCGACAAGATCGAATAGGGTTTTCAGGAGCCTGCTTGAATTCTTTAACTCCCGGTTGTATAAACTGGCCATGGGATTGACTGGCGCCCGCAAGCCATGAAAGCGGTGCTCGCCGTCATCGCGGCCGCGGCGCTGCTCGCTGCCTGCAAAACACAGGCGGCCAATACCCCGGAGGAGAGAATGGACCGTATCCTGACCCGGCAGGTCGAGAATAACAGCTCGCCCTCCGTGCAATACGTGATCTTCGACGCGAACCGGGTTATCCACGAATTTCGCCATGGATGGGCCGACCTGAAAAAACGGGAAAAGGCCGATGATAATACGACTTACAACGCTTATTCCGTTACCAAGACCTTCACGGCCCTCGCCGTGCTGCAATTGGCCGAGCGGAAAAAGATCGGTCTGGACCGTCCGGTCATCGAGTACTTGCATGACTTTCCCTATCCTCCCGGGATCACGATCCGGCAGCTCCTTTCTCATTCCTCCGGCATTCCCAATCCGATCCCCCTAAGCTGGATCCACCCGGTTGGTGAGCATAGGGGCTTTGACCGGGACGGTTTTTTCCAACGGATCTTTCGCAAGCATAACCTGGTGAAAGCGAAGCCGAACGAGAAATTTGCCTATTCCAATCTTGGCTATGTCCTGCTCGGGCAGCTTATTGAAAGGGTTTCCGGTCAGCGCTATGAGGAGTATATCCGGGAAAACATCTTCCAGCCGCTGGCGATTCTGCCCGGCGAGCTGGGTTTCGAAATCGCCGACGCCGCGCGCCATGCGAAGGGGTATCACAAGCGGTTCAGCTTTTCCTACCTTCTCCTGGGCTTTTTCTTGGACAAGGCGAAATATCTGAGACGAACAGAAGGGCGGTGGAAGGCATTCGAGGATTTTTACGTCAACGGGATATCCTATGGCGGTTTGATCGGCACGGCCGATGCGTTTGTCAAATACATCCGGGATCTGCTGCGCGATGATGGCCGATTGCTGTCGGCCGATTCCAAAGAAATGCTGTTTTCCGAAAATCGCACGCGCACGGGCAAGGCGACGGGGATGTGCCTCTCCTGGTTCAAGGGCCTGCTGAAAGGGAATCGCTATTTTGCCCATGCCGGCGGCGGTGGCGGCTATTATTGCGAACTGAGGATCTATCCCGATTTGGGACTGGGGAGCGTGGTCATGTTCAACCGGACCGGCATGACCGACAAGCGCTTTTTGAGCAAGCTGGATACCTGTTTCATCGAGCAAAAATAATCGGGGACGACCTTTCCTCCGGATTTGCCTAAAAGCAATCAAGATATCTCGAATCCGGTCGCGTCCTGCCCGGGAGCGATTCACCCCCATTGGCGGCCGGCTGCCTGAGGGGAACCCAGTGGCATGCTTCCGTCCAGCTTTGATTTTCGCAAGGGATATACTATAATTGAATATCGTTGGGCAGGGAATGCCGTCCCCTTTGTCTTTTTCGGTCGCGGGGAGGGGCGTGCCCGGGCCCAACAGAAGGGAGCCATCACCCATGACGCCTGGAGATCACGGAGCCGTCGACGCCAAGCCCGCCGTGTTGGTGACCGGGACAGCCGGTTTCATCGGCTTTCACCTCGCCAGGCGGCTCCTGGCCGAAGGGCACCCGGTCATCGGCATCGACAACCTCAACGATTACTATGATGTCAATCTGAAGCGGGCCCGCTTGCGCGAACTCGGCTTCGCCGCCGCCGACCTGGAGGGGCTGGAGCGGCGCGACGGGGCCCGGCTCGAGGCCCCGGGGATCGTCTTCTACAAGGCCGACCTGCAGGACCGGGAGAGGATGGGGGCGATCTTTGCCGGCGAAAAGCCTCGGCTGGTGGCCCACCTGGCCGCCCAGGCCGGCGTGCGCTATTCGCTGCAGAATCCCTGGGCCTACATGGAGAGCAACATCATCGGCTTCATGAACATCCTGGAGAACTGCCGCCAGCACCCGGTGCGCCACCTGGTCTTCGCCTCCTCTTCCTCGGTCTACGGCGGCAACCGGGAGCAGCCCTTCTCGGTGAGCCACAATGTCGACCACCCGTTGTCGCTCTACGCGGCCAGCAAGAAGGCCAATGAGCTGATGGCCCACAGCTACGCGCACCTCTACGGCATCCCGGCCACCGGGTTGCGCTTCTTCACCGTCTACGGCCCCTGGGGCCGCCCCGACATGGCGCTGTTCATCTTCACCCGCAGGATCCTCGCCGGCGAGCCCGTCGAGGTGTACAACCACGGGAACATGAAGCGCGATTTCACCTACATCGACGATATCGTGGAGGGGATCTGGCGCGTGATGAACAGGCCGCCGTCCCCCGACCCGGGCTGGGACGCCCAGCGCCCCGACCCGGCCAGCTCGTCAGCCCCCTACCGTATCTTCAACATCGGCAACAACCGCCCGGTCGACCTTCTGCATTTCATCGGGCTCATCGAGAAAGAACTGGGTCGGAGAGCGAAGAAGGTCCTGCTGCCCCTGCAGCCCGGAGACGTTCCCGAGACGAGCGCCGACATCGAGGCCTTGGACCGTCACGTCGGCTTCGCCCCGTCGACCCCGGTCGAGGACGGCGTGGCGCGCTTCATCCAGTGGTACAGGGAATACTATGGCCGGGATTAGCCTGTCGATCATCGAGGTATGCCCATGAAGTTCAAGAAAAACATTTTGTGCATCGGCGCCGGCTACGTGGGCGGCCCGACCATGGCCGTCATCGCCGCCAAGTGCCCCGACCTCAAGGTGAACGTGGTCGATGTCAATGCCGAGCGCATCCAGGCCTGGAACAGCGACCGCCTGCCCATCTTCGAGCCCGGGCTCCTGGACGTGGTGCGCGAGGCGCGCGGCCGCAACCTGTCCTTTTCCACCGACATCGCCGCCGGGATCCGCGAGGCCGATATCATCTTCGTCTCGGTCAACACGCCCACCAAGACCTTCGGCCACGGCGCCGGCATGGCCTCCGACCTGCAGTACTGGGAGAAAACCGCTTACGAGATCGTCGCCCATTCCGACCGCGCCAAGATCATCGTCGAGAAGAGCACCCTGCCGGTGCGCACCGCCGAGGCCATGGAGCGCATCCTGCAGGAGAACAAGAAGGGACTGCGCTTCGAGGTCGTATCCAATCCCGAGTTCCTCGCCGAGGGGACGGCGGTCAAGGACCTGCTGGAGCCCGACCGGGTGCTGATCGGCTCGCGGCAGACCGAGGAGGGGCGCAAGGCGGCCGAGGAGATCGTCGGCATCTTCGCCCGCTGGGTTCCCGGCGACCGGATCATCACCACCAACCTGTGGTCGGCCGAGCTCTCCAAGCTGGTGGCCAATGCCTTCCTGGCCCAGCGCATCTCGTCGATCAACTCGATATCGGCCCTGTGCGAGAAAACCGGCGCCGACGTCAGCGAGATCTCCTACGCCGTGGGCAGCGACCGCCGCATCGGCCCGCGCTTTCTCAGCGCCAGCATCGGCTTCGGCGGCTCCTGCTTCAAGAAGGACATCCTGAACCTGGTCTACATCGCCCGCAGCTACGGGCTGGCCGAGGTGGCCGACTACTGGCAGGCGGTGATCCGCATGAACGAGTACCAGCAGGACCGATTCGTGCAGACGATCATCCGCGAGATGTTCCATACCGTCGTGGGCAAGAAGATCGCGCTGCTGGGATTCGCCTTCAAGGCCGACACCGGGGATACGCGCGAATCGCCGGGGATATACGTGGCGCGCAAGCTCCTCGAGGAACGGGCGATCCTGGCCATCAGCGATCCCCAGGCGCTGGACAACGCCCGCCGCGACCTGGCCGGCCTCGCCGGCGAGGTGGACTACGCGGCCGATCCCTATCGGGCGGCCGACGGCGCCCAGGCCCTGGCGGTGATCACCGAATGGCGGGATTTCCAGGCCCTCGATTACGAGAAGGTGTTCGCCTCCATGCGCAAGCCGGCGTTCGTGTTCGACGGCCGCAACATCCTCGACCACCGGCGGCTCTTCGAGATCGGCTTCAACGTCTATCCCCTGGGCAAGCCGAGCTTGACCCATTTTGCGTAAGGGGCTCGCCGCCAAGGAGGACCCATGTGCGGGATCATCGGCTACTGCGGGAAGCGGGCGGCCAAGCCCATCCTGCTGGACGGCTTGAAGCGCCTGGAGTACCGCGGCTACGACTCGGCCGGCCTGGCCGTGGCCGACGGCACGAAACTGAACCTCATTCGCGCCGTGGGCAAGGTGTCCGACCTGGAGAAGAAGGGGATCGAGCGGCCGCTGCCCGGCCATTGCGGCATCGCCCATACCCGCTGGGCGACCCACGGCCGCCCTTCCGAGGAGAACGCCCATCCCCATGCCGATTGCGGGGAGAAGATCGCCGTCGTGCACAACGGCATCATCGAGAATTACCTGGAGCTGAAGGAAGACCTGCTGGCCAGGAAGCACCTCTTCCGCTCGGAGACCGACAGCGAGGTGATCGCTCACCTGATCGAGGAGCACTTCGACGGTGACCTGGAGAAGGCGGTGCGGATGGCGGTGCAGCATCTGGATGGGACCTTCGGCCTCGCGGCCATGCACGCCGACGTTCCGGAACAGATCGTGATCGTCCGGCGCGGCAGCCCGATCATCATCGGCATCGGCGAAGGCGAGTATTTCGCCGCCTCCGACGCCAATGCCCTGCAGCCGTACACCCAGAAGATCATCTCGCTCAACGACGACGAGATGGCCGTGCTGCATCCGGGCGGCTACCATATCAAGAACCTGAACAACGAGTTCCTGGAGAGGGAAGTCGAGGTTCGCGAGGGCCGCGACGACGGGGCCGACAAGAAGGGATTCGAGCACTACATGCTCAAGGAGATCTTCGAGCAGCCGCAGGCCATCGAGAACGCCTACCGAGGCCGCCTCATCGAAAGCGAGGGCGTTTCCAAGCTGGGCGGCCTCGAGCCGGTCCTGGAGCGTTTGAAGAACCTGAAAAGACTGGTCATCGTCTCCTGCGGCACCAGCTTCTATGCCGGGCTCTGCGGCCGCTACATCTTCGAGAGCCTGTGCGATCTGCACGTCGAAGTCGAGGTGGCCTCGGAGTTCCGCTACCGCAAGCTGAAGATGGACGGCGAAACCGCGGTCCTGGCCCTGTCGCAGTCGGGGGAGACCGCCGACACCATTGCCGCCATCCGCGAGGCCAAGCGCAAGGGGGCGCTGATCCTCGGCGTGGTCAACGTCGTGGGCTCGGCCGTCGCCCAGATCACCGACGCCGGCGTCTACAATCACGCCGGCCCCGAGTTCGGCGTGGCGTCCACCAAGATCTACACCTCGCAGCTGGTGGTGCTGACGCTGATGGCGCTGCATGTCGGCCGCTACCAGGGCCTTTCCTTCAGCGAGGGCAGCGCCGTCATCCAGGCCATCAAGAAATTGCCGCGCCAGGTCAAGAAGATCCTCACCGATATCGAGCATGTCAAGAAGCTTGCGCAGGAATACTCGCGTTACAAGGATTTCCTGTTCATCGGCCGCCAGCACAACTATCCCACCGCCATGGAGGGGGCGCTGAAGCTGAAGGAGATCTCCTACATCCACGCCGAGGGCTACCCCGCCGGCGAAATGAAGCACGGCCCCATCTCGCTCATCGACGAGGAATTCCCCACCGTGGCCATCGTCACCCAGGATGCCACCTTCGACAAGATGCTCAGCAACATCCAGGAGATCAAGGCGCGCAACGGCCGGGTGCTGGCCATCGCCGGCGAGAACAGCGGCCGCATCGCCGATGTCTGCGACGATGTCATCCGCGTCCCCGAAACGCTGCCCATCCTGCAGCCGGTGCTGAACATCGTGCCGCTGCAGCTCTTCGCCTATTTCATCGCCCGGGCCAAGGGCTGCGACATCGACAAGCCGCGCAACCTGGCCAAGGCGGTCACGGTGGAGTAGGGCGCGTCGCCATGGAAAAGGAACAAAGGGGGAACCCATGAAAGGTATCGTCCTGGCCGGCGGCCACGGCACCCGCCTCCATCCCATCACCCAGGTGATGTGCAAGCAGCTGCTCCCGGTCTACGACAAGCCGATGATCTATTACCCGCTGTCAACGCTGATGCTGGCCGGCATCAGCGACATCCTGGTCATCTCCACCCCCGCTGACCTGCCCCGCTTCCGCTCGCTGCTGGGCGACGGCGGGCAGCTGGGGGTGCGCTTCGCCTACCGGGTCCAGGAAGAGCCGCGCGGGCTGGCCGACGCCTTCCTGGTCGGCGAGGAGTTCATCGCCGGCGAACCCGTCTGCCTGGTGCTGGGCGACAACATCTTTTACGGCACGGGACTGACCGGCAGGCTACGCCAGGCCGTGAGCGCCGTCAGCGCCGGGGGCGCCACCGTTTTCGGCTACGCCGTCAAGGACCCCGAGCGTTACGGCGTGGTGGAGATCGACGCCGCGGGCCGCGCTGTTTCCATCGAGGAAAAGCCGGAACGGCCCCGCTCGAACCTGGCCGTGGTCGGCCTCTATTTCTACGATCGCGACATCGTCGCCATCGCGCGGGCGCTGAAGCCGTCGGCCCGCGGCGAGCTGGAGATCACCGACGTCAACCGCGCCTACATGAAAAAGGGCACGCTGCGCGTGCAGGTGCTGGGCCGGGGCTTCGCCTGGCTCGATACCGGCACCCACGAGTCGCTGGTCAATGCCACCCTTTTCATCAAGACCATCGAGGATCGCCAGGACCTCAAGATCGCCTGCCTGGAGGAGATCGCTTTCCACAACGGCTGGATCGGCCGGCAGCAGCTGCGGCAGCTGGCCGCGCCGCTGCAGAAGAGCGGTTACGGCAGCTACCTGCTGCGCGTGGCCGACGAGCGTCCCTGATCCCCTCCGGCGCCATGGGATTTGAAAACGGGATCTGGCTGGTCGGTGCCGCCGGCATGCTGGGCCGGCAACTGGCCGGCGAGTTCGCCTCCCGGGGCTGGGGGTTCTTCGCCAGCGATCGCGAGGTGGATATCCGCGATCCCAGGCAGCTGGAGGCATTTGCCCTCTCCCGGCGCATCGCCTGGATCGTCAACTGCGCCGCCTATACGGCCGTGGACCGCGCCGAGGACGAGCCCGGGGCGGCCCTGGCCCTCAATGCCCGGGGAGTGGAGAACCTGGCCCGCCTGGCCGGGGAGATCGGGGCCAAGCTCGTTCATTTTTCCAGCGATTACGTCTTTGCCGGTGACCGCGACGACCCATACACTGAGGAGGACGAGCCGCGTCCCCTTTCGCGCTACGGCTGGAGCAAGCTCCAGGGCGAGCTGCGCCTCGCTGCCTGTCTCCGGCGCCATTTCCTGCTGCGCATCAGCTGGCTGTACGGGGTGCATGGGCCGAATTTCGTTCATACCATGCTCCGGGTGTTCGCCGAACGGGAGAAGGCCCGGGTGGTCGACGACCAGTTCGGCGCCCCGACCTACGCCGCCGCCCTGGCCGCCAACATCGCCGGCCTGCTGCAGTCGGGCAGCGAGCGCTTCGGCACCTATCATTATTGCGATGCCGGCGTGATCTCCTGGTTCGACTTCGCCGTGGCCATCCAGGAGCTGGCGCTGCGGACGGGAAGGATCGCGAAAAAAATTCCCATCGAGGCCATCCCGACCAGCGGGTTCCCCACCCGCGCGCCGCGACCCGGGCGAGCGGTGCTCGCCACCGCCAGGGTCCAGGCGGAGTTGGGTTTCCGCCTGCGCCCCTGGCGATCGAACCTGGAGGACTTTTTCGCTGAAAAGGCCCGGTCCGCCGGCCCCGCAAGCTCGCGAGGAGGCAGGACATGAGACGCCCGGGCTCCACTGCGGCTCTTTTCATCGGGATGTTCCTGCTTTTCGCCGGGCGGGGGCATGCCGAGGTCGAGATCCGCTGCGATCCCGCGCAGGTGACGGCGCGCCAGGGCGAGAAGATCATGCTCCATTTCACCGTGCGCAACCGCTCGCGGCAGCGCCTGGAATCGCCGGGCAACATCCTGATTTCCTACCATGTGCGCGACACGGCGGGCAGGGACGTGCGCTTCGACAACCGGCGCTTCTCCCTGCCGCTTCCCGTCCGACCCGGCGCCACGGCCCGCTTTGACCTGCCGGTATTCTTCAGCATCGCTCCCGGTTCCTACCTCCTCGAATGGGACCTGGTGCGCGAGGGCGAATTCTGGGGGCGGGACAGGGGCTGGAAGACCGCGACGATCTCCCTGCGCCTGCTGCCGCTGGTTGCGCCCGCCTTCAGGAAGGACCAGCTGCCGACGTTCTACGAAAGCGGCCGCGGCCTGCTCGACCGCGGGCAGTACCTTCTGCGCCAGGTGTTGCGCAACAACGAGATCCGCCGGGACGGAAAATTCTTCGGCTTCGCCGCCGGCAGTGATTATCCGCAGGTCTGGATCCGCGACACGGCCACCCTGCTGGCATATGCGCGCTTCTTTTACCCAGGTGCCGATCTGCAGGGGATCGTCGACCGGTTTTTCATGGCGCAAGGACCGCAGGGGGAGGTCCAGGACTGGGTGGACACGATCGGGCGCTGCGACAAGAACACGGTCGAGAGCGACCAGGAGAGCTCGCTGGTGCTGGCCGCCTGGCATTTGGCCCTGTCCGACCCTTCATGGCTTGTCGGCGAGGTGGCGGGCGTCTCGCGGCTGCGCCGACTGGAGATGGCCCTGGAATGGCTGTGGCAGAAGCGCCGGGATGTCAAGCGGCGGCTGATCTGGAGCGGCTTTACCGCCGACTGGGGCGACGTGGAGCGTTCCTATCCCGACCAGCGGGCGATCAAGCTCTCCGACAGGTCGAGGCGCACGTACTCCACCTACGCGCAGGCGCTCTTCATCCAGGCGGCGCAAAAGCTGGTTCTCATGGCCGAGCGCCTGAACGATGAAACCATGGCCGACAGGTGGCGCCAGCGGGAGAAGTCCGTTGTCGCCGAGACCCGGCGCCAGCTCTTTCTGGCGGACAGGGGGTACTTCCGGATCCACCGCGTCGAGGGCAAGGACGACTCTCTGCGCTGGGAGCGCAACATCCTGGCCGTGGGCGGCAACGCCGAGGCCATGCGCGCCGGACTGATGAGCCGGGCGGAGATCGCCCGCTTCCTGAAGGTGCTGGAGAAGCGCCGCGGCGAGTATGGGCTGCGCACCGTCTCCTTCACCCTTCTCCCCCCCTTCCCGGAGAATTTCTTCCCCCACCCGCTGCTGCGCGTCCCCTGGAGCTACCAGAACGGCGGCGAATGGGACTGGATCGGCGGCCGCCTGGTCAGCGCCCTGTACCGGGCCGGCTTCCGCAACGAGGCGGATCGCTACCTGGAGGAGATCCTCGCCAAGAACCTTGACGAGATGAACGTCTTCGAGTGGTCCGACCGGGCCGGCAACGGCCGCGGGGCCCTGTTCTATGCCGGAGCCGCCGGCGTCCTGGGGGAGGCGATCCTGCACGGGCACCTGGGGCTGCAGGAGGATTTTGACCGCTACACCATCCCCGCGGGGGACGAAAAATTCACGCTCACCGTCACCCAGGGCAGCGACCGCTTCCTGGTCGACAATTCAGTGAAGATGAGCGTCGACATCGCCAGCCTGGCAAAAAGGGAAGTATGCGTCGTGACCCGGTCGGGGAGAAAGAAAACTTGCATCGCGAAAAAAGGAAGGACCGAAATCCGGAAGAACTGACCTGATCTCGATCCGGATCGGGCCAGCTGCTTAAAAGAGCATTCTGTATCGGTTTTTTACGGCGAACATCGAACGGCGAACATCGAACCTGACATTCTTCTTCCGCGTCACGCGTCTGGAAGGCTTTTTATCTTGGCAGTTTCAGCGATTCCTTGATGAAGCCGATGATCTCTCCGTCCAGGACGCGCTGGATGTCGCCGCGCTCCAGGCCGGTGCGGTGGTCCTTGATGCTCTGGTAGGGCTGCATGACGTAGGAGCGGATCTGGTTGCCCCAGGCGATGCCGCCCTTGCCGTCCTCGATCTTGTCCTTGGCCTTCTGCTGGTTCTTCAGCTCCAGGTCGTAGAGCCTGGAGCGCAGCATCTTCATGGCCCGGTCCTTGTTCTGGTGCTGCGAGCGCTCGCTCTGGCACTGGACCACGGTGTTGGTCGGCAAATGGGTGATGCGCACGGCCGAGTCGGTGCGGTTGACGTGCTGGCCGCCCTTGCCCGAGGAGCGGTAGGTGTCGATGCGCAGGTCCTTGGCGTCGATGTCGATCTTGATCGAATCGTCGACCTCGGGGATGACGAAGACGGCGGCGAACGAGGTGTGGCGGCGCTTGTTGGCGTCAAAAGGCGAGATGCGCACCAGGCGGTGGACGCCGATCTCCTCCTTGAGGTAGCCGAAGGCGAACTCGCCCTCGACGCGCACGCTGACGCTCTTGACCCCCGCCTCCTCGCCGGCCAGGATGTCGGTGATCTCGGCCTTGAAGCCCAGGCGCTCGCAGAAGCGCAGGTACATGCGTAGGAGGATCTCGGCCCAGTCCTGGCTCTCGGTTCCGCCGGCGCCGGGATGGATGCTCAGGAAGGCGTTGCTGGCGTCGTTTTCGCCGTCGAGGTAGTGCTTGACCTCGGTCTCCTCGACGTATTCCTGGAAGAGGCCCAGCTTTTCCTCGAGCTCGGGCAGCAGGCCGGGGTCCTCATCGATCAGCTGGAAATAGGCTTCCAGTTCCTCGACCGTGAATCCCAGCTTCGAGTCGACCAGCAGGAAACCGTTCAGGATCTTCTTCTCCTTCTGCAGGCGGGCCGCCTCCTGGGGCTTGTTCCAGATGGCGGGATCGGTCAGCTTGGCGTCGATCTCCTTGATCCGCTCGGCCTTTTGGGCTATTTCAAAGAAACCCCCGAAGGTCGGAGGCTTTCTGCTTCAAATCGCTGAACAGGCTTTTGAGTTGAACGAGTTCCATGGAGAGATTGTACTGGCTTTGGAGGCGATCGTCAAGAACCTCGGTTTACGGTAGACGGTGTACGGTGGACGGCTAGAAAAAACCTTGGTGAAAAGTGAGCAGTGAAAAGTGAAAAATTAAAGCAATGGATCAACCGCCCACTCAATGTCATCACATTTCACTTTTGACTTTTGCTCTTCACCGGCACTGATTTGCCTGGCGGGCTGTTTTATACTATAATTTCAGCGATTTTGCCGAAAAAAACAAGGAAAAAATGAAGGAAATCCTGGATCGCGTGCATGTGGTGCTGGTCGAGCCCAAGGGGGCGGGCAACATCGGCTCGGTGGTGCGTGCCATGAAGAACATGGGCCTCGCGCGCCTGCGCCTGGTCAACCCGGTCCCCTTCCGCGACGAGGTCGAACAGCGGAAAATGGGCTACCGCTCGCAGGAGATCGTCGCGGCGGCCCGGGAGTTCCCCAGCCTCTCCGACGCCCTGCAGGGGATCTCGCAGGTCTACCTGGCCACGGCCAAGGCCGGCAAGTGGAAGCGCGACTTCCTTTCCCCGGCCCAGGCGGCGGCGCAGGTCGTTGCCTCCGCCCCGGGTGAGAAGATCGCCCTGGTCTTCGGCCGCGAGGACAAGGGGGTGAACACCGACGAGAGCCAGCTGGCCAATTTCTTCATCCGCATCCCCATGGCCGGCGCCTACCCGTCGCTGAACCTCTCCCAGGCGGTCATGGTGGTCGCCTACGAGCTGTTCAAGTCGGTCCAGGAAGGGGGGCGCGGCCCCGAGCTGCCGCGCATGGCTGAAAAGAGGGCCTTCGAGCGCATCACCGGGAACATCTGGGACCTGATGAAGGCACTGGAGGTGCGCGAGCCCGACAACGGCCTGTTCCACCGCTCGCTGAAGCGCGCCATGAGCCGCACGCGCTGGACCAGCGCCGATGTGGCCGTTTTCGACCGTTTCTGCAAGCAGGTGCGCTGGTACACCGAGACCCGCTGCGCCGCAAAAAAGAAAGAAGGGGAAAAATGAGATTGTTCAATACCCTGACCCGCCGGCTGGAGGAATTCCGTGAGATCGAGAAGGGCAAGGTCGGCCTCTACACCTGCGGCCCGACTGTTTACGACTACCCGCATATCGGCAACTTCCGTTCCTACCTGTTCGAGGACCTCGTCAAGCGCTTCCTGCTCTTCCACGGTTACCGCGTCACCCACGTGATGAACATCACCGACATCGACGACAAGACCATCCGCAAGGCGAACGAGCTGCAGGTCCCGCTGGCCGAGGTGACGCAGAAATACATCGACGCCTTCCACGCCGACCTGCGCGCGCTGAACATCCTGCCCGCCGACGTCTACCCGCGGGCCACCGCGCACATCCCCGAGATGCAGGCTCTGGTCGCGACCCTGCTGGAGAAGGAATTCGCCTACGAAAAGGACGGATCGGTCTACTTCCGCATCGAGCGCTTCAGGGATTACGGCCGCCTGGCCAATCTGGACCGCGCCAGCCTGAAGCCCGGAGCGGCCGCCGCCGGAGCCGCGGATGCCGACGAGTACGGAAAGGAGGCCGTCCAGGACTTCGTCCTGTGGAAGGGGAAGAAACCCGGCGAGCCGTCATGGCCGGCCCCCTTCGGCGAAGGTCGCCCGGGCTGGCACATCGAGTGCTCCGCCATGAGCATGAAGTACCTGGGGCCGCACTTCGACATCCACATGGGCGGGGTGGACAACATCTTCCCGCACCACGAGAACGAGATCGCCCAGTCGGAATGCGCCAACGGCGTGACGTTCGTCAACTACTGGCTGCACTGCCAGCACCTGATCGTCGACGGCATGAAGATGTCCAAGTCGCTGGGCAACTTCCACACCCTGGGCGACCTGCTGGCCAAGGGCCATGCCCCCATGGCCGTGCGTTACCTGCTCCTCTCCAGCCATTACCGCAAGCTGCTTAATTTTACGCTGGATGGGCTGGAAATGGCCGGACAGGCGCTGGCGCGCATCAAAAACTTCGTTTTCTCCCTGAAGAACGTGGAGACCGAGGGCGAAGCCGACCCGGAGCTGGCCGCCGTTGTCACGGCCAGCCTGGAAGCGTTCAGCGCGAGCGTGGCCGACGATTTCAACGTTTCCGGCGCCCTGGGGGTGATGTTCGACCTGATCGGCGGCATCAACCCCAGGATGAACGCCCTGACCCGCGCCGACGCCGCGGGCATCCTGGCTTACATGGAGCGCGTGAACGCCGTGCTGGGAATCCTGGAGCCGGGAGACGAAGGCCCGCTCGACGCCGAGATCGAGGCGCGCATCGCCCTGCGCGAGAAGGCCCGCAGGGAAAAGGACTTTGCCCGCGCCGACGAGATCCGCGCCGAGCTGAAGGAACAGGGGATCATCCTGCTGGATACCCCCGCCGGCGTGAAGTGGAAGCGGGACTGAGCTTGCGCGCCGGGAGACACGTCGGCGCGTGATGGGACGGTTGTAGGGGCCTGCCTAGCGCTCGAAGGCCTCGCGGATATACTTGACCAGGCGGCGCAGCAGGGAATCCTTTCTGCCGCCGCGGCGCTTGCGGATGATGGCCTCCTTGGTCTCCTTGATGCGCAGGCTGATCCCGTTGTAGGCCGGGTTGATCTGCCGGGTCTTGTCGTAGCACTCGTAGGCGGCATTGAAGTTGCCGGCCTTGAAAAGGTTCTCGGCGGAGTAGAACCAGCCGTCGTCGTAGTTCGGGTCGCGCTGGGTGGCCTCGGAGAAGTACTTCTCGGCCGCGTAGTAGTTCTTGCGCACGGTCAGGATGATGCCCATGTAGATGAGCAGGAAGACATTGCGCTTGTTGATGCGGTAGGCCTCCTGGAACTTCTCGCTGGCCTGCAGGTAGTTGTCCTTGCAAATGGCGTAGACGCCCTGGTTGAAGAAGAATTTGCCCAGCTGGTCCTGGGAAAACATGCTCATCTCCACTTTCCTGTCGGCGGCCTGGTAGATCTTCAGGATCTTCAGGAAGGCCTCGTGCAGGCGGATGAACTCCTCCTTCAGGATATCCTGGGAAATGAGGATGCGCTGGAACTTGATCTGCAGGGTTTTTTCGAGGTATTTCTCGACGATCTCCTGGATGGCCGCGCCCTTGCCCAGGTTGAACAGCCGCAGCAGTTCTTCCAAATATTCCGTGTTCTCCATCCCGTCTCTCCTTGGCGGGGATTGTAGCACAACCTATGTCAAATGAAAATCCTTTTTCAACAGGTGAAAGACCTCCAGGGTGTTGGCCCGGGTGCTGGCGAAGTCGCCGCTGCTGTCGATGGCGTAGTGGGCCGCCTTCAGCTTCTCGCGCAGGGGAAACTGCGAGCGGATGCGCTTCTGCGCCTCGGCCCGCGTCAGCCGGTCGCGCTCCATGGCGCGGCGCAGCTGCACGGCCGTCGCGGAATAGACCACGATGATCCTTTCGAAGCTCTTGTGGATTCCCGACTCGAGGAGCAGCGCCGACTCGTAGACCAGGAAATCGTAGATGCCCGTCTCCTCGGCGGCGAGGATCTTTTTCCGGCGCTCCTCGCCGACCAGGGGATGGACGATGGCGTTCACCGCCTGGCGCTTCTCGTAATCCTCGAACAGGGCCTGGCTGAACCTCTCCCTGTCCAGCCCCCCGCCGGCGTCGAGTATGCCGGGTCCGAAAAGGGCGATGATCTCCTCCAGCACCGGGGAGCCCGGGCTGAAGATGATGTTCTTGGCCAGGTCGTCGGCGCGCATGGTGAAGCAGCCCTGTTCCTGCAGCACCTGCAGGACGAAGGTTTTCCCCGTGCAGAAGCCGCCGGTGAGGCCGATCGCGTGCATGGGTCTGGCCTATTTCTTCTGGTTCTTGAGGAAGTCGGAGAAGTTGAAGATGGCGTTCTGGTCAGCGACGATGGCCTGGATGTTGGGCGCCAGCAGCTTGACGTATTCGTACTGGACCAATGCCGGGTTCTCGGCCAGGGCGCGTCCCTTCAGGCGCAGCGACTCGGCCTCGCCCTCGGCCTCGATGATCTTGCGCTTCTTCTCCTGCTCCTGGCGTTCCAGCACGTACTTCATGCGCTGCGCCTCCTGCTGGGCGATCTGCTTGTTCTCGATGGCCTGCTGGAATTCCTTGGAGAACTGGACGTTGCGCAGCAGCACTTCCTCGAGGGTGATGTGGTTCTTCTTGAACGATGCCCGCAGGTTCTCTTCGATCTCGGCCTGGATCTTCAGGCGCTGGCCCGAGTAGACGTCGAGCACCGCGTACTCGGAGACGGTCATGCGCACGGTCGAGCGCACCTGGGGACGGACGACCTTGTTGACGAAGTCGACGCCCAGGGTGCGGTGCAGCTTGTCGAGGTTGGATCCGTCGGGATGGAAGCGCACCGAGATGTCGAGCAGCACCGTCTGGCCGTCGGCGGTCAGTGCCTGCAGCGAGTCGTCGCCCCGTATCTCCCCTTCCAGCTGGGCGATGCTCATGGTGTAGGTGCGGGTCTTCATGTCGTAGACCGTGGGCTGCTCGATCAGGGGCACCAGGAAGTAGAAGCCCTCGTTGGGCGTGACGCGCAGGTTGCCGGTGGCCTTGTTGAAGATCACGGCCTTCTCGCCGGGATCGATGATGACGTAGACGCGGAACAGAAAAATCAGCACGAAAACGACGATGAGCCCCGCCAGGATGGTTTTGCCGATCTTCTTGGTCATATGGCCTCCGTCCTTGAACGCTTGTTTGATGTTTTCCATGGGAAAAGTCTAGCCGAGGGGCTGGAGGAAGTCAAGAAACGCCCCGGCCCCACTGCCCGTCTCGGCCGGATCGGGCGCATTATCGCCTTTCTCCAACGAAGACGGGCGGACACGGGCGCCGGCCTCGTTTCCTGTCAACCTTTTCCGTCTTTCCTGCGTTAATAATGCGTATGGATCGGTTGCGGAGGACGATCATGGCCAGTCGCATTTTTCGGAAGCGAACACCCGGGCGCCGCCGGGGCGGAAGCCCGGCAGGCGCCATCCGCTTTTGGTAGCCGCCCGCATCGGGGCGGACGCGGACGAGCGGACGCGGACCCCCGGCGCCGGAGAGGCGCCGGGCCGGGAGGAACGCCTACATGACAGGGAATTGGACCGCGCTTTGCTGGAACGGATCGCCGCCGGCGATGGCGAGGCCTTCGCCGAGCTGGTGCGACGCTACCAGAAGAAAGTGTTCGCCGTGGGTTACGGCTTCTTCCGCGACCGCGACGAGGCCCTCGACATCGTGCAGGAGACGTTCATGAGGATCCACGACAAGATCGGCTCCTTCCGGCCCCAGGGTTCCCTGCAGGCCTGGATCTTCCGCCTGGCCCACAACCTCTGCATCGACCGCTACCGCCGGCGCGGCGGCCGTGGCCAGCGCGAATGCGGGCTGGAAGAGGTGGCGGAGCGGGAATTGGCCGTCCATTCCGGCCCCCAGGAAGCCTGGCGGCAGCAGCGGAGGCAGCAGGCGATCGAGGCGGCGCTGGATCAGCTTTCGCCGCGGCAGCGTTCGCTGTTCGTGCTGAAGTACCGCCAGGGACTGACGCTGCAGCAGGCCGCCGGGGTCATGGCGGTCACGCTCGGCACCGCCAAGGCGCTGCACCATCGGGCCCTGGGGCGACTGCGCCGGGAAATGGCGCCTTGGATCGGAGGAGAACATGAGTAATTGCAGCCGGATCGTGGCCGACCTGGAGCTCTTGGCCGCCGGCGAGCTAGAGGGGAAGCGGCGACGCCGCGTCGAGCGCCACCTGGGCGCCTGTCCGGCCTGCCGCCGAGAGCTGGCCGCCTGGCACTCCCTGCTGACGGAGGCCGCCGTCCCGGCGGCCGAGATGGACGCGGCCATGGAAACAGTCGACTGGCCGGCGGTCGCCGACCGCATCGTCGCCGGAGCCAAAAGGCGGCGCTTCACGGTCCGGCGGCCCGGACCGGTCTTGTCCTGGCCCCGGCTGGCGGCGGCCGCGGCGCTGGCAACGGTCGTGGGCCTGGGCCTTTTCTTCCTGGGCCAAGCCACGGCGCCGAGGATCGGCGACCATGGCGGGAACAACGCGGCGGCCGCCGTGCTGGCGCGCCTGCGCGGCGAACTGGCCCGCGAGGAGGCCGGCGCCTACTTGCGCCAGAGCCAGCAGCTGCTGACCGGAGTTCTCAGGAGCTGCGACGGCGGCGACGTCGCCCCGTGGGAGATGCGCCAGGCGACGGGACAGGCCAGGGAACTGCTGATGAAGAAAAGATATCTCCGCCAGGGCCTTTCCGCCCTGGAATGGGAGAACGTCCAGCCCGTCAGCGAGCGCATCGACTGGCTGAGCTACGAACTCCTGCGCCTGGGCGAGCAAGGGTCGTGCGCCGACATCGCCCGGCTGCAGCGTGAGCTCGGGAACGAGAAGCTGCTGCTCAAGATCCGGCTGCTGCGGGACGAGTTCGTTGCCCGGCCCCGCCTGGAGGTCTGAATGAAACGAAAAACGCTGACGCTATTGCTGGCCGTCCTCCTGGCCGTGACCCTGGCGGCCCAGGCCGATGAGCAGGCCTTCGAGAAGGCCAGGACACTGATCTTCGACCGGCAGTGGGGCGATGCGCTGAAGCAGCTGGAGACCGTGATCGCCGCCGGCCCCGCTTCGCGACGCTACCCGGCGGCGCTCTTCTACCAAGCCAAGTGCCGAGAGGAGATGGGCGCCGCCCGGGAGGCGCTGGAATGCTACGAGCGCTTCCTCGCGGTTCAGCCCGAGGGCAGCCTGGCCGAGGACGCGCGCGTGTCGGTCATCGACCTGGCCGGCCAGCTCTACCAGGACGGGCAGAAGCAGTACCTGGAAAAGATCACCCGCCGGCTCGGCGATCGCAACAAGGTCGTGTCCTATTACGCGGCCTTCAAGCTGAGCTACCTGCCCGACCGTAACCGGGCGCGGCAGGCGCTGCCGGTGCTGGAGTCCATCCTGAAGAACGAGAAGGACGAGGAATTGCGCGACCGGGCGCGCATCGCCGTCATGCGCATCGCCCCGTCGCGGCTCAGGGACAAGCCCGGTGCCGGCAAGCCTGCCGCCGGACGCATGCTGAAGATCCGCATCCTCGACCGCCGGAGCAAGCGGGAAGAGGTGCTGCTGAACCTGCCGCTGGCCCTGGCCGACCTGGCCATCCGCTCATTGAGCCCCGAGCAGAAGCGCTCGCTGGGCAGTCAGGGGTACGATCTCAACGATATCCTGGCCCGGCTGACCAAGGAGGGGCTGAAAATCGAGATTGAAAGCGAAGAAGGGACGTTCCAGATGTGGGTGGAATAAAAAAAACGACTTTGGAGGAGAAGCAATGAAAAAAATCGCTGTCTGGATGGTGATGGTGCTGCTGGCATCGGCCCCGGCTTTCGCCGCCGCGGCCGACGACTACCAGGTGATCAAGAACGCCGTCAAGGGCGCGGCCGCGTCCGGCGCCAAGGCGCCCCTGTTCTTCAAGATCGAGGTCAAGGAGCGCAAGGGCGGCCACGACGACGTCAAGATCACCCTGCCGGTCGCGCTGGTGGAGATCATGCTCGACGCCTGCGGGGAAGAGAAGATCAAGCTCGACTGCGGGCGGAACGTCGACCTGAAGAAGGTCTGGGAATCGCTGAAGGCGGCCGGGCCCCTGGCCCTGGTCCAGGTGGAGGATAGGGACGCGACCGTTAAGATCTGGCTCGAGTAGCCTTCGGCGCCGGGCGCCGAAACCGCCGGGGGAGGCGGGCCGCCGCGCCCGCCTCCCTTTTTTTTCGGCCGCCGGCCCGGGCTCGGCCTTGCCCGCGGGGCGGGCGATGTGCTACCATGGCGGCTCGATGAAACTCCCCAGGCCCACGCTCAACGACCTGCTCATGCTGCTGGTGGTGGCCGTCTGGGCGCTGAACATCTCGCTGGTCAAGGTGGCCCTGGCCGAGATCCCGCCCCTGCCCTACAACGGCATCCGCCTGCTGCTGGCCGCCGCGGTGCTGCTGGCCCTGCTCCTGCTGACCGAAAAGAACCTGCGCCTGCGCCGGCAGGACCTGGCCAGGATCGTCCTGCTCTCCTTTTCGGGCTACGCCCTCTACCAGTACCTTTTCATCTCGGGCATCGACCTGACCAGCGCCGGCAACACGGCGGTGATCTTCGGCAGCGCGCCGATCATGGTCTCGCTGCTGAGCTCGTTCTTCAAGCAGGAGCGGATCACCCCGCTGGGCTGGCTGGGCATCGCCCTGGGCTTCGCCGGCATCTACCTGGTCGTCAGCGGCGGCTCCGGCGGCTTCGCCCTTTCGCTCCGGACCTGGAAGGGGGACCTGCTCCTTTTCGCCGCCGTGTTCCTGTGGGCCCATTATTCGGTTTCGGCCCGGCCGCTGCTGAAGGTCTATTCGCCCCTGAAGTTCACGGCCGTGACCATGGGGCTGGGGGCGCTCATGTTCCTGCCGTTCGCCATCGGGCCGCTGCGCAGGACGCCCTTGAGCGCCGTTTCGCCAAAGGCCTGGCTGTGCCTGCTCTATTCGGGGGTGATCGCCCTCTCCCTGGCCCTGGTTTTATGGTTCTTCTCGGTGCGCCGCGTGGGCAACAGCCAGACGGCCGTCTATTCCAACCTGCAGCCGCTGCTGGCCGTCCTGTTCGCCTGGCAGCTGCTGGGCGAGAGCATTCCCCCGACGCTGCTGCTCGGCGCGGTGGTCATCTTTCTCGGCATCTATTTCACCCGCCGCGGCCGGGAGGAGGCTTCCGGCTGAGCGCGGATGGACGGGGCGCTGGGAAAATCCGGGTTGAGATTTTCCCCGGAAAAATCATATTCACAAGCGATCAGTCATCAGGAGGAAAGAACCATGAACAAAGTTCTATGGATAGCGATGATGCTCTTTTTGGCCGCTGGGCCGCTTTGCGCCGGCACCATAACGGTCATTTGGCCCAACGGCGGGGAAGCGCTGACCCTGGGGCAACCGAACTGCCAGGTCAAATGGACCGCTGTGGGCGTGACCCAGAATGTCCGCATCAACCTGCTCAAGGGCGGTGCGGTCGTGGGCGCCATCGCCAATAGCCTGCCGCCGCAAAGCTCCCCTTTCCTGTGGACGGCGGGGAAGCTGGCCGACGGCACGATGGTCCAGCCGGGCACCGACTACCGGGTGCGCATCCGCGCCATCGAAAGCAGCGAGGTGGACGAGAGCGACGGCGTGTTTTCGCTGGCCACCCAGGCGCTGCCGCCCCCGCCCCCGCCGGTCCTTCTGAAGCTGGAAAAGCCCAACGGCGGGAACTCCCTGCTGCTGCATCATGAAACCGAGATCGCCTGGAAATCGATCGCTCCCGCCTCGGTCGGCAAGGTAAGGCTGCAGCTGATGAAGGAAGGCTGCTGCACCATCGGCATCCTCGGGGAGGACCTGCCGGCGACCGGGACCTTCGCCTGGAAGGCGGGGGAGTACCCGGGCCACACCGCCCCGGCCGGTAAATACCGCATCCGCGTGAGTTCCATGACCGATCCGAAGATCTATGACGAAAGCGACGCCGCCTTCGACCTGAAATCGCTCTCCGCCCTGGCCTCCAAGGGCCAGCCGATGAAGTTCTTGCAGGGCGAAACCGTGCCCGGTGTGTATCAGACATTCCCCTGCAGCGACACGTTTCCTGGCAATCTCAGCCCCCCCGTAGCCTTATCCGTCTTCCAGCAGGGGTGGAAGCAAATGTTCGGCTCGGGCTGCGGCATTGGCAACATGACCGCCATGGTCGGGGCCTATTGGTTTCCTTACTACCAGTACCAGGCTGCCTCCCTCTACCGCTCGCGGATCCTGTTCTACCTGAGCAAGTACGCTGACAAGGCCGGGGCCTTGAAGAGCGCCAAGCTCAGGATGAAGCGCCTGCACTCGGTCGACGAGGACGCCGGCAGCGGCTGCGGCTGCAGTGAAAACCTGTGGGTGCTCGAGGCGCCCATGACCAGCTGCGACATCCCCGCCATCGGCCAGCGCATCGACGTCTCCCTGGGGACGGTGGAATTCACCCGCGACGTCACCGAAATCGTCCGCCAGTGGCTCAACGGCAGCCTGGCCAACAACGGCCTGCTGCTGCTGGCCGGCGAGTCGCCCTGCTCCGGCGGCCGCAAGTGCGCATCCTGCTACGAGGCCAGCCTGATCCTGTCCTTCGAGTAGACGGCGGCCCACCCCGCCCGTTGCCCGGCGCTTGACAATGCCAACCGGGGGATGTACCTTTCCCCCCGGGGGGAATAGGAGAGCGTCATGAAAAAGAGGATTGTTCTGGCGGGCGCGGTCGGCATCCTGGTCCTGTTGGCGGCCTTGACCGCCCAGTCGTTGATAAAATCGGGGGAAGAAGCGCTTGGAACCCGGAAATACTCCGATTTCCAGACGCCGCAGTTCTGCGGCACATCATGCCACGGCGACATTTTTCAGCAGTGGAAGCAGGCCATGATGTCCCAGGCCTATACCCACCACTGGGACGAGATCGAGTACTTCAAGCTGGCGGTGCCCCACGGCGAAAAGGACAAGGCTTTCAAGACCGTGGCCGACGGCTGCAACGGCTGCCACACGCCGCTCGCCTTCATGGCCGGCGACGTGCCGCCGCCGCGTCCGGAAAAGAACAGCCGGGCCAACGAGTCGGTCTCCTGCGATTTTTGCCACACGGTGACCGGGTTTGCCGGCGATACGCCCTTTAACTTCAATTTCATTTCCGAGCCGGGCAAGACAAAATACGGTCCGCGCGAGGGAAAGAACTCCCCCGAGCACAACCTGGCCAAGTCGGAATTCCTCGGCACGGCCGAGTTCTGCGGCACCTGCCACAACGAGAAGAGCCCCTTCGGCGTCTGGGTGAAGTCGACCCACCTGGAGTGGAAGGAAGGCCCTTATGCCAAGGAGGGGGTGCGCTGCCACGACTGCCACATGACCTACGCCGACGGCTTTTCGGCGGCCATGGGCAACCGCTATCCCGACGTGCGCCAGCACCTGTTCCACGGCGCCCACGATCCGGGCAAGGTGCGCGGGACGATCGAGCTGCGCGTCCATCCCGACATCCGCGAAGCCGAGCCCGGCGACAGGGTGAAGTTCACCGTGGCCCTGTTCAATCAAAAAACGGGGCACAAGTTTCCCAGCGGCTCGGTCGAGGACCGCATCGTCTGGATGCACGTGCAAGCCGTCGACGCCGCTGGCCGGGTCTATCATCTGCCGGTGGACAAGAAGGGCTTTGCCGGCGAGGAGTACACCATCGGCAGCGACGTGCTGGCCTACCAGGACATGGGCATCGCCCTGGACGAACCGGATTTCAAGGGCGTGCCGCGCGACGGCATCCCCATCGGCGACCGCATCTTCCGCATGCCCTATTTCGACCCCCAGGGGCGGATGACCATCCAGCAGTGGAACACGAAATCCCAGGGTGTCGACTACCGCATCGGGCCGCGCGAAACCAAGCTGGAGACCTGCACCTTCACCCTGCCGCAGGACATCGCCATCGGGCCGCTCAAGGTGACGGCCGTGCTGAACTTCCAGAAGCTGGTCAAGCCGGTCGCCGACTTCCTCGGCGTGCCGGAGGACGAGTCGGAGATCATCCGGGTCAACGAGCATGCGACGGTCATCGAGGTCGTCGATTGAGGAGAATGTCGTGAAAAAAGCAGCCGCTGTTCTCGTTTTGCTGGTGCTGGGGCTGGGAGTCGCCGGAGCGCTGGAGGCCATGCCGGCCTTCGCCCGCAAGTACCAGATGTCGTGCAAGACCTGCCATAATCCCTTCCCCAGGCTCAAGCCCTACGGCGAGGAGTTCGCCGGCGACGGCTTCGTCCTCAAGGACAAGGAGGCGCCGCGCTATGCCGCCGACACCGGCGACGACAAGCTCTCGCTGATCCGCGACCTGCCCGTCGCCCTGCGCATCGAAGCGTTCGCCACCGTCAACAGCGGCAACGGCAAGAGCCTCGATCTCGCCACCCCCTACCTGATCAAGCTGCTCTCGGGGGGCGAGCTGTTCCGCAACGTCTCCTATTATTTTTACTTTTTCTTCAGCGAGCGGGGAAAGATCGCCGGTCTCGAGGACGCCTTCATCATGTTCAACGACCTGCTGGGCGGCCTCGATGTCGCCGTCGGCCAGTTCGCCGTCTCCGACCCGCTGTTCAAGGGCGAACTGCGCCTGACCTACGAGAACTACCGAATCTATCGCAGCAAGCCGGGCCTGTCGGGCATCGACCTGACCTATGACCGCGGCGTCATGCTCACCTACGGTCTGAAGGGCGGCACCGACCTGGCGCTGGAGATCGTCAACGGCAGCGGCATCGGCGACAGCGAGGCCAACCCCGGCGGCCGTTTCGATGCCGACAAGTACAAGAACGTGCTGGGCCGGGTCTCGCAGGGCATCGGCGAGAGCTTCCGCGTCGGCGCCTTCGGCTATTACGGCAAGGAGCAGGGCTGGAACGGCCTGGTCAACAGCGTGTGGATGGCCGGCGCCGACGCCACCTGGACCTCGCCCAGGCTGGAGCTGAACCTGCAGTACCTGGAGCGGCGCGACGACAATCCCTCCTTTCTGCTGGGCGCGCGCGAGGTGGCGACGCGCGGCGGCTTCGCCGAGCTGATCTGGCTGCCGCGCGGCGACGACAGCGTCTTCTACGGGGCGGGCCTGTTCAACTGGGTCGATTCCGACCGCGACGAGCTGGACTACACGGCCGCCGCCCTGCACGGCGGCTGGGTGCTGCGGCGCAACTTCCGCCTGGTCGCCGAGGCCGCCTATGCCTTCCGCTCGGACCAGGGCAAATACCCCCGCTTGGGCCTCGGCCTGGTCACGGCCTTCTGACCGGGGCGCGGTCCCTTCCTTCCCACGGAGGCCGCTGTTTCCTGCCGCTGAGATTTATTCATCTCATCTCGTATTTTCCATTGGCATATATTGAAGGGGAGGTGTCCGATCATGAAACAATCGATTTGCGTTGCATTGGCGTGCATGCTGGCCTCGGCGTCGCTTTTTGCGGGTTCCATCACCGTGATCCAGCCCAACGGCGGGGAAGAAGCGACGCTGGGCGGGAAACTGGCTGTCCGCTGGAGCGCCGTGGACGTCAGCCAGAACGTGCGCATCAACCTGGTTCGGGGGAGCGAAGTCGTCGGCACCATCGCCAGCGACCTCCCCTCCGGCAATGGCTACTTCTTATGGGATGTCGGCCAACTGGCCGACGGCACGGCCCCGGCCGGCGGCAACTACTTCATCCGCGTCCGGGCCATCGGCAGCAGCGAGGTGGACCAGAGCGACGGGCCTTTCTCCATCGCGCCGACGCCCCTGCCCAAAGGCAAGCTCCCCGCCTCCCTGAGGGTGGAGCAGCCCAACGGCGGCGAGAACTGGCGGCTGGGCTCGGAGCAAACGATTCGCTGGTCGTCGCGCTTCCTGAAGGGCAAGGTCCACCTGCAGCTGTACCGCCACAACGGCGCCGGGGTGGGGACGATCGCCGACAACCTGCCGGCCAGCGGCAGCTATGCCTGGAAGGCCGGCGAGATTCTAGGCAGCATGACGGTGGCCGGGCAATACAAGATTCGCGCAGTCGCCATGGACAATCACACCGTCAACGACATGAGCGACGGGCCTTTCGAATTGCAGCCCCGCCTGGCCGATGTGGTTGGCCCGGTTGATCCCGAGTTGCTCGGCAAGCCCGACCTGGTCATCTGCGCCGAGTCGGATATGTATACTGCTCTCGAAGTCCCTGCGCAAATTCATATCGGCGTAAAGAATATCGGCAAAAAAACAGCCAAAGCAGGCTTTTCATTCTGCTACAATAACGGCGGCGAGGATACCAATCCAATCGTCATCCCTGTCGATCTCCCTCCAGGGGGCGGTTATTCCCCGCTGTACATCACCCCGAATTTTCATGTGGCCGGCACAACTCTCTATACCTTCAAGGTCGATCCCGGCAACCAGGTGGCGGAAGCGAATGAGGGCAACAACCAGCTGCAAACCCGGTTCACGGTGACCACGGGCCAGGTCTCCGCCGACGGCCCCTACGCCTGCAGCGGCGAGTAGGACGAGATCGCGGCCCGATCCGGCCGTAGCCGCCGGTATCCTAGCGCGGCAATGCAGTCGCGTCGAGCATGATCTGCTGGATGCGGGCGATGGTGGCCTCGGTGTCGCTCAATATCCCCTCGCGCAGCTTCATGTTGTCGAGCAGCTGCAGGGCCAGGGTCTTGAGCAGGGGGGCGGCCGGGTCGGCCTGGTGCAGGGCGATCATCTTGCGGATCAGAGGGTGGACGGGGTTGATCTCCAGGACGCGCTTGGAGAGCTGGTAGTCCCGGTTGACCATCTTCATGATCTTTTCCATCTGCACCGACGGGC
This sequence comes from Candidatus Aminicenantes bacterium UBA6072, assembly GCA_002436105.1. Taxonomy (GTDB): domain Bacteria; phylum Acidobacteriota; class Aminicenantia; order UBA2199; family UBA2199; genus UBA2199. The sequence continues at coordinate 333,441 of DIXU01000009.1, read as the reverse complement.
CGTCGGCGGGGTTGAGCAGCAGGCAGGGGCTGTCGACCAGGCGCTTCGACACGCGCACGTCCTGGACCTGCTCCCCGTAGGCGGCCTTCAGATAAGTGACCAGGTTCTCGGCCTCTTTCAGGGCTTCCTTGTCGTCGCCCGCCTTCTCCTCCAGCGGGATGTCGGCGCTCTCGGCCATCTTGAAGGGCTTCTTGTCGAATTCGCGCAGGTGGTCGAGGACGAACTCGTCGAGGGGATCGGTCAGGAAGATCACCTCGTAATCCTTCTTGCGGAATATTTCCAGGGCCGGGTTCTTCTCGATGGACGGGCGGTCGGCCCCGCCCAGGAAATAGATCTCCTTCTGCCCCTCGGCCATGCGGCCGACATACTCTTTCAGGTCGACCAGTTCGTCGCCGGCGGTTTTGGAACTGGAAAAGAGGAGCAGCGACGCCAGTTTTTCCCGGTTGTCGAAATCGTTGACTGCTCCCTCCTTCAGGTTCTTGCCGAAGTTCTTCCAGATGGCAAGGTACTTGTCGCGATCCTTGTTCTTGACCGCATCCAGATGCTCCAGCAGCTTCTTTACCACGTGCTTGCGGATCTTGTCGATGCGCACGTTGTTCTGGAACGTCTCGCGCGAGATGTTCAGCGGGATCTCCTCGGAATCGATGATGCCCTTGACGAAGCGCAGGTATTCGGGCATGACCTCCTTGGAGCCTTTCTGGATCATGATCTTGCGCGAGTAGAGGTCGACGCCGGGCTCCGTTTTCATCAGCCCCAGCAGCTCGAACGATGTCTTGGGCACGTACAGCAGCGAGTGGAACTGCACCGGGGCGTCGGAGGAGAGGTGCAGCCAGGTTTCGGGCTCCTCCTGGGTGTTTTCGAAAAACTTGTAGAAATCGACGTAGTCCTTCGCGGCCAGCTTGGACTTGGGCTGGGTCCACACCGCCTCCTGGCGCTCGATTTTTTCGCCGTCGACGTAAATGGGGAAGGGAACGAACTTGGAGTGCTTGAGGATGATGTTCTTCAGGCGGTAGGCCTCGAGGAACTCCTTTTCGTCCTTCTTGAGCAGCAGCTCGATGCGCGTGCCGCGCCCCTCCTTTTCCGCTTCCTCGATGGTGTAGCCGCTTTCGCCCGTCGACTTCCACAGCCAGGCCCTGGCGTCCTTCCGCCATGAGCGGGTCGTGATGTGGATCTCCCTGGCCGCCATGAAGCTGGAGTAGAAACCGACGCCGAACTTGCCGATCAACTCGACCTGGCCGCCCTTCTCGCTGTCCTTCAGCTTCCTCAGGTAATCGAGGGTGCCCGAGTGGGCGATGGTGCCGATGTTCTCCACCAGCTCGTCGCGGGTCATGCCCACGCCGTTGTCCTCGACCACCAGACTGCTGTGCTTTTTGTCGACGGCGATGGTGATCTTCAGTTCCTGGTCCTTGCCCTCAAGATCCGGCACGGTCAGGAACTCGAACTGCATCTTGTTCAGGGCGTCGGCGGCATTGGAGACCAGCTCGCGCAGGAATACTTCCTTGTTCTTGTACAGCGAGTAGACCAGGATGTCGAGCAACTGCTTGATCTCTGACTGGAACTCGTACGTTTGTTCGTTCTTTTCCGCCATTTTCAATGCTCCTGTCCGGTTTTTTTGCTTCCATTATACCATTCCTGTCAAGGCTCGCGCGGAGCGGCCTGGCCGCCGATTGCAAAAAAGCGGCGCTTTGTCTACAATGGGCCCTGATCGAGAATCGCAAGCGAATCAACCAAGGAGGAGACATGGCAGTCGTGGTAACGGGCAAGAACCTGAAGATCGAGGACGTGTACAAGGTGGCCTACGGCATGGAAAAGGTCGAGCTGCACCCCGAGGCGCTGGAGCGCATCAAGGCCTGCCGGGCCTTTATCGAGAAGCGCATCGAGGCGCGCGAGATCATGTACGGCGTCAACACCGGCATCGGCGAGTTCTCCGAGGTGGTGCTGACCGACGAGCAGGTGGGACAGTTCCAGAAATACCTGATCTACAACCATGCGGCCGGCATCGGCGCCCCGGTGCCCGTCCCCGAGGTGCGGGCGGCCATGCTGGCGCGCATCAATGTCCATGCCAACGGCTATTCCGGCTGCCGTCCCGATATCACCCGGACCTTCGTGGATATGCTGAACAAGGGGGTGACGCCGGTGGTCTGCAACAAGGGCAGCGTCGGCGCCTGCGGCGACCTGGCCCCCATGAGCCAGATCGCCCTGCTGCTGATGGGCGAGGGCGAGGCTTTTTTTGAAGGGGAGCGCCTGAGCGGCGCCGCGGCCATGAAGAAGGCTGGCATCCCGGTCCCGGGGCTCAAGGCCCGCGACGGCCTGGCGGCGATCAACGGCAGCAACCTGATCAACGGCATGGCTTGCCTGCAGATCTACGAGACCGAGCGGCTGCTCAAGCAGGCCGAGATCGCCGCGGCCATGACCCTGGAGGCGCTGATGGCCAACATGAAGCCCTACGATACCCGCCTGCACCAGCTGCGCGGCTTCCAGGGCGCGGTCACATCGGCCGAGAACATCAAGCGCGTCATCGAGGGATCCGACCTGCTGGGCAAGGTCAAGGTCAAGGTGCAGGACGCCTACAGCATGCGCTCCACGCCGCAGGTGCTGGGCGCCGCCCGGGACCAGCTGCGCTGGACGCGCAGCCAGATCGAGATCGAGCTCAACGGCGTGGGCGACAACCCCATCTTCCTGGCCGACGACAAGGTGGTGCTCACCGGCGCCAACTTCCAGGGCTCGCCGATCTCGGTGCCGCTGGACATGATGGGCGCCTGCGTCACCATGGCCTGCGTCATCTCCGAGCGGCGGCTGAACCGCCTGCTGAACCCGGCGCTGAGCGTGGGCCTGCCGGCCTTCCTGACCCAGGGCGCCGGCATGTACTCGGGCCACATGCTCAGCCAGTACACGGCCGACATGATGATCGTCGAGCAGCGCATCCTCTCGATGCCCGCCTCGATCCAGTCGATCCCCGCCGCCGCCGACCAGGAGGACTTCGTTTCCATGGGCATGAACACCGCCTTGAAAACCCGGCAGATCATCGACAACGCCTACGGCGTGCTGGGCATCGAGTTCATCGCCGCCGCCCAGGCCCTTGATTTCCGCGAATACAAGCCCGGCCGGGGAACGCTGGCCGCCAAGGAAGCGGTGCGCAAGGTCGTCGCCCACCTGGGAGAGGACCGGCCGCTCTATCCCGACCACAACGCCATGATGGAAACGGTCCGCAAGCGCGACATCCTGCACGCCGTCGAGGCCGAGATCGGCGAACTGAAGACATACTGACAGGCTGAATCGATAGGGGCGCGCCGCGCCCCTATCCGGGGATATGCCAGGATCCGCGGGGCGGAGAGCGCCGCCGCGCAGCGAGGAAGCCATGCAACTGCCGAGCACGTTCATCGAGATCGCCGCCATCCTGGCCCTGGCGGCGCTGCTCGGTGCCCTGGGCCAGAAGCTGCGCCAGCCGCTGATCATCATGTTCATGGCGGCGGGGATCCTGGCCGGCCCGGCGGGGCTGGGCATCATCGCCAGCCATGGCAGCATCGAGTTGCTGGCCCATATCGGCATCGCCCTGCTGCTGTTCATCGTCGGCTTGAACCTCGACATCCACCTGATCCGTACCACCGGCCCCGTGGCCCTGGCCACCGGCCTGGGGCAGATCGTCTTCACCAGCCTTTTCGGACTGTTCATCGCCCTGGGGCTGGGCCTGGACCTGGTCAACGCCCTCTACGTGGCGATCGCCCTCACCTTCTCCAGCACCATCATCATCGTCAAGCTCCTCTCGGACAAGAACGAGCTCGATTCGCTGCACGGCCAGATCGCCATCGGCTTCCTTATCGTGCAGGACATCGCGGCCATCATCGCCCTGGTCGTGCTGACCACCCTGGGGGCCCGCACCTTCGTCGCCGGCTCCCCGGCCGCCGTCTCGCCGCTCGCTTCGGTGCTGGTCATTGCCGGCAAGTTCCTTGGTTTCCTGGCCCTGGTCGTTTTCCTGGCCTGGAAGGTCATCCCGCGCCTGGCCCGGCGCCTGGCCGCTTCCCAGGAAATGCTGACCCTGTTCGCCGTTGCCTGGGCCGTCATCCTGGGCGCCGCCGGCGAGCTCCTGGGCTTCAGCAAGGAGATCGGGGCGTTCCTGGCCGGCGTTTCACTGGCCTCGACAGAATATCGCGAGGCCCTGGGGACGCGGCTGGCGGGATTGCGCGATTTCCTGCTGCTGTTCTTTTTCATCGACCTGGGCTCGCGCCTCGACCTGTCGATGGTAGGCTCCCAGGCGCTGCCGGCCGCCCTGCTCTCGCTCTTCGTGCTGGTCGGCAACCCCCTGGTGGTCATGGTCATCATGGGCCTGATGGGCTACCGCCGGCGCACCGGCTTTCTGGCCGGCCTGACCGTGGCCCAGATCAGCGAGTTCTCCCTGATCGTGGCGGCCATGGGGCTCAGCCTCGGCCACATCCTCCCCGGGACCATGGGCCTGATCACCCTGGTGGGGGTGGCGACCATCTTCGTCTCCACGTACATGATCCTCTATTCCGGGCGACTCTACGACCTGCTGTCGCCGGCCCTGCGGGTTTTCGAGCGCCGCGATCCCCATCGCGAGTCGGCGAGCGACTCGCTCCGCGACACGGGGGCCATCGACGTCATCCTGGTGGGCCTGGGCCGCTACGGCAGCGGCCTGGCCGAGAACCTGCTGCAGCGGGGGCGAACGGTGCTGGGCATCGACTTCGACCCCGACTCGCTGCAGAAATGGCGCGACCGGGGCATGTCGGTCCTGTTCGGCGACATGACCGACCCCGACATCTGCGGCCAGCTCCCCCTGGGCAAGGCGCGCTGGGTCGTCGGCACGACCCGCATCCGCGAATTGAACCTGCTCATGCTGCTGAAGCTGAAAAAGTGCGGCTATGCGGGACGCGTGGCGCTGACCGCGGCCAACCAGGAGGAAGCCGTCGTCTTCGAGAGGGCCGGGGCCGACATCGTGTTCCGGCCCTATGCCGATGCGGCCGAACAGGCGGTCGACGACCTGAGCGATGCCATGGACATGCTGCCGGAGCAGGTCGACTGGCCGGTCTCGTTCCGCGAGGTGCGCATCCCGGCCGCGGCGGCCGCCGCCGGCCGCGCCGTCCGCGACATCCTGATGCGCGCGGAAACAGGGGTCTCCATCCTGGCGGTAAGCCGCGCCGGCCGGGCGCACTACGACCCAGGCCCCGACTTCCAGGTCTTTCCAGGCGACCGCCTGGTCATCGTCGGCACCCATGAGCAGCTGCAGCGGGCCGAGGACATCCTCACCCTGCCGCCCGAGGGCGAGGGGGCGGGCGGCAGCGAGCGCTTCGTCATCGCCGAGCTTGACGTCGTCGCCGGCGAGCGGGTGGCTGGAAGGACCCTTGCCGAGCTGAGCTTCCGCCAGTATTACGGGGTGACGGTGATCGGCATCCGGCGCGGCGAGCGGCGCATCCTGACGCCGGGACCCGACGAGCGGCTGGCTGCCGGCGACCGGCTGGTGGTCATCGGCAGCGCCGGCGCCGTCGCCGACCTGTGCCGCGGCAAGCTGAACGAGGAACTGCGCCCGCACGGAGATTTCTGCGCCATCCGCCGCGGCGGCGAAGGCGAGGAGGAGGCATGACCAAGATCGACTTCAAGAAGGATCTCGCCCACCTGTACCGCCCGGCGGCCCGCGAGGCGGCGCTGGTCGAGGTGCCGGCCATGAATTTCCTCATGATCGATGGCGCGGGGGATCCGAACGCCGCGCCCGACTACCCGGAAGCGGTCGAGGCGCTGTTCTCCGCCGCCTATGCCGTCAAATTCAAAGTGAAGAAAACGCTGGCCATAGACTATGGCGTGCCGCCGCTCGAGGGGCTGTGGTGGGCCGACGACATGGCCGCGTTCACTGCCGGCGACAAGTCGCGCTGGAAATGGACGATGATGATCATGCAGCCCGAGTTCGTCCACGCCGCCACCGTCCGCGAGACCATCGGCGAGGTGAAAAAGAGGAAACAATTGCCCGCGCTCGACAAGTTGCGCTTCGAAAAGTTCTCCGAGGGCAAGAGCGCCCAGATCCTCCATGTCGGCCCCTTCTCCGCCGAGGGGCCGACCGTGGCCAGGCTGCACGCCTTCATCGCCTCGCTCGGCGGCAGGTTTTCCGGCAGGCACCACGAGATCTATCTCTCCGACGTCCGCAAGGCCGACCCCGCCAGGTGGAAAACGATCATCCGCCAGCCCCTGCGCTGAAGTCCTGGTCCTGATTTTCACGATCCGGGAGGCGGATCGTTCCCTTTCACGGGGAGGCAGTTCCGCAAGGCTTTCTGCCTGGGCCTTGACTAATTTTATTTGTCGTTTACAATTAACAATTAATTGACGGAAAAGACCGTCCGGGGAGGCAAAGGTTCCCCTGCGCCCTCGCCTGGACGGCCAAGGGGGGGAGCATGAAAGCCAACGCAGCGTGCATCGTTCTGGTTTTGTTTTTCATGGCAGGCCAGGGGCTGGCCAGCGGCGACGCGCCGGCGGTCATTTCGCCGGGCAACGGCGCGGGGGTGACCGCGGTCGAGGGCGGCTGCCCGACGTTCAGCTGGTCGGGAGTGCCCTGGGCGAAAAAGTACCGGGTGGCGGTGTTCTTGGTGGAAGGCGGGGCCAGGGCTTTGGTGGGGGAGATGAAACTGGCCACGTCGCCGGTGCTGTCGCAGGAGACGGCCGCTGGGGGCTCGTCGTGGACCCCGGGTGCGGACCAGGCCCTGGCCGACGGGCAGGAATATGCCTGGTGCGTGGGGGCGCTGGACGCCGACGGCGCCTGGACCTGGTCGGATCTGGCGCGCTTCCGGGTGGACGGGAGTGCCAGGAGAATGCCGGCGGAAGAACGGCAGGCGGAGGCCGAGAGAAGAGCGCTCGAAAGCGGGGGCCTGCCGCAGGGCGGGGGAGCGGCTGCGGGCGATGCCGGCAACAGGAAGAGCCCCAAAGAGGAGTCGCGCTCCGTCCAGGGCTCGGAGGGGGCGCTCAGTACGTTTTATGGCCTCGGAGCCGGGGCCAACAACTCCGCTGATACCAACGCCAACAGCTTTTTCGGCAGCGGAGCCGGGTATGCCAACACCAGCGGATTATTCAATACATTCGTGGGCACTCAAGCCGGTTTTTTGAACAACATAGCAAGCGGAAATACCTTCTTGGGCTATGTGGCGGGACATTCCAACACCGCTGGGGACTTCAACACCTTCATTGGCCGTTCGGCCGGTTATTCCAACACCACCGGGGAGGCAAACACCTTCTTAGGATACAATGCCGGTTATTCCAACACCACCGGGTATGGAAATACATTCTTGGGCCTTAGTACCGGGTATTTTAACCAAATCGGATTAAATAATGTTTTTCTCGGCTACAATGCCGGTTTTCACGAAACCGGCTCCAATAAGCTGTACATCGACAGCAACGGCACGACCGCGCCGCTGATCTACGGCGAGTTCGACAACGACCTGCTGCGCGTCAACGGCACGCTGGAGACGACGCGGACCGGTGTGAACAACGTCCTCTCGGTCACACGCACCGACGGCGCGTCGTTCAAGCTCAGCGCCATGGGCGCCTCGGGCCAGCTGGGCACCGTCTCCGCCCACCCGGTCAACCTCATGACCAACAACGTCAAGCGCCTGACCGTCGCCGTGAGCGGCAACGTGGGCATCGGCGTCACCCAGCCTTCCTATCCCCTGCACATGGCCAGCGGCGCCCACTGCACGGCAGGCGGCGTGTGGACCAACGCCTCTTCCCTCGCGTTGAAGGAAAACATTGCCGTGTTGGGCGTTGATGAGGCCGCGACCGCCCTGCGGACGTTGAACCCGGTGAAGTACAACTACAAGGCCGACGCTTCCGAAAGATGTGTGGGGTTCATCGCCGAGGAGGTGCCGGAGCTGGTGGCGCAGAACGACCGCAACGGCCTTAGCCCCATGGACATCGTGGCCGTCCTGACCAAGGTGGTGCAGGAGCAGCAGAAAGCGGTCCAAGAACAACAGAAAATGGCCCATGAGCAGCAGGAAGAAATATCGCTCCTTAAAGCCAGGCTGTCCGCGCTGGAAAGAAAGGCAACGGGGAACAAATAAAGAGAACAATTGATTGTTTTTTTATTTGCATAGCCCGGCAGGCAGGTTAAAAATATTGCCGGTTGCTCAATCCATTGAAAATTTATTTTATTGTTTTACTATTAAGGCATCAAAAAAGATGGTTTATCTGGGGAATAAACCTGTCTTTGTTTTCTCCTTATTCCTGGGATAACCATCAGGGGGAGGAAAGATGAAAAAAAAAGCATTGTTGATTTGTTTGTTCCTGGGTGTAATGGGATCATTTTGCCTGGGCAACGATGGCGTGCCTGTGGCCGTTTCGCCCGGCAATAGCCATGGCGTGGCCCTGGTCGAGAGCCGCTGCCCGACGTTCAGCTGGTCGGGAGTGCCCTGGGCGAAAAAGTACCGGTTGGCGGTGTTCTTGGTGGAAGGCGGGGCCAGGGCTTTGGTGGGGGAGATGAAACTGGCCACGTCGCCGGTGCTGTCGCAGGAGACGGCCGCCGGGGGCTCGTCGTGGACCCCGGGTGCGGACCAGGCCCTGGCCGACGGGCAGGAATATGCCTGGTGCGTGGGGGCGCTGGACGCCAACGGCGCCTGGACCTGGTCGGATCTGGCGCGCTTCCGGGTGGACGGGAGTGCCAGGAGAATGCCGGCGGAAGAACGGCAGGCGGAGGCCGAGAAAAGAGCGCTCGAAAGCGGGGGCCTGCCGCAGGGCGGGGGAGCGGCTGCGGGCGATGCCGGCAACAGGAAGAGCCCCAAAGAGGAGTCGCGCTCCGTCCAGGGCACGGAGGGGACCTACAGCACGTTTTATGGCAACGGAGCCGGTGCCAGCAACAGCAGCGACAACAACCAGAACAGTTTTTTTGGAAGATCAGCCGGGGCCGGTGTCAGCAGCGGGACCTTGAATACCTACGTTGGCGCATACGCAGGATCGGCGATCTTGGAGAATTCAACCGGATCGGAAAATACTTTTGTGGGCAGTTTTGCAGGATATGCCATCACTACTGGCCATAGTAACAATTTCATTGGGCATTCAGCTGGAAATGTCAATACGACCGGATTTGAAAACAACTTCATCGGTTTTGAAGCCGGATACTCCAATACGACCGGCTTCAGCAATACTTTTTTAGGGTATTTTTCCGGGCGCAATAACACCAGTGGAGAGTACAACACGTTCCTCGGCAACGGCAGCGGCTATGCCAACGAAACTGGTGTGGGGAACTTATTTGTCGGCGGATTTGCCGGACAATATACCCACGGAAGTTATAACACCTGCATCGGCTTTGAGGCCGGCAGATTCAATCCCCTAGGTTCAGGAAACGTTTTTTTGGGGTACGGTGCCGGCTCCAATGAGACCGGCTCCAGAAAGCTCTACATTGACAATAGCGATACCTCCTCGCCGCTGATCTACGGCGATTTTGCCGCCGACCTGCTGCGCGTCAACGGCACGCTGGAGACGACCAGGACCGGGAGCAACAACGTCCTTTCGGTCACCCGCACCGACGGGGCGTCGTTCAAGCTCAGCGCCATGGGCGCCTCGGGCCAGCTGGGCACCGTCTCCTCGCACCCGGTCAACATCATGACCAGCAATGTCAAGCGCATGACCGTCGCCGTCAGCGGCAACGTCGGCATCGGCGTCACCGTGCCTGCCTACCCCCTGCACATGGCCAGCGGCGCCCACTGCACGGCCGGCGGGGTATGGACCAACGCCTCTTCCCTCGCGTTGAAGGAAAACATTGCCGTGTTGGGCGTTGCTGAGGCCGCGGCCGCCCTGCGGACGTTGAACCCTGTGAAGTACAACTACAAGTCCGATGCCTCCGAAAAATATGTGGGGTTCATCGCCGAGGAGGTTCCGGATCTGGTGGCGCAGAACGACCGCAACGGCCTTAGCCCCATGGACATCGTGGCCGTCCTGACCAAGGTGGTGCAGGAGCAGCAGAAGGAGATCGCGCAGTTGAAGGAGGAGATGGCGGAGCTGAAAAGGCGGCCGCGCTTGGATTGACCGGTCTCCGTCGGCAAAGCGTCCGCCGGGTGGCTGTCGCGTATTGACGCAAGGCCCTGTCCGGGTATAATGCGTTGCGGAGGATCACCATGACAACACTCGCCGCCGACGAACTGGTCTCGCTCGTACGCTCCGTCTTCCCGCGCTTTGAAACCGACAAGGCCCTGGCCATTCTCGTCGACGTGCCGCACGAAACGGAACGCGACAATCCCGACTGGCGGGAGCGCCGGCGCCTGGCCCACGAGTGGCATGCCCTGCTGGATGCCAGGAAAGCGGAGATACCGCTGGACGAGGTGAAACTGGTCGCCTATGCCGACGTCGGCTCGAACAATGCCGACCTTCCGGCCGAAGCGTTTCTCATCGATGGGGCCATGCCGGAATCCGCCGCCGAGTTGGAGCGAGCGGGGCAGCGGGTGCCATTCGAGCAAGTCTTCGCCGAGACCCAGTTGTTCTTGGCTCCCACCGAGTTCTCGACCACCGCGCCGCTGAAGGTCGCGGCCAGGCGTTTCCGCTTCCGGGCGGCGACCATGCCCGGCTTTGCCCCGGCAATGATCCCGGCCCTGCGCATCGACTACGGCGAGGTGGCGCGCAGGGTGGAGACCCTGCAGGCCAGGCTCAGCCAAGCCGACCACGCCATGGTCTCTTTCCTGGTCGACGGCCGGGACGGATACGGCGCCCACTTCGACCTGCGCCACCGCTCGGCCCATGCCAGCTCGGGACGGTTCCCCGATGCCGGCACCGCCGGCAACCTGCCCAGCGGCGAGGCCTACATCGTTCCCTACGAGGGCGAGAAAGGGGAACCGAGCCGAACCGCCGGCACCTTGCCTGTCGAGATCGACGGCGAGGTGGTCCTGTTCACCATCCAGGCCAATCGCGCCGTGGACGCGGCGGGCCATGGGCCCCAGGCCCAGGCGGAGCGCGCCCACCTGGCCAAGGAGCCCGCTTACGGCAACATGGCCGAGCTGGGTTTCGGCGTGCTGGCCGATTTCGGCCTGGAGCCGATCGGCGAGATCCTCCTCGACGAGAAGCTGGGACTGCATGTCGCCTTCGGCCGCAGCGAGCACTTCGGCGGCATCGTCGGCCCAGGGGATTTTTCGACGCCGGCGGCGGTGATCCACCTCGACCGCATCTACATCCCGGGGGTGATGCCGCGCATCGCCGTGCGCGAGGTCGAGCTGGGCCATGCCGACGGCCGCCGCGAGACCGTCATGGCCAACGGCGCATACACGATCTTCTGACATGGGCCAAGACTGGCAGAATCCGCACTACGGCTATTATCGGCAGCAGCAAAAGAGGCTGATACTGGCGCTGGCCGCTTTTCTGCTGATCGCGGGGGCGGTTGTCGCCATGCTGCTGCGCCGCGGCCCGGAGCCGGCTGCCGCGACCGGGCCGGGCGCGCCCGGCCGACAGCCGCTGCACGCCGCATCCGCCCCGCGGCGGGCCGTGCAAATGGAGACGAATGCGGCTGAATCCGCGGCTGATCCCGTCCAGGTTTCCCCGTCATTGAGCCGGCCCGGGCCGACGGTCCGCGAGCCGCGGCCGGCGGCGGACGGCGGAGCCGAAACGTTCGCCGGTCACAAGGCGCTGGCCCTTTCACTCTACCGGCAGAACGACCTGGCGGGAGCGCAGGAACAGGCGCAGGCGGCGCTGGCCCTGCGGCGAGACGAGGAGCTGATCGAGCTGCTGCTGAAGCTGCGGCGCGAGATCCAGGTGCAGCGCAACTACGATGACGCGCGCACGGCCCATTTTACCGTGCTGTTCGACGGCTATGAGCACGAGGAGATGAAGGTGGCGGTGCTGGATATCCTCAAGGACGCCTATGCCGGGATCGGCAAGGAGCTGGGCCATTTTCCCGGGGAACCGATCACCGTCATCCTTTACACGGGCGAGAACTTTTCCGACATCACCCGCGCCCCGGGGTGGGCCGGTGGGATGTTCGGCAAGGTGGACGGCAAGATCCGCCTGCCGGTGCAGGGTGCTTTCGGCCAGGAGCGCACGCTGCGCCGGGTCCTCACCCACGAGTGTGTCCATGCCATGCTGCACTCCCTGGCTCCCGCCGCCCCGCTGTGGCTGCACGAGGGGCTGGCGCAGTATCTCAGCGGCGACCGGGCGGTCAACGTCGCCCAGGTGATCCCGCTGCCCATGCTCGCCGGCGGGTTCCCGGGCGATGCCCGCGCCGCCTATGCCGCCTACATGGTGAGCCTGCAGGCGGTGAGCGACCTGGTGGACGAGCGCGGCATGCCGCCCCTGCGCCGCCTGCTGAACGAGCTGGGCGCGGGCAAGGGCATGGAGGAGTCTTTCGCCGCCGCCTACGGCATGCCTTTCAGCCGCTGGGCCAGGCAATGGCGCCCCGTCGAACGCGGTGATGGGCCCGAGACGGAGCCCGGCCCGGAGGGGGATGATGGATAAGAAGGAGATCAAGAGGGCATACAGACAAAGGGTGCCCGACATGGGGATCTTCCAGATCAGGAATCTTGTGAACGGCAAGGTCTTTATCGGCCGGGCCATGGACCTGAACGGAAGACTCAACAGCGAGAAGTTCCAGTTGAAGAACAACATGCACGTGAACAGGGATCTGCAAGGGGATTTCAGCGAGCTGGGCGAGAATAATTTTTCCTTCGAGGTGCTGGACCGGTTGCGGCCAAGAGAAGTCCCGGATCACGATCCCGGCCGGGAACTGAAGGAACTGGAAGATCTGTGGCTGGAAAAGCTGCGGCCGTTCGGCGCGGCGGGGTACCACGCGGCGATGAAATAGCGGCCCGGGCCGGAAGCGGCAGGTCAGCGCCCCGGCAGCAGGAGCGAGCGCAGCAGGGAAAAGGCCCGGTCGATATAGGCGTCCTCCAGCAGAATGACGAACTCGGTGAAGGTGGAGACGACCTCGGTCACGTTGATGTCCTCCCAGGCCAGCAGCTTGAGAACCAGGTAATAGATGCCGGGAGCGGAGACGGTCTGCGGCGTCAGGCGCAGGATGATCGCCGACAGGCCGCCGTAGCGGCAGAGCAGCTTCTCCCCCTTGAAGATGCGGCTCAGCGCCCCGTCCAGGTCGGAGCTGACGATGGCGGTCGTTTCGCTGGCACCGCTGGAAAAAGTGATGAAGCGGTCGTTGCGTCCGCGGATTTCCTGCAGCAGCCGGATCTGTCGGGGGAGGAGCGTCTCAGAATTCTGAAAGGTATACTCGCTCAGATGCGAGCGGACGGTGATGTCGCTGACGTACTTGGCCATCTCGGCGGGCCGCGCCCGGCGCTTTTTCAGCTTGTCGGAGATCCTCTTCAAGGCCATGACCAGGGCGGCGTCGCCGACATCCCTGACCAGCCCGGCCTCGATGCGCGGCCTCAGGACGCGGGCCAGCGCCGAGAGGTTGATGATGCCGGAAGCGAGCCCCTCCTCCAGGAAAGGGGTGCGCGAGATGATCCTCGCCAACGCATCGCTGATGGTGACCATGCCTTTACCTCACCCGCGCAGGGCGCATGCCCCTGTTGATTGGGCGTTATAAATGTAACATTTTATTTAAAATAAATCAATTTTATCAATAAATTTGACGGCGGGAGCGGGGCGGCTATAATCGGGGCGTCGATCCGGAAAGGAGGTGCGACATGACGATGAATGTTCAATGCCCCGTCTGCGGGGAGATGCGGGAGTTGCCGGCGAACGTCCCGGAGGGTACGCGCTGCCTGTGCCGGGGCTGCGGCGCCACCCTGGAGCTGGAGTCGCTTCAGCCGCTGCGGGTGGTGCCGGTGCGGCGCTGCGCCGAGGACTTCGGCCTGTGACCCTGCCCGGCGCCGGCGCCCTGGAAGGAGTCGGCATCCTGGATGCCACGCTGCGCGAAGGCGAGCAGGCGCCCGGGGTCTATTTCGAGCCGCACGTCAAGGCGGCGATCGCCGGCCTGCTGGATGATATCGGCGTCGAGGTCATCGAGGCGGGCCATCCGGTCGTGGACGCCGAGATCTCCCGGGCGGTCTATTCCCTTTCCCGTCGGGGATTCCACGCCCGCATCGCCGCCCACGCCCGGGCGTGCCGCGGGGATGTCGAGGCGGCGCTGGCGAGCGGGGCGGGATTCCTGGGCATTTTCCTGTGCGTTTCTCCCGAGCGGCTGCGCGAGCGCGGGCTGACGCTGGCGGCCGCGCTCGACCAGGTGACCGGGGCGATCATCCTGGCCAAGGAACGGCAACCCGGTCTCATCGTGCGCTTCACTCCCGAGGATGCGGTCCGTTCCCCCGTGGCGGACGTGGCGACGGCCGCGGCGGCGGCCGCCGCCGCCGGCGCCGACATCATCAGCGTTGCCGATACCACCGGCTGCATGATCCCCGGCAGCCGGCGCAGCCTGTACGACTGGCTGAGCCGCTTTCGCGACGAGCTGCAGCGCCGGGATGCCCGGCCGCGCCTCGCCGTCCATTGCCACAATGACCGCGGCCTGGCCCTGGCCAATGCCCTGGACGGCCTGCGCGCCGGCGCTTCGCTCGTCGATGCCTCGGTGCTCGGCCTGGGCGAGCGGGCCGGCATCGTCGACCTGGCGGCGCTGCTGGCCGTCCTTGCCCAGGATTTTCCCGGCAGCGGCCGATGGCGCCTGGAGAAGGTGGCTGAACTGTACCGGCTGGTCAGCCACTTTTCCGGCGTGCCGATCCCGGCCCATTTCCCGGTCATGGGCCGCAACGCTTTCCGCCATTGCGCCGGAGTTCACAGCCAGGCGGCGCTGCGCGATCCCCGCCATTACCAGAGCCTCGATCCGGCACCGTTCGGCCTGAGCCCGGAATTCAGCCTGGACCACATGTCGGGTCGCGCCGCCCTGCAGCATGCTCTTGAGGGCATCGCCGCCGGCGACCTCGATCGCGAGCTTTTCTCGGCGGTACTGAACCAGGTCAAGGCGGTCGGCAGAAAGGGGCGCACCGTCGGCAGCGATGAACTGGGCTGGATCGTCGCCTGGGAGCGTGCGCAGGCAGAGGGCCGGCCGGCGCTGCTGACCCAAAGCGCGTAGAAGAACGACGGGCCGGCTTGCAAATTCCCCGCCTCCGTGCTAAGAAAACAGGTCCGTCCCTTGCGGGCATGGGGAATATTTCCGGACAGCGGAGGTTGACATGGACTGGGAATGGGCCCGGGAAACCAGCCCGATCCTGTTGGCGCTGGCGGCGACCCTGTTCACCTGGGGTCTTACGGCATTGGGCGCCGCCATGGTATTCCTTTTCAGGGAGCTGAACCGAAGAGTGCTCAATACCATGCTGGGTTTCGCCGCCGGCGTGATGATCGCCGCCAGCTACTGGTCGCTGCTGGCCCCGGCCATCGAGATGACGCGGGAAAGCGGCGGCATTCCCTGGCTGCCGGCGCTGATTGGGTTCCTGGCCGGAGGCGCCTTTTTGCTGCTCATCGACCATATCCTGCCCCACCTGCACCTGGGGCTGGAGATGAAGAACGCCGAAGGGATCAAGACCTCCTGGCAGCGCAGCACGCTGCTGGTCCTGGCCATCACCCTGCACAACATTCCCGAGGGGCTGGCCGTCGGCGTCGCCTTCGGCACGCTGGCCGACCATTGGACGCCGGCCGCCCTGGGCAGCGCCGTGGCCCTGGCCTTCGGCATCGGCCTGCAGAACTTTCCCGAGGGCGCGGCGGTCTCGGTGCCGCTGCGCCGCGAGGGACTTTCCCGCTGGCAGGCCTTCGGCTATGGGCAACTGTCGGGAATGGTCGAGCCCGTCGCCGGTGTCGCCGGCGCGGCGTTGGTCGTGCTGGCCAAGCCGCTGCTGCCCTACGCCCTGGCCTTCGCCGCCGGAGCCATGATCTTCGTGGTGGTGGAGGAACTCATCCCCGAGGCGCAGAGCGGCGACGAAACCGACTTCTCCACCATCGGCGCCATGCTCGGTTTCGCCGTCATGATGCTTCTCGACGTGGCGCTGGGATAGTTCGCAGACTCACCCAGGCAAAAGGCAAAAGTGAAAACCCCTTTTCGAGCTATCGTGACGCGCAACGCGCGACATATGAAGAATCAAATTCCAAGCACAAAATTCCAAATCCCAAATCAATCCCAAATTCTGTTGGCCTTTTTCCCTTCTCAATTAACTGACACAACTTGATTATTTCATCTTCCGCCAAGTTCCTCACAGAACCCCGTTTTTCACTCCATCTGTCTTCATCTAAATTCGGAGTCCAAAAAATGAGCTTTGTCAGGATCAAGGGGAACCGTCATTTTTTCTCTTTGGATTTTCTCCATTTATGAATATCAAGTACTTCGACCGTGTCCTGCACCTTGCCAGTATAATCCCCCAGTTCATCATTGGGAACCAGTTCGGCCAGGTGCTTCCAAAGCGCTTTATTCTTATAGGCGTTGACATCGGTGCCGCCGATGGCGTAGATTTTGCCATCCGGCGTGGATACGGCGGCGAAAACATCCCGTGGAAGAATCATGTCTGGCCCCTTTTCCCAAATGTCTTTTTCGGGATCATAAATATAGACAGTATTCAGCGGCAAATCTGGCACCTCGGAACCACCAAGAACATAGATTTTGCCATCGGCGGCCAACACGGCGCAGTGGCCGGACCGCTTGACCGGCATAGACTTGCGGAACGACCAAGAGTCGGTTTCAGGATCATATACTTCTACTGTATTCAGTATAAGAGTTTTTGGTTCAGTCTCCATACCAGCCGCCCCGCCAAAAATGTAGATCTTATTGTCATTACCGGCAACAGCCGCAAACGACATCCTTTCACAACTTAAAGGCTTTTTATATTCCCACCTGTTGGGTTCAGGATCGTAGCACTCCATGGTCTTTGAGACTACATTAACCATTTTATTATACGTGCCTTTCTCAAGGTTAACCCCGGTTTTTTCCCTTCTCCAGCCACCCAAGACATAGATTTTTCCATCCGAGGTGGTTACTGCTCGATGATCTCGCCGCGACTCTTGCATGGGAGGAACAGTGGTTTGAAACATCTCTCGCTGATCCGTTTCGTATATGGTTTTTCTTCTTCCTGATTCGAACTCATACTCTTTTCTAATTAATCCAGGCCATGTATCTTCTTTTAATTGATAAGGAAGCGCTATATTTGTTCCATCATTTAAAAAATCTCCGCCTCCCACCCATAATACTATATTATTTTGTAAAGTAGTAATTGCAACCCCATTGCCCTGTCTTATAAAATTTGCCCCATAGATTCTTGCCGGTTTTTTGTTATTATCAAGAGGTTGACATAGTTTAATTTTAGCTTCATTTGTCAATTTTGTAATGGCAACTTGTTTTTCAATCCATTTATCTTCATCTGGATAATACAGCATTACATGATTGCCATATTCAGTGCCAGGAATTGAAGTCATATATTCCCATTGATTTTTAATGGGATCAAAAGTTAGGTTTGAATACCTTCCGTCATTGTAGTGATCTATTATCCAACCCTTCTGACCTTTACCGTTTGTAAAACCTTTTACTACCTTGTAAACCAAGCCACCCATCACATAAATATTTCCATTGGAAGCATAAATTGCATCATGGCCATACCGGCCGTGGGGCATGGGAGTCGTAAACTGCCAGGGATAATCTGCATAACGCTGCTCAGTTTCACGCTGCGTTTGAGCATTGATGCAAGCACTTAGTAGCAGCAGAAAAAAAATAGGTAAACTTTTCATGGCTCACTCATCAGTCTTTGGAACTCTGAAATTGACCTTTGTGGGATCAAGGGGAACAATCATTTTTCCAGGTTTGAGAGCAATGACAAGGGGAACGATTTCAACGATGTCTTTTTCCGGATCATACCCGCTTGCGTCTTTTTCCGGGTTGGAATCGAAATTAACGGTTGCATTAAGTATTTTATCAAATGTACTAAGTCTATTAGAATTTCCATTGATCGACAAAACTTTTGCATCAATAACATAACCATTACTATCAGCTCCGTTTTCTCCACCATTGGATTCCGAGATATGCCAATGATCATTACCATCCTTGTGGTAGATCACCAAAACAACCCGATCAATATCTCTAGCTGACCGATTATCAGAGCCATCCCAAACATTATACTCCACCTTAACTTTACTTTTAGCATAACCCGGATTGTCTTTCGTTGGTTTGAGGAATACATTTTCCAAGCCATTCTCATTATACTCTCTCTCTGCTATCCAGTCCGAAAGCCCACGAGTGATATTTGTGATAAACGTTGCTATTTGCTTCTGCTTCAATTTGCTTCCCACATTATCATGACTGAAATCCTCGGTGTGTTCAAATTTTTTGGCATTGGATCCCTGCACTTTTAAAAGTGAAAGGCCTGATTCAAGTATTGCGCTAGTCGGACGGCAAAAGGCGCTTCTGACCGGGACGAAACTATCGTGAGGGCTTTGGAGGAAAGCCCCAAAAAGTCCTTTCCAAGCACGCTCATCGGTTCCGGCAAACAAGCTCATATCACCCTGCGGTGAAATGAAAGGAGCGGTTTTGGGTGAATTTAGCCAAAATAAAAAAGGGTTTTGCAGGAGTCCTTCAAGAGTGCTATCGTCATAATCGATCTGATCCGATGCGCCCACATTGAGATATTTTATTGTATCTTTAAGGTATCTCAAACAAATAAAAGTCCCGTGGTTTGGAGTTCCAATCATGACCATGTTATGTACCCTGCTTTTGGGATTTCCATAAGCGAATACTCTTGAAACCAAACCGCCCATGCTAAAACCAAAGGTGTCGACATAGGGAAATGTTCCGGAATCTGGATCGCTAGAATCAGCAGGCAGGCCTTTTATGCTATTGTTTTTGTTTAGGTATTCCCCATATAATTTTTCTGCAAGAGCTTTGCCAACAGAAGCTATTTTCGCTTCCGTATTGTAGGAAACAAAAACCGGACGATAAACACCATTCGTGGCTGCAATAAGATCCTCTAGCATGGTTTTATATCTTTCTTCATTGTTCGGGTTCGTCACAAATTCATTAAAAGTGCTCATGGGATCAAATCCGTGAATAAAAATGAGTGGTAGTGCGTTGGGATTTGGCTTTTGATCAGAGCAGGCATTTGTTACGCAATCCAATTCGGTTTTATCGAAGATCTTTATATTCGGCTTCGGCGGGAAAATTGATGCTTTCAATGCTTTTCCCACAATGAATTTTTTAACTGCCCATGGAATAGCAAGCACTGAACCACTGTGAACAGAATCCGATTTTAAAAGTGTGTGTTGAGAAAACTGAGAAGAACTCCCACTTGTAGTTGTAGAAATGTCCACCGCGGCATAGGCAATATTATTAACTTTATCCACGGCATGCTCATAAGGCCGGGGATTCAGTGCCGTAAAAAAGCTTTCATTCCACGAATAAGGGAAAGCAGTGCTTTCATCCAACTGAAAATCACCCACATCTTTTTGAGAATACCGAGCAGCAATGACGACAAGACCATTAATCGTCGGGACGGGGTCTGTTTGAACCACAGGGGCGATTTCAATTTGCGTCATGATACTTGATCCCTTAATACCGCTCAGCCCCAGATTAGGATCCAGAGGCAGGTCGCTGCCAATGACAATATTTGGTCCATCCGTAACTTCGTTCAAGGAGATATTGGCATCCGCACTTAAAGTGCCCGGGAAAATATGCAATGAAAAACGATTATCAATCGTGGTGATGTCTCCTCCCTCATTCGCCTTTATCAGCTTGGTTACTTTTTCATCAACCGTGCTACTATTGGAATCAATGTGTATGTTAGATGAGGTTGTCGTTGGAGAAGATGCGGATTCATCAGCGCTTACAGCTCGAATCCTTAACGCTGAAGGGTATCCGGTTGCTAAAATAGTGATATTGTTAAGTCCCGCTGGTACATTAGTAAGCCGGTAGCTTCCATTAACATCGGTAATTGACGTGATGGATGTTCCCAAAACTGCCACTAGAGCGCCACTTACTGGTTTATTAGTAGAGATGTCTAATATCTTCCCTTCAAGTGCCCCAGTTTGAGGTCGTCGATTCAATTGCATATCGATAGTTGTGGGACTCATATCCTGTATTTCAACGTTTTCAATGAAATTTTCAGCGTATTCCGCATGAGAAATCTTTAATTTGCAAGTTCCTGGAGGAATGCCCACTAATTTATATGTCCCATCGCCTTCACTTGTTGCCGAAAGAAACACATTGCCATCGACTTCAATAGATGCTTGAGGGACCGGTTCTCCGCTTTTAGAATCAGTAATCGACCCTTTGATTAAACCTCTAGTCAGTGGATAAAGAGGAAAATCGGCCGTGTTGCTTTCGCCATTGTCCACGGTAGCTATTATCTTCATGGCAGCATGTTCAACAGCCATAATAACAATGGGATAATTACCAATGGGCAAATCAGTTAATGAATAATTTCCATTGGTATCGCTCACTACTTCCAGATTCAAACCCGGCACGCGTACTTTCGCTCCGGCAATGGGCAACTGACTGATGGCATCTTGAATTATGCCGCTGATGTTCTGGCCAATAGTGATTTGCCCCTCTTCGCTGCTGGGCTTGATAAGATCAATGGTAAACGGAGTGCGGTCAACGGTAGAAGTGATTGTCTCTTCGATAAAATCCGGTTTTTCAAAATAAAAGGTTTGTTCGCCAAAAGGAATATTATCAAAAACAAATATTCCATCGGCAGCCGTTATTTTCGAAATATTACTGCCCTCATGAGTAACCTTCACACCTGCCTCAGGTAATAAGGTCTTGGCGTTAGTAATCTTTCCGTTTATAATGGTAACGACAGATTCATCGTAGATAGCAAAGTCCCATACGTAGACCTGAGCCTGAGAAAAGGTTTGTTGGATCGTTTTTGATTGATATCCAGTGTAGCATGCTGTGATTGTGGCACTGGTTCCAAGGGGAATGTTGGTCAGTATATAAGAACCATCCGCAGCACTAGTGGAGGTTTGACTGGAACCCGAATAAGCAGCAATCACCGTTGCGCCAACGATTGGTAAGTTGGTCTGACCATCTTTGACCAGTCCTCTCAATGTCGCTCCAATCAGAGCTTGGTGAAGTTGTGTGGTCAAATCAAACGTCGTGTTGGCAGGGATATTAATGATCTGTTGGTATGAATCATATCCCGTTTTGGCAAAAGATACATTTATGCTACCAATTCGGAGGTTTGACATTGTATACTTTCCAGTAACGTCGGTGGATGCAGTATGTGGAACTCCAGATGCATCTGACGCGCTGACCAGTACTTCGTTAAGTGGTTGACTGGTGGCAAAGTCAGTCACAGTGCCGGTCAGCTTGGCCGACGTGTCGAATTCGCTGACTGTGACCTTTGTGCTTGCCGTGATCTGGTAGCCGTCGGAGCGGGTGCCGGCGACGGTATAGGCGGTCGTGGCGGCGGGCGAGACAACCTTGCTGCCGCTGGCGGCGACCGCGCCGATGCCGTTGTCGATAGTCACCGTGGATACACCGGTCACATTCCAGGTCAGCGTGGACGAGCCGCCCTGCAGGATGGAGGCGGGATTGGCGCTGATGGTGGCTGTGGGCGGATTGCCGGATGAGACGACAATCATAACGCTGGCGCTGGCCGTGCCGCCCCGGCTGTAGGCCTTGGCGTTGATGGTCGAGGTATACGCGAGGGAGTCGTTGCGCGAGCCGCTAGGCGGCAGGTGGTCGCTGGTGAGCAATTCCAGGGTCACGTAGTCGGCACCGGTCGATTCCCAAGTCAAGGTGAACGTCTCAAACTGCTTGACCCAGGTTTTGGAGGCCACCAAGGTGACGGTCGGCGGCGGCACGACGCCCGAGACCGCGAAGTCGAGCCCAGTTTGACTTCGGGATACCTGAAGGTCCATTTTTTCCGGCGAGAACGCCAGGTTGGAAAGCGTGGGCGTCAGGGAGTAATTGCCTGGCTTCAAAGCGAAGATGAAATCTCCCGCCGCCGGGGTCAGCTTGCTGCGCAGGATGCCCTCGCCGCTCAGCGTCATGGTGACGTCGCTCAGGGGGCTGCCGTCCTGCCTGACGTTGCCCGTGACTGTCACCGGCAGCGGGCTGATGAACCTGCCGACCGCCACGGGCGCCGAGCCCAGGCCCAACGTGGAGATGACCTGGCTATCGGCGGCATTCACCATGAACAACTTCTTCCCATAGCTGTCCACCATGAACAGGCGGGTGCCGTCCGGGTGGACGTCGAACCCCGAGCACGTCCCCATGCCGGTGACGGCGACCGTGGAGAGCTTGGTCAGGCCGGCGGTCTCGACCGTAATCAGGGCGTTGCCTGACATCAGGTAGACCCGGCTGCCGTCAGGGCTCACCTTCAAGAATTGCGCTCCGGAAACGGCGAGGGACCTCCGGACAGTGAACTGCGCGGCGTCGATTTCATGCAAATAACCGGAAGAGGTCGCATACAACTTCTGGCCGTCCGGCGTAACTGCGAGCTCCTTCGGAAGAGAGAGCGGGATGGTCGCGACCAGTTCATCGCTCAGCATGATCGGATTCGCGTACAAGCGATGGAGTTTCATGGTATCCAACACCAAAATGCGGCCGTTGTCCGGATCGGCGACGAAAAGGCGCGATCCATCACCGCTCACCGCCAATCCCTCAAGAGTGACCCTGCCTGGAATTTCCACTTCGACCAAACGGATGGACGAGATACCGTTACCGCTGGTCTTGATCGAACAGATGTCGCCCACGTATTTCCCGATCGCTGGATCCCAGAAGGGAGCGCTGCTGGTCGTATAGACATGACATCCATCCTGAGCCACGGCCACATGCTTAGGCTTGCCCTGGAAATTTCCATCCAGCGCAAGCGTATCGCAAATCGTCATGGTCAGGGGATCGATCCGCAACAGGCTGGTCAAGCCGGCGTCGGCCACGTAGACGTACACGCCGGACTCTTCCGCCGCGACGCCCTGCAAGCTGGAGCCGGTGCCGCTGACGGTGATCGTTTTGAAGAGGACGTTGGTGTCCGTGTCGACGATACGCACGGTCTTGTCGGTCGAGTCCGGGATGAATGCGTAGCACTTCCTGCCCTTGGAGACTATCACAAAAGTTGAAACGGTCTTGGTCCCGCCGAACCCGGTGGCGATCAGGGTGTAGGCGGTCGTCGCCGCCGGCGAAACCGTCATGGATCCGTTCAATTCCACGGCGCCGATCCCGTTGTCCAGCGTAACCGAATCGGCGTTGGCCGTGGCCCAGTTCAGGGTCGCGCTCTCCCCGGGCTGAATCGACTGGGGATTTGCGGTCAACGCGGCGGTGGGCGCGGGATAGACGCTCACTTGGACCTGGGCCCCGTCAGTCGTGGTTCCGCCGGGACCGGTCGCTGTCAGCGTGTAGATAGTGGTGAGCGTGGGCGATACCGCGACCGATCCGTTCGGGTTGACGCTGCCCACGCCGTTGTTAATGCTCAAGGATGTGGCATTCTCGGATGTCCACGTTAACGTCGAAGATTGGCCCCTGTATATCGAAACCGGGTTGGCCGTCAGCGAGGCGATCGGGGGCGGCGCCGTGGTGACCGTCACGGTGGCCGCGGCGGTCACCGTGCCCCTGCTCCCCTTGACGGTAATCGTGTAGGTGGTCGTCGCCACAGGCGCAACCGTCCGGGATCCGTTCAGTGAGACCGTGCCGATCCCCTGGTTGATGGACGCCGACGTGGCGTTGGCGGTCGTCCAGCTCAGGATCGATGACTGGCCGGACAGGATCGAATCCGGGCTGGCGGAGAAGGTAACCGTGGGTAGGGCCGCCTTGACCGTGACCGTAACCCTGGAGGTAGCCGACCCGCTGCTGTTCCTTACCGTTATGGTGTAGCTCGTGGTCTTGGACGGCGCCACTACTACAGAGCCGTTGACCGCCACCGTGCCGATGCCGCTGTTGATGGAGGCTGACGTGGCGCCGGTGGAGATCCACGTCAGGGTCGAGGATCCGCCAACGGTGATCATCGCCGGCGAGGCCATCATTTTCACAGTGGGCTTGGCGGCCTGGACCTGGGATGACATGAATAGCGTGACAATTAAGATCATGAAAACGGAAGTTCTTTTCAGTTGCACGGACGCCTCCTTGCCGATAACGCGATTAACGCCTGACGCACATATATGCCAGGCATGCCAATAATAATATCAAGCTCATATGTCTCCGGCGCAGGAAATATTTAATCTCTCTCCGCCATATGTAAAACTTTTCCTACAATGGAAATTCCCAAAGCGCAATAGGGAAAAATGTGATACTTTCATGGGCAGGAAAATCAGATATACTAAGCGAACTGCTGATGATTGCCCTGAAAAACGATACAATTCTCCTTTAAGTATCGACGTGAACGATGCAGACTGCAAGATCAGCAATCCCCGTGTTGCTGTTCCTGACGCTTGCGCTTGGCGGCTGCGCCAGGGAGGGCCAGTCCGACCTGCGCGGTGAATGTCGTTCCGCTCGGGGAGCGAGGAGGTCTATCTACTCTTCCTCGTCGGCTTTGTCGAAAGAGGCGCGGTTGTCTATCCCGGCATCCCGGGCGCTGGGGACAGGGAGTATACGGTCGAGGGTGACCGCGTCGAATTCGATTTCATCTCCACTCTGACTGACTGATAGAAAAATCAATTTTCTCCATGACCGACTTTATGAAGAATTTGATGAAAATGAGACTTCCTGCATTGCCTCATCTAAAAATCTACCTGAACGGCGATTCGTTGCCTCATATAAAAACTACCCGAATGGTAGGACAATGATGCCTTTAGCATCAGGCAAAGAGCCTGGTGAGCGAGGTGTCGAGGATGAGGCTGAGCATGGCGACTAGGAGGGAGTTGAGTAAAGAGGTAGCTCGGCGCTACCAGAGGGCGAGCCGGAGCGGAAAGAGCTTTTTTTTGAAGGAGTTCTGCCAGGGGGTTGGTTACAACCGTCAATATGCGGCGTTCCTGTTGCGCTGCTGGGGGCGGCCGGTCCACATGCGACTTCCGAGCGGAGGGCAGGAAGTGGTCGTGGTCGGAGAACGGCAGGCAAGGAAGCAATGGCAGGCAAGGACGAGGATCTACGATGAGGTTGTGAGGGAGTATCTGGTGAGCTTTTGGGAGGTACTGGATCATCCCTGCGGCAAGAGACTGAAGCGCTGCCTGGAGTCGATGGTGGCCAAGGCGAGGCCGTTCAGGGAGATGCGCGTGCCGCGCAAGATCGAAGCGAAGCTGGAGCGGATAAGCGCTCCCACCATCGACCGGTTGTTGCGATCGGAACGGAAGAAGCACGAGTTGAAGTGCCTTTCCAAGACCAAGCCGGGGACACTACTCAAGAAGCATATCGCCTTCCGCACGGAAGTGGAATGGGATGAGGACGCCGTGGGGTTCGAGGAACTTGACTTGGTGGGGCACGATGGCGGCCATGCCAGCGGCGACTACTGCTTCACGCTGAACGTGACCGACATCCAGAGCGGCTGGACGAAGATGGAAGCCATATGTAACAAGGCGCAGTGCTGGGTGTTTGACGCGCTGCAGGATGTCCGCAAACGGTTACCGTTTGATCTGAAGGGGATCGATTCGGATAACGGCTCCGAGTTCATCAACGCGCATCTGCTCTCCTACTGCCAGGCGGAGGGGCTTGTCTTTACGCGATCACGATCCTACCAGAAGAACGACAACTGCCACGTGGAGCAAAAGAACTTCACGGCTGTGCGCAATTTCGTTGGCTACAGCCGCTATGATAGCCCGGAAGAACTGGAGATGCTTAACGAGCTATATAGCTACTTGCAGCTCTACTTGAACTTCCTTCACCCGCAGATGAAACTGGTCAGGAAGGAACGGATCGGAGCCAAGGTCAAGAAGCAATACGATCTGCCGCAGACACCTTACCAGCGCTTGCTAACCATGAATTGGATTAGCGCCGATAGAAAAAAAAGCTCCAGGCCTCTTATGAACAGCTCAATCAGTTCGCGCTGAAAAAGTCGATCGACAAGTTGCAGGTAAAACTACAAAAAATAGTCTATGAAGCGCGTAAATGGAGGCCCGCTTATGTCATTAACTGCATTAAATCCGTACTTTAATAAGCGTTTTGCTTCAGGTAGATTTATATATGAGTCAACGATACCCTCTTCAAGTAGATTTTTGATAAGGCAATTCGACCCATTGAACAGGGCGGTGAAAGCGGGTAAAATAAATTCATGGCCATGAAGATCATTTTTCCCGTCGCCGGCGTCGGCACGCGCTTCCTGCCGGCCACCAAAGAGGTGCCCAAGGAGATCCTGCCGGTCATCGACAAGCCCCTGATCCAGTACGCCGTCGAGGAGGCGGCCGCCAGCGGCCTCGGCGACTTCATTTTCATCACCGCCCCGGGCAAGGAGGCCCTGGAGAAGTATTTCACCCCCAATGCCGGGCTGGACGAGTTCCTGGCGCGCCACGGCAAGGAGCGCCTGCTGGACGACGTGAAGAGGTTCTACGAGAAAAAAATCACCTATGTCCGCCAGGAGCAGGCGCTGGGCTTCGGCCACGCCATCTCCCTGGCCGAGGCGGCGGTCGGCGACGAGCCCTTCGCCATCTCGCTTCCCGACGACCTGATCCTTTCCGAACGCCCGGTCATGGCCCAGATGATCGAGGTCTACGAGAAGTACCGCTCGCCGCTGATCGCCTTCATGAAGGTGCCGCGGGAGGAAGTGCCGCGCTACGGCATCGCCGCCGGCCCCATGCTGGAGGAACGGGTCTTTGCAATCGAGCAGCTGGTGGAGAAGCCGGCGCTGGCCGACGCCCCCTCCAACTACGCCGTCATCGGCCGCTACATCATGACCCCCGACATCTTCCCGCTGCTCAAGCGCGGCCGAAAAGGGGCCGGTGCCGAGATCCAGCTCACCGACGCCGTCGTCGAGCTGATGAAGGAACGCCGGGTGCTGGGCTATTTCTTCGAGGGCCGGCGCTTCGACGCCGGAACGACGCTGGGCTACATCGAGACGCTGATCCACGTGGCGCTGCAGCGCGAGGACACGCGCGACTTCACCCGCCGCCTCCTGCAGGACCTGGCACGCGATGAGAAACTATGAGACTTTCTCCACCACGGCCGACACCGGGATCCGCTTCAGGGGGCGCGGCCATGCCGAGTTGTACGCCAACGCCCTGCGCGGCCTGAACCTGCTCCTTTTCGGCCGCAATCCCCGTTTAGCGAAGCAAAAAGGAACAGCCATCCCCTTTCGCTTCCGGGGCGACGGCCCGGAGAACGTCCTGGTCAATCTGCTGGCCGCGGCCGTGGCGCTGGCCGGGCAGGAGGGCAGGCAGGTGACGGCGGCGGATATCCGCCGCGCCGACGGGCGCCGGCTGGACGCGCTGCTGCTCACCGCACCCTGCCCGCGCCTCCCCAGGATCGATGTCAAGGCGGTAACCTACCACGACCTGCGCGTGCGGGAGAAGAACGGCGTGCTGCGCGCCGCGGTGGTCCTGGACGTATGAGCCGCGCGATCGAGCAGTTCGTCGAGGTCGCCCCCTGCCGCTGGCGCCTGGGCAAGGCCGCCGACCGGGCCATGGCCGCCGACGCCGAGGTATTCGCCACGCGGGAGATCCTGCGGCAGGCGCTGGATGACGGCGCCATCGAGCAGGTGGTCAACGTGGCCTGCCTGCCGGGGCTGGCCGGGAGCTCGCTGGCCATGCCCGACATCCACCACGGCTACGGCTTCTGCATCGGCGGCGTGGCCGCCTTCCCCGCCGACGGCGGCATCGTCCTCCCCGGCGGCGTGGGCTACGACATCAACTGCGGCGTGCGCCTGCTGGCCAGCTCCATCCCCGTCGAGGAGTTTGCCGCCGTCGCCGACGCCGTCGGCCACGCCCTGCTGGCGCGCATCCCCAGCGGCCTGAACGCGCGCGGGCTGCGCCCGCTGAACAAGAAGGAGTTCCAGCGCCTCGTCGCCGGCGGCGTGGGCGAGGTCGCGCGCCGCTTCGGCAGCGACCCCGGCGACATGGAGTTCATCGAGTCGGGCGGCTGCCTGCCCTTCGACGCCCCCGGCGCCCTCGGCCCCCGGGCCTGCGAGCGCGGCGCCGCCCAGCTGGGCTCCCTGGGCTCCGGCAACCACTTCATCGAAGTCCAGGCGGTGGAGGAGGTCTTCGACCCGGCGATAGCGCGCGTGTTCGGCCTGGAGCCCGGCCGCGTCGCTGTCATGATCCACACCGGCTCGCGCGGCTTCGGCCACCAGGTCGCCAGCGACTACATCGAGACCTTCCGCCGGCGCAACCTGGCCCGCCTGAAGCTGCGCGACCCGCAGCTGGTCCATGCCGCCATCGCCTCCAGCGAGGGGCGCAACTACCTGCAGGCGCTCAACGCCGCCAGCAACTTCGCCTGGGCCAACCGCCAGCTGATCCAGGAGGAGGCCGTCGCCGTCCTGGAGGAGGCGCTGGCCATGGGCCGCGGCCAGCTCGGGCTGAGGCTGGTCTACGACCAGGCGCACAACATCGCCAAGTTCGAGCGCCACGCGGCCGCGGGCGGCGAGGCCGACCTGCTGGTCCACCGCAAGGGAGCCACCCGCGCCTTCGCGCCGGGGCATCCCGATCTCCCCGAACGCTACCGCTCCTCGGGGCAGCCGGTCATCATCCCCGGCAGCATGGGCAGCAGCTCCTTCGTCCTGCGCGGCACCGCCTCCTCCGCCGGGACTTTCTTCTCCTCGGCCCACGGCGCCGGCCGCCGCCTCAGCCGCCACCAGGCCATCAAGCTTTCCGCCGGGGAGGACGTGAGCGCGCGCCTGCGGGCAAAAGGGGTCCTCGTGTTCAGCTTGTCGTCGCAGGGCCTGCGCGAAGAGATCCCCGAAGCCTACAAGGATGTCGACGAGGTGGTGGCGGCGACCGTGGCGGCGGGGATCTCGGAGAAAGTGGCGAGGCTGCGGCCGCTGCTGGTGGTCAAGGGCTAGCCGGGATCAGGGGCGCCCGCCCGGCTCGACGGGCTCGTTGGCAACGATCTCATTGAAGCGCACGAGGACGCGGCGGACGACCTGTTCGGCGTTGTTGCGGGCCAGCAGCACCTCGCAGTCGGGCCAGTGCGGCGCCAGGCGCAGGGCGGCGTAATAGGCGATCTTCTCGAAGTTGGCGGCGTTCTTGGAGTCGCTGTTGTAGACGATGATCACCCGCTTCTCCGCGTCCAGCGCCTTGATCTCCGCCAGGCCCTCGGTGTTCTTCAGGTAGCGCAGGGTCTTGGCCATCGAGCTGCCCCGGCCCTCCCCGCCGCCGCCGATGATGACCAGGGCGAAGAAGACCAGCAGCACGAGCGCAACGCCGCCGGCGACGACGAAGATCAGCTTGCTGGATTTGCGGGCATGAAGCCGGCGGATCTTGCTCTTGATCATGGGGCCGCGCTCCGCTTCAGGGCACCACGATGTGGTTGAACACGTCGCTGATGAGGTCGTCGCTGGTCAGTCCCTCGGCCTCGGCCTCGTAGCTGAGGATGATGCGGTGGCGCAGCACGTCGCGGCCGACGGTCTTGACGTCCTCGGGAGTGACGTAGCCGCGGCGGCGGATGAAGGCAAGAGCCTTGGACGCCTCGGTCAGGTAGATGGAGGCGCGGGGCGAAGCGCCGAACTGGATGAGATTTTTCAGCCTGGCGATGCCCGCCTCCTGGGGGAAGCGGGTGGCGTGGACCAGGTCGATGATGTAGTCCTTGATGCGCTCGTCGATATAGACCATCTGGTAGGCCTTCTGCAGCCGGGCCAGGGCGGCCCGTCCCAGGACGGGCTTGAGCGGGATGTCGCCGCCGCCGGCCATGCGCTCGACGATCTCTTTTTCCTCGCTTTTTTGCGGGTAGGTGATCCTGACCTTGAGAAGGAAGCGGTCGACCTGGGCCTCGGGCAGCGGGTAGGTGCCCTCCTGCTCGATGGGGTTCTGCGTGGCCATGACCATGAACGGCCGGGCGATGGGGTGGCTCTCCTCGCCGATGGTCACCTGCAGCTCCTGCATGGCCTCGAGCAGCGCGCTCTGCACCTTGGCCGGCGCGCGGTTGATCTCGTCGGCCAGCAGCAGGTTGGTGAAGATCGGCCCCTTGCGCGTGGTGAACTCCGAGGTCTTGGGGTTGAAGACCATGGTGCCGGTGAGGTCGGCCGGCAGCAGGTCGGGGGTGAACTGGATGCGCTTGAAGCCCAGGTCGGTCACCCGCGCCAGGGTCTTGACGGCCAGGGTCTTGGCCAGGCCGGGCACCCCCTCGAGCAGGACGTGCCCCGATGCCAGCAGCGCGATCATCATGCGCTCCAGCAGCTCCTTCTGGCCGACGATGACCTTGCCCATCTCGGCCAGGGTCTGCTCGATCGCCGCGCTCTCCTCCTTGATCTTCTCGTTGATGAATGCCAGGTCCTGGGCCATGCCGTCCTCCTAGTAATGTTTCTGGCGGTAGTCCGCGCCCATGATCTCGATGCTGCGCGCCATCTCGTACAGCCGGCTGCGGATGCGGTTGCCGATGCGCTCGCTCAGGGTCTCCTCGCTGCCGACCTTCTTGTCGAAGAAGTTGCTGGCGAACAGGGTGACGCGGTTGCCGTTGTAGCGGCGGTTGATCAGGAAGTAGATGTTGTCCTCCACCCAGGGGCTGGGGCGCGAGGAGCCGAGCTCGTCGAACAGCAGCAGCTCGACGCGGGCCAGGCGCTGGATCAGCTGCGAGATGGTGTCGAAGTCGCGGCTGGCGGAATCCTCGCCCGAGCGCATCTCGCGCGTCAGGTCGTTCCAGTCGATGTAGGCCACCTCGGCGCCCTTCTCCTGGATCAGCTGGTTGCCGATGCTGCACAGCAGGCGCGTCTTGCCCACGCCGGTGGCGCCCTGGAAGAGCAGGCCGCTGTCGACGGCGGGGTAGTCGGCGACGAACTTCTCCGCCGCCTTGCGCGCCTTGGCCTGGGAGGGGCTGGACTTGTCGGGGAAGTAGCTGCTCAGCTCCGTGCCCAGGAAGCGCGGCGGGATGTTGGCGCTGCCGGCGCGCAGCGCCTGCGCCCCCTCGCGGCGGCAGGAACAGGCGCGGGCGATCTCGCGGCCGTCGACGGTGACCAGCACCCAGCCGCTGTCGTTGCAGATCGGGCAATGGGGTTCCATCAGTTCAATGCTCCATAGATGCCCTGCTTCTTCAGCTGGTTCTTCAGCTTGGCCAGGGCCTTGATCTCGATGCGCCGGATGCCCTCCGGGCTCATCTTCAGCTGCCTGGCGATCTCGCGCAGCTTCTGCGGCTCCTCGCCCTGGAATCCGTAGCGCAGGCGGATGATCTCGGCCTCGCGGGCGGTGAGCTTCTCGATGTCCTCGCGCACCAGGTCGCGGACGGCGCTGCCGATGAGGATGTCCTGGGGGTCGACGACCGAGTCGTCGGGCAGGAACGTGGTCAGGCTCGACGAGTTGTCGTCGCTGATGCCCTTGTCCAGCGAGATGATCTCGTCGGGGACGGCCAGCATCACCTTGACCTTTTTCTCGGGGATCCCCAGGGCCTCGGCCAGCTCCTTCTCGCTCGGGTGGCGCTTCAGCTTCTTGCTCAGCTTGAAGTAGGCCTTCTTGAAGTTCAGGTAGTCGTTGTAGAAGATGTCGGGGAGCGAGATGAGGTTCTGGTTCTTGGAGAGGTAGCGGCGGATCTCGCTGCGCACCCACCACAGGGCGTAGGTGAAAAAGCGGTTCTCGCGCTTCAGGTCGAATTTTTTCAGTGCCTCGATCAATCCCTTGTTGCCCTCGTTGATCAGGTCGAGGAAGTTGTCGCCCTTGAAGTAGTATTTCAGCGCCTCGCGCACCACCAGGCGCTGGTTGGCGATGATGATGGAGCGAAAGGCCTCCTCGTCGCCGTTCTTGGCGCGGACGATCAGCTCGCGCTCCTCCTCGGGGGAGAGGATCTTGATCTTCTTGATGCGCTGGAAGTAGAGGTTCAGGGAATCCAGCGATTCGCTACTTTTCTTTCTTTTCATCCTGGAAGGGGGCCACCGTCGGCGACTGGAACTTGACCAGGGCGTTCTGCTTTTTCTGCTCGAAGAGGTCCTCCCGGCCCACGAAGAACTCCTTTTTCAGCTCTTCCAGGAACAGGGAGAAATCCGCCTGCATCTTCTCCATCTTGTCCTTCATGTTGATGATGATCTCGATGCCGGCCAGGTTGACGCCCATTTCCCGCGTCAGGTTGAGGATGAACTCCAGCTTTTTCAGGTCATCGTCGCAGTACATGCGCGTGTTGCCCTTGCTGCGCGAGGGGATGAGCAGCCCCTCGCGCTCGTAGAGGCGCAGGGTCTGCGGATGGATGTCGTACTTGCTGGCCACCGCCGAGATGAAGTAGGTTTTTTCCTTCATCGCCGCAGCTCCTCGCGCGGGTCGTAGGGGGCCACCTTCTCGATCTCCTTGAGCAGCTCGCGCACCTTCAAATCCTTGGTCGAGGGCGGCACGATGCGGATCTCCACGTACAGGTCGCCGTTCTCGCGCGTCTTGGGATTGACGATGCCCTTGCCCTTCAGGCGCAGCTTCTGCCCCGATGCCGTCCCCGGCGGCACCTTGAACAGCGAGGAGCCGTCCAGGGTGGGGATCTCGATCTTGGCGCCCAGCGCCGCCTCGGCGTAGGTCAGCGGCAGCGTCATCTCCAGGTCGTGGCCGCTGCGGCGGAAGACCTTGTGCGGGGCGACGCGGATGGTGACGATCAGGTCGCCCGGCGGGCCGCCGTTGCGGCCGGCGTTGCCCTTGCCGGCGATGCGCACCTTGGATTCGTTGTCCACGCCGGCCGGGATGCGCACGCGCAGGCGCGACGTGGTCTCGACGCGGCCGTCGCCGCCGCAGGCGCGGCAGGGGGAGCCGGGCAGGATGCCGCTGCCGCCGCAGGTCGGGCAGAGGGAGCCGAATTTCATGAAGCCGGACTGCTTCTGCACGCGGCCGCTGCCGCCGCAGGTCGGGCAGGTGCTCTGCTTGGAGGCGGCGTCGATGCCCTTGCCCTTGCAGGCGGCGCAGGGCTGCCGGTGGCTGACCTGGATGGCGGTCTCGATGCCGTTGGCCGCGTCCATAAAGCTCAGGTTCATGGAATAGTGCAGGTCCTCGCCCGGTTCGGGGCTGCGGGCGCGCCGGCTGGAGCGCTGGCGCGGCTCGCCCATGTTGCCGAAGATGGTCTGGAAGATGTCGCCGAAGGTGCTGTCGCCGCTGCTGTTGAAGTCGAAGCCCTCGAAGTTGCCACCGCGGCCGCTGGCGCCGGGACCGGGAGCGCCGCGGGCGCCCAGCGAGCCGTACAGGTCGTACTGCTTCTTCTTTTCCGGGTCCTTCAGCGTCTCGTGCGCCTCGTTGATCTCCTTGAATTTCTGCTCGGCGGTCTTGTCGCCGGGGTTCAGGTCGGGATGGTGCTTGCGGGCCAGCTTGCGATAGGCCTTTTTTATGTCGGCGATGCTGGCGTTCTTGCTGACACCCAGTATCTCGTAGTAGTCTTTCATAAAAAATATATTACAATGGGACGCTAAAAAAATCAACTAAGGCCAAAGGCTGCACTCTCAAAGCAAAAACCAAAAATTTAAAGGAGAATGTAAGCAAGCGGACATTTTTTGCTTTTGTATTGCATAAATCGAGAAGGAAAGGAAAGCAAGTCGTGGTGGTTCGGCGAAAGCGAACGAAACGGAAGGGCCGGGTCCCGACCCGGTAAGCTCCGATGTCCCCTTGGGGAAAATGGCCACTGTTTGAGCCCCGCATACGCGGGGCGAGTTGGCCATTTTAATCGGAGCGAACCGCGGTCGGTCGGCCCTGGAGTGGTGAGCGTCGTCGAGCCACCACGGCATGCGACTGGAGTTCGCAGGCAACTATTTGACGGCCCGGGCGGCTTCCTCTATAATCGCCGCAGGGATCGGAATGATCGAGAAAAAAGCGATAAAAGAGCTGATCGCGGGAGTCGGCAGGGACAAGGTGTTCACCGACCGCGAGTACCTGCTGAGCTATTCCTACGACGCCACCGGGATGGAATACCTCCCCGACGCCGTCGTCTGCGCCGAGAGCGACAAGGACGTCGCCGCCACCATCGCCTTCTGCCGTGAGCACTCCGTGCCGCTGGTGCCGCGCGGCGCCGGCGTCGGCTACAGCGGCGGGGCGCTGGCCGTCCAGGGCGGCGTGGTGCTGGTCTTCACGCGCATGAACCGCATCCTGCGCCTCGACCGCGAGAACTCCCTGGCCGTGGTCGAGCCGGGGGTGATCACCTCCGACCTGCAGGCGGCGGCGGAAAAAGCGGGGCTTTTCTACCCCCCCGACCCGGCCAGCCTGAAGACTTCGACCGTCGGCGGCAACATCGCCGAGAACGCAGGCGGCCCGCGCTGCTTCAAGTACGGCGTGACCGCCAACTACGTCCTGGGGCTGGAGGCCTTCCTGATGAGCGGCGAGAAGGTGCGCCTGGGCGCCGAGACCATCAAGAACGTCGCCGGCTACGACCTGAAGTCGCTGCTGATCGGCTCGGAAGGCACCCTGGCCGTGGTGACCCGGGCCACCCTGCGCCTGCTGCCCCTGCCGCCGCGACGGCTGCTCTTCCGCGTCGACTTCTCCTCGCTGGCGGCCGGCGCCCGCTTCGTGCAGAGCGTCATCCGCGCCCATGTCCAGCCGGCGGTGCTCGAGTTCATGGACCGCAGCTCGCTGCAGGCCGTCCATGCCTACCGGGGGCTGCCCCTCGACGAGCGGCTGCAGGCGGCGGTGCTGGTCGAGATCGACGGCAGCCCGGCCGAGGTGGCCGAGCGCGAGGCGCTTTTCGATAATATGGTGGCCGGGGCGAAGCCGCTGGGCCGGGAACGGGCGGAAACGTCCGCCGAGCAGGAGGCCCTCTGGGAGACGCGGCGCAGCATCTCGCCGGCCATCGCCAGGCTGAAACCGAAAAAGATCAATGAGGACATTGTCGTGCCGAGCGGCCGCATCCCGGAGATGGTGGCCTTCATCGACGGCCTGGCCGCCGAATTCAACCTGTGCGTGATCCTCTTCGGCCATTTCGGCGACGGCAACATCCACACCAACCTGATGGTCGATCCCGACGACGCCGCGGAGATGAGCCGGGCCGAGGTCGTACTGGACAGGATCTTCAGGCGCGTGGTCGAGCTGGGCGGGACCATCTCGGGCGAGCACGGCATCGGCCTGAGCAAGAAGCCCTTCATGCATTACCAGTTCAGCCCGGTCGAGCTGGATCTGTTCCGCAATATCAAAAGAGCGTTCGATCCCGATAACCTGCTGAATCCGGGAAAAATTTTTTAAATTAAAGCATCAAGCAAAAAAATGCTTTGATTTGTAGAATAAAATCTAAATTTGGAGAAATTTGGACATCTCTGTTATAATTGAATTATGGGCATTACAAAAAAAAACGAAATATACCCCAAAGCCCCACTTATTGAGACGGTTTTTGAGATTAAATTTGCTGGCGAGCCTTCAATAGATTGCCAAAAAGATAAGTTTTATGACAGAATAAGAAAAGAATATCCGAGAATTATGGTTCCTCGGTCAAAAGATGGGATTGCGATTGCATTAGAACCTTATCTATTTGAAAAAGAGGACAATTCTTTTTCAATTGGTTTATCGATAAACAAATTATTTCTAAGTTGCAAAAAATATCAAGGTTTTCAATTTTTTAAAGATGAAGTACTTAGAGTATTTTCGGTTTTCAATGATACTTTCAAAATGGTGTCTGAACTTAATCGAACAGGATTAAGATACATTAATATTATTTCTTTTGCCAGAGAGAAGGGGACAATACCTTTAAAAAATCTATTGAATGTTGATCTTCATTTACCAACATCAACATCTCCAAATTTTAAGAACATCCAAATCAGTTTTGTGTTACAAGTAGAAGGAGGAAATATAACGACTCGGATCGAGCCTGTTGTAGCACCGGATAAATCAGAAGCAATAATCCTGGATTTTGATTATGCAAAAGAAAAACCTCTAATTTTTAACTCAATTGATCAGTATATTGAGGAAAGTCATAAACATACAAAATGTCTTTTCGAAGAGTTGGTAACAGAAGATTTAAAAAAAATCATGTGGGGAGAAGTAGTATGAATCTTGCCTATATTAGTGAGAACTACGATTCATTAAAGGAGTTAGAATTATGTATCCCCATCAATTTCCAGAGAATAGCTCCAAGAGAAATTCAGACTGCTGAATCAATTGATCCAATAGATATAATTAACAAAAGCACAAAAGGATCTGGGAACATATTTTTATTTAAGATTGTATTTGATGATAGGGAATTCAACACACTAAAACCAATTTCTGTTAATACTTATTGTGACGGCAATCTGTGTTTCGCGGAAAATGATAATTTGGCTGTGTATGGTAATGGTAACAGCCTCGATGATGCGATAAATGATTTAAGAAAGCATATAGTTCATTTTTACGAGTATTATAAAAACATGGATCAGGATGATTTATTTGGAGAAGCTTTAAGACTGAAGGAATTATACTCGGGTCTTTTCAAGGAAGAGAGTGTCAATCGATAGAAGATTGATTGAGTTGAACTTGCCTAAAAAAGGATTTGTTGAAGAGGATTCCGGACATAAATATTTTTACCATGAATATAACGGAAAAAGAACAGGGATGTATACATATACTTCCCATGGATCTGGTTATAAAGATTATGATGTAAGTTTGATTAAAGTAATGAAGAAACAATTGAGGCTGGATACTATCAAGCAGGTTGAAGATTTATTTCTGTGTCCCATGACGGGAGAAGAGTATAATAGAATTTTGGCTCATAAGGGGCTTCTGCCTCTTTCTTAAAGCAAGTTTCTAATTGTTTAGTGAAACGACGATCCAAGTTTTTTCTCAAGATAGTTAAGAATTGTAAGAGAGCAATTAATTGCAAGCATGGCCTCAGTTTTTCCTAAAAGGTCATTCGGGTGAGCAAGGCTTTTTTCATTGCGGATTATATTGAGCGCGTCGAGGATAGCACCGATAGAATTATTAATTTTTTTGATTTCTAAGTTATTTGTCTTTGTGAAGGCAGGATGACTGCGAATTAATTTAAACAGTCGGGCGATGGTGTCTGTGCTTTCAAATTTAATATCTAGATGCTTACATTTATCTTGAAGGTATCCATGAATTGCGGTATGGGTTCTATCGACAGCGTTATTAGGTTTACCTGATAATACTAGTTGCCTAGCATCATCAAGTGCTTGTTCAACAGTATTTGAGGAATATTTAATAATGGGAGTTTCAACTGGGTTTAAACCTGCGTCTGTATCTAGCTCAACAATAACAAAACGAATATGTTTATTGATGATATCTTCAATAGCTTGTGCAATTTGATGCCCAACGCCAGTAAGTTGTTCGCTTTCATTGAGTTCATTAATTTGCATAAATTGATCAAACGAAACGGAAGCTTGAACCACCCAAAACTCATCATTAAATTTATTTGTGGCGTTATAAATTTCGAAAGGGGTTTTTTTTAAAAAATCACCAGCATTTGAATTCCCTTGTCGGGCAAGTAGTTGGCATGCAATATTCAATATTTTATTCTTTTCATCGTTATTAAATAAAGGTCCAAATAATTCAAAATCTCCTGCACCACCACCTTGAAATAGTCGGATCATTGTTTTTTATCTATTATGTTTAAGGAGCTCAGAATAAAGTAAAACAACATGCCCTTCTTCTGCCAGTAGGCGTTGACGTTTACGTAGAAAATCAGTTAGATGTATATCATCTTCCAACAACATTGTAATGTCATAACCGTCAATCACAAAAAAAATAGGTTGTTTCCCTCGAGTGATTGCTTCAGCAGCATCCTGGCTTAATCCGTTGATGGTTACAAAGACTCCCCTTGTATATTTTGACTTCCCTTCAATTTTTCCTCTAAACACCAGTAAGTCTGCCTCGGATGTTGGTTCCTGTTGCCATTTTGCTTCTATTAAGTATACTTCATGATCAAGCTCAAAAGAACCATCAATCTGTTCTCCTGTCACACGAAATGGTTCTCGAGGAGATAATTCATGAAGCTCAAAAAATCTATTGAGGATGGTTTCAAACTGGATTCCGGCATTCTGTCGATTTTTTTGTTCATGCAATGAAAAGAAGTCCTCCTTTATGTCTGCAAGATCAGAAATCCTTTTTGCTCTTTTAGTAGTACGGAGTTGTTCGTGAAATAGTGCTTGATCAATGTGCTCTTTTGCACGAGTGCCCCCATCTACTCGAAGGGAAGCCT
Source organism: Candidatus Aminicenantes bacterium UBA6072 (assembly GCA_002436105.1). Classification (GTDB taxonomy): domain Bacteria; phylum Acidobacteriota; class Aminicenantia; order UBA2199; family UBA2199; genus UBA2199. The sequence goes on along the minus strand of DIXU01000009.1, from coordinate 295,493 downwards.
TAAAATCAGGGTCCCAAAGATCAGGAAATTTAAAGCCTACCTCCAATATAAGGCCATTTAATTTGTCTATCTCTTCAGGAGTGACAGGATTTCCTTGTTTTTGACGATAAATCAGTCCAGCTCTTACAATCTCGAGCATCAAAGGCTCAAATCGACTTCTGCGATGATCTAATGTATGCTCAAGGAGGCCTATTATCATGGGGATTTTGCTTCCAGGTTGCCAGAAATCTCCAACACCGACTTTCGTTGCCACTGTTTTGAATGTGACGTGCCCCGTCCAACTCTTATTGCCTGAACCAGGAAGATAACTGTATAGAAGTTCGGCTATTTCAGCTATGGCCCGAGATTGTTTAAGGGGTAGTGTCATATTAGTTTTTAAAATATTGTTTTATAAAATTATTTATCACGAACATTTCATTTTTCTATCTCTAAGAATATTCTAGAAGCAAATAAATTTCTTGTCAATAATATTTGTTGGTTTGTGACTCAGCCTTTACAGCATTTTGACTGGGAACTGCTCCTTTACAATCGGGGAAAATATTTTTTGCCGTCTCGGGGCTTCCCCGTTCTCCAGTGAACCTTTTGGCCGGGAAATCCGTTTTATCTACTGAGCGAGGAGAAAAATGAAACGAAATGTAATGCTATCGGTCCTGGTCATCATTTTCCTGTCCTTCTACGCCTGCGACGCCAGCGTCAACCGCAGCAAAAGCCTGGCCGACGGCGGCCGCAGCGCCGGCATGAGCTCGGTCAACGGCAGCATCCGCATCGGAGCCGACTGCATCGTGAACGGCGGCTGCCACACCGTCAACGGCGGCATCGAGGTCGGGAACGGCTCGCGGGTGGAGGACCTGGAGACGGTCAACGGCCGCATCGTCATCGGCGCCGATGTCGAGGTGCAGGGCGATGCGCAAACGGTCAACGGTTCCTTCAATGCCGCCGCCGGCAGCGTGGTCCTGGGCCAGGTGGCCACGGTCAATGGCCGGGTCGAGCTGACCCGCACCGTGGTGGATCGGGACGTCTCCACGGTCAACGGCGATGTCCGGCTCGGCGACCGGAGCGTCATCCGCGGCAGCATTGTCATCAAGGGCCGCAGGGGCATCTTTTCCGGCGGCCGGCGCCTGGAGATCCGCATCGAGGACGGCTCGACGGTCGAAGGCGGCATTGATGTCCGCGATGCCAACCGCAGGGTCCGGGTTTATATCGGCAAGGATTCCGCCGTCAAGGGCCAGATACGGAACGCCAAGGTCGTGAAGGAATAGACGAAGAGCTGCGAATTTCGTGAGGTGGTTTTCGTTTCGGTCATTGGAATTTGGAACTTGGAATTTATTTGTGATTTGGATTTTGATGCTTGGAATTTGAATTCATTAATGTGCTTTTACTCGTCACGCGTTACGATAGTCCAAGCTACCCTGCGAACAGGGTGTGGGTGGAATAGCCGGGGTCCGAGGTCAGGTTCACCCCCAGCTTGCGCAGGCCGGCTTCGTCGCCCGGCGTGGGCATGTGGGTGATGTGCACCTCGCAGTTGCGCAGCTCGGGCAGCTTCTCCACCGCGGCCTGCGCCGCCGGGTTGCCGCTGGCGGAGATGCCCAGGGCGATCAACGTCTCGTCGAGATTCAGGCTCACGTCGCGCCCCTTCAGCACGTCCTTCTTCAGCCGCGCCAGCGACTCGGTGATGGCGGGCGGCAGCAGCGGCATGCGGTCGGGGATCCCGGCCAGCTGCTTGGCGGCGTTGAGGATCAGGCTCGACGATGCGTGCAGCAGCGGCGAGTTCTTGCCGGTGATGATCGATCCGTCGGCCAGCTCGACGGCGGCGCCGCAGAAGATGCCGGCGTGGCCTTTTCCGCATTGCTGGGCCGCCTGGGCGGCTTCCCGCGCCGGGCGAACCACCGGGCGGTTTTCCTCGCTCACGCCCAGGTTCTCCATGAACAGGCGCAGCCGTTCCACCGTGTCCTTGTCCACCACCCCCATGGCGTACTCGCACTGGTAGCGGAAGAAGCGGCGGATGACCTCCTGGACGGCCGCTTCGCGCACCACCGCGTCGTCGAAAATGCCGAAGCCGGCGCGGTTGACCCCCATGTCGGTCGGCGAGTGGTAGACCAGGGTGTTTTCGGTGATCTTCTCCAGGATGCGCCGCAGCAGGGGGAAGGCCTCGATGTCGCGGTTGTAGTTGACCGCCTTGACGTCGTGCGCCTCGAGGTGGAAGTGGTCGATGAGGTTGATGTCCTTCAAGTCGGCGGTGGCCGCCTCGTAGGCGATGTTCACCGGGTGGTTCAGCGGCAGGTTCCAGATGGGGAAGGTCTCGAACTTGGCGTAGCCCGCCTTCACGCCGCGCCGGTGCTCGTGGTAAAGCTGCGACAGGCAGGTGGCCAGCTTGCCGCTGCCGGGACCGGGGCCGGTGACCACCACGATGGGCTTGGCCGTCTCGATGAAGTCGTTGGCGCCGTAGCCCTCGTCGCTGACGATGGTGTCGATCTCGGTGGGATAGCCCTTGGTGAAGCTGTGGGTGAAGACGCGCACGCCGCGGCGCTCCAGCTTGTTCTGGAAAGCCCTGGCGGCGGTCTGGCCGGAGAAGCGGGTGATGATCACGGCGCGCAGGGTGATGCCCCAGGCGGCCAGGTCGTCGATGAGCTTCAGGGCGTCCACGTCGTAGGTGATGCCGAAGTCGGCGCGCACCTTCTTGCGCTCGATGTCGCCGGCGTAGATGCAGAGCAGGACGTCGGTCTGTTCGCCGAGCTGCTGCAGCAGGCGCATCTTGACGTTGGGGTCGAAGCCGGGCAGGACGCGGGCGGCGTGATAGTCGTAGAGCAGCTTGCCGCCGAACTCGAGGTAGAGCTTGTCGCCGAAAGAGCGTACCCGTTCCAGGATGGCCGCCGACTGTTCCTTCAGGTACTTCTCGTTGTCAAAACCGATCGCCTTGGGCATGGGTGTTCCTCCGGGAACGGTCGGGGCCGGCGCGAAATGCGGCTATTTGTCCAGCTCGATGGCCTGGGCGAACACCTTGACCATCTTTTCAAAGTCCGCGAACTTTTCAAAGGAGAGGTTGACCCCTTTCTTGGTCGGGGCCCATTCGCCCGATTCGGCCTGGAACCAGGTCCGCACGCTGAAGTACTTCTTGTTCTTGAAGGTCGAGATGGAGAAGATGAGCTTCTGCGTTGCATTCATCTCCAGGAAGCCGACGTTCAACGCCTCGTCGCTCTCCTTGATGAAGTCGGGCTCCTGGATATCCACCTGCTTCCGTACCGCCTTTTTCAACTCGCTGAAATCCATGTTGTTCTCCTGGTTGCCGTCTATTTTTCCTTGATCGTCTGCTCAAAGAATTCCGCCGCTTTCTTCTTCTTGGCCTGCTCCAGCGACTTGGCCTGGGTGAAGCGCTCATCGACCGCTTCTTTCTTCTGTTTTTCCCTGCTCAGCAGGTCCTCGAACGAGGAGTGGACCTTTTTCGCGCTGCGCTTGTGCTGGACGACCTGCCGGGCGTCGATGTCCACCCACAGGCTGGCGTGGCAGGCGGGGCAATGGACCTCGATCAGGTTCTCCATGACCCGATTCTAAACCAAGTGGCGGCAAATAGCAATAAGGAAAAGGGCCGACTCCCCGCTTCCGCGGCCGATTGACAACCCCCCGGATTTCGGGCAAAATAAGCAAAATGACCGACTGGAAGGAAGGAATGCCGCCCGTTGTCCGCTTCGCTCCGTCGCCGACCGGCTACCTGCACGTCGGCGGCGCCCGCACCGCCCTGTTCAATTATCTCTTTGCCCGCCACCACGGCGGCCGGTTCATCCTGCGCATCGAGGACACCGACCGGAAGCGCTACCAGCCGGATGCCCTCGACGAGATCTTCGCCAGCCTGAAATGGCTGGGCCTGCAGTGGGACGAGGGGCCCGAGGCCGGCGGCGGCGCGGGACCGTATTTCCAGTCGCAGCGCACGGCCCTCTACCGCGAGCATGCCGACCGGCTGCTGGCGGCCGGGCGAGCCTACCGCTGCTTCTGCACGGAAGAGCGGCTGGCGCAGTTGCGGCTTGAGCAGGAGAAGGCCAAAATGGCTCACGGCTCGGGTTATGACCGCCATTGCCGGGGCCTGGAGGAAGCCAGGGTCCTGGAGCTGCTGGCGGCCGGCGCCCCGCACGTCGTGCGCCTCAAGGTCCCCGACGAGCGCCCGGTGTCCTTCCACGACCTGATCCGCGGCGACATCGCCTATGACAGCGCCCAGCTGGACGACCTGGTGCTGCTCAAGTCGGACGGTTTCCCCACCTACCACCTGGCCAACGTGGTCGACGACCACCTGATGGGCATCAGCCACGTGCTGCGCGGCGACGAATGGATCGCCTCCACGCCCAAGCATATCCTGATCTACGAGGCCTTCGGCTGGGCGCCGCCCGTCTTCGCCCACATGCCGGTCATCCTGGCCCCTGACGGCGGCAAGCTCTCCAAGCGCCGCGGCGCCGCCTCGGTCCTCGACTACCAGCGTGCCGGCTTCCTGCCCGAAGCGCTGCGCAATTTCCTGGCCCTGCTGGGCTGGGCTCCGGGAAATGACCGCGAGATCATGACCCTGGAGGAGATGATCGCCGCCTTCACCCTGGATCGCGTCCAGGCCAAGGCGGCGGTGTTCGACGAGACCAAGCTGGAATGGATGAACGGCGTCTACCTGCAGGGGCGCTCCGTGGAATCGCTGCTCCCCGACGTGCGGGCGGTCTGGGAAAAGATGGAACTGCCGCAGGACGCCCTGTCCGACGAGGCTTTCCTGAAGAAGGTGATCGCCATGTTCAGGGAGCGCAGCCGGAAGACCGGCGAGATCGCCGAGAACTCGCTGTACTTTTTCCGCGACCCGCTGGAATACGACGCCCAGGCCGCCAAGAAATATTTCAAGCCCGACATGCTTCCCCGAATCGACGCCCTGCTCGCTGCCCTGGCCGACCTGCAGCCCTTCGCCCAGGACGCCCTGGAGGGGCTGTACCGCAGGCTTGCCGAGGAGCTGGGCGTTTCGGCCGGCAAGCTGATCCATCCGACGCGGCTGGCGGTCAGCGGCGTCGGCTTCGGCCCCGGCCTCTTCGAGATGCTGGAAGCGCTGGGCCGGGAGACGGTGCTGCGCCGCCTGCGGCGGGCGCGCGGGGAAATCGCCGCGCGAGGTCAAGATGGCAATTGAAGAAACCACCCCGGGACTGAATTTCATCCGCGCCATCGTCGAGGCCGACATCAGGGCCGGCAAGAACGGCGGCCGCGTCCACACGCGCTTCCCGCCCGAGCCCAACGGCTACCTGCACATCGGCCACGCCAAGTCGATCTGCCTGAATTTCGGGCTGGCGCGCGATTACAACGGCCTGTGCAACCTGCGCTTCGACGACACCAACCCGGGCAAGGAGGACGTGGAATACGTCGATTCCATCCTGGCCGACATCCGCTGGCTGGGCTTCGACTGGGGCGACCGCCTCTTTTACGCCTCCGACTATTTCGAGAAACTCTATGAATACGCCCTGCACCTCATCCGCGCCGGCAAGGCCTACGTCTGCTCCCTGAGCGCCGACGAGATCCGCGCCTACCGCGGCACGCTCACCGAGCCGGGCAAGGACAGCCCCTGCCGCCAGCGCTCCGTCGAGGAGAATCTCGACCTCTTCCAGCGCATGCGCGCCGGCGAATTCCCCGACGGCGCCTACGTGCTGCGCGCCAGGATCGACATGGGCTCGCCCAACCTGAACATGCGCGACCCGGTCCTCTACCGCATCCGCCGCGAGAGCCACCACCGCACCGGCGACCGCTGGCTGATCTACCCGATGTACGACTACACCCACCCCATCTCCGACGCCCTGGAGGGGATCACCCATTCCGTCTGCACCCTGGAGTTCGAGGACCACCGGCCGTTCTACGACTGGGTGCTGGACAACCTGCCCGTCCCCTGCCATCCGCAGCAGATCGAGTTCGCCCGCCTGAACCTCAATTACACGGTGATGAGCAAGCGCAAGCTGCTGGAGCTGGTCGACAAGGCCTTCGTGCGCGGCTGGGACGACCCGCGCCTGCCGACCATCGCCGGCCTGCGCCGCCGCGGCTACACGCCGGAGGCGATCCGCGCCTTCGCCGAGACCGTCGGCGTGGCCAAGCGCGAAAGCATGGTTGACATGGCCCTGCTCGAGCACTGCCTGCGCGAGGACCTCAACCGGCGGGCGCAGCGGGTGATGGCCGTCCTGAAGCCGCTGAAAGTGGTCATCACGAACTATCCCGCGGGCCGGGTGGAGGAAATGGACGCCGAGAACAATCCCGAGGATCCCGGCGCCGGCACGCGCAAGCTCCCCTTTTCCCGGGAGATCTTCATCGAACAGGACGACTTCCGCGAGGACCCGCCAAAAAAATACTTCCGCCTCTCGCCCGGCAGGGAGATCCGCCTGAAGCACGCCTACTACATCCGCTGCGACGAAGTCGTCAAGAACGCCAATGGCGACATCATCGAGTTGCGCTGCTCCCACGATCCCGAGTCGCGCGGCGGCTGGACCAAGGACAACCGCAAGGTGCTGGGCACCTCGCACTGGGTGTCGGCCGCCCACGCCGTAAACGCCGAGGTGCGGCTCTACGAGAAGCTCCTCTCCGTGCCTGATCCCGCCGCCGAAAAGGAAGAAAAGGATTTCAAGGAATACCTGAACCCCGATTCCCTGGAAATTCTCAAGGGCTGCAAGGTCGAGCCTTCACTGGCCCAAGCCAGGCCGGGCGATTTCTTCCAGTTCCTGCGCCAGGGCTATTTCTGCGTCGACCCCGACTCCACGCCCGAGCTGCCGGTGTTCAACCGCAGCGTCACCCTGCGCGACACCTGGGCCAGGATCGAGAGGTCCCGGCAGGACAAGTAGCCCGTTTCGCCGCCGGATTTGACATTCCCGCGCCGTTCGCGCAATATTTCCACATGGAAGGCATGTTTCGGCGGATCATGCCGGGGAGGAATGCGCCATGAGACATTTTTCGGATACGATGAAGGCATGTGTGTTTTCTGCGGTTCTCCTGGCCCTGTGCCTGCCGCTGGCGGCACAGGAGGAGCTGGCCTACCAGGTGCCGCCCAAGGCCATCGCCGATATCGTGGACGCGCCGGGCAACCCCTTCGTCATCCCCAGCCCCGACTGCAAAACCCTGCTGGTCGTCGAACGGCCGGCGCTCATCGCCATCGCCGACCTCTCCCAGCCCGAGCTGCGCCTGGCGGGGCTGCGCATCAACCCGCGCACCAACGGCCCCTCGCTGAGCCAGGCCGTTTTTTTCAAATCGGTCATCTTCAAGGACTTGCATACGCTGAAGGAGCGCCCATTGACCGGCCTCCCCGCCGCCGCGCGCATCTCCGACCTGGAATGGTCGCCCGACAGCTCCAGGCTGGCCTTTGCCGTGACCCGGGCCGACGGCATGGAATTGTGGGCGGCCGCTGCGGCCGACGGCAAGGCGGAGCGCCTGGCCGGCCCGCGGCTGAACGGCGCCATCGGCGACCCTTTCTTTCAGTGGCTCCCCGACAGCCGGCATCTCCTTTTCCTCGCTGTCCCGGAAGGGCGTCCATCCCTGCCTGCGAAGGAGATCGTTCCCGAGGGGCCGGTCGTTCAGGGCAACGAGGGCATGAAGGCGCCGGTGCGCACCTACCAGGACCTGCTGAAGGACAGGCATGACGAGAATTTGTTCGTTCATTATGCGACGTCGCAGCTGGCGATCGTCGACCTGAACGGCCGGGTCCGGAACCTGGGCCAGCCCGGGATCATCGCCGCGGCGGATCCTTCGCCCGACGGCGATTGCATCCTGGTCAACCTGATCCAGCGCCCCTTTTCCTACCTGGTCCCCCATGGTGATTTCCCGCAATCCTTCGAGATCTGGAACAAGGATGGCCGGTTGGTCAGGAAAATCGCCGACATCCCCCTGGCCGAGGACGTGCCGCCCGGGAACGACGCCGTGCGCCAGGGGCCGCGCGGCTTCACCTGGCGCAGCGACGCGCCGGCCACGCTGTACTGGGTCGAGGCCCAGGACGGCGGAGATCCTGCCAGGGAAGCCGGGATCCGCGACAAGGTTTTCTGCCTCGCGGTGCCGTTCATCGGCGAGGCACAGGAAGGCCCGGCCCTGGAATACAGGTTGTCCCATTTCCAATGGGGGACGGGCTCGCTGGCCCTGGTCCGCCAGTTCTGGTGGAAGACCCGCCAGGTGCGCGTCGAGCGCTTCGAGCCCGATTCCCTTGAAAAGCCGGCGCTCGAGGTTTTTGCCTATTCTTTCGAGGACCGCTACAACGACCCGGGCAGCTTCTTCTCCCGGACCGATGCCCAGGGGAGACGAGTGCTGCTGGCCGACCGCCAGGGCTTCCTGTACCTGGGGGGCCGCGGCGCCTCGCCGGAGGGGGACCGCCCCTTCATCGACCGCTTCGACACGGCGACCGGCAAGGCCACTCGCCTGTGGCGCTCGGCCGCTCCGTATTATGAAGCGGCCATTGTCTTTGTTGACGTGGAAAAGGGCCTCGTCCTGTCAAGCCGCGAAGGCAGGAAGGTGCAGCCGAACTATTTTCTGCGCAACCTGAAGAACGGAAAACTGAAGCAAGTCACTTTCTTCAAGCACCCCTTCCCGGCGCTCAAGGATGTCGAGAAGCAGGTCGTGCGCTACCAGCGGCCTGACGGCGTCGAGCTGAGCGGCAATCTCTACCTGCCGCCCGGCTGGAAAAAGAGCGACGGCCCGCTGCCCGTCCTGATGTGGGCCTATCCCCAGGAGTTCAAGAGCCGCGCGGCGGCCGGCCAGATGCGGGACTCGCCCTACCGCTTCATCCGCGTTTCCCCCTATTCCACGCTGCTGTGGATCACGCAAGGGTATGCCGTACTGGACGACCCGGCCATGCCCATCGTCGGCGAGGGCGAGCAGGAGCCCAATGACACCTACATCGAGCAGCTGGTGGCCGGCGCCAAGGCGGCCATCGGCAAGCTGGCGGAGATGGGAGTCGGCGATCCCCGGCGCGTCGCGGTCGGGGGGCACTCGTACGGCGCCTTCATGACCGCCAACCTGCTGGCACACTCGCGACTCTTCGCCGCCGGCATCGCCCGCAGCGGAGCCTACAACCGCACCCTCACCCCATTCGGCTTCCAGGCCGAGGAGCGCCTCCTCTGGCAGGCGCCCGACACCTACATCAGGATGTCGCCGTTCATGTACGCCCACCAGGTCAAAGACCCCATCCTGCTGATCCACGGCCAGGCGGACGACAACAGCGGCACCTTCCCGGTTCAGACCGAGAGGTTCTATCACGCATTGAAGGGAAACGGCGCTACGGCGCGCATGGTCCTGCTGCCCAATGAGTCGCACGGCTACGACGCCCGCGAGTCGATCATGCACATGCTCTGGGAGACATGGGCCTGGCTGGAAAAATACGTCAAGAAAAGGCCGCTGGAGAATTAAACGGGAGGCAAACCGCCATGAAAAACCGCAACGGCGAAAAGATCGGCTGGATCGGGGGCTGGCTGGGCTCATTCATCTGGGTGCTCGCCCTGGCCGTCATGTTTCTTTTTCAGGGCAAGGCCCGGGCGGGCATCATCGGCATGGTCCTGGTCGCGCTGGGCGTGTTTCATGTCTTTTCCCATGCCCCCTGGAAAAGACCGCAGACGCCTTATTGGCGATTGATGATCCGCCCGTATGCCGTGTTCATGACCGCGATCATCTGGGCGCTGTGGGCTTTCGGCGGCTGGCAGGGCAGCGGGCTCAACGGGTGGTTTCTCCTGCTGCTGCTGCCCGTGCTCACACCCCTGTTCACCCTGGGCCGCCGCACCTGGAACCAATTCGGGGAGCGAAAGGAACCCTGAACCAAGTGGTTGTGATAGTGGTTATAACCGCAATTTAACGATCTTTTTCAAATGCGGCTGTTTTTTCTGTCTTTTCGCTTAGAGAGCGTCCATGTTCATTGAATTGAATAGGCTTACACTATCACTACCACTCAGCCTTCTTGAAAAGCTCAACGGAATTCTTTGCTGATAATAGTGATGCGCTCGGGCCAGGCGATGTCGCCCAGCGGCGTCGAGACGCCGGGCAGGGCGTCCAGCGCCACGCGCGAGATGTCGCCGTTCCTTCCGCCCAGGGCCAGGGCCAGGCTGAGCAGGTCCTCGTAGCCGCGCTCGCCGAAGAATTCGTACAGGTCCATCTCCAGGCGCAGGGGGATGACGGTGGTCTGCCCCGTGCCCGGGATCTCCAGCGGCTTGTCGATGCCGCCGCTGATTGTCGGCCGGTCGTCGATGAGCAGGCGCCAGTCGAAGCGGGTCAGGGTGGAGACGGTGCGCGTGGTGCCGCCCGTCCCGTCGTTGGGGTTGCGCGCCTCGACGTTCAGCAGGAAGCTCGCCGGCAGGCGCCGGTTCCTGAACGCCGCCAGCAGCTGGATGCCGTCGGCGAGGGTGAAGTCCCCCAACTGGGACTTCGGCCCGATGCCGATGCCGGCCAGCGAGAAATCGCTGATGTCGTCCAGGCGGAATTGCAGGTTCTTAAGGCTGGCCAGGGTGCAGGCGATCTCGCCCAGGGTCGCGCAGCCCTGGAACAGGAGAACGCTGAACAGGAGGATGCAGGCCGGGATCCTGGCCCTTTTCATGGGGCTCCTGGCGATTACAGCTTTTTGAGCATGGTCGCCAGGATCAGCAGGACAAAACCGGCAACCAGCAGGTGGACGGCGTAGGGGGCCAGTTCGCTGATGTGCAGGACGCGGAAATGCTGCAGGGCGCCGACGGCGCCGATGATGACCGCAATCAGCCAGGTGGAAAATTTCGGTGCGCTTAATTTCATGAATCCCTCCGTGTTTCTTCATCCTAGGCGCATGGGATCGGAAAGTCAAGGCGGCCGCCGGCCCTGGCCCGCCTGAACGGCGAGGGATGCGGCGCTTTACTTTCGAGCCGTTGCTTGCTAGAATGGGGCCTCTTTTTTCGAATGGGGACGCAGCGACATGTTCATTCCGTTGAAGGACTACAACCCGACGCGGCGCACGGCCGTCGTCGTCATCCTGTTCATCCTGCTCAACGTTTCGGTTTTCGTCTATCAGGCCTACCTGTCGCGCCAACACCTGGCGGAGCCGCTGCGGGCGGCGAACATGGAGCCGCTGGCCTGGCCTTCCGGCCTGGAGTACCACCTGGTGAAGGACGGCCTGGTTCCGGCCGAGCTGGCGCAGGGACGCAACCTGGAAATCCCCATCGGCAAGGACCGCCACGGGCGAACGGTCGTCTACCGGCGCAGCGCCTCGCCGTCGCTCAGCCTGCTGGCCTCCCTGTTCATGCACGGTTCCTGGCTCCACTTGCTGGGCAACATGCTGTTCCTGTGGATCTTCGGCAACAACATCGAGGACCGGCTGGGACGGATCCGTTTCGTCCTGTTCTACCTGCTGTGCGGGGTCGGCGCCAGCCTGGCCCACGTGCTGTTCAACCTGAACTCGCTGGTCCCGGTAATCGGCGCCAGCGGCGCGGTATCGGGGGTCATGGGGGCCTACCTGGCCCTCTACCCCACGGCGCGCGTCCGTACCCTGGTTTTTGTCTTCATCTTCGTCACGACCATGGATGTGCCGGCCGCGCTGTTCCTGGTCATCTGGTTCCTCTTTCAGTTCCTGGCGGCCGGCGGCGGCTCGGGCATCGCCTGGCTGGCCCACGTCGGCGGCTTCGTCCTGGGGTTTCTCCTGGTCAGGTTCTTCGCTGCCGCGAAAAAGCCGCTTCCCGAGCCGGTCCGCTGAAACGGGCGGGCAAGGAGGTCATGATGGAAAAGCGCGTCATCCAGTCCGATTCGGCGCCCAAGGCGCTGGGGCCGTATTCCCAGGCCGTGCGCTGGGGAAATCTTCTCTTCCTTTCCGGCCAGGTGGGGGTCGACCCGGCCAGCGGCAGGCTGGTCGCGGGCGGCGTCGAGGCCGAGGCGCGGCAGGTTTTCCGGAATATCGAGGCCGTGCTCGTTGCCGCCGGCATCAATTTCCGCCGCCTGCTCAAGACCACCGTGTTCCTGAAGGACATGGCCCATTTCCAGGCCGTCAACGAGATCTACGCCGAGCATGTGCCGCCTCCTTATCCGGCCCGGGCCGCCTTTGCCGTCAAGGAACTGCCCCTGGGGGCCGAGGTCGAGATCGAGGCGATCGCCGCGATGATGGATTGAGCGCGGCGAAGCGTTTTTCCCGCTGAGCTGCATGCTGCGGGCGCAGGATCTCTGGGTCGAGGACCAGGCGGCGAAGCCGCTGCTGAGCGCCGTCGACATGGAGATTCCGGCCGGGAAGGTCACGATGCTGCTCGGGGAGAGCGGTGCCGGCAAGACCCTGCTGGCGCGCGCCCTCACCGGGCTCCTGCCCGCCGGCTTGCGCATGAGCCGCGGCCGGGTTCTTTTCAATGGCCGGGAGATGAACGACCGTGCCTGGGAAGGCGTGCGCGGCCGCGAGGTCTTTTACGCGCCGCAGAACGCCGCGGCCAGTTTCAATCCCGTCCTGACCATCGGCCGCCAGATCAACGAGTGCCGGCCTTTCGCCGCCGGGCGGTCCCATGCCGGGTACGATGGCGGACTGGATGACCTGCTGGCCCGCCTGCAATTCTCCGATCCGGCCCGCGTCCTGGGCGCTTACCCCCACGAATTGAGCGGCGGCGAGAACCAGCGCTGCCTGCTGGCCCTGGCGCTGCTCAGCGGCGCCGGCGTGCTGGTCCTGGACGAGCCCACCTCCGAGATCGACGCCGTCGCCCACGACGAGTTCGTCGCCGTGCTGCGCGAACAGCAGCGCCTCCGCTCGCTGACCCTCCTGCTGGTCTCGCACCACCTGGGCTTCGTCGACCGGATCGCCGACGCCTTGTGCATCCTGGCGGACGGAAAGGTCGTGGCGGCCGGGCCGGCGGCATGCGTCCTGGGTTCTCCCGGCCATCCCTATGCCCGCGAGATCGCGGATTACCTGAGGCCGGAATGAGCGCCGTCCGCTTCAGCCTGCGCGGCATCGCCAAGTCCTATTGCTGCCGGAAACGGGGCGGGAGGCCTGCGGGAGCGGTCGTGGCCGCCCTGGACGGAGTGGACCTCGATATCCTGGAGGGGCAGGTCAACGCCCTGACGGGCCGCTCGGGAGCCGGCAAGTCGACCCTGGCCCGCATCGTCATGGGCTTCATCGCTCCCGACGGCGGCGAGGTGATCTACCGGGACCGGCCCCTGGCCGCTGCGCCGCGGCCGGCCTTCCGCCGCTGCAACCAGATGGTCTTCCAGAACCCGCTGCAGGCGGTCAACCCCCTGTTCACCGCCGGCTGGATCATCGGCGAGCCGCTGCGGACCCTGAAGCCCGCGCGGCCCCGTTCCCAAGGGGTTTCCGACGAGCGGGCCGCCTGCCCGGCCGCGGACGGAGAACGGATCATGGAGGTGCTGGAACAGCTTGAGCTGCCTCATGGCTGCCTGCAGCGGCGGCCCTGCGAACTGTCGGGCGGCGAACTGCAGCGAGTGGTGCTGGCGCGGGCGCTGGTCCTGAAGCCCGAGTTCCTGGTGCTCGACGAGCCCTTCTCGGCCCTTGATGACCTGACCGCCATGAGGATCGTGCGGCTGCTGAAGGGGTTAATCCGCCGCCTCGGGCTGGGCGTCCTGTTCATCGGCCACCATCCGCGCCATGTGCGCGAGCTGGCCGATCGCGTGGCCGTCCTGGAACATGGGCGCTTGCTTCCGGGATGCTGAGCGATCGCTTCACCAATCAATTTACAATTATTCAAAAAGTTGAGATATTTGTTTATATAAAGGTATATAATTTAATCAATTAAGGAGGGTTAAATGAGCAAAAAAGCGTTTTTCGTTTCCTGCGCCGTGATCGCGCTCCTGATCTCGGCGTTCCCTCTCCAGGGCCAGGGCGAAAAGAGGATGGATGCCAATCAGTACCCGGTCGCCGCCATCATGGTCGGCACCTACAACATCGACTGGCTGCCGACGGTGAACGCCGAGGGGATCCAGCTGACCATCGCCGGCCCCGGCGATTTCTATTGGCGGGAGACCTTCGCCAAGGGGACGCGGCCGCGTTTTGCCGTTGCCGACATCAAGGGGCAATGCCTTGACGGAACATACATGTACGAGCTGACGGCGCTGCCGCCGGCCCAGCCGCGGGCGCGCCGGGAAGGCGATCTCCCCATCGGCCCGGTTCATCCTCCCGCCGTTACGCAGACGGGCAGCTTCAGCATCCGGGGCGGTGCCTTTCTCTCCATGACCCTGAGCGAAAGCCCGGGCAAGGTCATGGACGTGGTGCATGCCGACGACGTGATCGTCACCGGCAGCCTCTGCATCGGCTATGATTGCGCCACCGACGGCTCGGAAGATTTCGGTTACGACACCATCAAGATGAAGGAAAACAACATCCGCATCTATTTTGACGACACGTCGGCGACGACGGGCTTCCCGGCCAACGACTGGCGGATCATCGCCAACGATTCGGCCAGCGGCGGCGCCAATTATTTCGCCGTCGAGGACGCTACCGGCGCCAAGACGCCGTTCAAGATCGTGGCCGGCGCGCGCAACAGCTCGATCTTCGTCTCCTCGACCGGAAGGGTCGGCCTGGGCACGGCGGCGCCGGTGCTCAACCTGCACATCGTTCAGGGCGACACGCCGTCGATACGCCTCGACCAGGACACCTCTTCCGGCTGGACCGCCCAGGTATGGGACATCGCCGGCAACGAGAGCAATTTCTTCATCCGCGACACGACCGGCGGCTCCAAGCTCCCCTTCCGCATCCAGCCCGGCACGCCGACCAACACCCTCACGATGAAATCGAGCGGCTACGTGGGCATCGGCACCTGGTCGCCCGACAGCAACCTGGAGATCGAGAGCACGGGCAGCAACAACGTGCTGTCGGTGCAGCGCACCGACGGGGCGACGATGAAGCTGAGCGCCATGGGCGCCTCGGGGCAGATCGGCACCACGACGGAGCACGCGGTGAACTTCATGACCAACAACGTCAAGCGCCTCTCCATCGCCGCCAGTTCGGGCTACGTGGGCATCGGCCAGACCGTGCCCTCCTACCCGCTGCACATGGGCAGCGGGGCCTATTGCACCACGGGCGGGGTGTGGACGAACGCGTCGAGCATCGCCTTCAAGCAGGACGTGCGGCCGCTGGACCTGGCGCCGGCGGAGCAAGTGCTGCGGGAGCTGCAGCCGGTGTCGTTCCGCTACAAGGCGGCGCCGGAGGAGCAGCACCTGGGGTTCATCGCCGAGGAGGCGCCCGAGCTGGTGGCCAGCCGGGACCGCCGGGGGATGAGCCCGATGGACATCGTGGCCGTGCTGACCAGGGTGGTGCAGGAACAGCAGCAGACCATCGAGGAGCTCAACCGGAGGCTGGAGGCCCTGGAGAAAAAAAACAGGGAATAGGGGCACGGCAAGGTACGGATTCGCACCGGGACGACGGACACTGCGCAGAGGTGTGCTCTGGCGTAGCCGGACCTCCGGACAGGTCGCTTTCACCGGCCGGTAGATTTTATTTTGCCATGACGATAGAATTGGCTTTGGCGAAGTTCCGATTTTAGTTGGAGGAAGAAGGAGGAAGAAAATGAAGAAAGAAAGCCTGCTGGCCTGCCTTTTCCTGTGCCTGTCGATTTCGCTCCCGGCGGGAGCCAACGACCACAAGCGCCTGGCCGCCGATGCCAACCCGGTAGCCACGATCATGGTTGGCACCTACGGCATTGACTGGCTGCCGACGGTGAGCGCCGAGGGGATCCAGCTGACCATCGCCGGCCCCGGCGATTTTTACTGGCGGGAGACCTTCGCCAAGGGGACGCGGCCGCGCTTCGCCATCGCCGACATCAAGGGCCAATGCCTTGACGGGACGTACATCTACGAGTTGACGGCGCTGCCGCAGGCCCAGCCGCGGGCGCGCCGCGAAGGCGATCTCCCCATCGGCCCGGTTCATCCTCCCGCCGCGACGCAGACGGGCAGCTTCAGCGTCCGGGGCGGCGCCTTCCTTTCCATGACCCTGAGCGAAAGCCCGGGCAGCGTCCAGGCGACGTTCAACGAGGATCTCCACGTCGTGGGCAGCCTCTGCGTCGGCACCGATTGCAGCGAGCCCGAAACCTGGGGCTACGATGTCCTGCGGCTGAAGGAGAACAATTTGCGCCTCCATTTCGACGACACCTCCTCCACCAGCTCATTCCCGGCCAACGACTGGCGGCTGGTCATCAATGACACGGCGGATGGCGGCGCGAATTATTTCGCCGTCGAGGACGCCACCGCCCTCAGGACGCCGTTCAAGATCATGGCCGACGCGCGCAACAACTCGATCTTCGTCTCCTCGGCCGGAAGGGTCGGCCTGGGCACGGCGGCGCCGGTGCTCAACCTGCACATCGTTCAGGGCGACACGCCGTCGATGCGCCTCGACCAGGACACCTCTTCCGGCTGGACCGCCCAGGTATGGGACATCTGCGGCAACGAGAGCAACTTCTACATCCGCGACGCGACCGGCGGCTCCAAGCTCCCCTTCCGCATTCAGCCCGGCACCCCGAGCAGCACCCTGTGCTTGAAGTCCGACGGCTACGTGGGCATCGGCACCTGGTCGCCCGACAGCAACCTGGAGATCGAGAGCACGGGCAGCAACAACGTGCTGTCGGTGCAGCGCACCGACGGCGCCACGATGAAGCTGAGCGCCATGGGCGCCTCGGGGCAGATCGGCACCACGACGGCCCACGCGGTGAACTTCATGACCAACAACGTCAAGCGCCTCTCCATCGCCGCCAATTCGGGCTACGTGGGCATCGGCCAGACCGTGCCCTCCTACCCGCTGCACATGGGCAGCGGGGCCTATTGCACCACGGGCGGGGTGTGGACGAACGCGTCGAGCATCGCCTTCAAGCAGGACGTGCGGCCGCTGGGCCTGGCGCCGGCGGAGCAAGTGCTGCGGGAGCTGCAGCCGGTGTCGTTCCGCTACAAGGCGGCGCCGGAGGAGCAGCACCTGGGGTTCATCGCCGAGGAGGCGCCCGAGCTGGTGGCCAGCCGGGACCGCCGGGGGATGAGCCCGATGGACATCGTGGCCGTGCTGACCAGGGTCGTGCAGGAGCAGCAGCAGACCATTGAGGAGCAGCGGCGTGCCATCGAGGAGCAGGGACAAAGTCTGCAGGAGATGAAGCTCCGGCTGGAGAGTCTGGAAAAATCGAAGGAATAAAACTCCTCGTCAATCCCTTTCAGGCAAAGCTCCCTGCCTGCTTGCAGGGAGTCGCGCGGCAGGGGGGGAGAACCAGGCAAAAAGCAAAAAGTTTTCCCCCACCCGGTTTTCTGATAAATCCACAGGAAAAGACTTGTTATTCTCTTGCCGCTTGTGATATTTTCATCTTGAATCCATAGAACAGACAGGAGGAACGAACGATGAAACAGCGCCTTGAACGAGTTTTGCCGGCCTTGCTTATATGCCTGGCCCTGTCGGCCCCGATCCTGGCCGGAAGCGGCGAGCGCCTGCCCGCCGACGCCAACCCGGTAGCCACGATCATGGTTGGCACCTACAGCATCGACTGGCTGCCCAAGACCAACGCCGAGGCCATGCAACTGACCGTCTCCGGCCCCGGCGATTTCTACTGGCGGGAGACCTTCGCCAAGGGGACGCGGCCGCGCTTCGCCATCGGCGACATCAAGGGCCAATGTCTTGACGGGACGTACATCTACGAGCTGACGGCGCTGCCGCAGGCCCAGCCGCAGGCACGCCGCGAGAGCGACTATTCGCTGACGCCGGTCTTTTCTCCCGTTCTGACTCAATCGGGCTCGTTCAGTATCCAGGGCGGCGCCTTTCTTTCCATGACCCTGAGCGAGAACGCGGGGCAGGTGCAGGACGTCCTGCATTACGACGACGTGATCGTCACCGGCAGCCTGTGCGTCGGCTTCGACTGCATTGACGGGGAGAGCTTCGGCTATTGCACCCACAAATTAAAGGAAAACAACCTGCAGGTTTGCTTCGAAGACACCAGCATCGGCACTTTTCCCACCAACGACTGGAAGTTCCAGATCAACGATTCCACCAGCGGCGGCGCCTCCTATTTCACCATCTGGGATGTCGACGCCGGCGTCCGGCCGTTCACCATTGAAGCCGGCGCCCCGGCCAACAGCCTGTACGTCGAGGACTATGGCCGCGTGGGCCTGGGCACCTCCGTTCCCTATGTCGAGCTGCACATCGTGGATGGCGACTCGCCCACCGTGCGCCTGGACCAGGACGGTTCCTTGGGCTGGTCGCCCCAGAGCTGGGACGTGTGCGGCAACGAAACCAACTTTTTCGTCCGCGACGTCACCAACGGTTCCAAGCTCCCCTTCCGCATCCAGCCCAACACCCCGAGCAACACCCTGTGCTTGAAGTCCGACGGCTACGTGGGCATCGGCACCTGGTCGCCCGACAGCAACCTGGAGATCGAGAGCACGGGCAGCAACAACGTGCTGTCGGTGCAGCGCACCGACGGCGCCACGATGAAGCTGAGCGCCATGGGCGCCTCGGGGCAGATCGGCACCACGACGGCCCATGCGGTGAACTTCATGACCAACAACGTCAAGCGCCTCTCCATCGCCGCCAATTCGGGCTACGTGGGCATCGGCCAGACCGTGCCCTCCTACCCGCTGCACATGGGCAGCGGGGCCTATTGCACCACGGGCGGGGTGTGGACGAACGCGTCGAGCATCGCCTTCAAGCAGGACGTGCGGCCGCTGGGCCTGGCGCCGGCGGAGCAAGTGCTGCGGGAGCTGCAGCCGGTGTCGTTCCGCTACAAGGCGGCGCCGGAGGAGCAGCACCTGGGGTTCATCGCCGAGGAGGCGCCCGAGCTGGTGGCCAGCCGGGACCGCCGGGGGATGAGCCCGATGGACATCGTGGCCGTGCTGACCAAGGTGGTGCAGGAACAGCAGAGGACCATCGCGGAGATGGAGCGGACCATCGGCGAGATGGGCAAGCGGCTTGCGGAGCTGGAGCAAAAATAGCGATCAGCGCGGATTGCCAGTGGCCGCAGCGCATGGATCCAACGCAAGAGGTCTTCCATTGCCGATGGGAAATGGTCTATAATAGCGGCCCATGAAAGAATGTTCGCAGGCACAGAATCCCGGGCGCTGGTTCTTCACCACTGTGCTTATCCCCCTGTTGGCGGGCCTGCTGCTGCAGGGATGCGCCGGCAGGCGGGTGCGGCTGGCGGAGGACCTGCGGCGGGAGGGCCGTTTCGAGCAGGCGCTGGAACAGTATCTTAAGGAATTAAAAGCTCATCCCGACCGGCTTTTCCTTAAACTGGAGATCGACAGGCTGCTCAAGGAGGGAGCCGCTCATTTCTGTGGCCTGGCTGCCGGCGAGGCGGAAAAGAACCATATCGACCAGGCCGTCCTTTTGTACCGCAAGGCGCTGGAATTCGATCCCGGCGATTCGCGCATCCGCCGTTCGCTGGCCGAGCTGCTGCCGCCGCAGAACGGGCCGCCCGTCCCTTCCCTTGAAAAAAGCGAATCGCCGCCGGCACTGGCGGCCTTTGCCGACACGGCACCCATCGACGTCGAGTTCCGTTCCAGGATCAGCCTGATGGAGGTGTTCCGGATGATCGGGCGCAACGCCCGGGTCAATATCCTGTTCGATCCCGATTTCAAGGACATGCCGGTACAGGTCATCCTGAGGCGGCTGAATTTCCTGGAGACCGTGCAGACGCTCTGCCAGATGCATGGCTGTCGCTACTACGTGCTGGGCGACAGCAACCTGCTGCTGGCCAACGACACGGCGGCCAGCCGGGAAAAGTACCAGGATCGGGTCCTGAGAACCCTGTACTTTTCCAACACCGACGCCGAGGAGGCCAAGCAGATCATCGATACGGTCTTCAAGCCCGCCCGCCTGATCACCAACAAGCAGGGCAATTCCCTGATCGCCGTCGATACGCCGGAAAACATGGCCATCGTGGAAAAGATCGCCCAGTTCATCGACAAGCGCAGCGGGGAAGTGGAGATCGAGGCCGATATCCTGGAGATTGACAGCAAGAAGCTCAGGGAGTATGGCAGTGAACTGTCCTCCTGGGCACTGGGCGCGTCGCTGGCCGACAGCGACGCCGGGGTCAGTCCCGATGCCCTGAAGGCGGTGGACGTTTCGGCCGATCTGCGGCTGGCCCTGCCCACCGTGCTCTGGAAGTTCCTGTCCACCGTCACCGATTCCAATATCCTGGCCCGGCCCAGGATCCGCGGGCTGGACAAGCAGCGCATCGAGATCCAGCTGGGCGAGAAGCGTCCCATCGCCACCACCACCTTCGTCCCCGTCGCCCAGGGCGGCGTCAACCAGCAGCCCATCACGTCCTACAGCATGACCGATGTCGGAATCCAGCTGAACATCACCCCGACCATCCATCACAACGAGGAAGTCACGCTGGACCTGGAATTCGTCCTCACCTACGTGATCGATATCGGCGGCACCTACCTGCCGCCCACCCTGGGCAACCGCCGCGTCACCACCAAGCTCCGCCTGCGTGACGGCGAAACCGGCATCATTGCCGGCCTGATGCGCGGCAGCTCGACGCGCAGCCGCAGCGGGGTGCCGATCCTCAACCAGATCCCGCTGCTGCGGGAAATATTTTCATCCAACCAGCGCGTCAACGAGAGGACCGACATCCTGTTGAGCATCACGCCGCGCATCCTGCGCATGCCCGACATCGCACCCGGCGATGTCGATTCCTGGCTGATCGGCACGGAGGCCAATGCAGAATTGGGCGGCCGGCTCCGGTCCGTGCTCGAACGGAAGCGGGCGCATGATCGCCAAGCGCCCGTCGTCGAAGAGATGGAAAAACCGGCAAAAAAAACGCGGGGGAAAAAGGGCGGCAATCAATCCTCAGGCCAGACCGGCAGAAAGGATTAGTTCCCGGCAACTACAATGACCGCCGCAATTCCTTTTCCTCCAAACCCGGCATTCTAGGCATCGCGCCGCCCGCTCCGCGTCCGCTTCAGGAAATTCTCCCAATAGAAGGCGATGGCCGCGTCGCGGGATTCGGGTGACTTGGGCTCCAGGGCGATGGAAAAGGGGCAGGGGAGGGCGGCGATGGCCGCCTGGGCCGCCTGCCAGTCGATGTCGCCGGCGCCCAGGGGCAGATGGTCGTCGCTGTCGCCGGAATTGTCGTGCAAATGGAAATGGATGTGGCCTCGGGGGTTCAGGTAGAACAGCCATTCCCGGAAGGGGATGGCCGCGAAGACGTGGTGGTGGCCGAAATCGAAGCAATGGACCAGCCGCGGCCGCGCGGCCTTTTCCACGAGCTGCAGCGCCACGTACGGCGTGGGGTCGGCGATGTTCTCCAGGGCGATGAGCGGCCCGTCGCGGCCGTCCAGCAGCGTCGCATAGAACTCGGCGGCGCGTTCCAGCCAGGAGGCGAAATGCTGGCGGTAGTAGATGGGATCATAGTTGTAATGCATCACCACCAGCCGGCTGCCCAGCTCGGCGGCGACGTCCAGTGTCCGCCGCATCTTTTCCAGGCTCAGGCCGCGGACGTCGGCGTCGGTGGCGCCGGGCCACACGTCCATGAACGGGGCGTGCACGGTATGGGAGGGAAAATCGTCCAGGAGGCGGCGGCTGGCGGCCACCAGGGCCGGCGTCAAGCGGCGCAGGCGCTCGGCCGAGATATAGACCTCCGGTCCGGCGCCGCCGGCGGCGATCACGCCGGCTTCCGCCTCCAGGCGCTCCAGGGGGACGCGGATATAAAGATCCTCAAGCATCGCCGCCCCGCAGGAGCCTGTTGACCTGGTAGGCCAGCTGCTCGGTCTTGAACGGCTTGGGCATGAAATGACCGATCTTGGACTTGAATACCTCGCTTTCCAGGTAATCCCTGCCGTAGCCGCTGGCGATCAGGATCTTGACGTCCGGGCGCAGCTCGCGCAGGATATGGAACACTTTTTCGCCCGAGATGCCGGGCATCTCGATGTCCAGTATGACCAGCGAGATGTCTCCGGCGTGCTTCTTGAACAGCTCGATGCCCTCGCTGCCGCTGGTGGCGGTCAGGCATTTCAACCCCAGGGTCTTGAGCATGTCGGAGCCGATCTCGCGCACCACTTCCTCGTCGTCAATGAGCAGCACCAGGCCCTCGAGTGGCGTGGCGGCCTCCGGCTCCTCGCGGGGCGGAGGCTGGTAGAGCGTCTGCTCGAACACCGGCAGCAGGATAGTGAACTGGGTGCCGCGGCCGACCTGCGAGTCCAGCTCGATGCGGCCGTTGTAGTCCTGGATGATCTCGCGCACGATGGCCAGCCCCAGCCCGGTGCCGCGCCCCTGCCCCTTGGTGGTGAAGAAGGGCTCGAAGATCTTCTTCTGGTTCTCGGGGCTGATGCCGCCGCCGTTGTCGCTGATCTCGATCAGCGCGTACTGCCCGTCGAGAAGGTCGCTCTGCTCGCTGATCTCGACCCGGTCGGTGCGCAGGCGGAGGATGGGACGGTCCACGCTTTCCAGCGCATCGCGGGCGTTGACGATCAGGTTGATCAGGATCTGCGAGATCTTGGTCTTGTCGGCCTGGAGCAGGATCTGGCTCTGGTAGAGCTGGATGTCCAGGTTGATCGCCTTGAGGTTCATGGCCAGGAAATCGAGGGCCTCCTTGATCAGGTCGTTGATGTTGAGGATCTCCTTCTCGGCCATTTTCTTGCGCGAGAAGTTCAGCAGCTGGTTGATCAGCGTCGAGGCGCGCTCGCTGGAGGTGATGATGGTCGAAACGTATTTTTGCACCTTGGGATTGTCGGCGATCTTCTTCTCCAGCAGCGAGGCGTAGCCCATGATGCCGCTCAGCAGGTTGTTGAAGTCGTGAATGATATGGCTGGTCAGCAGCCCCAGCGACTCCATTTTCTGGGCGTGGATCAGCGAGGACTCGAGCTTCTTCAGCGCCGACACGTCCTCCATGTGGATGACCACGCCGCTCTGCTCGGCGGTGACCGGATAGAACGTGAAGTTGGCCACCTTGAAGTCCTCGTCGCCGATGAAGACCTGCTCGTCGTTGAGATAGACGGTCTTCTTCAGGATCATGACCTCGTTGATGGCGTCCCGGTATTTCTCGAACAGGGGCAGCAGCTCGTGGAGGTTCTTGCCGAAGGCGCCGGAAAAGGAGACCCCCAGGATCTTCTCGGCGGCCGAGTTCCAGGTGGTGATCAGGCCGTGCTCGTTGATGGAGATCACCGCGTACGGGCTGGCGTTGATCAGCTTCTGCATGAAGCCCTGCAGCGACCGCAGCTGCGCCGTCAGGCCGCGCCACTCCGAAATGTCGCGCAGCATGATGATGCCGCCGATGATCAGGTTGCCGCTCTTGAGGGGCTCGACGATCAGGTCGACGTAATTCTCCTCCTCGAGGACGGGATTGAGGGTGTTGATGCGGTGGACGCTGCCGCCGCCTTCCAGCACGCTGCGCACCAGCTCGTCGAAGCCGCTCTCCAGGGAATTCCGGGCCAGGATGGAATTGATGTTCTGCCCGATGATCCCGGCGCTGCTGGCGGGGATCAGGTCGCGCGCCCGCTTGTTGATGAAGGTGACGCGCAGCCTGCGGTCGACGATGAGGATCATCTCCGGGATCGACTGGAAGATCTGCCGCGAGAAGAGGATCTGGTTCTTCAGGTCAAGCTCCGCCTTGCGGCGCTTGCTGATGTCGCTGATCACCGCCAGGTAGCCCTTGGGTTTCCCCCGGGCGTCCCGCATCCTGGACAGGGAGAGGCTGATGTCGATCTTCTCCCCGCTCTTCAGGGTCATCGTGGTCTCCCTGCCGGAGACGTGATCCCCTTCCTTCAGTTCCGCGGCGACCTCGCGCCTGAATTGCTTGTCGAAGAAGTCGCCGGCGCGCAGTGCCGGGAACGATTCCTGGCTGAATTGGAAGCGCTGCCGGCCGTAGTCGTTGATCGCGGTCGGGCGCATCCCTGGGTCCAGGGTGACGACCATGGACTGGGACGTGCGCAGCAGTGTCTCCAGGGACGCCTTCGTCTCCCGGCCCTCGGCGACCTGTTCCTGCAGCCGCGCGATCAGGTTATCCATATCGGAGTGGAGCCTGCCCAGCTCTGGGAATAACCGCGTCGGCCGCGGCCGCCGGCCGCTGCCGGCGCTGGAGCGGGAGGAAAGCAGGCTTTGATCGATCCGGGCCAGCGGGTCCAGGAAGGTGGCTTTCAGGAACAGGAAGAGGAGGAGCAGGCCGGCCAGCAGCGGCAGGAAAGAGTGGAGCAGAAAAGCCGCCGCGTCGCCGCGGCCCGTGCCGGCGAACACTGCCGACGAGCGCAGGGCCTGCACGGCATGCCAGCCGCTGTCGGGATGCCGGGCGGTCAGCAGCAGCGCCGGGCCGTCGTTCAGGCGCAGCAGGCGCTCGGCGGGAAAGGCCCGCTCCCGGGCAATGAGGGCCATGACCTGCTGGTCCAGCGGGTCGCTGACGCTGGCGTTGAATGCGAAGTCGGGCCCGGGGGCGAACCCCGGCTTGTTGAAGAGGGGGGCCAGTTCGCGGTGCAGGACGACGCGGAAGTCGTCGTCCATGATGAAGCGGCTGATCCCGGGGAGGCCGGGGTCGTTCTCCAGGCTCGCCAGCATGGGTTCCAGCGCGATGTCATGACCCACGACGCCCTGGAAGCCGCCTTCGAGGTAGACCGGCATGGTGACGCTGATCACCCATTTCCCCAGGCTTTCTTCACGGCGCGGCCGGGTGCAGCGCATGTTCCGGGCCGGATTGTTTTCCGGCGTGCCCGTCAACAGCAGGGGGTCTTTGCTGAGATCATGCCCGGCGTGGAGATTCATGGCCTTGCGCGCCGGCAGCACGACGAGCCAATTTTTCCCGGAAATGAAATAGGCGCTGACGACCGCGGGGGGCAGGGAGGAAAAATAACCCTGCAGCCGCGGCCAGGCAGCGGCCACGGCCAGGGCCTCGGGCGGAGCTTCCGCCATGCCTGGAACGAAGATGCCCACGGCGCTTTCGCCTTCGCCGAGCCGGGAACGGTACGGCGGCGCCGCCACGGCCGGCGCGGCCTCCTGGCTCGAAGGGATCGGGACCTCGGTGCCGGCCGATTCAGGAGCCGGCGCCAACAGATCGCGGAAAAGGCGCGCCGTTGCAGACACGGCCTGCTGCTGCGCGATCCAGAGGCTGTTCTCGCGGCGCTGCTCGGCATGAAAGATACGCCGCCCGGCCCCGGTCAGGTCCCGCTCCAGCCGCTTTTCCGCCAGTGAGTTCAGCCGCAGGAATTGCACGGCCGCGACCAGGATGAAGAAGATCGCCAGAACGAGGAGAAATCTGCGCTGGAGGGTCTTCATCGGGTTGGCCGCGGCTGGGAGGGTCTCAGTTCGATTCCTCCTGGCCCTCGTAGACGACCTTGATGCCTTCGATCTTTTTCTGGATGGGGTAGGTCCCCAGCAGGACCTGGCCCGAGTTCTTGCTCTTGGCGTAGACCTTCACCTTGACGGGGCTCCAGTTGGGCATGTTCTTGATGAAGGCCGGCTTGGAAGTCGCCCGGTAGCCGTAAAAGCCCTTGACGAAGATCTCGCCGCTCACCTCGCCCGGCGCCAGGGGGGTTTTCACCGCCTCCACATAGCCGTCGGTAAGGTTCTCGCCGCTCTCCTCGAAGACAAAGATGCAGTTGAATCCCACGTACTGCAGGGGGCGCTTGCCGGTGTTCTTGATCTTGAAGGTGAAGGACGGTACGATGGTCGCCTCGTCGGGACGGACCTTCTTGTCGACCCAGATGGAGTCGTGCCAGACGACCTGGACGGATGCGGCCAGCTCCTCGTCGCTCATGGTGTCCTGGATGACGGTTTTGTAGAACAGAAGGATGAGCGCGATGCCGACCGCGACCAGCAGGATCGAGGCCCAGAACTTGCTGCTCTTGTAGAATGGGATCTTTTGCGGAAGATCCTTGAATAATTCATTGTTTTCGCTCATGCTTTTCTCCTTGCCCGCTTTATATAATACTTTTTTCCTTAATTCAAGCCCGGAAATTCCCCCCCAAAAAAAAGGGGGCCGTTTCCGGCCCCCGGTGAAAAACGCGTTTCGGAATCAGATCAAACGATGCCGTAGGCCAGCATGGCCTTGGCCACCTTGACGAAGCCGGCGATGTTGGCGCCGGTCAGGTAGTCGCCCTTGGTGCCGTATTTTTCCGCGGCGTCCAGGCACTGCTTGTGGATGCTCTTCATGATGCCGTGCAGCTTCTGGTCGACCTCTTCCCGGTTCCAGTAGAGGCGCATGCTCTGCTGCGACATTTCCAGCCCGGAGGTGGCGACGCCGCCGGCGTTGGCCGCCTTGGCCGGCCCGTAGAGCACGTTGTTCTCCTGGAACACCCTGATCGCGGCCAGGTTGGACGGCATGTTGGCCCCTTCCGATACGCAGAAGCAGCCGTTCTTGACCATGGCCTTGGCGTGCTCCTCGTCGATCTCGTTCTGGGTGGCCGAGGGGAAGGCGCAGTCGATCTTCAGTCCGTCCTTGATCACGTCCCACACGCTCTTGCCCTCGAAGTACTTGCCCTTGTATTTCTTGGCGTACTCCTCGATGCGGCCGCGCGTGACGTTCTTCAGGTCCATGACGAAGGCCAGCTTTTCGGCGTCGATGCCCGCCTCGTCGATGATGGTGCCGCTGGAATCGGACAGCGAGACCACCTTGCCGCCGAGATGGTTGATCTTCTCGGTGGTGTACTGGGCGACGTTGCCCGAGCCGCTGACGGCGCAGCTCAGCCCCTTCAGCTCCTTGCCGCGGGTGGCCAGCATCTCGGCGGCGAAATAGACCGAGCCGTAACCCGTCGCCTCGGGGCGGATCAGCGAGCCGCCCCATTCCAGGGCGCGTCCGGTCAGCACGCCGGTGTGCTCGTTGCGGATCTTCTTGTAGTAGCCGTACATGAAGCCGATCTCGCGGCCGCCCACGCCGATGTCGCCGGCCGGGACGTCCACGTCGGCGCCGATGTGGCGGAACAGCTCACGCATGAAGGCCTGGGCGAAGCGCATGACCTCCATGTCCGACTTGCCCTTGGGGTCGAAATCGGAACCGCCCTTGCCGCCGCCCATGGGCAGGGTGGTCAGCGAGTTCTTGAAGATCTGCTCGAAACCCAGGAACTTGATGATGCCCAGGTTGACCGAGGGGTGGAAGCGCAGGCCGCCCTTGTAGGGGCCGATGGCGTTGTTGAACTGCACGCGGAAGCCCTTGTTCACCTGGACCTCGCCCTTGTCGTCGACCCAGGGGACGCGGAAGAGGATGGCGCGGTCGGGTTCGACGATGCGCTCGTAGATCTTGGCCTTGACGAACTCGGGGTGTTTCTTGACCGTGGGCTCCAGTGTCTCCAGGACTTCCTTGACGGCCTGATGGAACTCCGGTTCGCCGGGGTTCTTTGCTTTGACCTTTTCGATCAGTTCACTCATCATGGACATGGGTTTATTTCTCCTTGGCGATCAGATTTAAGAAACAGGCATGATTGGGCATTGCGGTTTATCAAGACCTGAGTATATGCAAAAGCCGGGGGAATTGTCAATCGCCTGCCTTGACAAACCGCAAAAAAAAAACTATTAATGGGGGGCATGCGACTCACCCGGAACATCCTGGCTCTCCTGTTGGCCTCGCTCCTTATCCTTCTGCTGTTCCTGCCCGTGGCGCTCATTTCCGGAATCGGGCGCCAGCAGGAATTCATCTATTCTTCGGCGCGCCTGGTCATCGGCGCCGCCCTGGGCGTGCTGGGCGTGCGCGCGGTCGTCCGCGGCCTGGACGCCATCGACCCGTCGCGGCCGCCGGTGATCGTCAGCAACCACTTGTCCAACCTCGACGGGCCGCTGCTGGTCCATGTCCTGCCGCTAAATCCGCGGGTGCTGATCAAGGCCGAGGCCCGGCGCATCCCCCTGGTCGGCTGGGTGATGAAGCTCGCCGGCTTCGTCTTCGTCGACCGCTCTTCCGCCGCCCGCCGCCAGGAGGCGCTGGAGGAGGCCGTCGACCGCATCCGGCGCACGCGCTGTCCGTTCCTCGTCTTTCCCGAGGGGACGCGCCGCCGGGACGGCGCCCGGCCCGATTTCAAGAAGGGGAGCTTCGTCATCGCCCGCCGCGCCGGCGCGCCGGTGCTGCCGGTGCGCATATCGGGAACCGACCGCCTGCTGCCACCGGGCCGCAGGACCTGCGCCGCCGGCACGGTCGAGATCGAGTTCCTGCCGCTCCTTGACCCCGCTACCGTCGCCGAGAGCGACCTGGCGGGCTTCGCGCGGAGCGTGCAGCAAAAAATCTACGGGAGCGAAACCACATGAGCATCATCGATCCCGAAAGGATCCGCTTGCGCGCGCGGCTGCTGGCCGCCCTCAACGAGGACGCGCAACTGGAGCAGGCGATCGACCGCATGGCCCTGGCCTTGAAGCGGGGCGGCAAGGTCCTGCTGTTCGGCAACGGCGGTTCGGCGACCCAGTCATCGCACTTCGCCGCCGAACTGGTCAATAAGTTCTATTTCCGCCGCCGCGCCCTGCCGGCGCTGGCGCTGGCCGCCGACATGGCCAGCGTGACCTCCATCGCCAACGACGAGGATTTCCGCTTCGTCTTTTCGCGGCAGCTGGAAGCCTACGGCCGCAAGGATGATGTCGCCCTGGGCATCACGACCAGCGGCGCGTCGGCGAACGTCCTGCTGGGACTGGCCAAGGCGCGGGAGATGGGGCTGGGCACCGTCGCCCTGTGCGGCAACCGCCCGCAGGCGCTGCTGCAGGTTCCCGTCGACGTGGTGATCGCCGTCGACGCCGGCGATACGCCGGCGGTCCAGGAGATGCATCTCTTCGCGCTGCATGTGATGGCCGAGACGATCGAGGCAAAACTTTTTGGAGGAGATCATGATTGAACTTTCCGCCCGGGTGAAGGCGATGACCAGTTCCCCGACCTTGAAACTGGTGCAGATAAAGAAGCAGCTGCAGGCGCAGGGCAAGATCATCCTCGATTTCGGCGCCGGCGAACCCGATTTCCCCACTCCGGAGAATATCAAGGAGGCCGGGATCGCGGCCATCCGCGGCAATTTCACCAAGTACACGCCCACGTCGGGGATCGCCGAGCTGAAGAAGGTCATCCGCGCCACCTACCTGGCCGAGCAGGAGTACGAGGCCGGGGACGCGCAGATCGTGGTCTCGCCCGGCAGCAAGTACGGGCTTTTCATCCTGCTGCAGGCCGTCATCGATCCCGGCGACGAGGTGATCGTGCCGCTGCCCTACTGGGTCTCCTACCCGGAGATGGTGAAATTCTGCGGCGGCACAGTGGTCTTCGCCGATCACCTGGGCGGCGAACGACCCTTCGAGCTGACCGCCGGCTCGTACGTGTCCCGCTATACCCCGCGCACCAAGGCCGTCATCGTCAATTCCCCCTCCAATCCCACCGGCAAGGTCATGAACGGCGGGGAACTGGCCGAACTGATCCGCTTCTTCCACCAGCGGAACGTCATGGTCGTCGTGGATGACTGCTACCGCAAGATCCTGTACGGCGGGGGCAAGTATCCGCCGCCGCTGAATCTCGAACCCGGGGCCAACGAGCACGTGGCCGTGGTCTGCTCGCTTTCCAAGACCTACGCCATGACGGGCTGGCGCCTCGGCTACACCATCGCCCCGGAAGCGCTGGCCTCGGCCATGACCAAGATCCAGGAACACTCCACGTCCAATCCCTGCTCGATCTCGCAGAAGGCTGCCGTGGAAGCCCTGGCGGGCGACCAGGGGACGGTGCGCGACATGGTGGAGGAGTATCGCCGGCGCCGGGATTACTTCGCCGGCCGCGTCGACGCCATCGGCCATATACCCTACGCCCTGCCCGACGGCGCCTTTTATTTCTTCGCCGACTTCTCCCATCATATCCGCCGGAAAGGGTTCCGGGACGACGGCCAGCTGGCCATGGACATCCTCGAGAAGCTGAACATCATCCTGGTCCCCGGCTCGGCTTTCGGCGCCCCCGGCCATTTGCGCATCTCCTATGCCACGTCCATGCAGGATATCCGCGAGGGGCTGGACAAGCTGGAAGCGTACCTGAAGTCATGAGCGGCGGCCTGGACGCGGCCACCCTGAACGGAGGGAATTGACGGTGCTCGACTACAAGGACGTCTCCTTCTCCTTCAACGACCGCCGCCGGCGCCGGCGCCGGCGCCGCCTGCTCCTGCTGCTGCTGCTGGCGCTGGCCGGGTCCGCATTCTTCGGCTTCCACTGCCTGAAGGCCGGGTCAGCCGTTTCCGCCATCGAGGACCTGCTGCTGGCCGGGAAACTGGACGAGGCCGGGCGGCGACTGCGGCATCCGCCTTCCCCGCTGCTGCAGCGGGGGAATTTCCGCGAGCTGCAGGCGCTGAACGATCTGTGCCGGGGACGGTTGCCGGAGGCCGCCTCACGCTTCGAACAACTGCGCCGGGACGGCGGATCCACGTCGCTGCGTTCCGGCCGCTTCCTCTCCCTTTTCTTCAGCCGCGGCGAATACGACAAGCTGGACGCGTACGCCGGCTACCTCCTGCCCCGCGGCGGCGACGAGCCCCGCTGGTTCCATGCCTTGTGCCGGGCCGCGTTCCTTGACCCGGAGGGAGCGGAGAAGGCTGTGGCCGGCCTTTCCCCCCGCTATCGCGCCGCCAATGCCAAGGCCCTGGATCTCCTGGCCCGCTTCAACCGTTCCCTGCGCGCGGGACGCGTCGACTTCGTGTTCGACCGCAACGACGCGCCCCTGGCCTATTACGACCTGAAGCTCCGTTCCAGCCGCCCGCTGGTTCCGGGCTTCGACTTTTCGCCGTTCGCCGCCCAGTTCAATAAGGGGGCCCGCCGCTTCCGCCTGACCCTGGACGCAGGCCTGCAGCGGTCGATCGACCGCCTGTTCCATGGACTGTTCGGGACGCTGGTCCTGCTGGAGCTGCCGGAGAACGCCATCGTCGCCGCCTATTCCAGGCCCAGGGCGGGAAAACCGGCCGATGCCGCCTTCAGCCAGGCCTACGAGCCCGGATCCATCGTCAAGCTCGTTTCTCTCCTGGCCTGGCTGCGCCGCGACGCCGGCCCCCCGGTCCGAAGCGACCGGGACGTCGGGACCCGCAGGGCCCCTCCAGCCGTCGGCGCGGGGCGGGGCGGGCTCTTTCCCCTGCAATGCCCGGGCCATCTTGCCGTGGGGGGCAAGATCATCTACGAGCTGGAAAAGCACGGCACGGTGCGCGACCATTCCCAGGCGCTGGCCCGGTCGTGCAACGTCGCCTTCGCCCTCATGGGCCGGGCGGCCGGGCACGACGCCCTGGCCGGCCTGCTGAAGCGCTTCTTTTTCAACGGCCCGGCCTTCTCCGACCGGTTCCTCTCCTTCGCCACCGGGAATTTCGACGTCCAGGCCGGCGACGAGTCGCAACTGGCCCGTCTCGCCTCCGGACTGGGCGGCGTCACCATGACCACGGTGCACGGGGCGGTGCTGGCGGCGGCCTTCGCCCAGAACGGCCAGCACTTTTCTCCCTTTCTCATCGATGACGCGAAGAACATCCTCAACCTCGGCTTCTACCGGCATGAATCCGAGCCGCGGCGCCTGCTGGCCGACGACCTGAATTTTTTGAACGTGCGCAAGGCCATGGCGGCGGTGGTGGAGGACGAAAAAGGCACCGGCGCCCGGCTGCGCGGCCTGGCGCCCCGCCTGGCCATCAAGACCGGCACCGCCGGAAACCCGGTGGGCGGGCTGGATGCGGTCCTCGTCGGTTTCCTGCCGGCCGATGAGCCCCGTTATGCTTTCGCCTTCAGGCTGGAGGGGGCCGGCCGCTCCGATGTCCACGGGGCCGCCTTTCTGCGCAGGCTGATCCAGGTCCTTTATCCGCAATGACATGAAGAAACCGTTTGTCTTGCTTGTCGCCCTGTTCATGAGCGCCGGCCTGTCGGCCAGGACGCTGGTGCTGCCCCTGGCCGTCGACACCCAGAACCATGCCTCGTACCAGTGGCTGGGCAAAGCGGTCTCTTTCTATCTCATCACCGGCCTCGAGCAGAACGCGCTGCCGGTCAGCGAGGAGACCGAGGTCCAGGCTCTTCTCAACCGCCACCTGGTGCGTTTTCCCTTTGATATCACCAAGGCCACGGCCCTGTTCCTGGCCCGGGAGAGCGGGGCCGGGCGGTTGATCTGGGGCAAGGTTCTGCACAGCGACAAAAAATCGGCGCCGCTGCAGGTGCAGCTGTTCCTGTTCGATGTCAGGGAACCGCGCCAGGAGCCGCTGCCGCTGGTCAGGGGAAGTTATCTCGAGATGTTCAAGCTCCAGGAGGAGCTGCTGCGGCACGTGGTCCGGGCCGTCGCCCCCGGGCAACGCGAGATCGTCATGCCGCAGCTGAGGATGGCGCTGCCCGAGTACGAGCGCTTCATCAAGAGCCTGCTCCTGGGCGACAGCAACAAGAAGCTCGAGCTGCTGCTGGCGGCGCCCGGGGCTGCGAGCCGCTCCGACTTCGTCCATCTCGAGCTGGCCAAGGCCTTCCTGGAAAAGCGCGACCCGGCCGCATGCCGCGCCCATTTGCAGCGCCTGGACGATTCGCCGTTCTTCAGGGACCGCAGGGAATTCCTCCTGGCCCTGGCCGATCATCAGGCGGGAGACGGCGACGCGGCGCTGAACCGCTTCATCCGCCTGCAGCAGCGCAATGCCTTCCCGGTCCCGACCCACAACAACCTGGGCGCCATCTACCTGGCCAGGCGTGATTTCGACCTTGCCGAAAAGTGCCTGCGCTATGCGCTCTACCTGCGCCGGGACCCCGGCATCATGGCCAACCTGGTCCTGCTGCTGCGGGCAATGGGGCGGGACGGGGCCGCGCAGCAGGAATTGGCCGCGGCGCTGCGGCGCTTCCCGGAGGACGGGCGGCTGCTGAAGCTGTTCGCCGCCTCCCTGGCCGGCGCCGAGAACCGCGAGGTTCTCGGCCAGGCTTTCCGCGACTTCGTCGCCCTGCCGCTGCCCGGGGAGAGCATGCCCCCGGACGAGATGCTGTTCATGGGGCCCGCCGCCGGCGGGGCAACGGCCGGCGCCGGGGATGACGCCGCCGCCAATCCGCCGTACATCGAAGCCCGCAACCTGTTCCTGGAGAACGATTTCGAGGGGGCGGCGCAAAAGGCCGAGGAGGCCATGGAGGGTAATCCCTTCCAGGCCGAGAACCATCACCTGCTGGCCCTGCTCGCCCTGCGGAAGCAGCAGGTCGCCCAGGCCGATCTCTTCGCCCAGAGCGCGCTGTTCCTGGCCGAGACGCTGGACAACTACCTGCTGCAGCTCAAGGTGCACCAGGCCGGCAAGGACAGGGAAAAGCTCCGTGCCACGCTGGCCCGGGCGCTGGAGAAATTTCCCCGCAGCCCCGAGCTGCTCGAGCTGGCCGGCGACAACCGCTGAGGCATTGCCGGAGGGAGCGGCCTGCGGATGATCATCAGCGCCTCGCGCCGCTGTGACATCCCGGCTTTCAAGGGCGAGGAGTTCATGGCGGCACTGCACGCCGGCGGGATCGAGGTCGGCAACCCGTTCCGTCCGGGGCCGGCGCGGCGGGTCAGCCTGGAACGAGGCGACGTCGACGCCTTCGTCTTCTGGAGCCGCGATCCGCGGCCCTTCCTGCGCCACCTGGACGGGATCGAGCGCGGCGGTTTTCCCTTTTATTTCCTGATCACCGCGACCGGCTATCCCCGGCTCCTGGAGCCGGACGTTCCGACGCCGGACGAAGCGGCCGCGTGCTTCCGCGAACTGGCGGCGCGCATCGGCCGGCGCCGCGTCATCTGGCGCTACGACCCGGTGTTCTTCTCGGAGCATACCCCTTTCGCTTTTCATGTCGAGAACTTTTCCAGGCTGGCCGGGCTCCTCTCCCCATTCACCTCCCGGGCGATCGTCAGTTTCTTCGATCCGTATGCCAAGGCCCTGCACCGGCTGCGCCAGGCGGGGATCGACGCCGATGAGGCAAGCGGCACGCCGGAGATGCAGGTTGCCCTGCTCGCGCGTTTCGCCGCCATTGCCGCCGCGGAGGGGCTGGAGATCCAGAGCTGTGCCGAGCCCGCGCTGGCGGCGGCCGTCCCGGCCGGCAAGTGCATCGACGAGCGATTGCTGAACGAGGTTTTCGGGCTGAAATTATCCTATCGCAAGGACCCTGGGCAAAGGAAGCTGTGCCTGTGCCAGCAAAGCGTCGATATCGGGAACTACGGCGCCTGTGGCCATGGCTGCCTCTATTGCTATGCAAGACGATAGACGACAGACGTCAGACGTTAGATGTCAGACGTTAGACGTTAGCAAGAACAAGGCAATATCAGAAAAAGGCAGGCCGAGGCAGGAAGAAAACATGATCGGAAAGATGTATAATCAACAACACTCGAGAAGCGGAGGTGAAATATGACGAAAAAAAATGTGAGGAATACCGGGCGCGCGTGGCTCGGAGCCGTTGCGCTCATTTTCGTATTTTCAGCGGGGCTGCTGCCGGCCGGGGAGCTCAAGGCGATCAAGCTGAACCCACCGGATCTGAAGCGCGGGCTGCCCTTCATGGAGACGCTGGCGGTCAGGGCCTCGGTGCGCGAATTCTCCGCTAAGGAGTTGAGCTTGCAGGACCTCTCCGACCTGTTGTGGGCCGCCGACGGCATGAGCCGCCCGGCCGAGAACAAGAGCACGGCGCCCTCGGCGATGAATTCCCACGACATTCGCATCTATGTGTTCATGAAGGATGGCGCATATTTGTATGATTCCCCCAAGCATGAGTTGCTCCCGGTCCTGGCCGGCGACTTTCGTTCGCAGCTGATGATGGCCCGGCCGCCGCGGCCCGCCCCTCCTGCAGGTGCCACGCCGCCGCCCGGCGCAACACCTCCGCCTCCACCTCCAGCGCCGTCAAATCCGCCGGTGCAGATCGTCCTGGTTTCCGACGGCGAGCGCTTCACGCGCGGCGATCCGGAACGGAAATTCGAATGGGGCGCCCTCGACGCCGGCATCGTCTCGCAGAACATCTCGCTGTTCTGCGCCGCCACCGGCCTGAAGACCGTTCCGCGCGCCCTGATGGACAAGGCCAGGATAAAGGAGCTGCTCAAACTGACCGATGCGCAGACCGTTTTTCTGAACCACCCCGTCGGTTACGCAAAGTAGCCGCTTGCCGCTTGAACCAAACGACGGTCGCGGGCGTAACAGTATCTTGCGCAAAATCAAAGGATCGCTATAATCAATGCGCGGACCTGCCGCGCGGAGGTGGCTCATGAAGAAAAAAGGCTATCGTTCGATGGAGCTGGCGTCGAAGCTGCAGCGCCGCGATTTCCTCAAGATCGGCGGCGGTTCATTGCTGGGGGCCGGGCTGCTGTTGGGCCGGCCGCCGCTGTTCGGGCAGGAAGCCGCCAAGCCCGAGCCGCCCGCCAAGCCCAGGACCAACATCGACGAGGCCCTGGCCGTGCCTCGTACGCCGACCTCGCTGCCCGGGCTTTTCCCGGGCAAGGTCGTCGCGGTGAAGGACGGGCAGGCCATGAACGAGCAGGGGGTGAACGGCAAGGTCGTGGCCTCCATGTTCGAGAAGGGGATGGGGGCCCTGACCGGCAAGCCGTTGCCCGAGAGCTTCAGGATGTTCTTCAGCAAGAACGACGTCGTCGGCATCAAGGTCAACCCGGTGGGCGCCGGGCTCATTTCCACCCGCCTGGAGGTGGTCGACGCCATCGTGGCCTGGCTGCGCCAGGGAGGGCTGCCGGCGAAGAACATCGTCATCTGGGACCGCTTCGACTACATGCTCGCCGACGCCGGCTTCACCGCTGCGCGCTATCCGGGCATCGCCATCGAGGGACTGCAGACCATGGACGAGGCCGCCGCCGAAGGCAAGAGCCAGGACGACAGCCGCTGGCTCGGCAGGGATGGCCGGCATGTCAGCGAGAAGAACTTCGATCTCGATTGCTTTTATTACGCCGATATCGAGGCGCCCCAGGACAAACCCTATCTCAACCAGCACGTGTTCAACGGCAAGCACTCCTATTTCGGCAAGCTGCTGACGAAAAAGCTGACCAGGATCATCAACGTCCCGGTGTTCAAGAACACCGGCAACGGCGTCTCCATGGCCACCAAGAACCTGGGCTACGGCGCCGTCTGCAATACCAGCCGTTTGCACCGCCCCCTGTTCTTCGACGTCTGCACCGAGGTGCTGGCCTTCCCGGTGCTGCGCGACAAGCTGGTGCTCAACGTCACCGACGGGCTGCGCGCGCAGTACGACGGCGGCCCGGGGCCGCTGGCCCAGGCCACCTGGTTCCTCAACACTCTCTATTTCGCCACCGACCCCTTCGCCCTGGACATGACCTGCCACAACCTGATCGTCGAGAAGCGCAAAGAAATGAAGGTGCAGGTGAACGAGCACCCGAAGTACAGCGAGTACCTGCGCTATGCCGAGCGCCTGGGGCTGGGCATTGCCGACCCGGCGAAGATCCGCTTCACCCAGGCATAGGCGTCGCGTGAGAATAGCTCCTTTCTTTCTGCTGCTGCTGGTGCTGCTGGCGTCATCGCCGCTGGCGGCGGCATTGGAGTTCCCGGCCGACGGCTTTTCCCCCGGCTGGAAGCGCGCCGGTCCGGTCGAGACCTATGCCCCCGCTGCGCTCTATAATGTCATTGACGGCGGGGCCGAGCTCTTTCTGGAGATGGGCTTCATCGACCTGCGCATCCAGAAGTACGAGGGCGACGGCGCCGAGATCGCCGTCGAGGCCTACCGCATGGAAAACGCCGCCGCGGCGCTGGGCATCTACCTGCTCAAGTGCGGCCGCGAGACTCCCCTGGCGGGAATCGACACCAGGAACTCCGGCGATCACTTTCAGGTTGCTTTGCTCAGGAACAACCACTTCATCTTCATCAATAATTTCAGCGGCCGCGAGGAGCTGCTGCCGGTCATGACCGCCCTGGCCCGGGCGCTCGCCGCCGCCATCCCTCCCGGCGAGGCGGTCGAAGAGCTCGGCATCCTGCCGGCAAGGGACATGGTCCCCGGCTCGTCCCTGCTGCTGCGCGGCCCCTACTCGCTGCAGGCGGTCTACACCCTGGGCGACGGCGACATCCTGCTGCTGGAAGGGAAGCGCTTCGCCGCCTCGGCCGCCTATCGCGAGCCGTCGGGCGCCGGCCATACCCTGATCGTCGCGCCCTATGAGGACGAGGCGACGGCGGCCAGGGCCTTCGAGAACCTGCGCCGCAACCTCGATCCCTACCACCGGCTCCTGGAAGCCGGCGCGAATGATTTCGTCTTCAAGGATTTTCAAGGCCTGTTCGGCCGGGCGGAATGGTCCGGCCGCAGGATCGAGATACGAATCAAGCTGGCCGAGCTGCCGGTCCGGCCCGAAAAATAGTATTTTTACGCTGCCGAAGCCAAGGAGGCTAACGATGAAACGAACGATCACAACGCTGCTGTTCCTGTGCCTGCTGACGGTTCCCCTGGCCGCTGCCGGCGACGACTTCGCCGCCGAATACAGGGCGCTGGGCAAGTCAATCGAAGAAAAGATGGCCGCCGTAAAGAGCAAGGCCGATTATGACCAGCTGATGGCCGAGAGAGGGGCAGCCCTGGAAGCGTTGCTGGCGAAATACGCCACCACGCCCACCGGCGATGCCGCCGACCTGCTGCGGGCGCGCATCCTGGTCGATCTGAAGAGATATCCCGAGGCCGAGGCCAGGCTGAAACCCATGGTCGACAAAAAAGACGCTCTTCAGGATGAGGCGCGGCTGCTCAAGGCCAGGATGCTGGTGGCGCAGGAAAGGATCGGCGATGCCGTGCCGCTGTTCAAGCAGGTGGAGGGCAAAGCCGCGCGCACGCCCGATTATTTCGAGGTGATCACGGCGCTGGCCTTCGGGGCTCCCGACGACGCGGTGCGCGCGGAGTACTGCCGCAAGCTCCTCGCCGCCAGCGACCTGCCGCCCAGCTTCTCCCGCTACCGCGTCTACCTGGTCACCACCCTGGCCGAGATCGAGGTGAAGAAAAGGAACCTTGCTGCGGCGAAAAAAATCCTGCAGGACGGCCTCGATGAGTTCACCGGCGACAGGGAAGTGAAGACGCTGAAATCGGCCCTGACGCAGCTCGAGTTCATCGGCAAGCCGGCGCCGGCCATCAGCGCCGAGAAGTGGCTGAACTCGGCGCCCCTGGCGCTGGACCAGCTCAAGGGCAAGGTGGTGGTCATCGACTTCTGGGCCCCCTGGTGCGGCCCCTGCCGCCAGGTCATCCCCACCCTGGTCAGGGACTATGACGAATGGAAGGACAAGGGGCTGGTGGTCATCGGCTTCACCCGGCTGTACGGCCGCTACAGCGACGACGTGCAGAACAAGGGGGCCGTCGCCGCCGACGAGGAGCGGGAACTGATCCGCGGTTTCGCCGAGCGCTGGAAAATGAGCTACCCGCTGGCCATCTCCGACAAGGGCGAGGATTTCGAGGACTACGGCGTCTCCGGCATCCCGACCATGGTCTTCATCGACAGGGCGGGCAATATCCACGAACTCAAGGTCGGCTCGGGCGACGAGGCCGCCATTACCGCCAAGATCCGGACGCTCCTGGAAGCGAAATAGCCCGGCAGGCAACGGTTGATTATTTCGCTGAACCGTCCTACAATGGAGCGGATGGGAAAACCGGAGCGCGCCGGGGCGGCGGTCCGGAGAGCCTTAAATTTCGGTCATCAGGAGGAACAATGAAGAAGCAGGTCCTTATTATCGGTTTCATCATGCTGTCCGTGCTGCTGCTGTCGGGAAGCGACGACAAGGCGGCCCCGGCCGGCGATCCCTTGAAAATAGGAGACACCATGCACGGATTCACCCTGGAGCAGAAGCGGTTCATCAAGGAGCTGGACGGCGAGGGCTACCTCTTCCGCCACAGGCAAAGCGGCGCCCGCCTGCTGAAGGTCGCCAGCAAGGACGACAACAAGGTCTTCAGCGTGGCCTTCAAGACGCCGCCGCCCGACGATACGGGCATCCCGCACATCATGGAGCACTCGGTGCTGAACGGCTCGGAGAATTTTCCGGTCAAGAGCCCGTTCGACGTCCTGTCCCAGGGGTCGCTGAACACCTTCCTCAACGCCATGACCAGCAGCGACTACACCATCTACCCGGTGGCCAGCCGCAACGACAAGGACTTCGCCAACCTGATGCACGTCTATCTCGACGCGGTGTTCAAGCCCCTGCTCCACAGGGACCCGAGAATCCTGCAGCAGGAGGGCTGGCACTATGAAATGGAGTCGGAGGAGGGGTCGCTGACCTACAAGGGGGTCGTGTACAACGAGATGAAGGGAGCCTATTCGGCGCCGGAGCGCCAGCTCGAGCTGCTGGTGAGCCGGGCCCTGTTTCCCGACAACCACTACGGCAAGTCCTCGGGCGGGCATCCCGACGCCATCCCGCAGCTGACCTACGGGCAGTTCAAGGCCTTCCATAAGAAATACTATCATCCGGCCAACAGCTACATCTTCCTGTACGGCAACGGCGACCTGAAGAAGGAGCTGGCGTTCATCCACGACAAGTATCTCTCCGGCTATGAGAAGATCGCGGTGGACAGCGCCATTCCTCTGCAGAAGCCGCTGGCCGCGCCCAAGGTGGTGCGCGGTCATTACGGGGTGCCCGAGGGCGCGGCGGTCGAGGGCAAGACCTACATCGCCCGCGCCAGCGTTTACGGCCTGAACACCGACCAGGAGCTCAACATCGCCCTGGACATCCTGGCCGAGGCCCTGGTCAACCACCAGGCGGCCCCGCTGCGCCTCGCCCTGCAGAAGGCGGGGATCGGGCAGGACGTCTCGGCCTACGCCGACACCGTCCAGCAGCCCATCTTCGCCCTGGCGGTCACCCACGCCGAGGCCAAGGACGCGGAGCGCTTCGAGCAGGTCTGCCGCGACACCCTCAGGGAAGTGATCGCCAAGGGCTTCGATCGCGACATGCTGGAAGGGATCATCAACCGCCACGAGTTCAATCTGCGCGAGGGGCGCGGATCGTTCACCGGCATCATGGGGGCGATGATGGCCGCTGGCGGCTGGATGTTCGCCGACGACCCGTTCGTCACCCTGTCGTTCAACAAGGAACTGGCCGCCATCCGCTCCAAGCTGGATCAGAAGTATTTCGAGGGGCTGGTGGCAAAGGTCCTGCTGGACAATCCCCACGCCTGCACGGGAATCCTGGAGCCCAGGCCGGGCCTGGAAAAGGAGCTGGCTGCCGAGTTGGAAAGCAAGCTGGCCGCGATCAAGGCCGGGATGAGCCCCGAGGAGATTGCGGCGGTCGTGAAGCAGACCCGGGAACTGATCGCCTACCAGCAGCGCCAGGACGATCCCGAGGCGCTGAAGACCATCCCGCTGCTGGAGATCGCCGATATCGAGAAAAAGGAAGAGGACCTGCCCCTGAAGAAGGAGGAACTGTCCGGAACGCCGCTGTTGTTCTTCGATGCCTTCACCAAGGGAATCGTCTACCTCAACCTGTATTTCGACGCCGGCGCCGTCGACCAGGAGCTGATCCCCTACGCCCAGCTCTACAGCGACCTGCTGGGGATGATGTCGACCGCCGGCTACTCCTACGGCGACCTGGAGAACCAGGTCAACCTGCACACCGGCGGCATCTTCACCAACCTGCGGCCGCTGGCCGTGGGCCGCGACGACGAGCGGATGAAGGTCCATTTCATCATGATGGGCAAGGCCATGCCCGAGAAGCTGGGGCGCCTGGCCGAGCTGATGAAGCAGCAGCTGCTGCTCTCCAAGTGGGACGACGAGGCGCGCCTCAAGGAGATGGTGCTGCGCACCAAGGCCCAGTTCGAGCAGCGCCTGGCCTACATGGGGCTGCAGATCGCCCGCTTCCGGCTCAGTTCCTACGTCTCCAACGTCGGTGCCTACCAGGACCTGATCTCCGGCTACGGCTACTATCAGTTCCTCAATTCCGTGGCCGAGGATCCCGACCTCGGGGCCGTGGCCGCCAGGCTGAAAATGGTGCAGGACAAGATCGTCAACCGCGCCGGGCTGCAGGTCGGCGTGACCTGCCAGCAGGAGCAGTTGCAAACGGCGCGCCGGGAATTGCCGGCCCTGCTGGCGGCGATGCCGCAGGGCGAATTCAAGCCCGTCCCCTACCGCTTTGCCAAGGAGGCGCTGAACGAGGGTTTCCAGGACGCCTCGAAGGTGCAGTACGTCCTGAAGGGGGCCGATTTCAAGAAGCTGGGCTTCCCGTACAGCGGCAAGCTGAACGTGCTGGGCCAGCTCCTCTCCACCGTCTACCTGCAGAACGCCATACGCGTCCAGGGCGGTGCCTACGGCGGCTTCGCCATGCTGGAAGACTCCGGCTTCCTGGCCTTCGCCTCCTACCGCGATCCCAACCTGAAAAAGACGGTCGAGAACTACCTGGGCGCCGTCCCCTTCCTTAAAAACCTGAGGCTCGATGAGCGCGACCTGCGCCGGCTGATCATCGGCACCATCTCCGACTGGGACCGGCCGCTCAATCCCAGCCAGAAGGGGGCCGTGGCCGTCCGCCGCTACCTGCGCGGCGACACGCTGGACATGCTGCAGCGGGAGCGCGACGAGATCCTCTCCACCACCCTGGAGGACCTGAAGGGCTTCGCGCCGCTGGTGGAGAAGGTCATGGCCCAGGAGATCCTCTGCGTGGTGGGCAACGAGAAGAAGATCGCCGAGGACAAGGACCTGTTCAAGAAGATCCTGCCCCTGCGGCAATAGTCATTATCGCTGCTGAGCACCGGTCGGAGCCGCAGGGTCCCGACCGGTTTTTTCTGTCGCTTTTTACTCGCTGTAATAGCGGATGGTGCGCGCCACCGCCGCCTCGCAGACCCGGCAATAAGGGCGCAGGCCGCGGCTGAACATGATGCAGTCGAGCATGGAGCGGTAGAGCCCCTTGGCGGAGTAGCCGGCCCCCTCGAAGGCGCCGACCTTGCCGTTGAAGCGGCTCTTCCTGAAGAAAGCGTTGATCTCCAGCCCGTTCAGCCTGGACATCTCCTCGCTCTGCGCCTGCAGGGCGTCGATCTCCGCCTGCGGTGCATTGGCGCGCTTGGCAACGGCGATCCGTTCGTTGATCTCGGCGCGCTTCCTTTGATAGGTTTTCTCCATCGCCTCGTAGGCCGCCTTTTCCCAGGGGGTGGGGATGGCGGTCCGCTTCGTCACCAGGTCTTTCCACTTGAGGTTCTGCGGATCGAGCAGGGCGGTGATGTTGGGCTCGAGGGGCTCGATGCCGGCGGGGTAGAATTCATTGTAGGCCACCGCCGACGTATAGTATTCGTCGGCCAGGCCGGTGAACGAGTGGCCGAACTCGTGCAGGCAGAGGTACTGGTTCCATTGATTGTCGCTGGTAAATGTGCAGTAGAGGTTGTAGATGCCGCCGCCGCCGTAGCGCGGCGAGTTGACCATGATCATCACCGCGTCGTAGGGGACGCGGCCGGCGACGTCCCGCCAGGCGCGGTTGTCCTCGACCAGCATGTAGCGTTCGGAGCCGAAGGAATCGAACGAGGCGCCCAGCGCCGTGTTCCTGAACGAGCCGAAGCTCGGCTCGTCGCAGCCGCTCTCGGCCGAGGGCTTGAGCAGCCCGGTGATGTTGAAGCGGTCGCGGTTTGTCTTGTA
This sequence comes from Candidatus Aminicenantes bacterium UBA6072, assembly GCA_002436105.1. GTDB lineage: Bacteria > Acidobacteriota > Aminicenantia > UBA2199 > UBA2199 > UBA2199. The sequence goes on along the minus strand of DIXU01000009.1, from coordinate 253,206 downwards.
CGGCTCGTGGCCGAGCAGGGTGTCGCTGAAGCGCGCCAGGTCGCCGCGGAACTTCTCCGTTTCGGCGGCGCTGTAGCCCTCGCCGAGGATCACCAGGTCGACATGGGACGCCGGCGGCCCGTTCTTCACCTGCTCGATCACCTGGACGTCCCCGGCCGGCTTCTCGCGCACGATGAACATGTCGGCGGGATCGATCTCGCGCTCGAAGACGGGCTGCGGCTGGTTCTCGCGGTCGCGCAGCAGCACTTCGACGCGGACCTTGTCCTTGGGAAAGGGGATGAGCAACGACTCGGAGAAGGTCTTCTTGACGCCGTTCACCCCCGGCTCGGTGGTCTTGTACTCGCCGAAGTAGCTGTCGAAACCCTTGCTGCAGATCAGCACGCCCGAGGCGGCGTCGCGCACGCGCAGCAGGTAGCGGCCGAGCTCGAACGGAGCGAGCAGGCGGCGCGGATTGCCGGCCCACGGTCCCTCCTGGATGACGCGGTCGATGGTGAACATCTCCTCCCGGGCATCGCCGGTATGGAAGACATCGACGCGCAGGGTGCGGTCGATGAAGTATTTCCCGAAATCCACCTCTTCCCCGGCAAAGGACAGTAGCGGAAGCAGCAGGATGAAAAGCGGCAGCATTCGTTTCATGGTTTCCTCCGTGCGAAAAAATGATAGCACGCCCGGGCGGCGGGGACAAGGAACCGCGGGCCGGCGATTGCTTTTGCCCGGCGGAATTGCTAGAATCCCTGCCTTGGGTTTTTTTCTGATCGCAGGCAGGAAGTACATGACCGGTGCCGACGGGACGTTCAGCAGCGAAGCCGGGCGAGACCATCGGGAAAGGAGCGGACCGCTGGAGCTCGCCTACCTGAACCTGGTCAAGCTGAAGCCGGGGACCGAGGTCAACGAGCGCTACCGCCTGGAGATGCTCATCGGCCAGGGCGGCTTCGGCATCGTCTTCGAGGCGCTGGACCTGACGCTGGGCTCGCGCGTGGCCGTCAAGTTCCTCAATCCCAGGCTGACCGGCAACGTGAAGAAGTTCCTGCGCGTCAAGCGCGAGATCAACCTTTCGCGGCGGATCAGCGACGAGCGCATCATCAAGGTCTTTTCGCTGGAGAGCTGGCGCGACATCCATTTCCTGGTCATGGAGCTGGCCGCCGGCAGGAGCCTCAAGTCGTTCCTGGAGGAGAAGTGCCTTCTCACCTGGCCGGAATTCAAGGACGTCTTCCTGGACATCACGGAGGCGGTCGCCGTGCTGCACGACAACGGCATCGTCCACCGCGACCTGAAGCCGGCCAACATCCTGATCGACGAGCGGCGCCGGGTCAAGATCCTCGATTTCGGCCTGGCCAAGGAGGTCGAGGACGAGGAGAAGACCTCGACGGCCGGCGAGATCGTCGGCTCGCCCTACTACATGTCCCCCGAGCAGATCCGCGGCCAGGAGATCGGTTTCGCCTCCGACGTCTACCAGCTGGGGCTGGTCCTGTACCGCACCCTCTCCGGCCGCCACCCCTTCGAGAACCCCAGCACCATGGAGGTGATCTTCAAGCAGCTCAACCAGCGGCCCGAGCCTCCCGCTCCGGCCGCGGGCGGCCTGCCGCGCTTCCTGCGCCACGGCCTGGACAAGGCGCTGGAGAAGTCGCCGGCACGGCGTTTCCGCGACGCCGGCGCCATGGCCCGTTTCTTCCGCGGGGGGAAGGTGTCCTGTCTGCAGCGGTTGCTGGTGGCCGTCAAGCGCGGCCCTTTCAAGTGGGTTCTGGCCGGCGCGGCGCTGACCGTCCTGGCCTTCCTCGGCTTCCGCGCGACCATCGGTTCGCGAACGATCCATGAGCTTCGGCCCTCGAGGCACATCCTGGAAGCGCGCAACCGCCTGGGGGTCCGCCTGTGGCGCCGGGACTTTTCCCCCTGGACCGTTTTTCACGCCCATGCCACCGGCAGTTCCGTTCCCGTGCCCCAGGGAACGGGCCTGCATTCCGAATTCGGCGGTTTGCAGCTGAACGGCCGCCGGGTGGTTCTCGTCCTGCTGGTTCCGCCGCTGCCCCCGGTTTTTCCCGCCGCCGGCTCCATTGCCAGCGACGAGCTCATGTGCCGGCAGGCCATACTGGATGAGCGCGGGGCCCTGCTGCGGCGCGAGCTTTTCCTCAGGGATTACGAGTTCGACGCCTACGATTACGTGCGCGTGATCAAGCCCTACGAAGTCCAGCTGCTGGCGGGCGGCAAGGCGGGCGAGACCGACGCGTTGCTCTCCGTCCAGCAGTACCAGAGCATGTACCCCTTCGCCATGATCTTCATGCGCGGCATCAAGAAATTCGTCTACACCAACCCGGGGACGTTCGAGACCTTCCCGCAGGGAAGCATCGCCGGCGTCTCCCGCTTCATGTTCTTCGGAGTCAACAACCTTTTCTCCCACATGTCGTTCATTGCCGAGAACGGCTTCGTTCTCGACAAGACCGGCTGGGTGGTCATCAAGGGCATTCCCAACCTGATGACCGACTACAGGGCGAATATCCCCTTCGTGGGGACGCTGTTCATCCTGCCCGCGAAGGTGCGCATGATCAAGAACCGCTGGCAGCAGGAGGGGCGGGCCCGCTTCGAAGAGGGGAGCACGGGCGATATCCTGGATATCGACCGCCAGGGACGCATGACGGTGCGGACCCGGGATGGGATCCGCACTTTCTGGGACTCGCCCGACACGCTGCGCCGGATATATACCCTGGTCAACAGCGCCTACCAGGAGCGCGTCAAGCGGCGCAACCTGAAGAACGCCCGCGGCCTGATCGCCGAGGCGCTGGGCTTTCCCCTGCAGAACCCATACCTGCGCTCGGCCCTGCTTTACCTCCAGGGCGACCTGGAGGTGGGTCTCGGCCGCTACGCCGAAGGGGAAATTTCGCTGCTGCGGGCGTTGCGGGCGTATCCCGGCAACAACGACGCCAACGAGCGGCTGTGCGAGATGGAAGTGCTCAAGGGCGATCCCAACGCCGCCCTGGGCCGGCTGGAGGAGACGTTCGCCGACAGTTCCAAGTTCTGGGGATTCCAGACCTTCGGCGTGAGCCTGTTCAGGTCCTGTGTCTGCCTGCACCAGGGCATGAACAGCCGGGCGACCGACGAGATCGCCAAGCTCAAGCTCATCGTCCCCGGCATCGCCGACCTGTGTTTGGCGACGCGCGACCTGTTCCAGGGGGATTACCCGGCGGCATTGGCCATCCTGCGCCGCCTAGAGCTTCAGCCCCTGGATGCCCTTGACCTGCGCGAATTGCGCTTGCTCCTGGGCCGTGCCCTGCTTCTGGATCGAACGGACCCGGAACGGGCGAAATTTCTTTTCGAGGATATCTTCCGCAACTCGCTGGAATACGGCCACCTGGCGGAGATTTCCCATGGGTACCTGCTGGCCCGGAAGGGGACGAACGCCGAGATGCAGCAGGCCGTCCGCGCGGCGTTCGCCCGCCTGCAGGAGCGCGCCCGCGGCGACTTCATGACGCGGCTGTGGCTGTTCTATGACGCCTATTTGTACGGGCGCATCATGGAAATGGCGGACGACCCCGGCGAAGCGGCTCACGGCTACCGCGCCTGCATCGCCGCCAACCCGCACGCCGAGCTGGCCGAGAGGTCACGGCAGCGTCTGAAGCTGTTGGAGAAGAACGCCCTGATTTGATTCAAGGAGAAAAAATGGACATGAAGATCACCTTTCCAGGCGGCAAAAGGGTGGACGCTGAATACAACGGCTTCACCCATCGGACCGACCAGCCGTTGCCGGCGGGAGGCCAAAGCACCGCACCGTCGCCGTTCGACCTGTTTCTGGCCTCACTGGGCACCTGCGCCGGGTTCTATGTCCTTTCGTTCTGCCAGGGGCGGGGCATCGACACCGCCGGCATTGAGCTGGCCATGGGCGTGGAGTGGGATGCCCAGAGCCACCTGATCGGCCAGGTGAACATCGAGATCGTCTTGCCGGCCTCGTTCCCGGATAAATACCGGGCCGCCGTCGTCCAGGCGGCCCATGCCTGCACAGTGAAGAAACACCTGCAGAAACCTCCCCAGTTCAATCTTTTCGCCACCGTTCGCTGAGTCCATCCCCGCCGGCGCCAGGTTCGTACACCTCAACGACGGCCTCGCCGAGGACGAAGCGCAGGCTGCGCCCCAGCGCCAGCACCGGCGCCAGTTCCGGGTGCCGGTCCAGCAGGGCGAAATAACGCGCGGAGGCGAAGGCGATCCGCGTCACCGGCAGGCTGTCTTTGGCTTGAATGCGGCCGTCGACCCAGGTGCCGTTGTTGAGATAGAACGCCGCTCCGCGGATGGTCCGGACCCGGCTGTCCTCAGGGCCGGAACGGCTGGCAGCGACGGCGGTCGCCTGGCTCAGTTTCTGGAGCTCCAGGCTGGCGCGCACGCTGCCCGTTCCCGACTTGTCCTTCATGGCGGCGAACTCCTCGCGCCGTTCGCGTTCCAGGCCCGGGGCCGTCGGCAGGCCGCCGACGGTCATGTCGCTCGCGGCCAGGTCGCCGCGGTCACGGCGGATTTTTTCGTCCTCGACGATCAGGTAGCTGGTATACGGCGTGACGATGCCGTACTGCCGGGCCAGCCGGGTGATCTCGTCGATCAGTTCCTTCTCTTCGCCGTGCAGGCGGACCTGGTCGAGGAGGAAGCCGACGCGGCGTGCGGCCCACAGCGCCGGCAGGAAGTCGTGGTCCAGGCTCTCCCGCGGCAGGTCGGCCCGGAAGGCGAACTCCTCAAGGCGGCCGTTCACCGTGCCGCTCAGCGTGATGGTCGCCGTTCCCGCGCCCCGGTAGCGGCCGACGACGGTCAGGTCCGAGCCATGGTAGAGATCGGGCAGCGGCTGGGGATGCACCTGGAAGGCGCGGGCGTTCCCCGAGATGTCCAGGCGGACGTCAGCCAGGACCGGAGAGCCGATCCTCTCGTAGAAGCCGGAGATGCCGCGCTCGATGTCCTCGTTGACGCCGATGTAGGTGCGGAAGGTCCGCGTCTGCTCCGCCATGAGGTCGAGCAGGTGGGTGTTGATCTCCGTGCCGATGGCCACGGGAAAAAGGCGCAGGCTCTTGTCTTTCTGCCGGGCCCTGGCGACGATGCGCAGCAGGGCCTCTTCGCCTGTTTCGCCGATGGTCGGCCTGCCGTCGGTGATGAAAACGACCAGGCGGGGGCGATCCGCGGCGCCGGATCCGGCCAGGGCCGCTTTCAGGGCCTCCTCGCAGTGGGTGCCGCCGGCGGCCTGCCAGCCGGCGACGAATTCCCTCGCCCGCCGGCGGTTCGCTTCCGAGGCGGGCGCGAGGCCCGCGAAAAGGCTTTCGGCCTCGGTGGCGAAGCGGATGATATTGAAGCGGTCGCTGCGGTTCAGCCGCCCCAGGCAATCGTCCATGGCCTGGCGCGCCTGCTCCATCGCCCTGCCGGCCATGCTGCCCGATGTGTCGACGACGAAGGTGATGTCCTTGGCCGCGACCTGGGCGACGTTGCCGCCGAAACTTGGGGAAATACCGAGAAAAAACGTGCCCTCCCCGCCGTGGGGACGGTAGGCCAGCAGGGAGAAGCCGAAGCGGTCGGCGGCGGGGGTGAAGAACAGGCGAAAGTCGCTGTCGGGCAGGATGTCCCGGCCGCTGTAGCGCACCGTGGCCCGGCCCGTGGCCGGCCGCGTGACCTGGACCGGATGGCTGGGGCAATGCACGGCGGCCAGCGGCTCGCGGCAGTGGATGTTCACCGTCACGCTGACCTCGGGGATGGCCCGCGAGGAGAATTTTTCCGTGCCCAGGGGATAGCGATAGGCGACGGCGCCATTGTTCCTGTTCAGCACCTCGTGGTAGGAGATCCTGATCCGCTTGCGGCTGTGCGGCTCGATGGGGAAGACGCGCATGCGGAACACGCCGCGGCCGTCGTACTCCAGCAGGGCCGGGTCGCGCAGCCGGCGCACGATGTCCTCGTAGATGCCCCGCGCCTTGGCGGCGTCGAGCAGCTCGGCTTGGGTTTCGCGGCCGTCGATCCACATGCTGAACCTCTTGATGACGGCGCCCGCCGGCAGCGGGAAGAGGTATTCCCCCTCCAGGCGCTGGTGATGGGGATTGAAAAACTCCTGGTCGACGACGGTCGTGGCCACCTGGCCGTCGATGTCCGCCTGCACGTCGTGGCGGACGACCTGCAGCGGAAAAGGCGATGCCGGCCCCGGCTGCGGCGGGCGCGGGATGATGATGAAACCGTCGGCCAGCAGCATTCCGGCGCTGGCGGCCAGGACCGCGAGGAACGACGCCAGCATCCTGCTCATCTTGCTTTTCATGGCATCCTCCGTCTGCGCCGGCGGCTATTTCACGAAGGCGAAGCCCTTCTTCTCCGCCTGCTCGCGCAGGGCGCCGAGGATGGCCTCGTCCAGGGTCCCGGCCCCGGCCTGGTCCTTCCGCTTGTCCCTGACGTAGCGCTCGCGCTCCGCGTTCAGCGCGGCGATCTTCTCCTGCAGGGCGTCGCGCTTCTTCTGCATCGCCGCCACGTACTCGGCCCGCTGGGGCGGCGCCATGCCCTTCATCTCCGCGGGAAGTTCGGCCTCGCGCAACTCTTCCAGCTTCACCGTTCCCGACTTGTGCGCGTCGACCAGGTCCCAGGCGGAGTTGCTGTACTGCGGCGCGGCCTTGGCCGCGACGCGCTGCACGGCGATTTCGGCGCTGACGGAAGCCGCGTTCATGTCCTGCTCCTCCTGGCGCTGCTTGCCTCTGCCGCCTTCGCGGCCGTAGGCAATGTAGGTCCCGTTCAGTTCGCGGCCCAGGCGGGCGATCTCGCCGTCCTGCGGGGCGCTGACCGGGGGCGGGGCGTTGTCGGCGTCGATGGCCACGTACCGGCCGTCGGCCAGGTCGGCCCCGGCCTTCCAGCCGCTGCCCAGGCCCTCCTGATAGCTGCCGCAGAAAATGGTGTTGACGATGATGCCGCGCCCGATCGCATTGCGGCAGGCGGCGCGGTAATCGGCCGGTCCCTGCGTGAACGGCTCGTTGCCGGCGATGACGATCATTTTCAGGTCATGGGGGCCGCCGCTCCATTCGAGCCCGTCGACCGCCGCCTGGATGACCCGGCCGCAGTACTCCTCGCCGCCGTTGGTGCGCAGCCGGAACAGCTCCTCGGAAACGCGGTCGAGGTCCCCGCTCAGGGGAACGATGCGGCGCAGGTAGCCCTGAGCGGCCGGGATGGAGCTCTGGCCGTATTCGTACAGCGCCACCTGCAGGCGCGGCGCCCGCCCGTTCCTGCGCGCCGTGGCCAGCTCGTTGACGATCTTCCAGATGCGCGAGCGGGCCTGGTCGATCAGGCCGTCCATGGATCCCGAGGTGTCGAGCAGGATCGCCAGCTGGATGCCGGGTGCCGGCGCTGCCGGGGCCGGGAATGACTTCGCCTGCAGGGCGAGGGCCGCTGCCATGGTCCAGACAATGGATAATGCAACCATCTTTTTCATGACGCCTCCTGAAGATGGGGTCTGACGGCACGGCGCGGGCGATTTCCCCTGGAGCATGGAAAATCGGCGCTTGGGAAAGGCGTTGACAAACCGGCATGCCGGGCTTATAGTGAACATTCACTCGCCGAGGAAAAATGAAAATCTCCTTCGATCCACAGCTGAATTACGAGAGCAGCAGGAAGCGGGTCGGCTGGACCCCGCGCCGGGAAACCCGGGCGGAAGCGTATTCCGCGCTGGGCTTCAAGTGCGGTTTGGAGATCCACCAGCAGCTGCTGACCGATAAAAAGCTCTTCTGCCACTGCCCCGCCGGCCGCTATCACGATCACGAGGACTTCGACGCCGAGATCGTCCGCCACATGCGCCCCACGCTTTCCGAGCTGGGCGAGTACGACGGCACGGCGCTGATGGAGTTCAAGACGCGCAAGGTCGTCATCTACCGCATCAAGAACGAGACCACTTGCACTTACGAGATCGACGACACGCCCCCCTTCCTGCTCAACCGCCGGGCCATGGAGATCGCCATCGAGGCGGCGCTGCTGCTGCGCTGCAACATCGTCGGCGAGCTGCACATCACGCGCAAGCAGTACCTCGACGGCAGCATCCCCACCGGCTTCCAGCGCACAGGCATCCTGGGCATCGAGGGCGAGATCCCGCTCGCGCGGAAGAAAGTGCGCATCATCCAGGTCAGCGTCGAAGAGGACGCCTGCCGCGAGGTCTCCGACGCCGGCCACCTTCGCGTCTACTCCACCGACCGCCTGGGCATGCCGCTGATGGAGATGGTGACCTACCCCGACATGCTCACCCCCGACGAGGCGGCCGAGGCGGCGCATTACCTGCGCTTCCTGGCGCGCAGCACCGGCAAGGTGCGCACCGGCATCGGCGCCGCCCGCGAGGACGTCAACGTCAGCGTCAGCGGCGGCACGCGCGTGGAGATCAAGGGCGTCGCCCAAATCGCCTGGATCCCCGAGCTGGTGCACAACGAGGCTTTTCGCCAGAAGGCGCTGCTGGAGATCCGGGACGAGCTGAAACGCCGCATTCCCGATGCCAGGGGCTGGAAGCCGGCGCACAGGGACCTGGACCTCGAGGCCCTGAACGGCAGGCATCCCCTGCTGAAGGAAGCCCGGAAAAACAGACTGCGCCTGCTGGCGGTCAATCTTCCCGGCTTCCGGGGCGTCCTTTCCTTCTTCACCCAGCCCAACAGGACCTTCGCCGACGAGATCGCCGACCGCCTGAAGGTCATCGCCTGCCTGGAAAAGCCCAACATGCTCCATTCCGAGCCGATCGCCGCCGCGCCGGACGAAGCCCTTTTCCAGGAGGTGCGCCAGGCGCTCCAGGCGGGGGACGAGGATGCCCAGCTGCTGTTCTGGGCGGCGGACGACGACGTCCAGACGGCGAAGGAAACGATCGAAGAACGCTGCCGCCTCGCTTTCCAGGGCGTGCCCAACGAGACGCGCAAGGGACTTCCCGGCGGCACCACCCTCTTCGAGCGCGTCCTGCCCGGTCCCGACCGCATGTACCCGGACACCGACTCGGCGCCGATCCCGATCGAGGAGGAGCTGATCGAGCGCCTGCGCGCCTCCCTGCCCGTCGACGTCAGCCGCCGCTTCGTCCAGTTCCGGGAATGGGGGGTGCCGCGGGACGCCTTTGCCTTCCTGCTGAAGCACAACCTGGCGCCGCTCATCGAAAGGATCCACGCCGACTTCCAGGCCGAGCCGCGCTTCGTGGCCACGCTGCTGGCCCACGACCTCAAGCACCTGCTGGGGAAAAGATCGGGAACGCAATTCCAATTTGACCGTCTCCACGGCCTTTTCGCCTTTCTCAAGAAGGAGAAACTGGAGCCCGGAATCGCCAAGGCCATGCTGCCGGTGCTGCTCGAGCACCCGAACATGGACTTGCAGTCGGTGCTGACCACCATTGGCTTCAGGAAGCTGGGCAAAAAGGAGGTCCTGGCGCCGCTGCCCATTCTGAAGAAGAAGTTCCAGAAGATCGCCGTCTCCAAGGATCCCGCTGCGGCGGGACGCTGGCTCGCCGGCCAATTGCGCCCGGCGGCGCTGGGCAACCTGCCCCTGCGCGACCTGGCGGCGCTGATCGGCAAGGGAGGCGCCGCATGAGCGACCTTTTTAAGGGGTACAAGGGGCCGGCGCTGGAGCTGCTCAAGAAGTTCAGCATCCGCGTCTGGAGCGACGCCGCGGTCAAGACCACGCGCGGCGACTTCCGCGGCATCGTGCTGCCGCGCTCGGAGAACGACGACGACCGCCACATCGTGCTCAAGCTGGCCACCGGCTACAACGTCGGCATCGACGCCGGCACGGTGCAGGCGATGGAGGAGCTGGGCTACAAGGAGGCGCACTACAAGATCCCGGAGAAGGAGTTTCCCTTCGCCAAGGAGAAGAAGAACGTCAAGCTGCTGGGAACGGGCGGCACCATCGCCTCGCGCCTCGACTACCGCACCGGCGCCGTCATTCCCGCTTTCTCACCGGGAGAGCTTTACGGCGCCGTCCCCGAGCTGGCCGACATCTGCAACCTGACGACCGAGAAGCTGTTCGCCGTCTTCAGCGAGAACATGGGGCCCGAGCAGTACATCGGCCTGGCCAAGGCCATCGGCGAGGAGATCCGCAAGGGGACCGACGGCATCGTCATCGGCCACGGCACCGATACCATGCACCACACCGCCGGCATCCTCTCCTTCATGGTGCAGAACCCGCCCATACCCATCGTCATGGTCGGCTCGCAGCGTTCGTCGGACCGGCCGTCGTCGGACGCGGCGCTGAACCTGATGCACGCCGCCAAGACCGCCGCCGAGTCGGATATCGCCGAGGTCATGGTCTGCATGTTCGGCCCGACCTCGGACGAGTACGGCCTTCTGCACCGCGGCACGCGCGTGCGCAAGATGCACTCCTCCTACCGCTCCACCTTCCGCACCATCGGCGACATCCCGCTGGCCATGGTCGACCGCAAAAAGATCACGCCGCTGCGCCAGGACTACAACCGCCGGCGCAACGACCGCGAAGTCAAGATCCTGCCTTTTTTCGAGGAGAAGGTGGGCATGCTCTATTATTACCCCAACATGCAGCCCGACATGATCGACTCCATGGTCGACCACGGCTACCGCGGCATCGTCATCGCCGGCACCGGGCTGGGGCACGTCAACAAGCCGCTCTACCCGGCCATCGTGCGCGCCGCCGAGAAGGGGGTGGCCATCTACATGACCGTGCAGACGCTCTGGGGCTACGTGCACATGTTCGTCTACGACACCGGCCGCGACCTGATGGCCAAGGGCATCGTGCCGGCGGAGAACATGCTGCCCGAGGTGGCCTACGTCAAGCTGGCCTGGGCCCTGGGCCAGAGCACCGATCTCGATAAGGTGAAGCAGCTGATGCTCACCCCCATCGCCGGCGAGATCACCGAGCGCGAGCCATATAACGGCTATTTGATATTCCAGGGCGGCATCCCCGAGGTCGAGGAGTTCATCCGCAAGTTTCACAAATAAGTTGATTGATCTGGCTGAATCTTGACTTTCCTCAATTGAAGGAATTATTCTTGGTGCAACGAGGAGAGCCGCGATCCATTTTACCGGGTCGCTGTTGGCTTCTCTGTTTTGAACCAAGGAGGGACGATGGCAATCAAGGCAAAAACCGGGTGGCAGGTCCTGCTGGTTGCGGTCTGGATCAATTTTTCGGGAACCGTCAGATGGATGCTGTTCGCGAGGCCTAGATTCGAAGCGCTTTACAAGGGAATGGGCCTGGAGTATCCCAACACGCCGCTCATCAACATCCTTTGGGTACTATGGGGCGTGCTGGCGGCAGTCCTGGTCGTTTTCCTGTCCAAGAAATTCGGCATTTTGCCAACCATCGTTCTTTCTTGGCTCGTCATTTTCGCCATGACCTGGATCGTGCAATGGAACTCCGCGGTCTTTCCCCTTGCTCTTTTGTGGGTCGTCGTTCCCTGGAGTTTGTTCGAAATTTTCGTCGCGGCGCTGATCTCACATGGACTGCAATGCCGCAGCGCGGCAAACTAGGGAATCGGCAAAGCGTCGACGAGGAGATGATTGATGGTTTCCATCGCCGGCGAGATCACCGGGCGCGAGCCTTATAATGGATAGTTAATATTCCAGGGCCGCATCCCCGAGGTCGAGGAGTTCATCAGGAAGTTTCACAAGTAGGCGATGCGATGAAGAAAGGAGGCGTTTATGCAGGAGACAGACTTCTTTGATGGCATGAAGCAAGCGCCCGTAAAAATTGGCCCCAAGAACGTCCCCTTTCCTTTGTTTTATCGGGACCTTGCCTACTTGGGCGTGTTTCTGCTTGCTCCGCTGGATACGGTAAGAAGCATTTTGCCTTCTAAAAGAATGCACCCGTTTCGCCTGACTCCCTGGCATTGCATCGTCACCATCACTGCTTCCGAGCATAAAGACAGTGATATCGGCCCATACAATGCCGTATCGATCGGCGTTCCTTTTTTTCTAGACAAGGCTTCTCCCGTTTTCACAGGCATCCTGCGCACCCCCCCGGAAGTTCCCATGATCTATCTTCTTCATCTGCCGGTCACGACTGAAATAGCTCGCGATACAGGGGTTGAGAGCGCTAATTTTCCAGAGTTTCTAGCGTATATCAATTTTAAAAGCGACGACCGATGGATAAACTGCAAAGTCGACGCAGAAGGAAAGAATATTTTGAGTCTGTCAGCCAGGAAAATGGATCTCAGCCCTTTTCCCAGGCAACGCGTGTATCCAATAACCTTGCAACAAGATCGTTTGCTGCGGTCAGAATTAATCTATAGCGAGAGTCGAGCCGGAATTTCAAGGAAACAATCGGATGTCAGTTTGGAGTTTGGCGAACACCCGATGGGTTTAAAGCTGAAAGAACTGAATTTGGGCAGGGTGCTTCAATATCAATATTATCCGGCAGGACAGGCTGTACTATCGATGGTTGGTGAAAGTTATCCTATTTGAAACAAGGCTTGTTCTTTTTCTTTCTTCTCCCGGTCCCCGGCGCCGTGCGGCCGGGGCCGAAGTATTTTTCGCTGCGGTAGCGCAGCCAGACGCGCAGCGCCTGGGGGATTTTTTCCTTCTGCTCCCGGGAAAGGCTCTCGTACAGCTTCATGGCCATGGCGCGATGGGTGCGGCAGGCAGGATTGCGGTGCGCGTCCCAATAGGAACGGGCCAGGCGGATCAGGCGGCAGGTCTCCTTGACCGGATCGATGGCACCACTCCGGGTCATGTTTTTGATCCTATTTTATTTTCAGCTCCACCCTGACACGATTGTTCCCGCGGATCCGCTGGTCTTCGTGCTGGCGGTTTTCCGGGTCGATGGACACCTCCAGCAGGTAGGTCCCCGCCTTCAGGCCCATGGGGCGGGTGGCGGCCCGAAAGGCCAGTGCCCGGGGCGCGTCGGGCTTCAGAATGGGGATCGTCTGGCGGGGAAAGGCGTAGGCCACGTTGAAGCCGTCCTCGAGGATATGGCAGTCCACGGACACGTCGGCCAGTATCTCGCTGCCTTTCTGGACAACCTGGGTCGCGACCGCCAAGGTGGCTCCGTTGACGAGAAGATTGCGCAGCTCGGCCGCCTCGTTCACCGTCCAAATGATTCCCCCGGTGAAAACGTCCCCCAGCACTTCCCACCATTTCCGCGGACGGCGACGGGGCATGTGAAAGGAGACCGCGGGGCTGTTGGGGATCAGGTCCACCCGCGGTTGGTCGATGGCGAAGGGATCGGAGCGGGCCTCGGCGTTGAGGTCGGAGAGGGGGATCAGGAGCAGCCGCAGGTCATGGCCGAAGAGCACCCGGGGATAGGGGACCTGGTAGATGAATTCCCCGCTGTTCTTGACCTTGCCGATGATGATGTTGCCGCGGGTGCTGACCTTGTGCAGAACCACGATGATCTCGTTGTCCGGGGAGAGGCCGGTGCTCTCCCACTGGATGGGCACGTTTTCAAAGAGGTCCCAGTGGGTCTGGTAACGGGGATTGGTGATCTTCAGGGTCACCGGCTCGGAGCGCCGGAGTGGCCGGGGGGACAACGGGCGGACGAGCTGGCTGTACCTGCGGACGGTTGCTGCGCTGTAGGGTTCGGAAACGGAAAAGAAAGGGCTGACGTAGGATTGCCTGTCGTCGAGGGTGGTGAGCCGCACCTGGTAGCCGGTTCCGGGTACGACCTCGGCGCCGGCCAGGGTCCAGCGGTAGGCCCCGTCCTTCACCGGGATGTCGCGGGAGACCAGGGCGATCCGCTCCCGGTCCTTGAAGAGCTCCAGCGCCGCCTGCCCGGGGATCCCATGACTTTGCCAGAAGACGGTGACCGACGTGCCCTTTTCCCAGTTTTCTCCCCCGGCCGGCGAAAACAGTGTCAAGTGCCGGGTTAGGGGAGCCACAGGCTTTTTTTGCGCGACCTTGAGCGGGACTTTTTCCTGGGCAACGGCCGTAACTTGGGCATAAACCAGCAGCAAGGCCGTGAACAATCCGCTGCTGCGGAAGTTTTTCATGCTTTCCATGTTCCCTCCTGTGCCAGTGGAAGTTTACCATGCCATCATGAGAAGAATACAGGGAAGCGAGGAAACCTGCCGGTATTGAAGAACGCCGGGAGCAGTGAAGCGATGACCATTGAATGCCGCGCGGCAGCGGGATAAGGATCAGCCGAGCGCCAGCAGCTTTTCCTTCTCTCCGACCAGGATCAGGATGTCGCTGGCGTGGATCATGAAATCGGGCGCGGGGTTGAAGAACATCTCTTCCTGGCGCTTGATGGCGATCACGATGGTGTTGTACTTCTGGCGCAGCCCCGAGTCCTTGATCTGCTTGCCGATGAAAAAAGATTCCGGCTGGATGGTGAATTCCTCGATGGAAAGGGACATCTGGGGCGCGAAAGTCATCAGGTCGATGAATTCCACCACGTTGGGGCGCAGGACCGTGTTGACGATGCGGCGCGAGCTCAGTTCGTAGGGGGTGATGACGCGGTTGGCGCCGATTCTGAACAGCTTGTTGCGGTTATTGGTGTCCAGGGCGCGGGCGATGATGAACACGGCGGGGTTGACTTCGCGCGCCGACAGGACGGTGAAGATGTTGTCGGCATCCGAGGAAAGCAGGGAAATGAATGTCCTGGCCCTGTCGATTCCCGCCAGCTTCAGGATGTCTTCGTCGGTGGCGTCGCCGAGCAGCACGTTATAGCCCCTTTCCTCGGCAGCGGCGAAGCGTTCGTTGCGGTTGTCGATGACGATGAACTTGATCTTCAGCTTCTGCAGCTCGCGGCATACCTGCTCCCCCATGATGCCGAAGCCGGCGACGACCAGGTGGTTCTTGAGTCGGGACATGGTTTTCATTTTGCGTCTCCCCAGGATGCGCCGGATGTTGCCCTCGAGGACGCTCTCGGCGATCCGGCCCGCGATGTAGAAGAATGTTCCCAGGCCGCTGAATATGACCCAGATGGTGAACAGCTTTCCCTGCACGCTCAGGTTGAAGGTCTCGCGGAAGCCCACGGTGGTGATGCTGATCACCGTCATGTACAAGGCGTCCATGAGCGGCGCCCCCTCGATGATCCTGTAGCCGATGACGTCGATGACGATCAGCAGGAGCAGGATGGCAAACAGGGACGCGATTTTCCTTTGCTCGTTCATCGGCTTTATTTTAGCAGGAACACAAAGTTTTTACGAAATGGATGCGTCCATTGGCGGCGGTTTGCGGCCACCTGATAAGAATGGCGGAAACTTTCCGGGTCGGAACCGTCATCCACCTCACCCGGCCCGGGTCAGGGGGCCAGCCCGTACCAGATCTGGGTGGCCCGGAACGGGTTGTTGCGGTCGATGGTCAGGGTCGGCTTGGCCGCGCCGTCGGCCCAATGGCGCCCGAGGGCATAGAGCAGGTCGAGTTCCTGCAGGACACCGTCATAGACCCACAACGGATGGACGTTGTCGCTGGCCTGGTGGTAGGTGAAGCCGATCTTCCGCCGCACTTCCCTGACTTCGTCCTCGCTGCGGTCCATGAATTTTCCGCCCATGCCCACGGACATGGCCGGCACGCCGCGGGCGATGAAGGGGAAGTGATCGCTGCGGAATGCGCCGCCGCTCCTGTCCACGGAGCGGGTCCGCAGCGTCAAGCCCCTGGAGATGGCGAGCTCTTGCACAGCGGCCAGGGCGCTGCTGTATTCGACGGGGAAAGCGGAAAAGGAATCGCACTTCCCGAAATGGTTCATGCAGTCCTTGTTGATCACCATGGCGATCTTTTTCAGGTCGAAGGGGGGATGCTCGACGAACCAGGTGGAGCCGAGCAGTCCCATCTCCTCCCCGGTCACCGGCATGATGGCCACGGTCCGCCTGGGCTTGACCGGAGACTGGGCGAAGGCGCGGGCGAGGCAGACCAGGGCGGCCGTGCCGCTGGCGTTGTCCAGCGCCCCGTTGTATATGCGATCGCCCGTTTCGTCGGGCAGGCCGATGCCGAAATGGTCGAAGTGGCCGGTGTAAAGGACGATCTCATCCTTGAGCAAAGGATCGCTGCCGGGGATCAGGCCGATCACGTTGTGGCATTCCGCCTGGCGCGCCTTCTGCCGGAAGGAGGCTTTCAGGCGCAGGGGCAGGGCCATGGGCTTGAACCTGCGGTGGTCGGCCTTTTTTTTCAGGGTCGCGTAGTCGAGCCCTGTGCCTTGCAGCGCCCGCTCGAGGGCGCCGTGGGCGATCCAGGAGAAGATCTGCAGGGGCGCGTCCTTCTGGTCGGCGAAGGTGAAGCGCTCGCCCAGCCAGCTGTTGCGCACCACCGACCAGTCGTAGGTGGCTTCGCGCTCGTGATGGATGAGAATGATCCCCTTGGCCTTCCTGCGCCGGGCCATCTCCAGCTTGTAGGTCCAGCGCCCGTAATAGGTCATCGATTCACCGCCGAAGCGGGTGGCCTTGAAGTCGGGATCGTTGACCAGGGCGACGATGATCTTGCCCTCGACGCCTTGCCCCTTGAAATCGTCCCACTTGTATTCGGGCGCCTCGATGGCGTAGCCCACGAAGAGAAGTTCGTCGTCGGCCGAGATCTCCTCCGCCATCACCTCGCTGGTGACGCAGAATTCCGCCAGCGCTTCGATCGGGCATTCGTCCGTGCCGCGGTTCAGGGCGAAGCGCACCGTCCCGTAGTCGGTGCGGAACCCCTTGAGCTGGACGGGCTGCAGGTACCCATGTTCGCTGGAATAGGGCTGCAGCCCCAGGGTCTTGAACTGGGCGGCGAGGTAGGCGGCGGCCAGGGCGGCACCCCGGTCAGCCGTGGCCCTGCCTTCGAGCAGGTCGCCGGCCAGGAATTCCAAATGCCCCCGGTATTCATGCTCGCTGAACCGGTTTTCCTCGTCCTCAGCCGCCGCAAGGGCATTTCCACCCATGGCGCCTGAAACCAGGAACCAGCCGAGAAAAATCCGGTACGCCACCATCTTCCAGCGGATCGCCATGACAGCCTCCTTGATTTACCTGCAGATACGGCAGGGAATGGACAATGGTTATCAGGAGATCCTTATGGCTCAGGTCTCCATGATCCAGGGGTGGAATGACCATGAAACCCCATGTGAATTGCGGGGGCTTTTGCGCGGAGGTGAACGGGGCTGGCGCTTGACTTTGCGATCCGGGCGGAATAGGCTGACCCGCATGAGGCGCTGGTCGATTTTTCTGCTGGCCTTGTCGCTGCTGCCCGGGCTGCTCCTGACCGGCCAGGGGTTGCATCTGCCCGGGCCCGGGCAGGCGCCGGAGAAGGCGATCGACCACCGCACCCGCGTCTGGTCCGCTACGCGGCCGGCCATCAACCTCACCCATGTCTTCGCCGGCGAGATCAACCGCCGCGGCAGGCCGGTCGGCTACCACTCCCGTCCCGGCGGCGTCGATCCGCACGGCAGCGGCATTGCGCGCGTCGTCGACCGGCCGAATCGCCTCGGCGTCTACACCGCCGTGGCCTGGATCGGCCGCCGCAATCGCACCAAGTTCTCGACTTTTTTCCCGGACCGCCTGGCGCGTTCCCAGGTGATCGCGGCCGTCCTGAACGCCCATCGCCGGGGAGAGCGTCGCGGCGGGCGCTTCCGCGGCCCCTCGGGGCTCGGCTTCACCATCGAGGGCTACGTCCGGAACGGCCGCATCCAGACCGCGTATCCCATCTATTCCCCTGACAGGAGCTGACCATGTCCTACCGGTTCTATCGCGATGACGACGGCGATCTCAGGGCGCAGACGGGCCGCGGCCTGCGACTGCTCGGCCGCTTCCTGGAGGCCGACATCCAGGGCAGCATCCTCATGTGCGACGAGGTGCTGGCGGCGCTCGCCGCCATCGCCGCCGGCCGCTGCAAGCGCTGGCAGATGACCGGCAACGCCCACACGCTGACCCTCAGCCGGCGCCGGGCGCGCATCCATGCCGAATCCGGCCGCAGCCGCGACCTGGTCCTCTCTCCGGCCGCGTTGCGCCGGGCGCTGCTCGAGTGGCGGATATTGCTGGAGAATGCATCCCGCCATCGTACTCGCAAGTAGGGTGGCCGGGGACGGAACGAGCCGGGCTTCACCCGGGCCCGGTTTTGCGCTATAATTGATCGTAACCTGAAGTCCCCTTCGCCGGCGGCACCGTCCGCCGCGTCATCCTGGAGCGATCAGATTGGACCATACCAAGGAACTGGGGCAGGCCCCGGTCGGCAAGCTGCTCTGGAAATACTTCGTCCCCGCCATCATCGGCGTGCTGGCCAACATGCTCTACAATCTCGTGGACCGGATCTATATCGGCCAGGGGGTGGGAGCGCTGGCCCTGTCGGGCGTGACCGTGACGTTCCCCATCATGATCGTCGTCATGGCCTTCGGCATGCTGGTGGGCATGGGCTCGGCCTCGCTGGTCTCCATCCGCCTGGGCGAGCGTAAACGCGAAGAGGCCGAAAGGATCCTGGGCCACGCCTTCGTCCTGCTGGCGGGCGTTTCGCTGGCGTTGACCGCATCGGGCCTGCTGCTGCGCGACCCCATCCTTTCGCTGTTTGGCGCCGGTCCCGAAACACTGGGCCATGCCCGCGACTATATTTCCATCATCCTGCTGGGCACCATTTTCCAGGGCTTAGGCTTCGGGCTGAACAACATCATCCGCGCTGAGGGGCATGCCCGGGCGGCGATGACCACCATGATCCTCGGCGCGGTGATGAACATCATCCTCGACCCCATCTTCATCTTCGTCTTCAAGATGGGGGTGGCGGGCGCCGCCCTGGCCACGGTGATCTCCATGGCCGTTACCAGTTTCTGGGTGCTGATCCATTTTACCGGCAGGAAAAGCCTGCTGCGGCTGCGGTCCAGGAATTTCCGCCTGGACCGGCGGATCGTGCGCGAGATCCTGGCCATCGGCATGGCGCCGTTCGCCATGCAGCTGGCCGGCAGCGTCATCCATGCCATCTTCAATATCCAGCTGATCCGCTACGGCAGCGACCTGGCCGTCGGCGCCATGGGCATCATCAACGGCGCGGGGATGATGTTCGTCTTTGGCGTGATCGCCGTCAACATGGCGGCGCAGCCGATCATCGGCTTCAATTACGGCGCCCGGCAGTTCCAGCGGGTCAAGCGGACGCTGAAGATCGCCCTGATCGCCGCCACCGCCATCACCACGGCCGGGTTCCTGGCGGTGCAGCTGTTTCCCGCCGCCATCATCGGGCTGTTCAACCGCGACGATCCCCGCCTGCTGGCGATCGGGATCAGGGGCATGCGCATCCTGCTGGCCGCCTTTCCCGTGGTGGGCTTCCAGGTGGTCAGCTCCAACTTTTTCCAGGCCATCGGCAAGGCCAGGACGGCCATGATCCTCAACCTGCTGCGCCAGGTGATCCTGCTGATCCCGTTGGTGCTGCTGCTGCCGCTGGCGCTGGAGATCGACGGCATCTGGCTGGCCGGGCCGCTGGCCGACGTTTTCGCGGCGGTCATCACCGCCGTGGCCATCCGCCGGGAAGTGAACCGCCTGAACGGCCGGCAGCTGCATCCGCTCGAGGTCCCCGAGCCGGAGGGACTGGGCCCCGACAGCCGGCATTGGTAGGACTCGGCGGCCGCCGGCGGTCCTCTCCCGCGGCAGCGACCGCCCTATTCAGCCTGACTGCCCCCGGCTGCGGCCTGTCCGGCCGCCGCAACCGGCGGCTCCGGGAATGCAGGGAAGAGCCGCTTAGTTGACGGGCACGGGCACGGCGTCGCCCGCCGGCAACTCCGTCTCCGGGATCTGGATCTCCGGCACCGGGCTCTCAACGGCGACGTGCTCCTTTTTCCAGCGCCCTTCGCAGGTCTTGCACAGCTCGGTGATGTTCTTCAGCTCCCGGGCCTGGGGCACGGTTCCCTGGAAAATCTCGTCGGTCTTGCGGGTGTTGATGTGCTGGCAGTCCTGGTAAAGGTGAAAGCGTGTCCCGGATTTGGTCCAGTAGATATGTTCGGCGCCAAGCGACTTGACCTGCTCGATCTGCTGGGCGTACTGCTCCTGCGACGGCGGGTTGAAGTCGACGCCGACGAAGCCGGCGATCAGCATGGCCACGACGGCGACCGCGCCGACCAGCCCCTTCTGCTTGCCCTTCAGGTCCTTGTTGGTGAAGATCAGGATGACCAGGGGCAGGAAGGCGATGACGGCGATGATCGCGCCCAGCTGGTTCTGCACGAAGAACTTGAACTTCTCCTTTTCCGAGGCGGGATCGAAGCGGTTGGCCTTTTTCCACAGCAGCGAGCCGACGACGGCGAAGACCAGGTCGGCGACGATCAGGACGATGAGCAGCCACATGGTGACCGGCGGCTTCTGCAGCAGCAGGATGGCGCCGACCTCGAGGCCGATGGCCACGACCCAGGAAAGGAGGGCGAATATGCGGAACTTCCTCGCCTTGGCCCTGCTTTCGTCGCTGGCGACGAACGTCCTGGTCTCCCTGGCGGCGGATGAAGCTTCCCCGCCTTCCACCCGGGTCAATTTCTTTTTCGTACCCTTGTCTGGCATGTTGTTCCCTCCTGGTTGCTCATATTGAAAACCGCGCGCTGATACAAGCAAGCATCATATTGCCTGAACAGGGGAAGGATTGCAAGTCGAACCATTCCCGGGCGGCGGTCTTTTCCGGGGCCGTTTCCGCCTACAGCGCGAAGCCGATGGTAAAGCCGAAGGAAATGTCGTTGAACATCTCCTCGAAGAAGGTCAGCATGTAGGCGCCGAGGCGGAACTTGCTGGCGCGGACCCCGGCCTGCAGCTTCAGTTCCAGGGGGAGGGAGACAGCGCTGGACTTTAGCCAGATCTCCTTGATGACGCCGCCGCCGAGAAAGAGCTGGCCGGTCGTGAAATTGACCGTGCCGCCGGGGGCGAGGACCAGCGAATCGGTCGTGAACTTGCTGTCGGTGTACAGAGTGCACTCGGGACTGAGCAGGATGAACCTGCCGACGGAGATGTCGAAGGTGACGTTCCCCGACAGGACCAGGGGATCGAACTTGAAGTCGCTGCGGGTGAGTATGCCGGCATTGGCGCTGACGTCGATGTTCTGCGCCGGGGCCAGGCCCGCGCAGGCGACGGCGAAGAGGATAAAAGCTGTTTTTTTCATGCGCCCCCCTGAGCGTTGTGAATCGTAGTCGATTGAAAACGAAAAATCAAGCCCGACGTCCCGCCGGTTTTGATTTTCATGCGCACCCCTCCGCCGGCGCAGCGCATTCCCGGCAGGGGGAGTGGTTGCAAATTCCGGGACGCATCCGTACAATCGTTTCATGAAGCAAAAACTCCAGCAGGCCCTGGTTGACGGTTTCGCGAAATACTTCCCCGGGGCCGAGCTGCCCGTGACCTTTTTCTTTGCCGACGAGCCTCCGCCGGGAATCCAGCCCGAGCCGAAAAGCAAAGGCTGGCATTGCTTCATGGGCTACCTGGCCCGGGCCAGAAAAGGGGAATCGCTGTGCCTGGACGAGCCGGCGCTGGGCTGCGGCAAGCGCTTTTGCGGTTTCCCCGTGGCGCAGCGGCCCGATTTCGAGTTTTTCCTGTCGATCGGCATCCCTGGAAAGATGGAGGGGGAGCGCTACAAGAAGTCGCCCGCTATCGTGAAAGAACTCATGCGCAACTGGCCCGATTGGCGGGCACCGGCAAAATACCTGGTCCTGAAGCGCTGGGACTTCATCGCCGAGGGCGACCGCCCCGAGGCGGCGATCTTCTTCGCCAAGCCCGATGTCCTTTCCGGTCTGTTCACTCTGGCCAACTTCGCGGAGACCGACCCTTTCGGCGTGATCGCCCCCTTTTCGGCCGGTTGCGGCTCCGTGATCCAGTATCCCTTCCTTGAAAACCAGAAAGAAAGCCCGAAGTGCGTCCTGGGCATGTTCGATGTTTCGGCCCGCCCCGCCGTGGGCGCCGGCGAGCTCACCTTTGCCGTGCCGATGAGAAAACTCGAGGGCATGATCGCCGATTTGGCGGAGAGCTTCGTGATCACCCGCTCCTGGGAAAAGGTAATGCGCCGCCTGGAACAGCCATGAATTCCGTGCGCCGGGAGCTTGCCGTCAATTGCGCGCTGGGACTGCTCGTTTCCGCGGCCGTCTCCGCTTTCTTCTCCTGCCTGTTTCTTGGGGCCAGCCGGGTCAATTGCCTGTTCGGCTTGTTGACCGGACTGCAGGTCTATGCCTACATCTCGCTTTTTTCCGATTTCATAAAGAAGCGCCTGCGCAGGAAAAACATGTTCCTGATGCTCCTCGTCAACACCCTGGCCCATATCCTGAGCATCGCCGGTGCCATCTTCATGGCCCTGCTGATCCTGAACGGTTTCCGCGCCACGGCAGTGCTGCGCATCCTGAGCCACCCTCAGGTCCATGAGATCATCCTGGTCGGAATGGCCTTCGGTTTCGCCCTGAGTTTTCTGTTCCATGTCGTGGAGATGTTCGACACCCTGCTGGGAAAGAATTTCCTCTTCAAAATTCTTGCCGGCCGCTACAACCATCCTTTCGAGCAGAAGCGGCTCTTCATGTTCCTGGACCTGGCCGATTCCACGGCGCTGGCCGAGAAACTGGGCCATAAAAAATATCTCTCGCTGCTGAACGATTTTTATCACGATCTCGCCGAACCAGTCATCGCCACCCGGGGGGAGATCTACAAATACGTGGGCGACGAGGCGATCGTCAGTTGGAAGATGAAGCACGGGGCGCGCCATGCGGCGCCGCTGCGCTGTTTCTTCATGACCCGAGAGATCGTGGCCCGGAAAAGCGCAACCTACCTGAAACGTTATGACGAGCTGCCCCGTTTTCGGGCGGCCGTGCACGGCGGTATGGTGGTGACCGGGGAAATGGGCTTCATCCGCAAGGAGATCGCCTTTGTCGGCGACGTGCTGAACACAACCGCCCGCATGGTGGATGCCTGCCGTGAATTGAACCGCTCCCTGATCGTTTCGCTCGAGGCGCTGGAACAGATGAATCCCGGGCCGGAGATCGTCGTGCGGCCGCTGCCGGAGATCGTCCTCAGGGGAAAGCAGCGGCCGCTGGCGGTTTCGGCCGTGGAATGGGGAACGGCATCGGGCATCGGTTCGCCGCGGGGCGGGGAAAAATAGTGCGGATGGCGGGGAGGACGTGAACGTGAAAGTCAACAGTTGGATTGACCTGGGAACAGGCGCGATCGCATTCCTGGCCGGGATCGTTCT
Source organism: Candidatus Aminicenantes bacterium UBA6072 (assembly GCA_002436105.1). GTDB lineage: Bacteria > Acidobacteriota > Aminicenantia > UBA2199 > UBA2199 > UBA2199. The sequence goes on along the minus strand of DIXU01000009.1, from coordinate 230,233 downwards.
TTTTTTCATGGGAGGGACCGGCCTGGGGCTTATGGCGGTATTCATGGGCGCTTCGCTGGTCTACCTGGGGATCAGGGGCGGGCGGACGGCCCTGCTGCTTTTCGGCCACGGCGCGGTCATCGCCGGCTGCTACCTGGTGACCTGGGGTATCTACCTGCTGCCGGTTTCCCAGCCCACTCCGGCCCATATCTTGGGACGCCCGCTTTTTTGGGGGCTCTTTTCGATCCTGGGGGGGATCTGCGCCATCTTCCATGGATTCTGTTCCTGCATCGGCAACCGGCGCTGAAGCGCGGTGGCCAGCTCCCCGGGAAAGGTCACGCCCCGTTTTTCTTCCGGCGAGCCGGCCGCATGCTAAACTTTTTCCGCCGAAAGTGAGTAATAAGCGAATGAATCTGTCAGCCCCGCCTTGGGTGCGGGAAAATAAGTCATGGAGGTGGACCTTGAATTCATTCGCGAAGATGTTCCTGGCTCTCGTTTTATCATCCCTGGTCTTGTCCGCCGCCCCGCTCGGGGCCATCGACAATGCGCGGCTGCTGCGCAACCCCGATATTTTCGCAGGGCGCATCGTCTTCCAGTACGGGGGCGACCTGTGGACCTGCTCCGCCTCCGGAGGCCAGGCCGTGCAGCTGACCAGCCATCCCGGCCTGGAATCATCTCCCTGCTTTTCCCCCGACGGCCGCTGGGTCGCCTTCAGCGGCCAGTACGACGAGAACATGGACGTCTACATCGTGCCGGTTTCCGGCGGCGAGCCGAAACGCCTCACTTTCCACCCCGGGCCGGACCAGGTCAGCGGCTGGTCCCACGACGGACGCTCGGTCCTGTTCTCCAGCCCGCGCGACAGCAGCAACCGCTATATGCGCATTTTCAGCGTTTCCGTGGACGGGGGCACGCCGGAGGCGCTGCCGATGCCCATGGCCTGGCTGGGGTCGATGTCGCCGGACGGCACGCGCTTCGCCTACACCTCGCTTTCCAACCGCCAGTCCTTCGACACCTGGCGGCGCTACCGCGGCGGCCATGCCCCGTTCATCTGGGTGTTCGACATGAAAAGCCATGCCGCGGAGAAGATCCAGTCCTCGGGGAGCAACGACACCTCGCCGCGCTTCGCGGGCGAATGGGTCTACTTCCTTTCGGACCGCGACCGGGTCATGAACCTCTACCGCTACCATGCCGGCCGCAGGCAGGTCGAGCCGCTCACCCGCTTCGACGGCGCGGACATCAAGTCGTTCGGCGTCCATGACGGCGCCGTCGTCTTCGAGCGCGAGGGCCGCCTGCACCTGCTCCGCGACGGCCGGGTCCAGGCGCTGGCCGTGAACATCCCCAGCGAGCGCATCCTGAGCCGCCCGGGCCATGTCGCGGCCGGAGAGCTCATTTTCAACGCCCATGTATCCCCCGGCGGCAAGCGCGCCGTTTTCGAAGCCCGCGGCGAGATCGTCACCGTGCCGGTGGAAAACGGCGATATCCGCAATATCACCCAAACCCCGGGAAGCGCCGAGCGCGAGCCGGCCTGGTCGCCCGACGGTGAACAGATCGCCTACTTCAGCGACGAGAAGGGCGAATACGCCCTGTTCATCCGCGACCAGAGGGGGATCCAGCCGGCGCGCGTCATTCCGCTGCCGGAGAACGCCCACTACCATGCGCCGCTGTGGTCGCCTGACGGCAAGCGCATCGCCTTCGTCAGCAACCGGCAGACGGTCTACCTGGCCGACGTCGCCGCCGGTACCGTCACCGCGGTCGCGACCGATCCCAAGTTCATCAATTATCCCGACTACGCATGGTCCCCCGATTCGCGCTGGCTGAGCTACACCCTGCACGGCGAGAACAACCTGCGCGCCATCCACCTCTTCCAGGTGGAGAAAGGCGCGTCCCGGCCCCTGAGCGACGGCATGAGCGACGCCTATTCGCCCTGCTTCGACAAGAACGGCAAGTACCTCTACTTCGCGGCCTCGACCAACCTGGCCCACGACATGGGCTGGGTCGACCTCTCCGAATACCCGCATGAGCCGGTGGCCAACATCTACCTCGCCGTCCTCTCCAGCGCCGAGCCCTCGCCGCTCAAGGCGAGGAGCGACGAGGAGGAGAAACCGGCGGACAAGGAACCGGAGAAGAAGGACAAGGAAAAGCCCAAGGCCGCGCCGGCGGCCCAGCCCATCCGCGTCGATCTCGACGGCATTCTCGGCCGCATCGTCGCCCTGCCCCTTCCCACCCGCAGCTACGACCGCCTGCAGGCCGGCCAGGACAAGCTCTTTTACAGCGAAAGGGTCAAGCAGCAGCGCAGCGAGACGCGCATCGAACAGAGCCTCACGCTGCATGTCTATACGCACGAGAAACGGGAGAGCGAAGTGCTGGCCGGCGATATCGCCTCCTTCATACTGTCGGCCGACGGCAAGAAGATGCTGTACCGCCAGAAGCGGGACTGGTTCCTGGTCGATGCCGCCAAGGTGGAGCCCGGCAAGGGCAGGCTGAAGACCCAGGACATCCGCGTGTACCGCGAGCCGCAGAGCGAGTGGCGCCAGATCCTGCGCGACGCCTGGCGCATCGAGCGCGACTACTTTTACGATCCCGGCATGCACGGCCAGGACTGGCCGGCCGTCTGGGAGCGCTACGAGGCGTATCTTCCCCACGTCTCGCACCGCGACGACCTGAACTACCTGATCGGCCAGATGATCGGCGAGCTCTGCGTGGGCCACGCCTACCGCGGCGGCGGCGAGCAGCCGCGCATCCAGCAGGCGCCGGTCGGTCTGCTGGGGGCCGACATCGGCGTCCGGGCCGGGCATTTTTTCCTGAAGAAGATCTATCGCGGCGAAAGCTGGAACCCGGAGCTGCGCTCGCCGCTCTCCGAGCCGGGCAACTGGGTCGCGGAGGGGACCTACCTGCTGCAGGTGGACGGCCGCGATCTCGACGTCAAGAAGAATTTCCATTCCTACTTCCTGGCCGGCGCCGGCCGCCAGGTCCGCCTGCTGGTCAACGACAAGCCGGACAAGGCCGGGGCCAGGATCGTGACCGTCGTCCCCCTGGACAGCGACAGCAGCCTGCGTTTCCGCGACCAGATCGACGAGAACCGGCGCCTGGTGGACAAGCTCAGCCAGGGGAAACTCGGCTACGTCTACCTGCCGGACACCGCCGTCGGCGGCTACACCTTCTTCAACCGCTACTACTTCTCCCAATTGCAGAAGCAGGGGATGATCCTCGACGAGCGCTTCAACGGCGGTGGCTACGCGGCCGACTACATCATCGACCTGCTGCGCCGGCCGCTGATGAACTACTGGCAGCCGCGCTGGGGCGGGCTGGGCAGGACGCCGCAGGCCGCGAACTTCGGCCCCAAGGCCATGCTGATCAACGAGTACGCCGGATCGGGCGGCGACGCCATGCCCTACTATTTCAGGCAGCAGAAGATCGGCCCGCTGATCGGCAAGCGCACCTGGGGCGGCCTGGTCGGCATCTCCGGCTACCCGCCGCTGATGGACGGCGGCTATGTTACGGCGCCCACGGTGGCTTTCGTCGACCCCGCCGGCGGGTTCACGGTGGAGAACGAGGGGGTGGCGCCCGATATCGAGGTCGAATGGACGCCCGCCGAGGTGATCGCCGGCCGCGACCCGCAGCTCGAAAGGGCCGTCGAATTCCTGCTGGCGGAGCTGGAAAAGAACCCGCCGCAGCCGTTCCAGCCCAAGCCCTTCCCGCGCGGGCGCTGACCGGGGAATAGCGACGGAGATGAGCGCAATGCAAGCGCTGCCGCTGCGCAAGGCGTTCATGTTGCTGGAGCCGGGGCCGGTGGTGCTGCTGACCACGGCCCTCGGCGACCGCAGCAACGTCATGACCCTCTCCTGGCACATGGTCATGGACTTCACGCCGCGCATGGCCTTCGTCACCGGAGCATGGAACCACTCTTACAAGGCGCTGGTCCGTGAGCGCGAGTGCGTGATCGCCGTGCCCGGAGTCGACCTGGCGCGCAAGGTCGTGGCCATCGGCGCCTGTTCCGGCTCCGACACCGACAAGTTCGTGAAGTTCGGCCTGACGCCGGTCAAGGCCAAGGCGGTCAAGGCGCCGCTGGTCGCCGAGTGCCTGGCCAACATCGAGTGCCGCGTCGTCGACCATATCAGGAAGCACGACATCTTTGTCCTGGAAGCCTTGCGCGCCTGGATCGACCCGAAGCGCCGGGAGCGGCGAACGTTCCATGCCGTCGGCGACGGGACCTTCATCGCCGACGGCAGGAAATTCAGCCTTCGGGAACTGATGCGCGCCAAGCTTCCGCCTGGAGTTTGAGGCGCAAGGCCTGGCCCGGGCCGCCCGAGCGGCCATTTTGATTCCTTTTTGCAGCCGTTGCGGGAATATGTTGCAAATATCTGGAATTGTGCTATATATGTAACTGCCAAGGTTATAAATAAGGCAGGGTGAACAGCATGAACAAGAAGACCATGCAAAAGATTGCGCGCAAGGCAGCGGTGCCTCTTTTTCCGCTGCTGGGCCTGCTGGCCCTGATCTGGTTCCTTATCCGTGTCGTCCCCAAACCCTCGCGGGCGGCCTACCCCTGCCAGCGGGTGGCCGCCGGACTGGGAGGCGGGTTTCTCACTTACCTCCTGGCCATGCTCGTCCCGGCCGTTTTGCTGCAGCGCCTGAACCGGCATGCCGTCCGCTTGCGCATGCCGATCATCGCCCTGTCGGGCATCGCCTTGATGGCGGTGGCGGCGCCTTATCTGGCGCCCGAGGCGCAAGCGGAGATCGCTGTTCAGGGCTTCATGCCCAGCGATGCCCCCAATCAGCCGGTCGGCACGGCCAGGGGAATTTTCCCGGGCCGCGTCGTCTGGGTACGCGACACCAATGCCACCCCCTGGGACGGAGCCAGCGGTTTCTGGTGGAGCGACGGCAACACCAGCCAGTTCGCCGTCAGCAGCATGCTCTCGCGCTCGCTGCAGCTGATCAGCGGCACGTCCACGAACTCCGTCGCCTGGCAGGCCCTGTTCCGTTTCTCCAACGTGTCCAGGGGCCGCGGCGACCGCGGCTACCAGGCCGGGGAAAAGATCGTCATCAAGATCAACGGCAACCAGGATTTCAGCGGCACTTGGGACAACGGAGGATTTCAAAGCCCGCATCTGGTCTACGCCCTGGTCAGCCAGCTGATCGGGACGGCCGGCGTGGCCGGCGCCGACATCACCATCGCCGATGCCTCGCGCTATATCGGGGATCCGATCTTCGACAAGATCCGCGGCAATCCCGACCCCCATTTCCAGGCGGTGAATTTCGTGGTCAGGCCCGATCTGAGCAAGAACGGCCGATCGGCGGCCAGCCCCGATTACGCCCATGCCATCCGGTTCGTCAAGCCCGATCCAGCCGCCGCCGCCATCCCGGATCATTACCCGCCCACTTGCTTCACCGAGGCCGGGTACATCATCAACCTCTCGCTGCTCCGTGCCCACGAGCTCTTCGGCGTCACCCTGGCCGGCAAGAACAATTTTGGATCGGTCTTTAACGGCACGGCTTTTTCCCCCAGCCTGCTGCACGGCTTCGGCACCGTCAAGAATCCCGTCAATGAGATCGGCGATCCCCATTGCCACCCGGTCCTGACCGGGCACGGGCAGCTGGGCGGCAAGACCGTTCTTTATGTCATGGACGGCTTGTACACGGCCGTTCACCAGGGCTCCAAGACCATCAGCCGCTGGCAATCCCTTGACAACGGCTACTTCTCCAGCCTGCTGGTATCCCTGGATCCGGTGGCCATCGACTCCGTCGGACTGGATTTTCTCCGCAACGAGCCCGCCATGCAGGTCGCGGCCATGACCGCCAACACCTGCAATTACCTGCACGAGGCGGCCCAGGCCGGCAGCCCACCCTCGGGATCGGTGTACGATCCGGAGGGAGACGGCACCCCCCTGCAGAACCTGGGGGTCCACGAACACTGGAACAATGCCGTCGATCGGCAGTATTCGCGGAACCTCGGCACCGGGAGCGGCATCGAGTTGGTCAGGGGCGAACCCTCCATCGCCGTCGTCAGCCCCAATGGCGGCGAAAGGCTGAACAAGAAAACATTCCGTCGGATTTCCTGGGAAACGACCGGGATTTCGAAGCCCTTGCAGATGTTCCTGTGGCGGGACGGGGTTCTGATCGGCACCATCGCGGAAAACCTCGATCCCCTGTCCGGCGCCTACATGTGGCGGGTCGGCGATTATATCGGCGGTTCGGCGCTCGTGGATGGCGGCTACAGGATCAAGATCAAGGCGCCCGGGATCACGAACGATGCCTGCGATGCCCCTTTTTCCCTGGTCAAGCTGCGGGTGCTGTCTCCCAATGGCGGCGAGAACCTGGGCATCGGCAGCGCTGCGCCCATTTCCTGGCGAGCCGGCGGATTGGGCCTGCTGCGGATCACCCTGTGGCGGGGGGGGGCGCAAGTGGGGGTCATCGCCGATAAAGTGGACCCGCTTCTCGGTGTCCTCGACTGGACGGCCGGTTCAACCGAGGGTGGACTCGCACCGGCCGGGACCGGCTATCTCATTCGCGTCCGCGAGATCGGTACCGAGATCGCCGATGCCAGCGATGCCCCCTTCGCCCTGCAGTAAGCCGGGCGCAAACAGCCGCAGCCGGGCCCTTTAAAAACGTTTTCCCTGCGGCGGTCTTTCCTCCCTGCCGCATGACGCTTTTTGCCCGGAGGACTCGGCGCATGATCCGGGAGGGAGCACCCAGGGCGATCCGCCTTCTTATGCATGACCGTGATTCCTGATATAATGCGGCTTTCCGAATGATTCCCGAGGGGAATTCACATGTCCCAGATAATTGGCGAGATCGCGGCGTTGCTGACGGCGGCCTGCTGGTCGTTCAACTCGGTGGTCTTCACCCTGGCCGGGAAGCGGGTGGGCTCGTCCGCCGTCAACTCCGTGCGCCTGTGGATCGCCTTGCCGGCCCTGATGCTGCTGAATTGGGCCTTGTTCGGCACGCCGTTGCCCCTGGATATCGAGCTCGACCGGTTTTTCTATTTGGGGCTCTCCGGCGTGATCGGCTTCGTCATCGGCGACGCCATGCTGTTCGAATCCTTCCTGCTCATCGGCCCGCGCCGGACCATGCTGCTGGCGCTGCTGGTGCCGGTCTTCGGGGCTTTCCTGGCCTGGGCGTTCCTGGGCGAGACGCTGCGCGTCCTGGAGATCGCCAGCATCCTGGTGACCATCGGCGGCGTCGCCTGGGTGGTGGCGGAACGGACGGCGCCGGGAAGCGATCCCGTATCCGCGCTGCCGCGGAAAAAATCCCTGGGCATATGGCTGGCGGTGGGCGGCGCGGCGGGGCAGGCGCTGGGGCTGCTGTTCTCGCGGCTGGGGCTGGCCGGCGATTACTCGGCCATTTCCGCTACCCTGGTCCGCGTCGGCGTCGCCGGCCTGCTGCTGGCGCTCCTCAACTTCTTCCAGGGGAAGCTGCGCGGCCACCTGGCCGCGATGAAGGACAACAGGGCGCTGCTGCAGATCACCGCCGGCTCGCTGACCGGCCCTGTTCTGGGCGTCATCCTCTCTTTGGTGGCCATTGCTCACGCCCATATCGGCGTCGCCTCGACGCTGATGTCGCTGACCCCGGTGATGCTGCTGCCGGTCTCCCATTTCCTGTTCAGGGAGAAGATCACCTCGCGGGCGATCATCGGCACGCTGGTCGCCCTGCTGGGGGTGGTCATGCTTTTCCTGGTCTGATCAGTCATTCCCGGAGGATTTGCCGGGAAAGCGGCCAGCGAAGAACCTTGCCTGCCTGGGTTCGTTTCCGATCTCCCTGCGGGATCAGTCGCAGCGCCGCAGGGTCAGTAGGGAGTCGGAGCGATAGCTGATGGACTTGCCGTCGCGGCTGAGGATGATTCGCAACGGTACCCTGGTTGGGCGGCCATCGGCGGTGAAGGAGTACTCGGTGCCGTCGTAGGTGTCGTCGTTGACCCGGCCGACCGAGAACAGCCGGTTTCCGCGCCTGAAAAAGTCGAGCTGCCCGACGTGGGTCAGGATCGCCTCGTAATCCCCCTGGGCGTTGGCGGCGATCTCGATGGTCGGGTAATTCCCGCTGCCCACCACGATGACCCAGCAGCCCTTGATCTCGCGGGGGCCGCCCTCCAGCAGGCTGACCCGGCGCTGAAGTTCCTCGATCTCGCGCATCTTTTCCGGAATGATCCGCTCGCGCACCTCGCGCTTGATCGCCTCCGATTCCGCCTGGTATTTCTTGATCTTTTCGGCGAGTTCCCGGTGATCCGCTTTTTTCCCGGGAGTGGTCTGGACCGAGTGAACGTATTCGCTGGTGAGCATGATGAGGGCCCTCTCGCGGGACATGTGCGGGAACGTGGCGCCCATGGAGATCGGGGCCTGCAATATCCAGAGCTCGTTATTGCTCACCAGGGCCTGCAGCATCTCCAGGTCCTCCCGCAGGTAGCCGAGCGTGAATTTGTCGGAGCGAAGTTGTGTTTTTGCCTGGTCCAGCGCCTGGGGGCACAGTGCATCCCGCTCCTGGTCCAGGGCCCTCAGCTCCTGCGTTAACCGGACATACTCTTCGTTCAGCCGCAGTGCTTCGCTGCTTTTCTGCTTGACCTCCTCCTGAAGTTGAAAAAGCGAGCTGAACGGGACTCCGTCGATCGCCAGTCCGCCATCCAGCCGCATGATGCCGTCGAGCTTCCTGCTCAGGGCCTGCATCTGGTCGTCCAGCTGCCGGGTGTCGTAAATATTGAAACTGCCGCTTCTTTTCTGTTCCTCGAGGCTCTTGATCTCCGCATCGGTCTGGGTCTTTCTTATGAACCAAGCCGACGCGATCTTGGCCAGACGGTCGGCCCGATTGAGCTCCTCGCGCACCTGCCGCCGCTGCTCGGCGACCTGGTCGCTGCGGACTTCGATGGCGTTGATCCGGTCCTGGGCATCCTGGTCCTGCGCCCGGGCATGGGCGGCCGGGAGTAAAATTATCAGAACCAAGGTCAAGCCCGCGAAAACATGGTTTCTGCTAAAAAAAATCATCCGCATTTCCTCCCTCCGATTTCAACGATTATGGACTATCGGCTGTCACGTCATCCGCTTCATCACCTGGGCTTATTGCGAAAAAGCTTAAAATCAATTAACAGAATGAGCATCTCATCGCCCTCCGGTTTTCGGTAGATATGAATTGCCTCATTCTTTTGGACCCACCCACTTTGGCTCCGGATGCGGGTCAGGATGAAACGAGGTGCTGAAGGGATCCATATTCCACTATCATGCTGAAAACCTCGGGACCATTCTCCACTATAACGGAATTCGAGATGATCTGCCGTTTCTGGGGATCGCATGACGAAGGTGCAATCACCGGTCTGGGTTATCTCATATCGATGAATCGTTTTGGTGAAAGACTTTTGCAGCCACCAAGTGCCGACCACGTAACTGGCCGGGCAGCCGGGTGGCGGCGCTGGGTTTTGCCGGTGGCGGGGGTCCTCTTGGATCACCGGGGGAGCGGTCTGGTCCAGCAACCGGATAGAGTCGGAATCGTCCTTCAGGTGGAGCTTGGCCAGCGATTGCGGGGTCACCCGATCCAGGATAAAGGGCTGGCGGACGGCGGCCGGGTCGGGAAGCCGGTTCTGGACCGCCCATTGGTTCTGTTCTCCTGACGCGTTGCTGTCAAAGATCGCGGCCAGGGACTGCCGGTCCATCGGCTGGCCATCGAAAGGGTTCCTGAAGTGGTGGGCCTTGGCCAGTCCTTCGAGAAACTCATGGGCTTCCCGGCGCAGGGCCTCGTAGTGCTTAAGATATTGCGGGTTTGGATCGGCAATGCGCTTCTGGCCGTGCATGGCCAGCCCCATGCAGATGGCCGCGTTCACCGGGATGTTGTTGAAATAATGCTGGATCGAGGTGTGCGCGGCCCGGGCATAGGTCCGGTCGGCCTGCTGGATCAGGGCGGTGAGGGCATCCGAATGGTTCAGGACCGCCTGAGCGGCCAGCCAGGGAGAAAGGAAAGCGGCGATGATGCAAAACACCGGCAGTAGCCGGACAGCGGAATTGGCATCCATGACGCGTGCTTTCATTTTCCCTCCTTGAAGCGCTGTATCCTCAACCAGTATGGTAAGTTTATTTGCGGTCGACTGCAAAGTCAAGCCGGCCATGGCCAACGATCCGTTTGCTATGCGCCGTTGTCCTCCCGGTCAACGCATGCCTTGGCGGGTTTGACTTTTTTCCGGCGCGGTAATAAAATCACGGCCAGTACGGATCGATTTCTTTCGAGTCCCTGGAGGAAAGATGAAGAAATGCATCATCATGATGCTCCTGACGGCTTGCGTGATCCAGGTCAATGCCAAGCCGCTTCCCTGGCCCGCCGCCACTGCGGAAGCGCTCTACCTTCCCTTCGGGCTGCAGTGGTTCATGGAGACGGACGCCGTGAAGAAAGCGATCGCGGAATACGGCCCGGCGAACTGCGACGAGCGCTTATGCCGCTGGATGGCGACCGTCGAAGAGGGCACGGCCATCTTCGAGCTCACTTTCCATGCCGCCACCCTGGTCGGCTGCGAACTGGACTACACCCTGGTGCGGGACGCCGGCCGGCCGTACCTGGAGAAGCTTGAGGCATTGAAGCGGTCGACGAGCGAATGGCTGGTGCGGGACCTCCGGGATTTCCCGCCGCAATCCACGGTGCCCCACGACGCCTATAGCGCGGAGACCAAGGATGCGCGGATCATCGTGAAATGGCGGGAAGGCGAGCATTCTCTTTTCATCAGCATCAAGATGACCGCGAAATAAGACGGTGCCGTTGAGATTCGCGGCGAAGGAACTGAAGTGAATGGGTAAGACCTGTTTCCCGCCCTATTCCCAGAAGTCGCGGGTGAAGAGCACGAACACGGTGTAGATCTCGAGGCGGCCGGCCAGCATGCAGAAGGAGAGCAGCCACTTGCCCGCCAGCGGGATGTGCTGGTAGTTGGCCGCCGGGAATTGAATTTTCTTGTTTCCTAAATTTTCAGGAACATCTCAAGAAAACGAAAGAAAAAAAAGGCCGCAGCCATCCGGCTGCGGCCCTGGTTGCCGAGTCGATCGGGAAACGATCCGGGCTTAGCCGAGGATGGCGTCCTTGCAGGCCTTGGCGACGCGGAATTTCACGACGCGCTTGGCCGGGATCTTGATGGCGGCGCCGGTGGCCGGGTTGCGGCCCATGCGCGCCTTGCGGTTTACCAGCACGAGCTTGCCCAGGCCGGGAACGGTGAAGCCGTTCCTGGCGTTCTTGTAGGCCATGGTCGCCAGCGTTTCGATGGCTTCCCCGGCCTGCTTCTTGGTGATCCCGACCTTCTCCGCGACTCCAGCCACGATCTGGCTCTTGGTCATTGCTTTCGGCATTCGTTCATCTCCTTTTTAATGAATTTTGTCGTGGCAGGCACGCCTGGCCCACGATCATTGCCGGAACTATAACTAAATTCCCGAAGAAAATCAAGTGTCAAGGCCCGCGCAGGATTTTTTCGCCGGCCGCGACCGGCGCTTGGCAAGCAGCGCTTCGTCGTGATATGATCGCTTCATGATCCCCTGCCAGGAGGTGCGGCGATGAACGACGTGAAGCCCCTGCGCTCCATCACCCGGGAACTGATCGGCCGCATCGGCAAGGCCGACCTGCTGGTCGGCATACCCTGCTTCAACAACGCCGCAACCGTCGCCCACGTCGTGGCCGCAGCCGCCAGGGGATTGCGCGAGCAATTCCCCGGCAGCAGGGGCGCGATCATCATCGCCGACGGCGGCTCCACCCTGGACGACACCCGCGAGCTGGCCCTGGCCGAGATGAAGGCGCAGGGGATCCCCGGCGTGGTCGGCATCTACCGCGGGCTGCCGGGCAAGGGATCGGCGGTGCGCATGATCTTCGCCGCCGCCGGCGAACTGGAAGCCAAGGCGCTGGCCCTGCTCGACGCCGACCTGCGCTCGGTGACGCCGCAGTGGATCGAGCGCCTGCTGGGCCCGGTGGTCAAGGGCGGCTACGAGTTCGTCGCCCCGCTCTACCGCCGCTACAAGTTCGACGGCACCATCACCAACAACGTCACCTACAACATGCTGCGCTGCCTTTTCGGCAAGCGGGTGCGCCAGCCGATCGGCGGCGAGTTCGCCTTTTCCGGGCGCCTGGCCGCCGAGCTCGGGGATCTGCCGATCTGGCACACCGACGTGGCGCGCTTCGGCATCGACATCTGGCTGACGGTCAACGCCCTGATCCGCGAGGTGCGGATCTGCCAGACGCACCTGGGGGTCAAGGTCCACGACGCCAAGGACCCGGCCGCCAGCCTGGAGCCGATGTTCCGCCAGGTGGTCGGCACCCTCTTCGCCCTCATGGAAGAGACCGACGCCTACTGGACCGGCGCCGGGCGGAGCGCGGCCATCGACATATGGGGCACTCCCGGCGACGAGCAACCGGAGGCCTTCCCCATCGATTTCCAGCGGCTGGTGGAGCACTTTTATCTCTCGTGGCAGACCCTGCACGGCGCCTGGCGATCGATCCTCCGGCCCGAAACCTTCGACGAGCTAGAGGCCTGCGTCGACACCGGCCGCGATATTTTCCTGATCAGCACCGATCTCTGGGCGCGCATCCTCTTCGAGTTCGCCGCGGCCTACCACCACCGGCCGGCGGCCAAAAAACAGGTCATCGAGGTCCTGTCGCCGCTCTACTTCGCCCGGGTGGCCTCCTTCATCCGCCGCGTCGGCGAAAAATCCAACGACGAGGCCGAGGCCGTGGTCGAGGAGCAGGCGCGCATTTTCGAGATCCGCAAGCCCTACCTGCTCGAGCTCTGGAACGCCAGGCCGGGCGACATGGCGGCAAAGGCTCCCTGAGCCCAGGTTGACAAGCCGCACGCAAACGCCTATGATGATTGCCTGATGATACTGGAGGCGACATGAAGATCCGGCTGGGCTTTTTGGCGGTCATCCTGGCTGTGCTGCTGTCCGCGGCGGGCTGCAAGGCTTTTTCCTCCGACCCTTGCGACAAGGTTTATTTCGACGGCGACGAGCTCGTGATGCCCAATTGCGTGGCCTACAGCCTTTCGAACCCCAAGCTGGACGGGAACGGCAAGCTGATCTACTTCGAGTTCAAGGCCATCTGCGACAATGCGCAGTATATCGGCAGCGTCACCCTGGTCCGCGACGACGCCGGCAACGTGATCGCCAAGCAGGTCACCGTCAACGGCAAGGACTGTTTCTAGGCGCAGCCCGCTCTTCCCGGCGCCGGCCGGGCCCATGATTTTATTCCCCTGTTGTGCTATATTTCCCTTTTGCCAAGATTCTCAAGGAGGGGGCGCATGAAAAAAACAGGATCGGTCCTGGTATGGGTGCTGCTGCTGCTTTCGTCTTTCCAGTTCTCCTGCAAGAAGGCCAAGCCGCCGCAGGCGCAGGAGTGGTACCGCTACATCAGCGCCTTTACCTCGGGCGACATCTCGCGCCGGGCGCCGATCCGCGTGCTGTTCGTCAACAACGTCGGCACGGAAGGTCAGGGCGCCTCCGAGCTTCAGGACTACCTGGAATTCAGCCCCGCCATCGCCGGCAAGGCGCAATGGAGCTCGCCCCGCGAGCTGGTCTTCACTCCCGACCGGCAGCTGCAGCCTGGAGCGGCCTACCGTGCCGTCCTGAACCTGAAGAAGTTCATGAGCCTGCCGCGCGAGTACGCGCGCTTCGAATTCGCCTTCTCCGTCATCCGCGAGTCGATCGCCATCGACCTGCAGGGGCTGGCGCCGCTCGACGAGGTCTCTCCCAACCAGTTCCTGCTGCGCGGCCTGCTGACCACCCGCGACGTGCAGGAAGGCGCTGCCGTCCGGAAGGTCCTTGCGGCCCGGCAGGAGGGCAAGGCGCTGGCCATCGACTGGTCGCACGAGAACCAGGGGCGCAGCCACTCCTTCGTTATCCGCGCCATCCGGCGCCAGGAAACCCCCAGCCATGTCGATATCGACTGGGACGGATCGGCGCTCGGCGCCGAGCAGAAAGGCTCGCGGCGGATCGACGTCCCCTCGCTGGGCCAGTTCGACCTGCTGGAGGCCGAGGCCGTCCTCGAACCGGCCACCAGCATCCTGCTGCGCTTTTCCGATCCGCTGAAGAAAAACCAGAACCTGCGCGGCCTGGTCACCGTGCCGGGCCACGAGCCCACGTTCGAGGTCGATAACAACGTGATCCGCGCCTATTCCGCCAAAGGCTTCGACGCCGCCGTCGATGTGACCATCCATCCCGGCGTGCGCAACTTCAACGACCGCAGGCTGGAAAAGCGAATCACGCGCACGGTGACTTTCCAGCGCCTGGCGCCGCAGGTGCGCTTCGTCGGCCAGGGCATCATCCTGCCCGACAAGGACCGGCTGACCGTTCCCTTCGAGGCGGTGAGCCTGCGCGCGGTCCAGGTGACCGCGTTCCAGGTCTATGCCAACAACATGGCGCAGTTCTTCCAGCAGAACAACCTGGATGGCAAGGATAACCTTTCGCAGGTCGGCCGCTTCCTGTGGCGCAAGACCGTGCCCCTTTCCGACAAGCCCGAGGAGGCATCGGTCTGGCGGCGCTACAGCCTGGACGTGACCCGGCTCCTGGGTGAGAACCCGGGCAGCCTGTTCCGCATCATCCTCTCCTTCCACCGCGGCAACGCCGTTTTCCCCTGCGCCAACCAGGGCAAGCCGGTGCCGGAGCCCGAGCTGCAGAACCAGGACGACGCCTCCTGGCGCGACTTTTCCAACTGGGACTATTCCTATTCCTATTATTACCAGGATGGAAGCGACGGCTGGGCCGAGCGCAGCGACCCCTGCAAGGACGCCTATTACAACCCGCGCTTCAACGAGAACGCGATCCAGGCGCGCAACTTCCTGGCCTCGAACATCGGCCTGGTGGCCAAGCGCGGCGACAACTTCGACCTGCACGTGGTCACGACCGATATCCGCAGCGCCGAGCCGCTCGCCGCCGTGCGCGTGCGCGCCTTCAATTTCCAGAACCAGCTGCTCGGCGAGGGCAGCAGCGACGGCTCGGGCTTTTTGACCCTGAGCCTGCAGGGCCAGCCGTTCTTCATCGAGGCCCAGCACGGCAAGGATCGGGGCTACCTGCGCCTGAGCGGCGAGGGGGCGCTGGCGACCAGCCATTTCGACGTGGGCGGCGAGAAAGTGCAGAAAGGGATCAAGGGGGCCCTGTACGGCGAGCGCGGCGTCTGGCGCCCCGGGGACGACCTCTACCTGACGTTTGTCCTTTTCGACCGCGAGCGCAAGCTGCCGGCCGGCCACCCGCTGCTTCTCGAGCTCTACAACCCCAAGGGACAGCTGATCCAGACCGCCCCGCCGGCGCGTTCCCTCGACGCCTTCCACTCCTTCCGCCTGCGCACCGGCGAATCGGCTCCCACCGGCAACTGGAAGGCGCGGGTGCTGGTCGGCGGCCTGGTTTTCGAGCAGAACCTGAAGATCGAGACGGTGGCCCCCAACCGCCTGAAGATCGATTTCCAGC
This sequence comes from Candidatus Aminicenantes bacterium UBA6072, assembly GCA_002436105.1. GTDB lineage: Bacteria > Acidobacteriota > Aminicenantia > UBA2199 > UBA2199 > UBA2199. Next base: position 214,862 of record DIXU01000009.1, on the reverse strand, counting down.
CGGGCGCGGAAAAGCTGGTCAAGGGCCGGCCGGCGACCGCCGCCCTGCGCAGCCAGTGGCTGCACGGAGCGGTGGCGGCCGACCTGAAGTTCGACGCCCAGGTGCGCCTGGCGCCGCGCCCCACCCGCTTTCCCCGCTGGGCCGACTACGTGTTCGACGATCCGGCCCGCGAGGTCGGCGTTTCCGAGCAGGCGCTGGCCGAGGGGCGCCTGGACGCCAACGGCGACGCCCGCTTCCCCATCGCCCTGGAGATGGAAAAGGCGGCGCCGGGGATGATGGACGCCCAGTTCACCGTGCGCGTCTTCGAGGAGAGCGGTGATTTCTCCACCGATGCCGTGACCATCCCCTTCTATCCCTACCAGAATTTCGTCGGCATCCGCCTGCCCAAGGGCGACGAGACGCGCGGCATGCTGCTCACCGACCAGGACCATGTGCTGCAGATCGTCACCGTCGATGCCGATGGCAATCCCGTCTCCCGCGACAAGCTGGAGGTCAGCCTCTACAAGGTCGAATGGAAGTGGTGGTGGGACAAGAGCGGCGACTCGCTGGCCCAGTACGTGGCCAACACCCGCCATGTCCCCGTCCTGAAGGGCGAGGTGGCGACGCGCGACGGCATGGGCTCTTGGAAGTTCCAGGTCAAGTACCCGCAGTGGGGCCGCTACCTGGTGCGCGTCGTCGATCCGCAGGGGGGGCATGCCGCCGGCCGGGCCGTCTACATCGACTGGCCGGGCTGGGCCGGCCGCGCCCGCGAGGAGAAGGGCAGCGGCGCCACGCGCCTCAATTTCAGCGCCGACAAGCCGAACTACCAGGTAGGGGAGAAGGCGACCATCTTCCTGCCCGACGCCCCGCAGGGGCGGGCGCTGGTCTCGCTGGAGAACAACTCGCGCGTCCTGAAGCAGATGTGGGTCAGCACGCAGAGCGGCGAGAACCGCTTCGAGATCGATCTCGACGAGAGCATGACCCCCAACATCCACGTCCACGTCACCCTGCTGCAGCCGCACTCGGGCAAGAAGAGCGACACGCCCATCCGCCTCTACGGCGTCATCCCGGTGCTGGTGGATGACCCGCGCACGAAGCTGGTGCCGCTGCTCAAGGTGGCCGACGAATTGAAGCCCATGGAGGATTTCAAGGTCAAGGTCGAGGAAAAGTCCGGCCGTCCGATGACCTATACCCTGGCCGTCGTCGACGAAGGCCTGCTGGGCCTGACGCGCTACGCCGCCCCCGACCTGCGCAAGAGGTTCTACAACCGCGAGGCGCTGGGCGTCCGCACCTGGGACCTCTTCGACGACGTGGCCGAGGCCTACGGCGCCGACCTTTCGCGCCTGCTGGCCCTGGGCGGCGACGAGGAAGGGGGCGCCGCCGCCGGCGAGAAAAAGCAGCGGCGTTTCCCGCCCGTCGTCCTTTTCGCCGGCCCCTTCGCCCTGGAAGCCGGCAAGGCCGCCGAGCACAAGTTCTCCATGCCGCAATACGTGGGGGCGGTGCGGGTCATGGCGGTGGCGGGCCGCGACAACGCCTTCGGCGTGGCCGAGAAGTCGGTGCCGGTGCGCCAGGACCTGATGATCCTGCCCACGCTGCCGCGCGTCGTGCGGCCGGGCGAGACCTTCGACCTCCCCGTCTCGGTGTTCGTCAGCCGCGCCGACATCCGCAAGGTGCAGGTGCAGATCGACGCCGGCGACCGCTTCCTGGTCGACGGGCCGAAGATCAGGACCGTCGAGTTCAGCAAGCCGGGCGACGAAATGGTCTTCTTCCCGGTGACCGTCAGCGCCGGGATCGGCCAGGGCAGCGTCCGCATCCAGGCGACCAGCGGCACGCGCAAGGCCGAGAGCCGGACCGCCATACCCATCCTGGCCGCCAACCCGAGGATCCTCGAGACGCTGCATGCCGAAGTGGCGCCGGGCGAGACCCGGCAGATCGCGATCCGGGCGTTCGGGATCCGTGGGACCAATGACGTGACCCTGGAATACTCCATGCTGCCCCCCTTCAACCTGCAGAAGCGGCTGCAGTTCCTGATCCGCTATCCCCACGGCTGCCTCGAGCAGACCCTTTCCACCGCCTTCCCGCAGCTCTACCTGAAGAACCTGATCAAGCTCGATGACGGGCAGCGGAAGAAAGTGGAGGCGAACGTCACCGGCGCCATTGAAAAGATGCGCACATTCCAGGCGCCCGGCGGCGGCTTTGCCTACTGGCCCGGCGAGTACGAGGCCCACCACTGGACCTCGTCGTATGCCGGCTATTTCCTGCTCGAGGCCCAGCGCGCGGGCTATCGCGTGCCGGCCGCCATGCTCGAGGGATGGAAAAAGCACCAGCGGGCGCTGGCCAACTCCTGGACCGCGGGGCCGGAGCACGGCCGTATTGTCCAGGCCTTCCGCCTGTATACGCTGGCCCTGGCCGGATCGCCCGACCTGGGGGCCATGAACCGGCTGCGCGAGACCGCGGGGTTGGACGGCCCAGCCGCCGTGCTGCTGGCCGGCGCCTTCCAGGCCGGCGGCCAGCGCGAAGCCGCCGATGACCTCTTGGGCAAATGTTCGTGGCAGGTGGCGAAATACCGGGACGACAACCGCACCTTCGGCTCCGATCTCCGCGACAAGGCGGTGATGGTGCGCACCCTGGTGCACATGGGCCAGGAGGGGCGCGCGAAAAAATTCCTCGACGAGATCGTCTCGGCCATGTCCAGCGATACCTGGTATTCCACCCAGGAGACCGCCTACGCCCTGATGGCCATCGCCACCTACTACGGCGGCTCGACGGCCAAGCCCTTCCGTTTCCAGGCCGGCTGGCAGGGTGAGCCGCTGAAGGAGGTCGAAGCCGTCGTCCCCTTCCACCAGCAGGAATTCTCCCCGTTCACCACCGCGGAGCGGATGCTGAGGATCAGCAACCCGGGGTCAGGCCGCCTGTACGTGACCGCCACCATCGCCGGCATCCCGCCCGCCGGCGGCGAAACGGCGCACGAGAGCAATTTGCGCCTGGAAGTGTTCTTCAGGGACGCGGACGAGAATGCCATCGACGCTGGCCGCCTTGCCCAGGGCCGTGACGTGAAGGTGGAGATCCAGGTCACCAACCTCAGCCGGCAGACGCTGAACAACCTGGCCCTGACCCATATCGTCCCCGCCGGCTGCCAGATCGCCAACCCGCGCCTGTTCAGCGACGAGCCCGGAGGCGGATACTTCGATTACCAGGATGTCCGTGACGACCGCATCCTCACCTACTTCAGCCTGAAGGCCGGCGCCAAGAAAACGTTCACGGCGATGCTCAACGCCTCCTACGGCGGGCGGTTCTACCAGCCCGGGATCAGCGTGGAGGCGATGTACGACGCGGCCTTCCACGCCAACACGACGGGGCAGTGGATGGAGATCCGGCGCTGATCCCCTTCCTGCGCAGGCATCGCCGGGCGCTGCTGCTGCTGGGCGCGCTTGCCGGCGGCCTGGCCCTGCTCGCCTGGTGGGCGGCGCCGCGCCGGCTTTTCCGGGATCCCCTCTCGCCGGTGCTGTTTTCCGCCGATGACCGGCTGCTGGGGGCGCGCCTGGCCGCGGACGAGCAGTGGCGCTTCCCCAGGACCCGGGCCGTACCCGAGCGCTTTTTCCAGGCGCTGGTGCAGTACGAGGACCGCCGTTTCTTCCGCCACCGCGGCGTCGACCTGCGGGCGATCGCCCGCGCCCTGTGGGCCAACGTCCGCAGGCGGGGGGTGGTCAGCGGCGGCAGCACCCTGACCATGCAGGTGGTGCGCATCAGCCGCAAGAACCCGCCGCGCACCTACCTGGAGAAAGTGCGCGAGATGGCGCTGGCGCTGCGGCTCGAGCTCTCCATAACCAAGCGCGAGATCCTCGACCTGCACGCCGCCAACGCCCCCTTCGGCGGCAACATCGTCGGCATCGACGCCGCCTCCTGGTTCTATTTCGACCGCGGCCCCGAAACGCTGAGCTGGGCCGAGGCCGCCTTCCTGGCCGTGCTGCCCAACGATCCCAAGCTCATTGCCGGCGCCGCCAACCGCCGCCTGCTGCAGCGCAAGCGCGACCGCCTGCTGCGCCTGCTGGAGCGGCGCCGGCTCATCTCCGCCCTGGATCTCTCGCTGGCTCTGGCCGAGCCCATGCCCGCCGGCATGCGGACGCTGCCGCGCCCGGCGCCCCACCTGCTGGACACGCTGACGGCACGGCACGGCAGCCGGCGGCCGTTCTATACGTTCATCGACCCCGGGCTGCAATCCTCCCTGGCGCGCATCGTCCAGGCCAACGGCCAGCGCCTGCTGGCGGGAAGCGTCCGCAACCTCGCCGCGCTGATCGTCGACAACCGCCGGGGGACGGTGGCGGCTTACGTGGGCAACGTCGCCCGCGAGTCCGCTGCCGCCCATGGCCAGGACCTCGATCTCCTGCACCGGCCGCGCAGCAGCGGCAGCATCCTCAAGCCGTTCCTCTACGCCGCCATGCTGCAGGAAGGCGGCTTGGCGCCGACGACCCTGGTCGCCGACACGCCCGCCCATTTCGCCGGCTATGTTCCGGAGAATTTCGACCGCCGCTTCCGCGGCGCCGTACCGGCGCGCCAGGCGCTGGCCTGGTCGCTGAACATCCCCGCCATCCGCATGCTGCAACAGTACGGCATCCCGCGTTTCTATAACCTGCTGAAGAAGTGGGGCCTGACCACGCTCCGTCGCCCCCCCGGCGGCTACGGGTTGACCCTGATCCTCGGCGGCGCCGAGACGACCCTCTACGAAGTGACCGCCCTGTACGCCGGGTTGGCGCAACTGGCGCTGGGCGACGCCGGGCGCCGCAGCGAGGTGCGTCTCCTGCGCGACGAGCCGCCGCTCCGGTCGCGCATGAGCGACCTGGGGCCCGGCGCCGCCTACCTGGCCCTCGAGGCCCTGACCGAGGTCAGCCGTCCCGACGAAGAGGGGTACTGGAAGGAATTCTCCTCCTCGCGCTGGGTGGCCTGGAAAACCGGGACAAGCTTCGGCCTGCGCGACGCCTGGGCGGTGGGCGTCACCCCCGCCTACACGGTCGGCATCTGGGCCGGCAACGCCGACGGCGAGGGCAATCCGCTCCTGACCGGCCTGTCGACGGTGGCGCCGGTTCTTTTCGACGTGCTGAACGTACTGGACACCGGGGGCCGGGTCACGCCGCCCCGCCTCTGGCTGAAGGAGGTGCAGGTCTGCCGCGACTCGGGCTTTCTGGCCGGCGAACTCTGCCCGGCCCTCGCCGTTGCCGTGCCCAGGGAGAGCCACTTCCAGCAGTCGTGTCCGTATCACCAGCTGGTGCACCTGGACGCCGGCGGCCGCTTCCGCGTCGACTCGGGCTGCGAGTCGCCCGGGCGCATGCTCCACCGGCCGTGGTTCGTCCTGCCGCCGGTGCAGGAATACTATTACCGGCGCTATCATCCCGAGTATCGCTCCCTGCCCCCTTTCCGCCGGGATTGCGCCGGCAGTTTCCAGGCCGGATCGGGCCGCAAGGAGATCAGCCTGGTCTATCCCGACGTGAACACGGCGGTCTACATTCCCGTCGACCTCGACGGCCGCCCCGGCGAAGTGGTCTTCGATGCCGTCCACCGCCGCCCGGAAACGGCGATCTACTGGCACCTGGACGGGGAGTTCCTCACCGCCACCCGCCGCTTCCACCAGGTCGCGGCGCGGCCCGCCGCCGGCGAGCACCGCCTGGTGCTCGTCGACGAGGACGGCCACCGCGTCGAGCGCCGCTTCCGCGTCCTCAACCGCGGGCGCTGAAAGAAAAGTGTTGTGGCCTATTGATTACGAAAATGATGATATTAATCGAAGCGTCATGGTCACCCACTTTGTTTTCCAGCTCGGCGATTTTTTCGGCGAGTTCCTTCTGGGAATAAAGGATCTCGCGTAGCCTGACGAAAGCGCGCACAATAAAAACGCTCATCTCCATGGCCTTTGGTGAATTCAGCACACTCGCGGCCATGATGGTCCCGTGTTCCGTGAATGCGAATGGGAGATACTTCCGGTGCTGCCCTCTTTTTAAGGTCGCAATTTGCGACCTTAAAGAATCGTATTCTTCGCTAGTCAATTGGAACATGAAATCTTCAGGAAATCGTTCGAGATTGCGTCTGACCTGCTCGTTCAGCCTCTTGATCTCGACTCCATACAATCGTGCCAGATCGAGATCGAGTACAATTTTCAGGCCACGGATCGTGAGAATCTTGATTTGAATGTTTTCTGGAAAGACAAGTTCGGCTGATTTCAATTTCATTGGACCCCTCGCGAGAGAAGCAAAAGACTGCTTCTCCAAGGTGGTCGCATATTGCGACCACCTGGCGCAATCATTGGTGAAAAAAGAGGCGCGCCGGGGCGCGCCTCGGGAACGGGGATAGCGGGGAATGGATCAGTTCAGGTACTTGGCTTTGAGTTTCTCGGCCGTTTGCTTTCCTGATTCGGTCACGATCACCAGTTTCTTGTCCTTGAACTGAACGATCAGCTTGTCGTCGGCCAGCTGGCTCAGGGATTTGAAGCTGTAGCCGTTCCAGGTGCAAAAGACTTTCTCGCCCGGGTTCTTGCGCGAGTCCTCCTCCCAGCCGGTCAGGTAGAGCAGGAGCAGATTGAGTTCCTTGAGTTTTTCTTCCATGGTGTTCTCCTTTAGAAGGGGGGCCTTGCGGCCCCCCGCTTTCTTCAGATGGTGATCAGCGGCTGCAGCTTGGCGAAGACCTTCTCGCCGATGCCCTTGACCTTCAGCAGGTCCTGGACGCGCTTGAAGCCGCCGCTGCTCTTGCGGAAATCCAGAATGCGCTGGGCCATCTTTGGCCCGACTTGGGGCAGCCTGGCCAGCTGGGCGGCATCGGCGGTGTTGATGTTGACCAGCTTGTCGGCGCCCCCGCCCGCCGGCTTGTCGGCGGCGCCCAGGGAAACGGTGGAGACAGCGGCCATCGCCAGGATGACCAGCAGGGTGAGAATGTGTTTGGTTTTTGTCATGTGACCTCCTGCCGGGTTTCATTCATGCCCGGTGCCATTTTGCGCCGACGCGGGATCAATGAGCGGAAAAAGCCTATATAGGAGGGAAATGACTCGATCCGCCCCCGTCAGTCCCTTTGCCGGGATGTCAATCGATCTTTACCCGAAAAATGGATCCGGTAAAGCGCCCTGTACAGGCAAGAACCAGGCTGGATCTGGAAACCCTTTCCTGAAGCACTTCCCGACGCCGGAGCCCCCTTGGCACGTGAATTGTATCCCTCCTCGCAGGAGGAAAACATGAACAAAGGCTTCACCTTGATCGAGACGATGGTCGCATTGTCCGTGCTGCTGCTGGCCGTCCTGTCCAGCACGCGTATCCTGGTCGCGGCGCTGGGACAGACGCGCGGGGCGGCCATGCGCTTCCGCGTGCTGCAGCAACTGGATTATTACAAGAACTACCTGGGATCCCTGCCCCTGGATGCCGCCGAGCTGGCCGCGGGGACCCACCACCGGCAGGAAGGCGAACTGCGCGTCGACTGGCGGGTGGATGACGCCGACGCCGCGCTGAAGCGGGTGCGCCTGAGAGCGAAGGCGCGGCATTTCGCCCTGGCGCTGGTGCTGCACCGCTCGCGCTTCATCCTGGCGGTGCAATCATGATCAGGGGATTCGGCTTGCTGGAGATGCTGATCGCCCTCTCGCTGGGATTGGGCATCCTGACCGTGATCATCGCCCATTCGACCGGGGCGGCGCGGGTGGAGAAAAAAGTCGGCGGCAACCAGGAGCGGCTGGAGGCGATCTTTCATGCCGTGGACGCCATCAAGGCCGACCTGAACAAGTGCGGCATGCGGCTGCAGGATGTCCGGCCGTTCAGCGACATCGCCCCGTTCGCCTCGACCCCGGGCTTCTTCTCCAGCACCTACGGCGTCGCCGACGAGCCGCTCCTGGAGGGGGCGCTGCGCGGGCAGCAGGCGCTGCGGGTCGCCGCCGGCGAGTGCTTCAAGAAGGACAAGACGGTGCTCATTTACGACCCGGTTCGGCCGGCCTGGGAGCTGAACGAGGTCCAGTACCGTCTCGACGGCGCCCTGGTCATGAAGAATCCGCTGCGGAACGACTTTCCCCGCAACAGCACGCTGGTGGCGCTGAAGAAGGTCGAGTACAAGTATTTCCCCGCCCAGCGCGCGCTGAAGCGGCGCAGCGACAACGGCACCTTCCAGCCGCTGCTGGAGGAGGTCAGCGACTTCTACGTGACCTTCTTTCCCGACGCCAACTCGGTCCTGTACCGCATCGAGATCAACAGGAAGGAGCAGGTTCGCGGCTACATCTTCCTGCTCAACACGGTGTGAACGTGAATTGCCGCGGCAACATCGTCCTGACGCTGCTGTTCGCCCTGCTGCTGGCCGCCTCGGGAGCGGCTCTGCTGACCCACACCGGCTATCATCATGCGATCGTCGCCGCCCGCCGGGAGAGACGGCTGGAGGCGGCGGCGCTGGAACAGGCGCTGCTGCTGGGGCTGCATCGCTACCGCGGGAAGCTCGCCGCCTGCGACATGAACGCCTGGGAGGACCCGCAGGGCGGATTTTTCACCGCGGATGTCTTTCCTGCCTGGAGCGAGAATGGGATCACGGGCGGCCACGAGTTCAGCAACCGCGAGTTGCGCAGCGAGGACGGCTTCCGCGTCGTGCGCATCGACGATGTCATTCGCACGCGGCGTGGGGGCGGCAACCTGGAGTACGCCGGCTGCGCCCGAGTGGATCTGGTCGCGGGAGACATCCCCGTCGGCGAAGCCGGGCTGCTGGTCGCGAAGCCGGGAACGACCGACGCCGCCGCCTTCCTGGCGGAACGCGGGGTGGACTATTCCGGTTCGCAGCTGCCCCGGGTCGGGGACCTGGCGCCCGGGATCGATGCCGGGGGCCTTTTGTGCGCGGCGCTGGGCCTGCCGGTCGAGGTCCCGGACTGGCGGCGCATCCGCGAAGCGTTCGGATTGGAGCCGGGCGCCGCGCCCGTCCCAACCGGCATCTACCTGGCGCGCGGCCTCAGCGGGATCGATGCCGTGTTCGTCGAGGGCGACGTGCAGGCGCTGGAATTCAGCGCTTGCGCCGGCCGGCAGACGATCGCTTTCGGACAGAACGGCCGGACCCACGAATTGAGCTACCGGCCCGGCGAGGATTCGCTGGCCTGGAGCGGAGAAGGCGATGTCGCCGGCGCCCGCTTCGGGGAAAGGATCGTCGTCCACGGCAGCGTCTTCTCGGTCGCCCAGTCGGGCGCGGCGGCGTTTCTGGACGATGCTCACGTCGAGCTGCTGGTCGGCGGCCGCCTGGTCGTCGCCAGCGGGCTCGAAAGCGAGAACCTGGCGCCGGGCAGGGAGAGCTTTCCGAAGCTGCTGCTCATGACTTGCGCCAACGATTTCTTCAGCAACGGGAAAACCGCGGCCGATGTCGTCATCGCCGCCTCCGGCGAAGCGACCATCCAGGCCCAGGTGATCGCCGGCGGCAGCCTGGTCAACGGCGAGGGCAAGGTGAAGATCAGCGGCGGCTTGTTCGCCGCCGACATCGCGAACCGGGGGCAGTTGCTGGTCAGCGGCGCGAGAGGGGATTTCGCTCTCGGTCGCCGGGTCCGCCTTCCCGATTTCAAGCTGCTGCGCGATTTCCGCGTCCGTTACATCGAGGAAAGAAGCCATGACGAATGACAAGGGGCTGACGGTGCTGGAGCTGCTGGTGACGATCGGCATTTTCTGGATCCTGCTGCTGCTGACCGCCCCGGGCTTGAGCGCCTTCCTTTCACGAATGGAGTTCCATGCCGCCCTGCGCGGCGTCACCGCGGGCTTGAGCACGGCGCGCTGCCAGGCCATCCGCGACAACCGGGCGGTGCGGGCCGAGATCGCCGGCGGCCGCCTGTCGCTCAGCCGCGACGACGGCCAGGGCTGGCGGGAGTTCCGCGGCTTCGACCTGGGGAACAAGGTGACGGTGCGCGCCAACAGCCGGCCGGTGTTCTCGCCGCTGGGCGGCGTCTCCCCCCTGTGCACCGTCACCCTGGAGCGGCGCGGCCGGGTCTGCCGCGTCGTCGTCTCCATGTACGGCCGCGTCCGGGTCTATGACGGCGCCTGAACTGACCCGGCGCATCCGGGCGTTGTGATAGAATGGATCTGCCAGCAGCCCAGTGGGGGAGGCCGGCCATTGCGGAGGACCGATGGGTCTTGACCTGATGTTCCGTTCCCCTGAGGGGGCCGAGGCGATCCGCGCCTCCTACGGCCGGCTGCTGGAGCGCTGGCCGTCCTCTTTCGGGCCATTCTGCCTCCAGACGACCTTGGGCGATGCCTTTGCCATGCGCGGCGGCATCGCGAACGGACCGGCCGTCCTCATGCTCCACGGCTCGGGTTCCAACGGCGCTGTCTGGATGGGAGCCGCTGCGGAACTGGGCAGGATCGGCCGCTGCTACGCGCTCGATCTCCCGGGCGAGCCGGGGAACAGCGCCCCGGTCCGCTGCAACTGGGAGGAGATGGTCGCCTGGCTGGCCGAGATACTGCGGCAGATCCCCGAGCGACCCCTCGTGTTGCTGGGGAATTCCCTGGGCGGCTGGCTGGCCATGGCAAGCGCCATAGCCGATCCCGCGGACATTGCGGCGATCATGACCATATGCCCGGCAGGCATTTACCCGAGGCGATCGTCGTACAAGTGGTACGCGCTGGCGGCGCGCTGGGCCGGAAGCAGGGGGCCGCGCGTGATGGAGCGGGCCAATCTCCGCGGGCAGGAAATGGACGGCGAGTTCCGCGAATTCTTCGACTTGGCCGGCAAGCACTTCATCTACCGGCCTTCGGTCCCCATGCTCACGGATGACGAGCTGCGCCGCCTGGAGATGCCGTTCGGCTTTTGGGCGGCGAGGAAGGACATCCTTTTGCCCACGAAAAAGATCGCCAGGCGCCTGCGCCGACTGGTGCCCCACGCCGATGTTTTCATCGACAGCAAAGGCGGGCACGCCTATCATCCGCCGCCCGCCGCCCTTGGCGAGTGGCTGGAAAGGGTCTTGCCTGAAAAGAAGTTATAGTTTGCTCTTGACCGCAGCGAGCTTGCCGGCCATGGTGACCGGCTTGTCGCGGCGATCATCGATGCGCAGCGTCGTGGACACGCGCAGGGCGCCCAGCCGGAAGGGAGCTTCGTGCATGGCCTTGACCGCCCCGATGACCTCGTCCATATCGCCCTCCAGGATGGTCGACATGGGGGTCAGCAGGGACTTGAGGCGGGGGAAGCCCTCCAGGACCTTCTCCACCGCGGCGACCCAGGCGCTCAGCGAGGCCGAGCCCGTGCCCAGCGGCACCACCGTTACCTCGGCGACGACCTGGCCCACGGCCGTTCTCCCTATTCTTTCACCTTGGCCAGCAGGGATCTGGCCATGTCCTTGTGCACGGTGAAGGTGAGCATCTTGAGCCTGACGTAGTCGCCGCGGAAAAAGAAATAGCCGTCATGCTTGCCCCAGCGCGCCGAGCGGCTGGAGTCCTTGACCAGGAACCAGTCGTGGCCCTGCAGCCGCTTGTAGCCGACGATATGGATGCCGTGGTCGTCCTGGGTGGTGCGGTTGGCGATGCGGAATTCTCGGCTGTCCTGGTCGATATAGGCGGCGGGGATGTCGAAGCTGGGAATGAAGCAGACGTCCTGGAAACCGAGCTTGCCGGCTTCCGAGACGTCGCCGCCGATGTTCACCGTGCAGCCGGCCTTGACCGCCTTGAGGATCAGGCCGTACCAGTCGGCGAGCGGCACGTTCAGGTACTCCCGGCTGTGCCACCAGTTGTCGGGGACGGCGAACTCCTGGAAGGTGTAGAAGGGATAGTAGGAGGTCGACATGACGTCGACGTAGTCGTCCATGTTCAGCTTCGTCTCGTTGCGCAGGAACTCCAGCGGCGTCATCTCCCGGCCCTCGTAGGTGAAGGTTTTCGGCGGCGCCCCCAGGTGCCTGTCCAGGATGACGGCGACGTGGGCCAAAACGGTCTTCTCGTCCCACAGGTCGTTCTTTTTCACGTAGTCGAGGTAGGCTTTCACCTCGCCGATCAGCGGCTCGTGGTCCAGCTTGTCGCCGTCGACACGGCGGCCGGGATAGGCCTCGGCCGGCACGACGCCGTGCTCCTTCCAGATGCGGTTGATGGCGTTGCTCTCGCCGCCCTCGGCGACCAGCGAGGCGCCGCGCTCCTGCACGAAGCGCCGCACCTTGGCCAGGTACTCGTGGTAGACCGTCCACACCTCGGAGAGCTTGATCTTTTTGCCGCTGAGACGGTGGATCTCCGATTCGTAGAACGAGGTGGCGGCGAAGCTCCAGCAGATGTTGGTGTTGTACTGCGCCACGGGCGGAAAATGGAACATGGCCTGGAAGGCGGCCGGCGACGGCGGCGGCACGACCCCGGCCAGGTCGGACTGCAGGCTGCGCGCCTGCTCGCGCTCCTTCTTCTTCTCCTCGGCCTGGCGCTTGCGGATGGCGGCCGTCTCCTTGTCCAGGGCGGCCTGCTCCCTGGCCCGGGCCTCTTCCATGGCTTTCAGCACCGGGTCGCTGTAGCGCTTTTCGTACTTGGCCTTGTTCCTGGCGCCGGCCAGCAGCGGCGCGGCGGAGACGCACAATGAAGCGCAAACCAGGATGACGATGATCTTTTTCATGATGACTCCTCGGTGGTTAAAATTCCGCGCTCTTCGGGGTGCGCGGGTAGGGGATGACGTCGCGGATGTTCTCCATGCCGGTCAGGTACATCACCGCCCGCTCGAAGCCCAGGCCGAAGCCGGCGTGCGGGGCGCCGCCGAAGCGGCGCAGGTTGAGGTACCAGCCGTAGTCCTCCTCTTTCAGCCCCATTTCGGCGATGCGGCCCCGCAGGACGTCGTGACGCTCCTCGCGCTGGCTGCCGCCGACGATCTCGCCCACGTCGGGCACCAGCAGGTCCATGGCGGCCACGGTGCGGCCGTCGTCGTTCAGGCGCATGTAGAATGCCTTGATCTCCTTGGGGTAGTCGGTGACGAAGACGGGCTTCCGGAAAACCCGCTCGCTCAAATAGCGCTCGTGCTCGGTCTGCAGGTCCTTGCCCCACGCGGGCGGGAAGTTGAATTTCATGTCCGCCTTCTGCAGCAGCTCGATGGCCCGGGTGTAGGTGACGTGCTCGAAGCTCGCGTCCCGCACCCGCTGCAGCCGCTCCAGCAGCCCGGTGTCGATGAAGCGGTTGAAGAACTCCATCTCCTGCGGCGCCTGCTCCAGCACGAAGGCGATCACGGTTTTCAGCATGTCCTCGGCCAGGCGCATGTTGTCGCCCAGGTCGGCGAAGGCGATCTCGGGCTCGATCATCCAGAATTCGGAGGCGTGGCGCTGGGTGTTGGAGTTCTCGGCGCGGAAGGTGGGACCGAAGGTGTAGACGCGGCCGAAGGCCAGGCAAAAGCCCTCGACATTCAGCTGCCCCGACACGGTCAGGTTGGTCTCGCGGCCGAAGAAGTCCTGGCTGAAATCCGCTCCGCCCTGACTGTCCAGGGGCGGATGGACGGGATCGAGGGTGGTGACGCGGAACATCTGGCCGGCGCCCTCGCAGTCGCTGCCGGTGATGATCGGCGTGTGCACGTAGACGAAGCCGTTCTCGTGGAAGAACTTGTGCAGGGCGAAGGCGACCAGGCTGCGCACGCGGAAAACGGCCATGAACGTGTTGGTGCGCGGCCGCAAATGGGGGATGGTGCGCAGAAACTCGAAGGAGTGCCGCTTTTTCTGCAGCGGGTAATCGAGCGCCGAGAGGCCGATGGCCTCGATCGCGGCCGCCTTCAGCTCGAAGGGCTGGCCGGCGGCGGGAGACGGCACCAGCCTGCCCGTCACTTGCAGCGAGGTCCCCAGCGGGTACCTGGCCACGGCGGCGAAATCGGCCAGCGTATCGTCGTAGACGACCTGCAGGTTCTTGAAGCAGGAGCCGTCGTTCAGCTCGATGAAGGCGAAATTCTTGGATTCGCGCTGGGTGCGGATCCAGCCGCGCACTTCCAGCTCGCGGTTCAGCAGCTGTTCGCAATCGGCGAAAATCGTCTTGACGGTCGTCCGGGCCATGGTGCCACCTCGCGGGAAAATCATTGTAGCGCAAAAGGCGGCCGCGGGCAACCGGAGGTATGGAGAGCACATGCATTCGAGCCTATGCCCCGGCACTTCAGGGCCCGAATTGTCGTCAGCCGCCCTTGACTTGCCCGGTCTTTCGCTTCACAATCAGGGCATGAAAAACAAGAACGGCTCTTCCCTGCATCCCTTCATGCTGGCCTCGCTCCTGTCGCTCGTCCTCGTGCTGACCGCCTCATCCGGCGACGACATCCTGAAGCGGCTTGGCCTGACCCCGCAGGCGGCGAAGGAGGGGATCCTCGACGCCCTGACCGGGGGCAGCGCCTACAACGACTCCGCCTATCGGGCCTTCAGGGCGCTCCCCGCCGCCTCGCGGGCGGCGGTCGTCACCGCCGGCCTCGGCTGGATCAAGTCCTACGCGGCAGGCGCCGAGTTCAAGGCGGCCTACCAGAAGCTCCGCGAGAGCGAGAAGCCTGAAGCGCCGGCCTCGCGCCCTTCCGCCGACGATGAACTGAAGAAGATGAAGAACGAGACGGAGAAAAGCATCGCCGAGATGAAAAAGAACATGGCCGGCATGGACGCCGAGACGCGCAAGGCCATGGAGGGCTTCATCCAGGAGATGCGCGCCCAGCTGGAGCGCATGGAGAAGGACCCGGGGCAGCGCGACCTGATGCGGCAGATGAGCGAAATGTCCTCGGCCGAGGACAGGAAAAACCATGAGGATGCGCTCGGGGAATGGCAGCAGCGCTATCCCGCCGATCCCGGGGAACTGATCCAAAGACGCATCAGGGAGTTCCTGGCCGTCAGCGCCGGGGTCGATTTCGCCGCCCGGCTGATGCCGCGCGGCGACAAGATGGTCTTTGTGCGCGAGGACTTTGAACGGAAGCCGCCCGAATGGAAACTCTGCTTCCGCGCCGGCAAGGAGGCGACCGTCGCGGCCCGCTCCTTCGCCTCGGCGTGGCTCGCCGAGCTGGAAGAGGACTGATCTTCCTCCCGATGGCCTGGTCACCGGTTCAACCCCTGTCCTGGTTTTCAGTGGCATGAAGTGGATTGTCCAAAAAAAAGGACGCAATCAGGTTGTTTCGCTGGCAATGGAATTGCTTGGCTGCTTCCAGGAGTTAGACTTTCTTATGGCATCGGCCTATAATCGCAAGCAAGGCTTGGCCGCCGGGCATTCGGCTGCCCTGGCGCAGTTTCAGGAATGAATTGCAGGAGGAAAAAATGAAAGTGATCGGCAAGAACACGTTGCGGATGGCCGCCCCGGCCCTGGTCGCCGTCGGCCTGCTGCTGGCGCTGGCGCTGCCCCTGGCCGCGCAGAAGGACTTCAGCCAGACGGAAAAGGAGACGCTCGCCAAGTACAAGCAGGCCCGGGCCCATTTTTTAAAGGGCGGCGAGTTCCTGAAAAAAGGCAAACTGGACAAGGCGGAGAAGGAGGCCGACGTCAGCCTGGGGATTTTGCCCAAATATGCCGACGCCCGGCTGCTCAAAGCCGAGATCGCCTACCAGCGCGGCCGCTATGAGGAGGCGCTGACCGAGGTCACGATCGCCAAGGACGACTTAGTCACGGTCAAGGATCTCTACGCCTTTTCCTACCAGGATTACCTCGACCGCCTGCGCAAGCAGCGCGACGACCTGGAAAACTACGTCAAGGACATGTCCACCAATATTTCGGACAAGGGCTCCTCCCAGGGGCGCAATCCGGCGCAGGCGGCGATCAGCAAAGCCAAGCAGGACATCGCCGAGATCGACCGCAAGCTGTACGAGCCCATCCCGCAAACCCTAGAGGTCCCGGCCGAATTCCACTACATCCACGGCAACATCCTGTTCAAGCTGAAGCGCTTCGGCGAGGCGCGCGACCAGTACCAGGCGGCGGTCCAGGCCGACCCCCGCCATGGCAACGCCTGGAACAACCTGGTCAGCATCCACTTCGCCAGCGGCGATCCGGCCGGTGCCCTGAAGCTTCTGGAGGAGGCCGAGGCCAATGGCGTGACGCTGAACGAAAAGCTTAAAAAGGCGATCCTGGAGAAGAAATAGCGGCTCAAGTCGCCGCCTTGGGAGCGACACTCCGTTGCCGGCTGCGGTTGAATTTTGCCGGTGAATTTCCTAGAATGTTCTTCTGCAGAGGGATATCATGAAAACCATCGTTTTCTACTACAGCGGCACGGGCAATTCGTTGTGGTCGGCGAGGCTTCTGGCGGAGCGCCTGGACGAGGCCATCGTCAGGCCCATGAAAGGGGCCGACGCCCTGGCGGCCGGCGACGCCGAGGCCGTGGGATTCGTCTTCCCGGTCCACATTTGGGGCGTGCCCGGCCCGGTCGCGGCGTTCGTCGAAAAGCTTTCCCTGAGACCCGACGCCTACCTGTTCGCCCTGGCGGTCAACGCCGGCCAGGTGGCGCGCACCCTGGTGCAGCTGCGGGAAATGCTCGCCCGGCGCGGCCTGACGCTCGCCGCCGGTTTCGACATCGTCCTGCCCAGCAACTACATCCCCTGGGGCGGACCCGGCCCGCTCGAGCGTCGTCAGGCCCGCATCGACGCCGCCCGCGTCAAGATCGCCGCGGCCGCCGAGCGGATCGCCGCCCGCGCAACGGGGCCGGTGGAAACGGGTCCCTTGTGGCAGCGCGTCGTTTTCACGGCCATGTACAAGCTGAGCTTCGGGCAGGTGCACAAGATGGACAAGGATTTCTGGTGCGATGAGCGCTGCGACGGCTGCGGCGTCTGCGCCCGCGTCTGCCCGGCCGGGAACATCGAGATGAAAAAAGACCGGCCGGCCTGGCGGCATCGCTGCGAACAGTGCCTGGCCTGCATCCAGTGGTGCCCGCGCCAGGCGATCCAGTTCGGCAGGAAAACCCCGGGGTACGAGCGCTACCACCATCCGGAAGTGACGCTCCGCGACATGCTGGCCGCCGGGTCGGGGGAGCGTTGAACGGCAGGCGCCTGGCGCGCCGGACCCTGACGGCTGCGCTGCTGTTCGCTGCCTTCTTGAGCTCGGCAACGGGCGGCCGAGCGCCCGACAGGCGCGATGGCACCTGTGATGCCGGACCGCCGGCGGTCCTGGCGCGGCGCTGGGCGGCGTTTTCGGGAGGCCGGCAGGGCCGGGTGGTCTTCGCCCGCCCGCCCGGGATGTTCTGCCTTGACCTGGCTTCGGGAATTGAGACGCGGATTCCCGGGGTGGAAGTCGCCGGCGCCCCGGGCCGCAGGCTGCGCGGACGATCGCCGCGCCCCTCCTGGGCTCCCGACGGCAGGCGCTTCGCCTACCGCTTCGGCCAGCGCGTTTATGTCTGTGATCGGGAAGGACGCAAGCGCCCGGTGATCAATCCCCTCATGGACTGTTCCGACGAGACGCGCTGGAGCTGGCACCGCTTCCGGGGCGGCGACTGGCTGGCCGGACCCTCGCTGCAGGGGGACGTCATCCTGGTCAGCGTATCCGACCCGGCCGTAACGCGCACGGCTCATGGCGGCGGCGATGTCGATAAGCATTGCGAGATCACCGGCAGCGGCCGTTTCGTGGTCTATGATGACGGTTCGCGGATCCGCTCTGCTCCCTTCGGGGGCAGGGAACCGGGACAGGCCGTCTCCCAGGGGCAGAGTTGCCGGCCCTGCGCCGCCGCCGACGACCGCGCGGCCTGGCTGCCATCCCTTCACGATCGCTATCGCATCGTTCACGCCGCCGACGGCCGCTTTCTCGGCGACCTCCCGGCACCGCCCGGGGAGGAGATCTACCGCCTCAACTGGTCCAACCTGCCGCGATTCGCCGTCCACATGTTCGGCAGTTCGGGAAACACGCGCATGCATGTCCGGAACGTCGACAACGGCGCCGCCCTGTTCATCGGCTGCGGCTGGGACCCGGACCTGTGGGTGGGGCCGGCGCTTTCCCCTTGAACGGCGGGGTTTTCCCGCCGGGGGCGAACGCCAGGCAGGCCAGTGCCAGCAGGCCGATGGCGTATTCCCAGGCCTGGCTGGTGATGTGGATGACGAAGCCCGCCTCCTTGATGTGGGCCGCCGGCACGCGCAAGGCCGAGAACACGAAGGCGAAAGCCAGTTCCCAGGTGCCGAAGCCGGCCGGCCCATGGATGGGAAACAGCGCCGCCGCCTCGGTCGCGGCCAGGCCGAAGCAAAAAAGGGAAAAATGGCGCAGGCTGACGCCCAGGTGCAGCACGCCCTCGAACAGGATGTAGTTGTAAATGTATTTGCAAACGCGGCCGGCAAAGCTGATCCCCAGGAGCTTCAGCCTTTCAGCCATTCTCTCGTGCGCCGCCAGGTACTCGCTGACGAGGTGGACCGTCCCCTCGATGCGGGCAAGGCCCAGGCGGTGCAGCCTGCCGTCGTTCAGGAGGAATTGCAGCAGGGGGCGCGCGAAGAACAGGACCAGCGCCGAAACCACGAACAGGACGGCCATGGCCGCAATGATCGGCCAGCGGCTCATGCCGGCCGGAAATGAGATCAGCAGGACGCCCAGCATCAGCATGAGGGCGAAGGAATCGTAAAAGACCGACACGACGAAACTGGAAGCGCCTTTCTCGAGGGCGATCCCCTTCTTTTTTGTCAGCCAGGAATAGAATACCAGCGAGGCGCTGCGCCCCGGCAGCAGGTCGACCGAGAAATTTCGCACCAGGGTGATCAGGAAGAGGTCCCCGAAGCGCAGCTCGCCGGACAGCAGGACGCTGTATTGCCATGTGCGCAGCAGGGTCCCCAGCAGCGAGAGCAGAACGAAGGCGACCAGGAAGGCCGGCGGGATCCTCAGGAAGCTGGCCAGGATGTCCGCGGGGGTCAAATCGCGGAAAAAGACGGCGATGATGACGGCCAGGACCAGGACCGGAACCACGAAGCTCCTGGCGATCCGTCCCGGCTTCAGGGAGATCAACGGCGCCGGACCCCGTCCCGGGGAAATTCGCCGTGCCGGATCATGCCAGCAGCTTTCCCCGGATCTCGGAGAGATTCCTGATCTTCAGCCTTTCCATCTCCGCATCGATCTCCGCCACGATGCGCGCGGCCCCGGCCGGATCGTAGAAGTTGACCGTGCCGACCTGGACGGCCGAAGCACCGACCAGTATGTAGTCCAGCGCGTCGCGGCCGCTGGCGATGCCGCCGATGCCGATGACCGGGACGTAGGCTTTGCGGCATACCTCGCGGACCAGGCGCAGGGCCAGCGGCTTGACGGCCGGGCCGGAGAGGCCGGCGTAGACATTGGCGAACACCGGCCGGCGCGTCTCCAGGTCGACGGCCAGGCCCAAGAAGGTGTTGACCAGGGAAAGGGCGTCGGCGCCGGCGTCCTGCGCCGCCTGGGCCACGCCGACGATGTCGGCCGCGTTGGGGGAGAGCTTGACGACCAGCGGCTTGCGGATCCCCTCCTTGACGCGCTTGACCAGGCGGGCCGTATGGCCGGCGTCCTGGGCCGGGCAGGCGCCCCCCTTCTTGACATTGGGGCAGGAGATGTTCAGCTCCAGCATGGCCACCTCGTCCATGGCGGAGAAGAGCGCGGCCACTTCGACGAACTCGTCGTCGTTCCCGCCGCAGACATTGACGATGATCGGCACCGGGGTGCGGGCATGGAGGCGGCGGATGATTTCCTGGAGGGCGGCGCTGCCGGGGCCGGCCAGGCCGATCGAATTCAGCAGCCCGGCCGGGGTTTCGTGCAGGCGCGGCGGCGGGTTGCCCGGCCGCTCCTCCCGGAAGATGCCCTTCATGACGACGGCGCCGAGGACGTCCAGGTCATAGAAAGGAAGGAATTCCTCGCCGTAGCCGAAAGTGCCCGATGCCGTGATCACCGGGTTCTTCAGCGTGCAGAAGCCCAGGTCGGCGCTCAGGTCGGCCATTGGATCTCCTCCATGGGAAAGACCGGCCCCTCGTCGCAGACGCGGCGGTACGTGCCGTTTGCGGTGCGGATCACGCAACCCTGGCAGGCGCCGAAACCGCAGCCCATGCGCGCCTCCAGCGAAACCAGGTTGCGCGTGGGGAAGGGCTTCAGCAGCTTGGCCAGCGCGGCCAGCATGGCTTCGGGGCCGCAGGAAAGGGTGACATCAGGCCGCTCATCGCGCACGATCTTTTCCAGGCCGTCGCTGAGCCGCCCCTGCTGGCCGAGAGAGCCGTCCTCGCTGAAAACGAACAGCCGCTCCAGGCGCAGGGCGCGGACACGGTCCAGCAGCGGCAGGTCGGCCTTGCTGCGGCCGCCGTGCAGGAGGAGCAGCGACCGGCGCTCGCCGTAAGCCCGGGCATAATGGAACAACGGCACGATGCCGCGGCCGCCGGCGATGAGCAGGACGCGCTGCCCCGGCAGCTCCGGGAACGTGTTGCCCAGGGGGCCGAGGATATCCAGGCTGTCGCCCGGGCGCTGGCCGGCCAGCAGCCGCGTGCCGCTTCCCAGCACCTGGAAGTAGAGCCAGATGTAGGGAGGCCGGGCGTCCAGAATGCCCAGCGGCCGGCGCAGCAGCGGATCGAGCGCCGGCAGGATGCGCGCCATGACGAATTGCCCCGGCCTGGCCGTTTCCGCGGCGTGCGGGACGGCGATCTTCAGCAGGTGGTAGCCGTTGCCGAGGCTGCGGGTTTCCTCGATGAGACCGCGTTCGTCTTGCATGATTCCATTATGCCATGGTTCTTCAACGCAGTAAATGGCCCGGCGCATCCCTGGCGCAAGGACGGATCAATGGATCTCCTGGTTCTCCAGTGACGCGAAGAACTCCCATGCCGCCTGGGGCGAGGGGATTTTCTTCATGCTTTTGGGCAGATCGTTTTCCTTCATTAACTTGGACAGCCTGGCCAGGACCTTCAGGTATTCGGCGGCCTTGTCCACGGGCGTGAGCAGCAGGAAAATGAGCTGCACCGGCGGGTGGCCTTCGCCACCGAAATCGATGCCCGGGGCCACGCGGGCCATGGCGAGGGTGATTTTCTCCAGGCACTTCAGGCGGGCGTGGGGGATGGCGACGCCGTTGCCCAGCGAGGTGCTCCCCTGGCTTTCCCGCTGGCTGATCACTTTCAGCAGCTCGGAATCGCTCTGGACAGCCCCGGCCTGCTCCATGCTCCTGGCGATCCCGGCCAGGGCTTCCTCCTTCGATCGCGCCGGCAGGTCAAGGAAGATCAGCTCGGGGTTCAGGTAATCGATCAGTTTCATGTGGGCCGGAACGTCGGCGCCGAATGCCGGCAGATCGCATGGATTTTGTTTTTCATGGTTGGTGTTCGCTCTGGGTGAATCGCTATGATCATACCGCAAACAGCCGGCGAATTCAAGTCATGTTGCGGGAACGGTGGCCGTCCGTGCTCAGGAAATGCGCTGGATGTCGGCTTCCTTGCCGACAACGAGGAGCACTTCGCCGTCCTTGATGATAAAATCGGCCGGCGGCACGATGATGAACTGGTCGGTGATCAGCTCCCTGACGGCGATCACCTCGATGTGGAAGCGCGTGCGCAACTGCAGCTCGCCGATGCTCTTGCCCAGGAAGCTCTCGGGGGGCGCCAGCTCGAAGATGGTGTAATCCTCGGAAAGGGGCAGGAAATCCAGGATGTTCGGCGAGATGATCCCCCGCGCCACCTTGAGGGCGATCTCCATCTCCGGGATGATCACCTGGGTCGCCCCGACCTTCTCCAGGATCGTCTTGTGCTCCTCGTTGGGCGCCTTGACGATGATCGTCTTGATCTTGTGCTGCGCCAGGTTCAGCGTGATCAGCGTGCTGGCGGCCAGGTCCTCGCCGAAGGATACGATGACCGTGTCCTCCTGCTGGATGCCCACCTGGTCGACGATCTCCCTGTCGGTGCCGTCGGCGAGGATGGCCTTGGTCGCGTGGTCGCGGATGTTCTGCACGGCATTCTTGTCCTTGTCGATGGCGATAACCTCGAATCCGCCCGCGTAAAGCTCCTTGACGATGTTGTAGCCGAAGATTCCCAGGCCGATCACGAAGATGCGCTTTTTCATTTGCTCCTCCCTCAGCCCACCATGACCGATTCCTCCGCGTAGGCCAGGCCTTTTTTCCGGGAATACCAGGAATAGGCCAGGGTGATCGGGCCGATGCGGCCGACGAACATCAGGATGGTGACGGCGATTTTCTGAATCGGGCTCAGCTCGGGCGTGATGCCCATGGAAAGGCCGACGGTGCCGAAGGCCGACACGGTCTCGAAGAGATAGGCGATGAAATAATGGCGGCTGTCCCCCGTCGTCTCGCCGCTGCCCGGATGGGTGAACAACAGGAACGAAACCATGACGAAGATGATCAGCACCGCGGCGACGAGGATGGCGACCGTCCGGGTCAGGATCTCCCTGGGAATGGTGCGGTGGAAGACGCTCACGTCTTCCCGTCCCTTGATCTTGTTCCAGATGATCAGCATCATGAGGGAAAAGCTGGTGACCTTGACCCCGCCGCCCGTCGACCCGGGGGCGGCGCCGATGAACATCAGCACCAGCAGCACCAGGAGCGTGGAGTTGGTCAGCAGGCCGATATCGACGGTGTTGAAGCCGCAGGTGCGCGCCGTGACCGACTGGAACACGGAGGTCAGCAGCGATGACGGCAGCGCGCCGTTCTTCAGCACGTTGCCGGCCTCGAACAGGAAAAACAGCGCCGTGCCCGCCAGGATCAGGAGCAGCGTCGCGCGCAGGACGATCTTGCTGTGCAGGGACAAGCAGCGGATGCGGCCGCGCCACCTGGCGATCAGCTCGTACTGCACGATGAAGCCGATGCCGCCCGTGATCAGCAGGGCCATGATCACGAAATTGACCCAGCCGTCGCTGCGGTAGCCGACGAGGCTCGACGAAAAAAGGGAATAGCCGCAGTTGTTGAACGCGGAGATCGCGTGATAGGCCGCGTAGTACAACGCCTTTCCCGGGGGAAAATCGCGGCAAAAACGGATGAACAGCAGCACGGTGCCCAGGGCTTCGACCAGGAGGGTGATGGAGAAGATCGCCCGGATCAGCTTCATGAAGTCGCGGCGCGGAGTATGGAAGAACGTGGATTGGATGATCTCCTGGTCCTTGAAGGATATGCCCCGGCCCATGATGGAGAACAGCAGGACCGAGAAGGTGATGATGCCCAGGCCGCCGACCTGGAACATGACCATCGTCGCCGCCTGGCCGAGCGGCGACAGGTCCCTGCCGATGTCGATCACGGTCAAGCCGGTCACGCAGACGCCCGATGTGGCCGTGAACAGGGCGTCGATGAACGACAGCGGCCGGCCGCTGACCGCGGCCGGCAGGCAGAGGAAGGCGGTCGCCAGCAGGATGAATGACGCGAAGCTCAGGATGAAGATGCGCGCCGGGGTCAGGTGCCGTGAAACAGGCAGGATCAATCGCTTGGCCATTTCGGGATCGCCGCGGCCTCTGGGGGACGGCGGCCGCGGCTAGGGTGCCGCCGGGGCCGGGCTTTCGATCGCGGACAGCAGGTTCTGCGCCTCCATGGCGCCCGGGGTGTTGCCATGCTCGGCAATGATGCGCTGGAGCGTCGCGGCCGCCTCGGCGCCACGCCCTTCCTGCCGCTGCAGCCTGGCCAGTTGCAGCAGGATGAGCTCGCGGGGCATGACGGTCTTTTTCTCCGCCAGCAGGCGGTTGAGCACGGCCTCGGCCTCGGAGTTCTTGCCGCCGGCGGCCAGCACCTGGGCGTGCAGGACATGCTTCTCGTCGTTGAGCAGCCCCACGCGGCTGGCGGGCATCGCCTTCAGGACGGCCTCGGCCTTGGTCCACTCGCCCTTTTCGTAGTGCAGGGCGGCAAGGAACAACTGGCCGGAGGCCGAGATGCCCCGCTTGAACTTCATCCCCTGCAGGGCGGCGATCTTCTGGTCGAGGGTCATCTTGCCGTCGTTGCGCACGCGGAAGGCCTCGGCGTAAAGGGCATTCTCGCCGGAGGAGCTCAGGTTGCCGAGCAGGAGCAGCAGCAGCAGGGTGAGGACGACCAGGGCGACGGCGGCGGCGCCCATGACGATCCAGCGACGATGGCTCTTGATGAAGGCGAACGCCGTTTCAAAGAAATGGATGAACGGGTCGGTCTTCAGGTGTTCCTTTTCCTTCTTCTTCATGGTTGACCTCACCATTGCGCCTGAGATGACTCGAACATCCAACCCTGGGATTAGGAATCCCATGCTCTATCCTTTGAGCTACAGGCGCAAGGATACACCCATATCATTTTTTGCCGTTCCTGTCAATTGACCTGCGCGGCCAATCATGCTACATTGGGTGGGCAGGATGCGCCGTCCCCAGGCCGCTCACGGCGCGCGGCGGCGAGGAACGTGAAGGAATGAAGAGCAAGAAGGTCAAGGGCACGCGCCTGATCGTGGCGGCGTTCGTGCTGTTTTTCATCGTCTTCGTCATCCTGCGCCTGTATTTCGAGGAAAGCAAGAACTTTTCGCCCCCGGCCCTGAAGAGCAACACCGTGATCTTCGGCCTGTGGATCATCATCATCCTCTTCGGCCTGACCTTCCTGTTCATCCTGGCGCGCAACATCCTGAAGATGTACCTGGAGCGCAACCAGGGCGGCGCCGTCCACAGCTTCAAGAACCGGCTGGTCTTCTTCTTCATCGCCTTTTCCATCGTGCCCACCCTGCTGCTCTTCTTCTTCGCCACCGACGTCATCTCGCAGAGCATCGAGCAGTGGTTCAAGGCCCCCATCGAG
This sequence comes from Candidatus Aminicenantes bacterium UBA6072, assembly GCA_002436105.1. GTDB lineage: Bacteria > Acidobacteriota > Aminicenantia > UBA2199 > UBA2199 > UBA2199. Next base: position 190,340 of record DIXU01000009.1, on the reverse strand, counting down.
AACATCATGCAGAACGTCGAGGAGGTCAAGACCAACTACTACGGCAACATCAACGAGGACCTGCGCCACTACTCGAACCTGATCGCCGCCATGATCCAGCAGAAGCGCATGTACGCCGACGAGAACAAGATCTTCCTGATGAACAAGCTCAAGGAAAAGATGCTGGAGTACAAGCTCGACGTGGTCACCCTCTACCGCAACAGCAAGGACGTCTACACCATCTGCCATCCGCGCATCCCCATGCAGGAGTACAAGGACCTGCCGCTGAACGTCGTCTACCGCGGCCTGGGCGGCGCCGGCTTCACCACCATCGACACCCTGAAGTCGGCCGAGCTGATCCGCAACGGCGTGGCCTTCGACATCGGGCAGGGCGACAAGATGCTGATCATCACCGGCAAGTATTTCCCGGACAGCTACACGCGCAGCCTGAACTCCCTGGCCGGCATGGTCAGCAAGCACAACCAGATGCGCGTCCTGCGCGACCCGGTCAAGAACACCTACATCCTGCTTTTCCTGTTCATCACCATCCTGATCATCTTCTCCGCCTCCTGGCTGGGCTTCTACCTGGCCAAGGGCATCACCGTGCCCATCGAGAAGCTGGTCACGGCCACCTCCGAGATCGCCAAGGGCAACCTGGACGTGCGCATCGACTACGAGACCAAGGACGAGTTCAACACCCTGATCAACGAGTTCAACCGCATGGCCATCGACCTGAAGGACAACCGCGACAAGCTGAACCGGCGCACCATCGAGCTGCGCCACCGCCGCAGCATCATCGAGACCATCCTCAAGAACATCACCACCGGCGTCATGGCCCTGAACCTGCGCGGCGACATCATGGTCATCAACAACGAGGCGGCGCGCATGCTGTCGCTGGACCCGGAGACGGCGGTGCGCAAGAACTACGCCGAGGTGATCTCCGAGTCCCTCTACGGCGACATCCACGCCCTGGTCAAGAAGGCCTTCGCCGCGCGCTTCAAGCTCATCGAAAAGGAGATCGACGTCAAGCTGCAGGGCAAGTACATCAACCTGGCCGTCAAGATCACCCAGCTGCGCAACCCGATCAACAGCCGCTTCGCCGGGCTGCTGGTGGTGCTGACCGACCTGACCGAGCTGATCAAGGCCCAGCGCATGCTGGTCTGGCGCGAGGTGGCCAAGCGCATCGCCCACGAGATCAAGAACCCGCTCACGCCCATCCAGATCTCCTCGCAGCGCATCATGCGCAGCCTGGACCAGCCGCCGGAGAAGTTCCGCGCCATCGTCGAGGACAGCCTGAACATCATTTCCCAGGAGCTGGACTCGATCAAGAACTTGGCCGAGGAGTTCGCCAACTTCGCCCGCCTGCCCGAGATCAAGTTCACCCAGGGCGACGTCAACGACATCCTGGAGAAGCTGGTGGCCACCTACACCTCGGTCTACCAGAACGTCCAGTTCAAGGTCGCGTTCGATGTCGACCTGCCGGCGCTGGTCAAGCTGGACGTCGAGCAGATCAAGCGGGTCTTCGTCAACATCCTGGACAACGCCCTGCAGGTCATGGGCAACCAGGGCATGATCGAGATCGTCACGAGCTACAATGCCGAGAGCAGGTTCCTCACCGTCGAGATCAACGACAACGGCCCGGGCATCAGCGACGAGGACAAGCAGAAGGTGTTCCAGCCCTATTTTTCCAAGAAGAGCCAGGGCGGCACCGGTCTGGGGCTGGCCATCGCCCACAACATCATCGAGGAGCACAACGGCATGATCTCGATCAGCGACAATTCCCCGCACGGGGCGCGCTTTACCATCGAGCTGCCGGCCTGATGATCCGGCGGCCGTTTGCGCCGCAGGTCGCCCGGGAGAAGGAACAAGGAGGGGATGAACATGGCTGAAAAAATGCTTCCGATCAAGGAGATGGCCGCCCGTTTCGGCATCGATGAGGCGGAGCTGTATTATTACGGTCCCTACAAGGCCAAGCTGGAGCCGTCGCTGGCCCGGCGCCTGGCCCGCTGCGAAAGCTGCGGCCGCCAGGTGCTGGTCACCGCCACCACGCCCACCCCCGCCGGCGAGGGCAAGACCACCATGGCCATCGGCCTGTCGATGGCCCTCAACCGCATCGGCGTCCGCTCGATCGTCACCCTGCGCGAGCCCTCGCTGGGCCCGGTGTTCGGCATGAAGGGCGGCGCCACCGGCGGCGGCGCCTCGCAGGTGCTGCCGGCCGACGAGATCGACCTGCACTTCACCGGCGACATCCACGCCGTCACCACCGCCAACAACCTGCTGGCGGCGATGATCGACAACCATATCCAGCACGGCAACCGCCTGGGCATCGACACGCGGCGCATCGCCTGGCGCCGGGTCATCGACATGAACGACCGCGCCCTGCGCGAGATCGTCATCGGCCTGGGCGGCCGCCAGAACGGCTTCGCCCGCGAGGACGCCTTCAACATCTCGGTGGCCTCGGAGATCATGGCCGTGCTCTGCCTGGCCGAGGATTTCCAGGACCTGAAGGACCGCCTGGCGCGCATGGTCGTCGGCTACACCTCGAAAAGCAAGCCCATCACCGCCGCCGACCTCAAGGCCGTCGGCTCCATGGCGCTGCTGCTCAAGGACGCCGTCAAGCCCAACCTGGTGCAGACCGTGGAGGGCACGCCGGCCATCATCCACGGCGGTCCCTTCGCCAACATCGCCCATGGCACCAACTCCATCCAGGCCATCCGCCTGGCCCAGGCCCTTTCCCAGGTCACGGTCACCGAAGCCGGCTTTGCCTCGGAACTGGGCGGGGAGAAGTTCATGAATTTCGTCAGCCGCACGGGAAAATTCAACGTGGACGCGGTGGTGCTGGTCACCACCCTGCGCGCGCTGAAGTACCACGGCGGCGCCGGGAAGGAAAGCCTGGCCGAGAAGAATCTTGAGGCCCTGGTCAAGGGTTTTGACAACCTGGACAAGCACATCGAGAACATGCAGCTTTTCGGCGTCCCCCTGGTGGTGGCCATCAATTATTTCCCCGACAACGACGCCGAGGAACTCCAGCTCACCGTCCGCCATGCCGCCGCCCGCAAGGTCAGTGCCTTTGTCAGCGACCCCTTCAACAAGGGGAGCGAGGGATGCCTGGAGCTGGCCCGGGCGGTCGAGGAAGCCACGCATTCCGGAGCCCGGGTCAAGCCCATCTACGAGCCCGAGTGGAGCATCGCAAAAAAGATCGAAACCATCGCCACCGCGATGTACGGCGCCGCCCGCATCAACTACACCCGCCAGGCGCGCAAGGACATCGATCTGCTGACGGGCCTGGGCTACGACCAGCTGCACGTGATCATCGCCAAGACGCCCAACTCGCTCTCCGACGACCCGAAGGCGCTGGGCCGGCCGCGCGACTTCGACATCGACGTCGACCGCCTCTTCCTTTCCGCCGGCGCCGGTTTCGTGGTGGCGGTCTGCGGCGAGATCATGCTCATGCCCGGCCTGCCCAAAGAGCCGGCGGCCGAGAGCATCGACATCGACGCCCAGGGCAACGTCAACGGCCTGTTCTGACGGCAGTGCCGGGTGATTTCATGGCCCGGGAAGGGAATTCGCACTCCCCGGTTGCAGTTTCAGCAAATTCCACTTAGAATCCCGTCATGCGGAAAATGGATTTTCCTGTCCGTTGTTCAAGCGATACGACCGACGGCAGAAGACCTTCAACTGACCCTGCGCTGAGCCTTCTCAATGAGGTTCATCTGTCTAGCTGTCCTGTCCCGAATTTTCCGGATAAACGCCAAGAATGTCGTGATGACAGCAAACCGGCAAATCTTCCTGGAATCACATTTGTTTTTGCAAGAGAAATTGTTTCCCCAAAAATTCTGAAAACCCGGCTCCAAAGGACAAAAAAACATGAATGGCGTTCCTTTTCTCCCAAGCAGCCTTAAAACCGTATGCATCATGCTGGGTCCGTACAGGAATCTGACGACCCTGACGGCAAGCATCGCTTTCCTGCATCCAGGATGCCAGGTTTTGAATCACGCAATGGATAGGGTTTTTGCCGATGAGTCAAGAAACTTCATTTCCACCTGCTCCGAGAGCGCTTTCCATAATTTCATATCCTATGCTCTTTCCATCTCGGATTCCGGAGAGCGGGGGGATCACGGGGGCTCCATCACATTTTCCCATGCCTTTGACAGCGTTCTTTTGCGAGATGCCTATGCCGCCAGATTCGGCACCTCCCTCATGAAAAAGGAAATCACATGTTTTTTCTGGAAGGAATCCCTGCGCATGTCGAATGCGCTGAAAGAGAATCACGCCGATTTCGAGAAATTATTTTTGTTGAGTCCAAAATTAAAATTTCTCCTGCCCATCAGAGATCCTCTTGATGCTGCCGTTTCAAACATGAAAACGAAGCATCACAGGCTCTTCAAGACGATCAGTGAATACTCCCTCACAACGGTGCTGGACGCAATTCTTTCCGAAATCGCATGGTTTCTCGATCTCGAGTCCAAATATCCCCGGCGATTCCTTTCATTCCTTCAAAATGAATTTCATCCTGCTTTCCTTGACAAGCTGGCTTCCTTTCTTGAGATTTCAGAAGACAGCCTCTGGCGAAAGCAGGCGATGGATTGTTATGTGATGAAACCATCCTATCCAAGAGACGAAGTCCTTTTAAAGCATTTAAAAGCCGGCCTGGAGGAAAAACTTCCTGAACATCCTGAAATGATGGAAAAAATATTTCGCCTTGCCTCAAGCTCAGGCTAGGATAAGCCTTGCCTGCCGGATCGAACCCCGGGTCGGATGGGTCGCGCGCATAAGCGCGGCGCGCCGGGCCCATCCGCTGCAGATACGGCTAGCGCTTGTCGGGATAGGCGGGGACGGGCGGCAGCCGGTTCTCCTTGTTCTTTTCGATCTGCGCCAGGGCGACCTCGATGGCCTTTTCCAGCTGCGGGTCGCGGCCGGCCATGACCAGGTTGGGGTCGTTCTCCACCACGATGTCGGGGATGGCGCCGCGGTTCTCCACCCACCATTCGCCTTCCCTGCCGTAGAAGGCGTTGTTGGGCTGCTGCACCATGCCGTTGTCGATCGTGCGCTGGCCGTTGATGATGCCGACCAGGCCGCCCCAGGAGGGCGTGCCGACCACCGGGCCCAAGCGGCGCGCCTGGAAGTGCTGGATGAAGGCCTCGCCGTCGGAGCCGTTGTACTCGTTGGAGACGGCCACGTAGTTCTGCGGGCCGACGCTGCCGGGATAGACGAAGGGCTCCATGCCGCGCAGCACGTTGAACGCCACCTGTTGCCGCTCCAGCTTGTCGATCATGAAGTACTCGGTCCAGCCGCCCGAGTTGCGGCGAACGTCGATGATGATGCCTTCCTTGTAGCGGAAGGCGCGCCAGAACTTGTCGAACTCGCCGATGTTGCGCACGCCCATGGCGTTGATATGCATGTAGCCCAAGCGGCCGCCGCTGGCTTTCAGCACTTTTTCGATGTTTTCGGTCAGCCAGCGGTCATAGCGCAGGTGCCGGTCAAAGGCCAGCGGCTCGACCTCGCAGGTGCGTGCGCCCTGCAGCGCGGGGCGCGAATTTACGGTCAGGGACACCTTCTGCCCCTTGGCCACCTGCAGCCGGCGGTGGTAATCCTCGTTTTTCTGCAGCGCCTGGCCGTTGATGGCGAGCAGGTAATCCCCCTCCCTGACCGCGATGTCGGGCCGGGCCAGGGGCGCCACCAGGTTGAGGTTGTGGGAACTGGGGCCGTAGATGCGCTCGAAGCGGAAGCAGCCGGCGGCCGGGTCATACGCCAGGTCGGCACCCAGGCGGCCGGTGAAGACGGGGTTCTCGGGAAGCTTGACTCCGCCCGTGTCGCCGCCGCCGATATAGGCGTGGCCGACGCACAGCTCGCCGACCATCTGCGACAGCAGCCAGTTGAGGCCCGAGCGGGACGACAGCTGCGGGATCATGGCGCGGTAGCGCTCGCCGACCTCCCGCCAGTCCTGCCCGTGCATGCCGGTGTCGTAGAAGAAGTCGCGGTACCAGCGCCAGGTGTCGCTGAAGATCTGGTTCCATTCGGCCAATGGTTCGACCCGGTAGGCCATGCCGTCAAGGGCGAGCTTCGCCGCCGTCTTCTTTTCGGCGCACAGCTTGCCCAGGCTGGAGACGAAATATTCCTTGCCCCTGGCGATGATGACCTGCTCACCGTTGACCGAGAGGGCGCAGTTGCCGATCTTTTCCTCCAGGGCGACGGCCTCCTTCTCCTTCATGTCGAAGATGTGCAGCGTCCACTTGACGTCGCCCCGGGGCTTGAAGATCTCCTCGTACTCATCGTCGCCGAATTCCGCCGTCGAGCACCAGGTGACCTGGCCCTTTCCGGCGCGCAGGAAGAAATAGTTGCCGGCGGGAACGGGCAGCGGGAAGGTGCGGCCGGCCAGCCCCTCCAGGTCAATGCGCAGCGCGGGCATCGGCGCGCGCTCGGGCGCAGCCCCGGCTTTTGCCGCCGCCGGCTTCTCGTCGTCTCCCTCGGCGAAGGGCGGCCTCTGGCCGGCGCGCAGCTGCACGGCCAGCACCTGGAACGGCCGGGCGATGACGTGGTTGTCCTCGTAGAAATCCATGCCGACCTCGAAGTTGCGGCTGGACAGGTAATACAGGTATTCGCCGTTGCCGTCGAAGCAGGGGTTGATGTTGTTGTAGAAATCGTCGGTCAGGGCGATCTTCCTGTTCTGCTCCAGGCTGTAGATGTATACCTGGCTGTTGCGGTTGCGGGCCACCATGCTGTAGCACACCCAGCGGCTGTCGGGCGACCAGGAATAATCGTCGATCTCCCAGGTGAACTCGTCGTTCTTCAGCTGGTTCACCTCGTCGATCTTGACCAGCCGCCTCGTCGCCACGTCGCAATAGAATACTGCCAGGTCCTTGTTGCCGAAGAGGATCTTTTTGCCGTCGGGGGACCAGGCCAGGCGGTACACGGCGCGGTCCAGGTCGCGGGTGAGCTGGACCCATTCGCCGCCGGCGACCCGGGCCATGTACAGCTGGTATTCGCCGCTCTTGTCGGAGAAGAAGGCCAGCCATTGGCCGTCGGGCGAGAGGCGGGGGTGGATCTCCCGCGATCCGGGGGTCCGGGTCAGGTTGCGCGCGGCACCCTGCTTCAGCGGGAGCAGGAAGACGTCGCCGCGGGCTTCCAGCAGCACGTTCCTGCCGTCGTTGGCCACGTCCATGTCATGAATGAAGTCGCGGGCGTCGATCCAGCGCTCGCGCAGGCGCCAGCGGTCGCTGGGCAGGGTGACCGCAAGCTTTTTCGTCTGCCCGCTGCCGACGTCAAACAGGCGGAGGTAGCCGTCCTGGACGTAGACGATGCGCTTGCCGTCGGTTTCCGGCATCATGGCGTCGTATTTCTCATGGGCCGTCACCCGTTCCAGCGCCCGGGATGCGATGTCGCGCCGGTAGAGGTTGGCGATGCCGTTCTCGCGGTCGGAGACGAAATAGATGGCGTTGCCGATCCACATCGGGTAGGCGTTCTTGCCGGTGTAGTCGGATACCGGGGTGAAGCGGCGGCTCTTGAAGTCGAAGTGCCAGATGTCGGTGTGCTGGCCGCCCTTGTAGCGCTTCCACTGGTACTCCTCGTTGCCCTTGCGCGTGAAGAACATTTCGCTGCCGTCGGCGGAAAAGCTGCACAGTGTGCCGCGGTCGACGGGCAGGCGCTCGGGCACGGTGCCGTCCAGCGCCACCCAATAGAGGTTGGGGTCGCGGTGGATGAACTGCTCGGTATCGGCGCGGAACACGACGCGCCGGCCGTCGGGGGTCCAGGCCACGGCCTGCAGGTTGCCCGGCTGCCAGGTCAGGCGCCGCGGCTCGCCGCCGCCGGCGGGGATCAGGTAAAGCGACTGCGGCCCGTCGTAGTCGGCGCTGAAGGCGATCCAGCGCCCGTCGGGGGAAAACTTGGGGGCAACGGCGCTGCCGGGGAAGCTGGTCAGCCGCCGCGCCTCGCCGCCGCCGGCGTCCGTCAGCCACAGGTTGCCCTCGTAGACGAAGACCACCCGGTCGCCGTGGATGTCGGGATGGGTCATGAAGCGGGCCTCGGCCGGCTGCTCGCCGGCCCAAGCCAGGGCCGCGCAGGCGGCGAAAATGAGGAAGAGGGAAAGACGCGCGTTCTTCATGGTGGCACCTCCACGGGGTCGATGCCGCCATTGTAGCGCAGATGTCCGAAAAAAAACAGCGCGCCTCCCCGCTCGCAGAGTCCTCAGCGCATTTTTCCCAGCTGGATCCCGAGCGAGATCCCGGCATGGGTATGCTTCCAGGCCATGGCGCGCAGCTGCAGGTTCAGGGCCATGAAGCCGCCGATGATGAGGGAGCCCTCCAGCTTGAGCGGGATGCCGACGCCGGCCTGCCGGCTGTAGCGGGGGCCCATCCAGCCGCTCACAATGCAGAGGCCGGCGGCCGCGCCCGCGAACGCGCCGCGGCTGCGTACGCAGCGGCCGATCATGAAGCCGTATTCGCTCAGGGAGTCGCCGGCGCTGAACGGGACGCTGCCCCAGAGGCAGTAGGCCGAGGCATAACCCGCGCGGCTGAATTGCGTGGAGAGGCTGAGTTCGATGGCGGCCATCTCGTCACCGTATCCGCCCAGCTGCATCCCTCCCCAGAGGCAGAATGGGGCCTTTTCCGGCGCTGGATCGATCGCTTGCGCAGCCAAGCCGACGGCCGTGCAAATAGCCGCCAGCAGCAGGGCGGGATAGCGCTTTCCCATGGGTGATCCTCCTTGGGTCTTTCGTACCTCCCCTGCAACACCCGGGAAGGCCGGGAGCGTCACCCGCGGGTCATTCCGTGGCCCAGAGCTTCATCAGGTGGACAATGACCTCGGAAGCCTTCTTCATGTCCTCCAGCGCGATCCACTCCTGCTTGGAGTGGAAATTGAAGCCGCCGGTGAAGAGGTTGGGCGTGGGCAGGCCCATGAAGCTGAGGCGCGCCCCGTCGGTGCCGCCGCGGATGCTGGCGCGCTGGGGCAGGTAGCCGGCCATGGCGATCGCCCTCTCGGCCTTGGCCAGCACCTCGGGGTGCTTGTCCAGGACCACTTTCATGTTGCGGTACGACTCGATCACCTTGATCTCGCTGCGGGCGCCGGGGAACTGCGCGGTCACGCGCTGGGCGATCCCGGCGATCTTCTTTTCGGAGCGCTTCAGCCCCTTGACGGTAAAATCGCGGATGAGGAACTTGATCGTGGCCGTCTCGACGCTGCCCGTGACCTGGTGCGGGTGGACGTAGCCCTCGCGGTCGGCGGTGGTCTCGGGGGACAGCGCCGCCTTGGGCAGTTTTTCGATGATGCGCGCCGCGACCTTGACGGCGTTGACCAGCTTGCCCTTGGCCATGCCCGGGTGGACGTTGATCCCGGTGACCGTGAGCTCCAGCGAATCGGCGCAGAACGTCTCGTCCTCGATCTCGCCCGGCTTCTCGCCGTCGACCGTGTAGCCGTAGTCGGCGCCGATCTCGGCGGCCGTGATGTGCTCCACTCCCCGCCCCGTCTCCTCGTCGGGAGTGAAAACGACGCGGATGTTCGGCCGCGGCGCCTGCGGATGCTCGACCAGGTAGGTCAGGGCGTCCATGATCTCGGCGATGCCGGCCTTGTTGTCGGCGCCCAGCAGGGTCTTTCCCGAGGCGGTGATGATCGTCTTGCCGGCCTGCTCCTTGAGGTAGGGGTTCTCGCTCACCTTCAGGACCACGTTGTCGCTGTCCGAGATCACCAGGTCCTGCCCCTGGTAATTTTCATGGAACTTGGGCTCCACGCCGGCGCCGGAGACGTCGGGTGACGTATCCAGGTGGGCGAGCAGGGCGATGGTCGGCACCTTGCGGGGCTGGTTGGTCGGCAGCGTGGCCAGGACATAGCTCCATGGCGTGACCTGGACATCGCTCAGGCCCAGGGCCTCGAGCTCGGGCTTCAGCTTGGCGGCCAGGTCCTTCTGCTTCTCGGTGGAAGGGAAGGACTCGGACGCGTCGCTGGACTGGGTGTCGATGCGCACGTAGCTGACAAAACGCTCCAGGATATCGGGGTATTTCATGAGGACCTCCACGGCCATTATAGACGATGGCCGGCGAAAAGGGAACTGCCGCCGTTCTTGACAAACGCGCCGTTTTTCTATATAGTTATTCCTTAACTCCAAGATAGAAAGAGGTGTTTCGGTGAAAAGAACGTTTCAGCCCAACAACCTGAAAAGAAAGAAGACGCATGGCTTCCGGGCCCGCATGGAGACCAAGGGCGGCCGTGCGGTCATCAACAGCAGAAGAAGAAAGGGCAGGAAGAAGCTGACCGCCTGACCCATGGCCTTCACTTTCGGGGAATCCCAGCGGATCAAGAAGGAGACCGAGTTCGTCCGGCTGCTGAAGACCGCCCCGAAAATCAGGAATGATTTTTTTTTTGTACTTTTTGAAGAACGGCCGGACGGCCAGCCGCTTCGCCGTTTCCGTTAACCGCAAGATCGGCAACTCGGTCCGGCGCAATTACATCAAGAGGAAGATGAAAGAGTGGTTCCGCTTGAACAGCCGCATGCTCCAGTCGCCCCACGACGTCTGGATCTCCATGAAAAGGCCGTTTGACCGCGGCCTGGCCGCCGAGGTCGAAACCCTGTTCCTCGACGCCCTGTCCCGCATCCGGGCCCGCTGAAATGAAAAAAGCCCTGCTGCTCCTGATCCGCGGCTACCAGCTGACGCTTTCGCCCCTGCTCGGCCGCCACTGCCGCTTCCAGCCCACCTGCTCGCGCTACACCCATGAGGCGATCGAGCGCTTCGGCGCCGCCCGGGGGCTTTGGCTCGGCCTGCGCCGCCTGCTCAAGTGCCACCCCTTCCATGCCGGCGGGCACGATCCCGTCCCCGAATTCTTTGAGGTGAAATCAACATGGATACAAAAAAGCTGATCCTGACCATCGTCCTCTCGGTGGCCGTCCTGCTGGTCTGGCAGTACTTTTTCATGCCCAAGCCCGCGCCGGCGCCGCCCGCCGCCGTTGCTGACGGGACTGCCCCGCCCCAGGACGCCGCTCTCCCGCCCGCCGCCGCTCCCGAAGCGGCCGCAGCGGACATCGGTTCGATCCTGGGCCAGGCCGAGCCGGCCGTCGAGGAAAAGGAAACCGAGCTTGCCGCCGTGCCCGAGGACCTGTCGGCACCCGGCGAGCAGCCCGTCACCGTGGAAGGGCCGTTGTTCACCGCCCGCTTCACCAACCGCGGCGCCGGCCTGGTCTCCCTGGTCCTGAAGAACTACAAGGACGATGCCGGCCAGCCCATGGACCTGGTTTCGCGCAGCGCCGAAGCCTCCGGTTTTTTCCCGTTCTACTTCCTGAACAATACCAAGACCCTGGACGGCCTGAACAAGGCCATGTTCCGCTACCGGGGCTCGGCGACCGTCGATATCCATCGCGGCAGGGAGACGGAGATCGTCTTTGAATACGCCAACGCGGCCGAGAACCTGCTGGCCGTCAAGAAGTTCATTTTCAGCCCGTCCAGCTATGTGATCGGCCTGAAATTCGAGGTGATCAAGGACGGGCGCCTGGTGGCCGACCTGCCGGTCGTCTTCGGCCCCGACCTGGAGAACAACGACAGCCGCGACCGCGCCATGATGATGAACCTGAAGATCGCCGCCTACGCCAACGAAAAGCTGCAGTCGCTCGATTTCGCCAAGCAGAAGACCCAGCCCCAGGCCACGCCGGCGTTTGAAAAGGCGGCCGGCGCGATGGGCACGGGCTTCTTCTGGTCGGCCTACGAAACCACCTATTTCGCCGCCGTCTTCAAGTCGGCGCCCGGAAACCGCTCGCAGCTCTCCTGGCAGGCGATCCGCCCTCTCCAGGGAGACGAAAAGGGCAAGCTGTATTCCTACATGATCGTCACCGACCCGGTCGCGGCCTTCATCGGCCCCAAGGACGAGAAGATCCTGGCTGCGGTGGAGGGCGAATTCCCCGACCTGAACAAGATCATCGAGTACGGCTGGTTCGGCTCGATCGCCAAGATCATGCTCAAGGGCATCACGTTCGTCCACGGCTTCCTGCCCAACTACGGCTGGGCCATCATCCTGTTCACCCTGTTCCTCAAGCTGGTCCTCTTCCCCCTGACCTATTCCTCCAGCGTTTCCATGGCCAAGATGCAGGCCCTGCAGCCCAAGCTGAAGGCCATCCAGAAGAAATACAAGAACAGCAAGGACATGGAGCAGCGCAAGCTGATGAACGCGGAAATGATGGCCCTCTACAAGCAGGAGAAGGTCAACCCCGCCGGCGGCTGCCTGCCGCTGCTGCTGCAGCTGCCCCTGCTGTGGGGGTTCTTCCGGCTGCTTTCGGTCTCGATCAACGTGCGCCACGAGCCCTGGCTGCTGTGGATCACCGACCTGTCGAAAAAAGATCCCTATTACGTCCTGCCCATCCTCATGGGCGTGACCCAGCTGATCCAGACGCGCATGACCCCCTCGAGCGGCGACTCCACCCAGAAAAAAATGATGTACATCCTGCCGTTCGTCATGGTCATCATGTTCGCCTCGTTCCCCAGCGGCCTGAACCTGTACTGGTGCTTCTCCAACGTGCTGCAGATCGGCCAGCAGTACATCGTCAACCAGAAGATCTACAAGCAGAAAAAGGAAGAGGCGCGGGAGTTCAAGGCGCTGAAGCGGAAGAAAGGAGCCAAAGAGAAATGACCGACAAAAAGGAATTCGTCGCCAATTCTCTCAAGGACGCCATCCAGAAGGCCGCGGAGGAATTCGGCGTCCAGGAAGAACGGCTGAAGTACCGGATCATCACCGAAAAAACCAAGTATTTCGGCCACAAGCAGCGCGAGATCTACATCGAGGCCTGGCGCTCCGACGGCGGCGAGCAGCAGGGACTGGAGGCATTCGTCCGCCTGCTGCTGGAGGAGATGAAGCTGGACCTGAAGTTCGAGCTGGAGGCCAAGAGCGATTTCCTGCGCATCAACTTCGTCGGCGAGGACTACAAGCTGATGCTCTACCAGAACGGCAACCTGCTCAACGCCGTGCAGTACCTGGTCAACCGCCTGTTCGCCGACGCCGTCGGCAAGAAGATCTACTGCGAGTGCGAGAACTACCGGAAAAAGAAGGAAGTCGAGCTGAGCACCCAGGCCCACCGCTTCGCCCGCCAGGTGCGGCGCAGCGGCAAGGCCGTCGAGCTGCCCGAGATGAACCCCTTCGAGCGGCGCATCATCCACATGACGATCAACAAGTACTCCGACCTGGAGTCCAAAAGCGACGGCGATAACTTTTTGAAGGTCATCACCATCCGCAAAAAGGCGCATGGATGAGGAGACGATCGTCGCCCTGGCCACGCCGCCGGGGCGGGGGGGCATCGCCGTCATCCGCCTGTCGGGAGCCCTGAGCGGGGAGGTCGCCCGCAGGATCTTCCAGCCGCTGCCCGCCAGGGTCCAGGCCCGCCGCAGCTATCACGGGTTCATTCACGACGCCGGCCGGCGCATCGACGAGGGCCTGGCGGTCTTTTTCCGCGCCCCGCGCTCCTACAGCGGCGAGGAAATGGCCGAGATCTCGCTGCACTCCAACCTGTTCCTGGTCGAGAAGGCGCTGGAGCTGGCCTGCCGCCACGGAGCCCGCTCGGCGCTGCCGGGCGAGTTCACCTACCGCGCCTTCCGCAACAACAAGCTGGACCTGCTGCAGGCCGAGGCGGTCAACGACCTGATCCGGGCCAATACCCGCGCCGGCGCCTTGATGGAGTTCGACAACCTGGAGGGGCGGCTTTCGGCGACCGTGGCCCAGGTGCGCGACGCACTGCTGCGGGCCGCGGTCGAGATCGAGACCGGCATCGAGTTCGCCGAGGACCAGCACCTTGAAGCCGGCCCCGGAGGGGACGGGCTGGCCGCGGCCCTCGCCCTCCTGGAGAAGGTCCTGGCCTGCAGCCGCTTCAGCGAGGCCGTGAGCCGGGGCTTCCAGGTGGTCATCGCCGGCCGGGTCAACGTGGGCAAATCCTCGCTGTTCAACGCCCTGCTGCTGCGCGAGCGCTCGATCGTCTCGGCGCTGCCCGGCACCACCCGCGATTACATCGAGGAAACGCTGCATCTCGGCGGCTTCGCCTTCCGCGTCAGCGACGTGGCCGGCATCCGCGCCGCCGGCGGCGACGACATCGAGAACCAGGGCATGCAGCGCAGCCTGGAGCGCCTCGCCGCCGCCGATGCCGTGCTGTTCATGGTGGACGCGTCGCAGCCGCTGCAGGAGAGCGACCTGGAGATCCATCGCCTGCTGGGCGGCAGGAGGCGCATCCTGCTGGCCAACAAGAGCGATCGCGGCCGGCAAGACGTCATTGCCGCCATCCGCACGGCCTTTCCGGGCGAGCCGCTGAACCTGATCTCGGCCAAGCACGGCGACAACCTCGAGGCGGTGACCGCTTTCCTGGCTTCCCTGCCGGGAGAACTCGCACAGCCCGCCGACGCCGTCGCCGTCAACCTGAGGCAGAAGGGCCTGCTGGAAAAGCTGCGGGAAACGGTCGGCCGCGTGCTGCGCCTGCAGGCGCAGGAGCCGGCGCCCGGCGAGCTGGTCGCCGAGGAACTCCGCCAGGGGCTGCGGCTCGTCGGCGAGCTCACGGGCGCGATCGGGGTCGACGACGTCCTGCGCGGCGTGTTCGCCCGGTTCTGCATCGGCAAATGAGGGTCATCGTCATCGGCGCCGGGCATGCCGGAATCGAAGCCGCCTGCGCCGCGGCCCGGATGGGGGCCGACGCGGTCCTGCTGACCATGCACCTGGAGACCGTCGCCCAGATGTCGTGCAATCCCTCGATCGGCGGCATCGCCAAGGGGCACCTGGTGCGCGAGATCGATGCGCTGGGCGGGGTCATGGCCCGGGCCGCCGACGCCACCGGCATCCATTTCAAGGTGCTGAACCGCAGCAAGGGGCCGGCGGTGCGCGCCACGCGCTCCCAGAACGACAAGGCCGCCTATCGCCTGCACCTGAAGAATCTCCTGGAGAACGTCCCGCGCCTGTCCCTTTACCAGGGCCAGGCCGCCGGCATCGTGCTCCGCAACGGCCGGGCCTGCGGCGTGCGCCTGGAGGAAGGCGAGACCCTGGACGCCGACGCGGTGATCGTCTGTTCCGGGACCTTCCTGGGCGGGCGCATCTTCATCGGCAGCACCTCTTATGCCGCCGGCCGGGCCAATGAACCCCCGTCCCTGCAGCTGGCGAGGGACATCCGCGACCTGGGCTTCGAGGTGCTGCGCCTGAAGACCGGCACGCCGATGCGGCTGCACGCCGACAGCATCGACTGGTCGCGGTTCGCTCCCCAGCCCGGCGACGAGCCGCCGCCCTGTTTCTCCATGCACACGCGCCGCCCGGTGCGCAACCGCGCGCAATGCTTCCTGGGGCGCACCCCGGCCGAGGTCGGCCGCATCGTGCGCGATCACCTCCACCTGTCGCCGCTCTACTCGGGAACGATCCAGGGCATCGGACCGCGCTATTGCCCTTCCATCGAGGACAAGATCGTCAAGTTCCCCGAACGCCAGCAGCACCACTTCTACCTGGAACCCGAGGGGCTGCGCAACAAGGAGATCTACGTCAACGGCCTTTCCTCCAGCCTGCCGATCGACGTGCAGAGAATGGTCCTGGCGGCCATTCCCGGCCTGGACAAGGCGCGCATGATGCGCCCGGCCTACGCCATCGAGTACGATGCCATCCAGCCCACGCAGCTGCAGCCCAGCCTGGAAAGTCGCCGCGTCGCCAACCTGTTCTTCGCCGGCCAGGTGAACGGGACGTCGGGCTACGAGGAGGCCGCTGGCCAGGGGTTGATGGCCGGGATCAACGCCGTTCTCAAGCTCCGGGGCGAGGCCCCTTTCGTTCTGGAACGGCAGGAAGCCTATATCGGGGTCATGATCGACGATATCGTCCACCGCGGCGTCGACGAGCCTTACCGCCTGTTCACCTCCCGGGCCGAGTTCCGCCTGCAGCTGCGCGAGGACAACGTCTTCGAGCGCCTGGGCGCTCATGCCCTGCGCCTGGGGCTGGTGGCCCGGTCCGACCACGATCGCCAGCTGCGCCAGCTGGAAAAGCGCCGGGGCTTGATCCGGGAACTGGCCTCCACCCGGGCACGCTGCGGCGGCAGGACCGAGACGCTGTTCCAGATCCTGAAGCGGCCGGAAATGACCCTGGCCGGCCTGCAGGAACTGCACGGCCGGGAACTGATGAAAAAAATGACCTTCAGCGACGCCTCCTACATCGAGGCCTGCGTCAAATACGAGGGCTATGTCGCCATCCAGCACAGGGAAGTGGCCAAAATCAGCAGGATGCAGAAAACGGTCATCCCCGGGGATCTTGATTTCCAGCGGGTCGAGGGGCTTTCCAGCGAGATCCGGGAGAAACTGGCCAGGGCGCGTCCGCGCACGCTGGCGGAAGCGGCGCGCGTCCCCGGAATAACGCCGGCGGCCATCAATGCCGTCAGCATTCACCTGGCCCTGAAATGCAAGCACTGATCCTCTGAAGCGGCGGAATTCGTTTTGCATGGCACCTGCATGGCTGCCTTGTCATCCGGTTTCTTCATGAGCCGTGGTTTCTCCTGAATGTACCGCCTTTTTAGGGTCTTCACTAAAAAAGCCATGAAGACTTCCCGGTCTCTCCCGGCGCGGGGTGCAACCCGTCTTTTTTTTTGACGCTTGTCCTATTTTTCAGGACAAAAACAACGTTGCACATGTGAAACCAGGGTAAAAAACTCGTCATCCTGGCGAATATCAATCGTTGCTTGACCCATCGAAGCAATTGGCGCGTTTCTTGCATGCACCAGAATGCCGGTCAAAAACAATGTGCCGACCAAAAAAAAGTCAGGCCGGAGGAAGGAGGCGAACATGAACCAGGGCAAGCGGTTGATTTGTTTTGTACTTTCGAGCATGGTCCTGCTGTCCGTTACGGGGTCGGCGACACCGGAGCCGCTGGGCAGGGTCTTGGGCATTGCCCTGGGGCCCACTCATGAAGGTCTTCCCGGTATCACGGTCACGATATCGAGGATGGGAGCGGCGCTGCGGCATACCATCACCGGCTACGGCGGCGAATTCAGTTTTTCCGAGCTGGATCCCGGGGACTATGAGGTATCGGCGGCGCTCGAGGGGATCATGACATCGGATGGCGTTCCGCTCGTCGTTCAGGCCGGCAGGACGGCGAGAGCGACGCTGCAGGTGAATTTTCAACGGCTGACGGAAGCGATTACGGTGCAGGGAACGAGCGCCTCCCTGTCGATTCCCGAGATCAGGGAGAGCCCGGCGATCGATCTGGGCGAGGCCATGACGCGCATGCCCGGCCTGGACAAGGTACGCAAGGGGGCCATTGCCAACGACATCGTGCTGCGCGGCCTGCAGCGCGACAATGTCAACGTTCTGGTCGACGGCTGCCGGATATACGGCGCCTGTCCCAACCGCATGGACTCGCCCGCCTTTCATGTCGATTTTTCCGAGATCGAACACATCGAAGTGACCAAGGGCCCCTTTGACATCGAGAACCAGGGCAGCCTCGGTGGCAAGGTCAATATCGTGACCCTCAGGCCCCAATCCGGGTTCCATTTGGCCGCGACCCTGGTCGGAGGATCCTCCGCCTATCTCAATCCGTCGTTCAGCCTCTCGTACGGCGGCGATCTCGTCTCGGGGTCGCTCGGGTTCTCCATGCGCAGGTCCGATCCCTACCGCGACGGGGCGGGCAGGCTGTTTACGGAGACCGCCAATTACCTCCCCGGCCGGCTCGATTCCCGGGCCTTCAATGTCGGCACCGCCTGGGGCAAATTCTACCTCACCCCGCATGTGGGTGAAAGCATCGAGATCGCCTATACCCGCCAGGAGGCTGACCTGATCTTCTATCCCGGCCTGCTGATGGACTCTCCCTGGGACAACGCCGATCGCCTGGGCATCAGCTGGACCCGGCTGGGCCTGCCGGGTTTCATCGGGGATTTCCGTATCCGCGCCTATGCCAGCGAGGTCAGGCACTGGATGACCGACGAGCAAAGGATCTCCGGGCAGGGGACACCGCGGGGCTACAGCATGGGTACCGAGGCCGAGACCCAGGCGTTGGGACTCAAGGTCGAGGCGACCCTGCGGGGCCTGCATATCGGGATCGAGGGCGTCCGCCGCAACTGGGACACGCGTACCATGATGGCCAAGATGAATTATGCCGCCCAGGCATCCATTCCGGACGTGGATACAAGCCTGCTCGGCGCTTTCATCTCGCGCGAATGGAGGCTCGGCTCCGGCCTGCGCCTCCACACCGGAGCGCGCATTGACCGGATGCGCACCGTCGCCGACCCAGGCCTGGCCAATACGAATCTTTACTTCGCCTACCAATCGACCCGCTCGACCTCGCGCACGGACACCATGCCCTCCGCCACCGTCCGCCTGGCCTGGAAGCCGTCGTCGCACATCGAACTCTCCGCCGGCGGCGGGCGGACCGTGCGCCCGCCGGACCCGGCAGAACGCTATTTCGCCCTCAAGCGCGCGGGCAGCGACTGGGTCGGCAATCCCGAGCTGCTGCCGACGAGGAACACGGGAGCCGACGTGAAAGCGACCTGGCAGCTCCAGAGGGGATCGATCGGCGCTTCCGTTTTCTACCAGTCGCTCGCCGACTGGATCGCCCTGATCAACCAGCCCCGCGTCGCTGCCCAACCCGGGGTGATGAACACTTTGGCGCGCTCCTATGCCAATACCGACGCGCGCCTGTGGGGGGGCGAGGTCGAATTCAGCTATGCCCCGCTTCGGCGTTTCTTCGTTGCCGGCAGCCTGTCCTGGCTGCGGGGGGAAAAGGACGCGGACCCGGCCCGCCACATCCACTCGACAACCCTGGGCGAGGTCCCGCCCCTGAGTTCGCGGCTGCTGGTCCGCTACGATTCGGGCCGCTTCTTCGCCGAAGGCGAAGGGGTCATCACCGGGGCCCAGAACCGGGTGGACGCCGACCTGCTGGAAGGGACCACGCCGGGCTGGCAGATCCTCAACCTGAGGCTGGGCGCGACCCTCGGCGGCTTTCGCATCCAGGCGGCCGTGGACAACGTCTTCGACCGGCTGTATACTGAACACCTGGCCAACGCCCGTGACCCGTTCCGCACCGGGGCGCGGGTCTATGAGCCCGGCCGGCGCTTCATCGCGACGGTGATCTACCGGTTATGAGCAGGGGGCGGGCGCAAGATCGGCCCCTGGTTGCCGGCGAATCCGTACAAGGAGGAAGCATGAGCAAATTGACCGCGATCCTGATGGCCGTCACTCTTTTTCTGCTGTCCGCGGGCGTCTGGCCTCAGGAACCTGCCGAGGAGATGCGCGTCCTGGAGCCCGGCAAGCGTTTTGACGTCAGCGCCGGGATCCACGGCACATGGGAATTCACCCAGAGGCCGCAGATCGGCATGGTCATCCTGAAGATCCAGCTGTTCGACGACCAGGGCGAAAAAATCTCGCCGCTGACGATCAGCGGCCGCTCCGACATGCCCTCGATGGCGGGGCATCACGATTCCGGAGACGTTCCCCTCAAGCTGAACAAGTCGCGGAACTACCTGCTGCCCGTCAACGTGGTCATGCCCGGCGATTGGGAGGTCCAGCTCACCTTCCGCGACGGCGAGCGGATCGTCCTGCGCGCCCGCATCCCATTTGATGTGTAAAGGCAGGCTGTTCCTCGCGCTGTGGCTGGCCGCCTGCAGCCTGGCCCCTTTGGCCGCCGCCGACTTTCTGCTGTTCTTCGAGGCGCAGGGAATCGGCGGCTACTCCTTCCGCCTGGGGGAGGGGATATTCCATTCTCAGAATGAGCTGGAGACCATGCAGAAGTCCAGCCTGGGCTTCGACTATGTGCAGCGGTTTTCGATCGCCAAGCGGGATGTGGCCGTCCTCTCCGTCCAGGCACGGCTGGCCCTCGACATCCTCTCCGAGCAGTCGCGGCTGACCTATGGCGTCCCGGAAAAGACCGCCCCGGTCCTCCAGATCTACAATGCCTTCCTGAAATTCAAGTTCCGGCCGTTCGACGTCTGGATCGGCCACAATCGCCCGCATTTCGGCCTGGCCTCGCAATTCGACCAGCATGCCCACCTGCTGCAGCCGCTGGTGATGAACGGGTTCAGCTTCGACCGCGACTGGGGCGTCGGCCTCGAGCGCGATACCGCCGGCGGGGACTTCGGCATCTCGCTGACCAGCGGGTCGGGGATGTCGCTGCGTTTGCGCCGGAACTGGCTGCTCGCCGCCCGCCTGGCCGAGGGCATACTGGAGCGAGACAACTTCAATATCGGCCTCTCCTTCGGCTTCGGCAAGGTGCTGGACGTCATGGGCAATTACCTGCTTTCCGATACGCTGGTACCCATCCGCATGGCGGAGCTGGACATGACCTGGCTGTACGACAACTGGGAGAACCGTATCGAGCTCGCTCTGGGGGACAGGATTCTCGGTCCGGTGGCGGCCGTTCTCTGGCGCGTCGGCCTGAACCTGCTGCGCGAGAACCGGCTCAAGCTGGAGGTCCAGCCCGCCCTGCTCGTCGACAAGGGGCGGCGCAACCTCAATTTCTCCGCCGGGTTGACCTTCCTGGCCAACGCCGATTGGACGCTGCGGGCGATGTATCTGTACGACCGGCGCTTCCGCGACTCACAGCTCGTTTTCCAGGTCTATTTTTACAAGGGGCTCGCCATATGACGGCCGGGGAGAAGACCATCAGCAAAAGGGTCGGCCGATGAAAAAATGGGCGGCCGCAACGAGCGTTTTCCTCCTGTGCGTCCTGCCGCTGCTGGCGGCGGTCGGCTGCGAGCTCAATGACCCCGACCGCGACGTGAAGCGCCTTTTTCCTCACTCCACCGGCTATCGGACGATCTACGCCTCCATCCTCGGCAAGGGAGGCGCCGCGCTGATGCAGCAGGTGGAGCGGCGGCTGGGCGACTCGTTCAAGGGCCTTTTCGAGACCGCCGACGTGCCGTACACGCTGTACCGCATCTTCAGGGGCCAGGAGACCATCGGCTACATCCACGGCGTCAACCAGAAGGGCCGCTACGGCGGCATCCAGCCCGTCCTGGCCCTCGACAGCGAGGGGCGCATCCTGGCCTTCTACTTCCAGAAGCTCACCAACAACCATGCGCGCCTGCTGCGCGCGCCGGAATTCGGCCGGCAGTTCATCGGGTTGAACCTGCGCGATTTTGACGGTTACGACGTGGCGTCCGGGCGGTCCGTGCCGGGCAGCCGGATCGCCGCCATCCGGAACCCTTCACCCAAGGCCGAGGACGATTTCCGCGCCACGCTGCGCGCAGTCAAGAAGAACCTGATCCTTTGCGACGAGTTCCTTCTGGGCAACCGCTTCCTGGCCAAGGAGCCGGACGCATGAAAAAGCTTTCGATCTACCAGATCGCCGCGAAAAACCTGCTGCGCAAGCGCACGCGCAGCGCCCTGACGGTCATCGGCATCGGGCTGTCGGCCTGGGTCCTGGCCAGCCTGCTCGGCTTCAACCGCGGGTACGACACGGCGCTGAAAAAGGACATCGACAACATGGGATTCCAGGTGCTGCTCACGGCCAAGGGCTGCCCCTACGAAGCGGCGACGTTGATGCTCAAGGGCGGCACGGGGTTGCGCTACATGAGCGAGAGCGTCATCGCCGACATCCTCGCGCAGCGCGAGGTCGACAGCGTGACGCCGATGCTCATGCAGGCCGTATTCGATCCCGACCGCGGCGACAGCGGCGCCATCGACGCCTACCTCGGTATCGACCCGGCCACTTTCCCGGGCATGAAGTCGTTCCTGAAGTTCAAGCAGGGCGGCTGGTTCACGGACCCGGCGGCCCGCGTGGCCGTGCTGGGCTACGAGGCGGCCGAGCTCGAGCAGCGGGAGGTGGGCGACAAGATGCTCATCCCCGACAAGAACATCGAGCTGACGGTCGTGGGCATCCTGGAGCGCTCGGGCACGCAGGACGACGGCACGATCTTCGTCCCCATCCGCATGCTGCAGGAAGAGTTCGGCCAGCAGGGAAAGCTGACCGCGGTGGGCATCAAGGTGGACCGCAAGGCGGACACCGCCGCCCTGGAAAACCGGCTGTACGACCTGCCGGACGTCCAGGTGGTCTCCATGGCCCAGGTGAAGAACACCATCATGAGCCTGGTGGCGACGGCCAAGGTGATGGTGCTTTCCATCGCGGTCATCGCCATCCTCATCGCCATGGTGGGGGTGATCAACACCATCCTGATGTCGGTCTTCGAGCGCTTCCAGGAGATCGGCATCATGAAAAGCATGGGGGCGATGCCCAAGGACGTGTTCCGCATGATCTGGACCGAGACCATCATCCTCTGCCTGCTGGGAGGCGCGCTGGGGCTGGCCCTGGCTCTCGGCCTGGCGCAGGTCACCGACCTGCTCATCCGCCGCCTCCTGCCCTATACCCCGACCGGCAGGCTGATCCTGATCGACGGGCCGCTGATGGCGACGACGTTCGCGGTCGTGCTCGGCATCGGCCTGGTCAGCGGCATGTATCCGGCCTGGCGGGCGGCGCGGGTGCGGCCGCTGGAATCGATCCGCAGCGAGGGGGATTGAGCATGACCGAAGACACGCCGGCCCTCGAAGCCCGGGACCTGCGCAAGGTGTACCGCCGCGGCAGCGAAGAGATCGTGGCCGTCGACGGCATCTCGCTGCGCGTGGCCAGGGGAGAATTCATTTCCTTCATCGGGCCCTCGGGCTCGGGCAAGAGCACGCTGATCAACCTCCTGGGCTGCCTGGACAACGCCACCTCCGGCAGCCTGCGCGTCGGCGGCGAAGAGGTCCTGCGCGGCGGCCGGGGATTGTCGGAGGCGGCGCTGACCCGGATCCGGCGCCGCGTTTTCGGCTATGTCTTCCAGCGTTTTTATCTGGTTCCCACCCTGACCCTGTATGAGAACATCGTCATGCCTTTCGCCTTTTTCCGCAAGCCGGGTGCCGACGCCGACCCCATGCCCATCATCCGCTTCCTGGGGCTGGAGAATCGCCTCCGCCACCGGCCGGGCGAACTGTCCGGAGGCGAGATGCAGCGGGTGGCCATCGCCCGCGCCCTGGTCAACAAGCCGGAGATCCTGCTGGCCGACGAGCCGACGGGAAACCTGGACTCCCGCCACGGCGATGAGATCGGCGACATCTTCAGGACCCTGAACGAGAAGGAGGGCATGACGGTCCTGCTGGTGACGCACAACCCGCGCATGGCCGCCCGGGCCCGGCGCACCGTCACCCTGCTCGACGGGCGCATGGCCTAGCCTTGCTGGCCCCGGCGCGACCGCCTGCGCTCCGGAACGAAACGCGCCTCCCCCTGCCGTCTCTGCCCTGCGAACGCGATCAGGCAATTTGCCTTGCGCGGACCTTGGGAAAACAGATCGGCCGGCTTGAGGCGTGCTCATGACGGAAACAGGCAGAAACATTTTTTTTATTGACAACAAAAGGCGGATTCTGTAAATTAGCGAAACGGAGCTCTGAAAAATGGAGAAGGCCATAACCCAGGAGATCGGGGCGCGTCATTTGATTCCGGATCGGATCAGGCTTTTGCCCTGGGCATTGCCGGCCGTCTTCCTGGTCGTTACCTCGGCCATCGTCTGGCTGGGAAATTTTTATTATCAGCAGCTGAAGAAGGGCGTCGTCCTTGAGGAGATCGTCAAGTTGCAGGCGATCGCCGACCTGAAGAGCAGGGAACTGCAGAGCTGGCTGGGGGAGCGGATGGGGAATGCCCGGCAGATCGAGGCCAACCCCAGCTGCCGAGCGGAGTTGCTGGCGTTCCTGAGCGATCGTTCCTCCGTGCCGCGCCGCGCGGCAGTCCTCGACTGGATGAAGGCCCTGCGCAGCGGTTACCATTACCAGAACGTCCTGCTGGTCGACGCCGCCGGGGAGATCGCCCTGGCGCTGGACGGGCCCTTTCCGGTGATCGGCAGCGAGGGGCGGGCGCAGATCGAAGCGGTCCGGCAGCGGAAAACGGCGAGCATATCCGACCTGCACCGTTCCAGCAACGTGGCCGCAATCCACATGGACCTGGTGGTGCCGCTGCTGGCAACGGATGCCGTCGGCGGGTTCGTCTTCCTGCGCATCGACCCGACCGGCTTCCTTTTTCCCCTGATCCAATCCTGGCCCACGCCCAGCCTCACGGCCGAGACCCTGCTGGTGAAGCGCGAGGGCGATTCCGTGCTGTTCCTGAACGAATTGCGCCACCGCCGGGGGGCGGCCATGCAGATGCGCCTGCCCATCCAGCCGCAACTTCCCGCCGCCCAGGCCGTTCGGGGCAATTCCGGGGCTTTCGCCGGCCGCGACTACCGCGGCGTCCCCGTCTGGTCGGTGAGCCGGCCGGTCCCCGGAACGCCCTGGTTCTTCGTGGTCAAGGTCGACCGCAGCGAGATCGAGGAACCGGTCCGCCGTGCCGCTCTGGGGGTACTGGCGACCATCCTGGCCCTGATCCTGGCCAGCGCCTTGCTCGTCCTTTTCCTGTGGCAGCGCCAGAACGCCCGCTTCCGCCAGCGGCAGCTCGAAACGGAAAGGCAGAAGCAGGTCCTGGAAAAGCAATTCGGCTACCTGACCCGCTATGCCAATGA
This sequence comes from Candidatus Aminicenantes bacterium UBA6072, assembly GCA_002436105.1. Classification (GTDB taxonomy): domain Bacteria; phylum Acidobacteriota; class Aminicenantia; order UBA2199; family UBA2199; genus UBA2199. The sequence continues at coordinate 165,940 of DIXU01000009.1, read as the reverse complement.
CATCATCCTGCTCTGCGACGACCAGGGGAACATCCTGGAGGCCAGCGACAGCGCCCAGGTCGCCTACGACCTGGACCGGGAGGCGCTGCTGAAAATGACGCTGCGTGACCTGGTCATTCCCGCAGAACGGGACGTGCTGGCGGCACGGATGAAGCGGATCCAGGAGGGCGCAGGGATGTTCTTCGAGACCCGGCAACAGCGGAAGGACGGCTCGGTATTCCCGGTCGAGGTCAGCGCCCGGGCGATCGTGATCGAGGGCAATAGATATTTCCAGAACATCATCCGCGATATCGGCGAACGCAAGGCGGCCGAGATCCGGCTCCGGAACGCCAACCGGCTGCTCGCCGTGCGCAGCCAGATCAACCAGGCCATCATCAAGGCCAGGGACCGCCGCCGGCTGTTCCAGGACGTCTGCGATGCGACCGTCGCCGCCGGGGAAATGCGCATGGCCTGGATCGGGCTGGTCGACAAGCCGAGCCGGACCGTGCGTCCGGCCTGCCAGTCCGGCCAGGTCGCCGGTTACCTGAACCATATTTCCATTTCGATCGATGATGTGCCCACCGGCCGGGGCCCGACCGGGACCGCCATCCGCGAGAACCGGCTGGTCGTTTGCAACGACATCGGCAGCGACGAAAAAATGGCCCCCTGGCGCGGGGACGCCACCCGGCGCATCTATCGCTCCTCGGCCGCCCTGCCCCTGCGCTTCCAGGGTGAATGCATCGGCGCCCTGATGATGTATGCCGCGGAAAGGGATTTCTTCGATCGCGCCCAGGTGGGCCTGCTGGAGGAGCTGGTCAACGACCTCGGTTTCGCCCTGGATGCCCTGGACCGGGAAATGAAGCAGCATCTGGCCGAGACGGCCCTGCATGAGAGCGAATTGAAATTCCGCACCCTTTTCGAATCCATGCCCCTGGGGGTGGTATACCAGGGAGCCGACGGGAAGATCATCGAGGCCAATCCCGCCGCCGAAAGGATCGTGGGCCTGACCCTGGATCAGATGCTGGGACTGACATCTCTGGACCCCCGCTGGAAAGCGATCCGCGAAGACGGCTCCGATTTCCCCGGCCCGGAACACCCGCTCCCGGTCGCCCAGCGCACCGGGCAGGAAGTGCATGACGTGATCATCGGCATTCACGATCCCAAGAACGAAGTGGTCCGCTGGCTCAAGGTCAGCGCCATGCCGCAGTTCCTTCCTGGAGAGTCCGTCCCCTACCAGGTCTTCGCCATCTTCGACGACATCAGCGAACTCATCAACAGGAAGAAGGAACTGCAGACCGCGTCGAGACGCCTGGAACTGGCTCTGCATGCCGGCAAGGCGGGCACTTGGGACTGGGATGTCGCCAGCGGCCAAATCGTCTGGTCGGCGGAGATGTTCGAGCTGCTCGGACTCGATGCCAAGGCCAGCACCGCCTCGTTTGCGGCTTGGCGGGCGGTGCTGCACCCTGAGGACCGGGAAGAGGCCGAACAGCGCATCGAGCGGGCGCTGAAGGAACATGCATTCCTGGACAGCAGCTACCGCGTCGTGCTGCCGGACGGGAGGATCCGCTGGATCAACGCCGTGGGCGCCGGGGTCTATAATGAACAGGGCCAGCCCCTGCAGATGCTCGGGATCTGCAGGGACATCAGCGATCGCCAGGAGACAGCGGAGAACCGGCGCTGTACGCCATGAGAGACCTAGCTCCAACCCGGAAGGGGAGATCATGAGGGCGCCGGAAAACATCCTGGTCATTCACAATGACAGGCAGCGCTGCCAGATGATCCTCGATGCGGTGAGCCATCTGGGACATGCCCCCAGTTGCGCCCATTCCCTCAGCGAGGGGCTGCGCAAGATCACATCCGGCGCCTTTGCCCTCGTGTTCCTTGAAGCGCGGCTCCCCGACGGCAGCGGCGTGGAAGGCATCACGAAAATCAAGGTCAACGAACTCTCCCCGGAGATCGTCATCACCACCACGCAAGGCAGCCCCGACGAGGCGGAGCAGGCCATCGCCAACGGCGCCTGGGATTATATCGCCGCACCCATATCGCCGGAGCTCATCCAGCTGCACATCGACCAGATCCTGGACTACCGGACCGAAAAAGGACACCGCGGATCCTCGCTGTCTCTGGACAGGAAGGAAATCATCGGCAATTCGAAGCCCCTGGCGGCCAGCCTCAATCTCCTGGCGCAGGCGGCGCAGAGCGACGTCAATGTCATCCTCACCGGCGAGACCGGGACCGGCAAGGAACTCTTCGCCAGGGCCATACACGCCAACAGCCGCAGGCGCCAGGGCAATTTCGTGGTCGTCGACTGCACGGCGCTGCCGGAAACACTGGTGGAGAGCGTCCTGTTCGGGCATGCGCGCGGATCTTTCACCGGGGCCTATGTCAGCCAGGATGGGCTGATCAAGCAGGCCGACAAGGGGACGCTGTTTCTCGACGAGATCGGCGAGTTGCCCCTGGCCATGCAAAAAAGCTTCCTGCGCGTCATCCAGGAGCACCGGTTCCGTCCGGTCGGAGGGGGAAGCGAGGTCACCAGCGACTTCCGGCTGGTGGTGGCGACCCACCGCGACCTCGACCTGATGGTCCGCCTGGGGAAATTCCGCGAGGACCTGCTCTTCCGCCTGCGTTCGCTGGTGATCGAGCTGCCGCCGCTGCGCGAGCGCCGGGACGACATCAAGGATCTGATCCTGCATTACATGGACCAGCTGTACCAGCGCTACCGCCTGGCCCCCAAGCAATACTCCTCCGATTTCTGGAATGTGACCGGGCAGTACCCTTGGCCGGGGAATATCCGCGAACTGATCCAGGCCCTGGAAAAAACGCTGCTGTCCGCCGGCGGAGAATCGGTCATCCACTCCAAGCACCTGCCCACCCATATCCGCATCCAGGTGGCCCGTGACCGGGTCCAGTCCACGGCGAAGGACCCGGAGGCGCCGGCAGCCCAACTCCCGGCCCCGACCGCGCCGCTGTCGCTGAAGGAATTCCACCGCACGGCCGTTTCAGCCGCCGAGAAGCAGTACTTCAAGGACCTGATGGAATTCACCGCCGGCGACATCGCGGATGCCTGCCGCGTTTCCGGCTTGTCCCGCTCGCGCCTTTACGCCCTGCTGAAGAAATATCTGCTGCCGCCCGGCCCGAAGAGCCACTGAGTTTTCGTCCTCTCGCCGCGTCCCCCGCCCCGGGACTTGGCATGTTTCTTGATTGAATATTCTTGGAAGCATTCCCGAAAATGAGTGACCACAACGGAAGTGTGAAGCATGCAGATATTCCATTATGAGATCGCGGACAGCAGCGAAGGCCGGAGGCTGGAAGACGCGCTCCTTGCGGCGGCCCCGGGATGGGAGATCGAGCGCTTCACCCGCTTGGCGGATTTCAGGGAAAGGATGCATTATTTCGTGGAACCCGATTCCATCGCCGTCCTGGCCGCGGCCAATGCCAGGGAACTCAAGGAAATGCAGGATCTCGGCGATCTGATCCAGGATATCGGCATCATCCTGGTTCTTCCCGATTGGCAGGAGAGCACCTTGAGGCAGGCCCATCTTCTGCGGCCGCGTTTTTGCTGCCAGAAGAATGACAATTACGCCGGCCTGCACCAGATCGTCAGAAAGATGGTCGAGGCGAGCCACTGATGAGACGGCATTACTGGCGGACAGGAAATTTCCTTTTTTTCAGGACGATCTGTTTCGCAATCCTCATCCGCGGCTCATCCGGGTGGGCGATATGCCACTGAAACGGTATTTTTTCCACCCCTTTGGGAAAAATTTTTCGCTTGGCATCGGATTTGCTTATGGTATTGCGATCACTGAAAAAATGATTTTTCTTTTGTGCGGCTTTTGATTTTTTCGGATAAGGAGGAACGGCAAATGAAAAGAAAGGCAATCGGTTTCATGTGTCTGGCAATGTTCCTGATTGTTCTCGGTCTGGCCATCAATTCAGGCCAGGCGGCTGCCCCTGGGGAAAAAGCCAGGAAGCCGGGCACAAGCGCCGCCCAGCAGAAGATCGATCCCATTGAGAGGGAGCAAGCTGCGCTGCGCTTCAAAAAGATGTTGCTCGACCATTTTTCGCAAACGGACCGGATGATCCCGCCCGTGCTTGACCCCGGCGGAGTGCCTCATTACTTCGGACCGTGGGCGAACTACGCCAACAGCCCGATGCCCAAGGGCGGCATCGCCGCCGTTGTTTTGAATGAGGGAGGCAGCGGGTATACCGCCCCGCTCGTGAGCATCGAGGATTATTACGGCACCGGGTCCGGTGCCACCGCCACTGCCACGATCGACGCCAGCGGCGTGATCCGGGGCATCACCCTGACCGCCGCCGGCAGCAACTACACTGCCCCGATCGTGCTGATCACCGATCCCACCGGCGTTGACGCCGACGCCACCGCCGTCATCGGCGGCGTCCTTTCCGGCGGCATCCGCAAGTTCATCGACCGGTTGCCGGGACTCGGCAGCGCCAACGCCAATGGCCTTGGGCAGTACATCCCCGTCGCGGTTCCGAACGCGGCAGCCTACTCCGGTTCGGATTACTACGAACTCGAAGTGGGCGATTATTTTGAAAAACTGCATACCGACCTGCCGCCGACGAAGCTGCGCGGCTACCGCCAGACCAATGCCCCCGATCCCAGCGTGAACCAGTTCCATTATCTCGGCCCGCTGATCATCGCCGAGAAGGACCGGGCCGTGCGCCTCAAATTCACCAACAGCCTGGACACGGGAGCGGCCGGCAATCTCTTTATCCCGGTCGACACCACCCTGATGGGCGCCGGCATGGGCCCGCTGATGGGAGAATCGTATACCCAGAACCGAGCCGTGATCCACCTTCACGGCGGCGTTACCCCCTGGATCAGCGACGGCACGCCGCACCAGTGGATCACCCCTGCGGGCGAAAGCACCTCGTATCCCCGGGGGGTCAGCGCCATGAATGTCCCCGACATGCCCGATCCCGGCCCCGGGGCGATCACCTATTATTTCAACAACCAGCACAGTTCGAGGTTCTTGTTCTACCATGACCATGCGCTGGGCACGACCCGGTTGAACGTCTATGCCGGAGAGGTCGCGGGCTACCTGGTGACCGATCCGGTCGAGGCCGATCTGATCAACGGGACCAATGTCACCGGTGTCAACCCCAGCTTTCGCGAATTACTGCCCGGTCTGGGCATTCCGCTGATCATCCAGGAGAAGACCTTCGTGGACGCTTCCACCATTGCGGCCCAGGACCCGACCTGGAACTGGGGATCCACGCCGCCCGTGCCGCATACCGGCGACCTCTGGATGCCCCATGTCTACATGCCCAACCAGAACCCCGTGGACCCCAGCGGCATGAATGCCTTCGGACGCTGGCACTATGGCCCCTGGTTCTGGCCGCCGACCTCGAACATCACCCACGGCCCGGTGGCGAACCCCTATTTCGGGACCGCCGAATGGGAGCCCAACGTCATGCCCGGGACCCCCAATCCCTCGATGGCCATGGAGGCGTTCCTGGACACGCCGCTGGTCAACGGCACCCTCTATCCCTACCTTGAGGTGGAGCCAAAGGCCTACCGTTTCCGCATCCTGAACGGCAGCAACGACCGCTTCTTCAATCTGCAGATGTATGTCGCCGACCCGGCAGTCGTCACCGCCGACGGCCGGATCGACACCGAGGTGAAGATGGTGCCGGCAGCCGCCACGACGGGTTTTCCGCCCACATGGCCGAAGGATGGCCGTGAAGGCGGGGTACCCGATCCGGCGACCGTCGGACCGAGCTGGATCCAGATCGGCACCGAGGGCGGCTTCCTGCCCGCGCCGGTGGTGATCCCCAACCAGCCGATCACCTGGAACCTGAACCCGACGACCTTTAACTTCGGCCTCGTTCAGGATCATTCCCTGCTCCTGGGCTGCGCCGAGCGCGCCGACGTCATCGTGGATTTCTCCGCTTATGCCGGGAAAACCATTATCGTCTATAATGACGCCCCCGCCGCTTTCCCGGCCCTGGACCCGCGCTATGACTATTACACCGGCAACCCGGACCAGATCCTCTCGGGAGGCACGCCCCCGACCCAGGCCGGATACGGCCCCAACACGCGCACCATCATGCAGATCCGCGTCGTCGGGAGCGCGGCTGCCGCCTATCCCCTCAATGCCCTGAAGCAGGCGTTCGCCAAAACGGCGGACAAGAGCGGCGTTTTCGAGCTCTCGCATGCGCCGATCATCATCCCCGAATCCAGGTACAATACCGCTTACAACGACAGCTTCCCCTCCGACCCCTTCGTGCGTATCCACGACAATGCCAAGACCTTCGAGACCGTGGCCGGCAACACCGTGACCATCCCCTTCGAGCCGAAAGCGATCCAGGATGAGATGGGCGAAGCGTTCGACACGGAATACGGGCGCATGAGCGGCTTCCTGGGGGTCGAGCTGCCCGTAGGCTCCGGAGTGCAGCGCTTCACCCTCTATCCGTATCTCTCGCCACCGGTTGACGTCATGGAGACGTCCATGACCCCCATGGCGCCGGTGGCCGGGGACGGGACGCAGATCTGGAAGATAACGCACAACGGCGTCGATACCCACCCGATCCATTTCCACCTTTTCAACGTTCAGCTGATCAACCGCGTGGCCTGGGATAATGCCGTCACCCCCCCCGACGCCAACGAGCTGGGCTGGAAAGAGACCGTCCGCGTCAACCCGCTGGAGGACACGATCGTGGCCATGAGGCCGGTGGCCCCCACCCAGCCTTTCGAAGTTCCCAACAGCATCCGCCTGATCGACCCGACCAAGGAGGCCGGGGTCGTGCTGCCCGGAGGCCCGGGCGGCTACAAGGACCCGGCCGGCAATCCGGTAACCGTGGTCAACCACCCGGTCAACTTCGGCTGGGAGTATGTCTGGCACTGCCACATTCTCGGCCACGAGGAGATGGACATGATGCACGGGCTTTGTTTCGCCACGCCGCCGAGCGCTCCATCCAACCTGGCGGCGGTCTCCGTGCCCCTCATGTCGAGCGCCAACATTACCTGGACGGATAACTCCTGGAACGAGACCGGCTTCACCATCGAGCGGGCGATCGACAACACGTTCACGACCGGCCTGACGGCCTTCACCACTCTCGCCAACGTGTCCAACTATACCGACACCACCATCGTCGTCGGGACGAATTATTTCTACCGGGTGATGGCCAACAACGTGGTCGGTGACACCGAAACTCCCGGCTTCCCCGTCAAGTCGGCCAACTCGGCCTATTCCAATACGGCGGCCCTGGACGAGTCGCTGATGCCTGATGCGCCAACCTCACTGACCGCCGTCGCCGCCTCCAGCTACAAGGTCAATCTCGCCTGGGTCGCGGCTGCCGCGGGAACCCCGCCGACAGGCTACCGGGTGGAGCGCAGCACGGACAGCGGCGGCAGCTGGCCGGTCAGCTTCGTGATCGCCAACCCGGCCGCCACGTCATATTCCGACACCACGGTTCAGCCCAATATCACCTACACCTACCGGGTGTTCGCCACCAACGATGTGGGCGACTCGCCCCCTTCCAACACGGCGACAGCGACACCGGGTGCCGGGGTCCCCAATGCCCCCAGCAATCTGGTGGCCAACCCCCGCGACAACGGCCGCGTGCGCCTGACCTGGAGGGACAACTCGGGCGATGAAACGGGCTTCTACATCCAGCGGAAAACGGGTTCGGGCACCTTCAGCCGGATCGCTACGGTCCCGGCCAATACCATCTATTACGTGGATGCCACGACCGCTCACCTCACCACCTATTCCTACCGGGTCATCGCCTACAAGGCGGGCGTTGGCCAGTCATTGCCCTCGAACATAGCGACTTGCACGACCAAGTAAGAAGACATTGAGGCGCGGGTTCCGGAGGGGCGGCCGATGGGCCCCCTCCGGGACCCGCGCGCCGATTCCGGACCGGCCGGCCCGCGGCAAGGCGGGTGTTCCCCGTTGCGCGGAGGGGCCATCCATCTGGGAGCAAGGCTCGCGGGAATCCCTCACGATCGCCGGGAAATGGCCCCCGGGTTCAAAGCGCCGCGGAGAAGCCGAACCAGACCTCCGTCTCCTCGTTGACCTCGTCCAGGAGCGGGATCATCACGTTGAGCGATGGGATCAGCGTCAGCTTGCCCAGCGCCAGCGGCGTCTTGACGTATAGGTCGACATTGGAAAACCCCGTCCCGGCGATATACTGACGGCTATTGAATCCGATGAGCCCGCCCATTTCCATGCTGATCCTTTCACTCAATTTCAGCTCGCGGCTGCCGCCGAAGGTGACATAAAGGCCGCTCCCCAGGTTGAAATCGTGATAGACGGAAAGCGTCGGCGACAACGGCAGGTCGATCCGGGCCAGCACGGCGAAAATTTCCTGCGAGGTGTTGTCCCTGAACGTGAAGCCGTCGGCGAACCAGTAGCCGTAATGGTTGAGGCCGACGGACATCTCCCAGCCCTCCGGCAAGGGCACCGCGCAGGAGAGGGTCACGTCGATCTCGTCGTCGGGCCTGAATGCGTCCCGCCTCTCCAATGCGAAGCTGCTCCACACGCTGAGGGAAACTCCGCTCCGGCCCAGGTCTACGGTGAACGACGGCTGGATGGCGGCATGGTTGTCCGGCAGCAGGTCGAAACCGCGCCAGACGTAGCGGCTGACCCAATCGACCTGAACCGAGGCCTTGCCCAGCAGCGGGATGGCGCCGGCTATGAGCGTCAGCATTACCAGGATGATTTTTTTCATTGGCCCGGCTTGCCGCCGTTTCGCGGCGCCGCGGTTCGCAACGGGTCCTATCTCCCGGATCGGACCCTGGGCAGCTGGGAGAGGATCTTTTTCAGCAGCTCCGGGTCATCGGGGAACTGGCCCACGCCCGGGAGGCGCCGCAAAAGCTCCGCCCAGCGGATATCCTGGCTGAAGACCTTGCGGAACAAGGGCAGGCTTTCGTCCACTTTCCCGGAAGCGGCCATGGTGACCGCCGGCCAGAAGAGCATTTCCGGGTTTCCCGGATAGATGGCCATGGCCCGGCTGTATTCATCCAGCGCCGCCGCGACATGGTTCTCGGTCAGGAGATCGTCGCCCCGGTTCATGTGGTTGTAGGCCTTGGCGATGGTCAGCAGGCGCTGCAATTCCAGGAGCGGCTGGGGATGATCCTCGACGCGCAGGTCGTAGACGCGGTTCTTCCAGGGCGTGCCGGAAGCCTTGTCGTTGACCACGACAATGGCCGCCGACTGCCGGCCGCGGATATCGCCGCCCTCCTTTTCCGCCGCCAGCAGCGCCGCCAGCAGGCGGTCGGCCAATTCGCCGGATGCGGATTCAAAGGCGTCGGCCATGGCCTGCCACACGGTCTCTTTTTCCATCATGTTGGCCTGGCAGGAGTAGTTTTTCCCCTGGCGATGGCCGGCGGCGGGGATGCATTGATCGCCGGTATGGACGGCGGTGTTCCCCTGGCCGTCGACCATGGCCACCTGCCGGACCTGCGGGTGCCGGTCGGCCTGGAGCAGCGCCGCCAGGGCCTGAGGAGCCGTTTTGCCCGCCCGCATCAATTGCATCCCCAGCGGCCCGTATCCCGGCTCGACAAAGGACTGGGTGGCGACGGCGCCGATGCCGGCCTCGGCCCAGGCGACGATCGAGCCCACCGAAAACCAGTGGGACTGCACGGCCACGCCCATCTGGCCGCTGGCCGGGTCGCAGGCCACGATGGAGTAGGTGGCGACGGGGCGCAAGGGCGCTTCCTGCCGCTGCGGCGCAGCGGCGGCAAGCGGTCGTTGGCTCAACACCATGAGGATCGTCCCGATCAGGAGAAAAACCCTTTTTCTTTTGCGGTTCATGCTCACCTCCAGTGGCTGACAAGGGATCCATCCGTTCCGGGCGAGACGCGTCGGCCCCAATTCGCCATGGTCCGCTTTCACCCTCCGCCGCGGCGCGCGCTCACACCCAGCTCCGCCGCCTTTCGCGGCGTTTTTCGGAGCGGTCGACGATCAGCGCCGTGGCCGAATCGCCCATGACGTTGAGGACGGTCCGGCACATGTCCAGTATCCTCTCGACGCCGATGATCAGGCCGATCCCTTCCAGCGGGATCCCGGCCGAGCCCAGCACCATGGAGAGGGTGACGATGCCGATGCCGGGGATCCCCGCCGTGCCCACGGCCGCCAGGGTGGCGGTGAGCACGACCAGCGCCTGCTGGTGCAGGGAGAGCGTGACCCCGAACACCTGGGCGATGAACACGGCGCTCACTCCATGGTAAATGGAAGTCCCCGACATGTTGATCGTGGCGCCCAGCGGCAGGACGAAGGAGACGATGCTGCGCTCCATGCCCAGCTTCTGCTCGCAGGAGACCATGTTTTCGGGCAGTACGGCGTTCGAGCTGGATGTCGAAAAAGCCAGCAGGCCGACCGAGCTCAGCCGGCGGAAGAAAAGCAGCGGGGAAATACCGCCCAGCAGGGCCACGGCCAGGCTGTAATAGCCGAAAAGAAAAAAAGCCATCGTGCCGACCGTCACCAGCGCGTACTCGAGGAGCGCCAGCAGGAAATGGAAGCCGAATTGGGCGATGACCGCCGTGATCAGGGCGAACACGGCATAAGGGGCCAGGCGCATCACCCCCTTTACCAGCGCCACCAGCGCGTCGTTGAGTGCGTCGAGCAGTTCCAGGACCTTGTCGCGCTTGGCCCGGGCGATGAGGGAGAAGGCCAGTCCCAGCAGCACGGAGAAGGTGATCACGGGAAGCATGTCGCCGGCCGCCAGGGCGGCGAAAGGGTTGGTCGGGATGAGGGCGAGCAGGAATTCGGCCGCGCTGGTCCGCGCGGCGATCGCCGGGACGCCGGCCGGCTGCTGCCAGCGGCCTTCGGCCTGGATCCCCGCCTGGATCGCCTCCTTCCTGGCCGCATCGAGGTTTATTCCCGGCTGGAACAGGTTGGCGGCGACGATGCCCAGGGAGACGGCCAGGATCATGCTGGCCAGGAAGAAAGCGACCGCTTTCAGCCCGACGCGGCCCAGTTTCTTCAGGTCGGCGAAACCGGCCGTCGCCCCCATGATCGAAACGGCGATCAGCGGGATGGCGATCATCTTCAGCAGCTGGATGAAGATGTCGCCCAGCGGCTTGACATAGGCGGCGACGGCGCCGGCGTCCAGCATGGCGAGCAGCGAACCGGCGGCGATGCCGGCGACCAGCCCGATGAAGATCTTCGTGTGCAGTTTCATGATGGTTCCCGCTCCTGGCGTGGCTTCCCGGAAGATGATAGCGGATCGGCGAATTTTTGCAAGCGGCCGCGGGTATGATTTTTTCCGCTTCTCTGCTACAATGGCCCGGTGCATCCCCTCGCGCGCGCATTCCTGCTCGCCTGGCTGGCGACCTGCCCGGCGCTGGCGGCCGTTGCCCAGGACCCGCGCCCGGCTTCAGCCTACTTCGTCCTGGACAACGGGTTGCAGGTGCTGCTGCAGGAGAAGCGCGGCCTGCCGCTGACCGGCATCGCCCTGGCCATCGACCTGGGCACCAAGGACGAGAGCGAAGAGACCGGCGGCTATGCCCACCTGCTCGAGCACATGCTGCTTTTCGGCGACGGAGCCGAGCTGGACAGCGAGGCGCGCCTGGCCGCTCTCCGCGGCCGCGGCGTGGAGCAGAACGCCCATACCGACCACGACCTGATGACCTTCGAGGTCTCCTGCCCGGCCGAGGAGAGTGCCTGGGCCCTGGAGCAGGTTCGGCTGGCCGTTTTTTCTCCCCGCCTGGAGGCGCGGCGGCTGGAGGGCGAGAAGCGCATCATCAGCGAGGAACTCCTGCAGCGGCGCGACGACCCGCGGGGGCTGGGGCAGCTTCTCGTCATGGAGCGCCTGTTCGCCGGCCATCCCTACGGCCGGTCGGTCTTCGGCGAGGAGGCGGCCATCGCCGCCGCCACCGTTGAAAAGCTGCAGGCCTTTTGCCGCCCGCACCTGGTTCCCGACCGCTGTGCGCTGGTGATGGTGGGCGATTTCACCGTGGCCGAAATGGAGCGCGATGTGCGCCGTTGCTGGGGGGGGTTGGCCAGGGGCGAGACCCCTGCCGCCGAGCTCCCCGCTACCGGCCGGCTGGAGAAGAACAGCGAGCACCAGGTCGAACTCGATGTCGCGGAGAGCCACCTCTTCATCGGCTGGCGCGCCCCGGCGTTCAACGACGGGGAACGGCTGCCGTTCAGCCTGCTGTCGCACCTGCTCGGAGGCGGGATGAATCCCATCCTGAACGGCGTCCTGCGCGGCGGCCGGCAGCTGGCCGACGGCGTCACCATGAGCTATTTCCCCATGCGCGCCGGCGGCGTGGCCTTGCTGCACCTGACGCTCGAGCGCAGGAACATCCGCGCCGCCAAGGGCGAGATCGCCTCCTTCCTGAGCGGCATCGGCGCGTTCCATTTCAGCCCCCAGGACGTGCCGCCGCGCCTGCGCCAGGGGATGCTGGATTACCTGCAGAGCGCCAAGAACCAGATGGAGTACGGCAATGGCAGCTTCCGCGAGTCGGCGCTCAACCTGAGCGTGGCCAGCGCCCGCTTCCTGCTGCTGAACCGCAATCCGGTCGCGGGTTCCTTCCTGGAAAGCGTGGAGGGCGTGAGCGCCTCCGACCTGCGCCGGGCCGCCGGCAAGTACTTGAGCGGCAAGAAATGGGTCGTAGTGGCTGTCACGCCGCAAGGCAGGGAGGGGCGATGACCCGGCGCGCCCTGCTGCTGTTCGTCCTGCTGCCGGCGCTGGCGCTCGCCCAGGCGGGGCCCGCCGACGCCGGTTCCTGGCGGCTGGGCGAACTTCCCCGGGAATTCACCCTGGACAACGGATTGCGGGTGATCCTGCAGCGCGACCCGGCCGCCCCGATCACCGTCGTGCAGCTGCTGGTGCGCGGCGGCGACCGCGACGATCCTGCCGGCAAGGCCGGGCTGGCCTACCTGACCGCCCGCTTGTGCCTGGAGGTGAGCGGGCAGACGATGCTGCGGCAGCTGGTCGACCTGGGCTCGTCGTTCTCCCTCGACGTGGGCGGCGATTACTCGCTGGTCACCGTCCGCTCGTTGAGCCGTCACCTGGACCCCACCCTGGACGTTCTCGTCGGCATGATGTGCGAGCCGCTCTTCTCCGACCTGCGCGTCGACGGCATCAAGGAGTTCATGCGCTCCCTGCAGAAGCAGGAGAATGACAACGCGGTCAACCTGATGCGCAAGACCGTCGCCGCCTCCTTTTTCGCCCTCCCGGCCTACGGGGCGGCCCTGTTCGGCAGCGAGGAGTCGCTCCGCCGCATCGGCAAAAGGGACATCCAGGAGTTTTTCCGCGCCCATTACGTGGCCGGCAACATGGCCGCCTTCATTGCCAGCGATCTGGGCGAGGATGAGCTGCGGCCGCTGCTCGCCCGCCGCCTGGGACGCTTCGCCGCCGGGCCGCGGGTCGAATCCCCGCCGCTGGCGCCGTCCCGCCCGGAGCCGATGCGCTTGGCCCTGGAGCGCCAGGCGGCGCAAGCCCTGGTCTCGATCTCGCTGGCGCTGCCCCCCCTGGCGGCCGACGATCTCGCGGCGGCGATGCTGCTGGAGTCCTGGCTGGGGAAGGGGATCGGCAGCCGGCTGTGGAGCCTGCGCAGCCGCGAAGGCCTGGCCTACAGCCTCAGTGCCGAGCTGCAACCCAACCGCGACGGCATGCTGCTGAGCGTCTATCTCATGACCGACGAACGGCGCCTGGCCGCGGCCCGGGCCGAGCTGGAGCGGCTTTTGCGCGAGGTCCAGGCGCAGGGGATCGGCGCCGCCGAACTGTCGGCGGCCAAGGCCTACGCCCGTGCCGTTTTCTGGCGGCAGAACGAATCACGCGAGCGCCGCGCCGCCTTTCTGGCCTTTCTGGAGGGTGCCGGCCTTTCCTGGCGCCTGGCGGGGGATTTCGCTGGCTGCCTGGAGAAGATCGGCCTGGAGGAGTTCAATAGCCGCCTGCGGGGCTGGCTGGCGCCGGAGCGCTGGTTCTGGCTGAGCATCGGGCCGCTGGTTGAGGAAGCGAAAGACAGTAACAAGTGACGAGTAACGAGTGACAAGGGGCAACATGAAAATGAACTGTTTTTATTCGCTTTTTCTCGTCACTTGTCACTGATCACTCGTCACTGAAGCCTGCGCGATTCTTGCAATTCAGGCGGGAAAATTGTATAAATAAGGATGGCAATTAAATTTTACTCCCACGGTGCCTGCCGGGAAGTCACCGGGTCCAAGCATTTTCTCGACCTTGACGGCCGATTGCTGCAGGTCGACTGCGGCATGTTCCAGGGCCGGCGCGAGGAATCCTACCGCAAGAACCAGCAGCTGCCGTTCGACGCCAAGGCGGTTCATTCGCTCATCCTCACCCATGCCCATTTCGACCATTCCGGCGCCCTGCCCATCCTGGTCAAGAACGGCTTCGACGGCAACATCCACGCCACTTCCGCCACCCGCGACATCACCCAGATCATCCTGCTGGACAGTGCCCATATCCAGCAGAAGGATTTCGAGTTTATCCAGGAGAAGGCGAAGAAATACCCCGAGCGCGAACTGACCGTCTTCGACCCACTGTACAACGCCGAGGAGGCGATCCAGCCGCTGCGCCATTTCGTCACCGTCGACTACCGGCGAAAATTCCATCCCCTGGACGACGTGACGGCCGAGTTCTTCGACGCCGGCCACATCCTGGGCGCGGCCACGGTGCACCTGACCCTGCCCGGCGGCCTGAACGTCGGTTTCAGCGGCGACCTCGGCCGCGAGGGGCTGCCCATCATCCGCGACCCCGAAGTCATGCCGCCCATGGATTACCTGGTGCTGGAGGGGACGTACGGCAATCGCCTGCACAAGTCGATCGGCATGGCCGGCGAGGAGCTGGCCGAGCTCATCCACAAGGCCCACAAGCGGCGCAGCAAGATCCTCATTCCCGCCTTCACCATCGAGCGCACCCAGGAACTGATCTACATCATCCATTCCCTGCAGCGGGAGGGCAAGGTGCCCAAGCTGCCCATCTTCATCGACTCGCCGATGGCGGTGAACGCCACCGCCATCTTCAAGGTCCACCCCGAATGCTTCGACGAGGAGACGGTGCGCGACTTCATCAGCGTCAACGTCGACCCCTTCGGCTTTGAAAACATCAGCTATGTCGTCTCCTCGGCGGAATCCAAGAAGATCAACGACTTCCAGGGGCCGGCCATCATCATCTCCGCTTCGGGCATGGCCGAGTCGGGCCGCATCCTGCACCACCTGATCCAGCGCCTGGAGAATCCGGACAACATCGTCGCCATCGTCGGTTTCATGGCCGAGAACACCCTGGGCCGGCGCTTGGCCGAGCGGGCCAGTGAGGTCAGGATCTTCGGCAGGCCCTATCCGGTGAAAGCCGAGATCGCCACGCTGAACGCCTTTTCGGCCCATGCCGATTACGCGGAGATCATGGCCTGGCTGAAGCGCCACGACCTGCAGCGGCTGAAGAAGATCTTCCTGGTCCACGGCGAGGACGCGGCACTGGCCAGCCTGCAGGGAAAGCTGCTGGACTTCGGCATTCCCGCGGTGGAGATCGTTCAGTACGGGAAGACCTACGGCCTGGGCTGAGGAGAGAGGGCGGCGAAACCATGGAAACCATCGACCTGGAAGGCATCCCCTGCCAGGTGCTGCGCCGCAGCGGCCGCCGCGTGCGCGTCGCCTTCCGCCAGGGCCGCCTGCGCGTGGTCCTGCCCCGCCATGTCGACCCGCGGCCGGTCATCGAGCGCCACCGCGACTGGATCCTGGAGAAGCACGAATGGTTCCGCCGCCAGCGCCTGCTGGCCGAGGAACTGGAGCTCTGCCCCAGGTCCAACGACGAATTCGTCGCCCTGGTCCGCGCCCTGAGCGGGAAATATGCCGTGATACTGGCGGCCAAGCCCTCGGGGATCGGTTTCCGCAAGATGCGTAGCAAATGGGGGAGCTGCAGCGTCAAGGGCAAGGTCAACCTGAACACCTGGCTGCAGGTGCTGCCCGACGAGCTGGTGGCCTTCATCGTCTTTCACGAGCTGGCCCATCTCAGGGTGCGCAACCACGGCCCCGAGTTCAAGGCCCTGGTCCGTTCCCAGTTCCCCCATTGCCGCGACCTGGACCGCCAGTTGAAACTTTACAGCCTGAAAATCCTTTAGTTTTCTCTTTTTCATGAAGGATGGGTGGATACCAGATTTGTCCAAAATAGCTTTTTAAAAAAAGACTGGAATCGGCATGAGAGCCTGCCAATAAACTAGGGTTTGATCGGGCAAGTTGCCCTTCGTTCACTCGGGGACTCAGCCTTACCCGCCGAGGGGTTCGGGCTTCGTTATGCAGCGGGTTCGAGTGTGAACATGGGAGAACCCGCCGCATTTCCCTGCGGGAACCACTCGCCCTCACCCCAGCGGGTCCCAAGTCTTCGCCCCACGTTCACTCAGGGCAAGCTTGCCCGATGCCCGATCGATCCAGGGCATTGTATCTAGGCAGGCGCGAGAGCCTGCCAACGAGCTTTATTTGTCCTTGGCAGATCTTGGACAGCATATTGATAAAACCAGACAAAACAAGGAGGCAACCTCGTCCAAAAAAACAGGATTGACCGGCTCCGAAACCCCTTACAGTGTGTGCACTCTGTCCAAAAAGTGATTTATTTTGGACAGCAGTGGGTGGATACTATTCGTCTCTGTTGCGTTTTATCATGATAAAACGCAACCATCCTGATGATCATCATCAATTGCCTGCATTTCTTGCTTTATTTTTGGCGAACCCCCTGAGGCCAATCCCTTTGGCCGCCGTGACGACAATTGGCCGCGGCTTGACTTGAACGGGCCGGGCGACTATACTTTTCGCCGATGGCCAAGGATAAAAAAGGAAATGCCGGGGAGAAAGAACTATCGCTTAAAAACGAGATCTTCGGCATTTTTTCCCTTTTTTTCTCCTTTTTCCTGATCTTCAGCCTGGCCAGCTACAACCCCCTGGATCCCAGCTTCTTCCATTCGGCCCCGGCGCGCGTCGTCACCAATTTCGGCGGCCGACTGGGCTCGGAACTGTCGGCGCTGCTGTTCAACCTCTTCGGTTTCGCCTCCCTGCTGTTTATCCTCATTTTTTTCTTCCTGACCGCCTATTTCTTCTTCAACCGGCTGATCAACCGGGCGGTGAGCAAGGGAACGGGGTTCCTCATCCTCCTCCCCTCGCTGTCGGCGCTGCTGGCCAACCTCAACCCCGAGGCGCTGGTCTCGGGGCAGGCGGTGCGGACGGGCGGCATGGTCGGGCTGCTGATCAATGACTTCGTCAGCGGCCAGGTCAAGGGCGTCTTCGCCGCCGCGCTCTTTCTCTGCCTGCTGGGCGTTTCGCTGGTGCTGATCGCCAAGATCTCGATCCGCAACATCCTGGTTTTTCTCTGGAAGCTGCTGGCACGGGGGGGGGCCCTGCTCGCGGGGTATTGCCGCAAGCGCCAGGAAGTCATGCGCCGCAACCGCGACCGCAGGAAGGTCCAGGAGAAATACGATGCCGGCGAGGGCAACTTCGTTTTCAAGGGGCGGCAGACGCTCAAGGAAAGGGAAGGCGAGTCCGCGGCCCGCGCCGAAAAGAGGGCCGCCGCGGCGGGGAGCGCCCGGGCCGTCATCCGCAAGCCGAGCAAGCTGCCCGAGGAGAGCGGCATCTTTCCCGAGCTGGAGCAGGAATTCCTGCCCGACGCCCAATACAAGCCGCCGCCCATGACCTACCTCGACGCCCCGACGGCCAAGAGCCAGATCGACATCGACGAGCTTGAGGAGAAGAAACAGGAGTTGTCGCAGCGGCTGCAGGAATTCAAGATCAACGGCGAGATCGCCGAATTCACCCCGGGACCGGTGATCACCACCTTCGAGTTCGTCCCCGACATCGGCGTCAAGGTCAAGGATGTCTCCGGGCTGACCGAGGACCTGGCGCTGGTGGTCAAGGCCCAGTACGTGCGCATCGAGCGCATCCTGGGCAAGAAGGCCATCGGCATCGAGATCCCCAACAAGAAGCGCGAGACCATCCACCTGCGCGAGCTGCTGGAGACGCCGCAGTACAAGCAGTCCAGCTCGCCGCTGACGCTGGCGCTGGGCAAGACGGCCAGCGGCGACATCTTCATCTCCGATCTCAAGGAGATGCCGCACCTGCTGATCGCCGGCGCCACCGGCAGCGGCAAGAGCGTGGCCATCCACTCCATCATCCTCAGCATCCTCTACAAGTCGTCGCCCAAGGCCGTGAAGTTCATCATGATCGACCCCAAGCGCATCGAGCTGGCCGTTTACAACTCGCTGCCGCACCTGCTCACCCCGGTGGTGGTCAATCCCAAGCTGGCCAAGAACGCCCTGGACTGGGCGGTCTTCGAGATGGAGAACCGCTACAAGAAACTGGCCACGCTGCAGGTGCGCAACATCGAGCAATACAACAAGAAGCTGGAGATGCTCATCCAGTCCGAGGACGAGGACCTGGAGCACCTGGACGACAAGGAGCCCATCCCCTACATCGTGATCATCATCGACGAGCTGGCCGACCTGATGATGGCCTCGGCGCGCGAGATCGAGGACGACGTGCTGCGCCTGGCGCAGAAGTCGCGGGCCATCGGCATCCACCTCATCCTGGCCACGCAACGCCCCTCCATCGACGTCATCACCGGCCCGATCAAGAACAATTTCCCCTCGCGCATGGCGCTGGCCGTCCCCTCGCGCTACGATTCGCGCACCATCATCGACCAGATGGGCGCTGAAAAGCTCCTGGGCAACGGCGACATGCTCTTCCTGCCGCCCAAGACCGCCACCCTGATCCGCCTGCACTCGGCCTACGTGTCGGAGCCGGAAACGGTGCGCGTGGTCAACTATCTCGCCAAGCAGGCCAAGCCCGAGTTCAACACCCAGATCATCAAGCACACGGCCCAGAGGGAGGAGCAGGGCGAGGAGCAGGAACTGGACGAGATGTTCTTCGAGGCCGCCGAGGTGATCATCACCACCGGCCAGGCGTCGGCGTCCTACCTGCAGCGCAAGCTGAGCGTGGGCTTCGCCCGCGCCGGCCGCCTCATCGACCAGCTGCAGGAGAAGGGGGTCATCTCGCCGGCCAACAGCAGGAACCAGCGCGAGATCCTCATGACCCTGGACGAGCTGAAGGAGATCGGCAAGGAAGCCGCGGCCGACTGATCGCGGCCGTCCGGACTAAATGATCCGCCGCGCCGGGGAGTATACCATGCGGCGGCAGGAGGGGCATGAGCGAAGAGGAGTTGATCCGCTGCGCCCGGCTGGGCGATCGCGACGCTTTCGCCGGGCTCGTTTCCGCTCATGAAAAGAAGCTCCTGGCCCTGTGCTGGAACATGCTCGGCGACCGCGAGGAAGCCCGGGACGCCGCCCAGGATGCGTTGCTGCAGGCCTTTTTGAACCTGGGGCGCTTCGACGCCGGCCGCAGCTTCGTCCGCTGGCTGCTGGGAATCGGCGCCAAGCGCTGCCTGGACCGCCTGCGCAAGAGGAAAACATTCCTGCGCTATTTCCAGGGTCATGCCGGCGAGTGGCTGGGCGGCGCGGTGCCGGGACCCGAGGCCGCCGCGGCCGGGGAAGACGCCGGGCGGCTGCTGCAGCGGCTGCCGGCCCGCGAGCGGGCGGCGATTTCCCTGGCGGTGTTCGAGGGCTTCAGCGCCCGCGAGATCGCCGCGGCGCTGGGATGCTCGGAAAGCACGGCGCGCGTTCACCTGTACAACGCCCGCGTGAAGCTGAAGAAGGAGGTGGCCGATGAACTGTGACTGGGTCCGTTTCGCCTATCGCGCCCTGCCGCTGCCGGCCTGGCAGGCGTTCTTGCTCGAGCGCCACATCGACCGCTGCCCGCGCTGCCAGGCCCAGGCGCTCGGCGACGCCGCCATCCTTTCCCTGGGCGTGACGCCGGCCGGCCTGCGGAACGAGCCGCCGCTCCGCCCATTCAACTCGGAAAGCGGACGATCCAGGGGGCTCCGTCCCGCCTGGCGCTACGCCTTCGGCTTTTTCCTGGCCGCGGCCATCCTGGGGGGCGCCTTTGCCATCTGGCGCAGTGTTCCGACCGAGACCCTGCCGCAGGGGATCGTCACCGTCTCGGAGACCGAGGACGTTGCCCGCGTCTTTGCCGTGCTCGGGGCGCGGATCGGCGATGCGCCTGCCCGACCGGTCATTTTTGCTCCGGGGCAGCCGGGGATGACGATCGTTTGGTTTGAAAAAAATCAGAATTGAAACAAGGAGAGATCCTATGAAAAAGACCACTTTTCTTTTGATATGGCTGATCCTGGTCCTGGCCTTCCCGGTCCGGGCGGAGGTCGCCCTTGATATCAAGCTCAATTTCTTCGGCCCGGGCGCAGAGGCTGAGGGCAAGCCCGGCGTGGCCACGTCGTTTCATCTCAAGTCGCTGGTGCAGCGCAACCTGCAGGTCAGGTTCACTTCCGAGAGCCTGCTGGCCGAGCTGCGCAAGACGTTCAACGCCCCCGAGGTCACGCTGTTGGCATCCTCCGACCTGGCCTGGCGATCGGGAGGCCCGGCATCGGTCATGCAGACCGTGCAGATGCAGGGCCGGGATTACGTCCTGGTCCTGACCCCCCTGCCCAGGCCGGGCGCGGTGAACTTCAAGGTCGGCGTGGTGGAGGAAAGAGGGGAAGAGAGGATCCAGAAGATCCTGCTCGACACCGAGATCGTCCTCCCCGACGGCGAAGTGGCCATGCTGGGGTTCCGCGATTCAGGCGAGCACAGCTATTTCATCGCTTTTTACGTACAGGGGCGGGACGAGGAGTTCGGCAGGGATGCGGTGCGCGTCTCCGGCGCCGTCAAGCCGAAGCTGCTCAAAAAAGTAAACCCGGCCTATCCGCGGGAAGCCAGGGAAAAGGGGCTGCAGGGCGTGGTGGTCGTGGAGGCCGTGGCCGGCAAGGACGGCAAGGTGAAAGATGTTCGCCCCGTCTCCTCACCCGACACCCTGCTCACCCAGGCCGCCCTGGAAGCGGTCAAGCAATGGGAGTACGATCCCCATGTGGTTGACGGCGCCTGCAAGGAGGTGCTGTTCACGGTAACGGTCGCCTTCAAGCTGAATGACGGAAAGAAGAAAGGCGCCGATGGCGCCCTGGCCCGCCTGGAGGATGCGCAGAAGCCGAAGCTGGTCAGGAAGGTCAATCCGGTCTATCCCGAGGAGGCCGCGAAAAACAAGGTCCAGGGGACCGTGGTCCTGGAGGCCGTGATCGATGAAAGCGGAAAAGTGAAGGCACTGCGCATGCTGAAGTCGCCGGACCCCCTCCTGACCGAAGCCGCCCTTGCCGCAGTGAAATCCTGGGAGTACGAGCCCTTCATCCAGGACGGCAAGGCCAAGAAGGTGGCTTTCACGGTAACGGTGACCTTCGCCCTGAAATAAGCCGGCGAATTTCTCGCAGGCCGTCCCCGCGCCGACGCGGGGGCGGCTTTTTTTACAGCCAAGCCGCGTTCCCGAAGCGGCAGCTCGGGATTACTTGAGGAACTTGACCTGGAAGACGAAATTCTGCAGCGAGATGCGCGCTGATTCCTCGCCGCTGGTCTTGGACTCGTAGTCGAGGCGGTAGATCAGGTTGAGCACGGCCTGGATCTTGGCGTCGGGGAAGTGCTTGACCAGGGCAATGAACTTGTTCAGGATGAAGGACGGCTGCTGCAGCACCTTGCCGATGTCGGCCACCGAGAAGCGATGGCGCAGGAGGAACTTGGCCGTGTAGATCTTGTGGTAATAGGAGATGAGGGTGCCGATGATGAAGGTGGGCTTGACGCCGTTGATGAACAGGTATTTCAGGATATCGAGGTAGGCGGCGGCGTCCTCGCGCTCGATGGCCTCGGTCAGGTCCCAGATGGAGTGGGAGCTGATGCCGGTGATCAGCTCGTCGACTTCCTCGCTGCCGATGGTCAGGGTCCTGGCGGCGGCGGACTCCAGCTTGGGCAGCTGGTGGATGATGGAGACGAAGTCGTCGGCCATGATCTCCTGGATGCGCTCGATGGCGTCGGTGCTGATGGCGATCTTGCGCTCCTTCATGTAACTCTTGATGAAATTGCGGATCTCCCCCTCGCTGGTGCGGTCCAGGTCGATGCTGACGGCGTGCGGCGAATCCAGGTTCTCCCGCAGCCGGGAGAGCTTGTCCCGCTTGAGCTGCTTGTAATCGTCGCGGCTCAGGTCCAGGGAGACATAAATGATGAGGGTGGCGTGCGGGTTGGGCTTCTGCAGGTAGGCGGCGAAGGCCTTCTTGGCGGCCGCGTTCAGGGATATCTTCTTCTCGTCGCGGATGACCACGGTGATGACCTTCTGGGCGCTGATGAAGAAGCTGGAACTGTTGGCCTCGTCCAGGATCTCCTCCCAGCCGATCTCCTCTTCGCCGTCGAAATAGTAGCGCTTGAAGTTGAACTCGCTGCGCTCCTGGCCGAAGGCGCGCCCGACCTCGGCGATGACCTGCTCGCCCAGGAATTCGTTGAAGCCGTAGAGCAGCAGCAGCGACGGCGGTTTCCTCTCGGCCTGGACGCGGCCGAGGAAGGCGAAGAACGTCGACTCGGGCATCAGAAGTTTTCCAGGATGGAGGTGACGATGCTGGCGGCGAACTTGCCGGCGATGCGGTCCAATGAACCCGACTCCTGGGAGAAAAAATCGTCGCTGTCGGTGTCGTAGGCCTCCTGGAAGGAGAGGTCCTTCCCCTGGTACACCATCTCGCTGCTGCGCATGTCAACCAGTCGCACCTCGAGGGTCAGGCGCACCTCGTAGAGGTTGGCCGCCCCGGCCTCGGAAAAGGAGAGCGGGGTGGTGCGGAAGGCGGTGACCGTCCCCTCCAGCAGCAGGTCGGCGTCGGCCTGGGACTCGACCAGGCGCAGCCGGCTGCGGCGGATGAACTCCTCGCGGACGGCGAAGGTGATGAACTGTTCGGCCTGCGGCCGCGCGGTCTGGTTCTGGAAGGCCGGGATGGCGATGGTCGCCGCCCCCGGCGGCAGGTTTTTCCCGTGGCCGGCCAGGCGATAGCCGCAGCGCAGGCTCAGCAGCGCCGCCGTCAGCAACAGCAGCGGGATCGCGAGCCTTTTCATCGGCAGACGATGCTCAGCATCTTGTTCGGGACGAAGATCATCTTCACCACCTGGCGGCCGGCCAGCAGCTGGCGGATCTTTTCCCTGCCCAGCGCTTCGGCCTTTACCGTCTCCTCGTCGCAGTCCAGCGGCACGGTCACCTTGTCCTTGATCTTGCCGTTGACCTGGATCATGACGTTGACCGCCTCGGCGGCGGCCACCTCGGGGTCGAACGCCGGCCAGCCGGCGCGGTAGACGCCGCCTTCTTTCCCCAGCTGCTGCCAGACCTCCTCGGCCAGGTGCGGCGCGAACGGGGCCATGAGCAGGACCAGGGTCTCGGCCAGCTCGGAGACGACCACCGGGTCGAGGCCGTCCCCCAGCGCCTCCTTCTCGATCGGCGCGTAGGAGTAGATCGCGTTGAGCAATTCCATGACGGCGGCCACGGCGGTGTTGAACTGGAAGGTCTCGATCTGCGCCCCGACCTTCTGCACCGTCTGGTGCAGCTTGCGCCGCACCCGGAGGGCTTCCGGGGTCGTCGTCCCGGGCCGCGCCGCGCGCCAGTCGCCGCGGCAGAGGGGGCGCGCCGCCTGCAGCCAGCGCCAGACGCGGCCGACGAAGCGGTTCGATCCCTGGATCCCCTCCTCGCTCCAGTGGACGTCGTCCTCGAACGGCGCCACGAACATCTCGTAAACGCGGAGCGAATCGGCACCGTAGCGCTCGATCATCTCATCGGGGGTCACGACGTTGCCCTTGGACTTGGACATGCGCGCCCAGCGCCAGACAACCTGCTCGGCGGGGATGCGCTGGCGCTCGTCGTGCTTGAGCACGATCCAGTCGACGATCCTTTCGTCGCCGTCGCCCCCCTCCTCCTGGGAACGCGGCCGGCGGCCGGGAGTGAGGGCCAGGAGCGAGCCCTGGTTGCGCAGGATCAGGAAGGGTTCTTCGAAGCCCAGCATCCCCTCGTCGAACAGCACCTTGGTCCAGAAGCGGGCGTAGAGCAGGTGCGAGCGGGCGTGTTCGATGCCGCCGGTGTAGAGGTCCACCGGCAGCCAGTAGTCGAGGGCCTGGCGCGAGGCGAAGGCGTTTTCGTTCTCCGGGTCGGCGAAGCGCAGGAAATACCACGAGGAGCAGGCGTAGCCGCCCATGGTGTCGGTTTCGCGCCGGGCCGGGCCGCCGCATTTCGGGCAGGAAGTGTTCACGAAATCGGGGATGGCGGCCAGCGGCGACTCCCCGGTCCCCGAGGGCCGATAGTTTTCCACGTCGGGCAGCAGCACCGGCAGCTGCGATTCGGGGACCGGCACCTCGCCGCAGGCGGGGCAGTGGACGATCGGGATCGGCGCCCCCCAGTAGCGCTGGCGCGAAATCAGCCAGTCGCGCAGCCGGTAATGGACCGTCGCCCGGCCGATGCCCCGCTCCTGCAGCCAGGAGGAGATGGCCTTCTTGAAATCGGCCGTGGACAGGCCGTTCCAGCGCCCGGAGTTGACGGCGACGCCCTCTCCCGGCTCGGCCGCCGCGAGCTCATGGATCGAGCCGTCGCGGCTGACCACCTGCACGACCGGCAGCTGGAATTTCGCGGCGAACTCGAAATCGCGCGCGTCGTGCCCCGGCACGCACATGATGGCGCCGGTGCCGTAGCCCATCAGCACGTAGTCGGCGATCCATACCGGGATCTTGCCGCCGGTGACCGGGTTGACGGCGTAGGCGCCGGTAAAGACGCCGGTCTTGGCGCGCTCGGCGTTGAGGCGGTCGATCTCCGATTCGCCCTGCGCCTTGCGCACGTAGGCTTCCACATCGGCGCGGCGCTCCGGGACGGTCAGGGCGGCGACCTGCGGGTGCTCGGGGGCCAGCACCATGAACGTGGCGCCGAACAGGGTGTCGGGCCGGGTGGTGAAGACGCGGATGGGAGGCGCGTCGCCGTCGACGGCGAAGTCGACCTCGGCCCCCTCGCTGCGGCCGATCCAGTCGCGCTGCATCTCCTTCATGCCCTCCGACCAGTCGAGCTTCTCCAGGTCGGCCAGCAGACGGTCGGCATAGGCGGTGATGCGGAAGAACCACTGGGGCATCGGCTTCTTTTCCACGGCGGAGTCGCAGCGCCAGCAGCGGCCGTCCCTGACCTCCTCGTTGGCCAGGCCGGTCTTGCAGGCCGGGCACCAGTTGATGGGGGCGGTGGCGCGGTAGGCCAGGCCCTTGCGCAGCAGAAGCAGGAACATCCACTGGGTCCATTTGTAGTAGCCGGGATGGCTGGAGTTGATCTCGCGCTCCCAGTCATAGGAGCAGCCGGTCTTGATCAGGGTCTCGCGGTAGGCGGCCGCGTACTCGGGAACCATTTCGCGCGGATTGCGGTTGCGGCGGATGGCCTCGTTTTCGGCCGGCTGGCCGAAGGCGTCCCAGCCCATGGGATGGAGGACATTGAAGCCCTTCATGCTCTTGTAGCGGCAGAAGGCGTCGGTGGGGACGTAATTCTTGAGGTGGCCGACATGAAGCCCCGAGCCGGAGGGGTAGGGGAACATCTCCAGGCAATAGTATTTCGGCCGCTGCTGCCCGGGAACGGCACGGAATGCCCGGCTTTCGCGCCAGGCGCGCTGCCACTTGGCCTCGATTTCACTGAAATTGTAATTCATTGTTTTTCCTTGGAACCGCTGAACGATCGCCATTATACCGGAAAAGTCCCGGCGCGACAATGTCGTTGCCTTGGGCGGGGACGGTCGCGCCGCCCAGGCGCGGGGGGATTCCCGGTGGCACTGAACAAATGGCGGGCGCATTGCGTATAACCGCTCTCAGGAGCAAGGATGAAAAACAGGAAAAAGATCGTTGTCGGCGCCGTCCTGGCCCTCGTGGCGCTGATCGTGCTGCTCAATGTCCTCCGCCCGGGCAATGGCCAGGCGCTGGAGGTCACCACGGAAAAGGTGCAGAAGCGCGACCTGGTCGAAAAGGTCTCGGCCACCGGCGAGATCAAGCCCAAGAAGAACATCAACATCAGCACCGACGTCGCCGGCAAGATCCTGAGGATACTGGTCGAGGAGGGGGCGGAGGTCCGCAGGGGCGAGCTGCTCATCAAGATCGACTCGGCCATCTACGAGGCCAACGCCGACCGGGACCGCGGCATCATCTCGCAGTCCGAGGCCCAGCTCATCTCCCAGCAGGCCACGCTGAAGAAGGCCCGGCAGTACCTGGACCGCCGCCGGCAGCTCTTCGAGGAGGGGCTGATCTCCCGCGAGCAGTTCGAGGACGCCCAGGCGCAGTTCGAGATCGCCCAGGCCAACCGCCAGGCCAACCTGCACCTCATCGAGCAGGCCCGCGCCTCGCTCAAGAGCACCAGCGACGCCATCCGCAAGACATCGATCGCCTCTCCCATCGATGGCATCGTCACCAGCCTGAAGGTCGAGGAGGGCGAGGTGGCCATCATCGGCACCATGAACAACCCCGGCACCGTGCTGATGACCATCGCCGACCTGTCGGTCATGGAGGCCGAGGTGCTGGTGGACGAGACCGACGTGGTCAAGGTGCGGTCCGGCAAGCGGGCCGAGGTGACCGTCGACGCGCTTCCCGGCACGGTCATGTCGGGCCGGGTGACCGAGGTCGGCAACTCGGCCATCACGGCCGCCAGCGCCACCGGCAGCGAATCCCGTGACTTCAAGACCGTCATCACCCTGGACCGGCCGCCGGCGACGCTGAAACCCGGATTCTCGGCGACGGCCGACATCATCATCGACGATAAAAAAGGCGTCCTGGCGGTGCCGATCGCGGCGCTGGTCATCCTGGAGCGGGACGACCCCGGGAAGAAGGAAGCCAAGGTCGAACGGGAGGGCGTATTCGTCGCCGAGGGCGGGCACTGCGTCTTTCGCGAGGTGAAGAAGGGCATCGCCGGCGACATGCACATCGAGATCGCCTCGGGGCTCAAGGAGAACGACGAGGTCATCAGCGGCCCCTTCGCCGTGCTCAAGAAGCTGAAGGACGGGGACGCGATCAAGCGCTCCCCGGCCAAGAAGTAGCATGGCCGCCATCATCGAGGTCCAGGGCCTGGGCAAGACCTACGAAGTCGGCAGCGAAAAGATCCATGCCCTGAAAAATATCACCTTCACGGTGGAAAGCGGCGAGTTCATCGCCATCATGGGCCAGTCGGGTTCGGGGAAATCGACGCTGATGAACCTGCTGGGCTGCCTGGACACCCCGAGCGACGGCAAGTACTTCATCAACGGCAAGGAGGTCAGCTCCCTGTCCGAGGACGAGCTGGCGCACATCCGCAACCGTGAGATCGGCTTCATCTTCCAGGTGTTCCACCTGCTGCCCCGTTCGACGGCGCTGCACAACGTCGAGCTGCCGCTCATCTACAGCGGCGTCAAGAAGGCGGCGCGGCTGGACGTCGCCCGCCAGGCCCTGCAGTCGGTGGATCTCAGCGACCGCATGGCGCACAGGCCCAACGAGCTTTCGGGCGGCCAGCGGCAGCGCGTGGCCATCGCCCGTGCCCTGGTGAACAAGCCTTCGCTCATCCTGGCCGATGAGCCCACCGGCAACCTCGATTCCAGGACCGGCGAGGAGATCGTTGCCATCTTCCAGGAGCTGCACCGGCGGGGCAATACCATCATCATGGTCACCCACAACCAGGAGCTGGCCGACCTGACCCAGCGGATTTTCTACCTGAAGGACGGCGAGATCGTCAAGGAAGAGAAAAAAGGGAGGACGAAATGAACGGATTCATCAGCGACCTGACCGGAGTGGTCAGCAGCCCCGGGGCAACCATCTCCCGGGCCATGGAAGCCAGGCGTTGGAAGGCGGCGCTGGCCGCCATCCTGCTGGTAACGGCCATCGTCACTTTCATCACTTTTCCCATCACCAAGGCGGAGCAGGCCAAGCTGATCCGCGACTCGGAAATGGCCGACAAGCTGAACGACGAGCAGCTGGCCGGCCTGGAGAATTTCACCTCCTTCCAGCGGATCAACGGCTCCGTGTTCGCCGCTTTTTTTGCGGCGCTGGCGCTCGTAATGGGAGCCTTTTTCGTCTACCTGTTCTTCAAGGTCGGCGGTGCCGAGGGCCTGTACGTGAATTTCTTCTCCGCCGTGGTGCAGGCATCGCTCCTGGACATGTTCCTGGGCGGGGCGCTGAAAGGCCTGCTGGTCCTGCTGAAGAAGACGATGATGGTCCAGACGGGGCTGACCCTGTTCTTCCCCGGCCTCGATTTCCGCAGCCTGCCCTACATCGTCCTCGCGCAATTCGATTTCTTTTCCCTCTGGTACCTGGCGGCCCTGGCCCTGGGCATCGCCGTTTTCGCCAGGATCAGCCTCAAGAAAAGCATGACCATCGCCGTTCTTTATTTCCTGTTCAAGAGCCTGGTTCTGGTCTCGATCTCCTTCTTCACCATGAAGCTGATGGGCATGTAGAAGAAGGGCATAGGGTGCAGGGAAGAAGGAAGACACTTTGCATGCAAAGTAAGAGATGAAACACCAAGTTCCAAGCGCCAAATATCAATTAAAGTCCAAATCCCAAATTCCAATTTCCAAAAAGAGGGTCATCCCGACCCGGTCGGGCTCAAAAGCCGCGTAGGCAAAGGCGCTGGGAGCCCTGAAAACCCCAAAACACTTGACAATTCTATATTTTTGATTTATTAATTTCAGTGTAATGGGAAAAAATTTAGGCGTATGGCAATTTCTCAACAGGAAGGGGAGAAGAAAATGAAAAAACTGCTTGTTTTTGTCATTTTTGTTTTATTGACGGCCACCCTGGCACTGGACGCCCAGGAAAGCAAGAAGATCATGAACATACAGAAAGCATACGTCTTCCTCGAGGAGGAGATGCTGGTGAACGATACCGACCTCAATTGCTCCTATTTCATCAAGGACCGGATGCCCCAGGACATCCGTATCGTCGCCAACCATTCGGTGACTTCCGAGCGCAAATCGTTCACCGACCATGATGATCTGGTGATCAACCGTGGCGCCAAGGACGGGCTCAAGGAAGGGGACATGCTGCTGGTCATCAGCCAGGGCCGGGTCATCCGCCACCCGCGCAACCATGACCGCCTGGGCCATTATTTCCTGAAGAAATCGCTGGCCCAGATCACCTGCCTCTATGACGAGCAGGCCGTGATCCGCCTGCAGAAAGGCTGCAACCCGGTCCATGTCGGCGATTTCGCCATCCTCCACAAGCCGGAAGAGACCGTTTTCGCCAAAAGGGCCGACTACAAGCTGTGCCGCATCCCGTCCGACGCCGTCTCCGGCCTGGTCGTCTACGCCGACCTGTCGCTGGGCGTGCCGGCGGAACTCTCGGCCGATACGCAGTATGTCACTGTGGACCTGGGCGAGGGGGTCGTCGGCAGGGGAGCGTTCCTGCTCTTCTACCGCAAGCTGGCTTCCGACCTGCCGCCCCTGATCATCGGCCTGGGGATCGTCATCCACAGCGAGAACACCAACTCCACCGTGAAGATCCTGGATGCCGGTTCCGACATGCGGGTCGGGGACCACGCGCTGGTCCTGCCCCGCGCGGCGGCCCCGGGCAAGCCCGGCCAGGCGGGCGGCGATGAATTGCCGGTCGTGGACGACCTGCCCGGCGATGCGGAGGAAGGGCTGCCCGGAGAAGAAGGGGCGGCAATGGGCGCGGCCCTGAACTACAGCATCCTGTTCGAATTTGACACGGACCGGCCGATCGCCGACCACGCCGCCGATTACACGGCCATCCGCGACTTCATCGCCGGCAAGTCGGAATACCTGGTCACGCTGCGCGGCTATACCTGCAGCATCGGCGGAGAGGAATACAACCTGCGTCTCTCCTCCCGGCGCGTGGAGGCCATCAAGAAAATCCTGACCGCCCAGTACGGCATCGATCCCGGCCACATCGAGACCTATTTCTATGGCGAGAAGGATCCGCAGTTCGACAACAGCACCGAGGTCGAGCGCCGCAAGAACCGGCTGGTGAAGATCGAGGTGAACGGCAGATGAAACCAGCGGCCCTTTTCCTGGCGGTCTGCTTTCTGTTCGCCGGTGCCGCCCCGCTCCTTCTCGGCGACGCGGTCGACCTGGTGGCGCTGAAAAAACAGGAGGAAGAGCGCAGGAAGAAACTGGGCAAATCAAAGGCGAAGATCACCAACGACAACGTGAACACGGTCGCCGTCGGCGGCGGGAGGTACGGCTACGTGCAGATGGAGCCCGAGGAAAGCGCCGACGAGGACGCCGGCCCCGGGCAGGCCGGAGCTCCCAAGCAGGACGACGTGACCAAGCAGCCCGATTTCTGGAAAAAGCAGCAGGTCGACCTGGAGCAGCGCATCTCCACGCTGAAGGCCGACATCGAGCGCGGGCAATCCGACCTGAACCGCCTCTGGTCCGATTTCTACATCAAGAACGTGGCCGCCGAGCAAGAGGCCATCCGTGCCCAGATCGCCCAACTGACCAACCAGATCGAGCAGAAAAAGCTCTTTCTCAGCCAGTCCGAAACCCAGCTCGAGGAGCTGCACGAAAAGGCGCGCAAGGCCGGCGTCCCGCCCGGCTGGCTGCGCTAACGCTTCTTGCCCGTCCTTCGCCACCCGCCTGGGGGCCCGTCGGCGCCGCCCGGGCCGCGATTGCCAAACCCGGATTCCGGTGATAGAATGGCGCCAACTATGGATTATCGCGAAGTTCAGGAACCGATCCTGCCCCTGCTCAACGGCGTCGAGGCGATTCTGAAGCGGGAGATCGGCAGCCGCGTGGACCTGGTCGCTGAGCTGGGCCGCCACACCCCGGTCGGCAAGGGCAAGAAGATACGCGCCGCCTTCTTTTTCCTGCTGGCGCGCATGAACAACGCCAGCGCCGGCGGCCTGCCCACCCTGGGCGCAGCCATTGAAATGCTGCATCTTTCCAGCTTGGTCCACGACGACATCGTCGACCACTCCACCCGCCGCCGCGGCCAGAAAACGACCAATCACCATTTCGGCGATACCCTGTCGGTGCTGTGGGGCGACTTCCTGTTCATCTCCTCCATCCGCATGCTGACGCGGGCGGGCCGCGCCGACGCCGTCGGCATGCTCGCCGAGGCGTCGCGGCAGATGATCGAGGGGCAGATCCTGGAGTTCGCGAACAACTTCAACTATCGCCTGGACGCCCGCACGTATTACGATATCATCCGCCGCAAGACGGCGAGCCTGTTCGGGGGGATTGCCGGGCTGGCTGCCGGTCTTCCCGGCGGCGGGGCCGGCCGCGATCAGGCCTTCCGCCACTTCGGCCGGGATTTCGGCATGATCTTCCAGATCAGCGACGACCTGCTCGACCTGTTTTCCGAGCGCTCCGGCAAAGGGCGTTTTCAGGACCTGAAGGAGGGCAAGGTGACCCTGCCGTATATCCTGCTGATCGAGGGCGGCGCCCTGCCTCTGATTCGCGCCTTTGACCGCTCCCGGCCCGGACCTCTTTTGCAGTGCTGCCGCCGATTGGGGGTCCAGGAAAGTTCGCTGGCCGTCATCGAGCGCTATTCCCGCCGTTGCCAGGGCTTCCTGCGCGCCTTCCCCCCATCGCCCTGCCGGGATGCCCTGGAAGGACTGCTGGATTTCATTCGCTACCGTGAGTACTGAGAAGCGCCCGGAGATCGAGGTCAAGCTCCGCGTCGATTCCCTGCCGCCCTGGCGAAAAAAGCTGATCGCCCTGGGGGCGGAAATCGCCGCTCCCCGGCAACTGGAGCACAACCGGGTATTCGATACCCCCGGCGGCACGCTGGCGGGCAGGGGCGTCCTCCTGCGCCTGCGGCGCTACGGCGCGCTCAGCGTGCTGACCGTGAAAACGCAGTCGCAGGAGTCCGGGACGGTTTACAAAATCCGCGATGAGACCGAGACCGCTGTCCCCGATTTCGCCGTCATGGAGAAAATATTGCTCGGCATCGGCTTCCGCGCCTGCTTCAGGTACGAAAAATTCCGCGAGGGGTTCCGCCTGGACGAGACGCAGGTCCTGCTCGACGAGACGCCGATCGGCTGTTTCATCGAGATCGAGGGCGCGCCGCCGGCCATCGACCGGGTCGCCGGGCGCCTGGGCTTTTCCCGGGCCGACTACGTCCGCGATTCCTATCACCGGCTGTTCCTCCTTTCCGGAGGCTCCGGGGACATGGTATTCGCCCCATGAAGTTCTTCATCCTGGCCGGCGGCTACGGCAGGCGCGCCGAGCCGCTCTCGCTCGTCAAGCCCAAGCCCGCCTTTCCCTTCGGCGGCGTGCCGCTGCTGGCCCTGATGCTCGGCCGGCTGCGCGGCCTGGGCTGCAGCGCGGGCTTCGTCAACCTGCACCACCTCGGCTCCCAGGTGATATCGGCTGCGGGTGACCGATCGGGCATCCGCTTCATCGAGGAAAACGAGCTGAGCGGCAGCCGCGTGCTGACCCGGGCGCTGCCTTTCCTGGATGAAGATCTGCTGGCGGTCAACGGCGACACGTTCATGGACATCCCCCTGGGGGAGATGGCGCGCCGGGCGCAGGCTCCCGAAGTCGACGGGGTGCTGCTGGCGCGTTCGGACCGTTCCGGCCGCTATGCCCGCCTGCTTTGCGACGGCGACCGTTTCCTTGACAATGCCCCGCCGGGGCCGGAAGGCGAGGCGGCCCTGATGTATGCCGGGGCCGCCCTGTTCAAGAGGAGGGCGGTGGCCAAGGTCGATGAGATCAATTTTTTTGCCAGCATCCGCCGCCAGGGCCTGAATTTCCAGGTCGTTCCCCATGACGGCGTCTGGCTGGACGTCGGCACGCCGTATTCCTATTTTCAGGCTCATGGCGATTACATGGACCGGCGCGGCCGGCCGGGAGGCAACGGCATTTCCCCCGGCGTCGAGGTATCCTCCGCGGCGCAGATAAGGCGCTCGATCCTGTGGGAAAACACGCGCGTCGGACCGGGGGTTTCGCTCTCCTCGTGCATCGTCACCGGCGACCTGGCGCTGGAAAGCGGCGATCATTCCCGGCAGATCGTCAGCCGGCTGGGAATTTTCCCGCTCGCCTGAAACCCCGGCGAATTTCCTTCGCGCCCTTGTTTTTTGCCGGGAATCATATTATCATTACCCGGGAGCCAACCATGAAGGACATTAACCTGCTGATCGAAAAATTCAAGATGAATACCGCCGCCGGCCACTCGGAGGCCGCTTTCAAGACGACCCTCAACGATATCGCCAAATTCTACTGCGACAACTTCGACCTGCAGCCCGACGAAGTGGCCATCCTGCTCACCGACCGGGACAATACGGTCATGTCCTTCGCCTATCCCGAGCACCTGGTCAATGCCGGCATGATCCCCATCTCCTCTCCCGACGCCTTCGCCGCCAGGGTCTACAAGTTGAACCGCAGCCAGATCGAGAACAACTTCAACCAGATGAAGCACCTGCACCTTTTCGAGTACATCAAGGGCCCCGGCGACAAGGTGCGGCGCATCTGGAAGATGATGAGCTCCATCCTGCGCGCCGGGGACATGAAATTCGGAATCATCGAGCTCTCGCGCAAGGGCGAGAACGCCAACGACGCCGGCGATGATTTTCAGCCGGAGGACCTGGAATTCCTCGAAGCCTCCATCGTGGAGATCGCTCCATATCTTCGCAAGGTGCTGCCCGGCGATTTCCGGGGGAAGCTGTCGTGAGGGAGCGCCTGCGCGCCATCCTGCTGCAGAAGTCGGTGTCGCGCGGCCGCGTGTTCACCCTGGCCTCGGGCAAGACCAGTGATTTCTACGTCGATGCCCGCGTCACCACCCTGGACGCGGAGGGGGCCGCCCTGTGCGGGAACATCTTTTTCCGGATGCTGGCCGATTACCCGGTCGACGCCGTCGGCGGCTATTCCATCGGCGCCGACCCGATCGTGGCCGCCATCGCCGTCATCAGTCACCAGCAGGGACGGCCGCTGCCGGCTTTCATCATCCGCAAGGAGGAGAAGGCGCACGGCACGCGCAGGATGATCGAGGGCAATTTCAGATCTGGCATGCGCGTGGCTCTCTTCGACGACGTCATCACCTCGGGCGGGTCGATCATCAAGGGGATCCGGCAGGTCGAGGCCGAGGGCGGCAAGGTCGAGGTGGTCATGGCCGTCCTCGACCGCGAGGAGGGAGGGCGCGAAGCCATCGAGGCCTGCGGCTGCCCATTCCGGCCCATCTTCACGAAAATGGACCTGCTGTAGACCAAACCGTGCGATTCGTTCCCCTGAGCGGTGAGTCTTTGCCGTTTCCCATTGAGCGGCTCAACGGCAAAAGGAAGTAATGTGGAAGACAGGGAGTCGAAGGTCTGAGATCAATGGAACCAGGGGGGGAATAATGGCTGCCGCCATCCATTCCATTCTGAAGAACATTCTGGAATTCGCCGATTTTACCGACAAAGCGGTCATTGCCGTTGGCGCGGGGGGCGGGCAATTTGCCGAATATGGCCGAAAAGCACGCCGGGTGATCGCGATTGATTTCAATCCGGAAGTAATGGCGGCTCTGCAAGAAAAAGTGGCGGGCATCGGGTTGGCCGATCGCTATGAATGCCTTGTCGGGGATTTTGCCACTTGTGCCCTGGCTGCGGACATGGTCTTTTTCGAATTTTGCCTGCATGAAATGGCCGACCCGCTGCAGGCGCTTGCCAGGGCGAAATGCATGGCCCCACAGGTAGTGGTCTTCGACCATTCCCCGGATTCGCCCTGGGCGTATATTACGGCGGAAGAAACAAAGGTGAAAAACGCCTGGCAGGCCATTTGGATCCAGAAGCCGGATCGCGTTCAGCACTTCCAAAGCCTGCAGCGTTTTGCCACTTTTGCCGAGCTTGAAGCCAAGATCGTCTCCCAGGGCGAAGTGAGCCTGCGACGCATCGAACCCTATCGCGGGCAAATGAACTTCACAATCCCCATGTCGTACGGCCTGGCTTCAATATGGGGCGGCAAATGAATGAACGGCTGGTTTTTGAAGACGAAATGTTTGCCCTGGAGCAGAGCGCCGAGTGCCCGCTGCCCGGCTATTTGATCCTGCGGCTGAAAAGCGGGGAGACGAGCGTGGCGCAGCTGCCGGCGGAAACGGCAAGGGCGCTGGGTGCCATGCTGGCAAGGGCGACCGCGGCCATCGAGCAGGCGGTCGGGGCCGAGCGGGTCTATGTCCTTTCATTTTGCGAGGTCGAGCCGCGGCTCCATTTCCACCTGTTCCCGCGCACGGCCTGGCTGCTGAAGGAATACCACAAGGCCAACTTCAACGCCAATGAAGCGATCGACGGCCCCATGCTTTTTTCCTGGGCACGCAGCGCCTTCGGTCCCGGCAGTCGGACACCGAAAGGTACGCCCGATATTCATGCCGTTTGCGCCTCCATTGGTACGTTTCTTGAGGCGAAAGAATGACCCTGAAAAGAATCTGCGTCTTCTGCGGCTCGAGCCCAGGCGCCCGGCCCGAGTACGCCCGGGCGGCCAGGGAGCTGGGCGCCCTGCTGGCGCGCCGCGGCATCGGACTGGTGTTCGGCGGGGGCAAGGTCGGCATGATGGGGCAACTGGCGCAGGCCGCCCTGGAGAACGGCGGCGAGGTGATCGGCGTCATCCCCAGGGACCTGCATGAGAGAAAAGTGGCGTTCAACGGTCTTGCCGACCTGCGGGTGGTGAACACGATGCACGAGCGCAAAGCCATGATGGCCGAACTTGCCGACGGCTTCATGGCCCTGCCGGGCGGTCTGGGCACCCTGGAGGAAATATTTGAAATATTGACCTGGGCCCAGCTGGGCATGCACCAGAAGCCCTGCGGCTTGCTCAATGTCGGCGGCTACTTCGCGCCGCTGCTGGATTTTCTCGATCACGTCGCCGGGCAGGGGTTCATCGACCCACCCCACCGCGCCATGATCCTTGCCGCCGAAACCCCCGGGGATCTGCTTCTTCAATTCGAAAACTTCCGGCCCGTCGTCGCCGACAAGGCCGAATGGGCGTTGGGACTGGGGGAATGATTCTTTGAAATTCAATCCTGAGATCCACCATCGTCGGTCCATCCGACTGAAGGGGTTCGATTATTCAAGGAATGGGATCTATTTTGTGACCATATGTTCCTGGAATCGTGAGTGCCTATTTGGTGAACTGTCCGAGAGGGCAAACGGTATTCCTCAAATTATATTGAATCCATATGGGGATATCGTTCACAATGAATGGATACGGATCCCATCGATACGCAAGGAAATTGGACTAGGTGAATTTATTATAATGCCGAACCATTTTCATGCCATCGTGTTCATCCATGGTAGGGGCGACCGGCCGGTCGCCCCTACGGATGGCGTGCCCGGTCTGAACCCGAAATCGGTCGGATCATTAATGGCCGGATATAAATCTGCCGTCACCAAAAATATCAATATCCTCCGCAATGCGCCAGGCGTGCCAGTGTGGCAGCGGAATTATTATGAACGAATTATCCGGAATGAATCTGAATTGAAACGAATCAGCGATTATATTGTTTCCAATCCTGCGAATTGGATCGATGATGAGAATAATCCTTTTAATTTCGGCAAAGAAGAGAAATTGCCTTGATTCTTTTCTTCATGTAGGGGCGGTTCGTGAACCGCCCCTCTTTGTTTGATCGTTGTCTATTTCGGTTTTGTGCCGCCGGCCAATTCCGCGATGATCCCCAGCACGCGGTCGTGGACCAGCCCGTTGGTGGCCAGGATGCCGCGGTTGTTGCGCAGGGTCCTGCCAACGGAAAAATCAAGCTTTTTGCCGTCGATGTCGCTGACCCTGCCTCCGGCTTCCTCGACGATCAGGCTGCCGGCGGCGTGATCCCAGATCTTCTCGCGATAGTCGGGGCTGGCGGGATTGGGGATGCGCAGGTAGATGTCGGCCCCCCCCGAGGCGACGATGCCGTACTTGACCTGGCTGTCCATCTGCTCGGGGGGGCTTGAGATCCGCAGGCGGCGGGATATTTCCAGCTGAGTGTTCTTGTCGCTGTGCGACGATTCATAGCTTTCCACGAATTTCATCTGCCTCGAGTCGCTGCGGGCCGAAGCGCGGACCGGCTCGTGCCCGCCGCCGGAAGCGGCCTGAAAGCTCCCCTGGCCGCGGATGGCCCAGAAGAGGGTGCCGCCGGATTCCGGCACCAGGTTGGGGCAGCCGAGGATGCCCAGCTGGACCTGGCCGCCGCGGACCAGGGCCAGGGCGACGGCGAACTGTTCGCCGCGCAGGAAGCCCTTGGTGCCGTCGATGGGATCCAGGGTCCAGAACGTCTCAGCGGGCTCGTCCCCGCCCATGTCGATCAGGTCACAGATCAGGGCCTCCATCATGTCCGGGTCGTAGCGCTGCAGGTAGTGGACGATCTTGGCCAATACCCCGCGGTTCTCCGGCCGGCGGATGGCCAGCGAGTCCTCTTCGCCCACGATGGGAACGCCCGGGAAGTGGAGGGAAAGGGCCTTGCAGACCAGGGCCTGGCTGGCGAAATCGGCGATGGTCACCGGGCTGCGGTCGCTCTTGGTCAGCGTGTCCCTGCCGGTCAGATCCTTCTGGATGGCCGCGGCCAGGTCCATGGCCTCACGGACGGCCCGCAGGCCGATCTCCTGCTCCTTTTTCAGCATGGTTCTCTCCTTTTTTCCGCTCGATTCCGGGAACCGCCCTTTCAGCAGCGGTCGAAGTCGTCCTGGTAGCGGACGATGTCGTCCTCGCCCAGGTAGGAGCCGGTCTGCACCTCGACGAACACCAGCTCCTCCGTTCCCGGGTTCTCGATGCGGTGCCGGCTCTTTTTCGGGATGAAGACCGACTGGTGCGGCGCCAGGGCGACGGTCGCGCCGTCGAGGGTGAACCGGGCCTGGCCCTGCAGCACCACCCAGTTCTCGGCGCGCTGCTCATGGCTCTGCAGCGACAGGCGCTTGCCCGGGGCGACCATGATGCGCTTCACCTTGAGGCCGGGTTCCTCGTAGAGGATCTCGAACCAGCCCCAGGGGCGCTCTTCCTTGGTGTAAACTTCATTCACAGGCGGTAATCCTTCTTGAGCAATGCCAGGTCGGCGTCGACCATCATCCTGACCAGCTCGGCGAAACGGACCTTG
This sequence comes from Candidatus Aminicenantes bacterium UBA6072, assembly GCA_002436105.1. Lineage (GTDB taxonomy): Bacteria > Acidobacteriota > Aminicenantia > UBA2199 > UBA2199 > UBA2199. The sequence continues at coordinate 128,115 of DIXU01000009.1, read as the reverse complement.
GGCTGCCAGCCGAGAATCTTTTTGGCTTTGCCATAGTCGCCCATGAGCAGGTCGACTTCGGCCGGGCGAATGAATTTCCGGTCCAAAACCACGAAATCGCGATAGTCGAGGCCGACATGAGAGAAGGCGATATCCACCAGTTCCTGCACCGAGTGCGTCTCGCCGCTGGCGATGACGAAGTCATCGGGCTTGTCCTGCTGCAGCATGAGCCAAATGGCCTCGACATAGTCCAGGGCGTAGCCCCAATCGCGCTTGGCTTCCAGGTTGCCCAGGCGCAGCTCCTTGTCCAGTCCCAGCTTGATGCGGGCCGCGTTGTAGGTCACCTTGCGGGTGACGAACTCGATGCCCCGCCGCGGCGACTCGTGGTTGAACAGGATGCCCGAAGCGCCGAAGATCCCGTAGCTTTCGCGGTAATTGACCGTGATCCAGTGCCCGTACACCTTGGCCACGCCGTAGGGACTGCGCGGATGGAAGGGTGTCGTCTCCGTCTGCGGGATCTCCCTGACCTTGCCGAACATCTCCGAGGAGGAAGCCTGGTAAAAGCGGATGCGCGGATTGACGGCGCGGATGGCTTCGAGCATGCGCGTGACGCCGATGGCCGTGAACTCGGCGGTCAGCACGGGCTGGTCCCAGGAGGTGGGCACGAAGCTCATGGCGGCCAGGTTGTACACCTCGTCGGGCTGAACCTCTTCGATGATCTTGCTGATCGAGTACTGGTCCAGCAGGTCGGCCTGGCGGATCTGGATGCGGTCCTTGATGTGCTCGATGCGGTCGAACTTCTCCATGCTGGAACGGCGGACCATGCCGTAGACCTCATAGCCCTTTTCCAGCAGGAAATCGGCCAGGTAAGACCCGTCCTGGCCGGTGACACCGGTGATCAACGCTTTTTTGGCCATCATCACTCCTCTGTAGGTGTCCATTGTAGCCGAATCCGTGGGGGCCGTCAATCTCTGCTGCAGGCTTGGATTAAGGGAAGAGAGAGGGAAGACAGAGGGAAGAATGAGGGAAGAGAAAGTGGGAAGAACCCTTCAAGAGACTCTCGCCCACTCTGCCTTTCCCTCTCTCTTCCCTGTTCTTCCCTGAGATCCAAGTGGCACGGGCACAAACACCTGATTTGAAAACAGGTTCCGGAAGTTTTATAATTGCAATAGAGAAATGCCATGCGCCTGGATGACTACATCAATATCCTGCTGGTCAAGATGAAGATCTCCCACAAGCAGATCGAGCGGCAGTTGCTGCAGTGGCTGCTGGAGTTGCGCACGCTGCGCGGGCATGTCCGGGAACTGGAACAGGAGAACAAGCGGCTGAAAAAGGATTACGAAAAGGTGCTCAGGCAGAGCGAAAAGAATTAGCGCGCGAAGAAGAACTCGGTACACGGTACACGGTGTACGGTAGACGGTAAAAACACTCGATGAAATGCATTCTGATTCCTGTTTCTTACCGTGAACCGTATACCGTCAACCGTCAACCCAGTGTCTTCTTGATTTCTTCCTTGAGCAAGGGAACTATCGTGAACAGGTCGCCGACGATGCCGTAGTCGGCTTTCTTGAAGATGGGCGCTTCGGGGTCCTTGTTGACGGCCACGATGACCTTGGAGGTCTTCATGCCCACGAAATGCTGGATGGCCCCGGAGATTCCGCAGGCGATGTAGAGCTTGGGGTTGACGACCTTGCCGGTCTGGCCCACCTGCATGTCGGAGGTGGCGAAACCGGCATCGACCGCGGCGCGCGAGGCGCCGACCCCGGCGTTGAGCACCTGGGCCAGGTCCTCCAGGACGGCGAAGTTCTCCCTGGCCTTCATGGCCCGGCCGCCCGAGACGATGATCTCGGCCTCGGTCAGGTCGACCTTCTGCGAAGCGCTCTGGATGATCTCCACGATGCGCGCCTTGGGCTCGCCGCCGTCGAGCGCCATGGTCCTGACCTGCGGTGTTCCCCCGGCGGCGGGTTCCACCGGGATGACGTTGGGCCGCACGGTGAACAATGCCCTTTCACCCTCGACCTGGTACTCGGCGAGCAGCTTGCCCGAGTAGACGGGCTTGACCGCCTGGCGTTTCTCCAGGTCGACGGCCAGGCAGTCGCTGACCAGGCCGGCCTTGAGCAGCGCGGCCAGGCGCGGGAAAAGATCCTTGCCCTGGGCGGAATAGATGCCCAGGAATGCCTCCAGCTTGAACTCGTCGATGACCCTTGCCAGGGTGCGGGCATAGCGCTCGGGCTGGTAGGCGAGGTCGGCCCCGGAGACCTGGACGACCGACTGCACCCCCTGCATCTCCCCCAGGTAAGGCTGCACGTCGGCGCAAAAGACGACGGCATGCACGGCATGGCCGCCTTTTCGCGCCAGGCTGAGCAGCTCGCGGTTCGACTTCTTGAACGTGCCGTCCTTCAGCTCGATATACAATCCGATATTGGCCATGGTGTTCTCCTAGAGTACCTTCGCCTCTTCGCGCAGCCGTTTGACCAGTTCCTGGACAACGGCCGCCGGTTCGCCGGGGATGACCCGGCCCTGCGGCTTTTCGGCCGGGGAGGAGAGCTTGAGCAGTCGCACCAGGTTCCGTGCCTCGTCGGCTCCGGTCTCGGCCAGGGGCACCTTGCGAATCTCTATCTTCTTGGCCTTCATGATGCCCATCATCGACGCGTAGCGCGGGGTATTCAGCCCCTTGGCCGCCGCCACGACGCAGGGGACGGCCATCTCGATGACCTCCCGGGCGCCCTCGCCGATCTCGCGCTCGATCCTGACTTTCTGCCCGTCGCAGGCGAAAGCCAGAACATTGGTGGCCGCCGGCAGCGAAAGTTCCCCGGCGAGCAGCAGGTGGACCTGGCTGGCATCATCGTCGATGGCCTGGCGGCCGAGGAAAATGACGCCGAATTCCCTGTCGGCGCCGATGACGTGGGCCAGGGCGCGGGCCGTGTTGTGGGCATCGAGGAGAGCGGCGCATTCGATGTGCACGGCGGCGTCGGCGCCCATGGCCAGGGCCGTGCGCAGGGCGTTCTGCGCCCGGTCCGGTCCCAGGCATACGGCGGTCACCTTGGACCCGGGAAGTTTTTCCTTCAGTTTCAGGGCTTCCTCGATCGCGTATTCGTCGTAGGGACTGACGATCCACTTGACATTGGCTTCGTTGATCGAGCGCCCGTCCTTGACCAGGATGCTGGCTTCGGTGTCGGGGACTTGCTTGATGCAAACGTAAATGTTCACCCTGGCCTCCTGAAAAACGACTGGTTTTGTCTGCAGATGACGAATTTCGCCGAACCAGGGACATATATAGCCGAAAAGCGGCTGCTTGTCAACCGTTCCGGCCTGGCTTACAGGTGGATGAAAAACCCGCCGCAGATGCGGGTCTTGTCGGCCTCCGGCAGGTTCAGCCAGCGTACGTCGGCCCGCAGCGAGAACATGGAGGTGAAGAAGATATGGAACCCGCCGCCGATGAAGGTATAGAATTCGTAGTCGCTGAAGCGGAAATTCAGCCTGGCGAACTCGGCGCCGGCTCCCAGGACCGCGTAGGGGGCGAAGATGCCGAATTTCGGCCGGAGCTTCACGGCGGCCGTCAGGGTTTTCCACCCCGTCTCGCTGACGCGGCAGCCCTCGAATTCGAGCTTGAGCATGGGGACGATGGTCCCCGAACCGGCCGAGATGCCGTAGAAAAAGCTGGAGGGCTGATTGACGGAGCCGGCGACCAGGCCCAGGTCCAGTGCGGGGGCGTTCAAGGCGGAAAGGAAAACAACGGCGATCCACAGGATTTTTTTATTCATTGCCCTGGCTCACTCTTTGCAGCAGCGGCCGGCCGAAGTAATCGATCTCCAGCTCCGGCCACGACTTGCGGACGTAGAGGGAATAGCTTTTCTGGAAAAGGGGAAAGATGAAGCCGTCGTTGACGACGGCCTCGCTGATGCGGGCGATCTGCTCGATGAGCAGCTCCTGGGAATTGCTGAAGCGGGCCTCGTCCAGTTCGCTGAGCATGCGCAGGTACTGGGCGTTGAAACGGTTGAAGCTGGATTCCTTCACGATGCGGCTGATCTTTTCTTCGGCCGGGGATTTTTTTTGGAAGATCTTGTCGATCAGGACGTACTTGATGGCCGCCGAATCCAGGAAGGAGGTGAACTCGCCGTTGTCGATGAATTGCGTCTCGATCTTGAGCCGGGTGTCGCTGAGAAAGGCGGACAGGTCTTTTTCCATGCTGGACAGGGAGGACAGGGCATACAGCTTGATCTCGGAAGTTTTCAGGATCGAGGCTGTCTTTTGCGGGGAGAATTGCTTGATGCGGATGGCGATCGGCGATTCGTCGTCGGATGTCAGCGAGTTCAGGTCCCGGAAGCGACCCCCGGTCGCCTCGTTGAAGCGCTTCAGCAGGGAGTAGAGGGCGATCTTGGTGTTCTGGCCGATATCCGGCTGCAGGAAGCACAGGTACACGTTCTGGTAGATGCCGGAGGTGAATTCCAGGCAATGGTCCCTGAACTGGCCCGGGGCGGACAGGAAAAGATCGGGAGCCGGTTTGTCGCTGAACGTTACCCGCACCCTGTCCAGGTAGGGCCGTCCTCCGGCATAATGGGGGTTGGCGCGCAGGATCATGTGCCGGCCCTTTTCCCATTCCTGGGGATAGAACAGCCCGGAGAATGACTGCTCGCTCTCGGCCAGCACCACCAGCTCCGGGGCGGTCAGCAGGCTGAGGATGTCGGGATGATCGGCCAGCAGCTCGATGGCGACCCGCTCGTCGAGGATGTGGACCCTTTTTACCGCCTTGCTCAGGCGGCTGGCAACGAACAGGTCGGAGGTCATGAACACCTTCAGCGACACCTGGATGTTCCTGGCCGTCAGCGGCTTGCCGTTGGAGAAGCTGAGGTTGTCCTTGAGGGTCAGGAACAGGGTCCTGGCAGCGGCGTCGTAGCGGAATTCCTGGAATACGTTGCTGGTGATTTCCCCGTCCTTTTTCAGGTAGAAGAAGCTCTCGTGGATCAGCGAATAGAATATCAGGTTGGAGTAATTGGCGGTGTTCAGGTGGAAGGAGGATGGCTCGTTGAGGCGGATGACGATCTCGCCCCCGTAATACGGCTTGATGGCGCTGCGCAGCTCCGGGAGCGCCGGCAGGGCCAGAAGCAAGGCCAGGAGCAGGAGCGGCCGCCGGTTCCTATTCATCGCCCCTGCCCCAGAATTGCACCAGCAGCCGCTCCATGCCGTCCTCCTGCTGCCGGACACCGGCCCAGAAACCGCGGGTACCCCGCCAGTTCCCGGCGGCGATGAAACGCACCTCGCCGGCGACCTTCCCGGAGTAGACCGGTCTCAGCCCGCCGTCGCGGATGTCGTAGAAGAACAATTGGTCGTTCGTGCGGCTGTGATCGCTCATGGCCAGCCATTCCCCGTTCAGGGCGGCCAGCGACGCCCCCTTTTTCTCGGTCAGGGGAGTCCTCTCCTCGAAATCGGCGCTGAACAGGCGGTAGGCATAATCGCGGTCGATCACGTGGACGGCCTGCAGCTGCCCGTTCGCGGAGGAAATGTCGATGGCCATGGCCGGACAGATCCGCCGGTATTGCAGCCCTTCGCCGCTGGCAAGGGCGCTGAAGGGGAGGAAATAGATCCTGTCCTTGAAGAAATTCCTGCCCTCCTCGTAGCGGGCGCCGATCAGGTAGGCCTGCTGGTTGAGCGTCAGGAAGCGCAGGGGAACGAAATCGACCTTGCCGGACTCCTGCCACCGGCCCTCGCGGAAGGTCATGACCTGGGCGCTGGGGGAGAAGTTGCCGCCGGCGGTCAGCACCAGGTCCTGGTCGGAGCGGAACAGCAGCAGCCGCCCTTCCGGGTGCAGCACCGGGAAAAAAGGCCGGGTGCGCTGGAGCTTGAACTGCGAATGCTTCTCCAGGCGCGTTTCCCTGGCCGTGTAGATGATGATCTCATCCGGGTAGTAGAAATAGTAATGCGTCTGCCCGTCGCTGCCGGCGATGGACTGGATGTCCATCAGGTCCATCTTGCTCTCGAACTCGAGAAGCTTGGAGAAGCCCATGGCGCTGAAGGCGAAATTCTTCGCCTGCAGGAGGTCCATTTCGCCCCGGCTGAGCGCCTGTTCGAAGTATTTCACGGCCACGATCCGGTCCTGCAGGCGGGAGAACACCGTCAATCCCAGGCCGGCCTTGCTCTTGTTCTGGACCAGCTTCAGGTCCAGCAAAAAATCGAGATCCTGCGCCTGGCTCAGGTTGAATCGCCCGCTGCCGTCGGAGAAATCGATCAGCAGGTCGGCCAGGCGGATGTTTTTTTCCGCTTCCAGGCGCGAAAGCAGCATCTGGTAGAGTTTCTGCAGGGCCAGGTCGCCCAGTTCCGACCTGTTCTCCAGGCTGACCACGGCCACGCGCACGTCGAAGCGGTCCTTGAAGAAAGCCCCCAGGTAGCCGGCGCACTCGAGGACCAGCGCTTCGGCGCCTTGCTGGGCCCAGGCGCCGGCTGCGAGGATGATGAACAACAACAGGGAGCCGATGGCCTTTTTCATGGCGCGGCGGTTACTTCTTTTTCAGGGTGATCTTCAGGTGCAAATGGATCTGCATGCTATCGGGGCCGTCGGGGATCTCCAGGGTGATCGGCAGTTCGTATGCCTGCACGGCAGGAGCCGCCGCCTGGGGCAGATCCCCCGTTTCATCGTCGCTGGCCTTTGCTGCCGGGGCCGCCTCGGCGGCAGGGAAGGGGACGGCATCGGTGTCGCGGCGTTCTTCCTCGGCGAAATCGATCTCCGGGATGTCGAAGTCCGATTGTCCCGGCTTGACCTCCTGGATCTCCTCCAGGTTGAAAACATCCTCCTCGGCCTCGTGCCGGAGGGAGTCGACGGCGTCGACCATGGGCGAGGAGAGCTCGAACACCTCCTCCTCATCGGTGTCGCCGGGAGGCTTCTCTCCGGACAGGTCCTTGAAGGCGACCTCCCTCTCCTCCGGCTTCGAGGCGGAGGAAGTGATCTCCTCGCGGGAAAACATGACGGTCTTGTCCTTCTGGAAGATGGACAGCTGGTTCTTCAAGTGCATGATCACCAGCTTGATGATGGCGTGCAGCCCCTCCAGGACGTTCTCGCCGTTGGTGGCCACGGTGGGGAAGAAGGCCTTGTTGTCGGGATTCAGGTCGTTGTTCAAGGCGCTGATGGGCAGGATCTCCTTCAAGTCGCGCTTGTTGAACTGGAAGATCAGCGGCATTTTTTCGAACTGCAGGTTGTTGAGCCTCAGGTTCTTTTTGAGATTGGTGAAGCTCTCGCTGTTCTGGTCGCGCATGACGACCTGGGAGTCGGCGACGAACACCACGCCGTCGGCGCCCTGCAGCACCAGCTTGCGGGTGGTGTCGTAGGCCACCTGCCCCGGGACGGTATAGAGCTGGATCTTGATGGAGTAATTTCCCAGCTTGCCGATCTCCATGGGCAGGAAGTCGAAGAACAGGGTGCGGTCGCCATCGGTATCGAGGGTGATCAGCTTGCCCTTGTTCTCGATCTCGTCATTGTTGAAAATATAGCGCAGGCACGTGGTCTTGCCGCTCAAGGCCGGCCCGTAATAGACGATCTTGGCCGTGATCTCCTTGTTGTTGTAATTGACAAAGGCCATCAGAAGGGATCCTCTTCGAAGCCGGCCTCATCGCCTTCCGGCCCGCCCATGAACGGGGGCGCGCCTTGGGGGCCGGCCTCGGGGAAGGATTCGCGCCGGGAACGGTCGCCGGCATAGGAGGATCCAGCGGCGCCGTCCTTGCGGCGGTCGAGGACGATGATATTGTCGGCCGTGATCTCGGTGGTCGAGCGGTCCTGGCCGTTCTTGTCCTTCCACTTGCGCGTGCGGATGCTGCCCTCAACCAGCACCATGTCGCCCTTGCCGACCCCCTTTTCGACTTTTTGGGCCAGGGCTCTCCAGGCGATGATATTGTGCCATTCGGTGGGCAGGTCCTTCCAGGCGTTGCTGTTCTTGTCGTAGTAGCCTTCGTTGGTGGCCAGGCTGAACTTGGCCAGCTGCTGGCCGCTGTTGGGCATGACGGTGACCTCGGGGTCCTTCCCCGCCCGGCCGACCAGGATGACGCGGTTCAAGCTGCGTACGTGGCTCATGTTAGTCGCTGAACTCCTTGATCTTCTGACCCGCCAGCGAGGCCTCCTCGGACAGCGGGAAGCGGGAGATCAACTCCTTCAAGATGGCGATGCCTTCGCCCTGGCGGCCGAGCTCGATCAGGGCGTAGCCCTTCTTCAGGATGGCGGCCGGCACCTTGTCGCCGTCCTTGTACCTGGCGAGCAGCTCATTGAACGTGCTGATCGCTTCCGGGTATTTTTTCTTGGCGTAATGGCATTCGCCGATCCAGTACAGGGAATTGTCGGCCAGCCCGCTGTCGGGGAAGCTGCGCAGGAACTGCCGGAAGCCCTCAATGGCCAGGTCGAAGTTCTCCTTGATGTAATCGGAGTAGGCCGCGTAGTAGACGGTGGATGGGTCCGCGGCCGGCGCGGCGGCCGGCTGGACGGGGGACTCGCCCGGCATCGCCCCCGCCGCCGGCATCCCATCGCCAGGGGATGCTCCCGCGGGAACGGCGGGGAGGTTCATCAGCCGGTCGCTCAGCTTGTTCAGCGAATCCTTGACTCCGTTCAGTTCTTCCTTCAGGAACTGCATGCTGAGCTGGAAGTTTTCCTTGCTCTGCGCCAGGTCGGCCTGGTTGCGGGCGACGGCGCTGATCCTGTCATCGGCGATGGCCGATTTCTTGAGCAACTCCGCCACCTGGACGGAGAGCTTGTCAAGCGCCTCGGCCAGTTTCTGCACCTCGTCAAGGATCAGCTGGGTGTCTTTTTTCACGGCCTGGACGGGCAGGCCGAGCAGGCACAGCAGCAGGAGCAGCGCCGGAACGGGCCTTGGCTTCATGGGAGCTATTTCTTGGTGATGACGAATTCGGCGCGGCGGTTCTGGAAGTAGGTGGCCTCATCGACGCCCGTGACCAGCGGCTTGCTCTTGCCGTAGGAAATGATCTTGACCTTGGCGGCGCTCAGACCCAGCGAAACCAGGTAGTTCCTGGCGGCCTCGGCGCGCTTCTCGCCCAGGGCGATGTTGTACTCGATGGTGCCCCTTTCGTCGCAGTGCCCCTCGACCAGCACTTCCACGCTGGGGAACTTGAGCAGCCAGTTGGCATTGGCCTGCATGACCGGCTTCATGTCCTCGCGGATGGAGTACATGTCGAAATCAAAATGGATCATCTTGAGGACCTGGTCCTTGTTGAGTTCCTCGAGCGATTTCTGCTGGAACAGCTCTTCCTCGCTCAGGACGGGCTTTTCCACCTGGGCAACGGGCTCGTCCACGGTCTCGACGGCCGGGCCCTGCACGGGCTCTACCTTGGCGGCCTTCTTGCTGCAGGCGCCGAGAAGCAGGATGAATGCCAGGGCCAGAATGATGATCAAGAATCTTTTCATGGGTCCTCCTTTATTGTTCTACTTGAAAAAATATAATATACAAAACAAAAATTGTCAAACTGGCGGGGTTGCGGCCTTTATTTTGTCGTGCGCTGCCATTTCGGCATCTTGTTCTCGCCCCTGCTCGTGATCTGCCGGACGTTGCGGCCGTCGTAATCGACCAGGTAGATCTGGTAGCGGCCGCTGCGGTTGGAGGAGAAGGCAAGGTGGCGTCCGTCGGGCGACCAGGTGGGGTTCTCATTGCGGCCGGCGTTCTCGGTCAGCTTGCTGATCTCGTTGCTCTTCAGGTTGAAGATGTAGATGTCGAAGCGGTTTTCGATGCGCGAAACGAAAGCCAGGCGCATGCCGTCGGGCGACCAGGCGGGCGAATCGTGGTAGCCCCCCTCCATGGTGATGCGGCGGACATTGCTGCCCTCGGCGTCCATGACATAGATCTGCGGCGTGCCGCCGCGCTGCGACGTGAAGGCGATCTCGCGGCCGTTCGGGCTCCAGCAGGGGGAGGTGTCGATGGCCGGGTTGAAGGTCAGCCGCTTCTCCTGCCCCGTCTTCATGTCCTTCAGGTAGATCTCGGCGTTGCCGTGCTTGCTGGAGGTGTAGACGATGCGGTCGCCCGCGGGGGACCAGTCGGCCGCGTAGTTGCTGCCGCCGCTGGAGATCAGCTCGGTCTTTCCCGAATAGATATGGAACATGAACAGCTCGGGGCTGAGGTTGCGGTAGGACGTGTAGAGGATCTTCTCGTTGTCGGCGCTCCAGGAAGGCAGCATGTCCAGGGCGCTGCTGAAGGTGATGCGCGTGCTGCGCTGGCCGTCGAAATCCATGATATACACGTCGCGGTCGTTGCCCGCTTCGGAGATGTAGGCGATCTTGGAAGTGAACAGGGGCCGCTCGCCGAAATGCTTCAGCATCTCGTCGGCGGCGCGGTGGGCGATCAGGCGGGCCAGGTCCTTCTTGCCTCCGAAGTTGCGGCCGAAAATGAAGCGCTCGCCGGTCACCTCGTACACCTTGAAGGAAAAGATCACGCGGTCGTCGGCGGTCAGTTCCAGCTGGCCGGAAACCAGGATGTTGGCCTGGATGGAGGCCCAGTCCTTGAAGCGGATGGCGTTGGGGTTGAAGGCGGGGATATAGGCGTAATGCTCGCGCGGCACCATCTTGAAAACGCGCGAGAACTCCAGGTCCTGCCACAGGGTGTCGTAGACAACGGCGGCCGTTTCGCTTTTCTGCGCCTCCGGGTTGAGCTGGAACGCCGGCATGGCCACCGGGATCATGGGCATGCCCTCGCGGATGCGGATGGTGATCTCCTCCTGGCCGCGCAGAGGCTGGAACGCCAGCATGGCCAGCAGGATCAGGATGGTTCGGCTCAGTTTCATTATTTCTCCCATTCGAACTCAAAATGCACGACCAGGTACTGCGAGGCGAAATCGTTGGGCAGGGGGGCGAAGGGCGCGGCATTCTCGATGGCGCGGCGCGCCGAAAGGTCGAGGGAATCGATGCCGCTGGAGCGCTCCACCCGCAGGTCGCTGACGCGGCCGTCGCGGCGGATGATGAAATGGACGCCGGTGACGTACTTGCCGCGCAGCCCCGGCGCGACCAGGGAGCTGTACCAGGAGGCCGAGATGCGGTTGCGCAGCAGGTCGACGTAGTAGGCGTGGGGGAAATAGCCCCCGCCGCCCCAGCCGCCGCTGCCGTCGCCCGAACCGCCGCCGCTGCCGTTGCCCGAACCGCCGCCGCTGGAGATGCCGGTCTTCAACCCCGCGGCGGGGGCCCCGGGCACGATGGGCTGCTTGCCGGGAACGGTCGGCTGCCTGCGCACGACCGAGATCATCTTTTCCTCCTCGACTTTCTTCCGGCTTTCCCGGTCCGGGTAGCGCAGCGGCGACTTGAATTCCTTCTCCACGGTCAGGTTCTTCACGCCGCCGCCCTTTTCCTCGATCAGGGCGGCATCGCCTTCTGCCGCCGGGCCGGCAGCGGCCGGAGGCGCTTCGTTCCCGCCGCCGCCCCCTCTTGGGCCGCCGCCCCCGCCGCCGAGGTTGACCAGGTCGACGTAATAGGTCATCTCGCCGCTGCCTTTCCTGGACGGCTGTACGATCATGATGGCGGCCAGCGAGGCGTGCAGGGCGACCGACAGCAGCAGCGTGGTCTTGAACTTCATGGCCGGGACTTCTGCTCCACGATCATGCCCACGGTGTCCACACCGGCCAGTTTGATGATGTCCATGACCTCGATGACATAGCCGTAGGACAGGCTCTTGTCGGCCTTGAGGAAGACCACTTTCCTGTCGCTGCCGAGAAAATGGCTCTTCAGGCGCGACTCCAGGAAGTAGAGGTTGACGATCTGGTCGTTCATGTAGACGTAGCGGTCCTTGGTCAGGGTCAGGACCAGCCCGCCGGAGCTCGGGTTGCTGCGCGTCTCTGCGGACGGCAGCTTGACCGTGATCCCGGTCTGCATCATCGGCGCCGTGACCATGAAGATGATCAGCAGCACCAGCATGACGTCGACCAGCGGCGTGATGTTGATCTCGGCCAGGTTGCCGTGCAGGCGGTGGAGGCGGTGCCGGGGGGGGACGTACATCAGCGCAGCTTCTCGCTCAGGTTCAGGAACTCGAGGATGAAGTCTTCCATGATGGCGATGAGCACCTTGAGCTTGTTCAGCAGCAGGTTATAGAAAATGACGGCCGGGATGGCGGCGAACAGCCCCAGGGCGGTGGCGATCAGGGCCTCGGCGATGCCCGGGGCGACGGTGGCCAGGTTGGCGTTCATCTGGATGCCGATCTGCTGGAAGGAGGTCATGATGCCCCAAACCGTGCCGAACAGGCCGATGAAGGGAGTGGCCGAAGCGCAGGTGGCCAGGAAGCCGTTCAGGCGCTCGAAGCGGGTGATCTCCTGGTTGGATGCGCGCAGCAGGGCCCGGTGCAGGCTGTCCAGGTCGATTTTTTCCAGCTTCTGGCCGCTGGCGGTCTGCTGGGAGATCTCGCGGTAGCCGAAACGGAAGATCTCCCCCAGGGGGTTGTTGCCGTAGAGGCCCTTGGCGTTGTGGATCTCGCTGAAATTCTTGTTTTTCTTGAAAAAATCAAGGAACTTGAGGCTGTTCTTGCGGGCGCGGGAATATTCCATCAGCTTGAAGATGATGATCGCCCAGGAGATGATGGAAAAAGAAAGCAGCAGCAACAGGACCAGCTTGACCACCAGGGAGGCGTGCTGGATCAGGTAGACGAAGTCGCCGTTGTTGTTGACGGGGGTGACCGCGAATAATATGTGTTTCATTGCCTCATTTTTATCATATTTCCCCGTGTTTTTCAACCCGGAAAGCCGCCGCCGGGGGGCGGTTCGCGCGAAGAAACGGGCAGGCGGGCGGATTTTCGCAGCGAACGGGGCTCATTTGCCCGTTTGGACGGCCGCGATTTGCTTTTTCCCCCGGAAAATTATACAATTCCACGTACAGGTGAAGCGATGAAAACCAAGATCAAGGACCTGATCAAATTGCGCGAGGAGAAGGAAGCGGCGGGCGGACTGGACAAGCTCGCCCAACGCCGGGCCCGCGGACTGATGACGGCCCGCGACCGCATCGAGTACCTGTTCGACCCCGACACCTTCGTCGAGCTGCAGGGCTACGTCTCCCATCACTCGGGCAACTTCGGCCTGGACAAGAAGAAATTCCTGGGTGACGGCGTCATCACCGGTTTCGGCAAGGTCAACGACCGGGTCGTCTATGTCTTTTCCCAGGATTTCACCGTCCTCGGGGGCTCGCTGGGCGAGATGCATGCCCGGAAGATCGTCAATATCCAGGACCTGGCGCTGAAGGCGGGGGCCCCGGTCGTCGGCATCAACGATTCGGGCGGCGCCCGCATCCAGGAGGGGATCAACAGCCTCGCCGGCTACGGCGACATCTTTTTCCGCAATACCATCGCCTCGGGCGTCATTCCCCAGGTCTCGGTGATCATGGGCCCCTGCGCCGGGGGCGCCGTCTATTCGCCGGGGATCACCGACTTCGTTTTCATGGTCGACAAGTCCAGCTACATGTTCGTCACCGGCCCCGAGGTGATCAAGGCCGTCAACAAGGAGGAGGTGACCTTCGAGGAGCTGGGCGGCGCCGAGAGCCACGCCACCATCTCCGGCGTGGCCCATTTCGTCGGCCGCGACGAGAAGGACACCCTGGACATGGTCAAGGAACTGCTCGGCTACCTGCCCGCCTCCAACATGGAGCCGCCGCCCGATGCCGAAGGCAGCGACCCCTTCGACCGCATGGACGACCGGCTGAACGAGATCGTGCCGGTCAACCCCAACAAGCCCTATGACGTCAAGGAGCTGATCCTGGCCGTGGTCGACCACCAGAAGTTCCTCGAGGTCCACAAGGGCTACGCCCAGAACCTGGTGGTTGGCTTCGCCCGCCTGGGCGGGCGCCCGGTCGGCATCATCGCCAACAACCCGGCGATCTTCGCCGGTACGCTCGACGTGCAGGCCTCGATGAAGGGGGCGCGCTTCATCCGCTTCTGCGATGCCTTCAACATCCCGCTGGTCAGCTTCGTCGACGTCCCCGGCTTCCTGCCCGGCCGCGACCAGGAACAGCTGGGCATCATCAAGCACGGGGCCAAGATGCTCTTCGCCTATTCCGAGGCCACGGTGCCCAAGCTGACGGTCATTACCCGCAAGGCCTACGGCGGGGCCTACATCGTCATGAGCTCCAAGCACCTGGGCGCCGACGTGGTCTGCGCCTGGCCGACGGCCGAGATCGCGGTCATGGGCCCGCAGGGGGCGATCAACATCATCTTCAAGAAGGACATCTCCGAGGCCGTCGAGCCGGAGACGGTGCGCGAGCGGCTGATCGCCGAGTACAAGGAAAAATTCGCCAATCCCAAGGAGCCCGCCGCCTACGGCTACGTCGACGAGATCATCCTGCCGGTGGAGACGCGCCCCTTCCTGATCAAGAACCTGGAAGCCCTGGCCAACAAGACGCAGAAGCTGCCCCCGAAAAAACACGGCAACATCCCCCTCTAAGGAGAGGACATGAAAGAGAAGGTCCTGATCCCCACCCGGGGCGTCATCGCCCTGGACATCATCAACTCGCTCAACAGCATGGGCATGGAGACGATCCTGATGCACTCGCCGGAGGATTCGCTCTCCCTGCCCGTCAAGCTGGCCGATCGCAGCTTCAAGTTCTACTCCTCGCGCCTGGAGGACAGCTACCTGGACGGCGAGGCCATCCTGGAGAAGGCCCGCGAGGTCAAGGCCGGCTACATCCACCCCGGCTACGGCTTCCTGGCCGAGAGCCCGGAATTCGCCCGCAACTGCCGCGAGAGCGGCATCCGCTTCATCGGCCCCGAGGCCGGCGTGCTGGCGGCGGTCGAGGACAAGCGCCGGCTGCGGCAGACGGCCGCCGCCATCGGGCTGCCGGTGCTGAAGTACTCCGAACTGCTGCGCAGCCCCCTCGACTGCGAGGCCTGCGACGAGGACTTCACCTACCCGCTGATCATCAAGCCGCTCAAGGGATCGGGCGGGCGGGGCATCCGCGTCGCCGACTACCGGCGCGAGGCCCAGGAGCAGGTGGCCAACCTGCTCAAGCGCGAGGACAACGCCCGCAACGGCGTCTTTTTCGAGGAGTTCCGGCCGTATGCCCACCATATCGAGGTCCCTTTCTTCCGCGACGCCAAGGACAACATCCTGTTCCTGCCCGAGATCGAGTCGTCGATCCAGCGCCGCTTCCAGAAGATCTTCCAGGAATCGCCCTCGCCCAACGTCGACGAGCGGCTGCGCGCCTGCCTCTACGAGCGCTCGCAGGCGCTGCTCAGGAAGATCGACTACGTGGGGCTCGGCTACGTCGAATTCCTCGTTGAGAACGGCGAGTGCCTTTTTTCCGAGATCAACCCCACCTTCCAGATCAATACCCTGATCTCCGAAGTGCACCTGAGCTCCAACTTCCTGAAGAAGCAGGTGGTGATCTCCCGCGGCGAGCTGCTGCACGACGTGCACGGCGTCCGCGTCGTCAAGCCCAAGCACCACGTGCTCCTGGTCTCGCTGATGGCCGAGGATCCCTACAGCAACTTCCTGCCCTCCAGCGGCCAGATCAGCCACTTCTTCCACTACTCGACCATCCGCAACGTCTTCAAGACCACGCTCTACACCGGGGCGCGCGTGACGCCGATGTACGACCCCTTCATCGGCAAGATCCTCACCTACGCCGTCGAGCGGCCCAACGCCATCAACGACATGCGCAGCTTCCTGGACAACATCATCATCCGCGGCATCCGCACCAACCTGGTCTTCCTCAAGCACCTGCTGCAGTGCGACAGCCTGCGCCAGGGCGACACCATCGTCGACTTCCTGCACCTGAAGTTCGACTTCACCAAACTGAGGAATTCCGAGGAGGAAGCGGCCGTCGCCGCGGCGCTGCTGGCCGCTGACTTCCACCTCGACAACCGCCGCAAGAACTACAAGGCCAAGCTCGAGAAGATGAAGCAGCCGGGCTTCCTCAAGCGCCTCTTCAGCCCCTATTGAGGTCAACCATGAAGTACAAGTTCATGCTGGACAAGAAGATCGTCGAGGCCGAGATCGCCAACAGCGCCACCTTCCATTCGCCCACCGAGATCAAGATCGACAAGAACAAGCTCGAGATCCTGATCGGCGAGATCAAGGACGACGAGGTGCTCTCGTTCTTCGTCGACAACAAGCTGCACCAGGTCGAGTTCGTCCGCGACGAGAACGGCTATCCCCTGGGCATTTACGTCGACGAGGAGTTCTACTCGGCGTCGCTGCTCAAGATCGACAGCCTGTTCTACTACAAGGAGAAGCCGGTCAGCGCCTCCAAGTCGGGCACGGTGCGCAGCTTCATCCCCGGCTGCATCAAGAAGATCTACTTCCGCGCCCAGGACCGGGTCGAGGAGAACGACATCATCCTCATCCACGAGGCCATGAAGATGGAGAACGAGATCCGCGCCCCCAAGTCGGGCGTGATCAAGTCCATGGGCGTGCAGGAAGGCGACAACATCCTGGCCAACCACCTGCTGTTCGAGATCGAATAAAAAGAACTTGAATCGATCACGGTAAAACTGGGCAGCCCCATGAGAGCCTGATTGTGGGGCAGAGGTCGGGATTTGCACGCCGAATACCCGCCTGTTTTCCATTTCCCAGACAGGGTTCACATGCTGTCCTTGAAATGTGGATTCTGAAAGGGCCCGGGGCGCATTGCTTTTTCTGTCCGCCTGGCGGACGGATTCATTTCCACGCCTACGAGGCGCTGGAAATGGTCAAGCGAGTGACGGCCGAGGTGGGCCGGAAAGGCTTTTCGCGATGTCATCCCTCCGATGCTCCATTCCTTGTCTGTCTGACGGCACTTGCTTATGACAAGGAGTACGGCTCGTGAAAAAATGGGGTGACGCCGGTTTTCCAAGACTGGATGTCAATGTGAGTTTCAAGTACAATCCAGGGATCATGTCTTTTGAACATTGTTCGGAGGCTGAACCGGCCGGACTGGGCCGGATTGTCCTTTACTGTTTGTTCTGGTTGGCCTTTGTTTTGTCGGGAATCTCCCCAGTCAATCGCATTGTATGGCTGGGACATTCTGTCGTGCCCTTGTTGATCGCCTTGATCCTATACAAGGTCAAGGATCGCTTCCTGCCGTCCATGTCGACCAGTATCGCCCTGTTTGGGCTCGGGCTGTTGCTGTTGGCAGGGGGGCATTTCCAGTTTCACGCGGCACCATTCCTACGGATAACGCTGCCGGACGGAATGGAACGCAGTTCCCTGGATTGGTTGACCCATGGAGTTGACGGGATGGTTTTTGTTCTGCTCGCCCGGGATGTGTTGTCTGTTCGTGGTCGCATACGGGAGAACAGGCTGTTCCGGATCATAGCGGTCTTATGCGCCATGGGTCTTGCTTCGGGTTGGGAATTGACGGAAATCGTCGTCGGGCTGATCAGCGATGACCTGTTCTTCATGACGGGAGGCCTTCTCTGGGATACCTACATCGATTTGGGGGTGACTTTGGCCGCCGCTCTATTGCTGGTGCCCTGGCTCAAATTGCACCGCAGGACAATGCGGCCGACTCCAAGTTTGGCCGCTTCAAAAACGCAGCAAATCCAGGCCATCCAAAATGATGGAATAGCATGCTCCGGTTGAAAGATATTTCGGCTTCACCCGGCCGGCGATGTGCATGCAGTTGATCAAGGGAAGCCCTTCGTCATCAAGGCGCGGGCGGATATTGGCAGGTTGTCGCCGATCCATCCAAAGACGATGAGCAAGGTGCTGAACGAACCGTTCCAGATCGGGAAATGAAGAGGCGGTTTATCGGCATCTCGTTAAAGGAGATGAGGTAGGATCAGTCCGTTTGGCAAGCAGACGCTCCAGGCCAGTCGACAAGCATGGAAACAAGCATGTTCATGAAGTTCGAGCTCTTCGAGATTGAATAACCCCGCGTATCCCCCTGCGCTTTCCCGGCGCTTCTTTCCAATCGGGCCCCCCTCTGGTAGAATCGATCCGACCGGATCGCGATATCTGCGGAGGGCGGCATGAACGACATGGTTTCCGGCTTGATCGTGGCGGCGGCCACGGCCGTCGCGGTGGCGCTGATATTCATCTGGACCCACCGGGTGAAAAGCAGGAAGATCGAGGCGCTGCGCTCCCTTTGCGTCCAGCGCGGCTGGAAATACGAGCGCGTCAGCGGCCCCCTGCGCCATGGCCACCGCATTGCGGGCGACGGCTGGGTGTTCGAGGCGGTGTCGCGATCCAGCGGCCGCGAGACGGCCCCCGGCTCGTCCGACTGGGCCCATTCGTCGCAATGGTCGGCCACGGCGGAGGATCCCGGACGCGGCACGTTCATCCTCGGCTCGCGCCTGGGCGGGATGCTGGATATCACCCGGATGCCGCCGCAGCTCCTTTCCCGCTTCCTGGGCGAGGAGATCGCCGGCCTGCGGCCCTTTCCGGCGGGGGAAAGGCTGGACCCGCGCTATGTCCTTTTCTCCAGGGAAGAACCGCCGGCGGTCGGGTTCCTCGATGGACGGGCCGAGGATCTGCTGCTGGCCTGGCCGAATAAACTTCCCCTGGTCGTCCGCTCCTCGCCCGCCCGGCTTTCCCTGACGGCGCTGAACCAGCGCCTGGAAAAACCCGGGGAGGTTGCCGCCTTCATCGAGATCGGCTTGAGCCTGGCGGCGCGTTAGGGGAAAGGAGAGGGAACATGACGCGAGCGAAGGGAAGCACCGGCTGCCAGCCCGATGGCTACCGACCCGGGTGCGCGATCCGGCCCCAGTCGGGCGAGCGCCTCTATTATCTCGGTCTCGGGTCGAACCTGGGCGACCGCCGGGCACATCTCGACCGCGCCCTCTCTTTCCTGGCCGGGCTGGGGCACCTGCTGAAGCGCTCCTCGATCTACGAGACCTCGCCGGTGGGCATGCCCGGGTCCGCCCCGTTCCTGAACATGGTGGCGACCCTGGCCACTGCCCTGGAGCCCCTCGACCTGCTCCGGGAGTGCCAGGCCTGCGAGGCCGGCCAGGGGCGCGACCTGGCGGATTCCCATTTGCGCGACCGGGTGATCGACATCGACATCCTGCTGGCCGGGGACATGGTCATGGACACGCCGGAACTGACCCTGCCGCATCCGCGCCTGGCCGAGCGCGGCTTCGTCCTGGTGCCGTTGTTCGAGATCGCCCCCAAGCTGCTCCACCCCGTCGAAAAGGTCACGGTGGCCCGGCTCATCTCCCGCTTGCGGGGAGGGGAAACGGTCAGGCGCCTGGACTAGGCCCGCCGCTAATTGCCGGGCGTGATGTAGAGGTAGCGCTTCACCTTGTTGGTCGGAGTCTTCTCGAACGGCTCGGGGTGCTCGATGATCTTCGCGATCTGCGAAAAGGCGGGCAGCTGGGCGTTGATGCGCTGGCGCGCCTGCTCCAGGGTCTCCGCCGTCAGCCGGGTCGCCTCGCCGTCGTCCAGCTTGCTGCGCTCGAACTCGCGGTCCAGCACGTCGTAGTCCAGGTAGGCCTTGACCTGCAGTTTGCCGCCTTCCTCGAAGACCACCGCTTCCTGGAAGTAGGGCTCCTGGAGGATCTTCTGCTCGATGGCCTCGGGATAGATGTTCTCGCCCGAGGGGCCGATGATGACGTTCTTGCTGCGCCCCTTGATGAACAGGTAGCCCTCCTCGTCGAAATAGCCCAGGTCGCCCGTCCGCAGCCAGCCGTCGGGAAGGAAGATCTCGGCGCTGGCGTCGGGATTCCTGTAATAGCCGCCCATGACGATGGGGCCCCTGACGATGATCTCGCCGATGCCGCTGGCGGCGTCGGGCTCGTGGATCCTCATCTCGATGCCCGGGATGGGCTTGCCGCAGGAGCCGACCTTGACCCGGCCGAAGGGGTTGATGGTCATGATCGGCGCCGTCTCGGTCATGCCGTAGCCGGTGGAGTAGCTGATCCCGGCGTCGCGCAGGAACACCTCCACGTCCTCGTTCAGCGAGGCGCCGCCGAACATGAAGAAGCGCAGCTTGTCGCCGAAGGACTTGACCAGCTTGCGCCCGGCCACCCGGTGCAGTTTCCTGCGGAAAAAAACGAGGGGGTAGAGCTTGTTGACGATCATCTTGCCCTGGATCTGGGGCAGGATCTTCTTGCGGAAGATCTTGTCGATGACCAGGGGCACGGTGAGCACCGCCGTCGGCTTGACCGTTTCCATGGCCGCCAGCAGCTTCTGCGGCGTGGGCAGGCCGCTCATGTAATAGATGCTGGCGCCGATGGCGATGGGGCAGAGCATGCCGCCGGTGGCCTCGAAGGTGTGGGCCAGCGGCAGGATGGAGAGGAAGCGGTCGTCGGAATTGATGGGGAAGCGCTCGATGCCGTTGACCACGTCGAACACGATGTTGCGGTGGCTGAGCATGACCCCCTTGGAATGGCCGGTCGTGCCCGAGGTGTAGATGATCACGGCCAGGTCGTCGGGCTCCACTTCGGGGAAGCGCAGCTGGGTGTCGCCGTCGGGGACGCTCCGCTGCCGGCTGCGCTTGAACAGGCTCAGTGTCTTTTCGATCAGCCCCGGGCGATGCTTCTGCCGGTCCTCGAAGGTGAAGTTTTCCAGGTCGCAGACGAACTTCAGCGCCTCGTCGTCCAGCCCCTCGAGCTTCGGGCGCTGCCTGGC
Organism: Candidatus Aminicenantes bacterium UBA6072; assembly: GCA_002436105.1. Taxonomy (GTDB): domain Bacteria; phylum Acidobacteriota; class Aminicenantia; order UBA2199; family UBA2199; genus UBA2199. Next base: position 107,643 of record DIXU01000009.1, on the reverse strand, counting down.
CTCGATGAAGATGCCCTGCGACTCCGAGTTGCGCAGGATGTGGCGGGTATCGGTCTCGGGAAAGCCGGTCAGGATGGGGACGGCCACGGCGCCCATCGAGGTGACGGCCAGGTAGGCGATGACCCAGTTGGGGCAGTTCTCGCCCATGATGGCCACGCGGTCGCCTTTCTGGATGCCGCGCGCGGCCAGCGAGCCGGCGGCCTCCTGGATCTGCTGCTTCAGCTGCAGGTAGACGATGGGCTGCTCCCCGACCGAGGCGATCGACGGCAGGCTGCCGTATTGGTCGAAGGTCCTTTCCAGCAGGCACTTGATGGTCAATTGTTCGAGTTCGACGATCATGGGCGTCTCCTTGACCGACAAATAGTAAGGAATGGGGGAAAGAATGTCAAATCAAGACAAGGTTCGATGTTCGATGTTCGAGGTTCGAAGTTGAAGAAAAAGGGGCATTGGGGTCAGGTTAAAATTGTAAATTTATCAAGCATTGGTGCCAAAGGCATTAGTGCCAGGTCTTATATTTCTTTAAGGGCTGGTATGTGAAGCGGACATTCGGTCCGAGAGAAAAAATTAGGATCGTGAAGAAGAAGAGCGTGTTGCGCTATATGCCTCAAATCACTTCGTACTTATCCAGGCAGCGTTGAAGTTTTTCGAAAAAGCGGTCCAGTTTTGCTTGCACCTTTTTGTCTGTGCAGTGATTGGCCGCGGCCGCGACATATCCCTGGAGTTCATCCATATCAAGCAGCGTCATCGGCACGACGAATGCATTTCCTTCGCACTCGGCCAAGTTGGCAAAATTGGGATCGAAGAATGTTTCATCACGAACCAGCGTGCGCTCGGCCGGGGTCACGCGGAAGCGGATCGTTTCGCCTTCAGGAATCTTCTTTTTCATGAATGCCTCGGCTTATTTCTCATCCATGCTGCCAACTTTTCGTGTTTCTCATATTCTCACCTGGGTCTTCGCCAAAGCATCATAAGAAACCAGGAAATGATTGTCAAACCGTAGGGGCGCGGTCATCGCGCCCATGATCGTCATTACCACGAGGGGCGGGACAACCCCGCCCCAACATTTGATCTGATGAAAAAATTATTGTAGGGGCGGACCACCGTGTCCGCCCTGCCTTTCCAGATTTCGAGAAGCCATCTAATTGAAAAGGGCAAACACGGGGGTTTGCCCCTACAAAAGAGCTACCGCACGGACAAGCAAATTCCTTGTACGGAAGATTGAGGCCTTGAGGGACGGTGCTGGTTTGTATTTTTATTAGGTGAAGTCCGGACTAATCACGCGATCAATCCATTTTTTATACAAAACGCCCTGATCTCATCGACGGCCTGGTCCAGCACAATGTCAATGCCATATTCCCGGGCAAGCTTCCGGAATGGAGGGGCCCAGCTGGCCGGAGGAAGAGAATAGGCCGGCGGGAACGGATGGGTGCCTCGCCGGGCGAAGGTCTTCTCTGTCGTTGTTTTGATTTTTCGGGGATCGATACCGGGCATGCGCATGAGCACCAAGAGGTCTACCAGGTCCTTGACCCTCGAGTTTGGCGTCTGCCTGGGACGGGTATAGGCGTGGAGTTTTTCCGCGAACTGCTGCTCCCGGGAAATGACCGGGACTTTTGGCGCGGCAATGCCGGCGAAGCCAAGCCAATCGGGAGTCGGCGCCAGTTCATGGGGCTCAAGCCACATGTCGCCGGCGGCGACGTCAATGGCAAAGCGGATGAACACATAGCCTGCCAGGCGGACCTCCACCGGGAAGCGCCAGCCGCCATAAGGAGCGTTTTCCAGATCCAAGACCGCTTTGCCGATGACAAACTCAAAAAAGTCACGGCTGTTCGCGGAAACCAAGCCCTGCAACAATTCGAGCAGAGCGTCTGCTTCAATGGTTTTTTTATTTTCTTTCCTTCCGCCCTCGCCGACCTTGAACGACAAGTCGATATCCTTAGTGGTCCGGGCGCGGTCCAGCCATAGTTCGAACGCATACCCGCCCTTCAAGGCGAACCGGCTCCCCGGCCCGGAGAAAATACGCGCCAGGAAACGATCGAAGGCGACATGCCGACGCAGGCGCAGAACGTCAAACCCTTGCTCCCTGCTCTGGCGGTTTAAACGCTCCTCCAGGGCCATGCGCAGGCCGGCCGCAGTCTGATAACGGGATTCGCTTTTCAAGACTCTCCTCCGGCCATCTCTCTGAAGCGTCGCCCGACGCGCGGCATTTGCTCGAGTTCACGATACTGCGCCCGGGTCAGGTAGCCTCGGTCCAGGGCCTGGCGCACGGCCTGGCGGAAGAATTCCGGGGAGACGCCCTGGCCGCGGACCAGGTCGATGAACGTCCGGAACGGCCGGATGACCTTATATCCGTTCCTCTCCTCGCATTCTCTCGCTTCGACATCGGCGTGGTGCAGGCAGAGCACTTCCGGGATTTTGCCGTGGCGACGATAGCCCCTGGGTACCGTCATGTGTAGCATGGCGGGCTGGATATCGCTCAGGCCGAACAGGGACAGCGCCGTTTCATGGGAATAGGCGCCCAGCGGTTTTCCCTGGCGGTCGCTCGCCCAGATCCCCCAAAGCGAGTATTGGGCGTCATCCCGGAGCGGGAAGCGCGCCAGGCGATAAATGCCGCGCCATTCCCTGATCCAGTTGCCGGAGCGAAGATGAAAGCCATGGTTGCTGTCGCTGAATCCGGCCAGCCTAGCCTGGCGGGCCGTGAAATACCCCCCTTGCCCGGCCGCGACGCGGAAAAGCTTAGCTTCGGAGTCATTTTTAATCATGTAGTATAAATCCTCTAATTACTATAGGCAATATACTACCGTTCACGGATTCATGTCAATAGCAAAAAGCGTGATGGACGCCAATTGAAACATCAGGGGTTCAGATCTCCAGATTCCAGAAATCATAAGCGCCCCGGGAGGGCCAGGATTCAGGTTTCAATCGGTTATTGACACTACCACTATCACTACCACTACCACTCAAGAGCATCGCGTGATTGATATTTAATGCTGCCTGTTGTATAACCCGACAAATGCAGCCAGAGGAGGAACCATGAAAAGAGTTTTGCCGGTATCGGCCATCATCCTCGCCCTTGTCCTCGTTGCCGCCGCCTGCGGGAAGAAGGAGGCTTCACCCCCGGAAGCTGTCCAGGGCCCCGCAGCAGCCGCGCCCGCTGTCCCGGCCGCTTCTGGCGATCCGGCCGAAAACTTGGGCCAGAAGATCGGCTCCTCCTATGTCGAGACATTGAAGCAGGTCGTCGCCATGCTCAACGACAAGCCGCCGGCGGCCGACGCCAGGGCCATGCTGACCGACATGAAGAACTGGACCATCGAGTTGATGGTCGGCCTGGGCAGGGAGCGCGAGGCGCTGCCGGAGGCCGACCGGGCGACGGTCGACCGCGTATTGAGCCGGCGCATCATGGAGGTCCCGGCCGACCTTTTCAAGGAATACCAGGCCGGGCAGATGCACTACCGGGAAGACCGCGAGCTGTTCCAGCTGATCGCCGACTTCAACATCATCACCCAGTACGCCAATTTCGACCTGCTGAAAAAGCAATTGCCCGAGGAGGCCAAGAGGCTGGGAATAAACTGAAATAACCTATCGTGACGCGTGACGCGTAACGCGTGACGAGGGAAGACTAAAATTCCAAATCACAAGCATCAAGCACCAAACAAGCACCAAATTCCAATGACCCAATCCCCTGGCGGGGACTTTGACCCAAACAAAGAAAAGACCCTGAAAGGGCTCTCGTTTGGGACATTGGAATTTGGGATTTGGAATTTATTTGTAGTTTGGTGCTTGGAATTTGGTGCTTTATCTCTTACTTTTACTTTCTTGCAGTACACCGAGAACTGAAAGTTCTTCGCCGTCCGCCGTAAGTCTAGCCGATGACACCCAGCATGAAGACCATCACGAACAGGGCCACGGTCTCGATCAGGCCCAGCACCATGATGTAGTTGCCGAAGCCCTTGCCGGTCTCGGCCAGCGCGTCGGCGGCGCAGGCGCCGGCCCGGCCCTGCAGCCAGGCCGAGAAGCCCATGGCGATGCCGCCGAACACGCCCACGCCCAGCAGCAGCCCGGGATCGATCCTGCCGGCCGCGGTCTTCAGCGAGTTCATCAGGATGAAGCCGTAGATCGTCTGCGTCAGCGGCGCGCCGACGAAGGCCACCAGCATGAAGGGGGCGGGCTTGTTGAGGGCGAAGCACTTTTTCCAGGCGCCGACCGCGGCCATGCCGGCGGCTCCGGCCCCCAGGGCCGAGCCGATGGCGGCGAAGGCCAGGGCCGCGCCGATGCCGATCAAGCTGAAGTTCATGGTTCACTCCTTAAATGGTTTGTATGGCCGGCCGGTCCACTCCATGCCCATGTGGCCGGAGAATTCCAGCATGTTCAGGCGCACGCCGTGAACGATGACGGAGAGGGCCCCCATGGCCAGGTTCATGGCGTGCCCCAGCAGCAGCACGACGGCGGCCAGGACGATGCCCGGAACGCCGCCGGCCATGCTCGCGGCCATGGCGTTGAAGCTCTTGGCGATCTCGACGGTGGCCAGGCCGACGGCGAACAGGCGGATGTAGGAGATGATGTCGGAGAAGGCGCTGATGCCGTTCAGGAAGGTGGTCATCAGGTTGGCCAGGCCCATGGCGATGCCGTGGAAGAAGCGCCCGCGCTGCTGCGAGAAGACGATGATCATCGCCAGCCCGGCCGCCATCATCCAGGCGGCATAGGCGGGAACCGGGAAACGCTCGCCGCTGAGGACCAGGTTCAGCACCAGGTGGTAGAGGCCCAGCACCAGCGAGAGCCAGCCCAGCTGGGCCAGCGAGCGGATGAAGGGCTTCTCCCCGGCCTGGCGGATGAAATTCCACGCGTGGGCGATGGAGATCTGGATGGTGCCGGCGACGAAGCAGATGATCTTGATGGTCTCGCTGCTGCGCGGGTCGAAGGAGGCGATGGCCGGGACGGTCATCCAGGATAACCAGGGCAGAGCGGCCAGGGTGGCGGAGCCGAACCAGGTGCCGGTCAGAGCCCCCCAGGCCACGGTGCAGACGCTCATCAGCGTCATCAGCCACAGCGTCCTGACTGCCGCCTGCCCCCGGCGGCGCCGGCGGCGCATGAAGAACAGGGTCCCCAGCAGCAGCACCAGGCCGTAGCCGGCGTCGCCGATGATCACGGCGAAAAAGAAGGCGAAAAAGACCAGGAAAAAGAAGCTGATGTCGAATTCGCGGTAGCCGGGGACCGTGCCCAGCAGCTGGAACACCGGGCGGATGATGTCGATCCAGCGCCGGTTGCGGACGATCGTCGGCACGTCGTCGCCGGCGCCGGGTTCGCGCAGCAGCAGCGCCCAGCCGTTGCGGCGGCAGAATTCCTTCAGTTCCCCGGCCTGCCCGGCAGGCAGGAAGCCGGCCAGGTAGGAGAGCGCCTCGGTGTGCCCCATGGCCGCCGCCGCTTCGGCCATCTCGGTCTCGCGGCCCGCCTCCCGCAACGCACGCTCCAGGCCGGCCGCTGCCGCACCCATTTCGTCCAGCTCGCGCAGCAGCCGCTCGCGGGCGGAGCGTTTTTCCGCCTGCAGTTTCTCCAGCGCGGCGGCGCCGCGCGGCGGCAACTCAAGCGGCTTGAGATCGCAGTCGCAGGCGTCGCCGGCGGCGAGGACCAGGGCGACCCGCAGCAGCGCCTTGCCGCGGCGGACGACGAAAATCCCGTGCCCGGCCGGGAGTTGGCCCAGCTGCCCGGGCGGAACCTCGAAAAAGCGCACCTCGTAGCCCTGGTCGCGGATGGCGCTCAGGTCGGGGAGCGAAACGCCCTGCCAGTCGAGCAGGCGCAGCGCTTCCTTTTCCAGTCCGGCAAGCTCCTCGTCGAGAGCGCGGATGGCGTCCTGCCTGCCCAGGATGGCGCGGGCCGCCTCCATGGCGGCATGGAAGGACGTCCCGCCGCGCTCCGACGCGGTCCCCGGCGAGGGGGCTTCCATGTCGCCCGCGGGCCGTTCCTTCTTCCCGGGCTTTGGTCCGACCGCGGCGAGCGCCTTCTCGAGCATGTCCCTCTTTTCCCGCCATTCCTGGGCCGAGGGGACCTGGGCGGGCACGTCGCTCAGGTGCAATACGCCCAGCTTGCGCAGCCGGCGCAGCGCCTCCTGCCTCTCGCCCCTGCGGGTGATCACCGTGGCCTTCTTCATCGGGACGATCATGATGCTTCCAGCCTGTCCAGCAGGTTGCTCTTGGCGATCTTGCCCCGGACCACGGCGGCGGTCTGCTGGTCGCCGAGATAGATGTGGATCCTGCGGATGCTCTCCAGCGCCTGGGGGATCTTGACCTTTTCAAAGAGGTTCACCCGCTGGCTGGTCACCCGCAATTCGGCCGCCAGCAGGGCGACCTGCCGGCGCAGCAGGCCGATCTCGACCTCGAGCCGGGCCAGGCCGGCGAGCAGGTCCAGTGCGGCGTCGACCCAGGGCGGCGTCAGGAACAGGTCGTGGCCCCGGGTGGCGAACTCCATGGACTTGAAAACGGGGATCTCCACGCCGGCGACGTTGGCCGACTCGGTCTCCACGCCCCGGACCGCCAGCCAATCCTGGAAGGGGAACGGCTCGGCGAACAGCTCCAGCCATGGCCCGGCGCCGGCCAGCGTTTCATCGCGCTGGCGGGTCTTTTCCTCCAAGCGGCCCTCCACCTGGCGGATGACCATCTGCAGCTGCTGCTTCTTGAGGACCAGGGTCGGCAGGTAGCGCCGGAAGCGCTTGAGGGCGTCCTTCTGCCGCTTCAGCTCGCTCTTGGTCAGCTTCACCACCGGCATGCTCAGTCGCTCTCGCCCTCCCGGGAGGGCCAGTATTTGCGGAGCAGCTCGCTGCGCAGCCTCGTCTCCTCGGGGGAGAAGCAGGAGGCGAGGATGCGCCAACCGTTGTCCAGGGCGGTCTCCAGCGGGATGTTCACCGAGAGGTCCATCATCTCGCGCTCGAAGATCACGCCGTACTTCAGCAGCTTCCGGTCCCAGTCGGTCATCTTGAAGCCCATGGCCTTCTTTTCCAGCGACTCCTTGTAGGCGGCATAGAGGGTGATCATACTGTCCATCAGGGCGCGGTGGTCGGCGCGGGTATCCTTGTTGACCAGCTGCTTGAGCCGCGAAAGCGAGCCGAAGGGCTCGATGCGGCCGTTCTTGAGGTAATACTGCCCCTCGGTGATGTAGCCGGTATTGTCCGGAACCGGGTGGGTGACATCGTCGCCGGGCATGGTGGTGACGCCCAGGATGGTGATCGAGCCCGCCCCGGAAAAGTCGACCGCCTTCTCGTAGCGTGCGGCCAGCTGGCTGTACAGGTCGCCGGGATAACCGCGGTTGGACGGCACCTGCTCCATGGTGATGGCGATCTCCTTCAGGGCGTCGGCGAAGTTGGTCATGTCGCTCAGCAGGACCAGCACCTTCCTGCCCTGCAGGGCGAAGCCTTCGGCGACGGCCAGGGCGATGTCGGGCACCAGCAGGCATTCGACGATGGGGTCGGAGGCGGTGTGGACGAAGAAGACGGTGCGGTTCAGGGCGCCGCCCTTTTCCAGCGTCTCCTTGAAAAACAGGTAGTCGTCGTGCTTGAGCCCCATGCCGCCCAGGATGATCAGGTCGACCTCGGCCTGCAGGGCGATGCGCGCCAGCAGCGGATTGTAGGGCTCGCCCGACACCGAGAAGACGGGCAGCTTCTGCGATTCCACCAGGGAGTTGAACAGGTCGATCATGGGAATGTTGGTGCGGATCATGTTGCGGGGAATGATGCGCTGGGCCGGGTTGACGGCCGGGCCGCCGATCTCGATCATGTTCTCGTCCAGCTCCGGCCCGTTGTCGCGGGGCTTGCCGCCGCCGTCGAAGATGCGCCCCAGCAGGTCGGCGGAGAAGGAGACGCGCATGGGGTGGCCGAGAAAGCGCACCCGGTCGCCGGTCGATATGCCGCGGCTGCCGGCGAACACCTGCAGCGACACCTTCTCCTCGCGGAGGCGGATGACCTCGGCCAGGGACGACTGCCCCGCGGAGCTGACCACGGCCAGCTCGCCGTTGCGCACGCCGCCGGCGTGGACGGTGATGACGTTGCCGGCGATGGCCTCGATCCGGCTGTAGATCTTTTTCATGATGGGTCTCCCGCCGTGTCGCTGCCGAGCTCCTTCAGGATTCTGCCCCCCTCTTCGTCCTCGCCGCTGCGCTTCGTCTCCAGGAAGGAGCGGATCTCGTCCTCGTAGCGCCTGAAATCGTCGCCTTGCCAGGGCGAGCCGTTGTAGTCGAGGAACTTCTGGCGCAGCTGGTTGAAGAAGAAGCGGGCCATCTCCTTGCTGCCGAAATCGAAGCGCGAGGCCAGGACCTTGAAGAGCAGGCGGAAGACGTGGCGCTGGCGCTCGGTGGGCACGGCGGCGTCGACCGGGTCGTAGGAGTCCTGCTGCAGGTAGACCGAGTCGATGAACTCGCTCTTGAGGTACAGCTCGTAGTCCTCCAGCGCGGTGCCCTCCTCGCCGACCACCTTCATCATCTGGCCGACTTCGTTGCCGCGGAAGAGGATGTCGCGGGCGTACTCGGTGCCCGGCGCGTGAATGAGCCCGGGGTACTTGCTCCAGCTCTCCAGCGGATGGATGGCCGGGTACTTGCGGGCGTCCGAGCGCTCGCGCGAAAGCCCGTGAAAGGCCCCGACCACCTTCAGCGTCGACTGGGTCACCGGCTCGTCGAAGTTGCCGCCGGCCGGGCTGACCGTGCCGCCGATGGTGATCGACCCGCTGCTTCTGTCGCGCAGGCGCACCAGGCCGGCACGCTCGTAAAAGCCGGCGATGACCGACTCCAGGTAGGCGGGGAACGCCTCCTCGCCGGGGATCTCTTCCAGGCGCCCCGACATCTCGCGCAGCGCCTGGGCCCAGCGCGACGTGGAGTCGGCCAGCAGCAGGATGTGCAGCCCCATCTGGCGGTAGTATTCGGCCAGGGTGATGGCGGTGTAGACCGACGCCTCGCGGGCGGCGACCGGCATGGAGCTGGTGTTGCAGATGATGACGGTGCGCTCCATCAGCGTGCGGCCGGTGCGGGGATCGGCCAGCTTGGGGAACTCGCGCAGCGTCTCGACGACCTCGCCGGCCCGCTCGCCGCAGGCGGCGATGATGACGATGTCGACGTCGGCGTTGCGGCTGGTCACCTGCTGCAGGACGGTCTTGCCGGCCCCGAACGGGCCGGGGATGCAGTAGGTGCCCCCGCGGGCGACGGGGATGAAGGTGTCGATGATGCGGATCTGGGTGACCAGCGGCTCGACGGGCCGCAGGCGCTCGCGGTAGCAGGTGACCGGGCGCTTGACCGGCCAGGTGAAGGTCATGGTGACCGGGAAACGGTTCCCTTTTTCATCGCTGAGCTCAGCGATGGTGTCGAGGATGCGGTAGGAGCCGGCCGGGACGATGCGCTCGACGCGCAGGGGTTCGCGGAACTGGAACGGGACCATGATGCGGTGGCTGAAAATGCCCTCGGGGACGGTCCCCAGCGCGTCGCCGGCCGAGACCGTGTCGCCGGGCCCGGCCGTCGGGGTGAAAGGCCACTCCTTTTTCTCGTCGAGGGGGCTGAGGTAGACGCCGCGCTCGAGAAAGAAGCCGCACTGGGCGGCCAGCTCCGGCAGCGGGTTCTGCAGGCCGTCGTAGACCTGCGCCAGCAGGCCGGGACCCAGGCGCACCGAGAGCAGCTCCGCCGTGAACTCGACCTCGTCGCCGACGCCGATGCCCCGCGACATCTCGAAGACCTGCATCTCGGCCAGGCGGCCGCGGATGCGGATGACCTCCGACTTGAGCTTTTTCCCGGCGCAGGACACGTAGGCGACCTCGTTCATGGTGACATCGCCCGCCACCTCGACGGTGACCATGTTGCCGTTGATGCCGACGACCCTTCCTTTCGTCATGTCATGACTCCATGCCCGTCCGGCCCGCAACGGCGTCCGTCCGGGCGGAAGCGCCATCCAGGATGCGGCGGAACTCGCTTTGGAACGCCTTGCGGCCGGGCTCGGGCTGGAAGCGCATCCGGCGCTCCAGGAGCAGCAGCTTCAGGCGGTAGACGACCAGGCGCCCCAGGTCGAACCGGGTGCCGGTCTCGATCTCGTCGAGGCGGGACCAGCGCCTGCGGTCGAGGGCGGCCTCGACCTCCCTGGGCGTCCCGGCGCCCAGGGCTTCCCGGACGACGGCGGTCAGGCCGGCGACGAACGGCGCCGGGCGCAGGAACGGTTCCGGGTCCAGGCCCAGGCGCTGGCCGCGCTGCACGGCCAGTTCGTCGCGCAGGGCCGTCTCCCATGACGCGTATTCCCGCCAGGCGGCGGGATCCCCGGGCAGGAACCCGGGCGCGTCGAGGGAGATGCGCGCCAGCAGGGCGTGGTCTTCCGCCGCCGCCTGTTCGCGGCACAATTCCAGGAAGGCCGGGCTGCCCAGCGGCAATGGATCGTCGGGAAGCAGCATGGGCAGGGACGCCACGAGGTAGTAATACTGGGTCAACTTACTCGTCCTGCTTCAGGGCGTCGGCGACGATGCCGGCCATGACCGGGTTGAGGAAAACGGAGAGGTTCTCGGCGATGCTGGCGGCGGAGAAATCGTAATAGGCGTTCCCGTCCTTTTCCGACACGCGGAAGCCGTCGGCCACGTCGGCGGAAGCCTTGATCTCGATTCCGGCGGCGATTCTGCCGGCCAGTGCCTGGCGCAGGGCCTTGGCCATGGAATCGAAGCGCTCCCTGGGCAGCAGGACCTCGATCTCATCCTGGTGCCCGGGGGTCCAGTTGGCGATCAGGGCGGCGATGGCTTCCGTGATCTCCTTGTCACCGAGCGCCTTCCCGGCCTTTTCCTTCAGGAGCGCGGCGAACAGGGCCTCCAGCTGCTTGCGGACCTTCAGCATCAGGTCCCGGGCCGCCTGCTGCAGGGATTCGCGCCCGGCGCGCTCCAGCCGCTCCTGCTCGTGCCGGGCGGCGGCCAGCAGCGAATCGGACTGGGCGCGGGCGGCGGAGACGATCTCGTCGGCCTGGGCCTGGGCCTGCTTCCGCAGCGACTCGCTCTCCTGGCGCGCCTTGTCCACCCCCTCGCGCTGGATGGTATCGATCAGTTCCTTCAGCTGCACGTCGGCTATTTCTTTGGCTTCCATGACCCGATTTTAGGGGAAGCGCCGCTGACTGTCAACCCGGGGCTCGATGCCGGGATTGTGAAAAGTGATCAGTGAAAAGTGAAAGGTGATCAGTGAAAAGTGAAGTCAATGGAATGAACGGTCGCTTTGCTGCTGTTTCACTTCACTTTTTACTTTTCACTTTTTACTTGTCTTTTAAAGATATCGCTGAAGAAATAAACCGGCACGTCAAGGTTTTCTTTCAATTGCAGGTAACAGCCGGGGCAGGAGGTGACCACGGCCGACACCCCCAATTCGTCCAGCTTGGCCGCTTTTTTATTCAGGATTTTTTTTGATACGGCCGGGAATCCCACCTTGAAGATGCCGCCGAAACCGCAGCACAGCCCCGAGTCGTCGTCGCGGAAACGATCGCCGAACCGCTCCAGGAAATGGCGCGCCTCCTTCCGCAGCTTCAGCGACTTGAGGTTGTGGCAGGGGTCGTGGTAGGTGAAGGGGCCGGGGAGCCTTTCGGCCCAGGACGGGTCGACGGCAGCTTGAGGACAGTGCTTGTACAGGAATTCACTCAGCTCGAGGATCTCGGTCCCGGGCAGGTCGTAGTATTTCCTGAATGCCAGCACGCCGGTCGAGCAGGGAACGACGATCTGCCGGAAACGGAAGCGCCGGAAAACGGCTTCGTTCTTATCTTTCAGCTTCGCGAATTTCTCCCCCCAGCCCTGCGAGAGGTAGGGGAAGCCGCAGCACTGCAGCCCTTCGGGATAGAGGACGCTGAGCCCCAGGCCTTCCAGCAGCGCCTTGATCTCGACGGTCTTGTGCGGGTAAAAATAGGTGAAGACGCAGCCCGGGAAAAGCAGGACGTCGTATTCTTTTTCCCGATCGCCGCCGGCGATCATTTTCAGGTCCGCATTCTGGAACGCGGGCAGTGAAAGCCTCCTTTTCAGCGGCGTGCGCGCCAGGAGCCGCGGCAGCCAGAGGACCCTGCGCAGAATGAACCCCTGGTAGAGGAAAAGGGCGGCTTTCTTGAGCCAGGGGATGCTCCGGCCGCCGGACGTGCGGTTGCGCTGCTCGATCATCATGGCGTTGAACTCGACTCCCTGGGGGCAGGCGTGCTCGCAGCCGCCGCAGACCAGGCACTGGTAGAGCAGGGAGCGGTTGCGCGGATTCGGGGCGAGGCGCCCGTCAGCCAGCGCCTTGGCCAGGTTGACCTTGCCGCGCGGCGAGTTCGGCTCCGTCAGCTCGGCCTGGTAGACCGGGCAGGCCGACTGGCAGGTGCCGCAGTCGGCGCAGAGCTTGGCGATTTCGCTAATCGTTTTTTCAGCCATGTGCGGCCATTATAACAGAAACCGCTCCGGGTGGGGCGGCGAATGCCGCTACAGCCTGGCCAGGGCGTGCCGCGCTTCAGCGGCCAGCGCAGTATGGGGATTGGCCTCCAGGCAGGCCCGGTAGCCTTCGCGGGCCCCGGAACGATCGCCCAGGATCTCCATGGTGCGGGCGTAGAGAAAGGCATCGTACCAGAGCCAGATGCGGGTCTCGAAATCGCCGGCCGCGATTTGCTTCAATGCGGCGAACGCCGGGCCGATCCTTTCACGGATCTCTTCGGTCTTCCCCTCCCGGGCCAGCAGGTAGCACAGCGAGACCTCGGCCATGTGGCCCTGGCGCAACGAGAATTTTGCCAGGTCTTCCAGGATCCAGCGGGCGCGGCCCGGGTCGCGCCCGGCCAGGATCAGGCTGCGGGCCAGCAGCAGCCTGAGCTCGCGGATATCGAAGAAGCCGGGAACCTTGTCCTCGGAGCGCGTCAGGAGCGTGCAAGCCCGCGGGTAGTCTCCCATGAACATGTCCAGGATGCCGCGCAGGGTCTCGGCGGAATCCGGAAATTGCTGCTGGTGGATCTTTTCGAAATATTCCTTGGCTTTTTCCGGCTGGCCGGCGGCCAGGTGGGCGTAGCCCAGAAAAAGCCAGTTGCCGGTGACGCCGAGGCCGTACAGGCTCCGGCAGTGGGAATAGGAGCGATGGAAAAGAGCGATGGCCGCCGGCGCGCCTTTTTCGAGGAAAGCGATCTCCAGGATCCGGTTCATGGCGTCGTGGTTGCGCGGGAACCAGCGCAGCGCTTCCTCCAGGTCGCGCTTCGCGTCCCGGAAGCGGCCGAGGCCGGCTTTGCAGTCGCCTTTCAGGTTCAGGAGCGCCGAGCGCAGGTAGGGGTTCTGCAGGGGCAGGTCCACGGCCCTGGCGGCCAGTTCCAGCGCTTTTTCGGGATTGCGCTGCACCGTTTTCTGCTGGAAGCACTCGTTGACCAGCCCGTAGGCCTGGGCCAGGGTTGCGGGGTCGTCGCGGTAGGCGGCGACCCGTCCGCCGTCGTTCACCTCCATCCGGCCGTCGCGATGCACGCGGATGGTTTTGCGTTCATTGCCCTCGCTAACGATGGCCCAGCCCTGTTCCTGCCAGCGGTTTTCATCGATGCGGCTGGCGCTGGGGATCACGGCCAGGAAATCACGGGGAGTGAAGCCGGGATCCTGGGAATAGTCAGGGAACATGTTCAGGCGGTTTTTTGTGAGCGGGGAAAAGTTCCATTCGGTGAGGTAGGCCATGTGCGAGAGCAGGTTGTTGGCGCCCAGCACGAGCAGAGAGCCGCCCTGAGAGTCGTTGCGGAGAATTTTGGCGTCGACGATCACGCCCGGGCCGCACAGCACCGAGAAGCAGGTCCCATTGGCGGCCAGCAGGGCCGAAGGGTACATGCCCTGGAAATTCTGCAGGTAGAACAAGGAGAGTTTTTCAGCCCCGGTCCCCGACTCCACCAAGGCGCCATTGGTGAACATCGGGGCGAAATCATAGGCTTGCAGCTCGAACGCCGCGGAATAGGATTTTTTGTCCAGCAGCCTGCCGTTTGCGCCAAGGACCGCCAGCTGGTTGTCGAAACGGTCCGAGTTCACCGAGCCGTCCCTGGCAAACACGCCTTTGCCGGGGTGGGAAAGAAAGATCAGGGCGAGCGGGACGGGCATATGCTGCAGCCTGTTCGCTAATGAATCGTTGAGCTTCTCGACCGGATTCTGCTGGGGGTAGCGCTGCCAGCGGCCGGGGGTGCGGACCAGGCGGGCCAGGTGGACGCGGAAGGGGGCGAAATCTCGGCGCCAGACGGCGCGGCCGAAACGGTTCAGGCCCCGGACCGCGGTCACGGAGGATTGCAGCGAGTGGATCTGCCGCGAGCCATAGGTGGCGAAATAGGCGGCGGCGGCCAGGGAGAGCGTCGCGACGGCCAGGACAGCGAGGCGCAACGCGCGCGGAACCACGGCCGTCAGCGAGGACAGCAATGGCACGCGGCCCTGGCGCAGGCGCTCGGCCATTTCCGTCGTGTTGCGGAAGCGGTCCTGCGGCCTCTTGGCCAGCGCTTTGGCCACGGTGAACTCGACGATCCCCGGGACCCTCGCTCCCCGCGTTGCGATGCGGTCGGGCTTCTGGCTCAGGTGCATCAGGACCAGGTTCATGGTGGTCGTTTCCGGGAAGGGGAAGGCGTTGGTCAGCGCCTGGAAGAGGAGAATGCCCAGCTGGTAGATATCGGAAGCGACGCCGAGCTCCCGCCCCTGGATCTGCTCCGGGGACAGGTAATAGGGCGAGCCGACGATCTCGCCGATGGAGGAGGTCTTTTCCAGGTCGCCGATCTCCTTGGCCAGGCCGAAGTCGAGGATCTTGATCTCCCCGCCGGGGCCGACCATGATGTTTGACGGCTTCAGGTCGCGGTGGATGATCCCCTGTTCATGCAGGCTCCCTACTCCCTTGAGTATCTCGGAGAACAGGGGGCGGAATTCCTCCCAGCGGAAGGGGCCCGACTCCTTCAGCCTCTCTTTCAGGTTCTGCCCCTCGACCAGCTCCATGGCCATGAACCAGATGCCCGACCAGGTCTCCAGTGAAAAGATCTTGACGATGCGCGGGTCGCTGATCCGCCGCGAAAGGTTGATCTCCCTCTGCACGCGCAGGAATTTCTTTTGCTCGCGCAGCGATTGGGGATCGAAGAACTTCAGGGCCACCGGGGCCTTCAGGGTCAGATCGCGGGCGAGGAAGACCATGCCGAAGCCGCCCCTGCCGATCAGTCGTTCCACCCGGTAGCGGCCGTTGACGATCGCTCCCGGTTGCAGGCCGGCCAAACCCAGATAGCGGACCTGCAGGTCGCTGGCGGAGAATTCGCGGGGTTCCATCGTCGGGTTTTCCATAAGCCGGGTCAGCGGGGCATGCCTCCTTGCCGTGCGTGCATGAGGGGCGATTGTAGCAGGAAAGGGGAGGAACATCAATCGGATCCGCCGCAGCCGACGGTTGTTTTCCCGCCCGCTTTGGCATACACTGAGCTCTGCCGGCGCCGCCGGCGGAAGGAACGATCGATGGGGAAAACATTCTGCCCGCGCTGCGGGGGCAAGCTGGAAAAGCGGGCACAGGAAGGCCGGCAACGGGATTACTGCCCGGCTTGCCGGGTCGTGCTCTACGAGAACCCGGTGCCGGCGACGGCGGCCGTGGTGTTCAACGGGCGCCACGAGCTGCTGCTGGTGCGGCGCGGCGCGGAGCCGGGGCTGGGCAAGTGGTGCCTGCCGGGCGGCTTCCAGGAGACCGGCGAGACCCCCGAGCAGTGCATGCTGCGCGAGCTGCGCGAGGAGACCGGGCTTTCCGGAAGCATCCGCGGCCTGGTCGCCCTGGAAATGGGAACGAACCCTCTTGCCGGCGAGGTGCTGGTGGCCGGCTTCCTGGTCGGCGTCGACAGCGGGGAACTCCGCCCCGGCGACGACGCCGAGGCGGCGGAATATTTCCCGCTGGCGAAGCTGCCCGAGCTGGCTTTCCGGAGCCATGCGCGCATCATCGAGAAGGCCGGGCGGCCGCTGCGGACGCGGCTGGGCTTCCGCGATCTTCCCGGGGGCGCCTACGTCGTGACCCATGACGAAGGCATCGCCCGCGCCGCCTGCGCCGCCGGCGCCCGCATCGTGCAGTACCGCGAGAAGGACGCGCCGGCGGCCCGGCGGCTGGCGACGGCGCTCGCCATTCGCGGCGCCGCCGCCGCCAGCGGCACGCTCTTCATCGTCAACGACCAGCTGGACATCGCCCTGCTCAGCGGCGCCGACGGCGTCCACCTCGGCCAGGACGACGTCGCGATCGAGGCGGCCCGCTCGCTGCTGGGGCCGGGGATGATCATCGGCATCTCCTGCTCGAGCCTGGAAGAAGCCCTGCAGGCGGAGCGCCGCGGCGCCGACTACCTGGGCGTCGGCGCCGTGATCGCCACCCCGACCAAGGAGAACTACCCGGTGGTCGGCCTGGAGGGCTTGCGCCGCATCGCGGCCGCGGTCGCCGTTCCCATCGCGGCCATCGGCGGCGTCAACCTGGAGAACATGGCCGCCATGAAGGCGGCCGGGGCGAAATACCCGGCCATGGTGCGCGAGTTCCAGGCGGAAACGGCGGCGCGGGTTGCGGCGGTGAATCGGATCTACTCATCGTAGGGGCGACCCGGCGGGCCGCCCCACGAAAATCTTCAACCGCTGCTTATTGTTCGGATATCTTTAACCGTTGCGTGATATCGGCGCCAGTCAAATTGTAAAGCACATCCAGGAATTGGAGCTGCATGCTGCCGGGGCCGTCCGCCTTTTCGCCGGCGATCTCGCCGGCGATGCCCATCACGGCCATGGCCGAGGCGGTGGCCCGGAAACGGTCGGGCTGGACGGCGGCAAAGGCGCCGCATAGCGCCGTCGCCGTGCAGCCCAGGCCGGTGACCTTCGGCATCAGCGGGTGGCCGTTGCGGATCAGGAGCACCCGGTCCTGGTCGACGATATAATCGGTCTCGCCGCTGACGCACACCGCGCAGTCGTGCTGCCCGCTCAGCCACTGGGCGCTGGCCAGCGCGCTCTCGGCGGCGGCGGCGCTGTCCACGCCCTTGGTGGCGGAGAAGTCGCCGGCGCTGGCGATGATCTCCGAGGCGTTGCCGCGGATGACGGTCGGCCAGGCGGTCTCGATCAGGCCGCGGAAAACGCGCGTGCGGTAGGGTGTGGCGCCGACCCCCACCGGGTCGCAGACGATGGGGATGCCTTTTTTGCCGGCGGCGGCGGCCGCCTTGGACATGGCGGCCACCCAGGGTTCGCTCAGGGTGCCGATGTTGATGACCAGGGCGGCGGCGATGCCGACCATGTCCTCGACCTCCTCGACGGCGTGGGCCATGACCGGCGAGGCGCCGACGGCCAGCAGGGCGTTGGCCGTCGAATTCATGGCCACGTAGTTGGTGATGTTGTGCACCAGCGGCGATCTCTCGCGCACGAGCTCCAGGTCGCAGGTGATTTCATTCGCTGTCAGTGCCATGTTTCGTTCACTCCCTGAAGACGGCCCGGGGCGAAGACGAAGAGGAACAAGCCGATCGCGGAACCGCCGTCCTTATTATATCACAGGTGGCGGATCACCGCCGGCCGGCGCAGCTTGCGGCTGAGGTCGGGAACGGCCATGACCGGCAGGATGAGGATGACCAGAACCTCGATGTGGTTCATGGCTGCTCCGGGCGGCTCATGCTACTTTTTCAGCGCGGCCTTGGAGAACAGGGACTCGGGAATATCGGCGTCGAACTCGATCTCGTGGACGACGAATTCGGTCCCCTGCCCCTCTTTCATCGCGTCCTTGAAGCGGGAGCGGTCGGGGACCCAGCGGCTGCCGAAGCGGCGCACGCTTTCCACCGTGGTGGTCTTGAGCAGCTTGCCGCTGCGGGCGAACAGCTCCTCCTTCAGCACGGTGAAGCGCTCCGTGTCGACCCACAGCCGCCGCCGGGGATAGGCGGCGTCGGCTTTCCTTGCTTCCAGGTCCAGGATGCGGCAGGGGCGGCCGAGCAACTCCTCTTCACCGGCGATCGCGGCCGCGTGATTGCCCTGCAGCCGAGGGTCCTCCATCATGTCCTCGTAGGAAAGGTCGGAGCCCATGACCGACTGGCGCAGCATGTGGCCGGCGATGAGGATGATGCGGTCGCTGGCCGGGTAGTAGGTCCACAGCTGGTCGCCCAGCTTGAGCATCTTGGTCCCCCGCTCGCGGGGCGGGTCGAGGTACTCGGAGAAGGACTTTTCCGTCCCCTGAACCCAGGACTTGACGCGGATGGCGCGGCTGCCGCGGCGGCCGTGGATGATCATCTCTGAAAGAATGATCTTGTTGCCCGACACGCGATTCTCGTCGATCTTTTTCAGGATGACCTCCGCGTTTTCCCCGGCGGCCGCAAAACCCCCGGCGGCGATGACGCAGCCGAGAAAAAGCGAAAGAATTGTCGTTCGTCTTTTCATGTTTCCAGCTCCTTGAGCAGGCGCGACGTCTGCCGCTTGTATATCGCCCGGCCGGCAGTGGCCGCTCCGAGCACGGTGGCGGCCAGGCCCGGGACAAAGCCGATGAAATACGCCGTCCCGGTCACGTGGGTGTGCAGCTTGGTCGACATCAGCATGGAGGCGTTGCGCATCATGGCGCTGAAGTCCAGCCCGTGCTCCTGCACATACAACGCCAGGGCCAGACCCAGGGCCGTGCCGATGAGGGATCCGGCCAGGCCGACGACCGCCGCCTCGGCGATCATGGCGCGATAGACCCGCCCCTTGGTCTCGCCCATGGCCAGGCGCACGCCGATCTCGCCGTAGCGGCGGATATTGCCCATCAGGCCGGTGTTCCACAGCACGATGAACATGGCGGCCAGGAAGACGACGACGATGATGCCCAGCATGGCGTCCATCCAGCCCAGCATTTGGCTCATGCCGCTCATGGCGATCAGGGTCTCCATGCGCGGGGCGAAGGGATCCTGTGACGCGGCGAAAAGGTCGTTGAAGCGCTGCGCCTCGGTCTCAGCCTGCTCCCGGTCGTAGAAGCCGGCACGGAAGAAGCCGGTGATCTCGCCGGCGGCGTCGTCCATGTCCAGCACGGTGCGGGCGTCGGCGAGATCCACGATCATCATGCCGCGGTCCATGGCCGGCGCGCCGAAGCGGAAGGTGCCGGCGACGGTGAAGTTGGCCGTGGCCATGCCGCCATGCATGGTGCCGGCGATCAGGGTGACGCTCGCGCCGGGAGCGATCCCCAGGTTGGCGGCGAATTCGTCGGCCAGCAGGATCTCCCCGGCCCGGCGCGGCAAAGCGCCCCGGACCAGCGCCGGCTCCAGGTCGAGGATGGCCGGCTCGGGCGATCCGGGGGAAAACAGGTCGACGGCCAGGCCCCCGGCCGGGCCCTGGGCCCGGGTTTCGCCTTTTTCGTCGGGCACGTCGAGCAGGCCGGCGAAATGGATGCGCGGCGTCCACGAGAAGAGGGGAAAATCCCGGCGCAGCCGCTCCATGATCCCGGCGGCCCCGGCCAGGGCCGCATCGTTGGGCAGCTGGTCCCTCTCGTCGGCGTAGGCCCGGCTCATGACCGACACGTGCCCCGAGCCGAGGCGGGCGCTGGTCGCCAGGAAACCGACCTCGAAGCCCTTGATCCAGGTGAACATGACCACGGTCAGCATGACGCCGAAGACCACGGTGAGCAGCGGGAACAGGCTGCGCGAGCGGTCGCGCCACAGCCCCAGGTACAGGAAGCGGATCACGACATCCTCCCGCGCAGGGCGTCGGTGGGCTTGAGGCGGGCGATGCGCCGGG
This sequence comes from Candidatus Aminicenantes bacterium UBA6072, assembly GCA_002436105.1. Taxonomy (GTDB): domain Bacteria; phylum Acidobacteriota; class Aminicenantia; order UBA2199; family UBA2199; genus UBA2199. The sequence goes on along the minus strand of DIXU01000009.1, from coordinate 87,997 downwards.
TGGGCAGCAGGCTGACCACGGTCGTCACCAGCAGGGAGACCAGGACGATCCCCAGGATGAGCCCGGCGCTGTAAGCCGGGTAGATCCTTTCGCCGATGGAGATCCCCATGTCCTCGGTGCCGGTGGGAACGGGAAAGCCGGCCCGGGCCTGCAGCCACAGCAGCGGCAGGCCGTACAGCGCCCCCAGGATGACGGCCAGGAAGCCGTACAGGGCTCCTTCCAGGGTGAAGAGGCGGATGACCTGGCCGCGGGTGAAGCCCAGGGCGACCAGGGTGCCGATCTCGCGGCGGCGGCGAAAGATGGCCAGCACCTGGGTGTCGAAGATGGCCAGCATGCCCAGCGAAAGAAAGATGACCAGGAAGATCGTGCGGCCGTAGCTCTTGGCCTTGACCAGCTCGCGCAGGTCGCGCAGCAGGTAGTCGGCGTCGCGGAAGGTCCACCCCGGCGGCGCCGGCGGCGGCGGCGTGCCCCGGGCCAGCACCACCAGCGTGGCCTCGCCCGGCAGCCGCGCCATCTCCTGCAGCTTGGCCAGCGGCAGCCAGACCTGGTTGCTGTCGATCGAAGCGACGGTGGTGCTCATTACGTGGGCGACGGCGGCGTCCTGGGCGTTGAAGGCACCGCCCGGCTCGCGCCAGCGCAGCGTGACCGAATCACCCCGGGCCAGCCCGGCGGCCTTGGCGAAGCGGCCGCCGATCAGGGCCGGCAGCTCGCCGCCGTCGGCGGTTATTTTCGCGGTCGGAAAATCCAGAATAGGCTGCCCGGGATCGATCCCCTTGAGCAGGATGGAGCGCATGCGGCCGCGCGGGTAGATGCTCCCCTGCAGCACCAGCACGGCGGCGGCCCGGCCGTCGTCGACCAGCGCCTGCAGGGCGGGTGGCAGCGGCGCATGCGCCTCGTCCAGGGTCAGCGGGTCGAACGGGTCGTACTTCTCCTGCCAATACTGGCCGCCGCCGAACTCGATGGCCTGCGCGGCCTGGGCGGCCTGCTCGTCCATGCCCGAGACCAGGCCCTGGTTCCAGGTCGCGACCACCAGGGCCAGGGAGATGATCAGGGCGTTGAGCCAGGCGCGGATGCCGGTGCCCAGCACGTTGCGCAGGGCCAGGCGCAGGGTCAGCACGGCTCCGTCCCCTCTGCGCCGCGCGCGCGGCAATTCTCGTCCCCGGCGACCCGGCCGTCGACCAGGGTGATCTTGCGCCGCAGGTAGCCGATCACCTTCTCGTCGTGGGTGGCGAACAGGAAGGATGTGGCCAGCTGGCGGTTGAGCTTCTCCATCGTCTGCAGGATGTGGTGGGAGTTCTCGGCGTCCAGGTTGGCGGTGGGCTCGTCGGCCAGCAGCAGCGGCGGCTTCTTGACCATGGCCCGGGCGATGGCCACGCGCTGGCTTTCGCCGCCGGACAGCTGCGCCGGCCGCGATCGCGCCCGGTCGGCCAGCCCGACCCAGTCCAGGGCGTCCATGACCATTTTCCTGCGCTGCGCCGCCGGTGTCTTCAGCAGCAGCAGCGGGAATTCCACGTTCTCGTAGGCCGTGTAGACCGGCAGCAGGTTGAAGGTCTGGAAGATGAAGCCGATGGAGCGGTTGCGCAGCCAGGCGGCTTCACGGTGCGAGAGGCCCTCCACCGTGCGGCCGAGAACGAAGGCGCTTCCGGAGCTGGGAGCGTCCAGCGTGCCGACGATGTTCAGGAAGGTGGTCTTACCCGAGCCGCTGGGCCCGACCAGCCCGGCGAATTCGCCGGCCTGGAAGCTCAGGGTCACCCGGTTCAGCGCCGTGACCTTTGACGAGCCCATGGGGAATATCTTGACCAGGTTCTCGGTGCGGATCAGTTTTTCGTCGGCCATTCCTTTCTCCTTTGCTGTTCGCTCATATGTTCCAAACGGCCAGCAGCTGGAATCCCCTGCCGGCGAACAGGCCGCGGCCCCCCTGCTCCTGGGCGGTCAGGGGCCGCGCCGGGTTCCAGAAAACCATCACATGGAACTGCCAGTGGTCGGTCGTCCGCTGCCAGCTGGCGAAATTGTACGCCTGCTTGCCGGGCCAGTCAAAATAGAGGACGGCGCTCAGGCTGTCCAGCAGGCCGAGCGGGTAGCGGGCCTGCAGGGCCGAGAGGGACATTCCCCTGGCGGCGGCCGCCAGCGGCGCCGCGGTCCCATGGGAGAAGAACTGCTCGGCCAGCAGGTATAGCCCGTTGCCCAAGGCGAATGTGTAATCGATGCCCAGGCACAATGACCGTTGCCAGGGATGCGCCGCCGTCCCCTCGGCAAAGACGATCATGGCCGGGTCGGCCCGGTGGGTGAACGCCCCCTCGAGCCAGAATCCGAAGCCGAGGTCCCATTTGCCGTCGAAGGCGAAGCGGCTTTCCCTGGCGGCCGGGCCGGCGGGATCGCCCGTGAGGGCGCTGCGGCGGAAGTGGGCCGTGGCGGCCGCCTCGCCGGCCAGGAAGGGCAATTGCAGGCGGCCGCCGAATTCAGGAACGTGCCGCGCCGTCGGCGACGTCTCCCAGCCCTTGGGATCGTGGTTGCCGTAGAGCCCCCAAAGCCAGGCGTTGGCGTTGTTCTTGAAATAGTAGCGCAACAAAAGGCCGTATACGCCTTCACTGAGCTGCAGCGGATCGCGCGGGTCCAACGCATCGAACCACATCAGCGGTCGGAAAAGCGCTGCCGAGCCGAAATTGATCTTCTGCAGCCCCAGGCGCGCTTCGAATTGCCGGGAGGAGAGGCGCAGCCACAGGCGGTAGGGATCGAGCGTTGCCTCGGCATCGGCGGAGCGCCAGGAAGGGGCGTCCAGCGCGGCCGAGGCGGCCACGGCCATTTCTGCGTCCAGGTTCCAGCCCGCGCCCAGTGAATGGCCCAGAGATAGCGACGGCTGCCAGCGCAGCCCCAGGCGCGGCGTCGAGGGCTGAAGGTCGTTCAGGGAAAACCAGCCGCTCAACTGGCTCTTCCATTCAAAGTCAGCGGCCGGGAGATGGAGCGAAACTGCAGCTAGGGCCAGCGCCAGAAGTCGCAGGCGCCTGGTCATCGGGTCTCCTTTTCGGCCTCGTCGGCCAGGGAGCGCCACAGGGCGAGGAAGCGCTCCGGTGCCAGCTGCTCGGCTCGGGCATGCGGGGGAATGGCGGCAGCGGCGAAGGCGCTGGTCAAGGCGGCGGCGCCGTAACGCGGGGACAGGTTGTTCCACAGCGTCTTGCGCCGCTCGGCGAAGCACAGCCTGACGAACGGATAGAATCCCGCCCCGATGCCCGGCCCGGGCGCGGGCGGCCGGGCCGTGACCACCGTGGAGACGACCTTCGGCTTGGGGGCGAAAGCGCCCGCCGGCACGTCGAAACAGCGCCGGGCCTGGAACAGCAGCTGGAACGCCACCGACTGGGCGTTGTATTTCTTGCCGCCGTGGGAGGCCAGCAGCTTGTCGACGAAATCCTTCTGCAGCATCAGCACCGCCTCGCCGATCAGCGGGCGCTGGGCGATGAACCAGTCGATCAGCGGCTTGGAGATGTGGTAGGGCAGGTTGCCGATCACCGTCACCGCCCCGGCGGCGAAACGGCCGGCCAGGTCCAGGCGCAGGATGTCCATGCCGATGATCTCGACTGCGTCCCCGCGGCAGGGATCTTCCGTGCCGTTGAAGCGGTGTTCGAGGTCTGTTGCCAGGAGAGGATCGACCTCGACCAGAGTGAGGCGCCTGCCGGGAAACCTTTCGGCCAGCAGCCGGCTCAGGATCCCTTTGCCGGGGCCGATCTCCAGCAGCGGGCCGGTACCCGGCGGCACCAGGTCCACGATGCGCCGGGCGATGTTCGCGTCGTGCAGGAAATTCTGGCCCAATTTCGCGGATTTCGCCATAGGAGCATTATATCCTTGCGAAACTGATTATTCCAGAACGGAATCTGAGGGGAAAGGGCTCGGCGCAAGGAAGGAGAAAACTAGAAGCCCTCGTCAAGGACAAGTTATTGATGCAACTGTTTATTCAAATGCAGTAGTTAAATGCGGTATTCATTTGAGTATAAGCCCCCCTCAAGGGAGGGAATTCAGGAATATTGTTTTTCCGCGTCACGCGTCACGCGTTTCGCGTCACGAAGGTTCGTTCTATTTCTTGAGCCGTTCCTTCCACTCCGGGATCAAATGCCTTGGCCGCTTGCCGGCCAAGGCCTGGCGCACCGCCTGCACGGTCATCATCGCCATCTGCCGCCGCGTCGCCTCGGTGGCGCTGCCCAGGTGCGGCAGCAGCACGGCGTTCTTCAGCTTCTTCAGCCTGGGGTTCATCGCCGGCTCGTTCTCGTAGACGTCGAGGCCGGCGCCGAAGAGCTCTTTCCTTTCCAGGGCGCCGGCCAGCGCTTCCTCGTCCATCAGCGGCCCGCGGGCGGTATTGATGAATATGGCGTCCTTCTTCATCAGGGCGAAGGCGTCATGACTGAACAGGTGGTGGACGCTGGGAGAATAGGGCAGGTGCAGGGAGACGACGTCGGCGCTGCGGATCAGCTCCAGGAACGTGACCCGGGCGAAGCCGAATTTTTTTTCGATGCGCGGCTTGGCGCTGCGCGAATAGAAGATGACCTTCATGCCGAAAGCGCGGGCGCGCAGCGCCGTGGCCAGCCCGATGCGCCCCATGCCCACGATGCCCAGGATGGCGCCGTCAAGCTCCTTGCCCAGCAGAAGGCCGGCTCTCCAGCCGTGGAAGCGGCCGGAGCGCATGAAGGCGTCGCCCTCGATCAGGCGCCGCGCCACGGCGAGCATAAGGGCCATGGCCAGGTCGGCGGTGGCCCCGGTCAGCACGTCGGGGGTATGGGTGACCAGCACGTTGCGTTCCAAAGCTCGGCCGACATCGATGTTGTTGTAGCCGACGGCGAAGTTGGCGATGACCTTCAGCGTTTTCATGGCACGGAGGGCGGCGGCATCGACAGGGTCGGAGAGGAAGCTGATCAACCCTTCGGCGTCGGGGTGGCGGCGCAGGCAGGCGCCCAGGCCGCCGTTCTTCTCATCGGCGATGACCAGGTCGAATTCGCGGTTCAGCGCTGCGACGGCTTCTTCATGGTAGCGGTGCGCCAGGATGACTTTCTTCATGGTCGCTTCACCTCGTCAAGGGAGAGCTTTTTTCCACCAGGCTTCGGAGAAAGCGGATCGCGGGCAGGCTCGGGCGCATTGGCGCTGGCTTCATGGTGGAAACAATGGGCGATGCAGGATTCGAACCTGCGACTCCTACCGTGTGAAGGTAATACTCTAGCCGCTGAGTTAATCGCCCAGAGTTCATATTATAGGATGAAAATTGCCGCCGGTCAAGAGCCGCGGCAGGCCCGCCGCGCCCCGCAGCCGGACGGGTCCGCCCGGATAGCCCGCGCGGTTGCCAGGTCCGGGCATTTCGGATATAATCCGCCTGGATCAACGCGAGGATGGCCCGGTTTTCCCGCGATTTCATTTCGCCAAGGCGGGTTTTTTGCAGGAAGAAGTGAAAAAGTTCGTGCTGCGCCATTTCCCCAGGAAGGTCCCCGACAATATCGCCGGCGCCATCCAGGCCGGCGTCCTGGGGCTGCTGGCCGGGCTCTCCTCCGTCCTGTTCATGTGGATGGTCAACCTGGTGTACTCGCGGACCTTCCTGAGCTTCGCCGCGGGCTCGGCATCGGCCTTCGTCCTCTCCAGCCTGCTGACCATCGTCGTCACGTCCGCCCTGGTCGGATGGCTGCTCCATGTCTTCAGCCCCGAGGCGGCGGGCAGCGGCATCCCCCAGGTCAAGGCGGCTTACTGGAAGGAACTCGGCAACGTGAAGCTCAAGCCGGTCCTGGTGAAGTTCCTGGCCGGGATCTTGAGCATCGGCGGCGGCAACAGCCTCGGGCGCGAGGGCCCGTCGGTATTCATCGGCAGCGGGGTCGCCGCCAACGCCGACGCGCTGTTCGGGACCCCCTTGCGCGGGCGCAGGGGCGCGGCGGTCATCGGCGCCTCCGCCGGGCTGGCGGCCGCCTTCAACGCGCCGCTGGCCGCGATCACCTTCGTCATCGAGGAGATCGTCGGCGACCTCAACAACCGCTACCTGGGTCGGGTCGTCCTCTCCTCGGTGGTCGGCGCCTTCGTGGTCTATGCCCTGATCGGCCGCCAGCCGGCCTTCATCCTTCCTTCCATCGAGAACATCTCCTGGCTTCATTACCTGCTCGTTCCCCTGGTCGCCATGGTCGCCGCTCTGGGCGGCATCGTCTTTCAGCGCGCCGCTCTGCACTGGCGCCAGCGCCTGCGCAAGCAGAAACGCGTTCCCGCCTGGCTGCTGCCCGTGCTGGGCGGCCTGCTGACCTGGGTCATCGGCTGCGCGGTGTTCCTCGCCGTCGGCAAGATCGGCGTCTTCGGCCTGGGCTACGAGGACCTTTCCAGCGCCCTGGACAGCCGCTTCGAATGGAAGGTCGCCGGCGTCATGGTCGTCGCCAAGCTGCTGGCCATGATCGCCGGCTACAGCTTCGGCGGCTGCGGCGGCATCTTCGCCCCGCTGCTTTTCGTCGGCGGCATGTCCGGCTATTTCCTGGGCGGGCTGGCCCGCCTGTGGGTCCCCATCACCCCCGCCGACCAGATCGTGCTGGCCGTGGTCGGCATGAGCGCCTGCCTGGGGGCGACCGTCCGCGCGCCGCTGACGTCGATGCTGATCGTCTTCGAGATGACGCACCAGTTCTCCCTGGTGCCCAGCCTGCTGCTGGGGACGATCATCAGCCAGGCCACCGCCCGATTTTTCGGCAAGCTCAATTTCTATGACGCCCTGCTGGTGCAGGACGGCCATGAGCTGCACAAGATCCATCCGCCGGTCGATTTGCAGGGCTGGCAGAACCTGCCGGTGGCGGCCATCGCCAACCCGGCGCCGGTCATGCTCAACGGCCTCGAGGAGAGCGAACTGCGCGGGAAGCTGGAGCGCTTCCCGTTCAACAATTTCCCCCTGCTTGTCGACGGCCGCATCCAGGGCATCGTGACGCGGCCCGAGATGGAAAGGGCGCTGAGCGCCCATGCCGCCCCCGAGGTCCGCAAGGCGGCCTTTTGTCATCCCGAGCAGACCGTGCGCGAGATCGGCAAGAAGTTCCTGGAGTCGTCCACCCTGGTGCTGATCGTCGTTGAAAAAAGGACGAAGCAGGTCAGGGGCATCCTCACGCTTCACGACCTGATCCGCGCCCAGGCGGCCATCCTGGACTGAGTTTTCGGGGCCCGCGGCTTGACAGTGCGGCGGCTTTGGGCATAGAATCTGCCCATCATGGCAGAATCCAGGTTCAGGCACTTCGTCAAATACGTGCTTCTCGACATCCTGCTGGCGGCGCTGATCTCCTTTTTCCTCATCAACTACGTCGTCTCGGCGTTCCTCATCGAGGGGGATTCCATGAAGCCGCTGCTGCGCGCCGGCGAGCGGGTCCTCATCTCCAAGCTGGCGGTGCGCAAGGGCAACCTGCGCCGCTTCGACCTCGTGGTGCTGTACAAGCCGGACGAGCCGAACCAGTCCCTGATCAAGCGCATCATCGGCATGCCGGGCGAAGTCATCGAGATCCGCTCCGGCGAGGTGCTGATCAACGACAAGCCGCTGCCGCAGCCGTTCGCCGGCTCCGGCCTCCTTTCGCCCGCCGACATGAAGGCGCTGCTCATCCCGCGCGGCACCTACTTCGTCATGGGCGACAACCGCTCGGTCAGCTTCGATTCGCGCCTCTTCGGGCCGGTGCCGCAAAAGTACATCTACGGCAAGGCCTTTTTCCGCTACTGGCCGCCGGCGGTGCTGGGCAAGGTCGAATAAGGCCCCATCCGCGGGCTCCTTTTGAACATCGGCAATGCTTTCAATATTGCTTGATGGTGCGACGATTCAAAGACTGCATGGTTCATGCAGGATCTGTCGCCTTCATTTCGTATTCCGGCGGGAATGGTCCCGGCGGGAAAAAAACAGCTGTTTTGTTATCGATGATTTCGGACGGCTGGTATTTACGAGCAAGTCGGAATATGCTATAAGATAGGCGATGAAGCTCCGCAAATCCCTTTTGACGCTGGTGGTCTTGCTCTGCCTTGCCGTCGGGCCGGCTCTCGCAGCCGACATCGCCGAACTGAAGCGCCGGGTGGCGGAGATCGGCCGCCTGCAGTTCAAGCGCGACGTCCCGGTACGCTACCTGGACCGCGCCCAGCTCAAGGAGTACATCGAGCGCCTCTTCGAGGAGGACTACCCCGACGAACTGGCCCGCTGCGAGGAAGAGTTCCTCTACTGGATGGGCTTCACCCGCGAGCGCATCGACCTGAAGGCGCTGCGCCGGCGCATCATCCTGGAGAACGTCGGCGGCATGTACAACGAGAAGACCGACGAGCTGCTGGCCGTCGAGGAGTTCCGCAAGGTGGACATGCTCAACGCCCCGGCACTGGCCCATGAGCTGCGCCACGCCCTGCAGGACCAGCACTTCGACCTGGCCGCCGTGCTGGGCGACCTCTCCGACTTCGACGACCGCAAGCTGGCCGCCCTGGCGGCGGTCGAGGGCGACGCCACCCTGGTGATGGTCCACCAGATGGGCTTCGATCCCGACCGCATCGGAAGCGCCTTCAGCCCGGAGAACATCCTCTCCTGCTCGGCCATGGCCGGCGCCACCACCCTGGCGGCCGCGCCCGAGATCGTCAAGTACCAGCTGCTCATGCCCTACCTGGAGGGGATGAAGTTCAGCCGGGCCATTGTCAGGGAGCGCGCCTGGAAGGGGTTGAACCGCGTCCTGGATGAAAAACCGCTCTCCTCGGAACAGATCCTGCATCCGCGCAAGTACATCGCCGGCGAGCGGCCGCAGGCCGTGTTCACCCGCTTCCGTCCCGCGCGCGGCGAGGTGTTGCACTCGGGCGTCGTGGGCGAATACTACCTGAACGTCCTGCTCAAGCAGGGGCTGGAGGTCGCCGACGCCGCCGCCGGATGGGGGGGCGACCTCTTCACCCTCTATGGCGACGGCGAGGCGCGCCTGCTGCTCTGGGAGTCCCACTGGGACACTCCCCGGGACGGCTCGCGCTTCCTGGCCGATTTCCGCCGCTTCCTGGAGCGGGAATTCCGCGTGAATTTCCGCCCCGGCAGCGAGCAGGGCCGGGACTTCATCGCCGGCAGTTCGCCGGCCGGCTATTTTTTCCTGCGCCGCGACGCCGGCCGCCTGTTCTACGCCCGCAGCAACGACCGTGAAAAGATCAACGAACTCATCAGCGGAGGTAATTATGATTAACGCCACCCAGATCCGAAAGGGGATGATCATCCTGATGGATAACAAGCTGTACCGCGTCGAGGAGATGGACCATGTCACTCCGGGGCGCTACAAGTCGACCATTCACGTCAAGATGCGCGACCTGGAGAGCAACGTGCGCTCGCCGTTCCGCTTCGGCTCTTCCGATCGCGTGGAGAAGGTGACCCTGGATACCAAGGAGGTCACCTACTCCTACCACGACGGCACGCACTACATCTTCATGGACACCGCCACCTACGACCAGATCAGCCTGGACGAGGAGTTCATCGGCGACAACGTCTACTACCTGAAGGAGAACGAGACCTACCAGATGGAATTCTTCCAGGGCCGGCCGATCAACATCGTGCCGCCGCTGTCGATGGAGTTCACGGTGGTCGAGACCGAAAAGGTCATGAAGGGCTCGACGGTGCAGGCCTCCTACAAGCCGGCCAAGCTCGAGGGCGGCCTGGAGGTGACGGTGCCGCCGTTCATCGAGGCGGGCAGCGTCATCAAGATCGACACCCGCGACGGCTCCTACATCGAAAGGGTCAGCAAGTAAGCCGTTTTCTCACTTGTCGGCCAGCATGAAGGCGGCCAGGTAGATCAGCCGCGACACTTTCTCCATGGTCGCGCCGTCGAATTTCTCCATGCTGTCGCCGGGGGTGTGGTAGACGTCGCTCATGCCGGTGATGAAGAAGGCCCAGGGTCGGCCGGCCCAGGCGAAAGGAGCGTGGTCGCTGCCGCCCGACATGCGGTCCATGCTGCGCGGCGTCTCGCGGTAGAGGATGTCGAAGCCGACGTGGCGGTTGGCCTCCTGCAGCGCGCCGCGCAGGTCGGGCGATCCCTCCGATAGCGACAGGGGGAGGAAGTTGGCCGGCGTGATCTTTTTCAGCAGCTCGTCGGCGCTGATGCGCAGCATGCGCGTCATGCGCTGCAGCCCCTTCTCGTCCCAGGGCCTGGCGACCATGTCCAGGTTGATGTAGGCCAGGGTGTCCTTCATGGGGAACAGCGGGTGCTGCACGTACCAGCGCGAGCCCAGCAATCCCTCCTCCTCGCCGGTCCACAGGCAGAAGACCACGCTGCGCCTGGGCTTCTCGGGATTCAAGGCCAGGGCGCGGGCCATGGCCAGGACGCTGCAGGCGCCCGAGGCGTTGTCCTCGGCGCCGTTGAAGACGTACTCGCCGCGGCGGCCCAGGTGGTCGAGGTGGGCGCCGATGACCAGCGCCTCGCTTTTCAGCCGCGGGTCGCTCCCCTCTATGTAGCCCACGACGTTGGCGCTCTTGACCAGGCGGTAGTTCACCCGGTTGCTCAAACGCAGGCGAGTCCCGGCCAGGGCGAGCGAGCGCGGCTTGTAGCGGGCGGCGATCCCGGCCTGCAGGCTGTCGAGGGTCTCGCCGGAGCCGGCCAGGATGGCGTCGGCCATCTCCCGCGACACGCGCACGATGGCGCGTCCCTCCCAGGGCATGCCCTGGGAGCCGGGGATGAGCAGCTTCTTGCGGTTGTCGGGGAGGATGGGCTTGTCGTCGCGCACTTCCTGGCGGGCGAGGATCTCGCCGTGGATGTCGCCGGCGGCGATCGAGTCCTTGACGATCAGCACGGCCAGGGCGCCGCGCTTGAAGATCTCCGTTGCCTTGGCGAAGTCGGCGCCGCCGCCGCGCCGGGCGGGCATGGCCGCGAAATACTTTTCTTTCAGCTCCTGCTTCTGGAAGGGAGAGGCCGCGTCGTCCCTGCCCGGGGCCGCGGTCAGGATCATGACCGCCTTGTCCTTGAGGTCGATGCCGGCGAGATCGTCGTAGCCGGCCGCCTTCTCGCTGATGCCGTAGCCGGCGAAAACCACCGGCGCGCTCAGTTCCAGGGGCAGGAGCGAGCTGAAGACGAAGTCGACGTCGGGGGTGAACGCCCGCGCGACCCGGCCCGACTCCAGGACAACGGCGGCGGTCGTCTCCAGCGCTTCCTTCATGGCGAACTCCTGCAGGAAGCCGCGTTCGGGCCCGGGCGCGGGCCGCCCGGGATCGGGGCCGAAGAAACCGGCCGCGGGCCGGGGCATGTCGCCGCCCGGCTTCAGGCCCCACAGGGCGAAAAGCGAGCGGGCGTACTCGGCGGCGATGTCGTAGCCGGGACTGGCGACCTCGCGGCCCTCGAGCGCGTCGTGCGAGAGGAAGGCCATCAGGGTCATCAGGTCGCGGGCGTTTATGCTGTCGAAGCCGGCCTGCAGCCGCGCCGGCACGGCGTCGGTCTTTTCCATTGTCTGCAGGTTCTTCATCATCTCGGCAACGGGGTCCTTTTGTTCCTGGGCGGCGGACATGGTGAGGAAAAATGAAAGGATGATGATGGCAAAGAGCAGTTTTTTCATGGGTTCTCCTTGAGTAGGGTTTTACGCGAAACAGAGGGCGATGGTTATGGAGAAGACTCAAGTCAAAGAAGTTAATGGGTAAAAGGGTAGAAGGGTTAACTGCACTGACAGCGATCTGGTGTTTTTTTTAACCCTTGAACTCTTCAACCCTTCAACTCTTCTACGATCACTTAAAAAGGATTTTTGCAGCTGGTGTCCAGTTCTAGAATTCGACTCCGAACCTGTTCTTCAGCGCCAGGGCGATGGCGAAGGTCAGCAGCAGGTACCAGACCAGCCAGTGGGTGCGCAGGCCCAGCAGGGAGATGCTGCGCGCGGGATAGCGGATGGCGACGGAACGGATGGGCGCCGGCGCCTCGAGGAGCTTCTCGACCGGGTGGATGAAGTGCTCGGGCGAGGAGGCGGCCAGCTTCTTGTTGGACAGCGCTGCCAGCCCGTTGCCGATGACCAGGTTCTTTTTCACCGTGACGCCGCCGGCGCTGATGGCGATCGCGGTGGCGCCGGGCGCGACGGCCCGCAGCTTCCAGTCGACCTCGTTGAGGGCGGTGACATGCACCGGGTTCATCGCCGCTTGGAAGTGGGGATTGGCGGCCAGGGTGGCCTCCGCGCCGCCGATGGCGCCGGCGAAGCGGGCCTTGACCGTGATGCTCTCGCCGGGACGGAAGGGGCGCATGCCGTAGCGCGCGTCCATCTGCACGAACAGCAGGAAGAGCAGCGGCAGCACCGCCAGCAGCGGTGCCAGGTTGAGCACGAAGTACTTGCCGGTATAGTACAGGCTCTTGAAGAACGAGCCGACGATCGTCCTCCAGAAGTCGCGGTAGAGGCGGATGGCCAGGATGTTGGCCTTGATCCGGTTCTTGGTCTCCCGGACCCTGGCCGGGCTGGAGATCCAGCGGTAGATCACCAGGACGAACAGCGAGGTCAGCACGCTGAGGAAAAGGATGCCCCAGAAGGGGGGCAGCTTGGCCAGCGGCGCCAGCAGCAGGTCGCAGCCCCGGGTGGCGAGGTAGTTGAACTTTTGCGCCATCCTAGGAGATGTAGCCCAGGCCGCTGAGCTTGCTGGCCAGCTCCTCCTTGTCGTCGCCGCTCTTGATCTTTTCGTATTCCTTGCCGATCAGGTCCTCGACCAGCTCCTCCAGCGACGAATAGCCGTGGAAGGCGATGATGGCCTCGGCCTTCTGGTCGGCCTCCTTGCTGAGCTTGACTTTGCTTGCCATGGTGTTCCTCCTAGATGATCGCTTTGCCCTTCATGGTCGGCGGCGTTTCGATGCCGAAATATTTCAAAATGGTGGGGGCCATGTCCTGCATGTCGGGCACCGGCTTGCCGATCTTGAAGCTGGAGAGGAACGACGCCGGCACTTTCAGCGGGTCGACGCAGTGGTCGCCCGACCACCAGCCCATGTTGTCGCTGACCACGTCGCGGCTGATGGTGCCCAGGGCCGAGTCGTCGCTGATGCGGTAGCCGCGGTTGAAGCCCAGGATGATGTCGGGGGCGCGGTGCAGGAAATCCTTCGAGAAATGATCCTCGGAAATATAGGCGCAGGTGATCAGCCGGGTGCCGTCCTGGGGATCGACCAGGGCCTCGAGCTTGCCCTTGATCTCCTCCAGCAGCCGCCGCTTCTCGCCGGCGCTGACGATGCCCCGGCTTTCCCTGCCGGCCAGGTTCAGGTAGAAGCCGTTCAGCCCCAGGGCGTAGGCCTTGGAGGAGCTCCAGTCGGCGGCGTCGAAGATCGACGCTCCCGGATCGCCGTAGGCCAGTTTCAGGTAGCCTTCGCGCGCCAGCCAGTTGTTGATGTTGACCTCGCGGCGGAAGGGGGCGAAGCCGTGGTCGGACATGAGCATCACCGGCACGTCGGGGCCGACGGCCTGCAGCGCCTTGCCCAGCACGCGGTCGAACTTGCGGTACATCTCGTCGGTGATGAAGCCGAATTTCCGGTTCTCCTCCGGGTGGTAAAAGGGGTGCTGCCTGTCGTTCAGGGCCCAGAACATGTGCTGGCCCTGGTCGAGGGAGGAGAAGTAGAAGAACAGCAGCCCCTCCTTCTGGCCGAGGAAGCGCTTCAGCTCGTAGTCGAACAGGCGCCGGCTCTCCTCGAACACCGACAGCGACTGGACGATGTAGTTCTCCATGGAGAACGTGCCGTTGCTCAGGGCCTTGGTGTCGGCCGGCAGGCCGATGGTGTGGAACAGGCCGACCCGATCGGCCAGTTCCCGGCTGTAGCTCGCCGGCGTGCTGATGGGCACGGCGGGGCGGCGCGGGCTGATATGGATGGGGGAGACGTAGAGGCGAAAGCGCTCGCCCATCTCCATCAGGTAGAACTTGACCATGCCGGTGATGCCGGCCAGGCCGGAGATCAGCGAGAACTCGATCTCCACCCAGTCGGAGTATTCCTTCTCGGCGATGAGGATCTCCTTGCCCTGGATGTCGATGCGCGCCGTTCGGTGCCGGTCGTCGACATGGACCTTGAAGGGGACGATGACCGGCTCGCTCTCCTTGAGCAGGTCGTTCTTCGGCCCGTCGATCTGCCCCTCCATGACGTTGTTCTCGTCGATGTAGGCATAATAGACGTTGGCCGCAGACAGCTCGCTCTGCGACTCGCGCTCGTCGGAGGTGAACAGCGAGTAGATGCCGTACGTGCCCTGGATGTCGGGGGTGCCCATGCCGGCCAGCGTGCGCTGCTTGCTGTCCGAGGGCGGGTAGTTGGTCGGAACCTTGAAGATGGTGGCCGGGATGCCGCGTTCCTGCAGGTGGTCCCAGAACGCCGGTCCCTCGCGCTTGAGCACCACCTTGCCCGGCTTGAGCGGGACGCGGTACTTGCCCAGGCCGACCAGCATGCGCGAGGGCGTCGTCTCGCTCTGGGCGAAGATGGGCAGGTAGGTCTCGGGGTCGCGGTGCAGGAAGTCGTAGATGCCGTAGACGCCGGGATCGGAGCCGGAGATGAAGCTGCCCCAGGCCACCGGGCTCTGGGGGGGGATGGTGGAGCGCATCATGGTGAAGGCGCCGCGCTCGCCCAGGCGCTGCATGTTGGGCAGTTCGCCGCGGCGCATCAGCTGGTCGACCTTGCCGGGGTCCATGCCGTCGAAGCCCAGGACCAGCAGCTTTTTCCCCTGCGGCTTCCCCGCCCCGAAGTTCATGAACGGGGCGGCGGCCAGGGTACTGCCGCTTATTATGAATTCTCTGCGTTTCATTCTTCCTCGTTCGCCGAGATCATCGACGCAATGTAGAATAATATACCAGATTTGTCATGATTTCAACCGCGGTCCTGTTTTTTCATGCCGCGGTTGCTTTTTCACGGCCGCTGCGGGTACTATCGGGCATGCGCGACATTTTCACCCCCGTTTTCCTCGCCGGCCTGGCCATGCTTTTCCTGGTTCAAGGCCTGGCCCCGGCGCCGGTTGCCTTCCGCATCCTGGCGCTCGCCGTGTTTGCCCTGTTCATCGGCTTTTTCGCGCTGGGGAAATACCGGAGCGCCCATGCCCTGGTCGCCCTGGCGCTGGCGCTGCTCCTGGCCGGCGCCTACCTGCGCCAGCGTGACGCCTTTCATGCGGGGCGGGACCTGTCGTTTCCGGTCGACGAATACGTCACCCTGAGCGGCGAGCTGCTGGACTTTCCCGAGATCGGCGCCGGGCGCTCGCTCCTGCTGCTGCGCGCGCGCGACATTTCCTGGCCCGGGGGCCGGAGCGATCGCGGGCTGACCGTCCGCATTGCCTGCAACGGCGACCTGCGCCAGCTGAACCGCGGCGACCGCATCGAGGTCGACGCCCGCGTCGAGGCGCGCCGTCCCAACCGCAATTTCTTCGCCAACCCCTACGAAACCTACCTGCTGTACAAGGGTATCCAGCTGTCGGCCTTCTGCAAGTCGGCGCGGCTGGCGCGGGTAGTGGGGCCGGCGAACCCTTTCTGGCGCTTCATCGGCGCCTGGCGCAACCGCGTGCGCCGGGCGATCGAGGCGCGCTACCTGCGTCGCGGCGCGCTGCAGCCGCCGGGGGTCTTCCTGGAGGCCACGCTGCTCGGCGACCGCGGCCGGCTGGATGAGGGCGAGCAGGAGACGCTCATCGGCTCGGGCGTCTTCCACCTGCTGGCCATCTCGGGTGGCAACATCGCCATCCTGGCCCTGGTAGCGCTCCTGGTTCTCCGCTGGCTGAGCCTCTCCCTCCTGCCGCGCTACGCCATCGCCGCCCTGCTGCTGTCGCTGTTCCTGGCCCTTTCCGGCTTCGACGTCTCGGCCGAGCGGGCGGTGCTGATGGCGCTGCTGGTGTTCGCCGGCCGGGTGTGGTTCATGGACGTGGAGCCGTCCAACATCATCTCCTTCTGCGGCCTGCTGCTGCTGGCCGTCAACCCGGCGCAATTCCTCGATCCCGGGTTCATCCTGACCTTCGCCCTCACCGCGGCCATCCTCGCCGGGCGCGGCATCTTCCTGCCGCGGCTGCGCGCGCTGCCGCGCTGGATCGCCGAGCTGGTCTCGGCAAATTTCTCCGCCGCCCTGATGGCGCTGCCCCTGTCGCTCTATTTTTTCCAGCGCTACGCCTTTGCCGGTTTTTTCAGCGGCCTGCTGCTGGCGCCGCTGGCGGCCGTCGTTACCGTCTGCGGCGTGCTGCTCCTGTTCCTGGCCTGGCTGCCGGAAGCGGCCGCCGCCCTGGCGCTGCTGCCGGCGGGGATCGCCCTGGACGCGTTTTTCGCGGTCAGCGCCTGGATCTACGATCATCTCTCCCTGACCGTTTTCCGTCCGCCCCCGCCGCTCTGGCTGCTCGCCGCCGCCGGCCTGCTTTTTTACGCCGTCTCCCGGGAACGGCTGAAGACCCGCGGGCGGGCCCTGGCGGCGCTGCTGCTCGCCGCCATTCTCGTCTTCATCTCCCTGCCGCCGCGGCGCTACCGCCCGCGGAACCTGGAAGTGTACTTCCTGGACGTCGGCCACGGCGACGCCGTCGTCGCCGCCTTTCCCAATGGCGATGCCCTGCTGGTCGACGGCGGCGGCTCCAGCTTCTCCGGCTTCCAGGTCGGCCGGCGGCTGGTCCTGCCCTTCCTCATCCAAAAGCGCATCCGCGTCCGCTGGGTGGCGGTGAGCCACTGCCATCCCGACCATGCCGAGGGCATGAGCGAGATCATCGGCGTCCTGAAGCCCGAAGAACTGTGGCTTTCCTCCTCGGCCGCGGATGATGAGTATTACCGCCGCCTGCTGGCGGCCAGGCCGGAGGCGACGCGGCTGCGCCGGGTTGTCCGCGGCTATTCCCGGCGGGCCGGCGCCGGCACGATCGCCTGCCTTTTCCCGCCCCGTTTCATCGAGAGCGATGCCGCGCGCAACGACCACTCCATGGTCCTGCGCGTTTCCGACGGCCGCGCTTCCTTCCTGCTCTGCGGCGATATCGAGAAGGGCGTCGAAGCCGGGCTCGCCAGCGAATTCGGCCCGGGGCTCGAGTCAACCGTCCTCAAGGTTCCCCACCACGGCTCGCGCACTTCTTCTTCCGCGGCGTTCCTCGACGCGGTCAAGCCCGGTGTCGCGGTGATCTCGGCCCCGGCCCACAGTTCCTACGGCTTTCCCCATCGCGAGGTCGTCGGGCGCTTGAAGCAGCGCGGCATCCGCTGGCTGGCGACGGCGAGGAGAGGCGGGATCATGATCGCCTCGACGCCGGCGGGGCTGGAGATCGAGGTATCCAAGTAAAGAAGAAAGACGACAGAGGACAGACGACAGACGACAGAAGTTAGACGCTAGATGTCAGCAAGAGGAAGAGCGTGAAAAAAACCGAAACGGCGGTGGAATACGTATTTAAAACCATGGCATGGACAGGGGCAAGGAAGACCATGGGGAAAATTCAAAAAATTGAACTAATATTGGCCTGCCTGGCGTTGTTCCTGGCGGTCCAACCTTGCCTGGGCGCCCAGGAGGCTCCCAAGCCTCCCTCGCCCCAGCCGCTCGACGTGCCGCGCATCGAGGAAAAGATCTCGGTCGACGGCCGCCTCGACGAACCGGCCTGGCAGCAGGCGCTGCTGCTCGACCTGCCGGTCGAGACCGAGCCGGGCGAGAACATCCCCGCCCCGGTGCGCACCGAGGTGCGGGTTTTCTATGGCAAGGACGCCATCTACTTCGGCCTGGAGTGCTTCGATCCCCAGCCGGAGCAGATCCGCGCCCGTTTCGCCGAGCGCGATTCCTTCGACGCCGACGACCTGATCAACATCAACCTCGACACGTTCAACGACGAGCGGCGCAACTATTTCTTCGGCTGCAACCCGCTGGGGGTGCAGCGCGACGGCCTGGAGACGACGGGCGGCGACGGATCCTGGGACGCCATATGGGCGTCGGCGGGGCGCATCCACGAGCGGGGCTACACCATCGAGATGGCCATCCCCTTCTCCTCGCTGCAGTTCCAGCGCAGCGCCGGGCCGCAGGTGTGGGGGCTGGACATCTCGCGCTGGTACCCGCGCTCGCAGCGCCGCCGCCTGGGGCTGGTGCCGATCGACCGCAACAACAACTCCTACCAATGTCAGTTCATGAAGATCAGGGGATTCGCCGGCATTCGCCCCGGCAAGAGCATCGAGATCGTCCCCACCCTGACCGGCGCCAAGACCGACGGCCGCGAATCCATGCCCGGCGGCGGTTTCGCCGGCGTTTCCCAAAACCTCGATCCCGGCCTGACCGTCAAGTGGGGGGTCACCTCCAACCTGACCTTCAACGGCACGGCCAATCCCGACTTCTCGCAGGTCGAGGCCGACGCCCGCCAGTTGGACGTCAACCAGCCCTTCGCCCTCTACTACCAGGAGAAGCGCCCTTTCTTTACCGAAGGGGCCGACTTCTTCAGTACGCCGTTCCGGGCCATCTACACCCGCACGCTGCGCGATCCGCGCTGGGGGCTGAAGCTGTCGGGAAAGGAGGGGGCCAACACCATTGGCGCCTACTTCGTCCAGGACGATCTGACCAACCTCATTTTCCCGGGCAGCCAGGGCTCGGACGCCGCCTCCCTCGACCGCGTCTCTTCGGCCCTCGTCCTGCGCACCAAGCGCGACTTCGGGAGCCGCTACACCCTGGGAGCGCTGTTCACCAACCGCAGCGGCGACGATTATTTCAACCGCGTCTTCGGCTTTGACGGCGCGGCCCGCTTCACCGGCCGCGACAAGGTGACCTTCCAGTTTCTCGGCTCTGCCACCGCCTACCCCGACGATGTCGCCCTCGGCCACAACCAGCCCCTGGGCACGCTGGCCGACACGGCCTTCGGCGCCCAGTACGTCCACCAGACGCGCAATCTCACCTGGTACCTTGAGTACGACGATGTGGGACCCGAGTTCCGCGCCGACCTGGGCTTCATGCCCAAAGTCGGCTACCGCGAGGCCGAGGCCGGGATCGAGTACAGCTGGCTGCGCAACCGGGGCTGGTGGTCGCGGATCGAGCTGGGCTACGATTTCTCCTACGCCGAGGACCATGACGGCGGCTTCCTCTACCGCACCCAGGGGATCGATTTCTTCCTGAGCGGAGACCTGCAGTCTTTCCTCTACCTGGGAGCCGCCCACGGCCGCGAGAGCTTCCGCGGCCGCACCTTCGAGGGCTGGGCCGGCGAGGCCCACCTGGAGATGCAGCCGCTCTCGGTGCTGTGGCTGGGCGTGAACGCCGAGGCAGGCGACAGCATCGACTACGCCAACGCCCGCCTGGGCTCGCGCATCGGAGTAAATCCGGCGGTCATGGTCAAGGCCGGCCGACGCCTGGCTTTCCAGGTCGACCACAACTACGAGCGCATGAGGGTCGGCGGCGCGGAGCTCTACACGGCCCACATCACCCAGGGCAGCGCCATCTTCCACCTGAACCTGCGCGCGTTTTTCCGCGCCATCGTCCAGTACGTCGACTACCGCTACAACGCGGCCAATTACGCGTTTCCGGTCGAGCCCGAGGTTCAGCGCTTCTTCAGCCAGCTGCTCTTCTCCTACAAGCTCAACCCGCGCACCGTCTTTTTCCTCGGCTACTCCGACAACGCGCTGGGAACGCGCGAGTTCCCGCTGACCCGCAGCGACCGGACCCTCTTCATGAAGGTCAGTTATTCGTGGCAGATGTAGGAATGAACTGGGCTGGCAGTGGTCGGATGACAGTGCAGGAAAAGACAACAGCATGGATGCAGGAATGCATGGGTGTATGGAAGGCACTCAGCGGATGGAAAGGCAATAGGCTGGAGGCGATAGGCGATTAGGGGATAAAAGGCAAAAGGAGGCAATTCCTTCCTTTGGCGCGAAATTTCCAAATTTGCACGGACTGTCCCGGCTTCCGTTCGGAAGCCGGTCACGATGTCACGTAGGCTCTTTTTCCCCGATTGTTCCATGTAAGCACCTGTATTGACATTTGAGCTTCAGTTCTGTTTAATGTTCCTTCACATTTTGGGGCGTCATCACAAGGAGAAGGTATTTTTAATATTTATCCAGTTCAATGGAGGAGCCAATTCAGGGGACCTCTTCATTGTCCGGATTTTGCCGAAAAAACCTTGAACAGCGAAGCAATCAAGCGCTTTTTTCTTTCCACTTCCTCTATTGAGTCCGTTGCCGAGGCAATGGATTGTAGTGATTGGCCGATTGGATTCACAGGAGATACAAAATGAAAAGGATGGCCGGTGCATTTTTCTTGCTATTGCTTCTGACTCAAACAATCCGGGCGCAGGCTCCAATCGAGTTGGCGGCCTGGAATACAACGACTTCTTTTGCAATTCCTCGGGGCTCTCATTCCGGAGTGGCCTACAATGGATACCTCTATGTGCTGGGTGGCACTGCGGATGATGTGACTCGCTTCAACGATGTCCAGTTCGCGCCGATCAATGCCGATGGAAGTCTGGGTGCCTGGCAGAGCACCACATCATTCAATACGGGTCGAAGAAGTCATGCCAGTGTGGCGTATAACGGATATCTTTATGTGCTGGGGGGGGCACCCACCGGTGGCGGAGTGCTCAACGATGTTCAATACGCACCGATCAATGCGGATGGAAGCCTTGGCGCCTGGCAGTATGCGACCAGCTTCAGCCCGGGCCGTCTTGCGTTTTCAAGCGTGGCCTATAATGGATATCTCTATGTGATTCAAGGCTTTTACTACAGTGCCGCCTCCCCCTTGACCGATGTTCAATACGCGCCCATCAATGCGGATGGAAGCCTCGGAGCCTGGCAGAGCACGACATCCTTCAGCCCTGCGCGATATGGAAATACGAGCGTGGCCTGCGCTGGGCGCATCTACACTCTGGGGGGAAGTGGATGGAACGGCAGCTATTATACCCTGGGTGACGTGAAATACACTGCGATAAACGCAAATGGCAGCCTGGATAGTTGGCAAAATTCAACAACGCTCAACCCGTCCTTGGTAGCTCATGGCCTCGCAGAGCATGACGGTCACCTGATCCTGACTGGGGGGCTGAATATTCCCAGCGGAGTGCTGGAAGACGTGAAATATGCGGAAGTCAACGCGGATGGAAGTCTGGGGACCTGGCAAGAGCTGACATCGCTCAGTGCCGCCCGGCACAGTCATGCGAGTGTCGCGAGCAATGGCTATCTTTATGTGATGGGCGGGAACGATAGCGATGGAAATGTTCTGAACGATGTTCAATATGCAAAAATCATGCCGCTGCCAACGATCTCCGGCACCCTCACCTGCAGCGGTTCCTTTTTGGCCGGAGTGGTGATGAACGGATTGCCCGGCAATCCTGCCTCCGACTCCTCCGGGAACTATACCGCAATAGTGAATAACGGCTGGTCGGGAATGGTCACGCCGACTTTGACCGGTTACGCCTTCAGCCCGGGCAACCGGGTCTACAGCGCCGTCACGGCCGACCACGACGCCCAGGATTATTCGGCTGTCCTGCTTCCCTCATATTCCATATCGGGCACCGTTACTTCCGGCGCTTCGGCGCTGGCCGGGGTCGTGCTCAATGGCCTGCCCGGCAACCCGGTCACCGATGAATCGGGATACTATAGCGCCGACGTGTTCTTTGGCTGGTCAGGGACCGTTACTCCGACCCTGGCCGGCCATGTCTTTGCCCCGGCAACGCGAACCTACACTTCGGTTTCCTTCAGCCGCACGGCCCAAGACTATGCGGCGGCACCGCTGACCTACTCCATCTCCGGCACGGTGAGCGCATACGGTCTCGCATTGGCGGGCGTGACCCTGTCCGGATTGCCCGGAGATCCACTGACCGATGCCTCGGGCAACTACAGCGCCACGGTTAACTACGGATTTACGGGAACGGCGACTCCGACCCTGGACGGCTACGCGTTCACCCCGGATCATGCGGACTACGCGAATGTTACCGACAATGCCATGGGCCAGGACTATGCCGCGGTTTCGACTTCGGCTCTCCCAACACTGGAGCGCGAGGCCCTGATTGCTCTCTACAACTCGACCAACGGCGACGGCTGGACAGACAACTCCGGCTGGAAGTCGCCCCCCCTGCATACCGACGGGTTTTCCATGCCGGGGACAGAGGGGATGTGGTTTGGGATCACAGTCGAGAATAGCCATGCCAAGAAGATCACCTTATTCAACAATAACCTGACGGGAGTTTTGCCGACTCAAATCGGGAATTTGACCAGCGTGAGCGAATTCATCCTGGGAATGAATGCCCTTTCCGGGAACATTCCAGGTGAGATTGGGGATATGTCGAATCTTTGGATCATCAATTTGTCTGACAATCAATTCGTTGGAAGCATTCCAATTGAGATTGGAAATCTGACCAGCCTTGCAGGGCTTTCGATAGAGCAGAATCAACTAACGGGAAATATTCCCGCAGAAATTGGCAATTTGACAAATCTCGATCGTCTATTTCTTGGCTACAACCAACTCACTGGAAATATTCCCTTTGAAATCACAAACATAACCGGCTTGCGCCAACTTGACCTTAGAAGCAATCTGCTCTCAGGGGAAATTCCCGCTCAGATTGGCAGTCTGATCGATCTTGAATGGCTGTTTTTGTACAATAATCAGCTATCTGGAAGTATTCCGATCGGAATCGGGAATCTCACGAAACTGGTCTATCTGGGACTCAGCTATAACCAATTTTCGGGAGCGATCCCGTCCCAACTCGGCAATCTGGTTGAATTGACTTCTTTGGAACTTGGTAGCAACCGCTTTTCTGGAAGCATTCCGATCGAAGTTGTCAATCTCGTGAATTTGGAAGATGCAAATATCAGACACAATGCCCTGTTTTCAAATGACTCCGATCTAATCACATTCCTGGAATTGAAGGATCCTGACTGGGCCGCAACCCAGACCATCGCGCCCGGCAACGTGGCAGCGACGCCGGTCAATTCCACCACCGTCAACCTGACCTGGGATGCTATCCCTTACACCGGGGCGACAGGCGGGTACCGCGTATTTGTCGGAACAGCCTCCGGCGGACCTTACATGCTCTTCCAGCAGACGGCCGACAAGACCGTCACCTCCATGCCTGTGACCGGCCTGAATCCGGGCACTCCCTACTACTTTATGATCCAAACCCGCACCGACGCTAATGACTACAATAAAAACATTGTCGACAGCGAATACAGCGCCGAAGCCACGACAACGACCATCCCCGTTTACACGGTCACCTTCATTGCCGGCAGCGGCGGCACGCTGAGCGGCACCACGATTCAAGTGGTCGAGCACGACTCCAGCTGCACTTCGGTCACGGCCGTTCCCGAGACCGGCTATCATTTTGTCAACTGGACCGGTGATCATACGGATACGGCCAACCCCCTGACCATCGCCAATGTCACCTCCGACATGACCGTTACCGCCAACTTCACCCTCAGTTCCCTTACCGTCTCCGGCACCATCCTGATTGACAGCTCGCCCCTGGCCGGCGTGGTGATGAGCGGCCTGCCGGGCAACCCGGCCACCAACGGCTCAGGGTTCTACACCTCCTCGGTCGACTACGACTGGTCGGGCACCGTCACCCCCACCCTGGCCGGCTACGCCTTCACCCCGGCCAGCCGCACCTATGCCAATATTGCTTCCGACCAGACCAGCCAGGATTACGTGGCGGCATTGGCCCCCTCCCTGCAGCTCACCACGCCCAACGGCTGGGAGCACTGGACCCTGGGCACGACCAAGGCCATCACCTGGAACGCGGTCAACTACACGGGAACGGTGCGCCTGGTGCTGTTCAAGAACGGCGTCCGCTTTGGTAACATCGCTGCCAATATCCCGGCAGCGGCCGGCTCCTACGCCTGGACCGTGGGCCAGACCCTCGACAGCGGCATGGCGCCCGAGGGCTCTGATTACCGCCTGTACCTGCGCAGCACCGACAACACCATCGTCGATCCCAGCGACTACCGGCTGGGGCTGATCGAGCCGGCGCAATTGGAGATGACCTCGCCCAACGGCGGCGAGAGCTGGGAGCTGGGCACGACCCAGAACATCACCTGGAACGCCAACGGCTACGCCGGCACCGTGCGCCTGATCCTGTTCCAGAAGGCGGCCAAGATCGGGCAGATCGTGGGCAGCGTGCCGGCTTCTGCGGGCAGCTACGCCTGGACCGTGGGCAGCCACCAGGCCGGCACGGCGCCGGCCGGCATCCTGTACTCCATCCGCCTGTTGGCCGGCGACGGATCGCAGGAGGACTTCAGCGACGGCCCGCTGACGCTGATCGAAAACGAAGCGTTGATCGTCAACCACCAACATACGGCGTTGGACGCCATCCCCGGCGAGTGGCTGGAGCAGGCCAGTCGGCACAAGCTGCTGGTGCTCAGCGCCCTGGGCAATGATCCGGTCACCCTTGGGCTGAGGCTGCTGGGGAACAGTGACGTCCGGCTGGCGATTGCGCAAACGGCCACCGCTATGGGGCTGGCGGTGAATGAAGGGATCTGGCTGCCGCAGGGTGCGGCGCTCGATGTGATGGAGTGGCGCTGGGCCCTGGAGAAGGCCATACTGGAGAGCCAGGCCACGGTGGCGGTGATCTGCCCCGACGAGGGGGCGCTGCTGGCCAACAGGCTGAACGCCGAGAGCTACTTGTCAGCCCTGAATGAACTGGCGATCCGCCTCCCTCGAATAAAATTGGTCTGCGCCACCGTTGGCATGGACGAGCCGAACGATATCCTGGCCAAGTTCAACCGCCAGGTGCGGGAGTCGATGCTGTTGAACAGGGGGATCCTGCTCGACGCGGCCGACATCGAGAGCTGGTCGGGCGGCGAGCAGCAGCTGGTGAACGAAGTGCCGGTCCGCCACCCGGCCAAGCGCATGAGCCAGGGAATGCAGAGCCAGGGGAACCTGGCCAGCCAGGGAGCTGCCGCCTGGTGGCTGCTGGCTCGGCTGAGCGGCTGGGAAGGATAATCCGGAGCCTGGGCCTAGCGAATATCCGGACAAGACCTTATTGAAGGCTATTCGAGGACCGTGCAAATTTATTTTGCCTTTGGGCCATGGCCTTGGATAGTGAGAGCGTTCCGGCATTGCTGTTTCGGCGCGAGATAACAAGCATGAGGATTTCTGAAAAAACATGCGCTTTTTCCAATTCATTAGGGCGAAACACACACAAAATTAACTGGCGAATTTCAAAAAAACCAAGTGGACTTGAGTGCAATGTCTTGAAATGAAGGCTTTGTTTGCGAAAAAATCAATGATCAGCCGGTTTGTTCTAGATCTGCCCTATTTCCGTCCTGGGGAAGCCTGATCCCGATGCGGCGCGTCGGGTTGCGGATATGGCGATGGCGAACGGCATCCATGGCAACTTCTGCCGCCCGGCGCTCGATCCCTGGCGGACAAGTTCGGCGGCGAAGGCGGCCGGGGTTCGTAGCGGGGCTTTGGCAGTGGAATTCAGAAAAATGAATAATATTAAAATAAAATAAAAATCTTGTTTTATTTGCCGCGAGGAAATATAAATTGTTTCGAGACATTTCTAAGGCAAGATTAATTGGAGGTAGCATGAAAGACAGTTTTTTTAGAACGGTGCTCGCGCTGCTGGTCTTGTCCGGCCTGCTGGCCGCCCAGGCCCCGGCGATCAGGAAGGCTTACCTCGGGCAGCCCATGTCCGATTT
Source organism: Candidatus Aminicenantes bacterium UBA6072 (assembly GCA_002436105.1). Lineage (GTDB taxonomy): Bacteria > Acidobacteriota > Aminicenantia > UBA2199 > UBA2199 > UBA2199. The sequence continues at coordinate 62,532 of DIXU01000009.1, read as the reverse complement.
CGAGCTGCCGGCCCTCGACGGCAAGACGGTGAAACTCTCGGCGCTGAAGGGCCGCAACGTGCTACTCGTCTTTCCGCGCGTCTTCTACGCCGTCGACGGCGACTGCTCGATCTGCGGCTACCAGTACGCCGAGCTGGCCGACCGCTGCCAGGCGGGCAAGTGGCGGGAGAAATTCAACCTGGACGTGCTGGTCGTCTTTCCCTTTTCGGCCGAGGTGACCCGCAGCTGGATCTCACGCGTTCCGGCGATGCTGGCGGCGGTCGAGGAATGGAAGAACCCCAAGCAAGAGGACCTGAAGAACGAGCAGGTCAAGCGCTGGATGGAGATCGCGCGTCAGGCCTATCCGAAGCAGTACGCCTTCGCGGCCGGGGCCGTCCCCATGCCCTTCCCGATCCTCCTGGACGAGAAGCGGGAGTTTTCCCGGGGGCTCGACCTCTTCCGCGAGGAATGGAGCGGCGGCAAGGGCGACCAGAACATTCCCGCGGTCTTCCTCCTCGACAGCGAGGGAGTCGTCCGCTTCAAGCTCATCGGCCAGCACACCCTGGACCGGCCATCGGCGGACTACCTGGAAAAGATCATGGCCGCCGTGCTCTGAGCGGCCGCGGAAGACTTCGCAGGTTCATGGCATCAGCCCCTCCGGGACCCGGAACAGCTCGTCCGGCGCCTTGACGTTGAAGCGCACGTTCTTGTAGAAGCCCTTTTCCGTTCCTTCCCGCCCCGGGTAGCTGTAGCCGTCGGGGTAGCGGATGCCGCCGTAGTCCAGGTGGTTCTCGATCCGGTTCTCCCATTCCTCGCCGTTGCCGTCCCAGTCGACCAGCCTTTTCGTGACCAGGAAGCTCTCGGCGTCGACGAAGTAGGTCACGTTCCCGCCCAGCGGCAGGGAGACGAAAAGCTTGTAGGCCTCGGAGCCGTTCACCGCCTCGATGCCCCTGAGCTCGGCGGGGTAGTCAAAGAACGCCGGGAACACGATGGCGATGTCCACCTCGAAATGCCGCCAGTACTTGGCCTCGATCAGCTCGGGGCCGCGGGGATTGCCCTTGTCGTCTGGGGTGCGGCTGGCCCAGGCGGCGCGCTGGCCGTCGAAGACCAGCACTCCCGCCCTGGTTTCGTTGCGGAAGAGGTTCGGCCGCCGGACGGTCTGGCGGTTGGGCACGGTGGCGCCGTGAAAGTACCCCTCGGCGCAGATCGAGCGGATGCTGTCACGGCTCCTTTCGCCGAACATGGCCTTCCAGGCCCTGCCGACGATCTCGTTCGTGGACAACCCATCCCCGCCGCTACGTCCCATGGCGCCCGGGGTTGCCAGGAGCAGGAGCGCCAGCGTCACCAGGGCCCCGATCGATTTTCTCTTTTTCATCATTCCTTTCTCCATGATCCAGCGGATTTTCAGGCGCTGAGACCGGGTCGTCGATCTCATGCTCAAGTCGTATGATAAACTTAATCCGGCCGTTTGCCAACAGAAAAAAATGATCATTATTTTGAATTATCCCGTCATATAAGGTATTTCGGGCGGCTTGCCGGAGTCCGGGGACGGCGCCTGTTCGGGTGCGATCAGGCCGTTGCCGGCGTCAGATGGAACGGGCGGGACCGCCGTCCCGGGGCAAGAAAACAGGTTGTAAAATTCTTGCATGAAGCCACGCTCCGCACCCGATTCGCCCGATGCCGGCATTGAACTTCAACGGAACCTGCCGGTTTGATACAATGGCGCCGTTGCCGTTGAAAGGGAGGCGAAACATGGGATACTTCAGAACGGTCTCGTTACTGGCCTTGATCGCATTGAGCGGATGCGGTCGTTCCGCCGACATCGCCGCGATCACCCGGGAGGTGCGGACGCTGCATCGTGCCGCCATCGAGGCCCACCTGAGAAAGGACGTCAGCTTTCTGACCCGGAACTATCCGGAAAGGTATTTCGCCGTCAAGGACGGTGAAGTCAGCTTTCCCAGGTTTCAGGACACGATCAAGGGGTTCGCCGACTATCTGAACAGCGCCACCTTCGCCGAGTACCGCGAGCTGGCGGAGCCCCTGGTCGGCTGCTCCCGGGACGGCTCGCTGGTCTGGGCCGTCAGCCAGGTCAAGGTTAAGGGCGTCCGCCGCGCCGCGGACGGCTCGCAGCGGCCCCTTGATTTCACCTGCGCCTGGATGACGCTCTACGAACGCCGCGGGAAGGAACTCATGCGCCTGGGCGATGTCTCGACCTTCAAGTGACGGCGGCGCCGCGGAGGGAAGGATCGCCGTCATGAAAGAGTTCCTGCTGGCCGGTGTTTGCCGTCCACAAAAGACGTGCGGGGCGGCCGTGAAGACCGCCCCGCACCCGGAGGGGGACTAACGGTCGGGAAAGGGGATGAGGGGAATTCCCCTGCGCGTCATTTCTGCGCCATCTCCTCGATCTTGATCTTCAGCTCCTCCGCGAACTGGCCGAGCTTTTCGAATTTCTGCTTGAGCTCCTTGAGCTTTTCATGGTCCTTCTCCGCGGCGATCTCCTGCTCGAGCTTCAGGCGCATCTCCTTGACCGAGGCCAGCTTCTTTTCCATCTGTTCCCTGGTGGGCTGCTTCTTCACCTTGACGATGCCGTACTCGTCCAGGATGGCCTGGCGCTTTTTGAAGAATTCGTCGAGGTCCTGCTTGGCCTTTTCCTTCGCCTCCGGCGTTTCGGCGCCGGCGTAGGCCTCCTTCAGCGCCTTCTCCTTGGCCTCGAGCTTGGCCATCAGCTCCTTGAGCTTCTCTTTTTCCTTTGCCTTTTCGGCCTTCTCCTGTTCCTTGAGGGCCAGTTCCGATTCGCTCAGCAGGACCTCACGCTTCTTTAAGACGCTTTCGAGCTCCGCCATCAGCTTCTGCTTCTCCTCGGGATCGGTCGTGGCGCTCAGCTTTTCCTTGAGGGCATTCTTCTTGGCCTCGAGCTTGAGCTGGAGTTCCTTTTGCTCCTGCTCGCTCATGGCCTTTTTTTCCTCCTTGTGCACGGTTTGCTTCTGTTCGTCCGCGGCCGCGCCTTTTGCCAGGACCAGCCTGGGCTGGGCCAGGGCCAGGGCCAGTAGGGCGACCAGCGGCAGCGCCAAAACGATCTTGTACGGGACCTTGCCCGTAGTTTTCATCCGCTTCATCATGGACATTCTCCTTTTGATCTGTGATTGCTTGAGATGGCTGGCGAATTCGAACAGCTTGGCGCCGAACTGCTGTTCGAAAAGCAGCAGCCTATAGCCGTCCGCGTTGAAGCCTTGCGCAATGACTTCGCGGTCGGCGAGGTACTCATGAGTCTCCTTGAGGGCCTTGCGGTAGAGCCAGGCGACGGGGTTGAACCACTGCAGGGCGACCGCCAGCTCCATGACCAGGATGTCGAGGGAGTGCAGCTGGCGGATGTGCACCGACTCGTGGGAGATGATCTGCTCCATTTCCCGGGCATTGCATCTTTTATCCGCGTGCAGGAAAATGCGGTTGAAGAAGGAGAAGGGCGGGATGGGCTGGGCGACCCGGACCAGGGTGACGTTGCGCAGCCGCTCGCGGGGGTTGCGGCGCTGCAGGCGGTAGAGGTGGAACAGGTGGAAGAGAATGCGCAGCAGGAGCAGCGCCGCCCCGGCCCAGTACAGGAAAACGATGATCGAGGCGAACGACGGGCCCGAAGGGGCCGCGGCCGCCGGCATGGCGGGCGCGACGGCGAGCGCAGCGGGGCTGACGGTCAGGGAGCGGAAGGGCGAGCGCAGCGGGGCCAGGGGCAGCAGGAAGGAGAGGGGCAGCATGGAGAGCAGGAACAGGCGGTTGGCCAGGAAGCTGACATCGTTGCGCAGCAGGTAATGGTAGAAAAAATAGGCCGTGCCGAGAAAAACGGCCACCTTGAACAGGTAGTCAATCAGCGCTGTGTCCATCGTGCCCCTCCGTCCTCTGGCGCTCGATCTCCTCGGCCAGCGATATCTTCATCTCCTCGAGCTCCTGGATGGTGATCTTGCGGTCGCTGGCGAAGAAGGAGACCATCTCCTGGTACGAATTCCCGAAAAACCTGGTTACGAAGGATTTCAAAAAGCCGCGGCGGTACTCGTTCAGGGTGATGCGCGGGAAGTACTGGTGGGTCTTGCCGTAGGCTTCGTGGTCGACGAAGCCCTTCTTTTCCAGGATGCGCACGATGGTCGAAACCGTGTTGTAGGCCGGCCTGGGCTCGGGCAGGCGGTCGAGGATGTCCTTGACCACGCCCTTTTCGATCTCCCACAGCACGTGCATTATCTGCTCTTCGGCTCGGGTTAATTCTTTCATGCAATAATTATGTAACTAAAAACTTAGTTTGTCAACTAAAACCTTAGTTTAAAAAAACATTTTATTTCTCTTCTTTTTCAATTACGGAAATCAAAACCTGAGCCGGAGCCAACCAAAGCAATCAAGTCATGTGTCTCTCAATCGCCAATAGGAATCATAAGCGCAGTAAGGCAAATGAATACACGGATTAACGGACCGTCCCCAATTTTCCGAGATAATCCGTTGTTATATTTTTTGATTGGCAATACAATAATAAAAAAGGCGGCAACGATGCGAGAAGAAGGAATGACCATGCGAAAAGTCATGCTGACCATGGTTCTGGCCTGTTCCGTTGTTTGGATCCGGGCTGACGCGGGAGAGCGGAAGCCGCCAGTGCCCTTGAAGGAGTTGCAGGATCCCGGAAGCCCGTCTTATGTCCCTTATCCTTACCCGGTCGCCCGGAATGAGATCATCGAGGACGTGAAGCATGCGATCCGCTTGCATCATGGACCGGCGATCGGAAACGCCCCCAAGGAGAAGGAATTGCTTCTGGAACTGCTCGCGCCGGATCCGGGGATTCATGTTACGGAAATAGAAAGAGTGGCGAATCGGACCGTCGCCTTTCCCGACGAATTCCTGTATCTGGTCGTATTGAAGGACCGGGAGGGAAATGAAGCGGCTCGCCTCTCCCTGCTGGCCAGCGGCCTGTACTTTGGCGGGATCGCGGCGTCCGGCTCTTCCAGGCCGATCGCGGGTCGGCAGGAAGCCGTGAAGGTTTTTTCTTCCCATTTCGAAGCCGCCGGCATCAAAAAAATGGAAAGGATATTCATGGGGAACCGGCTCGCTGCCTATCCTTTTGCCCCCACCTGGGAGATCGTGACCGCGGATGGCTCCAGGTATTACCTGGATGTCAACCGTGACCTCTACAAGCTGCAAAAAACCGCGCCTGCCGCGATTGGAACAGAAACGCAGCCGTATTGCCTGCCCGCCGCGAAGAATGAACTTGTCGTCCATGACCCCTTGAACGACAGAATTCTTCATTTGCGAAAGCTGAACTGATGGAACAGGAAGACCGGGAGCTTGTGGAGCGATGCCTGCTTTTGTGAAGGCTGGCCTGAAAATGCCCCGCTGATGCCTTCTATGGCATGAAAGTGCTTAGTTCCCTGGCCGGGTCGTCCCCGCCGGTGAAGGTCCTCATGTTCTCGGGGATGTGCCCGTAATCCCCGAAAGCGTCGAGTTTCATCGCCCCGTCCGGATGGACGCGAATGATCGTCAGGCTGCAGTTGGAGATGCTCATCTGCAGCCATGACATCGGGTCCACGCGCAGCACTTTGGCCACGATGTAGCGGATGACGTTGCCGTGGCACACGACGATGTCATGCCGGTCGGCGGCGTCGGGCGACGGGATGAAGCGCTCCTTGAAGAAGCCCTCGATGTTTTTCACGCACTGCTCCATCTCCTCCGCTTTCTCCTCGGCCATGATGTCTTTGCGCCAGGTCGGAGGCGTGCATTCGCTGATCGCGGGATCCTGCCTCAGCTCCAGCCCGGGAAAGTCGCGGCCGATGACCTGGGCGGTCTGCCGGGCGCGGGTCATGGTGCTGCTGGTGAGCGAGGTGAAGGCGGCCGGCATCGCTTTCAGCCTGGCGGCGAGCAGCCTGGCCTGGGCGACGCCCAGCGGCACCAGCGCCCTGCCGGTGAACTCGTCCCGCCTGTCCGCGTGGTCGTACTGGCCGTGGCGGACCAGGTAGATCGTCCGCGTCCCCTTTTTTTCCCGAGCGGCCGCTTGGGCCGACGAGGCCGTGGGGAACAGGATCGCGATCGCCAGCAGAACGGTCCATGATAAGGAATGTCGTTGCTTCAACATGTTTGGCGGCCCCCCCATTTTCGTCTGGATGGATTTTACACGATCCCGGGCGAAACATCAATCCGGATGCAGCTGGGTGCCGGGGGCTTGTTTTCGTGCAATTAGCAAAAAACACCCTACTAATTTGGAAATGCTTGGGAGTGCGGACGTTGGTTGACTTTGTGACTTTGTCAGAACAAGAGAAAAGCAATTGGGCGGCTGGGGACGATGCTTGCCTTTGTGCAATAAGAGATAGCTAAATTCGAAGTTGAAGAGTTAGAGGGTCAGCGGCAATAGGGAGTCCCCAAGCTCCTCTTTCCCGGGATGCCTGCCTTCATCAAGGATGCTTGAATTCTTTGTTCCGACAGGGTAAGGTTGGGTCATTATGAAGGAGGGATCGCAATGAAGGGAAAAACGTACCGCTGTGAAAAATGCCAAAAAGAAAAAACGGTTTTGCAAGGGGAAAAAATTCCCGCATGCTGCGGCTCGCCCATGACGCTCAAACTGGAAAGCTGCACCAAGCCGTTTGATGCCGAGACGGCGCGCGCCCATGCCGCCGACGAGCCCTGCAACGACGGGACGGACGGTAACCCATAGCCCGGCCGGACGGCGATGGTTTTCCCTTACGCGTTGAAATTCATGGCGTCGGCCTTCAACAGGCCGACCTGATCATGGGGGGCAGCATGGCAAGAACCATAGCGGATGACCTGGTGATCGTCCTGGCCGGCGAGGCCGGGCAGGGCCTGCAGTCGATAGAAGGCATCCTGGCGCATTTGCTGAAAAAGAGCGGTTACAATTATTTCTCGGCATCCGAGTTCATGTCGCGGGTAAGGGGCGGCGCCAACTCGACCGCGATCCGCGTCTCCGGCAAAAGGACCGCCGGGTTCCTGGACCGCATCGACATCCTGCTGCCGCTGCACAGGGAAGCGATCCCGCACCTGGGGAACAGGATCACGCCGGACACGATCGTGATCGGCGAAAAGGACAAGATCGATCACCCGGGCATGATCGACATCCAGTTCACCCGCATGGCGGCGGAAACAGGCGGCGCCATTTATGCCAACACGATCGCCGCGGGGTGCATTTGCGGGCTCCTGAAAGTCGATGAAAAAGAGTGTGAAGACTTCATCCTCGGCTATTTCTCCGGGAAAAGCGAAGAAATCAGGAGCAATAATGTTGCGGCAATAAAGAAGGGCTACGCGGCCGGCAAGGGGCTGGCCGGGATCACCGTGGCCATTGAAAAGGACGCCGCCGTGAAAAAGGAGCTGCTGCTCACGGGGTCCGAGGCGATCGCCCTCGGCGCTCTGGCCGGGGGCTGCGATTACGTTTGCGCCTACCCCATGTCGCCCTCGACGGGCGTCCTTGTGGAAATGGCTTCTCATGCCAAAAAATTCCCGATCATCGTCGAGCAGGTCGAGGACGAGATCGGCGTGGTCAACATGGCGCTCGGCGCCTGGTACGCCGGCGCCCGGGCGCTGGTCACGACCTCCGGCGGCGGCTTCGCCCTCATGTGCGAAGGCATCAGCCTTTGCGGCATGATCGAATCGCCGTTGGTGCTCCACCTGGCTCAGCGTCCGGGGCCGGCGACCGGGCTCCCCACCCGGAGCGAACAGGGCGACCTGGACCTGGTCCTGCATGCCGGGCACGGCGATTTCCCCCGCATCATCCTGGCGCCGGGAACGCTGGCGGAGGCATTCGCCCTGACCCAAAAGGCCTTCAACCTGGCCGCCGCCTGCCAGGTCCCGGTTTTCATCTTGACGGACCAGTTTTTCATCGACAGCCGGGGCAACACCCCGGTTTTCCCTGTCGGGGATCTCAAAGTCGAGAAGCATGTCGTCAAAACGGCCATGGATTACAAAAGATTTTCCCTGACGGAAAACGGCATCTCTCCCCGCGGCATACCGGGTTACGGTTCCGGCCATGTCTGCGCCGACAGCGACGAGCACGATGAAGCCGGGCATATCACCGAGGATCTCGAACTGCGGGTCAGGATGGTCGACAAGCGCCTGAAAAAATTCGCGGCGATCCGGGCGGATATCATCGCGCCCAAACTGGTCGGCAGCGGCGACTACCGCACGCTGGTCGTCTGCTGGGGGTCTACCTTCAATACCGTATGCGAAGCGGTCGAAGCCCTGGGGGAAAAGGATGTCGCCGTCCTGCATTTTTCCTGGCTGTTCCCCTTTCCGGAGGAGGCCGGCGCCTATTTGAAGAAAGCGGCCAACCTGATCGTCGTGGAAGGGAATTCGTCCGCGCAGTTCGCGCGGCTGATCCGCCTGGAGACCGGGGTGGCCAGCGATCACAGCGTATTGAAATACAACGGGCTGCCCTTTTCGGTGGAAGAGGTCAAAGAGGAAATTAAAAAGTTCATCCGCGCCGGAGGACGTCATGGAAAACGCTTTTGATTTTGCCGACAAGGTCGATATCGCCTGGTGCCCCGGCTGCGGCAACTTTTCCATTCGCCAGGCATTGCTGGCCGCGCTGGCGGAGCTTGATCTTGCCAGGGAAAACGTGGTGCTGGTTTCGGGGATCGGCCAGGCCGCCAAGATGCCGCACTACATCGACACCAGCTTTTTCAACGGGCTGCACGGGCGCGGGCTGCCTGCGGCGACCGCCATCAAGGCCTGCAATCCGGAACTGACGGTCATTGCCGTCGGCGGCGACGGCGACATGTACGGCGAGGGCGGAAACCATCTTTTGCACGCCGGCAGGCGCAATCCCGATATCACCCTGTTCGTGCACGACAACATGGTGTACGGGCTCACCAAGGGCCAGGCCTCGCCCACCTCCAGGCCGGGCATGGAAACCCCGGTCCAGGTTTTCGGCGTGTTCGAAAAGCCGCTGAATCCCATGGCCCTGGCGATCGCCCTGGATGTGCCGTTCGTGGCCAGGGTTTTTTGCGCCGATGTGGAACAGACGAAGGAAGTAATGAAGAAGGCGATCGCGCATAAGGGGTTCGCCCTGGTGGACATATTCCAGCCGTGCGTTTCGTTCAACAAGACCAATATCTTCAAATGGTTCAAGGACAATACCGCCTATTTGCCGGACGGGTACGATCCCTCCGACCGGGCCGGCGCCTTCAAAAAATCCCTGGAAGAGGAACCGTTCCCGCTGGGGATCATCTACCAGAGCGATCAGCGCGCCACATTCGAGGATAACCTTGAAGTCTACAAGAAGGACAGGACCCCGCTTTATACAAGGGAAGTCGACATGAAAAAGGTCGAAGCCGAGATCATGGCCAAAGTATAGGGAAGGGAGCATTGGGGTCAGATCTTACATTATAACATTTGATCAGAAAGGAAATTTCCTGATCTAGACCTTCTTGGGAAAGTAATAATGAAAGACCTGACACCATTTGCAGGGGGGCCCCCGTTTGCAGGGGGGCCCTATTCGGCTCGCGCCGAATGAGAGTCCCAATCGCGGATGACCCCCCGGGCCTTCTCCAGCGCCGGGTCGTTCCCCTTCATGATATCGTCCAGGCTCGGGATGACCTCCACGTCGGGCTGGATGCCGGTCCCCATGTACTCCCTGCCGTCCGGATAGGTGGCCTTGAAGGTGCTCAGGCACAGCTCGCCGCCTCCGGGCAGTGCGACCGACAGCTTGCCCCCGGCGCCGCCGGAGGTCCTTTCGCCGACGGTCAACGCCCTGCCGCCCTGGGTCAGCTCGATGATCATGTCTTCGGCGGAGCTGTGGGTGGCGGGGCCGCAGAGGATGGCCAGCGGTCCCAGGTACCTCTTGCCGTCGCGCGGGGCGATCTCCCATTCCCTGAACGTCCAGGACACGGGGTCCTCTCCCCAGGGGATGTTCGCCGGCGCATAGCGGAAAAAGTGGTTCCTGGGCGAGCGCACCGGCCGGTCGATCAGGCAGCCGGCGATCTGGGCGGCGATCCCACCGGAGCCTCCCGAGTTGTAGCGCAGGTCGAGGATCAGGCCCTTGGTCAGGGAGGGATCCAGGGAGTCGACCAGTTTCTTGAAATCGTCCGCCAGCCGCCCGTTCCTTGCCTCGAAATTCGGGATGTTCACGTAGCAGGTCCCGTCGGCCAGCATCCTGGACTGGATCGACGGAATGAACAGGCTCTCCAGGAACCGGTACATGAACGGCTTGCCGTCCCTGCCGGCGGAGGCCCGGGTGAGCTCCACCTCCCTGACGCCGCCGTCCGTGTCCCGCACCTTGAGCCGGACCTTTTCGCCCCGGGGGCCGTAGAGCAGATAAAAAACGAGGACGGCCTCGTCCGCCTGCCGCGAACCCCGGGTATAATATTTCAGGACCTTTTCGTTGAAATACCGGCGGACGGGCACGGCCGCGCCGACCTCCAGGATCTCCAGCCCGGGGTAGATCCTCTGCGCCTCGATCTCGTCCGCTGCCCCGACGCGCAGCACGTAGAATTTATCCCCCATGACCCCCAGCTCCAGGGGCGGCATGTCATATCCCGGCGTCATGCGCCCCCAGGGCGGGATGACGTAGGTGTGGGAGTCCCGAAGCCGGGCGACCAGCTCCATCAGCAGCAGGTAGTAGCTCTCCATGTCCTGCGCTTCGATCACGCGCCCGATGCATTCGCGGGCGCGTTCGTCCCATTTCAGCTCCTGAAGCCTGGCGACATGGGGGAAGCACGCCCTTGTCTGCGCCCAGACGGTCATCAGCCCCCAGATCTTCTGTTCCGTGGTGCCCGTCCATTCCTTGGCCTGGTCACCGGGCCCGTTTGGCTGGGCATGGCCACCGGCAAAGAGATAAAAAAGTGCCAGAAAAAAAATGATTGTGTGTTTCATCGTGTCCCTCCTTGTGTCCCGACCGGCCGGAGGCCGGGCAACGCATCAACCTGGTTCATTTGCCATCCCCAGCGTTTTGCTTTTTGGTCAGGCCCTCCAGGGCCGCCTTGACGCCTGGCTGGTCGGGATCGAGCTCCAGGGATTTCTGGAAAGCGGCGACCGCCGCTGCGGTCCGGTCGAGGATCATGCAGGACTCGCCCAGGCCGGCCAGGGCCCTGGCCGACCGGGGATTGAGCTCCGCATTCAGCCGGAACAGGTCCAGCGCCTCGTCTTTCCTTCCCCACCAGAGAAGGAAATGGTAGGCCAGCCAGTTGATCTCCGATTCCTCAAGGACCCTGGCGGCGGGATCGGCCGTCCGCATGCGGTCAATCATGGGCCGTACGGCGGCCAGTCCTTTCTCGCAGATGGCATGGAGCAGCGACCGGGAGGAGGCGGGCGGAGGCTCGTTCCGCATCCATTCGATCTTGAAAAGTCTGCCGCCGGCCTCCTGCAGCGACTCGAGCGGCCGTGTCTCCCGCTTCCAGACGGTGGCGAAAAAATCACCGGCCAGCCGGCAGATGTCGTCGTGAAGGACCTCCTGGTTTTCGGCCACCGATCTCCAGTACCCGGGCAGCGCGGTCCGGATGCCGAAGCGGGCGTAGGAGCTGAACTGGCCGTGGCTGTCGCTGGGCACAGAGACGAGCCAGGTGTCGCCGAATTTCTTCCGGTCGCTGAGCATGCCGTCCTTCGCCTTTTCGCGTTCGGCCTCCAGGAACCGTGCCTGGAGGATGTGCATCCAGGGGATGGTGAAGCGCTCTTCGCGGTAATTCGGATGAGCGGCCGGCAGTCCCGAGAAATGCGGGGCCAGGATGCCGCAATCGAGGGAAAGATAAGCCTCGACCTCGGGATGGCGCATGGCCAGCACCAGGCCGGCGTGGCCGCCCAGGTCGTAGCCGATGACGCCGAGGCGTCTTGCCTTCCCGCCGGGCCGTGAGCGGAGCGCGGCGATGACGAATTCCATGTCCCGGACCTGGGTCTCCAGGTCCTCGACGTTCAAATTGACCAGGCGGTACTGCGTTCCCAGCAGCGGGCAGGTGGCCACCACGAAGCCGCGGCTGGCCAGGTGCTCGCACAAGTACAGTAGCGACAGGGGCGATTCATAGTAGAGTCCCTGGCCGACCACGAGCAGGGGGAAATCACCGACGGCAGCCGGAGCGGAGTCGTACGCCATCGTGGGCTTCCGCCAAAGCTCCTCGCGCGCCTCTTCGGCCAAGCCGTCGCGGAGCGGCACCGGCAGCCTGCCCTTCATGGCTTCCGGCCGGGAGGAATCCGCGGAGAGTGCGAAATCCCCGGCCGCCATCTTGACGAAATCGCCCACGGCCAGCGGCCGATTGCCGGCGGCTCGGGCCGGGTACCAGATGTAGATGCGCATCGGCCTGGCACGGAATCCCGCGCCGTCCATGGCCGGAAAGGTGCGTGACGGGTCCTCGGTCCGGACCAGCTCAAAGCCCACGGGATAGGGGCCCGGCGCCAGGGAAACGGCTTCCTGGCCGGCAAGCATGGCCTGGCAGAACCAGTGCAGCAGGACAAGGATCAAAAAAAAGGCCTTCTTCATTTTCACCTCCCCCCGCGGCGGGGAATCCCTTGCCCCGGAAGTATATGCATGCGCCCGCAAGATTTCAACCGGGAATCAAGAGGAACGGCTCTTGGGAGAAGCATGAAATCAGGTCTTACATTATAACATTTGATCTGAAAGGAAATTTCCTGATCTGTACCTTGTTGGGAACGTAATAATGAAAGACCTGATACCATTTTTATCTCTCCCTTCCTGATTCCGTTCCTGTTGAATGCGCACCCCGGATTAGGATAAGATTCCCTCATGAGCAGAATGAAGAAGATCACCGCTTTCCTGGCGTCGTTGTCGCCGGGCTTATGGGTCGCCTTGGGGGTCATGGCCGTGCAGTTGCCTGCCGTCCTGTCCGGGGGCTTCGGCATGTTCCGCGACGAGTTCTACTACATCGCCTGCAGCGACCGGCTCGCCTGGGGCTTTGTCGACCACCCGCCGCTGTCGATCTTCATCCTGCGCCTGCTGCGCCTGGCGTTCGGCGATTCGCTGATCGCGCTGCGCCTAGTGCCGGCCCTGGCCGTGGCCGCGCTGGCCTGGCTCGGCGGCCGGCTGGCCAAGGAGATGGGCGGCTCGGGCTTTGCCCAGTTCCTGGCCGCGCTGGCCTGCGGCATCGCGCCGGTCTACTTCGCCGTGGGCAGCTTCTACTCCATGAACATCTTTGAGCCCCTGTGCTGGATGGGCTGCGCCTGGCTGCTGCTGCGCATGATCCAGAGCGGCCGCCGCGAGCTCTGGGTACCCTTCGGCGTCCTGGCCGGCCTGGCGCTGCTCAACAAGCACAGCATGCTGTTCTTCGGCGCCGCGCTGGTGGCCGGACTGCTGCTGACAAAGGAGCGACGCCTGCTGGCCGGGAAATGGCCCTGGATCGGCGGGGCCATCGCCCTGGGATTCCTCCTGCCCAACCTGCTGTGGCTGTTCCGCCACGACTGGGCCACCCTGGAGTTCATGCGCAACGCGCAAGCATGGAAGAATCTCCCCATGTCGCCCCTGGAGTTTCTCAAGGCCCAGATCCTGCTGCAGCATCCCCTGACGCTGCCGCTCTGGCTGGCCGGCCTGGCCGCCCTTTTATTTCACCCGCGCCTGAAAAAATTCCGCTGCTTCGGCTTCGCCTTCATCTTCCTTTTCATCCTGTTCGTGGCTCAGCGGGGCAAACCCTATTATCTCTCCCCGGCATTCTCCCTGCTCCTGGCCGCCGGCGCAGTGCTCATCGATGGCTTCGCCGCCAGCCGGCTCGGCCGCGGCGCCCGCACCGCCTATGCCGCGCTGTTGCTCATCGGCGGCCTGGCCCTGCTGCCGATGTGGGTGCCGCTGCTGCCGGTAGAGAGCCACATCCGCTACACGCGCGCGATCGGCATGGAGCCGCCGCAGATGGAGCGCGGCCGCAAGACGGAACTGCACCAGGTCTATGCCGATCGCTTCGGCTGGCGGGAGATGGTCGCCGTGGTGGCCAGGGCTTACGGCTCCCTGACTCCGGATGAACAAGCGGAATGCGCCATCTATGGGCAAAACTATGGCGAGGCCGGGGCCGTGGATTTTTTCGGCTGGCGCTACGGCCTGCCCAAGGCCATCGCGGGCCACAACAATTACTGGCTCTGGGGCCCGGGCGAGCGCTCGGGCAAGGTACTCATCATCATCGGCGGCAATCGCGAGGATCATCTTCAGGCCTATGAGGATGTGACCCTCTTCGCCGTCCACACCAACCCCTACGCCATGCCCTATGAGAGCGACCTGCCCATCTGGATCTGCCGCAGGCCCAAGGTCACTTTGAAGCAGATCTGGCCGGAGGTGAAGCATTTCGATTGAATTATGAGAGAGGAAGACTGCGAACGGACCTTGCCAAACTGATATTGTTCGATTTAAAAGGTTTACAAAGCTGCGATCTGAATGAACCCGTCATTTTCTCATTTTCATGGTCCGTCCCCGGTTTCTTCGTGACATTCGCTTCGAGATCGGCGAAAATGACAGTGAGGAGGACCAATGAACGCGAAATGGCCGATTTGGGCACTGACGATGTTCTTGGCGACGGTCGCGGACGCGTCGGCGTCCTCTCAGGCCCGGCTCCGGGGCCCGTATCTCGGCCAGACGCCGCCGGGCGACACACCCCAGGTCTTCGCGGCCGGGATCGTCTCCATGGAAGGCTCCCGCGAGTACTGCCTGGCCCTGACGCCGGACGGCCGTGAGATCTATTTCAACCGCGCCGGAGTCGGCGTCATGGCCTGCATCCTGACCGAGTCCGGCTGGACGCAACCCCGTGTCGCGGAGTTCAGCGGCCGCTATCCGGGAGGGGAGGTGCATGTCACGCCCGACGGCAGGCATCTGCTCATGAACCGCTACGCCGGCCTGGCGGAGGGCGAGACGGGAGGCATCTGGTCCCTGCCCCGGGCGAACGGCGGCTGGGGCGACGCCCGCTTCCTCATCCCCCAGGGCATGAGGGCGACTTCGACGCGGGACGGGGCGATCTACGCCACGGACATCGCCGGCTACCGCATCGAGGGCCGGGACGGCGGGATCATCGCCAGGTGGATCCGGCGCGACGAAGAATACCGGCGTGACGTCGATCCTGGCGGCGGCGTGAACACGCCCGCCGTGGAGGCGCACCCGTTCATCGCGCCCGACGAACGATACCTGATCTTCAATTCGCCACGAGCGGGCGGCAAGGGGGAGGGGGACCTGTACATCAGCTTCCGTCGCGCTGACGGCTCATGGGGCGGCGCGGTCAACCTGGAACCCTTGAATTCCGCCGCCGCCGACTGGTGTGCCACCGTCTCGCCCGACGGCCGCTACCTGTTCTTCACCCGCAACTCCGCCGACGGGGGCGACATCTATTGGGTGAGCGCCGGCATCATCGAACGCTTCCGGGAGACGAGCCTGAGGCAATGACCGGAAGGCGAGGAGGAGCCATGGGGGTCAGGTCTCCGGAATCCAGAAATCAAGTCAAGGGCCTACGGATTCGCGTCTCAGAAATAGAAGTCAGCAAAATAAATTAAAGGCGTCCACTTCCCCTTGTCCGGACGTTCCGCTAAAAGCAACACGTTTTGTTCGCTGTATTCAAGCCGACACGGTCGCGGCATCATGGAATTTCATGCACAGGAAATCGCATGGTTAATTTCTATTTTTAAGATCTGACCCCGGATGCCCATTTAATTGTGCTTTACCGAAAAGGCGATCGATCAGGGGCTTGATCCATTGTCGGGAAAGCTGCAAACGTTTGGAAAAAGTAATAATAAAACACCCCAATTCTTCCGCGGGCTTGACAACCCATTTTAATATAGTAATAATACAATATAATATGAAAACAATAACCAACAAGGAAGCGGCGCTGCTGAGCCTGTTGTCGGAAAAGCCCAAGCATGCCTACGAGATCGAACATGATATCAAGGAGCGCGACATGCGCTACTGGACGGAGATCTCCATGTCCTCGGTCTACAAGCTGCTCAACCAGCTCGAGGCGCAAGGGCTGCTCCGGAGCACGGTCAAGCTGTCGAAAAAGAACGTGGCCCAGAAGGTGTACGCGCTGACGCCCCCGGGCCGGAAGGCGTTCAAGGACAAGCTCATCCTCCTGCTCTCGACTTGGGAGGCGTCCAGGCATCCGCTGGACATCGGCCTGGCCAGCCTGTGGCTGCTGGGCGACAAGGAGGCGGTCGCCCTGCTGACGAAATACGGCGAGCACCTGGAGCGCATGCTCGCCTGCTACGCCGAGCTCGAAACATACCTCAAGGAGCACCAGTGCCCGCCCGGGAACGTGCAGCTGGCGACGCGGCGGCTGCATATGCTCGGCGGCGAAAAAAAATGGCTGCAGGAATTCATCAAGGAGCTGCAAGGTGGGAAAAAGTAGTTGTTGGGGCAGGCCATGAACGACAGCATCGTCATCACCAACGCCAGCACCCATAACCTGAAGAACGTCTCATTGACGATACCGAAAAAAAAGATCGTCGCCTTCACCGGCGTCTCCGGGTCCGGCAAATCCTCCCTGGTGTTCGACACGATCTACACCGAGGCGCAGCGGCAGCTGATCGAGACGTTCTCCTCGTTCGCCCGGGCGCGCCTGCCCAAGCTGTCCCGGCCGCCGGTGGACGAGATCCGCAACATCTCGACGGCCATCGTCATCGACCAGAAACGCATGGGCGTGAACCTGCGCAGCACGGTCGGGACGGCCACCGAGATCAGCACCTACCTGCGCCTGCTCTTCTCCCGCTGCGGCGATCGATGGATCGGCCCCTCCTTCATGTTCGGCTTCAACCACCCCCAGGGCATGTGCCCGGACTGCAAGGGGATCGGCCAGATGATCTCCATGGACGTCGAGCGCCTGATCCGCTGGGAAAAGACGATCCGCGAGGGGGCCATCGATCATCCCGACTACCGGGTCGGCGGATGGAACTGGCGCGAGATCATGGCCATGGACCTGTTCCCGGTGGACACGCCCCTGCGGGATTTCAGCGAGCGGGACAGGCAGAGGTTCCTATACGCCGAGGCCATTCCCGTCGAAAAAAGGCACGGCGCGGGCATCTACACGAAAAACTTCGAGGGCGTGGCGCGCAAGCTGCAACGGCTGCACCTGAGCAAGCCGGCGGAGCAGCTGAGCAAGCCCAGGCGCTCCGTGTATGAAAAGTATTTCGTGCAAAGAGAGTGCGCCGGCTGCGGCGGCAGCCGCATCAGCCCGCTGGCGCGCAGCGTGCGCATCAACGGCAGGAACATCGCTGAGCTGGCGCAAATGGAATTGAGCGATCTCGACGGGTTCCTGGCCGGGGTGGACGGCGACATCGCCCGGCCGCTGGTGGCGAAAGCGAGGCAGATCCTCGCGCATCTGATCGAGATCGGCGTCGGCTACCTGTCGCTGGCCCGGCCGGTGTCCACCCTCTCCGGCGGCGAGAGCCAGCGGGTCAAGATGGCGCGCCAGCTGGACTGCGACCTGGTGGACATGATGTACATCCTGGACGAGCCGTCCATCGGTCTCCATCCCAGGGACATTGGCCAATTGCTGGAAATGCTGCGGCAGCTCAAGGACAAGGGGAATACCGTGCTGATCGTGGAGCACGACCCGGCGGTCATGGCCTGCGCCGAGCATATCGTGGACATCGGGCCCGGGGCGGGCAGCCTGGGCGGCGAGATCGTTTTTTCGGGCTCGCTCAGCGACTTGAAAAAGCAGGCGCACAACCTGACCGCCCATTACCTGAACCAGCGGCAACCGCCCCGGCGCGAGCGCAAAAAGTGGACCGATGCCCTCGAGATCAGCCACGCCACGCTGCACAACTTGAAGGATGTCTCCACCTGCATCCCCAGGGGCGTGCTGACGTGCGTCACCGGGGTCGCCGGCTCGGGCAAAAGCAGCCTGATCAACGATTTCTTCCTGGCCGGCCACCGCGAGGCCATCATCATCGACCAGTCGCCGGTCGGCCGCTCTTCGCGCTCCAATCCCCTGACCTACATCGGCGTGTTCGAGGCGGTGCGCAAGGAATTCGCCAGGGCCGTGAACAGGCCGGCAGCCCTGTTCAGCTTCAATTCCCGGGGCGCCTGCCCGAAGTGCAGGGGACTCGGCGCCATCGCCGTGGAAATGAGCTTCCTGGACGAGGTCAAGATCGTCTGCGACGAGTGCCAGGGGAAGCGCTACACGGAGGAGGTCCTGGCCTTGACGGTCAAGGGCAGGAATATCCATGACGTCCTGCGCATGACGGCCAGGGAAGCCATCGATTATTTCGCCGACCCGGAGATCAAAAGAAAACTGCAGGTATTGTGCGCGGTGGGTTTGGACTACCTTGAGCTCGGGCAGCCCCTGAGCACCCTTTCGGGCGGCGAGTGCCAGCGCATCAAGCTTGCGTCCGAACTGCATAAAAAAGGCCGGATCTATATCATGGACGAACCCACGACCGGCCTGCACATGGCCGACATCGACAAGCTGCTGGGCATCATCCGTGACCTGGTGAAGAAGGACAACACGGTGATCGTCATCGAGCACAACCTGGACGTGATCAGCCAGGCCGACTGGATCATCGACCTCGGCCCTGCCGGCGGCAGCCAGGGCGGGGAGATCGTTTTCGAGGGTACCCCGGATGACCTGATGAAATGCGGGAACAGCCATACGGGAAAATACCTGAACGACTTCTGGCACGGCAGCCGGGCTCCGGGGTCATAAGGACATCGGGGGCGGACAGTCAATTTCAAGGGCTTGAGGGACGGTGCTAGTTTTCATGCAATCAGGCGATCGTCTTCGATAAACGGAACTTTGCAGCCTGACTGTTTCGGCCAGAAAAAGCTTTTTTGATGGTTTCTGTAAAAAACACGCACTTTCCCAAGAGGCCCCTTCTCCTTTTACCTTTTCATTCTATGCTATATTGTCTTCATGAATCCCAGGGTCAAGATCTGCTGCATCGCCTCCGAAGACGAAGCCAAAATGGCGATCCAGTTCGGGGCCGCGGCCGTGGGGCTGGTCGCGGCCATGCCCAGCGGCCCGGGGCCGATCGCCGACTACCGCATCCGGCGCATCGCCGAGTCGGTGCCGCCGCCCGTGGCCACCTTCCTGCTGACCTGCGAGACCCGGGGCGGGGCCATCATCGCCCACCACCTGCGCACCCTGACCAGCGCCATCCAGCTCGTGGACACGCCCGAGGCGGACGCGATCGGCACTCTGCGCGCCATCCTGCCGGCGGTCAAGATCGTCCAGGTCATTCATGTCCGCGGCGAAGCCGCGATCGACGAGGCATTGCGGGCCGCGGACCGGGTCGATGCCCTGCTCCTGGACTCGGGGAACCCCTCCCTGGCCATCAAGGAGCTGGGCGGCACCGGCCGCGCCCACGATTGGCGCCTCAGCCGCCGCATCGTCGAGCAGTCCCCGGCGCCCGTCTTCCTGGCCGGCGGCCTGCATGCCGGCAACATTCGCGCCGCCATCGACGCGGTGCGGCCCTTCGGCGTCGACCTGTGCAGCGGCGTGCGCACGGGCGGCCGCCTCGACCCGAAAAAGCTGGAGGCGTTCTTCAGGGAAGTCGAAAACGCCTGAGCGCCCGTTTCGGCTGACGGGGACGGTCAAGCGGCGCCCCCATGGAAACAGGCATCGCCCCGAGATCCGCACGATGCCATTGAACGCAGCCGCCAATACCATTACAATGCAGGTATTGGGGGGGGCTTTACATGAGAAAAATAATCGCCATCACCATGATCACCCTGGACGGAGTCATGCAGGCGCCCGGCGGACCCAGGGAAGACACATCGGGCGGGTTCAAACATGGCGGCTGGACGGCGCCATACAGCGACAAGGATTTCGGCAAGGCCCTGGAGAAGCAAATGAAGCCCACGGATCTTCTTTTGGGCAGAAGAACATTCGAGATCTTTGCCGGCTACTGGCCCGGGCATGAAAATGACTGGCCGGGCATCAATGACGTCACGAAATACGTAGTATCCAGGAACCGGAAGAGGTCAGCTTGGAAAAACTCGGTATTTCTCAAGGGCCTGGCCGATATCAAGAGGCTGAAAAATTCAAAAGGTTCCAACCTTCACGTTTGGGGCAGCGGCAAGCTCATCCAGACGCTGCTCGAAAACGATCTGGTCGACGAGCTCTGGCTCATCACTTTCCCGCTGACCCTGGGTCAGGGAAAAAAGCTGTTTGCCGAGGGCACGATCCCGGCGGCATTCGCGCTGCGGGAGAGTTCCGTGACGCCGAGCGGATTGATCGTGGCCAATTACAAGCGGGCCGGCAAGGTCAAAACCGGCACGGTGGGAGCCTGATCAACCGCGCCGCGCATTCCCGCTCCGATTAGCAAGCCAACGCTCTGGACGCGGCGCCGTTACAATCTCCGGTCGCTTGAGGGACGATGCTTGTTTTTGTGCAATCAGGCGATCGGCTTCGATAAGCGGAACCTTGCAGCCTGACTGTTTCGGCCAGAAAAAGCCGGCTTGATAGTTTCCGCAAAAAAACACGCTCCGTCCCCAGACTCTCCGTGTTCATTATTCAAACATAAACCTGTTTTTGTGGACATTTGCGCAAAGTCACAAAGTCAAGCACCGTCCCCAAGATTCCCCGTCCCCAAGATTCCGGAATGAGCCGTAAAGATGATTGCCGGGACCCGGAGACCTGGCCCCGATGCGTCAGTAGACGTTGACGATGAAGAGGCCGGTGTTGTTGAACTCCTTGGACTCTTCCACCTGATCGTCGGCATCGACATATACATATATCTTTCGCTGCCCGGGAGTATCCCAGGCCCGGACGATTGAAAAATCAAATTCGGTATGATTTCCCATACTGGGAGTGCGCTTGATAAAATTAGCGGGAACGGTCCAATCCTGGTATCCCGGGCACTTCACCACCACCTTGCCTGGCGAGAGCACGCTCCCGCCGTTGGTCCAATAAAACCTGGTATAGGCATAGATCTTGGTGGAAATCCCGACATGGTCCCCGGCTTTGACATGGATCTCGTTAAAGGAACCGGGAGAGGAAGAGACCTTGCCGTACATGTAGTATACGAAAAGATCAGTCCGGCTCTTGACCGGAAAGGAAGCATTGAACTGATTATTGTCCTCGTGAATTTCTTCCACCTGATTGAGGGTATCGGCCGTGACCGTGACCTTCAGGTCGCCGCCCACCGGTGCACCATCCTGGACAAGCTCAACCTGTTCCGTTTCCGATACCGCCCTGCCGCCCTTGTGCAGACCCCTTATGGTCGTCTCCAAGATCTTGTAAAAGGAGTAGCTCGGCGGATAGCTGGCCAGAAGTTCCACCTTGAGATTTGTTATGGCAACTATCGCTCCCCCGACGTTCTGGGATGTTATCACGACTTTGACCTTTTCCCCGGCCTTGGGCTCGGCTGGAACGATATTGACCCCCGTGATCACGATATCGGGCTTGGTGACGATCGACATCGCGGCGACCCGATTCTTGGTGCCCAGTTTGAACTTGGTGTTTACAAGATCCAATCCCTGGGTCGGTCCTGTTCCCGCTTCATTGATTTTGAAAAAATTGTTGCTCGCGTCCTTCTGGGTACCATCCTCCAACCTGACCCGGATCTTGTAGTTTCCGGCAGGGGCCGTCCCCCCCTGGTAATCGCCGATCTTCCAGGCATAATTCCCCGAGACGGCATCCAGGCCGCTCACGATCTTTCCCATGATAACGCCGTTATCCCTGATCAATAGCAGGGAAACCTTTCCCGGGATCCCGGCCGCCTGCCATTTGACCTGGAAGGGCTGCCCCAGGACGAGCTCTTCCCCTCCATTGGGGGAAATGAGCTTCAGGGAAGCGCTTTGAAGCGAACCGGAAAAAGTCACCGTCACGGCGAATAGTATCGAGAGGAGCCTCATTTTTTTCTCCTTTGCCATTCTGTCATAAGAAAGATAAATAGAAGTTCCTTGCAAATATCTCAGTCGCGATCGCGGGAACCAGGCTGCTTTTTTCCGGCTCGCAGGATGGCGTCGAAGATGAACTTGAGGGTCAAGGGGCCTTCGATATGATTATCAGTGGACGTCCGTTTGCAGGCGCGGGTCAAGCAGGCGGATTTCTTCATCTAGAATTTCAGGCTAAGCGTATCCCCTGCTGCTGCGCCCGTCGATTTAAAACATCGTTACGCCCCTGTCGAATTACAGCTTCTTTAGGAAAGCCTGGGCAACCTTGATCTGCTCGAGCTTTTCCTGCGGCGCCTGCACCTGGATGGTGACGTTGCCCTGGCGGACGGTGTGAAGCCTGGGGTCGGTGCTTGACTTTGTTACTTTGGGAAATTAGAGGACGTTCGGTGCAACTAAGTATTTTCCTATTGTGTTCATTGATCCTTCCTTATGCCATGAGGAATTCCAGGATCAGGGGCGCCGTGTCGGTCAGGGCGTGGCCCGCTTCGGGAACGAGGATCGTCTTGGCGTGAGGCAGCAAGCGGCGCAGCCGGGCCGCTGATACGGCCGTGTCGACCAGGATGTCATGGCTGCCGCCCAGGAACAGGATGGGCATGGCCAGCCGCCGGATCTCCTCGTCGGAGAGCAAGCGCAGCTTTTCCATGCGTGGGATGAACTCGCGGGCCATCAGGCGGAACAAATGGCTTACTTCGGGAGGCAGCGGGCGGCGAAACAAGGCATGCTCCATCCGCTCCTCGCCGCGAGCTCCCATGCACTTCCACAGGATCGCCTTGGGGATGAAGGAGGCGCGCTCGCGGCAGATGCCGCCGGCGGATATCAGTGCCAGGCGGCTGACCGCCGCGGGACGGCCAGCGGCAAATCGGGCGGCGAAGTAGCCGCCCAGCGAGAGCCCGGCCAGGGAAGCCTGCCGCAGATCGAAATGGGAGTAAATGTCGGCAAGCCATTCGCCGGCGCTGTCGTCCTGCCAGGAAAAACGCCTGGGATCGCTCTTGCCGGCCTCGCCGGGGATGTCGACGGCAATGGTATGGAAAAACCGGCCGTAGCGGGCCGCGTCGTTCATCCAGCCGAAGGAGCTCGAGGCCGAACCGTGCAGCAGGATCAGGGCCGGGCCGGACTTGTCGCCGCTCGTGATGGCGAAGGTGCGGCCGTGGCGGGTATCGATCGCGTGGCGTTCGTTCGGGGCGGGCCAGCCGGCGATGACGGCATCGTATATGGATTGGATCTCCTCCATCCCCGCCAGGGAACGGTAGTTGGGATGGTTCATGGTCCCTACTCCGGCTGGGCGATGTGGCCGAACATGGCCATCATGGTACCGATAAAAACGGGGGAGCCCCAGAGAACGAAGCGCGCCCGTCCTTCTTCGGCGAAAAAGAGGAAGTCGCAGCGGGCCTTTTCGCTGTTGTCGCGACTGTTCATGGCGGCCATGATCGAGCCGGAAAGGCGGTCGGCCTCATCCCGGCTGCGCACCTGGATGTCGACCACCGCGGAGACCAATATGCGGGGTTGGCCGGAAGGGGGGTAGGCGCGGGCGCCCGGATCGGTCGCCTTCTGGTTGGCCAGCTCGGCCAGCGAGGCGACGCCGCTGAAGGCCTGCAGGTCGGCGGTGGTCACCCGCCACTGGCCGCCCACCTTCCGGCCCCGGAGTTTCTTTTCCAGGATGTACCTGCGCACCGTGCCGGGGTGCACGCTCAGCAGTTCCGCTGTAGCCTCAATGGTCAGGAGCGGAGTTGACATGGCTGCCTCCTGTAACATAATGTAACATCAATGACTATTGCAATATATCACAAAATATAACAAAAAACAATATAGATAAAAGGGAAAATTGGGACGGACCGTTAATCCGTGTATAGCTCTGGGGTCAAGTCTCGATATTAGACATTGAAATGGTGAGATTTGTCCGCAGGTCCTGATTTCCTCAGGATACAGAACAGGCTCCAGCCGTCCACATCGGTCAGGGTGAGAGATGCAGGAAGATCGGCTGCCAGGGAGCGGAATTGGTCCGGGGTGAAGGTGGTTGCCGTGAAGCCGTCCTTGCAGGCGATGAAATCGTTTCCGGTCCGCTCGCGGTCGATCTCGCCCAGGAGCCCGGCCCCGGCCTGGATGAACCCAAGGGCGAAGTAGATCTCGACGTGCAGGTATCTGCGCACGAGCGGCGGCGCGACCTCGTGGCAGCGGCGCAGCCTGTCCGCCGCCAGATATGCGGCATAATAATCGTTCATTTCTAATGGATTATAAGAACCATGCCTGCCCGAATCAAGCCATTCAAGTGGGGGGAGTAAGGGTTGAGTCTTGAAATGACAGCACCCCGATTTTCCCTCATGCGCTTGAACCAAATGAGTATTCTTTCGTAGATAGAAAGAATGCCGATGTGCCATCTTGTCCCCAAGGAGGAAAATGGAATGACCGTTGAAAATTTTACCGAGACTGACCTGCGCAGAAGATCAAGAATCGCGGCATTCTGGTACCTGCTGCTCACGGTGACCGGCCCCTTCGTCCTGATCTATATCCCGTCCCGGTTCATCGTCGCGGGCGATGTCGCCTCGACGCTGGCCAGGATCGCGTCGGCCCCGGCGCTGTTCCAGATCGGGATCGTGGTCGGGTTTGCCAGCTCGATCTGCTATCTGCTCACCGGCCTCGCCCTGTACGACCTGTTCAAACCGGTGAACAAGGCCATGGCCAGGACCATGGCGGCGCTGGTCGCCGTCAGCGTCCCGATCGGGTTTGTCGGCACGCTCTTCCTTGCCGCCCTGCCGCGGCTCGCCGGCGGGGCCGGCTTCCTCCAGGCGCTGGCGCCGGCGCAAGTCCACTCCCTGTCCGCGGCCTTCCTGGATATGCAGCTGCTGGCCGGCTTCGCCGCGCAGATATTCTGGGGCCTGTGGCTCCTGCCGCTCGGCATCCTGGTCATCCGCTCCGGCTTTTTTCCGAAGCTCCTGGGCGTGCTCCAGGTGATCGCCTGCTTCGGCTATCTGGCGGCGAGCCTCATTTTTTTCCTTTTACCGAGCGCGGTCTCCTGGACAACCCCGTTCATCACGGCCATGGAGCTCGGCGAGCTGCCCTTCATCCTGTGGCTGCTCATCGCGGGCGCCAGGGCGAAGCCGGCGCGCCAGGCTTCGGCCGCTGGAGCGGCTTAAAGACGGTACTTGACTTTGTTGCTTTGCACTGACTGAAGGAGCATTTGCGGCCCGGGCTTTTTTTCAGTATACTCATGCGAATATATGCGATTTTCCGGTCCGGCAAGAGGCATTTCAAGCTGGAGGGGGACCGACCCTTCCTCCCGGCCACCCAGGCCAAAGGAAGATCCATGGAGGAACCGCACCCATGCGCCGTCACGTTCGCATTCCGATCGTCGTGTTTTTTTGTTCGCTGCTCTTTCTTCCCGGGCTCTGCGCCCAGGACCCCGTCCAGCAGCTGGACGCCTTCCTGGCCAGGTTTCAGGAGTATGGGCTGCTCAACGGCACCCTTCTGGTCGCCCGCGACGGCAAGGTCATCCTTGAAAAAGGATACGGCTGGGCCGACATGGAGCTCGGCGTACCCCTGCAGGGCGACACCAAGATCCTGCTGGCCTCGATCACCAAGACCTTCACCGCGGTGACGGCCATGCGGCTGGCCGAGCAGGGCAAGCTCTCCCTGGAGGCGAAGGTTTCCGACCTGCTGCCCTGGTACCGCCGCGACACCGGGTCGCGGATCACCGTCCGGCACCTGCTCTCCCACACCTCCGGCATCCCCGACTACCTGCACATCCCCGGGGTCGGCCCGGAGGGATTCTTGCGCGAGACCGTGGTTGCCCCGGTGGGGATCGAGGAGTTCGCCAGGAAATGGTGCTCGGGCGACCTGCAGTCCGAGCCGGGCAGCCGCTACCAGTACTGCAATTCGGGCTATTTCCTCCTGGGAGCCATCATCGCCTCCGTTTCCGGCAAGCCGTTCCCCCAGGCGGTGGCCGAGCAGGTACTGGTCCCCCTGGGGATGAAGAACACCGGCGACCTGGCCGCCGACCCCCGGGCGGTGGTTCCTGGAATGGCCCGCCACTATATGAAGAGGGGGCGGGAGTACCAGACCTCCGGCCCCTGGAATTATGCCACCGCCCTGGCCGCCGGGTCGATGTACTCGACCGTCGGCGACATGCTGCTCTTCGACCAGGGGCTCTACCGCGATTCCTTCCTGTCGGAGAAATCGCGCAGGCTCATGTTCACCGCCGGTCTTGGCGGGTACGGCTGCGGCTGGGAGATCCGCCGCTCGCCGCTGGGCCCTGGCAGGGCGGAGCGCACCGTGCTGACCCACGAGGGCTTCCTCTACTGGGTTCATGCGCGCTTCTTCCGCGTCCCCGAAGAGCGCATCTGCGTGGTGATCCTGAACAACGCCGGCGATGCCCCCCTGGAGGCCGTCTTCGCGGGCGTTACCGACATCCTGTACGGGCGGCTCCCCGCGCCGCTTTTGCGGCCGTTGGGCTTCGCTGTTTCCCCGGAGCTGCTGGCCCGCGGGCCGGAAATTGTGGCAGGGCGGATTCGCGAATTGCAGAAAACCGAGGCCGGGGCCTGGGATTTCAGCGAGCGGGCGGTGAACGCCCTCGGCTACGAGATGATGCGGTCGGGCAAAGCCGACGTCGCGGTCGCGGTCTTCCGCTACTTGGTGGAATCGTTCCCGCAATCGGGCAACGCCTGGGATAGCCTGGGGGAGGGCCTGGCCGCGCTGGGGAAAAAGGACGAGGCCGTCAAGGCCTATGCCAGGTCGCTCGAACTCGATCCCGGGAACCGGAACGCCGTGGAAATGCTGCAGCGCCTCATGTCCCAATAGGGACCGGGCGCCATCTCCCCGCAAATCCGCTCCGGCGTCCCCGCAGAGGCATGAGGGTGTGAAGGTCAGGTCTTGAAATGACGGTTTTGTTTATGAAAAAAGGCTATGATCGACCTGTTAATTCAAGACTTGACCCCAATTCCCTGGTTATTTCAATTCTTCCGGGATTTTGAACAGTCCGTCCTTGGGGTCGATGTTGAATCTGACGTTCCTGTAATACCCTTTCTCCAGGCCCTTGTTCCCCGTGAAGCTGTATCCGTCGGGGAACAGGATCCCGTCATGGTTCGTGTAGCCGTCGATCAGGTTCTCCCACGAATCCTTGGGGTCGCCGTCCCAGCAGACGAGCCTTCTCGTGACCAGGAGGCTCTTGCTGTCGACAAAATAAGTGACGCTTCCGCCCAGGGGCAGCGCGACATGGAGCTTGTAGGCGTCGGCGCCGTTGACCATTTCGCTCTCCTGGAGCTCGGCCGGGTATTCGAAAAACGCCGGGAAGACCATGGCGATGTCCACCTCGAAGTGGCGCCAGTATTCGGGCTGGATCAGCTCGGGATCCCGGGGTTTGCCGTCCTTGTCGGGCTCCCGTTTCACCCAGGCGGCGCGCCGGCCGTCGAAGACCAGGATCCCCGCCCTGTTCTCGTTCCTGAAAAGGTTCGGGCGCTTGACGGTCATGCGGCTGGGCACCGCGGCGCCGTGAAAATATCCTTCGACATAGATCGATTGGATCTCCTTGTCCGTCCGCTCGCCGAACATGGCCTTCCAGGCCTTGCCGACGATCTCCCTGGCAGTGAGCGGCGCGTCCGCGCATTGCGCCCGAACGCCCATGGCCATGAAGCACAGGAACAGCAGTGGCGCGGATTTTCCGGAAATTGATTTCATTTTCATTTCATTCCTCCTGGGAGCGTCGGGATCTTCCTTCGGCTAAGCGAAATTGTGCGGGGCCGGCCGCGAAAAGTCAATGAAATTCGCAAAATAGTATGATGAAAAATGCCTATATGCCGCAAGATTTCAATAAATTGAATTTCGCGGGGCTCAAGGGCGGTGCTTGCCGTCGTCGCTTCAGGGACGGACCGTTCATCCGTGTTGCGATTCAACGGAATTCGCTATAGAATCAGGGCAGTAAGGCCCCGCTGCTTTTGCGGTTTGCGAATTACAAGCAAGGAGTCAAAACTTTGAAACATAAGCGGATTATTTTCCCGATCATACTGGGCTTGTTCATTCCCGCAGCCATTCAGCCCGATGCTTTCGCCGCGGACAAGGCCGCGAAGATCGACCAATTGATCGCCGCCTGCCATGAGAACGGGCTTATCAATGGCGCCATTCTGGTGGCCGAGAAGGGGAGGGTGATCTACCGCAAGGCCATCGGCACGGCCAACGTGGAATGGGACATCCCGAACGCCCCGGATACCCGGTTTTCGCTGTTTTCGATCAGCAAGCAATTCACCGCCATGCTGGCCATGATGATGGTGCAGGAAGGGAAATTGCGGCTGGACGGAAAGATCCTGGACTATCTGCCCTATTTCAGGAAGGATACCGGCGAAAACATCACCGTCCATCAGCTTCTTTGCCATACGCACGGCATCCCCTACGTGAGCTATAACAAGTTGCCTTATCGGAACAAGCTGTCCAAGGAAGCCTTTTTCCGGGAGTATTATTCGGGCGACCTGGAGTTCGCGCCGGGCAGCGGCTTCGCCTACGGCGACGGCTTCGATATCCTGGCCGCCATCGTCGAGGCAGTCTCCGGCAGGCCGTTCGAGACGCTGATGCGGGAGCGGATCTTCGACCCCCTGGGCATGAAGGACTCCGGCTTCCTGCACGCCCGTCGCAATACCAGGAAGCATGCGAGCGATTACACCGATTCGCTCGACCTCAAGGGCGAACCTTTGTACGAGCTGCCGCTCAACGGCAGCAGCGCCCTGTACTCGACCGTGGACGATCTTTTCCGCTGGGACCGGGCCCTGGCTGAAAACAAGCTGCTGGCGAAGCGGTTCCAGGACATGATGTTCACCGTGCAGGCCGACTTCGGCCGGCCTTACGGCTATGGCTTCGACATCGCGGAGCTGGATTTCGGCCAACAAAAAAAGAAGGTCGCCTGGCACGAGGGCAGCGGCAGCGCGATCATCTTCCGCTCCCTCGAGGATGGCAACCTGGTGATCCTGCTGAACAATATCCTGGGCGAGAACGTCCTGGTCAGCCGGGAGATCATGAACGTCCTGTACGATCTTCCCTGCCAGGTTGTCAGGCGACCCGCACGATGAGCGGCCCCGGCTGGACGGCCGCTCATTCCCTGCTATAATAGGACCCAGGAGCACCGCCATGATCGAACAAGTTTTTCACCTGGCCCAGGGCGACGACAAGACGATCGAGAAGGTCGTCATGGACGAAAACCTGCACTACATGCACATGATCCTGAACAAGGGCGAAGGTCTGCCTGAGCATTTTTCCAATTCGAACGTCTACATGGCCGTCCTGCGCGGCACGCTCACCATCGGCCTGGCCGGGCAGGAGGACCACGTCTACCCCAAGGGCGCCCTGCTGAAGATCCCGATCGACACGCGGATGAACGTGAGGAACCTGGGCGACGAGGTCCTGGAACTGACCGTCGTCAAGGCTCCGGCACCGGTGAAATAGGCTCCGGGAGCCTCGTCCGCCCGCGGCGGCAGAGGAACCCGGCGGCGCCGTTGTTTGCCGCTTCCCCGGCGGGCAGCGGTGGAGCGGGGCTTGCAATTTTTTCCGATCCGTTGTACATTCTCCTGGCGAATCACCACGGGTTTTTGGAGGCGGTCACGGATGACGGACTCAATCGAACGGAAGAAGAAAGCGCTCCTGGACGAGATCGACAAGCTGCGCGAAGAGTACCAGGTCGAGCTGCCCAAGCGCATCGCCGAGGCGCGCAGCATGGGCGACCTCAGCGAAAACGCCGAATACGACGCCGCCCGCGAGCGGCAGGGTTTCCTCAAGGCGCGCATCGCCCAGCTGACCCACCTGGTGAGCCAGTACAACGAAGTGGCTTCGTCCCCCGGCGATGAAAAGTGCGTCGGCTTCGGCTCGGTCGTGGTGGTGCTCGATCTCGACGCCGACACGCGCACGGAGTACACCATCGTCCACCCCATCGAGGTCGACCCTAGCGAAGGCAGGATCTCCCTCAGCTCGCCCGTGGGCCGGGCGCTGCAGAACCGCACCGTCGGCGAGGAGGTGGTCGTCACCGTCCCCGCCGGGGAGAAGAGGCTCTTCATCGAGAAGATCACCAGCCTGCAAGGCAGCGTGTTCACCGCCTGATCCCACCCGGCCCGCTTCTGATCCTTTTGCCCCCATCGGGGAGATGATGACTGCGGATGGTTCTCCGGGGCGCTGCAGCGAAAGCGGTCGCGCATGGGATTCACGGCGCCGCAGGGGATCGTTCCCGGATCAGGATTTGAGAAAATCGATGATCTCCGTAAAGACCGGCTTGCTGGCCAGGACGCGGTTGTGGCCGCACTTTTCCGCGATCAGGACGCGGGTGCTCCCCGGGGCCGCCGTGCGCGCCAGGGTATCCGCCAGGGCGAAGTATTCGTCGTCGGCGCCCTGGACGATCATCTTTTCCGCGGGCACCTCCGCCAGCGCCGCGGCGCAATCGTAGTCGTCGATGGCCATCGAGAATTCCGACTCCAGTTCTTCGGCCAGGGTGCGGCAATCGGCCGCGCCGAGGGAGTGCATGCGGCAGAAGTTGGCCAGCACCTGGCGCGTCGTCGCCGGGGCGCTGGCCAGGACCAATTTCGGGCAGGCAAAGGAGCAATCCTCCAAATGGGGATAGGCCGCCAAGGCGAAAACGGCCGCCATCGCGCCCAGGGAATGGCCGAACAGGCCGTGCAGTTCGCCCAGGTCGCGGGCGACCCGGGCGATGGCCTGGCCGAACTCGAACATGCTCGATCCTTCCTTTTTGTGTTCGACCGGCAGGGAGTAATGGGCCGGGGCGTCGAAGACGACGGCCCGGAAGCCGGCCTGGGCCAGGGCCCGGGCCAGCAGCGCCAGGTGCCCGGCCCGGCTGCCCCAGCCGTGGCACAACAGGACGGTCGGTCCCTCTCCCCAGCTGTAGCAGGGCAGGTCCCAATCCTCGAAACGGACGCTGAAGCGCTCGGACTTTCGCAGGGCGTTCATTTCGCCCGCGCCCGGCGGCAGGAGCGGCGGCGTGCTGAACAGCCTGACCAGGGGCGGGTATGCGCTTGCTTTTTTCATCATCCATCCGAATATACTACATCCGTGCCGACTTGAACATGGCGGGATTGGATATTTTTCGACGTCACACAGTCAGGCACCGGCGCCGATTTGCAGAAGCAGTGTCCGACGTTTTGAGCGCGGGCCGCTTCACCGCGGTGACATGAGGATTACGGCTCAGGCGGGCCGTCCGCTTGCCAGGCCGGGACGACTCCGCTATCATGGATCCCCAACCCTGCGCCTGAAGAAGCGGGCTGGGTGCGACAGGAGGAGTCCATGCGGAAATGTTTCGTTCTCCTTTTGCTGATCGCCGCGTTTGGTGCGGCGGCCGATGCCCCGGCTGCCGCCGACGACCGCGGCTTCGACCCCACCGGCGTCTGGATGGGCCAGCACGGGCCGCTGGCCTTGATGCGCGCCGGCGACACGCTGTCGTTCTCCTATTCGGCCGTGTTCGGCGCCACCGCCCACATCTGCGACGGCATCGGCGTCGCCGGCTTCGTCGGCGACGGCCGCTGGGAATACCGCGACGACCAGGGCGCCGTCACCTTCACGACCAAAAACGGCAGGGTGACCATGCAGGTCACCGACGGCATCGCTTCCTTCTGCGGCGCCGGCTGGCCCGGCGAAACCTTCACCCCGGATTCATGGAAGCCCGCTTACCGCTGCCGGGTGAATGTTGCCAAGGCTCACTTCCTCGTCGTCGGCCCGCTGCCGCCCGAGCCGCGCCCCGGCTACGTCGTCCGGGGCGATTGGGTCGAGGCCATCGGCCTGGTCAACGAGTCGTCGCCCGCCTGGCTGCTGGCCCGCTATGTCGGCAAGGGGCGCACCACGGCCGGTCTGCTCGAGCGCGACGCCCTCGAGTGCCAGGAGGGGCTCTAGGAGCTGGGCGGGCCTGGAGAATCCCTTCGGGCGCTGGGAGGGGACGCTTGCCGTCCGCGGGGAAGGACTGGGGACGAACCGTGAAAAGCCGGGCGGGTTCCATTTTGAAAGATGTCCCGGAATGTTTGCGGGCCGGGTCTCAAGAATAGAAGCAAGCAATCGGGAGCCGCGGGTTGAAAAAAGAAAGACCGCCGCGGTTCCAATCCATTCCATTTGCGTTATAATTGAAGACAGAATTCGGCTCGCCAGGGAGTTGGCCAATGACCATCGATCTGCAGCGCAACAACCTCGACCGCTCCGCCTCGCCCTATCTCCGGCAGCACCTGGACAACCCGGTGTGGTGGCAGGAGTGGGGCGGCGAGGTGCTGCGGGAAGCGCTCCGGCGGAATAAGCCGCTGTTCGTCTCGGTCGGCTACTCGACCTGCCACTGGTGCCACGTCATGGCCGGCGAAGCCTTCTCCGACCCGGCCACGGCCGAGTTCCTGAACGGGAATTTCATCTGCGTCAAGGTCGATCGCGAAACACGGCCCGACATCGACCAGTACCTGATGCGCTTCATCCAGGCTCAGACCGGCAGCGGCGGCTGGCCGCTCAACGTATTCCTTACCGCGGACCAGCGCCCGGTCTTCGCCCTGACCTACGCCCCGGCAACGGTGGATCCCGGCCGCGGCCTGCAGCCGCTGCTCTTCATAGCCCAAAAAGTCCTGGAAACCATCCGCGCCCACGGCGCCGCGATCGAGCCTTTCCAACTCGGCGCCGAAACGCCCGAAACGGTCCGCCCCGACCGGCTGGTCGATGAGCTGCTGGCCGGTCACGATCCACTCCACGGCGGCTTCGGCACGGCGCAGAAATTCCCGCCGCACTCGACCCTGCTGTACATGCTGTACCGCCTCAGCCACACGGGTCATGCGGGCCTGGAGAACGCCTGCCGCCTCACCCTGGACGCCATGCGCCGGGGCGGACTGCACGACCACCTGCAGGGGGGGATCTTCCGCTATTGCGTCGACCGCCGCTGGACGATCCCGCATTTCGAAAAAATGCTCTACGACCAGGCCATGGCCCTGTGGGTCTATGCGCTCGCCTTCCGGGTGCTGGGCGAAGAAGCATACCGGGAGATGGCGGCCGGCATCGTCCGCTGCCTGGAGGAGACCTTTGCCCTGGACGGCCTCTTCGCCACGGCCTTCGACGCCGACACCAACCACCAGGAAGGGGCGACCTACGTCTGGCGGATCCGGGAGATCAGGGAGGCGCTCGACGGTGACGAGTACGCGGCCCTTGCCGCCTCCTATCATTTGCCGGAAGAAGGCAATTTCGAGGGCGCCGTCCACCTGGCCAGGCTGAACGACCGACCCATAAAAGAGATCGAGGAAAAACTGCTGGCCCGGCGCCGGCTGCGCCCGCAGCCCGGGCGCGACGAAAAGATCCTCTGCGGCGTCAACGCCCTGGCCGTCTGCGCCCTGCTGCAGGCCGGGCGCCTGCTCGGCCGGCCTGAGCTGGAGGCGCAGGGGACGCGAACGCTGAAGAAACTGATCGCGGTCTTCTGGAACGGCTCCCGGCTGGGCCACTCCCTGGCCGACGGCAAAATGCAGGAGGACGGCTTTCTCAGCGACGCGGCCGCCGTGCTCCTGGCCGTGACCATGGCCCGCGAAACCGACGAAACGTGGGCGGGGACCATGGACGCCCTGGCCGCCTGCATGGAAAACTTCAGGGAGCGGGGCCGCTGGCTCGAAGCGAACCTCGCTGATTTCCGGCCCGTCGCGGCTGCGACGTTCGATCACCCGGCGCCGTCGGCGGTGTCGCTGGCGACGATGGCCCTGGCCCGGGCGGCCGTCCTGAAAGGCGCCGCGGTCGAAGCCTTGGAGTACCTGCGCCCGCTGCAGTCCGACTTCTTCAATATCGCCGTGATGATCGGCCGGGGCCTTTTCCACCAGGTCCGTTCAAAAGCCGCCATCGCCTGGGAGCGCCTGCCGGCCAACTCCATCCAGCTGCGCGGCGAGCCGGAGAGCGATTGCTACCTGGGGGAGTGCCGGCCGGCGTCGTTTTGAATCGGCTCAGGGCGTCTTGCCGATTTTTTCCGTCCTCTTGCCGCTGAGAAATTCGATGTCGATGCGGCCGATGTTCGTTGCGCATTGCCTCGGCGAAAATCTGCCCGAAGAGGGCATCGTTGACTCATGTAAAAATCTGCCTGAAAGGGCATGCTTGACTCTTCCCCTCATCGCCCCTACAATCGCCCCATGATAAATAGCAAACCTGCCATCCTGACCATACTGCTGCTCCCGGTTCTGTTTGGATTCCTCGCGGCCGCCGACAAGGCTTACCGGATCATCGAGCTGCGCCCGGCCGGCAGCGGCGTGGAGCTGATCCTGCGCGACCTGGAGAACGAGGACAAGCTGCTGCAGCTGGTCGTGTACGACAAGGACCGCCTGGTCGACCTGGCCGCGGCGGAGGAGATCCCGGCCACGCGCGCCCGCCAGGGCGACATCCTGTTCCTCGGCGGCAGCGGCAAAAAGGCCACCCAGATGATCATCACTCCCGGGCGCACCGTCCATCCAAGGCTGGCCGCCGGCCAGGCCGAAGAGACGAAGATCATCGACGCGCTCAGCCGCAAACTGGCGGCGGGACCGCGTGCCCCGTCTGCCGATGCGGCGCGCGCGCCGGCGGCCGACAGCGAACTGGACCGCGTGCGCCGCTCCTTTCTCTTCGTTCTGGAATTCGCCCTGGGCGCCCCGTTCACCGCGGCGCAGGAACGGCTCATCCTCGGCCAGTTCAGTTCCGCCTGGTGGTCCGGCAAGAGCGCCGGCGAGAGGAAATCCTTCGGCCAGTACCCGGAGGTCGTGGCCTGGATCATGAAGGCGGGGCGGAAAGATCTTGAAGAGATGCGCGGAAGCCTTGAGGAGACGACCCGCCAGTGGCTGCGGGAGTCGCCGGCCTCCGACCCGGTGGTGGCCATGGTCCGCGCCCGGCTGGCCGAGCGGGGAAGGACGCTCGCGGCCGGCGATCCGCCGCTGACCGAGATGGCCGCTTCCGCCTTCTGCGAACTGACCGCCTACTCCCGGCTCCTGCGCCGGAATGGGGCGGCGCTGCCGGCTCAGCTGGACGACGCCGAAGTGGCCGGGGTGCGAACCGAGCTGCTGCGCGCCTGGCCCGGATTCAGCGCCTCCGAGAAGGCCCAGGTGGCGACCGCTCCGGGCCTGTGGCTGGTGCTGCGCACCCTGGTCGGCCACGGCGATGCCGACCAGCGGCGGCATGCCATCGGCCGGCTCCTCTCGCTGACGGCCGCTGAGGCCCAGCCCGGGGCTGCGGCCGGGAAAGGCCGTGCGGGCAAGAGGGGCAAGGGGGGCGACGCGGTGGGCAACATGA
Source organism: Candidatus Aminicenantes bacterium UBA6072 (assembly GCA_002436105.1). Classification (GTDB taxonomy): domain Bacteria; phylum Acidobacteriota; class Aminicenantia; order UBA2199; family UBA2199; genus UBA2199. The sequence continues at coordinate 27,563 of DIXU01000009.1, read as the reverse complement.
TCAGGCACAACGTGATGATGAACATCCGCCAGCAGACCTTCAACACCTATATGTGGAGCCGCGGCTTCAACTACCATCCGACCTACGGCAAGATGTGGTAGCAAGGGCCCGCCGGGGAGAAGGGCGGGAGAACGGGCCCGCGGGCGTGTCGCCAGTCCCGGCCATCTTGCCTCATCTGAAATCTACCTGATCGGCTGGCAATTTTATCCGCAGGATCTTATACTGTCAGCGGAAAAGGCTGGATCCGTTTGAAAAAACAGGAGGAAAAATGAAAAGGACGATCATTCTTCTGGCGGCGTGCCTTGCCGTCCTGCCGGCATTGGCCCAGGAAAAGCAGCCCGATGCCGAGCAGCAGAAGGCCATGGAAGCCTTCATGAAGGCGGGGGCGGTGACGGAGAACCACGAGTTCCTGAAAAAGTATGCCGGCTTCTGGGATTGCCAGGTCAAGGGCTGGATGGCGCCAGGACAGCCGCCCACCATCAGCCGCGGCACCTTCCAGGGCGAAATGCGCCTGGACGGCCGTTTCCTGTTCATGGACTTCAAGGGCGAGATGTTCGGCCAGCCCTTCAACGGGCTGCAGATCGTCGGCTTCGACAACATGCAGCAGAAGTACGTCTCCCTGTGGATCGACAACACGTCGACCATGATGTTCATGACAATGGGCACGCGCCAGGACAACGTCATCAGCGAATCGGGGCTCTGGCCCGATCCGGTGTCCGGCAGCGAGCTCCCGATGAAGGCCAGGACCACCTGGGTCGGCGCGGACGAATACCTGTATGAGCAGTTCATGGTCCAGCCCGACCAGAGCGAATTCAAGAGCATGGAGATGAGCTGCAAGCGCCGGAAGTAGGGGACAGGGTCCAGGGTTTAGAGAGAGAAAAAAGCAATTCCTGATGCGGGGTGGTGATCCAGCGATCCTTTGAAGATGCTCAAGGTTTTTGGAGATATGCTGCTGGAAGCAAGGGACGGTTTTATCCGGCCCGGCGGCACAGCCCGGCGACGCGCTTGGCCATGGCCAGGATGGTCAGGATGGGCGGGTTGCCCAGCGAAGCGGGGAACAGGCTGGCGTCGGCCACGTAGAGGTTTTCCGGCAGTCGCGGATCGTGGAAGGTTTTTGCTTGCGCCGCGGTCAGGGGCAGCATGCCCCCGGGATGGCCGGCGTTGAGCGTGCCGAAAAAAAGGCGGCTCTTGTCCACGCCGGCCCGGCGGAACATCTCGGCGCAGGTGTCCGCGGCCTGCTCCAGGCGCCCGTGGTCGGCGGCGCTCAGCGTCTTCCTCAGGCGCCCCCCGGTGATGCCGCCCCGGTTCTCGTCGGCCAGCTTGATCATCAGGCTATAGACATTCCCGGCCTGATGGCGCCATTCGCGGTTGAAGAAGAAACTGAGATGGTCGAAGTAGGGAGAAATGATATAGCCGTTCATTTGCACGGCAAAAGGCATGGGCAATTCGCGGTTCTGCCGGCAGTTTTCCATCTCGGCGGCCACGCAGAGGACCGGGTCCACGAACAGCTTGGCGTCGCAGTCGATGCCCGAGTCCTGCAGGACCTGCGGCGTGCCCAGGCCGCCGGCGGCCAGGATGACCAGGTCGGCCGGGAACCATTTCCTGCGCAGGCCGTGGCGGACCAGCACCCCGCTGGCGCGGCCCTTTTCGTGAACGACCCGTTCGACCCGGTGGGAGGTCAGCAGGCGGGCGCCGTTTTTCAGCGCCTGTTCCAGGAGCCGCCGGCTGTCCCACTTGACGCCGTGCGGGCAGCCCAGCACGCAGCGGCCGCAGCCGCGGCAATGGGCGTGGTCGCCCATCTTGGGCAAGGCCTGCGGGTCAAGCCCCATCTCCCGGCAGATCGAGAAGAAACTCCTGGTGAAAGGACTCCAGAGTCTCTGATGGTCGGCAAGCACCGGGATTTCGCGGGAAAGTTCGGCGAACTCCTCATCCAGGTCGATCCCCAGCGCCCGCAACGCCCCATCCCGGCGCAGGGCGTTGCCGGTGCTGAGCGTCGTGGTGCCGCCGCTGCCGCTACCGCTGACCACGATCATGCCCGAGCCGGCCCTGCGGATCCTCATGGCCGGGAAGATCCAGCCGATCTCGCGGCTGTCGAACAACAGCCCGGTCTTCCTGATCTTTGCGATCAGATTGAGGTTGAGGCCGAAGGGGCGGAACTCGCGGCCCGCCTCCAGCACGGTGACCTGGAATTTCCCCTGCAGCTCCCGGGCGCACATGGCGCCGCCGGCCCCGCTGCCGATCACCACGGCCCTATTCATCTGCCCCCTCCGGCCAGTCGATGCGGGCGCGGCAACAATCGCCGCCCTCGGTGAGGCGTTGGCTGAAGGCGAGGCGGCCGCCGCAGAGGCCGTCGACGATGCCCTCGTCCATGGCCGACATGAAACGGCAGACCTGCGGTGGGTATTGGGCCGCGAGCGAGCAGCGGCGGATCGTCACCTCTCCCCGGTCGTCGACCGCCAGGTCGATGGCCAGCATGCGATAGAGGACGCGCAGCGCGGCGACGGCGTCGGCGCGGCTGCGGATGGGCAGCCGGGAACGAAGATCCCGGCCCAAACTCAGGGAGCGCTCGCGCAGGTTTTCCCGCAGCGCTTGCGCCGTACCGCCGGCGAGCGATCTTTCCGCCCCGGCGCGGGTGAAACGGGCGAAATCCAGGAGGATTTCGCTGCGGGACAAGCCGCGCAGGTCGGGCGGCTCCTGGCCGAACGCCTCTGCCGTGAGCCGGAAAAGGTCCTTCAGGCCTTTTTTCCCGCCGGCGACGAATAGTCCTGCCAGCAGCAGCCTCAGGGTCAGGTTGGCCATGAAGCGGCGCGTCTTTTTTGCAGGAAAAGCAGTCCCAGCGCCAGCGCGCCGATGCCTCCGTCAATGACGGCGTTGGCCAGGCAGATCAGGTACGGGGAGCGCCCGAAAAAGAAAATCAGGGACAGGATGGAGCTGGCGAATTTTGCCTGGGCCAGCAGTTCCGGGAAAAGGGGATTCCCCGGCTTTTTGAACATCCACCCGGCCAGCAGGGTGACCAGATACATATATGCCAGCGCCAGGATGGGGAAAAAGCTCCCGGGATGGACGGGGGAGGGAGGCAGGCCCAGGGGCGAGGACAGGCGGTTGAAAAATTCGAGAGTCCCTTCCGGCAGCAAGAAAAAGATCAGGCCCACGGCCCCGAAGCAGACGGCCATGAGCAGGCTGGCGATGCGGTACCAAAGCAAGCCTTGATTTTTCATGCCGGTCCTTCCTTTTTGTCACTGAGATAAATCCGAAAAAATCCGGAGCGCTGGCCGAATTCGGCCTTGGCCATGACCTGGAGCGAGGCGGCGGGATCGAGGAAGCCCCGGCCGCGGCCGGCGTCGCGGATGAGCGGGAAGTTGCGGTTGATGAAGCAGAGATCGCCGGAGGGGAAATGGGACTTCATCGCCGTGAAGATCTCTTTCAGGGAGCGGTCGCGGATGTTGCCGAAGGTCATGGGGGTGAACACGCAGGGGCTGACTTCGCCGCAGGCGTCGATATAGACCATCTTGTGCCCGGCGTTGCAGCCGAAATGCTCCCGGCTCTCGAAATGGCCGAGAAAATTGACGGTCATGCCGGCGCGGCGGTTGCGGCGGTCCTGCAGGCCGGAAAGCTGCCGGAGCTCGGCCGGTCCGATCAACTGGCCTTCATCCCAGAACGCGGCCACCGATGGCTTGGCTTCGCAGAGCCAGGCCTCGTCGATGCCCAGTCCCTGGAGGAATTCCAGGAATTCCTCCACCTGGCCGTCGCGGATCATGTCGCGGCTGACCACTGCCGACACGCCGACCTGGATGCCGCCCGTTTCCCGGAACAGGCGGATGGCGTTCAGGGCGGTGGCGAACGCCCCGGCCAGGCCGCGGTTGCGGTCGTGGATCTCCGGCAGCCAGTGGTCCAGGCTGACCGAGACCGAGAAGAGCCCGGCCTGTTTCAATTCCCGCGCCTTTTCCGAGGTCAGGGTGCTGCCGGTGGTGAACAGCTTGACCGCGCAGCCGTCGGCGGCGCTGGCGACGATGCGCGCGATATCCGGGTTCAGCAGCGGCTCGCCGCCGGTGAGACCCAGCCAGCAGACGCCGAGCTCCTGCAGCTCGCGCACGGCGCGCAGGATGGTTGCGGTGTCCATGGCCTGGCCGCGGCGCTCGCGGTTGTAGCAGTAGGCGCACGCTTGCGGGCAGGCATTGGTCAGGCCGATCTGGGCGTGAGACGGGCCGATGCTTCTCTCCAGCAGGTGGCGGCTGACGAAACGGCCGAAGGCCGGGTGATTGAGCGGCGGCAGGTGGGAATGAACGGTCCAGTGGCCGGCGCTGTTCTTGATGCGGAAATTGCCGATGTAGCGCAGGAAGAACAGGTTCAGCGCCGGAGAAACCAGGGCCATGCGCGGCACGCGCAGCAGGGTCCTGGCCAAATAGAGGAAATTTATTACAGGGGCCATTTTCAGCTGAAATATACTCCAGCCGGCAGAGGAACGCAATCCCCTGCCCGCGACCCCGGAGCGAGAGAGGGCGCTTGTCTTTATGCAATGGGGGAAGTGTGCCCCAGGAACGGATTGCAAAAGGGCAAAAAGTTGATATGATGGCTGGATGAGACGACCTGGGGTTCATTTGTCACGAAGCGTTTCGCCGCTGTATGAAACGCGGACACAAAGGCGAGACGATCCGCGTTGGGGGAAAAGAAGCTGCTGTAGATGAAATGGATCATTAAGGGGTTGAAAGTGCTGCTGATCGTTTTATCATTCATCCTGGCTTTATTGACTTGCTTGGTGATTTTCCTGCTGATAGCGAGTCCGGGCAAACCGGAGCCATTTCTGGATAGTGAGGGAGAACCCGTACAAGGTTCCATTTCAGAAAAGACATTCGTGAATATTGGCGGGGTGAAGCAGGGCATGTTCATCCGCAGCAAAAACACGGATCATCCGGTTTTGCTCTATGTTCATGGCGGGCCCGCTTTCCCGAATTATTTTCTCGTCGACAAATATCGACCCGGGCTGGAAGATATTTTTACGGTGTGCTACTGGGAACAGCGAGGCGGCGGACTCTCTTACAGTCCCGAAGTGACAATTCTGAGCATGACGTTCGAACAGCTTGCAGCGGATGCCATTGAAGTGGCCGGTTATCTGAGAAATCGCTTTGGCAAGGAAAAGATTTACTTGATGGCTCACTCGGGAGGAACCGCGATCGCCTTGCTCTCCGCTGCCAGGGCCCCTCAGCTGTTCCATGCCTACATCGCGATGGCCCAGACGACCAATCAGCTCGAATCGGAAAAGATCGCTTACAGGCATTTGCTTGACGAGTATGCGGCTCTCGGCAATAAGAAAGCCGTGAAGGAATTGCTTGCCTATGACGCTTTGCGGGCAGATTCGGACACGGCAAGATTTTTCAAATCCGCGCTTCGTGACCGGTCCATGCACGAGCTTGGCGTCGGCACCATGCGCGAGATGAAATCTGTTTTCTGGGGTGTTTTTATCCCGGTCTGGACCTGCAGGGCGTATACCTTCAGGGAAAAGATCAATATCTGGAAAGCAAAAATATTGTTTTTGCCCAAGACGGGCATTTTTGATGAATTGTGCGCGAACGACTTCGCCGAGAGGGTGCCCCGCCTGGAGATCCCGGTCTATTTCATGAGCGGCAGATATGACTTAACGGTGAACATTGATCTAGCCAAAGCGTATTTCAAAAAGATGAGCGCTCCCCTGAAAGGTTTCTATACTTTTGAAAAGTCAGCTCACAGCCCTCTTTTTGAAGAATCGGACAGGTTCAGGGAAATATTGATCGAAGATGTGTTGAAGGGGAGAAATGATCTTGCGGATCCACCGTAATGCCCGATGACACGACATCCGGGATAGAGGTCCAGGTATTCGAGTGAAGTTCGATGATCCGGCGATCGTTCACCACTGCGGCAAGATGAGGAATGCCGAGCTTCCGGTTCGCCGCAAGGGAATGTCCCGACTCGCCGGGCCGGGCTCATGCGATTGCCACAGGGTCAATCGCGTACGAGTCTTTTCCCCAGTCGATTCGCCCTGGCCGCCAGCGATGCCGAAATCCCCTTTGCTTTTTTGCTTCCCGGCTGCGTGATCGTCCCCACTGTTTTGCAACCCCCATAATGAAGAATCTCTTTAACGGCCCGGATCGCGCCCCGGCTCTCGGGGAGAATGAAATTGAAGGGCCACGGGGTCGTGCATGCCGTCACGATGGCAACGCGCTTTCCCTTCTGCCTTGGAACGGGCATGCCTCCGGGGCTTTCTCCCATGAATGACGGGACGTTGCGGTCAAAAAGAAGCTTGAGCGGGGCGCTCATGTTCCCCCAGTGTGTCGGTGTGCCGATTACCAGGGCATCCGCCTCCCGGATCTTTTTGCCCACGATGTGCGCATCATCCTCGGGCAATACGCATGCTTCCGTTTCCCGGCAGGTCATGCAGGCCGTGCAGAATTTCATGGCGAGCCTGGAAACATCGATCCATTCGACTTCATGCCCGGCCGCCAGGGGTTCTGTCACGGCCTTGAGCAGCAAGGCGACCGTTCCGTTCCTGCGCGGGCTTCCGTTCAATACAAGAATTTTCATTTCCTTCCTTCTCCTTCTTGAAATTGGGCGCTGTGGCGGTTCTCGGCAGCCGTCTGCCGCCGAGAAATTTTCGCGGAAATGACGACCTCGGCCAGGCGGGATTCCATTTCGTTCATCAATGGCGTCGAGTCGTCCGCGATGCCGATGTCGGTATTGATCTGGAACGCCACGGTGACCCCATGTTCGGGGTAGTAGCGCAGGCTGGAGCAGTAGCCCGGTATCCATCCGCCATGGCCGTATACCGGGCCGAAGCGCCCCCGGACGTAGATCCCGACGCCCAAGCCGTATTGAATGCCGTTCGCGCCGTGATCTATTGGAACGCCCTTTACAAGTTCATTTAGGCAAGCCCCGGGCATGACCTTTCCCGAGAAAAGGGCAAAACCCCAACGCGCCAGATCGCTTGAGTTACTCACCAGTCCGCCTCCGGTCCATTCAAAACCGGGATGCCAGACCAGCGCGCCATCGGTCCCGATCGTTTTTCGCGGAAACCCGAAAGCGTTGTCTGCGGCCACGTAGCCGGCGGCCAGCCCCGGCAGGGAACGACGGTCGGCCGGCTCCGTCATTTTCAGGCCGAGGGGGAGCAGGAAACGCTTTTTGATCTCATCGTAGTAACTTCTTCCCGTGGCCTTTTCGATCGCCAGTCCGGCCAGGATGTAGCCGGTGTCCGTGTAGGCCCATCCCTTGCCGGCGGCGAAAAGCGGCTCGAGGTCCAGCACGAATTCGACCAGTTCTTCAGGTGTGAACGGGTTTTCGCCCCGGCGCCATTTGCGGGCCACCTCGGCGGTGAAGCGTTGCAAATGCACGTGGTCGGGCAATCCCGAGCTGTGATGCAATAGGTGGCGCAAAGTGACGGTTTTGTGGTTGGGTAGCCGAGAGAACCATTTCCGGTCTCCGAGCCATCGCGAAACGGGGGCGTCGAGATCGAGTATGCCTTCGTTGGCAAGCATCAGCGCCGTCGCGCCCACGAAGATTTTTCCAATGCTGGCCGCCAGCATGCGCGAATCCGTCCTCATTGGCGTGCCTGTTTCCAGGTCAATGACACCGGTGGCGGCGACACCGACCATGCCGTCGGGCATTACAAAGGCGGCGGTCGCTCCCGGGAAGCCGTATTGTTTGTGCAGGGAGTCAAGGGTCGCTTGGAAGCGTTGGTCCGCGGTTGTTGTCGGCGTTTTGCCGGGATGTACTGCTGAGGCCATGCGGCAGGAAAATAGTCCCATCCCGATCAGCATGAGCCGGAGAACGATCCGCCCGGGCTTTTTTACCTTGAACAATCTCGGGGCAGGCATCTTGGTTTATTGATCCTTTTCCTCGGGCTCATGAAGCGTTGGCGCTGCCGCCGTTTCCCGACCGACTCCTGATCGGAGGAATGACCCCGGTGACCGCCCCGGCCTTGGTGAACATGGTTTTGCGGTTCAGCCAGGCGACCAGGGCCGCGATGGCGATAAGCAGGTAGGTGTCGTACGGTTGCGCGTCGGGCCAGATGGGGTTGATGAGTTGGAAATGGAACAGCGCGGGAAGCAGTATGCTGCCCCGCGCGGCGTTGAACAGGCGGGTCACGATCACGCTGATGGCGACGGCTCCGAGAAAAAAAGGGGTGAACGACCAGGCGCTCTGCGGCGTCCCGCTCAGCAGGAACGCCGGCAGGTGCCACAAGCCCCAGATGATCCCCAGGATCAATCCGGCCCAAATCGGCGCCAGTTTGCGCTGCAGCAGGGGGAGCGCCAGTCCCCGCCAGCCCAATTCCTCGACCGGGCCCTTGACGGCCATGAAGAACATGGCCGCGACGAACGCCGGGATGGAAGCGAACGGGAACGGCTCAGTGAACAGGTTTCCCTTCAGCGCCGACCCGCCGATGAAGACCAGCGGGATGCCGATGATCAGGAAGGCGTACCAGAACGGCGAGCAGCGCCAGAGCAGCAGGCGGGAGAGATAACGGCGCAATCCTCCCATGCCGCCATGGTAGGCGACAAGGATGAAGGCGGCTATGGCCGGCGCGTATACCGCCAGGTAGAAGAGCGGATGCTGCCCGGTCAGTTGGCCGAATATCGCGGTCATCGGGGCCGGCAGAAAGATGAATAAACCCAGGATCCCCCACGCCAGTCCAAAGGAGATGAACAGGAAAGGTGCCAGGGACACGAAGGGAATCCGGTTTTTTTCGATGATGGCCGATGGTGAAGTCATGATGGATTCTCCTTTGTGCATTGAATGGTACTTTTAGGGGACAAGGCCAGAAGAATTGGTGGAAAAACGGGACGGGAGTCCATCTTCTTCTGGATCGATTGTAAGTCCGGAGCGTTGGATTGTCAAGCGGGGATTCCGGGCATGGCGAAGCACCCAGAGGCATGCGCGGGAAATCCTGGAGCGTTGCGGTCGCAGGTTCCGCGGTCAAGCCCCCACGTTAATGTTGCGAAAACTCGTAGTCCGGGGGATTACGCTTCCGGTCCAGACCTTCTCGGGATGCAGAACAGGCTCGAGCCGTCCACTTCGGCCAGGTGGAAAGCGATCGACGGCGCAACTTCCGGTTTTCTCTAAGGATCTGGCTGGATTTTCATTCTGCGAGATCAGCGGATTCATTTTCCAGTCCACAGTAGGTTCCGTTGTGGCCAATATTTTAAAATGCAAGCAGAGTGGTCCAACGGAATTAAAAGATTTTTCCCACTTTTCGATCCGCTCCCAATCGCTCGGGCGAAGAAATCGACGGTTTTCCTAGCGAACGGCTCCCTGGCTCCTGGCAAATTGCGGGGAGCGGCTTCAGGTGGACTCGATCACCCGCAGCGATCTCTTGCCGCTCAGGAACTCGATGTCGATGCGGCCGATGCACACCTTCGTCACCGCGGCCTCCGTGACCTGCTCGGCCAGCACCTTTTCCGGCTCGCGCTCCAGCTGGCGGATCATCACCCCCAGGGCGCGCCTTTTCTCCTCCGCGTCCTCGACGAAGCGCACCCGGCCGCCGAACTGGACGCTGGCGAAAAGGTGGTCGCACTTGCCCGGTACGTAGCCGCGGTCGTCGATCGCCTGCCCCCAGACACGGTCGTTGGCCCTGAGGATCTCAACCTTCTTCCCCTCGCGGGCGCAATGAAAATAGATCGCGTTCCTTTCTTCGTCGTATCCATGGCTCAGGGTCGCCAGGTAGGGCTCGTTCTCCCTGCACATGGCGATGGTGATGTACCGGGTCCCGGCCAGGATCCCCCTCATCTCAACGGGATCCTCGATCTCCTTCTCCTTGCGGCGCAGGCGGTGGGTTGCGTCCATGGCGGTTTTCTCCTTGGCTTCTTTCGCAGGCGGAATGCCGTATTATATCGCTTTGCCTTTGCCAATCAAGCCCGACCATGACGCAGGGCGATCGGGACCGGCCGGCATGCGCCCGGGATTCCTTGACTTCGCCGGGGCGACACCGCTACAATCGCCCCGTGGGGAGAACAGGCTTCTCGTTCAGTTCCTTCGCCTCGTTCGGCGTCCGCCCCGGGGACAGCGACGAGATCCGCACCGCCAAGACCATCTGGTGGGTCTGCATGTGGTTTGCCATCCCCGCCAGCTGGATCATGTTCGCACTCGGCCGGGAGTTCGGCTGGGAGAACTTCGGCGAATACTGGCTGGCCATGGCGGTTTTTTTCTCCATCCTGTTCGTCGTGTATTTCTTCCTGCGCCGCGGCATCGAGTGGATCGGCCTGGCCAGCCAGCTGTTCCTGGTCGTCTCCTCCCTTTTCTATACCGCGCGAGAAGGGGGGCTCCTTCGTTCGGGCGGCATCGTCTTCATCGGCATGATCGGCCCCCTGTATGCCCTGGCGTTCCCCAAGGTCAGGCGGGCCGCCTACCTGATGCTGGCCTACCTGGCGGGAGTGGCGGCGCTGGCCATGCTGCCGCCGCCTTGGCAGCACGCCTCCGGACTGCCGGAGGCGGCCAACCTCTGGCTTTTCATCTCCAGCTTCGCGGCCGTGGCCGTCTTCGCCTTCGTGGCCCTGATGTACTTCGTCGGGCAGCGCGACTCGGCCCTGAGGCGACTGGCCGAGGAGCAGGAACGCTCCGAGAACCTCCTGCTGAACATCCTGCCGCGGGAGGTCGCCGTCGTGCTGAAGCGCGGGAACCGCGTCATCGCCGACCAGTACGAGGCTGCCAGCATCCTGTTCGCCGACGTCGTCGACTTCACCCCCCTGTCGGCCGGAATGAAGCCGGTCGAGATCGTCGGGATGCTCGACGAGGTGTTCTCCCTGTTCGACGAGCTGGCCGACCGCCATGGCCTGGAGAAGATCAAGACCATCGGCGACTGCTACATGGTCGCCGCCGGCATCCCCCGGTCCCGGCCCGATCACGCCCAGGCCCTGACCGACATGGCCCTGGAGATTCGCGAGTTGGTCGCCGGGCGGACCTTCGCCGGCCGCCGGCTGGCCTTCCGCATCGGCATCCAGTCGGGGCCGGTGGTGGCGGGGGTGATCGGGCGCCGCAAGTTCATCTACGACCTGTGGGGCGACGCGGTGAACACCGCCAGCCGCATGGAGTCGCACGGCGTGCCCGGCGCCATCCAGGTCACGCGCGGCACCTACGAGCTGATCCGCAACGAGTTCGACTGCCGCCCGGTGCCGCCGGTTCGGGTCAAGGGCAAGGGCGAGATGGAGGTGTGGCACGTCCAGGGGCGGCGCGGCGCGCCGGAAGAAGGCGCCGGAGGCGCTGGCTGAGACCGTTCGAACCCGGCGGCGGGGCTTGCAATTTTCTATTTGGCGTTTAAGCGGAAATGAAGGCCATTTGCAGCCATTGGGCGTGAAATGCCATAATCAGACAAATGAAAGCCATAAGTGCAATATCGGGCACCGTCGTCATGAGGCGCGAGCTGGTGGCCCCGTGCGGCATGAACTGCAACCTCTGCAGCTGGGTGCTCGATCCGGCCAAGCCGGGATGTGCCGGCTGCCGGCCGCGCGGGCGCGGCTGCATCCACAAGAAAGGATTGTGCAGGAAGCTCGCCAAAGGGGAGATCGCCTCCTGTCACCTGTGCGCCGATTTCCCCTGCCCGAGCCTGCTGATCATTGAAGAACGTTATCTCCGCGCCCACAACTACAGCTTCGTGGAAAACCTGAACTATATCCGCAAGCGAGGCATGCCGGCGTTCCTGGCGCGCGAGATCAAGCGCTACTCCTGCCCGTCGTGCGGCAAGCTGCTCACCGTGCACAGCGACATCTGCCCCCATTGCCGCCAGCGGCACAACCGCAGGTCAAGGTAGACCAGACCTCGGTGCTCTGCAAGTGTTTCTCTCGGTTTGTTCCCGGCAGACGGATTGCCGGGATTATTGCCGGGAAATCGTCAGCCTTTTTCTTTGCCGGCGATCCCCAGCCGCTTCATTTTCTTGTGCAGCCCCTGGTAGGTCATGTTCAGCTCGCGGGCCGCGCGCGACTTGTTTCCCCGGTGCTTGTCGAGCAGGCGTTTCAGCAAGGAGCGCTCGTCCTCTGGTTCACCGGGAACGGCAGGTGAAACAGGGATTTTTCCAGCGGCAGGCTGGCGGATCGGCTCGGACAGCATGTCGTGATCGGACAGACCGTTCTCTCCCGCCAGGCTGACCAGGCGGTGCACCTCGTTCTTCAGCTGGCGGACGTTGCCCGGCCAGTCGTATTTTTCGAGGGCGCGGAAGGCTTTGACCGATACCCCCTTGAAGTCGCGGCCGTACTGGCGGGAGAAGACCAGCGTGAAATGGTTCAGCAGCAGGCGGATGTCCTCGCGCCGTTCGCGCAGGGGCGGCAGGGAAATGGTGTGGTGCACCAGCCGGTAGTAGAGGTCGGAGCGGAACCTGCCGGACTCGATCAGTTCCAGCAGGCGCGAGTTGGTCAGCGAGACGATGCGCAGGTCGACCTTGATCGGCGTCACTCCGCCGACGCGGAAGAACTCGTTCTCCTCCAGGGCGCGCAGCAGCTTGGCCTGCAGGTTGGCCGGCATCTCGCTGATCTCGTCCAGGACCAGGATGCCCCCCGATGCCAGCTCCAGCTTCCCCTTCTTCTGGGCATGGGCGCCCGTGAAGGCGCCGCGCTCGTGGCCGAAAAACTCCGATTCAAGGAGATTCTCGGGGATGGCTGCGCAGTTGACGGCCACCAGCGGCTTCAAATGGCGGGCGGAATGGGCGTGCAGCAGGCGGGCGAACAATTCCTTGCCCGTGCCGCTCTCGCCCTCGATGAGCACGAACAAATCGGAGGCGGCGATGCGCTTGGTTTCCTTGATCAGCTGCTTCATCCGCGGGTTCCCGGTGTTGATGGCGTCGCTGGCGCAGTCGGGCGCTGCCGGCAGGCGGGAGGCGGCCGGCTCCGATATCAGCTGGGCCACCAGCTCGATCTCGCGGGCGAGCGTCCGCAGGAACGCCTCGATTTTTCGGGTGGGGCGGCCCGAGCCCGATGCCGGGAAATACAGCAAGCTCGCGTCGACCCCGTTCAATGCCAGGGGAAAGGAATAGAAGCGGGCTTTGCCCAGGCCGGGGAGGGGTTCGTAAATTTGCGGCGCTTCCGGCGCTTTGATCGCGCGCCTGGCGGCGGCCAGCAGCGCCGCCTCGTTGCCGGCGTGGCGGTAGGCGTAAATCGGCTCATCCTTGCCCTGGCAGGCCAGCAGCAGCTCGCCGAAATCGCTGAAGACCGAAAGGTAGTTGGTCAGCCCGAGCAGGAAGTCGTTCAGGCTGCGGCATTTCAACCCCTCCACCAGCAGCTGCTTGAGCACTTCCAGCGAGGCGTCCTCGATGTAGCGCGTCTCGATGTCCCGGACCCGGTCCTCGGCGCGCCGCCCCATCTGCCTGAAGATCGGTATCAGTTCCGGCGCCGCCTGGAACTCGCTGGCGTCGCCCTGCTTCAGGTAGAATTCAATGGTCTTGAGGCAGAACGATTCGTTGAGGCCGACGCGGGCTTCGGCGACCCGCCCGCCCTTGTAGAACAGGCCGTTCTTGGAGCCCAGGTCGCTGACTGTGACGCATTCCTCGCCGACTGCCACCTGGGCGTGGCGCCGGGAGATGAAGTTCTCGTCAATGACCAGGTCGCACTCCTTGGCCCTGCCAATGGTGAAGACTTTTTTTTCCAGCGGATACTTGCGGATGAAGCCATCGTGGAAATAGAGTAAATATTTCATAGATTTGATTTTAGTCATTATGAATTTTTATATCAACTGGTTTATAGACAATTTGATTCATTTTTAGAGGTTTTATAAATATTCGACTTGATCGAATCTAAACATTCCTTATCAATCAAATTTGAATTGGCTGTGCAAGTATTTCTTTTTTTTGTTCTTTTTTCAAGTCTTTGGCATGTTTATTGCTGTTTATTTACTTGAAAAATAAATTAATCAGAATACTTATCGTAAATTTATTCGATGGCTTTGTGTACGACAGATCAATTGAATATCTAAGGGGGCATAAAACATGATTGTCAAAAAATTACTATCTTGTTTTCTATTTCTTTTGCTTTGCACATTTTTACGTGCAGATTATGTTAAATGGGTTTGGGTAAGTTGGACGGATAATGGTGTTGCGAAAACCAATTTGTTTTATCCTGGATCTTCTCAAACAATTTATCGAGATCCGGGTACGGTAACAGATTTAAGAGTATATAAAATTGATACTGGTGCCCCCACTACGGTCGATTTCATATTTCATGATATAAATAACAATAAAAGCCTTATTTATAGTTCTTCGAATCTTTATTATGCATTCAATAACGAAGTGGGACCATTGGAAACTCAGATCTGGGCTGGAATTAATAATTATACGGATATTGTGGAAATATTTGTAAGGAATAATGCGACCCTCTATCCTGATTTGGTGGTTTCGAACATTACGGTCAATTCTTCAACGACTCCCAGGACTTATTATGTCGGAGAATCAGTCTCTGTTAGTTGCAATGTCTGGAATCTAGGCCAGGGAGCGGCCGGCTCAAGTTATTTGGGGTACTATTTTGGAACTTCAAGTTCTGATACAAGTTATCGCTGGGGCAGTGATAGTGTTTCTGCTCTGAGCTCAAATACCGGCTCCAATGAAAGTTCAACTTATACATTTCAATCATCGGATATCGGAACACGATATTTTGTCTTCAAGGCGGATTATCAGGGTCAAGTAGATGAAGGAACGAATGAAGGCAACAATGTATCATCGTTTGGTCCGTTTACCGTGCAGGCTGCGGTCGGGAGCTTTAAGGGCTACATTGAGCCTTCAGAAGCACGAACAGCCGGAGCTCAATGGCGCTTGACTAGTGGGCCTGATACTTCTTGGAAAAATAGTGGCACCACAATTTCTAACATTCCAATAGGAAATTATACGATAACATTCAGCACGATTTCGGGCTGGACCAAGCCTGGCGATCAGTCTGTCTCGGTCACAACGAATAATACGACTTCCTATACGGGAACTTATCAGTCCGTTGTGTATTCATTAACGGTAAATGTGTCGAATGTTTTAGGAGGAGATCCATCGGTTCCGGCGGGCTTCGGCCGAGTCTATCTTTATGATACGAGTTGGAGTCAGGTCACAGGAATAACCAATCCTGTAAATACAATTAATGGCGCCGCGAGTTTCAACAATGTGCCGGCTGGAAGCTATAACTACCGAGTCTATGTCGAATCCCCAAGTGGTCTCGGAACAGAATTTTGGGGTGAAGGCAGTATCGTTCTTGATCAGACAAAAACCGTTCCTTTTGCCCGTAACTGGCCATTCATAGAAAACATCATTATTGAAAATGCGGCGACAAACGAAACTCTGTATTGGGGCTCCACGGTCCCTGTCGGCACTTCGCTGCGCTTTAAAATGAGGGTGAAGAACCCCAACACCGTCAATGTCAGCGCCAAGGTACAGGCAATTCTTGACCGCAATCGCGATCAAAACAACGATTTCAGCTCAACCTCTGGATCCAGCACGGTTAGTTCGAATGGCACCTATACCTGGGATATTACTCTTGGCCCGCTAACAATTGCCTCTGACTACTATTTTGGTGGTCTCTGTTATTCCCTTTACAATACCGATCCCAATGTAATAACTGACACGAATGGATATTTGCATTCCGATGAGCAGGTAATTCACATTTCAAGTACAACAACTACGCGGATAAATTCGGGCACATTTCCTGATCGAGCAGGAAATCGAGGTATGCCGGTTTTATTAGAAGCAAAACTTGAAGAAGACACATCGACTGGCTTGCCTATTCCAAATAAGCAGCTAATCTTTTCGATTCATTATGACGGTGCGTGGCATGATATTCCTGAAGATGATATTAGCAATACAAGTTCAGTTACAAATCATGAAGGAAATGCAAATGTAATATTCTTTATTCCCAAAGAATTGGCAATTGGCGCCTATCAAATTAAAGCCCGATTTGACGGAGATGCTTCATATTCAGCATGCGAAAAGGTTTCGAGTTTAATTGTACATGAAGCATTATGGACAATTGCGATCTATCTTGACGCAGACAACGATCTAGAGGCTGCTGGTTGCCATGATTACTATGATGAAATACGAGGCGCAGCAAATAATCCTTATGTAAATATCATTGTGCTATTTGATCGCGCCTTAAAAAATACTGGTGAAGGCTATGTGGGGGATTATAATGATATTCCTACATGGGACAAAACAAGAAAATACATTGTTGTTCCGGATTTTGATTTATTCTACGAGCTTCAAGATGAACAAAATATGGGTGATCCGAATGTGCTGTTAAATTTTCTCGAATCAACTTTCTTGGAATTTCCCTCACAATATACTGCTGCTGTTTTATGGGATCATGGCGATGGATGGATTCCGGATTCAGGGGTATTCTTTAATGTGAATAGTTCTTCTTCCCAAAAAAAGACATTTAAGATTGTAAGTAATACAAATATCGATGAGGTTTTTAGTAGAAAAAAATTATTTAAGGATTACGGTAGTGGCAGTTCAAATGACTTTCTTTTAGAGAAATCTGTTTGTTTTGATGAGAGTCATTCCGATGCGTTGAATTTGGATGAAATATCTGATGCATTGGATGTGTTGCCTTACAAAATAGATGTTTTTGGTTTCGATGCTTGCCTTATGGGGATGGTTGAAGTTGCATTTCAGCTTTTACCTTATGTGCATGTTTTTATTGGATCCGAAACAAGTGAATTGGCTGATGGGTGGGAGTATCAAAAATGGATAGGGCAAGATATTAATTCATTAACTACTCCAGCAAAACTAGCGCAGAGTATAGTCAATGAATATCAAGTGCGTTATTCGGGTTCGGATTATCCTGCTTCGCTTTCGGCATGGAATTTAGATGACTTTGGGGGGTTAATATCTTCGATCAATTTACTTGCGGAAAGCCTCAATGAAAAGTTGCATGAGATCCCTTTTCAGTTGCGAAAAGACATAAGGGATTTTTCGGAGTGTGTGTCGCAAGATTATGATTCGGTAAATTTTAGTGACTACCTCAGCTATTATGATGCTGGAACAATCGCTTATCAGATTAATCAATTAGTGAGTGACCAACCAATAAAAGGTTTGGCTCAAAATCTCATTGCTGAATTAAACTCCTCGAGAAGGATAGCTTTTTGGTTTAATGCGTCTAGTTTTAACAATATCGCAGGAATGGCAGGTATTTCATTGTATTCATTCGATCTAAGTTATAACTATGATTATTCTGATTCTGATACATTGCAATTTGCAAATGAGTTCTGGGATGATTTGCAAAAAGTTTATTGGGGCGGCCATTTAAGGGTAAATATCTCTCCTCAAGGCGCAATTGATGACGGTGCAATGTGGAGAATTACATCTTCACAAGATTGGCATTTAAGTGGTGAAATTATCAATTTGCCTATTGGAGATTACGCGGTTACTTTTAAGAATATTGCTAATTGGACTTCTCCAGGAAATATTAACACAACAATTGTAAATTGTCTTTTAAATGAATTGTCTGGCACATATTCTCCAATTGTTCAAAACGGCAGTTTAAATGTTTCAGTTTTCCCTCAGCAAGCAATCGCTGCCGGAGCACAATGGAAGTTGACTGTCGAGACGGTCTGGCATAACAGCGGCGATACGATCAACCTGGCTCCCGGGAGTTATGTGGTCAGGTTCAAGACACTGGAAGGATGGATCATGCCGGCGAACGTCGATGTGACCATCAATCCCGGCCAATTGACGCAAATATCAGGCACATATACAGGCATCCCGATCATCAACAAGATGCCCGACTTGCTTTCGCCGGTCTGCGCCGCGGGTAACAATGCGCCGGGAGAAAAGATCTATCTGTATAATGGCGGCAACGGGATACTCAACTACACGATATCCGACGGCGGCTGCGCCTGGCTGGAATGCTCTCCGGCATCCGGAAGCTCGACAGGCGAAACCGACATGGTCAATGTGACCTATAGCACGTCAGGGCTGCCCGCCGGATCCTATAACGCAACCATCACGATCAGTGACCCGAATGCGGCCAATACTCCACAGACGATCCAGGTCAATCTGACGGTTAATCCAGTCAAGACATTGTCGTCAATCGCCATTGAGGGGCCCAATCAGGTCAACGAGAATGCCACCCAGGATTACAACTGCCGGGCGTATTATAGCGACAATACGAATGCCTTGGTTGAGCCATCCTGGGGAGAGAACTCGGCCTATGCCTCGATAAATGGCAGCGGGCTGCTGACGACGACAGAGGTTCCTTTTGATCAGGGCTGCCTGGTCACTGCTTCCTACACCGAAGGCGGGCTGACCAAGAACGCCAACCTCTCGGTCATGATCATGGATGTGCCGCCCGAAACCCCATCCATAAGCAGTCTGGTGCCTGACCAGGGCGAGGCGGGCACGCCGGTCACCCTCAACGGCAGCAACTTCGGGGCAACCCAGGGGACGGTCACCTTTAACGGCACTTCGGCCGCGATCACCTCCTGGAATGATACCCAGATCCAGACCGCGGTTCCCGCGGGCGCCGCGACCGGGGCGGTCGTCGCGCGGACGTCGGACGGAGTGGACAGCAACGGCGTGACTTTTACCGTCACCACCCAGACCGCGCCAGAAATCAAAATAAAATATGGCGAAACTGCACTCCCCAGCGGCGGCTTCTATAATTTCGGCACCCATCAGGTCGGCGCTTCAGCCGATGTCACGTTCACGATCCAGAACACCGGCAATGCCGACCTGATCTTGAGCGGGACCCCAAAAGTATCCTTGTCGGGGACCAACGCCGACCAGTTCGAAGTCATTCAGCAGCCCGATTCACCGGTGGTCCCATTGGGAAGCACCACGTTCATCGTGAGGTTCGCCCCGACCAGCGAGGGGGACAAGAACGCCAACCTGTCCATCGCCAACAACGACAGCGATGAGGATCCTTATGTCATCAACTTGAGGGGCAGCGGCAGTGAGGGGAAAACTTACATATTCGGATTCAACGAAGGGACGGGAAGCACATTCGCCGACACCAATGCCAATGGCATCAGTGGGACCGTTTACAATGGGGCGCAATGGGTTGCCAGCGGGATCCGCGACAACGGCGGCAGTACCGGCTACGCCATTCAGTACGACGGCACCAACGATTATGCACGTCTTGATAGCCACCCCCTCACGGATGGGCCGTTCACCATCATGCTTTGGGCCAAAAAGCTGGGCCAGGGTACCGGGAACTCGGTGCAATTGGTCCGCGCCAACGAGCCCGGAACCGCAGGCGCTTATTGCCTCTACTGGTATAATGTTAACTCGATTCAGTCGTTGGTCTGCACTGCGAGCGGCAATACCTGGCTGGCATACAATGATCCGCTCCTTGATCAATGGCTGCACGTCGCGTTTAGTTATGATCAATCGGCAACCAAACTTTATATCAACGGAGAGTTGATCCAGGAAGCTCAGCAAAGCGGCGCGTTGAACTCTCCCAATTGGCCCTTCAGCATCGGCGGCCAAGGGGGAGGTATGGATGATTCGTATTTTAACGGCTGTATAGATGGTCTTAAGGTCATGCAAAGCGCCATGACCATCGACCAGATTCGCCAAATATACAATGCGGAAAAGCCAGAAAGCACTCCTTCTGTTTCCTGCGACGACTTCGAGGACGGCGACCTGGTCGGCTGGACCTATTCGGAGGGAGTCAGCGCCTCGACAGAAAACTCCAAGAACGGAAGCTATTCGGCCCGCCTTTATGACGGTTCCTCGAGCGACGGCGCCAACATGCAGTACGTCCTGAACACGTCCAGCAGCCGCATCGCCATCGAGTTCTGGGAATGGACCAACAGCATAACCGCAGGAACGGGATATTTGCTCTCAGATACGGAGGGGTGGGGCAGCGGCTGGGGCTTCCTGTTCGGGGCCAACGTGAACACCCAGAATTACTGGCGTTATTCGTCCAACACCAACAAGGCCGATTGGGTAAGCTCCAACCCCTGGACAACCTGGGACGTCGACTTCCCTGTCCAGGTCGCCGGCACGAACAGCACCTGGCACAGGATCCGCGTTGAGATCTACGGGCCGGAGGGCAAGGTCCGCTTCTGGTACGACGGGGAGTACAAGGGCGAAGTGACCGTCGATACAGTCACCCAGCCCTTGAAATATTTCCATCACGACATATCATGGAGTTCTCCCACCGGGATCGTCAACTACCTGGACGATATTTGCTTCTACGAACTGGCGGCCCCGGCTCCGGCCATCGAGTCGCTGGTTCCCGACCAGGGCACGGTAGGCACGCCGGTTACCGTCAACGGCAGCAATTTCGGGACGGCGCAGGGGACGGTCACGTTCAACGGCGCTTTGGCAGCGATCACCTCCTGGAGCGCGACCCAGATCCAAACCGTCGTTCCCGCCGGTGCGGCGACCGGTCCCGTTGTCGTGACCACTTCAGGCGGCCAGGGCAGCAACGGCGTGAACTTCACCGTGCTCGGCGCCGGGGCTCCGGAAATCGACGTCAAGCAGGGAACCTCCTCGATCGCCTCGGGCGGAGATTTCAATTTCGGTACGATCCTCGTGGGTGCCGGGAGCGAAATCACGTTCCTTGTGGAAAATTCGGGCAACGCCGACCTGGTGCTTGACGGCACCCCGAAGGTTACCCTGTCCGGCGCCGGCGCCGACCAGTTCAGCGTCACCCAGCAGCCTGATTCGCCGGTGGTTCCCTCGGGCAGCACCACGTTCATCGTGAGGTTTGCGCCGACGAGCGTTGGGACCAAGAGCGCCCTCTTGGGCATCGCCAACAATGACAGCGATGAGAATCCCTATGTCATCAACCTTTCCGGGACTGGTAGTGTATCCGATTCTCTAATCAAAATCGTATATGGTTCGGAGAGCGGAGTCAGCCTGTTGACGCTGAACCAGGACTATAGCGTCCAGTCAAAAACTCTTTTAGCCGGTTCGCCGGCCGGCGATCCCATCTGGTCCCGGGATGGCCAGAAAATCGCTTACGGTGCAAGCGGCCATGAAATCTGGACGATGAACGCAGACGGCAGCAATCAGGTCAAGGCGGTCACATCCAGTCTTTATTGTGGGCCAGTTGAATGGGGAATTGATCCCGATATTCTCTTTATCGGCAATTCATATGCAGGCGATGGCGAGGCGGCCCAGTTGAGAATATCGACAGGAGAGATCACCCAGCTGACCAACGTGGCCGGCCAGAATACTCAATCCTATGATCTTAATTCCGAGCAGACGAAGGTCGCTTATGTGCGTGGAACTGAAGGCAATGGTTGGAGCAACGTGCTCTATTACGCCAACTTTGCGTTCGAATCCTCTGATTTCATAAATAAGAATCTCCTGCCCGACGCCTTGCCTTCACCGCACGAACCCCGGCTTTCTCCATCGGGGACGCGCATCATATTCCTGGCTTGCACTTCCGCTTCGACAGGCCTTGGATTAATCAACACCGATGGCACGGGGTTCTCTACCCCGGTGCCACTGGTAAGCGGCGAATATGTCTATTACGTCGATTGGATCGATGAAAACAGGATTGTTTACCTTCTTTCCAAGTCATCGGGCCGGCAAATGCATGTGCTGGACCTGCATGACATGTCCATGACACCGATCACGGATACCGCCGATGCCAATGGCAAATTACAGGTTTATGTCGTTTCTGCACCTGCCGCAACATTAAGCGTACTCGTGCCCAATGGCGGGGATATGTGGACGGCCGGCGAGAACAGAAATATCACCTGGAGCTCAAGCGGCTCTCTATCCAGCGTCAACATCGATTACTCGATCGATAATGGCACAAGCTGGATTCCGGTGGTTGCCGGCACGGCCAATGACGGCACCCATCCCTGGATCGTCCCCGACACGCCGTCGGTCAATTGTCTGGTGCGCGTCAGCGACAGCGACGGCAATCCTTCCGATGCCAGTGATAACGTGTTCATCATTCAATCCGGCGTGATCGCTCCTGTCATCTCCGGCACCATTCTCTTCAACTCCTCCCCTCTGGCCGGCGTAGTGATGAACGGCCTGCCGGGCAATCCGGCCACCGCCGCCTCGGGGTATTATTCTTCTTCCGTCGATTTCGACTGGTCGGGCACTGTCACGCCCACGCTGGCCGGTTATGTGTTCACCCCGGCCAGCCGCAACTACAGCAACGTCACCAGCGACCAGGCCGGCCAGGATTACGCGGCGGCTTTGACTCCGGCGCTGGAGCTGACCAGCCCCAACGGCTGGGAACACTGGACCCTGGGATGCACCAAGGCCATCACCTGGAACGCAATCAACTACACCGGCACGGTGCGCCTGGTGCTGTTCAAGAACGGCGTCAGGTTCGGCAACATCGTCGCCAACATCCCGGCCTCGGCCGGCTCCTACGCCTGGACCGTGGGCCAGACCTACGACAGCGGCATGGCGCCCGAGGGCTCCGACTACCGCCTGTACCTGCGCAGCACCGACAACACCATCGTCGAACCCAGCGACTACCGGCTGGGGCTGATCGAGCCGGCGCAGCTGGAGTTGACCGCGCCCAACGGCGGCGAGAGCTGGGAGTTGGGGACGACGCAGAACATCACCTGGAACGCCAACGGCTACGTGGGCACGGTACGGCTGACACTTTACAATAAAGCCGCCAAGATCGGGCAGATCGCGGGCAGCCTGCCGGCTGATCAAGGCAGTTATCTGTGGACGGTCGGGGCCAACGCCAACGGCACGGCCGCGGCCGGCATCAACTACTCGATCCGGTTGCAGGCCGGGGACAGCTCGCAGGACGACTTCAGCGATGGTCCGCTGACCCTGATTGAAAACGATGCCCTGGTGGTCGATCACCACCACACGGCCATGAACGTCATCCCCTCCGGGTGGCTGGAACAGGCGAAGCAGCACAGGCTGCTGGTGCTGAGCGCCCAGGGCGATGACCCGGTCACCCTGGGGCTGAGGCTGCTGGGGAGCAAAGACGCCCGGCTGGCGCCGGTGGCATCGCCCAATGAACTGGGGCTGGTGGTGCGGGAAGAAAGCTGGCTGCCGCAAGGCGTGGCGCTCGATCCGCAGGAGTGGTGCTGGAGTCTGGAGAAAGCGATATTGGACAGCCAGGCCACGGTGGCCGTCGTCAGGCCCGACGAGGGGGCGCTTCTGGCCGGCAGGCTGAACGCCGAGAGCTATCTCCAGGTGATGAGCGGACTGGCCGAGCGGTTGCCGCAGGTCAGGCTGGTCTGCTCCACAATAGGTATGGATGAGGCGAACGAGCTGCTGGCGAAGTTCAACCGCCAGGTACGCGAGTCGGTGCTGCGCAACCAGGGCATACTGCTTGACGCCGCCGACATCGAGAGCTGGCGCAACGGGGAGCAGTATATGGTCAACGAGGCGCCGGTCAGCCACCCAAGCTACCGTCTGCAGGGCCTGGCGAGCGAGGAGAACCTGGGCCGCCAGGGGGCGGCCGCCTGGTGGCTGCTGGCCCGCCTCGCCGGCTGGGAGGATCCAAAAACGGAATTAAGCGAATAACAAATATATATGAAAGTCATTGTGAGGAATGAATGGAGAAAAGGCACGATCTTGAGGAGGAAGTGAGAGCAATGAGCAACATCCCGCTTTGTATTGAAAAATCAATTCGGCAAGTCGGCAGAAAAGTGCTTTTCTTTGCACTGATCGGACTCTGTTTGGCTTTTCCTGCTTTAGCCCAATACAACCTGCTGCATGAATTTACCAACGGACCTGATGATGGGTATAGACCAAGAGGATCACTGATCAAATCCGGTTCGACCCTCTATGGAATGACCGCGGGTGGCGGCAGCAGTGGCTTGGGTACAATCTTTAAAATTCAAGTTGACGGCACCGGATTTGAATTGCTGCATGATTTTTCCGGCGGTGTTGCCGATGGAGCAGGGGCATGGGGTTCCCTAATCTTATCCGGATCAACTCTTTATGGGATGACCTGGGCAGGCGGTGATAATGACGCGGGTACTATATTCAAGCTGGAGACCGACGGCAGTGGTTTTTCCCTGCTTCATGAATTTGCCGGGGGTGCTGATGATGGGAGTGTCCCCATGGGAGACTTAATCCTTGCCGATTCCACTCTCTATGGAATGACCGATCAGGGTGGCGACTATAACAAAGGAACGATATTCAAGATTCAGACGGATGGAAGCGGCTTTAGTCTGTTGCACGAATTAGCTGGCGGACCAACTGATGGAGAAGCTCCAGGGTGCACTCTTGTCATTTCAGGAACGACTCTTTTTGGCGTGAATTCCAGAGGGGGTGCTTATGGTTGCGGCACCGTATTCAAAATCCAAACCGATGGCAGTGGCTACATGTTGTTGCACGAATTTGCCGGAATGGCTGTCGATGGTGTATGGCCAACGGGATCTTTGATCCTATCCGGTTCAACATTATTCGGCATGACGGGGACTGGTGGCAGCGGTTTAAGTACAATATTCAAAATGCAGACCGATGGCACCGGATATATGAAACTGCACGAATTTATTGGAGGAACCGACGATGGAGCTGACGCCAGGGGCTCCCTTGTTATTTCGGGTTCGACTCTCTATGGAATGACTACTCAGGGCGGCGACTATGGCAAAGGAACAATATTCGAGGTTCAGACGGATGGAAGTAGCTTTACTCTGCTGCATGAATTCGACGGAAGTGCAGAAGACGGTGCATATCCATATGGATCCTTGACTTTTTCTGACTCAATTCTTTATGGAATGACCAATTACGGAGGCGACAGCAATTTGGGCGTGATCTTTTCACTGGCATTGCCTGCTTTTTCTCTTGATTCCCCCAACGGCTGGGAGCGCTGGAACCTGGGAGAAACCCGGAATATCACCTGGACAGCCGGCAGTTACTCCGGCACGGTGCGCCTGGTGCTCTTCAAGGGCGGCGTCCGTTTCGGCAACATCGCCACCGGAGTTGACGCGGCGTCGGGTTCCTTCGCCTGGACTGTCGGCCAAACCTATGACAGCGGCATGGCGCCGGCCGGGTCCGATTTCCGCATGTATTTACGCAGCACCGATAACACCCTGGTCGACCCAAGCGACTATCGCTTTGCCCTGATCGCCCCGGCGGCGCAGCTTCAGCTGACATCACCAAACGGCGGCGAGAACTGGCCCCTGGGATCCACGCAAAACATAACCTGGAATGCCAACGGCTACTCCGGGACCGTGCGCCTGATCCTGTTCAAGAAGGCGTCCAAAATAGGCCAGATCGCGGCCAGCATCCCGGCCTCCCAGGGGTCCTATTCCTGGACCGTCGGAGCTTATGCCGGCGGCACGGCGCCCGCGGGGGAACTTTACTCCATCCGCCTGCTGGCCGGCGACGGCACGCAGGAGGATTATAGCGACGCCCCGTTCACCATAACTGATTGAGACGGGCCGCAACCGCGTTTGCTTCAGCAATTATCCCGCTTGCCAAACCTGAGTATTGCGTTGGCCAAGTACTGGGATCAGGCCTATCATTATAACTTCAGTTTTGATAGGATGTTCCGGACATGAAAGGGATCATTTCGCAAAAGCTCGCCAGGCGGATCATATTGAACTCCCTGCTGTTGGACGACCGGGCCAGGATCCGGGCGGGCAAAGGGGGAGTCGCCCGGGCCGTCGAGCATCTCGGCTACGTGCAGATCGACACCATCTCGGTGATCGAGCGGGCCCACCACCACGTGCTGTGGACGCGGATCCCCGGGTACAGGCCGGAGCACCTGCACCAGGCGCATGCCCGTGAGCGGACGGTCTTTGAATACTGGGGGCACGCGGCGTCGTACTTGCCCATGAAGGATTACCGCTTCTACCTGCCGATGATGAAGAGCTTCCATGATCCCAGGAACTCCTGGTACCGTGGCTGGGGGGAGAGATACGGAAATTACCTCGAACCCGTGCTGAAGCGCATCCGCGAGGAGGGGCCGCTGGCGGCGCGCGACTTCGAGCACCGGGCCGGCCGCAAGGGCCCCTGGTGGGACTGGAAGCCGGCCAAGGCGGCGCTGGAGATGCTCTTCTGGCGCGGCGAGCTGATGATCCGCGAGCGGCGCGGCTTCGAGCGCGTCTACGACCTCAGCGAGCGGGTGCTGCCGGCCGGGACCGACACCCGCGTGCCGGGCGACAACGAACTCGGCCGCTTCATCGTTCAACGGGCGCTGGGCGCCCTGGGCGTCGCCGGCGAGAGAGAGATAAGGGATTACATTCGCATCGGCGAACGGCGCATCGTCGCCGCCGCGATCGCCGAAATGACCGCTTCCGGCGAGATCGTGAAGCTGGCCGTCGAAGGTCAGGAGGGAACGGTCCATGCGTTGCCCGCGGTCCTGGAAGCGGGTACTCGCCTGCGCCTCCGGCAGCCCAGTGTCCGCTTCCTTTCGCCGTTCGACAACATGGCGATCGACCGCCGGCGCCTGAAGGAGCGCTTCGGCTTCGACTACGCCTTCGAGTGCTACGTGCCGAAGCACAAGCGGAATCACGGCTACTTCGTGCTGCCCATCCTGTTCGGCGAAAACCTCGTCGGCCGCCTCGACCCCAAGGCCGACCGGTTGAACCGGACGCTGGTCATCCGTTCCCTCTCCATCGAGCTCGCGTTCATCGGCCTCGACAGCCTGGTCTCCGGACTCGGCCGGGCCCTCGGTGAATTCGCCCGCTTCAACGGCTGCGCGAAGGTCGTTCTGGAGAGGATCCAGCCGGAGCGGACGGCGGCTGAATTGAGGGGCGCAATGGCGAAAGAATGCCGCGATGTGCATGTCGTCGGGCGTTAGGCATTCGGAATTGATATCAGGAGTTGATCGGGTTGAGCAACCACACGGTTGCAATTCCGGCCATTTTTTTTTATCATTTCACCCATGATCGGAAATGGCCATGCCGTCGGTTCGCCGCTGCTGCAGTTCGGGCTGGCCCTGCCCTCGCTGGTCCTGATATTCGTCCTCATGCGCCTCATCAAGCCGATCATCGCCCTGGTCATCGGCACGCTGCTCCTTTTTTTGTTTTCCCATTTCCTGCTGGGGATCAACGTCCTGCCCCACTACCTGATCGCCTGGCTCATCCTGTTCCCCTGGTATTTCCTGCTGCGCAACCTGTACCGCTACAACCGCGAGGACGTCCGCGTCTTCGGCATTCCCCTGTTCCCGGTGTTGGCCTGGAGCGTCGGCCTGCCGTCGGGAATGATCGTGCTGCGCCTGTTTTTCGCTACGATCCACAAGACCCCGCCGTTGCATTTTCCGGTCTGGTACGGCGCGTTCATCGTCATTCTCGTCATCTATGAATGGGTCGGCTACCATCTGCTCAACATCCGCCTGCGGACCGAATACAAGGGCTTTCCCCTGATCGACTGCATGCACGTGCCCGGCTGGGTGAAAGCGGGCTATTTTTCCATCGGAGTGCTGTATTACTACGCCTTGGACGGCTTTGACCTGCTGCTGTTCTAGAAGAACGGTTGACGGTAGACGGTGAACGGTTCACGGGCAAAACCATAAGAATGAAATCCAAATCCCAAGCACCAAATCCCAAATAAGCACCAATGACCAAAACAAAGAAAAGATAAAGCGGCTGTCAGGGCTTTCGTTTGGGTCAATGTCCCCGTCAGGGAATTTGGTGCCTGGAATTTTATTCTTCCATGTCACGCGTCACGCGTCACGAAATTTCAATAAGGAGTTGGTAGCGGGGGTAGGATGAAGGCAAACGGTGGACGGTTTAAGGTTTACGGT
>DIXU01000007.1:304-18154 GCA_002436105.1 Candidatus Aminicenantes bacterium UBA6072 | reverse complement strand
GCGTTACCGATATCATCGAGTAAGCGAGGAGAACATGCTGACCAAAATAAGGATCAAGCTGAAATCGTTCGATAACCGCGTGCTGGACAAGTCGTCGGCGGAGATCGTGGCCAAGGCCAAGCGCACCGGCGCCGTGGTCACCGGGCCCATCCCGCTGCCGACTCACATTGAGCGCTTCTGCGTGCTGCGCTCGCCGCATACCGACAAGAAGTCGCGCGAGCACTTCGAGCGCCGCTCGCACTCCCGCCTGATCGAGATCCGCGAACATAACGACGACACGATCTCCGAGCTGAAGAAAATGGATCTTCCGGCCGGGGTCGAGGTCGAGGTGAAGTCCAACTAACGGAGAAGGTGAAAAGATGATACAGGGAATGATCGGAAAAAAGATCGGCATGACCCAGATGTTCACCGATGACGGCCACGTCATCCCGGTGACCGTGATCCAGGCGGGTCCCTGCCTCGTGATTCAGAAGAAGAACCTGGCCGGCCAGGCCCCCCGGGCCCAGCTGGGCTTCGTCGAGCCCCGGCAGGTCAAGCACGTCAACAAGCCGCAAAAAGGGCACTTCGCCAAGGCCAACGTGCCGCCCACGCGCCGGCTGCGCGAGTTCGACCTGGACGGCGAAGGCCCCGGCGTCGGCGACACGGTCAGCGTGGATATCTTCAGCGAGAGCGAGATCGTCAATGTCTGCGGCACGACCAAGGGCAAGGGCTTCCAGGGCGTGGTCAAGCGCTACGGCTATGCCGGCGGCCGCGGCAGCCACGGCTCCATGTTCCACCGCGCCATCGGCTCGGCCGGCAGCAACACCTATCCCGGCGAAGTCATCAAGGGCAAGGGAATGCCGGGACGCATGGGCGGCCGGCAACGGACGATCAAGGGCCTGGTGGTCGTCAAGATCGACAAGGAGCGGAACGTGCTCATGGTGCGCGGCGCCGTCCCCGGCTGCAACGGCAACTACCTCTATGTTCTGAAGAATTCCTGGAAAAGGAGATAAGGCATGGTCAAGGTAAAAGTCCGCAACATAAAGAACAAGGAAGTCAGCGAGCTGGAGCTGCCCGAGGCCATCTTCGACTATCCGCTGAAGGAGCACCTGATCTACGAGGCGGTCAAGAACTTCAACGCCAACCAGCGCCAGGGCACGGCCTGCACCAAGACCCGCGCCGAGGTGTCGGGCAGCGGCAAGAAGCTCTGGAAGCAGAAGGGGACCGGCCGCGCCCGCATGGGCGCGCTGCGCTCGCCCCTGTGGCGCAAGGGCGGCACCACGTTCGGCCCCAAGCCTCGCGACTACTCCTACGAGATGCCCAAGAAGGCCCGGCGCAACGCCATCAAGTCGGTGCTCTCCGACAAGGTGCGCCATGACCGCCTGCTGATCCTCGACGAGCTGAAGCTGGCCTCGACCAAGACCAAGGACGCGCTCAAGGCGCTGAAGCACTTCCGCTTCGACAAGCTGCTGATCGTCGACCAGCGCGGCAACAACGAACTGATGCTGTCCACGCGCAACATTCCCCACGTCAAGGCCATCGACGTGGGCGAGATGAACATATACGACTCGCTGCATTACGACCACATCATGCTCTCGGTCGACGCGGTGAAGAAGCTGGCGGAGGTGCTCAAATGAAGCTGGAATACGCCGAGATGATCCTGGCGCCCCTGGTCACGGAGAAATCCACGACCCTCAAGGACGCCAAGCGCCTGCTGTGCTTCAAGGTGCATCGCGACGCCAACAAGATCATGGTCAAGAAGGCCGTGGAAGAGCTGTTCAAGACCAAGGTCGAATCGGTGCGCATCCTCAATTTCCAGGGCAAGGAAAAGCGGCACGGGCGCTACGTGGGCCGCAAGGCCGACTGGAAGAAGGCCTACGTCAAGCTGAGCCCCGAGGCCAAGATGATCGAATACGTCGAGGTGATCTAATGGGCATTAAAACATACAACCCGGTTTCGGCGGGCCTGCGCGGCCGCGCCGGCTTCACCTTCGAGGAGCTGACCGCGGACAAGCCCTACCGCAAGCTCCTGAAGTCGCTGCCCAAGAGCGGCGGCCGCAACAACATGGGGCGCATCTCCGTCCGCCACCACGGCGGCGGCCACAAGCGCAAGTACCGCGTCATCGATTTCCGCCGCGACAAGCTGGACGTCGCCGGCATCATCGAGACCATCGAATACGACCCCAACCGCACGCCGCGCATCGCCCTGGTCAAGTACCGGGACGGCGATCGCCGCTACATCCTGGCGCCGCTGGGGGTCAAGGTCGGCGACACGGTGCTGTCCACCGACGGCGAGGCCGAGATCCTGCCCGGAAACGCCCTGCTGATCCAGAACATCCCGGTGGGCACCAATATCCACAACGTGGAGATGAGCCCGAAACGCGGAGGCCAGCTGGCGCGCACCGCCGGCGCCTACGCCACCCTGATGGCCAAGGAGAGCGAGTACGCGCTGCTGAAGATGCCATCGGGAGAACTGCGCAAGATCCACATCCGCTGCCGGGCCACCATCGGCCAGCTGGGGAACGTCGAGCGCGCCAACATCAAGGTGGGCAAGGCGGGCCGCACCCGCTGGCTCGGCTGGCGCCCCCACGTGCGCGGTTCGGTCATGAATCCCATCGACCACCCCCTGGGCGGCGGCGAGGGCAAGACCAAGGGTGGCCGCCACCCGGTGACCCCCTGGGGCAAGCCCACCAAGGGCTACAAGACGCGCAAGAACAAGCGCACCCAGAAATTCATCGTCAAAAGGAGAAAGTAACGCATGAGCCGCTCAGTAAAGAAAGGCGTGTATATCGACGAGAAGCTGCTGAAAAAGGTCGTGGAGACAAAGAATTCCGGGCGCAAGGAGGTCATCAAGACCTGGTACCGGCGCTCGACCGTCATCCCCGAGATGGTGGGCATGACCGTGGCGGTGCACAACGGCAAGAAGTTCATCCCCATCTTCATCACCGAGAACATGGTGGGAATGAAGCTGGGCGAGTTCGCCGAGACGCGCACCTATCGCGGCCATTCGTCCAAGGACAAGGCCGCCGCCGCGACGGCGAAGTCGTAGGAGGACCGCCATGAGCGAAATCGCAGTCGCCAAGGGCCGCTACCTGAGGATCTCGCCGCAGAAGAGCCAGCTGGTCGTCAACCTGATCCAGGGCAAGGACGCGGGCGAAGCCCTGACCATCCTGAAGTTCTCCCGGCGCCAGAAGGCGGCGGGCATCGTCATGGACATCCTGCGCTCGGCCATCGCCAACGCCCAGGTCAAGTTCCCCAACATCGACGTGGACAACCTGTATATTTCCAAGACCCATGTGGGCCGGGCTCCGCACCTGAAGCGCTTCCGCCCGGCTCCGCGCGGGCGCGCCATGCGCATCCTGAAGCATTACACGCACATCAGCCTGTATCTCGACGAAAGGAAGGGAAAATAATGGGACAGAAAACGCATCCGTACGGCTTCCGCCTCGGTTTCAACAAGGGTTGGCTTTCGCTGTGGTACGGCAAGGGGCAGCATTACATCGACCAGTTCCACACCGACATCCAGATCCGCAAGAAGATCAAGGAGAAATACAAGCACGCCGGCATCGCCTCCATCGAAGTCAAGCGCATCGCCGACACCATCCGCGTGCAGATCAACACGGCGCGGCCGGGCATTCTCATCGGCAAGGGCGGCGCCGGCATCCAGGAGCTGAAGAAGTTCATCTCGGGAGTCACCAAGAAGAGCCTGGAAAAGATCTTCGTCGAGGTGCTGGAGATCCGCAACCCGGAGCTGGTGGCCCAGCTGATCGCCGAGGGCGTGGCCTTCCAGATCCAGCGCCGCATCTCCTACCGCCGCGCCATGCGCAAGGTCGTCGATTCCACGCTGCGCGCCGGCGCCACCGGCGTCAAGATCCGCCTTTCGGGCCGCCTGGGCGGCGCCGAGATCGCCCGCGCCGAGTGGTACCTGGTCGGCAAGCTTCCCCTGCAGACTCTGCGCGCCGACATCGACTACGGCTTCACCGAGGCCTTCACCGATTACGGCCAGATCGGCATCAAGGTGTGGGTCTACAGCGGCGACAAGGAAAAGGAGCGCTACCGCAAGCAGGAAATCGAGATCGAGGAAAAAGGAGAATAACCATGCTGATGCCAGCGAAGGTCAAGCATCGGAAGGTCTTCCGCGGCAAGCGCCGCGGCGTGGCCACCAAGGGCAATAAACTGGAATTCGGCGAGTTCGGGCTGCAGGCGCTGGAGAACGAATGGATCACCGCCCGGCAGATCGAGGCCGCTCGCGTCGCCATCAACCGCTTCATCAAGCGCGGCGGCAAGCTGTGGGTGCGGGTGTTTCCCTACAAGCCCGTGACCAAGAAGCCGGTCGAGGTGCGCATGGGCAAGGGCAAGGGCGATCCGGAGTTCTGGGTCGACGTCGTCAAGCGCGGCCGCGTCCTCTATGAGCTGGAAGGCGTCAGCGAGGAACTGGCCCGCGAGGCCATGAAGCTGGCGCAGCGCAAGCTGCCGTTCAAGACCCGGTTCATCTCGCGCGCCGGCATAGGAGCAGGACTATGAAAACCAAGGATATCCGCGCCATGGGGGCGAACGAGATCGAGAGCAAGCTCTCCGAGCTGAAGGACAAGCTGTTCAAGCAGAAGTTCCAGAAAACCCTGGGACAGGCGGAAAATCCCTACAAGATCCGCCAGACCAAGAGGGATATCGCCAAGTACATGACCATACTGAAGGAAATGAGGTCGCACAATGGAAACGAAGCAGAAACAAGAAAAGGGTAAGCGCACGCTGCAGGGCGTGGTCGTGACGGCCAAGGCCGAAAAGACCGTGACCGTCAGCGTGGAGCGGGTCATCCAGCACGCCGAGTACGGGAAGACCATCAAGAAGAAAACGACCTTTCTGGCCCATGACGAGGCCAGGAAGTGCCGGCCGGGCGACATCGTCACCATCCAGCCGGTGCGCCCCTTGAGCAAGAGGAAGCGCTGGCTGGTGATCCACGTGACCCCGGTGACGCAGAAGATCGAGGTGCCCAATGATACAGATGCAGACAAGGCTTAAAGTCGCCGACAACTCCGGGGCCAAAGAGGTCATGTTCATCCGCGCCGTGGGCGGCGACGTGGGCAAGATCGCCCGCATCGGCGATGTCTTCGTCGGCACGGTGAAGCTGGCCGAGCCCAACGCCAAGATCAAGAAGGGCGACGTCATCCGCGCCGTCATCGTGCGCACGCGCAAGGAAAGCCGGCGCAAGGACGGCTCCTACATCCGCTTCTCCGACAACGCCGCCGTGATCATCGACAAGGCCAACGAGCCCGTCGGCACGCGCGTTTTCGGCCCCGTGGCCAGGGAGCTGCGCGAGAAGAAGTTCATGAAGATCGTGTCCCTAGCACCCGAGGTGATCTAAATGACGAAATTCAAGCTGAAGAAGAACGATCCGGTGATCGTCAAGAGCGGCCGGCGCCAGGACCGCAAGAAGACCGGCAAGATCCTGCGCATCGTCGCCGAGAAGAATCGGGTGGTGGTCGAGAAGATCCACCTGGTCAAGGAATACGTGCGCCCCAACCCGCAGAAGAACATCAAGGGCGGCATCGTCGAGCGCGAGGGGGCCATCCCCATCAACAAGGTCATGTATTACTGCAAGGAGTGCGAGAAGGGCGTGCGCGTGGGCTACAAAAGCAGCGGCGCCGGCAAGCAGCGCGTCTGCCGCAAGTGCGGCGTCGTGCTGGACTAGGAGAGAACCATGAACCGACTCTATGAACGATACAGGAAGGAGATCACTCCGGCCCTGATGCAGGAACTGAAAATGGAAAACGTCATGATGGTTCCGCGCCTGGAGAAGATCGTGGTCAACGCCGGCGTGGGCGAGGCCACACAGAACATCAAGGTGCTGGACAAGGTCATGGAGGAGCTGGGCGCCATCACCGGGCAGAAGCCCTCGATGCGCCGGGCCAAGAAGTCGATCGCCTCGTTCCGCCTGCGCGCCGGCCAGCCGGTGGCGGCCACGGTCACGCTGCGCGGCGAGCGCATGTACGATTTCATGGACCGCTTCGTCTCCATCGTCATCCCGCGCATCAAGGATTTCCGCGGCATGTCCAGGAAGTCCTTCGACGGCCGCGGCAACTACACCATCGCCATGAAGGACCAGCTGGTCTTCCCCGAGATCAACTTCAGCAAGGTCGAGAAGCCCAAGGGCATGTCGATCACCTTCGTCACGTCGGCCCGGAACAACGCGGACAGCATGGCGCTGCTTGCGCGCCTCGGCGTGCCGTTCAAATAAACAGGAGGAACAGGTGGCAAAACTATCATCTGAAGTCAGGGAGTTGAAGAAAAAAAAGTATAAGATCCGCTACCGGACGCGCTGCCGGCTCTGCGGCCGCCCGCGCGCGGTCTACCGCAAGTTCGAGCTGTGCCGCCTCTGCTTCCGGGAGCTGTCCCTGAAAGGCGAAATCCCGGGTGTGACCAAGGCATCCTGGTAAGGAGAACACATGGCACATACAGACCCCATAGCCGATATGCTGACCCGCATGAGGAACGCCATCATGGCGGAAAAGCGGGACGTGGCCATCCCGCTGTCGAACACCAAGCTGGAGATCGCCAAGATCCTGCGCGCGGAAGGCTACATCGCCAACTTCCGCGTCGAAAAGGCCAAGGTGCCCGCCCAGCTTTTCATCGAATTGAAGTACAGTAGCCGCAAGCGCAACGTCATCGAAGGGCTGAAGCGCATCTCCAAGCCCGGATGCCGCGTCTTCGCCCAGTCGGGAGCCATCCCCAAGGTCCTCGACGGCCTGGGCATCGCGGTCATCTCCACGTCGCAGGGAATCGTCACCGGCGCCGAGTGCCAGAAGCGCGGCATCGGCGGCGAAGTGCTCCTGCACGTCTGGTAGGAGGCACCATGTCGCGACTCGCATCCAAACCCGTCGTGTGTGAGCAGGGCGTCACCGTCCAGGTGCAGGGCGCCCAGGTCAAGGTCAAGGGCCCCAAGGGCGAGCTGGCCGTGCCGATCCCCGAGGGCATCGAGGTCAAGGTGGAGGGAGCCCACATCCACGTCGCCCGCCGCGACGACTCCTTCAAGGCCCTGCAGGGGCTGACCTGGAGCCTGGTGCGCAACGCCGTCGTCGGCGTATCCAAGCAGTTCTCGCGCAAGATCGAGATCGTCGGCAAGGGCTGGCGCTCCACGGTCAAGGGCGACGTCATCAACCTGCAGGTGGGTCATTCGCACCCGGTCGACTTCAAGCTGCCCGCCGGCGTCACCGTCACCCAGGAAAACCCGGGCAGCTTCACCCTGTTCTCGCACGACAAGCAGCTGCTGGGCCAGACCTGCGTCAACATCCAGAGCCTGCGGCCGGTGGAGCCCTACAAGCTGAAAGGCATCCGCCTGCAGGGCCAGGTGCTGCGCCAGAAGGTCAGAAAGGCAGCGGGAGTGTAATATGATCAAAGCCAAATACGTCATCAAGAAGGTCAAGCGCCAGCGCGTGCGCCGCGCCATCCGCGCCACGCTGAGCGGCACGCCGGAGCGGCCGCGCCTGATCATGGTCAAGAGCAACAAGTACCTCTACACCCAGGTGATCGACGATGCCAGCCACCAGGTGCTGCTCTGCGCCTCGACCCTGGAGAAGGAGCTGAAGGGCCAGCTGAAAAGCGCCAAGGACAAGGAGGCGGCCAAGCTCCTGGGTGAGACCATCGCCGAGCGCCTGAAAGAGAAGAAGATCACCGCGGTCGTCTTCGACCGCAACGTCTACAACTATGCCGGCCGGGTCAAGGTCTTCAGCGACGCCGCCCGCGAAAAGGGCATCCGTTTTTAAGGAGAACCAACGTGCAGCATTACATGGAAAGCAATGATCCGTTCCAGGAAGAAGTGATCTCCATCCGCCGCGTGACCAAGGTCGTCAAGGGCGGCAAGAACCTCCGCTTCTCCGCGGCCGTGGTGGTCGGGGACAAGAACGGCCAGGTGGGCCTGGGCAAGGGCAAGGCCCGCGAAGTGCCCCTGGCCATCAAGAAGGCCGTGGCCGACGCCAAGAAGAACCTGGTCAAGGTGCCCATCATCAATGAGACGATCCCGTACTTCAAGGTCGGTTCCTTCGGCGGCTCCAAGGTGGTCATGCGGCCCGCCTCCCCCGGAACCGGTGTCATCGCCGGCGGCTCGGTACGGGTGATCATGGAGCTGGCCGGGGTGAAGAACATCCTGACCAAGATCCTGAACAGCAAGAACTCGATCACCGTGGCCCGCGCCACCATGAGCGGACTGCAGAAGTTCCTGCATCCCGACACCTTCGCCAGCAAGAGAGGCAAGAGCAAGGAGGAATCATGGCAGTAAAGAAGAAGGCGGAGTATCCCAAGATCCGCATAAAGCTGGTCAAGAGCCTCATCGGCCGCTCGGACCGGCAGCAGGCCACCGTCAAGGGCCTGGGTCTGCGCAAGATCAACTCGGTGGTCGTCCGCGAGAAGAGGCCGGAGATACTCGGCATGATCCGCAAGATCGATTTCATGCTCCAGGTCGAGGAGGTCGGCAATGATCAGTCTCAGTAACCTTAAGCCCGCCAAGGGCGCGGTGCGCAAGCGCAAGCGCGTGGGGCGCGGTCCCGGCTCGGGGTACGGCGTCACCGCCGGCCGCGGCAGCAACGGCCAGAAGTCCCGTTCCGGCTACAGCCACAGCCGCGGCTTCGAGGGCGGCCAGATGCCCCTGGTGCGCCGGCTGCCCAAGCGCGGCTTCACCAATATCTTCCGCCGCGAGTTCAACATCGTCAACCTGGGCGAGCTGGACAAGTGCGGGCTGGACGAAGTCAGGATCGCGGACTACTTCGAGAAGAACCTGGCGCGCCGGCCCAACCTGGCCATCAAGGTCCTGGCCGACGGCGGCCTGACGCGCAAGATGAAGATCCAGGCGCACAAGTTCTCCAAGACCGCCGTGGCGATGATCCAGAAGGCGGGCGGCGAGGCCGTCGTCTGCCAAGGAGATGAAACTTGATCCGCTTCATCCGCAACATTTTCGCCATCCCCGAGCTGCGCAAGCGCGTCATCTTCACCCTTTTGCTGCTGGCCGTCTACCGCATGGGCTCGCAGATCATGACCCCCGGCCTCAACGCCGACGCCCTGCGCCAGTTCTTCGAGGCCCTGCAGGGGTCGTTCTTCGGCTTCATGGACATGTTCTCGGGAAACAACATATCGCGCATGACCATCTTCGCCCTGGGCGTCATGCCCTACATCAGCTCCTCGATCATCCTGCAGCTGCTGCAGGTGGTCTGGCCCTACCTGGAGCGCATTTCCAAGGAAGGCGAGCTGGGCAAGAAAAAGATCACCCAGTACACGCGCTACGGCACCGTGCTGATCTGCCTCATCCAGGGCGGCGGCATCGCCGTCGGCCTGGAGAACATGAATCCCAACGGCATCCCGGTCGTACTCAATCCCGGCTGGGGCTTCCGCCTGCTGACCATCCTGACCCTGACCACCGGCACCATGTTCATCATGTGGCTGGGCGAGCAGATCTCGGAGCGCGGCATCGGCAACGGCATTTCGCTGATCATCTTCGCCGGCATCGTCGTCGGCCTGGTCCCGGGCGTCGGCAAGACGATGGAGGGGCTGCGCACGGGGGACATGAGCCCGCTGAAGCTGATCTTCATCCTGGTCCTGATCGTGGGGGTCATCGCCTTCATCTGTTACGTGGAAATGGGGCAACGGCGCATTCCCATCAC
This sequence comes from Candidatus Aminicenantes bacterium UBA6072, assembly GCA_002436105.1. Classification (GTDB taxonomy): domain Bacteria; phylum Acidobacteriota; class Aminicenantia; order UBA2199; family UBA2199; genus UBA2199. Next base: position 8,529 of record DIXU01000007.1, on the reverse strand, counting down.
CTACGCCAAGCGCATCCAGGGCCGCAAGATGATGGGCGGCCAGAGCACCTACCTGCCCCTGAAGGTCAACACCGGCGGCGTCATCCCCATCATTTTCGCCTCCTCGGTCATCACCTTCCCGGCCACCATCCTGCAGTTCATCAAGCATCCCATCGCCCAGAAGATCACCGGCCAGCTGCAGTTCGGCATGCCGCTGTACACCCTGCTCTACATCGTCTCGATCATCTTCTTCACCTACTTTTACATCTCCATCATCTTCAATCCCAAGGACGTCTCCGACAACGTGCAGAAATACGGCGGCTTCATCCCCGGCATCCGCCCGGGCAAGAACACCACCGATTACATCGACGGCGTGCTCTCCAAGCTGACTTTCATCGGCGCCATCTACCTGGCGCTGGTGGCCCTGCTGCCCGAATTCCTGCTGACCGGCTTCAAGGTCGGCGCCCTGCCTTTTGTCGGTGATTTCCTGGAGGCCAACCTGCCGCGCTGGTTCTACGAGGGCTTCAACGTGCAGTTCTACTTCGGTGGCACGTCGATCCTCATCGTGGTCGGCGTGGCCATGGATACGGTGCAGCAGATCGAGGCCCAGCTGACCATGCGCAACTACGACTCCTTCTCGCGCAAAGGGCGCATACGCGGGCGGCGCGGATGAAGCGTTTCATCCTGTTCGGCGCACCCGGCTCCGGCAAGGGGACCATGGGCGAGTTCATCCAGCGTGATTTCGGCTATGCCCGCATCTCCACCGGGGACATCCTGCGCGCCGAGATCGAGCTGGGCAGCTCCGACGGGCGCCGTGCCCGCGGCTACATGGAATCCGGGGGCCTGGTACCCGACGAGCTGGTCATCGAGCTGGTGCGCCGTCGCCTGGGGCGCGACGACCTGGATGGCGGCTACGTCATGGACGGCTATCCGCGCACCCTGGCCCAGGCCGAGGCGCTGTCGGCCGTCCCCTGCGCCAGCGAAAAGGCGATCGCCATCGAAGTCGAGGAGGACGAGGCGGTCGACCGCCTGCTCTCGCGCCTTACCTGCCGCGATTGCGGCGCCATCTACAACCTGCGCAACAAGCCGCCGAAAACAGCGGGCGTCTGCGACCTCTGCGCCGGAGTCGTCGAGCGCCGCAGCGACGACAACGAGCAGGCCGTGCGCCAGCGCTTCCGCGTCTATGCCGAGCGCACCCTGCCGGTGATCGAATACTACGACCGCAGGGGAGTGCTGTCGCGCGTCGACGGCAGCGGGGCGGCGGCCCCCGTCTACGGCCGCGTCAAGGGGCTGATCTCATGATCCCGCTCAAAACCGATCATGAGCTCAACCTGATGCGCCAGGCCAACCGCATCGTCGCCGTGATCCTGGCTGAGATCGAGGCAAGGATCCGTCCCGGCGTGACCACCCTGGAGCTGGATGCCTGGGCCGAGGGGCGCATCCGCGCCCTCAAGGGCATCCCCGCCTTCAAGGGCTACGGCGGCGCCCGCCCCTTCCCGGCCAGCCTGTGCACTTCGATCAACGAGGAAGTGGTGCACGGCATCCCCGCCAGCGGGCGCGTGCTGCGCGAGGGCGACATCGTGGGCATCGACGTGGGCGTCATCTACGACGGCTACCACGGCGACGGCGCCCGCACCTATGCCGTGGGCGCGGTCGCGCCCAAGGCCCGCGAGCTGATGGATACCTGCCGGCGTTCCCTGGAACTGGGGATCGCGGCGGCGCGACCCGGCGGCCACCTGGGCGACATCGCCAGGGCCATCGACGGCTGCGTGAGCCGGGCGGGGTTCTCCGTGGTGCGCGACCTGTCCGGCCACGGCATCGGCCGCAGCCTGCACGAGGATCCACAGGTGCTGAACTACTATGACGGCAAGCGCGGCGTGCGCCTGAAGAGCCGCATGACGCTGGCCATCGAGCCGATGATCAACGCCGGCGGCTGGCAGGTGCGCACGCTGGACGACGGCTGGACGGTCGTTACCGGCGACGGCAGCCTCTCGGCCCATTACGAGCATACGGTGGCCCTGACCGACGACGGCCCCGAGATATTGACGAGGTGCTGATGGCCAACAAGGAGAAAGATGTCATCGAGGTCAAGGGCGTCATCCTCGAGTCCCTGCCCAACGCCATGTTCCTGGTGGAGCTGGATACGTCGCATCACCGGATCACCGCCCATCCTTCCGGAAAGATGCGCAAGAACAACATCCGCATCCTGCCCGGAGACAAGATCCTGCTGGAGATTTCGCCTTACGATCTCACCCGCGGCCGGATCATCTATCGATTCAAATAGGAGGAAACGATGAAAGTAAGAGCGTCCGTCAAGAAGATCTGCAATAAATGCAAAGTGATCAAGCGCAAGGGCGTGGTGCGGGTGATCTGCAAAGACGCCAAGCACAAGCAAAGACAAGGTTAAGGAGGCAACGTGGCTAGAATCGCCGGAATCGAGATTCCCAACCAGAAGCGGGTGGAAGTCGGCCTGACCTACATCTACGGCATCGGCCGTCCCAAGTCCAAGGCCATACTGGATTACGTCAAGGTGGACGTGAACAAGAAGGTCAAGGACCTGAGCCCCGAGGAGCTGAACCGCATCCGCAAGCATATCGAATCGGAGGAGATGGTCGAGGGCGACCTGAAGAAAAAGGTCAACACCGACATCAAGCGCCTGATGGATATCAACTGCTACCGCGGCCGCCGGCACAAGAAGGGGCTGCCCGTACGCGGCCAGCGCACCAAGACCAACGCCCGGACGCGCAAGGGCCCGCGCGGCTCGATGATCAAGAAGAAGAAATAACGGAGGCAGCCGATGGCTCAAAGAAAAAGCAGCAAGACGAAAAAGAAGGAAAAGAAGGTCATCACCCACGGGGTGATGTTCATCCACTCCACGTTCAACAACACCATCATCACCATCACCGACCTCGAGGGCAAGGTGCTGACCTGGGCCTCCGGCGGCATGGTGGGGTTCAAGGGCTCGCGCAAGTCAACTCCGTTCGCCGCCCAGCTGGCGGCCGAGAAAGCGCTGAAAGACGCGGAAAATTTCGGCCTGCGTTCGCTGGACGTCCGGGTCAAGGGACCGGGAGCCGGCCGCGAGAGCGCCATCCGCTCCATCGGCGGCACGCCGCTGCAGGTGCGCTCGATCAAGGACATCACGCCGATCCCGCACAATGGCTGCCGCCCGCCCAAGAAGAGACGCGTGTAAGGAGGAAACCCAGTGGGAAAATATACAGGATCGATGTGCCGTTTGTGCCGCGTAGAGGGCAAGAAGCTCTTCCTCAAGGGAAGGCGCTGCCTCAGCGACCGCTGCGCCGTGGAGAAGAAGAACTATCCGCCCGGGCAGAAGGGGGCGCGGATCAATTTCCGCAAGTCCCATTACAAGAACCAGCTGCGCGAGAAGCAGAAGGTGAAGCGCTTCTACGGCGTCGGCGAGAAGCAGTTCCGCAACGTGTTCGCCGAGGCGGCCCAGAAGAAGGGCATCACCGGCGAGAACCTCCTGTGCACCCTGGAGATGCGCCTGGACAACGTGGTCTACCGCCTGAACTTCGCCTATTCGCGCAACCATGCCCGGCAGATGATCCGCCACGGCTTTTTCGCCGTCAACGGCCGCAAGGTGAGCATCCCGTCCTACGTCGTCTCCCTGAATGACGAGATCTCCTTCCGCGAGAAGAAGCGCGAGGCCGAGAACGTCAAGGCCATGCTCGGGGACGTCAAGGGCCTGGTCGAGGTCCCCGGCTGGCTGCTGCTGGACGAGGCCGCCCTCAAGGCCAAGGTCAATGCCCTGCCCACGCGCGACGACGTTTCCCTCAAGGAGATCGAGGAGCGCCTCATCGTCGAGTTGTATTCGAAATAAGGAGGGATCCATGAATTTCAAATACCAGCGACCCCGCAAGTTGGACATCGAGGAGCTGACGCCGAACTACGGCCGCTTCAGCGCCGAACCCTTCGAACGGGGCTACGGTATGACCATCGGCATCGCCCTGCGCCGGGTCCTGCTCTCCCTCATCGAGGGCGCGGCCATCACCGCCATCCGCATCGACAACGTACTGCACGAGTTTTCCATCATTCCCGGCATTTACGAGGACGTGCTGAACATCATCCTGAACATGAAGACCGTGCCCCTGAAGCTGAACGGCGACGAGACCCGGGTGGTGCGCATCGAGAAGACCGGCCCCGGCGAGATCCTTTCCGGGGACATCATCACCGACAACAGCGTCGAGATCCTGGACAAGAACATCCACCTGGCCTACATGGAGGAGGGAGCCAAGTTCCAGGCCGAGATGGTCGTCAAGCGCGGGCTGGGCTTCAAGCTGTCGGAACAGAATTTCGACGAAGCCCTGAGCGTGGACTACATCCCGGTCGACGCCAACTTCAATCCCGTGGAAAAGGTCAACTACAGCGTCACCCCGGCCCGGGTGGGCAAGACCACCGACTTCGAGAAACTGGTCATCGAGATCTGGACCAACGGCAGCATCTCGCCCAAGGACACGCTGGCGCGGGCCGGCAAGATCCTGCGCGACCACCTGGTGGTCTTCATCGACTACCAGGACAAGGACAAGCTGAAGGCCGGCCTGGAGCCCGAGGCCGGGACCGACCTGGAGAGCAAGACCGAGTGCCTGGAGAAGACCGTGGAGTCCATGGGGCTCTCGGTGCGCGCCCTGAAGTGCCTCAAGCGCCTGGGCGTCGACTACATCTTCGAGCTGGTGGAGAAGAGCGAGCACGAGCTGCTCAACTCCAAGAACTTCGGCAAGAAGTCGCTGGAGGAGATCATCAGCAAGCTGACCGAGTACGACCTGGGCCTGGGCCAGAGGCTGCCCGAGCCGCTGCGCGCGGAATTCGAGAGAAAATACCAGAAAAAGAACAACGTCATCGAGGTCATGGAGGACTAGCAACATGAGACACGGCAAAGACGGATACAAGCTGAGGCGCGACCCCGCCCACCGCCGCGCCCTGCTGCGCAACCTGGCCGCCAGCGTGGTGGAGAAGAACCGCGTGACCACCACCCTGGCCAAGGCCAAGGCGGTGCAGCCCATCGTAGAGAAGATGGTGAGCCTCGGCAAGTCGGGGACGCTGGCCGACAAGCGCCGCGCCCTGGCCTATTTTTTCAAGCGCCAGACGGTGCAGCGGCTGTTCGACGAAGTGGCGCCGCGCTTCATGGACCGCCGCGGCGGATACACGCGCATCATCCGCGGCGAATTCCGCAAGGGCGACGGCGCCGAGACGGCGATCATCGAGTTCGTCGACTACCAGTATACCCCCAAGGAAAAGAAGAAGAAGGAAAAGAAGTCGGGCAAGGCGTGAGCAACAGGCGGGCATAGCTCAATGGTAGAGCACAAGCTTCCCAAGCTTGGGGTTGCGGGTTCGAGCCCCGTTGCCCGCTGTTCCCGGCGTTTCACCTGACGCAGGAGGTCCCATGGCAGTATTTACCCAGAAAAAAAGCACGGAGGCTGTTCCCGTCCAGGCCCCGGCCGCGTCCGCTTCCAGCGGCCAGTCCTCGCTCATCGGCAAGACCCTGCTGGTCAAGGGCGAGGTCTTTTCCGAGGACGAGATCCTCATCGAGGGCAGGATCCAGGGCAAGATCAAGGTGAAGAACCGCGTGGTCGTCGGCCGCAACGGGATCGTCGAGGCCGAGATCGACGCCCGGGACATCGTCATCCAGGGCAAGGTCACCGGTGACGTGCGCGGCAGCCAGCGCGTGGAGATCGTGCCGGCGGGCATCCTGCACGGCAATATCCATGCCCCGCGCGTCGTGATCGCCGACAGCGGCTTCTTCGAGGGCAGCATCGAGATGCGGCCGCGCGAGGAAAAGGCGTCGGCGCCGCCCCAGGGCGGCGAGGGCGCCCAGAAGCCGACCGGCAAGTAATGCCCTCCTGGTTCCTGCTGTCCGAGCCGGAACCGCTCCCGGCCGCCGAGAACATGGCCCGGGACGAGCACCTGTTCAACCTCTGCCACGAGAAAAAGCAGGGTTTCCTGCGCCTTTACGCCTGGGAAAAGCCCACCTTTTCCATCGGCGTCTCGCAGCGGGCGCAGCGGGCGCTGAACATCGATTTTCTCCGCGATAACGGCTGTGAGTATGTGCGGCGCATCACCGGCGGCAAGGCCGTCCTGCACCACCGCGAGATCACCTATGCCGTGGCCTCTTCCGAAGACCTGTTCTTCAGCGAGCACGACCTGCACCAATCGTACATGCTGATCTCGCGCGTCCTGGTGCAGGCCATCCGCGCGCTGGGCGTCGACGCCGTCCTTTCCAGGGGCAGCGCCTCCGAGCTGTCGCGCAGCCACAATCCCTGCTTCTCCTTCCCCACGCCGCACGAGATCGAGGTGGCCGGCAGGAAGATCGTCGGCTCCGCCCAGAAGCGCGACCGGCAGGCGCTGCTGCAGCACGGATCCATCCCCCTGCGCATGGACTACGATCTCTATGCCGGCGGGGCCAATTTTCCCGCCGCCGCGCTGCGCACCAGCATGACAACCTGGAGCGACATCTCCGCCCGGGAGCCGCGCGAGCTGAGGGAATCCCTGGTGGAAAGCTTCCGCGGCTTCAGCGGCGGCGAACTGGCGCCGATGGCGTTCAGCGCCGAGGACGAGAGGCGCATCGGCGAGCTCCGGGAAAAATACGCATCCGATGCCTGGAACCTCTCTTTGTAGCCTGCTGCTGATCCTTTTTGCCCTGCCGAATGCGGCGTTTCCCTCCCGAAGCCACGAGATCCAGTTCCGGCGCAACGATTACGCCATCGTCGCCGCTCCTTCCCGCCTGAGCGCCGCCGGGCTGTCCAAGGCCATCCTGCGCGTCTTCAGCGACGACGAAAAAGCGGGCGGCCTCTATTTCAGCAGCGGCATGTTCCCGGTCGTGCGCCCGGCGCTGGCTTTCTGGCAAAAGGGGTATGCCGGGAGCGCCGTTCCCCTTTGGGCCTGGATGGGGGCGCGCAAGTTCGCCTGGCTGGGCGACGACGGCCTGAGGGACCGCGAATGGACCGGAGACGGCAGCCGCGCCGTCGACAAGCTTGACCTGTTCAACCCGCAGGCGAGGGAGCTGGTCGTCAAGCTGTTCGCGTCCCTGGCCCGCCAGGACGTCCGGGGCATCCTGATCCAGGACGACCTGACCCTGCTGCAGCAGGAGGGCTTTTCCAGCTGGGGCAGGGCCAGTTTCACCCGTGCCAGCGGCCTGGAGGCCGACCCGCGGCGGATGCTCAAGAGGGGATCGGCCCATCAGCGCGCCTGGGAGGACCTGAAAGCCGCGCGCATCGGCGAAACGCTGAAGCAGATCGTCGACGCCTGCGCGGCCGTTCGCCCGGGCATCGAGATCGGGCTGAACGTCCACTACGAGGCGCCGCTGACCCCGGAGCGGGCGCGCTCCTGGTACGCGTTCGACATTGACCTGGCCAACGCGTCCGGGGTCGGCCTTTTCTATCTCATGGCCTACCACCGCCAGATGAGGACCGAGATGAAGCTGGATGAGAGCGAAAGCCGCCTCTATTTCCGGCGCATGCTGGAGGCCGCCCTGCGGCTCTGGGGGGCGAAGCTGGCCGTCAAGCTGCAGGTGCGCGACTGGAAGACCAGCGAGCCCATCCCCCTGGAAGAACTCAAAACGTATTACGACCTGATCCCCGCCGGCGTGGAGCGCGTCTGCTTCGCCGCGGCCGATCCGGAGGACATGGACGTGATCTCGCAGGTCATTGAAAAAAGTGACGAGTGACAAGTAACGAGTGACGAGGAAGAGCAACGTGTCGAACGTTCCTGTTCTCTTTCCTTGTCACTTGTCACTGGTTACTTGTTACTATAGCTCCATTCCAACTTGAATTCACGGAGTCTAAGGAATAGAATCGAACCCTCGGGAGGAAGCCAATGAAGCAGTTTCTGGTCCTGATATTGATCGTCGCGGTGGGTTATTTCGCCTACCAGAAGTTCGTGGCCGGGGAGGGGAGCGAGGAAGTAAAGTCGGTGCAGGCGCTGGCCGATGAATTCTCCGCCGTCAAGCAGCAGCTGGCCCAGGCCGAGCGCTCGGCCGGGGCGACGGGCATGGACATGACCGGCGACGCCGACAGCGCCATGGGGGCGGCCGAAGCCCTGCTGAAGAGGCTGCAGGAGATGAAAGAGAGCCTGGCCGAGGAGAAGGCGCTGCAGGAGGCGGAGGAACTGGAGCGGGAGATCCAGGCCTTCCTGAACAGGGAGTGATCAAGGGAAGAGAAAGGGAAAGGCAGAGGGAATAGCGAGGGAAGAGAGAGTGGGAAGAGGACATTTGCATTAGTTAACACTTTTGTTGA
>DIXU01000007.1:0-177 GCA_002436105.1 Candidatus Aminicenantes bacterium UBA6072 | reverse complement strand
CATCCACGTCCTGCTCTTCAAAGAATGGTAGCACGCGGTCGTTCAGGGTGTCCGCTGCTGTTACCGGCACCTTGGTTGTATAGAGCTTGGCGAACGCCACCGACGAGTATGTGTCCATGGCCGTCTGCTGGTAGATCCGGCCAACACCCTTTAGATATCCCACATAGAACGTATCCT
>DIXU01000016.1 GCA_002436105.1 Candidatus Aminicenantes bacterium UBA6072 | reverse complement strand
GCTCCTTCGTCTCGTACTCCACGTGTGCGATCTGGATCGTGATCCCACGCTCCTTCTCCTCCGGCGCGTTGTCGATGCTCCAGAAATCACGGTACTTCACCTTGTCGTTCACCTTGCTCAGCACCTTGGTGATCGCCGCCGTCAGCGTCGTCTTGCCGTGGTCCACGTGCCCGATCGTACCGATATTCAAATGCGGCTTGTTACGATCAAATTTCTCTTTTCCCATCGTTGCCTCCTAAAATAAATATTTCATTATCAGCCGGGAACAAAACCAAAGCCCTCGATCAGGGTCGAACTGATGACCTCATCCTTACCAAGGATGCGCTCTGCCAACTGAGCTACGAGGGCGAGCATGAGCGGGAGACGGGATTCGAACCCGCGGCCTAAAGCTTGGAAGGCTTTAGCTCTAGCCAACTGAGCTACTCCCGCGTCCCGAAATTGGGCAGGGGAGGATTCGAACCTTCGAAGGCTTGCGCCAACGGGTTTACAGCCCGTCCCATTTGACCACTCTGGAACCTGCCCTCACGTCTCATCGATCCGCCTATCACAAGCTGGCGAAGGGATTTGAACCCCCGACCGGCTGATTACAAATCAGCTGCTCTACCAGCTGAGCTACGCCAGCATGAAAAAAAAATGAGTATAGCATTTCTATACCTGTTTTGTCAATCATTTTAGACTCTACGGACTTCGCAGGGAATTGGATTATAACCCTTTCGCGCCGCGAAAGCAATATCCCTGCCATTATTTTTTCTTTTTTCTTCTATACGGGTATAATGACCTGCCATGGAGCGGGTAATCTTTATTTTCGTCGATGGCTGCGGCGTGGGCCCGGCGCAGCCGCAGAACCCGTTTTTCCTGGCCGGAAGCCGCTTTTTGCCTTTCTGGCTGGGCGGCATGCGCCTGCCCGACGGCACGCCGGTCGCGGCCATCGACGCCACCCTGGGCATTCCCGGGGCCCCGCAGAGCGCCAGCGGCCAGACGGCCATCTTCTGCGGGGCGCGGGCAACGGAGATCGGCGGGCGTCACCGCAACGGCTATCCCGACCGCATCCTGCGCCGCGTCATCCGCGCGAAGAACCTGCTCTCGCTGCTTGCCGCCGCCGGAGCGGAGGCACGCTACCTGAACGCCTACCCGGCTCATGAAGAGATGTTCACCGCCCGCCACGTCCGCATCGAGCCCGACGGCAGCCTTTGGTTCTCACCGGCGTTCCCGGAGCGCTTCAAGCGCATGGTGTCGGTGACCTCCTGCATGCTGCTGGCCAGCGGACAAAGGCCGTTCGGGGAAAACGACATCCGCTCGGGCCAGGCGCTCTACCAGGACTATTCCAACGACCTGCTCATCGCCCACGGCCTTGCCTTGCCCCGCTTCACGCCACAGCAGGCGGCGCGCGTCCTGCATGGCGCCTCCGGCCGCTTCGACTTCGTCCTTTATGAGTATTTTCAGACCGACTTTTATGCCCACCGCAGGCCGCCGGAGGAATGCGTCATCCTGGTACGCGATCTCGAGGCGCTGGTCGGCACGCTGCTGGGCCTGCTCGACAAAAAGAGAGACACGTTCATCCTGACCAGCGACCACGGCAACCTGGAGGACCTCGCTGCGCGCGGCCACAGCCGCAACCCGGTGCCGCTCATCGCCTGGGGCCGGCACGGCGCCCGCCTGCGCGAGAAGATCGTGAGCATCAGCGACGTGGCGCCGGCAATACTGGAACTCTACAAGAATTCGTGACGCGTAACATGTGAAGAATTAAAATTCCAAGCACCAAATTCCAAATCCCAAACAAATTCCAAATTCCAATCCCCTTAGCGGGGACTTTGACCAAATGACCAAAACGAAGAAAATGCCACTCCAAGGAGCCTTCGTTTTGGAAATTGGAATTTGGAGCTTGGTATTTGTTTGGGATTTGGTGCTTGAGATTTGGAATTTAAGTCTTCCTAAATTGCTTTTTCTGACCGCCAACCGTACACCGTCTGCCGTCAACCGCTTTCAATTCATATCTTTACCATTGACCCGCTCCCGGCCGGGCCTTTTGAAAAAAAAGTCACGCAACTATTGACAAGCGGAATTAAATAGTACATATACGTATGCGTATACTTTACTGCAACCCGAACGATTACTGGGAGGGAGGATGAAGAAAGCGGTTTTCGAACGCCAGGAGCTGTGCCGGCGCCTGGGCATCGATGGCAGGACTCTCGACGAATGGCAGGATTGCAAGATATTCGGCCCCTTCGGCTTCAGCGACGACCGGACCCCCCTGTACAGCGAATCCGCCGTGGCCGAAGGCGGGCAGATCAAGCGGCTGCAGGAGCTGGGCTACGGCACCCGGGAGATCCAGAAGATCATCCGCAAGATCGGCCTGCCCAAGGCCGCCAGCCGGGAAAACAGCGGCGAAAAGAAGCGGAACTTCCTGACCGTGGGCGTCCTGGCCGAAAAGGTCGGCGTCAGCCCGCGCACCATCAAGCACTGGGAGGACATGGGCATCATCGAGCCCAACATGCGCAGCGAGGGCGGCTTTCGCTATTACAGCGACGCCTACATCTACTTGTGCAACCTGGTCAGGGACCTGCAGCTCTTCGGCTACTCCCTGACGGACATCAAAATGATCTCGGACCTTTTTCGCGGCTACCTCTCCATGCGGCAGGACCCGGATGCCGGCCCCGCCGCCGAAATGGCGGCCCGGCTGGACACCATGCTGCAGGAGATCGACCGCCTGTCCCGAAAGATGGGCCTGCTCAAAGCCGGGATCGGCCGCTGGGAGGACCTTTTGAAAAGAAAAAAAAAGGAAGTCGCCGCCCTGCGTTCAGAAATGCATAAAAAAATGAATTCCGGGCAAAGAGGAGATAAAAATGGCAAGGATCGTACTGATTGAACCGCGCCCGCCCAACCTGCACATTTTCTCGCAGTTTTATTCACCGCGCCTGGGCAGCTTCATCCTGGGCGCCCTGATGCGCGAGCGCGGCTGGGACGCCGAGGTCGTCATCGAGGAAATGGAGCGCATCGATTTCGACGCCGTGAGCCGGGCCGACCTGGTCGGCATCTCCACCATCACGTCGACCGCGCCGCGGGCCTACGCCATCGCCGACCGCCTGCGCTCAATGGGAGCGAAGGTCATCCTGGGCGGCCCGCACGTGACCTTCCTGACCGACGAGGCCATGGCGCACGCCGATTTCGTCATCCGCGGCGAGGGAGAGAAAGCCCTGGCGGCATTCGCCGAGGCCTGGGAGACGGGCGGGGGCCTGGAATGCGTGCCCAACCTCTCGTACTGGCAGGACGGCGCCGTGCGCCACAATCCCATGCAGGCGCACGTGGAAGACCTCGATGCCATCCCCCTTCCCGACCTTGGCCTTTCCAGGGCCTTCAGCCGCATGAGCGCGGGCAAGACCGTCATTCCCGTGCAGACCTCCCGCGGCTGCCCCTTCGCCTGCTCGTTCTGCTCGGTGACCGGGATGTTCGGCCGCAAGTACCGCTTCCGCTCCACCACGAGCGTCATCAACGAACTCAAGCGCTACGACCCCCGGCGTCACTTCATCTTTTTTTACGATGACAATTTCACGGCCGACGCCGGGCGCAGCAAGCAGCTGCTGCGGGCCATGATCGCGGCCGGATTCAGGTTCCAGTGGTCGGCCCAGGTGCGCGCCGACGTGACCCGTGACGCGGAAATGGTCCGGCTGATGAAAAAGGCGGGCTGCCAGATCGTGTTCATCGGCTTTGAATCGGTCAACCCGCAGAGCCTCAAGGCCATGAAAAAGGGGCAGACCGTGGCCGAGATCGCCCGCGCCGTGAAGGTCCTGCGCCGTTGGCGCATCCGCATCCACGGCATGTTCGTCTACGGTTTCGACGAGGACGACTGGCGGACGGTGCGGCGCACGGTGCGCTTCGCCAAGAAGGCGAGGCTGACCTCCAGCCAGTTCATGATCCTGACCCCACTGCCCGGTTCCGAGTTCTACAACAAGGTATGCGCCCAGGACCGCATCCGCTTCCGCGACTGGAACCTGTACGACGCCCACCACGTGGTTTTCGAGCCGACGCGGCTGGAGCCGCTCGACCTGCAGCGGGCCCAGATCTACAGCCACAGGAAATTCTATTCCCTGGCCACGTCCCTGCGCAGGCTGATCAACTTCAAGTGGGTGGATCTGGCCATCGCCCACTACGCCCGCAAATTGAACCGCCGGTGGCTGAAGATCAACCGCACCTACCTGACCGTCCTCTCCCTGCTGCGGCCGAAAAGAAAGCACCAGCACGTCACCGTCGACTACCGCGAGGAGGCGGTCCTGGACCAGGTCTCCTGAGCGGTCTCCCTGCCTGTCGCGCGGTTACGCTTGAAGGATCTCGCCCGGATTGACCGGCGATATCTTTTTCCTGCGCCCGTAGAACAGGTCGTCAAGGAACAGGGCCAGGCGCTGGTTGAGGGGGTTCCGCGAAATATAGAAGCGCACCAGCCGGTGCAGCAGCGTGTCGGGCTTGGTGTAGGGACAGGAGCGGATGCACACGGCGCAATCGCTGCCGATCTGTTTCCAGAAGCCGAAGCATTTTTCCCCCTCGATCGACCAATGCCGGAAACCGCGCGTGGTCGGCTCGGCTCCGGAAGCGATCGCCCGCGTCGGGCAGTTCTCCGCGCATTTCCTGCAGATGCGGCAAAAGGACGCGGCATGAAAGTCCCCGGCACGGGTGGGCGGAAGCTCGAGTTCCGTGGTGACCGCCGCCAGGCGCACGCAGGGGCCGTGGACGGGATGGATCAGCAATCCCAGGCGCCCCAGTTCCCCCAGGCCGGCATCGATGGCCAGCGGCACGCAGAGGACCTGGTAGTTGCCGTCGGTATGGGCCCGGGCCGGGTGTCCCAGTCCGCGGATATACCCGGCGACGAGCATGGCGATCTTGGCGGCCTCGACATACTGCCGCGACGATTCCAGGACGGCGGCCAGGGAAGGAGCCCGGGCGATCATCTTCCAGTCCATGCGCACGACCACGACGATGGCCGATCCCCGCCCCGCCGCGATCGGCTCTCCCCAGCCCTCGGCGCGGCGGCCGCTGTGGCTGTAGAAATGATGCGGCCGCAACGGGGCGATCCCGGCATCGACGGCTCCGTAGAAGCGCGCCAGCCGCAAGACCGCGGCAGCGATCTCCGCTGCCGTGGCGGCGGAGCGTTCGGGATTCACGTCGCCGCCCGCTGCATCCCGCGTCCTGTCCAGCAAGGAAAAGGCCGCGGCGAAAACCGGAGAATAGACCGGGTCATGGTACACCAGGCCCGGCGCAGCCAACTCCGGCCGCAGATGGATCTTTTCGTCCAGGGGGCGAAATTGTGGATGCTGCTCATAATAGGGACCGGCCAGTCCGGGATGGAATTTCAACTGGTCGCGGGAAAACATGTGATCGCGCTCGTCGAAGCGCTCAACGGTTTCAGGGGCGGGAGGAAGCGGTTGGGACGGGAAATACTTCAGGAGCGACAGGCCGATGAAGACGGCCAGCAGGACGAGCAGCGCAAGGTTGGCACTCCATGCCGCGGCCGCATGCCGCGACAGCAGAAGCGTGACCCATAAAAAAACGTTCGCCGCCATGAAGAGCAGCGACAGCCGGACGGCCCGCCATTCGCCCTCACGCCAGGAAGTGATCGCCAGCAGGAGCAGGAACCCCGAGCCGGCCAGCAAGGCAAAACCATCGATCCAACCTAGCCAATCCATGAAAACCTCATTCCCCGCGCCGGAGCGGGGCAGGGGTAAGAACCGCCGGCGGGCGCCGGCTACTCCGGCTTTTTCGCGCCGGCCTTTCCGGGAGCCCCGAACAGTTTCAGCGCATCCTGGAGCGGATAGCGGTTGGCGAACATGGAGACCCGGGTAATGAGTTTGCCCTGCTTGGGCAAACCCATGACCTCGCGCAGCACGTTGGCCGGAGAATCGGGGGCGAAGTCGGCCGTTTCGCTGTAGCGGGCATTGAGAAAATTCTCCATATAGGTCCTGTTCACGGGCAACTTGAAATCGACCTTGTCGCTGTTTCCCCGGCAGCTGGCCAGCCCCAGGTCGGCGTTCATGTCCCCGATGCGCACGCGTTCCATCATGCCGGCGGCCGAGCGGCCCGGCTCGACGTACAACAGCGGGGCCTGCTTGTTCAGGAAAAGGACGTTGTCGTCGATCTTCACCCAGTCGTTGGGATTGCCGCGCGTGTGGTCGATGCCGGCCAGCACGTTGCCGCCGATCAGGTTGTCGCGGATGTCATAGGAGACCATGGTCATGACGCGGATGCCGCAGCCCATGTCGGCGAAATCCTTCAGCCGGCTCCAGGTGAACACGATCGTGTTGTTGGCGATCTCCACGTGGCCGCTCTTCTCCAGCGGCCCGCGGGGGCCTTTTTTGCCGCCGGTGCCGAACACTTCGATGGCCGCCATCTTGTTGCCGGCAAAAACATTGTTGAGGATGCGCACCCGGCCGGTCTTGAAACCGCCCTGGATGGCGAAATGACCGTTCAGGAAAACGCAGTTGCGGATGACGACATCGCCCTCGATGCGGGCGTTGACCTTGTTGGTGAAGCACAGCAGCGGCTCGTGAACGGTGCTGGGGCCCTCGGCGGGCCGCTCCGTGTCGCGCAGGATCCGGCCTCCCAGCCCCGCGACCAGGCCCTCCTTCGGGGAATAGGCGTTCTGCCCGCCGCGGTCGAGGATGAACCCGTCCAGGACGAAAGCGGAGCCGGCGGGGACGTTCAGGACGCTGAGCAGCGGCCGGCGCCCGCTGGCCCCCGAGCCGCGGTCCGGGACGATGGTCGTCGGGAACTTCACGACGTCGCGGGCGGAAAAATCGGGGGCGAAGCCGCCGACCAGCTCGACCGGCTGCGGCACGTCCAGGTAGCCCTTGCCGCGCAGCCCGAAGTAATTGCCCTGCGCCACCAGGATGCGATCGCCGGCCCGGGCGGCTTTCAGCGCCGCCTCGATGTTCTTGAACGGGGCCGCCTTCGTGCCGGCGTTCTGGTTGTCGCCCCGGTCGCGGGCGACGTAAAGGTCGGCGGCGCAGGCCGCGGCTGCGGCCAGCATGAAGACCAGCGCGATGACGGGACGCTTCCTCCTTGTGATCATGTCGACTCCTTGCAGCGGTTCCGGCGGGGCCGTTGCCTGGGGGCAGTTCCTCGCCGGGGGTCATTGTTGCGGGTTTTCCCGCCCGTGTCAATAGCGGCGGCTACTTGACTTCCAGGTTCTTGAACAGGGCGATCAGCTGGGCGCGGTTCTTGACTTTCAGTTTCTGGAAAATGCGGTTGACGTGGCTCTTCACCGTGCTCACGGAAATGAACAGGGCATCCTCGATCTCGCGATTGCTCTTGCCGCGCAGCAGCAGGTGGACGATCTCGCGCTCGCGGGCCGAGATGCCGAACCTGTCGAAGTAGTTGTCCATGGCCATCTCGGTGCGGATGCGCGCCGCCAGCAGCCGCGCGCGCGCGCGGTACAGTTGCACGAGAACAACGGCGACGGCCAGCAGGGACAGCACCCGGAACCACCACGTGCGCCACCACGGCGGCCGGATGCGGATGGCCAGCGAAATGCCCTCCTGGTTCCACTGCCCCTCGTTGTTCGAGCCCCGCACCCGCAGCCGGTAGCGGCCGGGCCTGAGGTTATCCAGGTTGACGCTGTGCTCGAAGCCGAGGTCGTGCCAGGAATCGTCGCGGCCGTCGAGGCGGAAGGCGTACTGGTTCTTGTCGGGCCTCACGTAGCTCAGGGCGGCGAATGAGACGCCCAGGCTGTTCTGCCGGTGGGAAAGGACCAGGTCGGGAGCCAGGACGATGGAGCGCGGCAGCGGCGAGTCGCCGCCGATGGCCACCGGCCGGCGCCAGACCTGGATGTCGGTGAAGGCCAGGGGCGGCACGGTGCGGTTGCTCCGCGCCAGCCAGGGCTTGAAGGAAAGCAGCCCCTGCAAGCCGCCGAAAAAGATTTCGTCGTTCTTCAGGCGCAGGTAACTCCCGTAGGTCAGGGCGAAGGCCGGCACCCGGTCGCGGCTGTCGTAAACGGTGAAGGTCCCTGACTTCATGTCGAAGCGCGAGAGGCCGGCGGCGCTGCTGATCCAGAGGTTCTCCCCGTCGTCCCCGGCGATGCCCAGGATGAAGTTGCGCAGGGTGGAGCCGGGGGCGCTGAAGTGCTGGAAACGGACCCCGGCCCGGGAGCGTTCCATCAGGTTGAGGCCGTTGGAGGTCCCGATCCAGATGCGGCCCTGCAGGTCCTGGTGCAGGATCATGATGTAATTCTGCGTCTCCTTGCTCGGGTCGGGAGAATCGAGATAAAAGCGGATGAAGCAATCGCGATCGCGGTCGTACAGGTTGAGTCCGTTCTCGGTCCCGATCCAGACGTTCCCCTCACGGTCCTCCATGACGGGATTGACATGGCTGGCGCTGAGGCTGCCGGGATCGTCCGCGTCGTGCAGGTAGCGCTTGAAGGCCCGGTCCCGGGAGTCCCAGCGCAGCAGGCAGAAGTCGGAGGCGATCCAGACATCGCCCCGCGAGTCATCGCGGATCATGGCCACGGCGGTGAAGCCCAGGGTGGCGGGGTCATCCGCCCTGGCGGCGAATACTTCATTTTCCCGGCTGCGGGGGTCGAAGCGGACCAGGCCGCCGACGGTGGACGCCCAGACCTCGCCGCGGCGGGTCTGGAGGATGCGGTACACGCGGTTGAATCCCGCCATGTCCGGCCGGCCGGCCGCCAGGGGGAAGCGTTCGTAGACGCCAGACTCGGGGGCATAGCGGAACGCTCCGGCCGCCGTCGCCAGCCAGATCCGTCCCGGGTCGCCCTCGCTCATGCCCCAGACACGGTTGGCGGCCACGGGGTCGACGCCGATGCCTGGGTTCAGGTGGCGGCGGAAAAAATCGGGCTGCGGCAGGCACTTGAAGAGGCCGCGGTTGCCGACGCTGACCCAGCACATCCCGGAGCGGTCGTGGAACACCGAGTAGATCGCTTCGTCGCGCGGGTCGCCGCGCTCCCCGAACTGGTCCTGCAGCACGATCCGCCGCCAGGCGCCCCGGGCGTGATCGAACCAGTGGAGCCCGTTCAGTGTTCCCAGCAGCAGCGCGCCGGGGTCGTCGGGATAATCGGTGATAAAAAGGATCGAGTTGTCGCGTGGATCGGCAAGATGCACATCGGGGAGCGAGTAGCGCTGCCAGGAGTTGCGGTCGGTATCGAAGCGGCTGAGGGAGTTGCCGGCGCTGCCCAGCCAGAGGATGCCGGGGAACCGCGGCGACTCGAAGATCTCGAACACGCGGTCATCAGCGAGGGAATTCTCGTTCGCGGGGTCGTGGCGGAAGCTCTCGAAGCTCCCGCTCGCGGGCAGGAAGCGCTGGAGGCCGCCGGAGGTGGCCACCCAGACCCGCCGGAGCGAATCCTCGTACACCATGTTCACCTGGTCGCTGGCCAGCGATCCCGGTCGCGAGGGATCGGCCCGGAAGCTCCGGCACTCGCCCGTCTTCGTGTCGAAGAGGCCCAGGCCCTTGCGTGTCGACACCCAGAGCAGGCCCGGGCGGGATTTGGACGCGCAGAGATGGTTGATGCAGTCGTCGGGGATCGAGCGCGGGTCGTGGGGATCGTGGCGGTAGGCGGTGAAGCTTTCGCTGGCGATCTCCATGCGGTTCAGTCCGCCGACCGTGCCCAGCCAGAGGTCGCCGCCCGGGTCCTGGGCGATGGACAGGACGTAATCGCTGCTCAGCGGCCGGGGCAGGGTGTTGGCCCGGCGGAAAACCCGGAAATGAATGCCGTCGTGGCGCGTGACCCCGAGGCTGCCGCCGAGCCAGATGAATCCGCTGCGGTCCTGGAAAACGCTGTAGATCACGTCGTTGAACAGCCCGGCGTCGGCGGTGACGCGCTCGGCAGGGATGACCAGTTCCTGCGGCCTGAGCGCCAGCGGGCAGACCAGGAGGACGAGCCAGGCCAGGAGGCGTCGTCCACGTCCCGGCATGGAGCCTTGCTTGCTGATCACGGCGGCATGGGGGGTCATGAATCCTCGATTCCGTATGCGATTGTAAGGAAGCGCGACCGCGAAGTCAATCTTGCCAGTGCCAGTGACAGGGTCAGTGTCAGCAAGAATTGAAAGAAATCGGTTTACGGTTTACGGTAGAAGGTTGACGGGAAGAGAAAAGATAATCGGAAGACTCAAATTCCAAATCCCAAGCACCAAATCCCAAACAAATTCCAAACTCCAATTTCCAATTTCCAAAACGAAGGCCCTTTCAGCTCCTTTTCTCCATGAATTGTCTTTTCTTACTTTAAACTTTTGCTTTGGAATATCATTTTTTTACGGCGAATCCCCCAAGGGGACGCGAAGCGCAGCCTCGAACGTCGAACTGTTTCTTGATTTTTGCCTATGTCCTGCCCTGCGCCGATTTCCATTCATCCTTATTGATTATCTTGCTAACATCTAGCGTCTAACGTCTGACGTCTGACATCTAACGTCTGATGTCTGAAGTCTTTTGAACCCGAATTCCCTTTGCACTCAAAAAGCAATATAATGACCATCAGAAATTATCCAAATAGGAAGGCATCCATGGGCAAACTGGTCCGTTTCGGGGTTTCGCTGGACGAGGATCTGCTGGGGAAATTCGACCGGTTCATCTCCCGGCTGGGGTACCGGAACCGCTCGGAGGCCATCCGCGACCTGATCCGCGAGCGGCTGGTCGCCGACGAGTGGCAGGCCGACAGGGGGCCGGCCATGGGCGTTCTCAGCCTGGTCTACAGCCACGAGGTGCGCGACCTGTCCAAGAAGCTGACCGACATCCAGCACCACCACCTGGGAGTCATCCTCTCCAGCACCCACATCCACATGGACGAGCACAACTGCCTGGAGGTCGTCATCCTGAAGGGATCCGCCAGCGAGATCCAGGAGCTCGCCGGCCAGCTGCTGAGCGCCAAGGGGGTCAAGCACGGCAAGCTGATCACGACCACCACCGGCCGCCACCTGGAGTGACCGCCGGGAAACTCCGGCCATTTGCGCAATTCAAACCCGACAGATCAAGCGTTCAGTCCAGCAACTGCTCGTAGGTCGGCAGGCCGGTCGTTTTGGCGGCGATCTCGGTGAGGGGGACGATATCCTCGCGGCCGATGTGGCGCAGGGCGAATTTCCGGTTCAGGGCCATGAGCTGCTGGAGGCCGACCGCGACCCGGTCCAGGTAGGAATAGAGGCCGATCGCCCCGGTCGGGATGGATGCGGTTTCGTCGCCGTACTCCGCCTTCAGCAGGCGGTAGCCGGCGAAAACCTCCTCGACGGTGGCGCCGAAGCGGGCGGTTTCCTTCGGCGGCTTGCCGCTGCGGATCGCCTCGCCCACCTGCCTTCCCACCGAAGCGGCGGCCATGGCCGCCCGGCCGATGGCGATCAGGCGGACATGGGGCGCCCCCAGCGCCAGTCCCTTGAAGACCTGGTCCTCGCTGGCGAAGCCGCCGGCCATGGCCAACGGCGGCAGCGGCTTGCCTGCCCGGGCGAATTCATCCAGGATGCGATACGCGACCGCCTCCAGCGTCACCGTCGGCATGCCCCACTCGTTCATCATCTTGGCCGGGCTGTGCCCGGTCCCGCCCCCGGCGCCGTCCAGGGTCACGAGGTCGATCCGGGCCTCCGAGGCGATCTCCAGGATCAGGCGGATGTCGCGGGGAGCGAACGGTCCGGTCTTGAAGCAAACCCGCTCGGCGCCCAGCTGCCGCAGCCCGGCGACCCGGCGCACGAGCTCCTCCGGGCGCCACATCGGCAGCTTGCCGATCTTCTCGAACTGCGGCCCGATGCCGGCGGCGTGGGCCGCGGCGACGGCGGGGTCATCGGGGTCGGGCCGGACGATGTAGCCGAGCGCCTTGAAGCGCCGCGCATCCTCGATCTTCGCCACCTGGCCCATGCCCTGGATCCCCTTGGCCGCCTGGCCGAATTTCAGCTCCACCGACTTGACTCCCAGCCTGGCGATGGCGAACTCCGGCACGCCGTGGTACTCGTCGTCGAAATTCGCCTGCAGCACGATGTCCCCCCCGCCGCGCTGAAAGCGGCGGAAGGCGGAGACCATCTCGGCCAGCAGCGGCGATTCGGCGACCCGCCGGCCCTTGACGACCAGCCCCGGGTCCTTGGCGATGACGTCCTCGCCGATGACGACGGCAACGCCGTACAGCGCGGCTCCGGCGAAGTACTCTCTCCAGGCCAGCTTGGCCATGGCCGGCAGGATGAATGGCGCGCGCATGGGAACGGCGCGCTCCGCGCCGAACGTCGAGGCGATGTCGGCATTGGCGAAGCAGGCCTGGACCGGGTCTTCCGGCAGCCCGACGGCGCCGAAAACCCGGCCGTTGATATTGAAATGGGAGAAATCGACGGGATAGCGCTTTTCCGAGGCGAACTGGTTGCGGTCGGCGGCGAAGGGCAGGATGGCCTCGGGGCCGCGCAGCGCCGAAAGGCCGATCTCGCAGGGGCCAAGGCAGTCGGCGGTGCAGGCGGCGCACATGCCGGAAACATCGGTGACGCAGTTCGGGGTGCGCAGCCGCGTGTTCGTGACCGGGCTGGCAAGAGAGGGACTGAAGCTCATCGAAGCACCTCCAGAAAGGCATTCTTGAATCGAAATCCGATTATACGCAATTCCTGCTCAATAGGAAACTGAATGAACTGCCAGTAAGGGTGTCAGTGACAGTGTCAGTGTGAGATATTGTCAAATGTTGTGTA
>DIXU01000005.1 GCA_002436105.1 Candidatus Aminicenantes bacterium UBA6072 | reverse complement strand
TCAACTCAAGTTAAATTTATTCCAACCAAATCCCAAATAAATTCCAAACTCCAAATTCCAATTTCCAAAACGAAAGCCCCTTTGAGCGCTTTTTCTCCATGAAGTGCTTTTTCTTACTTTAAACTTTTTACTTTGAACTTTAAACTTTTGCCTTTGTCTTGCCCTGCGCCTTACGTCCTGAACCTTACGCCAAGTTCCGTTCTGCCTCGTGACGTGTTACGCGTCACTCGTCACAAAGATCTTTGAACATGGAACCTGGAACTTGGAACATGGAACCTCTGGTGTTCCAGCGTGTTGCCGCGTTTGTACCCATTTCACTTTCTTTCTTGTGATATAATGCCCCAATGATCCTGTTCGAGCTCAACGGTTCAGCGGTCCGCTACCCGGGCGACAAAAACCGCTCGCTGCTCGATTTCCTGCGCCAGGACATGGGGATCATTTCGGTCAAGGACGGCTGCTCGGGCCAGGGGGCCTGCGGAGCCTGCCTGGTGGAGCTGAACGGCAGGCCGGCCCTTTCCTGCGTCACGCCCATGAAGAAAGTCGCCGGCGGCCGGGTCGTCACCCTGGAGGGCCTGCCCGAACCACTGCGCAAGCTTCTCGGAGACGCCTTCGTCGGCAAGGGAGCGGTGCAATGCGGCTTCTGCACCCCCGGCTTCCTGATGCGCACCAAGATCCTGCTGCAGGAAAACCCCCGTCCCAGCCGCCAGCAGATCGTGGCCGCACTGAAGCCGAACCTCTGCCGCTGCACCGGCTACGTCAAGATCGTCGAGGCCGTCGAGCATGCCGCCCGCCTGCTGGCGGGAGAGGAAGCGCCCGCCCCCGATCCCAACCGGGGGATCGGCGGCCGCCAGCGGAAATACGAGGCCTGGGAAACGGCCGTGGGGCGCCGCCCGTTCGTCGCCGACCTGCGCTTCCCCGGCATGGTCTTCGGCGCCCTGAGGTTCTCCGATCACGCCCGCGCCGTCGTCAGGCGCATCGACGCGAAAAAGGCTCAGGCCATGCCCGGCGTGCTGCGGGTGTTCACCGCCGCCGATATCCCCGGCCAGCGCCGCACGGGACTGGTCGTTGACGACTGGCCGCTGATGGTCGCCGCCGGGGAAACGACCCGCAGCGGCGCCGATGTCCTGGCCGGGGTGGTTGCCGGGAGCGAGGCGCAGGCCCGGGCCGCCGCCGCCGCCATCGAGGTGGACTACGGTGTCCTGGAGCCGCTGACCGATTTCCTGCAGGCGGAGGGGAGCCCGATCCGCGTTCATGAGCAGGGCAACCTGCTCGAGAAATGCGTCATCCGCCGCGGCGGCGACGTCGGGGCGATCCTGGCCGGGTCGGCGTTCAGCGTCTCGGGGGTTTTCCGCACCCAGATGATCGAGCACGCCTTTCTCGAGACCGAGGCTTCGGTCGCGCTGCCGGAAGCGGACGGCGTGCTCCTATATTCGCAGGGGCAGGGCGTGTACGAGGACCGGCGCCAGGTCGCCTTGCTCCTCGGCCTGAAACAGGAAAAAGTGCGCGTCATCCAGGTGGCCAACGGCGGCGGCTTCGGCGGCAAGGAGGACCTCACCACCCAGGGCCATGCCGCCCTCTTCGCCCGGCTGCTGGGTTGTCCGGTGCGCGTGCGCCTGAGCCGGCCCGAATCGCTGCGCATGCACCCCAAGCGCCATCCCTTCGTCATGGAATATGCCCTGGGCTGCGACCGCCGGGGAAATCTGACGGCTCTGCGGGCGCGGATCATCGGCGACACCGGCGCCTACGCCTCGGTGGGGGCCAAGGTGCTTGAACGCGCCGCCGGGCACGCCAGCGGCGCCTACCACGTCCCGGCCGCCGACATCGAGGCCAGGGCGGTCTATACCCACAATGTTCCCTGCGGCGCCATGCGCGGCTTCGGCGTCAACCAGGTCACCTTCGCCATGGAGAGCTGCATCGACATGCTCTGCGAAAGGGGGGGCTTCGACCGCTGGCAGTTCCGCTACGACAACGCCCTGCATGCCGGGCGCATGACGGCCGGCGGCCAGGTGCTGGGCAAGGGGGTCGGGGTGCGCGCCTGCCTGCTGGCCCTCAAGGAAAGGTACCAGGCCGAGAAAAACGCCGGCCTGGCCTGCGGCATCAAGAACACCGGCATCGGCAACGGGATTCCCGACGACTCCGAGGTGAAGATCGAAGTCGCATCCGGGCCGCGGCTGGTCATTCATCACGGCTGGACCGAGATGGGGCAAGGGGTGCACACCGTGGCCCGCCAGGTGGTCAGCCAGGAAACCGGCCTCGACCCGGCGATCATGGATGTGCGCGTCGATACCGCCGTGGAAGCGCGCAGCGGCATGACCACGGCTTCCCGCGCCACATCGCTGGTGGGCAACGCCCTCATCGACGCCTGCACGGCGCTGAAGCGCGACCTGGGCGGGATGCCGCTCGCCGCGCTGGCCGGCCGCGTCTACCCCGGGCGCTGGCGCTGCGACTGGACGACGCCGCCGCAGGCGGACGGGCGAACCGTCAGCCATTATTCCTACGGTTACGCCGCCCAGCTGGTGGTGGTCGACGGCATGGGCAGGGTTTCCCGGGTCGTCGCCGCCCACGATGCCGGCCGGGTCGTCAACCCCACCCTGTTCGAGGGACAGATCGAGGGGGCGGTGGTCATGGGGCTGGGCCAAGCCCTGAGCGAGGACCTGCCCTTGAAGAACGGCCTGCCCAGCGGCCGCCTGGCCGACCTGGGCCTGCTCCGGGCCGGCGACGTGCCCGGGATCGAGGTGATCGCCGTGGAAGTGGCCGACGAGCATGGCCCCTACGGCGCCAAGGGAGTGGGCGAGATCGGGTTGGTGCCGACCGCCGCCGCCGTGGCCAACGCCCTGTGCCTTTTCGACGGCCGGCGCCGTTTCCGGCTGCCGCTCGCGAGGCGGGAGAAACCTACATGAGCCTTTACCTGCGTGATGCGACCTACGTCGACTGGCGGACGCTGAAATTCACCCGCGGCCACCTGCGCCTGGAGGCGGGCGATGACGGAGGGCTGGAATTCGTCAGCGAGGTCCCCGCTGATCCCGGTCCGGGCGCCAGGGTGCTGGACTGCCGCGGCAAGCTGGTCACGCGGGCCTTCGCCTGCGGCCACCACCATGCCTATGCGGCCCTTTCCCGGGGCATGCCGCCGCCGGTGAAACCCCCCGCCGATTTCGCCCAGAAGCTGGAATACGTCTGGTGGAAGCTGGACCGCGCCCTCGACCCCGAGCTGGTCCTGCTGTCGGCCCTGGCCACGGCGCTGCAGTGCGCCCGCTGCGGCGTCACCTATGTCATCGACCACCATTCCTCTCCCAATGCCGTCGAAGGTTCGCTGGATGCCATCGCCGGCGCCTTCGCCGAGGTGGGCGTCGGCGTGCTGCCCTGCCTGGAGCTGTCGGACCGCGACGGCGTCGCCGCCAGCGAGAAAGGGCTGGCCGAGACCGGCAATCGCCTGGCCGCCGGCAAGCCCTGCCTGGTGGGGTTGCATGCCTCGTTCACCGTCGGCGACGAGCTGCTGGCCCGGGCCGTCGCCCTGGCCCGCAAATACATGTCGGGCCTCCACGTGCACGCCGCCGAGGATGCCATCGACCAGGAAACGACCTTCGCCCACTATGGCTGCCGCGTGGTCGAGCGCTTCCATGAGGCCGGCGTCCTGGATTTTTCGCGCACCATCCTGGTCCACGGCCTGCACCTGGACAGGGAGGAACGGGCCATTCTCAAGGGCTCCCCGGCCTGGGTGGCGGAAAACATGGAAAGCAACCTGAACAACCGCGTCGGCCTGTTCCGCGGCGAAGGCTTGAGCAGCCGCGTGATGCTGGGCACCGACGGCATGCACTCCGACATGCTGCGCTCGGCCCAGGCGGCCTACTTCAGCGGTATCGACCCCGAACGGGCCGACCTGGCCGAGATCTATTCGCGCCTGCGCCGCGTCCATGACTACCTGTCCGAGAACGGCTTCGCCGGCGACGGCGAGAACAACCTGGTCGTGCTGGACTATCCCGCGCCCACGCCGCTGAACGAGGGGAATTTCCTCAGCCACCTGTTTTACGGCATGAACGCCTGCCACGTCGACAGCGTTATCGCCCGCGGCCGGCTGATCGTGGAGAACCGCCGCGTTCTGACCGTCAACGAGGCGGAGGTGCTGGCGCTGACCCGCGCCGGGGCCGAGCGGCTCTGGAAGCGGCTGGCTCAGTAGCGGAAGCTGGAGCCGCCGATGAACTCGCGCAGGATCGATGTCGGGGGCACCTCGTCGGCGGCCACCGGCCGGAAGAGCCGCAGGAAGGTCCGCAGCCGCTGCGCCTCGGGATACGCCTCGTCGTCGCGGGGGATGGCCTCCAGCAGCGGCACGGCCAGGTCGCGCAGCACCGCCAGCTCGTAGACCAGCGCCGAGTTGAACATCACGTCGGCGTTCTCCTGGAAAGGGTAGGTGTTGCGCCGCTCGCCGCGGATGACCGAGGGAAAGCGCTTCAGGGTCTCTGCGGCGCTGTAGTTGCGGTAGCGGTTGTCGCGGACCATGCGCCGCAGCATGCGCGTGTCGGTGGTCGAGATGCGGCTGTGGTCGTTGATGGTCAGCTGCGTCAGCGCCGAAATGTAGATGCGGAACTTGGTATGCTCGTCGACCGCGACGCTGATGCGCGGGTTGAGGGCGTGGATGCCCTCGACCAGCAGCACCTGGTCGTCCTCGAGCCAGGTGAGGCGGTGCTCCGGGGCGCGGCGCCCCGTCTCGAAATCGAACCGGGGCACGGGCACTTCCCGTCCCTCCAGCAGGTCGGAGAGGTGGCGGTTGAAGAGGTCGAGGTCGAGGGCTTCCACGGCCTCGAAGTCGTACTCGCCGCTCTCGTCGAGCGGGCAGGACTCGCGGTCGACGAAGTAGTTGTCCATGGAAAGGGCCAGCGGCCGGATGCCGTTGACCTGCAGCTGGGCCGACAGGCGCTTGCAGAAGGTGGTCTTGCCGGCGGCCGACGGGCCGGTGACCAGCGCCAGGCGCAGGTCGTCGCGCCGCTCGCTGATGCCGTCGGCGATGCGCGCGATCTTTTTCTCGTGCAGCGCCTCGGCCACCTTGATGATCTCCGAGATGTTGTCGCGGGCGATGATCTGGTCCAGGCGCCCGACGTCGCTGACGCCGAGGATGTTCCCCCATTCCTTGCTCTCCTGGTAGATCTGGAACAGCTTGCGCGTCTTGCCGATGTGGCTGTTGACCGTGAAGTCGTCGGGCTCGGGGAAGAGCATGACGAAGCCCGGGCTGTAGGACTTCAGCTCGAAACGCGAAACGGCGCCGGTGGAAAAGGCCAGCGGGTAGATCTCCAGGTTGGCGAAGCTGCCGCACTCGTAGACCTGGAGCGTTTCGCCCGGGAAGTGCTCGGCCAGGCGCCGGCTGTCGCTCATGGCGCGGCCGGCGAAAAAATCGACGGCCTCCGCGCGCGGCAGCAGGCGGCGGCGGAACGGCAGGTCGCGGGTGCTGATCTCATGCATGCGGGCGCTGATCTCGTTGAGCAGCTCCTGGGTGACGGGGATGCCGCAGGCGAAGTCGTAGTAGAAGCCGAAGGAGATCGAGTGGCCGATGACCAGGCGCGTGTTGCGGAACAGTTCGGAGACGGCCATGTTCAGGATGAAGGAGGCGCTGCGCTGGTAGGCCTCCACGCCGGCCTTCTCGCCGTAGGTCACCCATTCCAGGCGGGCATCCCGCTCCGGGACGACGTCCAGCGGCACCAGGTCGCCGTCCAGCCGCGCGGCCAGCACCAGGCCGCTGGCGCCGCGGCTCAGCTCGAACAGGCTCTGCCCGGGAAGCGCGGCAATTTTGTTGTTGTCGGGAAGAGTCAGCGTGATTTTAGGCATGACCAATTATACCACATGGAAATAAGTGACGAGTGACAAGTAACGAGTGACGGGGAGGGACAATCTGATGAAATTCTTCCCTGTCTTCCTTTTTTCCTTGTCACTGGTCACTTGTTACTTGTCACTGAGATGGGTTCCCTTGACAGCCAAGCGCGAAAGCGTGAAAATATCGGGTAATCACTGACAAGGAGCTCTTATGATCCCCATCATCGACCGTGTCGTCGATCCGGACGTGCTGGAGAAGACCGTCGCCCGTTTCCGCGAGAAGAATATCATCCTCCCCACCTTCGCAGAGCAGCGCGATCCGGAGAAGATCCCGGCCCGGATCAAGGACAAGCTGCGCGGCATCGGCCTTTGGGACCTGCACCCGCTCAACCTTTTCCGCATCACCTGGAAGAACGAGCCCAGGGAAAAGGGCGGCCTGTTCGGCGGGGTCAACTTCCTGGAACTGCCGCCGTTGCTGACCGGGGTCAGGGCGCGCATCGTGCTGCTGGTCGGCAAGTGGTTCCCTACCGGGGCGCACAAGGTCGGCGCCGCCTACGGCTGCCTGGCGCCGGTATTGGTCAGCGGCCGGTTCGACCCCACCATCCACAAGGCGGTCTGGCCCTCGACCGGCAACTACTGCCGCGGAGGCGCCTTTGACTCGTACCTCATGGGCTGCACCGCCGTCGCCATCCTGCCCGAGCTGATGAGCCGCGAGCGCTTCGACTGGCTGCGGGAGATCGGCGCCGAGGTCATCGCCACCCCGGGCTGCGAGTCCAACGTCAAGGAGATCTACGACAAGTGCTGGGAGATCCGCCAGACGCGCCCCGATTGCGTCATCTTCAACCAGTTCGACGAATTCGGCAACGCCGTCTGGCACCATTACAATACCGCCGCCGCCGTCGAGGAGGTTTTCGCGAGGATCGCCGGCCCCGGCGCGGCCCTGGCCGCCTTTGTTTCGGCCACCGGCTCGGCCGGCACCATCGCCGCCGGGGACGCCCTGCGCCTGAGCCACCCGGCGCTCAAGGTGGTGGCTTCCGAGGCGCAGCAGTGCCCGACGCTGCTGCGCAACGGCTTCGGCGGCCACCGCATCGAGGGCATCGGCGACAAGCACGTGCCCTGGATCCACAACGTGCGCAACACCGACGCCGTGGCCGCCATCGACGACGAGGACTGCATGCGCCTCTTGCGCCTGTTCAACGAGCCGGCCGGGCGCCGGCGCCTCTTGGAACTGGGCCTGGCGGAGGAGCAGGTCGACGGCCTGCCGCTGCTGGGCATCTCCTCGATCGCCAACGTCCTGGCCGCCATCAAGACGGCCAAGCATTTCGAGATGACCGGCGACGACGTGCTGGTCACCCTGGCCACCGATTCTTCCGACCTCTATGCCTCGCGGCTCAAGGAGCTCCATGACGAGCGCGGCGGGTATTCCGGGGTGCAGGCGAGCTGCGACCTGGAGCGCTGTCTCTGGGGCCAGGGAGAGGATTTCTTCAAGGAGTTGACCTACAGCGACCGCAAGGCCATCCACAACCTGAAGTACTTCACCTGGGTGGAGCAGCAGGCCAAGGAGATCGCCGACCTCAACCAGCTCTGGCACGACCGGGAGGTCTGGACGCGCATCTTCAGCCAGGTCGGGCGCTGGGACGAGATGATCGCCGAATTCAACGAGCGCACGGGCCTGCTGCGGGCCTTGTCCTGAGATGAGGACCCTGGTCCGCAACGGTACGATCGTCTCCGACGGCCGCTCTTTCCGGGGCGATATCCTGGTCGAGGGCGGGACCATCGCCGCGGTGGGGGAGGGCATTGCCGCTCCGGCCGATGTCGACCGCGTCATCGACGCCGCGGGCCGCGAGGTCTTTCCCGGCGCCGTGGATCCCCACGTCCACTTCGAACTGGAGACGGCCAACGGCGCCTCCAGCGACGATTTCGCCTCAGGCACCCGCGCCGCCCTGGCCGGCGGCACGACCACGATCATCGATTTCGTCACCCCGCAGCGCAACGGATCCCTTCTCGCCGCCCTGGCTGCCCGCAAGGAGGCCGCGCGCAAGTCGCTGTGCGACTTCGGCCTGCACATGAGCGTGACCGCCTGGAGCGACCGCACGCTCCCCGAGCTGGAGGCCTGCTGCCGCCGCGAGGGGATCGGCTCGGTCAAGACCTACCTGGCTTACAAGGAGACCATCGGGCTGGAGGACAGGGAGTTCCTGGCCGTCCTCGACGCCGCCCGCAAGCTGAAGTTCCTGACCCTGGTCCATGCCGAAGCGGGCGACATGGTGGCCTATCTGCAGAAAACGCTGCTGGCCGCGGGAAAGACCTCGGTCGCCCATCATGCGCTCGCGCGGCCGCCCGAGGTGGAGGGCGACGCGGTCCGCCGGTCCCTGCTGCTGGCGCGGCTGGCCGGCGTTCCGCTCTACATCGTGCACGTGTCGACGCGCCAGGGGATCGAGGCCGTCGCCGCCGCCCGCCAAGCCGGGCAGGCGGCGATCGCCGAGACCTGTCCGCAATACCTGGTTTTGGATGAAAGCCTGTACGCGGCGGAAGGCGACGCGGCGGCAGCCGCGGTCATGAGCCCGCCCCTGAGGGGCCAAGAGCATCGCGAGGCCCTGTGGCAGGCGATGGCCACCGGGTGGGTGCAAACGATCGGCAGCGACCATTGCCCGTTCCACCTTGCCGACAAGCGGCGCCACGCCGCCGACGATTTTACGAAGGTCCCCGGCGGCGCCGGCGGCATCGAATACCGCTTGCCGCTGCTCCATACCTTCGGCGTGCGGACCGGGAGAATCAGCCTGGAGCGCTTCGTCGACCTGGTCGCGACGCGGCCGGCGAAGCTGTTCGGCCTCTATCCGCGCAAGGGTACGATCCGCCCCGGCAGCGACGCCGACCTGGTGGTATGGGACCGCGACCGGAAATGGACCGTGGCCGCCGCCCGGCAGTGGCAGCGCTGCGATCACACCATTTACGAGGGGCTTGAACTCGTCGGCGCGCCGGCCTGGGTATTCAGCCGCGGCGAAGCGGTATTCGCCGGCGGCCGGGTCGAGGCGGAAGCGGGCCGCGGCGCCTGGCTGGGAAACAACCGGGGGAGCGATGGCGCCTGAGGTGGACGGCGTGCTGCTGGCCGGCGGCTGCTCCTGCCGCGCCGGCTTCTTCAAGATGACGGCGCCGGTCGGCGGCATGCCCCTGCTGCTGTGGGGACTGGAGTCCCTGGCCGCCGTCTGTTCGCGCGTGATCGTCGTGGCCGGCCATGGGGCCGATCAGGTCGAGGAGCTGGTCGCCGGCATGCGGGGCGTCGATCTGGTCGTGAACCGGGATTTTGCCGCCGGCATGCTCTCTTCGGTGCAGGCCGGCGTGCGCCGGGTGCGGGCCGGGCGCTTCTTCCTCCTCCCCGGCGACATGCCGCTGGTGCGAGCCGCCGTCCTGCGCCGGCTGCTGGAGACGGCACAGGACGCCGGCATCGTCGTTCCCGCCTGCGCGGGACGCCGGGGCCACCCGGTCCTGCTGCCGGCCGCGCTCATACCCGACATCATCGCCGAACCCCCGGACTCCAACCTGGGGAACATCATCCGCCGTGGCAACAGCGTCGTCGTCGAGGTCGACGATCCCGGCGTCCTGGCCGACCTGGACACGCCGGCCGACCTGGAGCGGATCGACGCCGCCCTGCGCGCCAGGAGACGCGAATGAACCAAGTCCAATTCTGGGAATTCGTCCATGACGGCATCCAGGCCGGCGAGCCGCTGATGCTGCTGCTGGTGGTCGCCAGCGGCGGTTCGTCGCCCGGCAGGCCGGGTTTCAAGATGGCCGTGACGATCCGCGGCGAGCGGCACGGCACCATCGGCGGCGGCGCCGGGGAAAAGGACCTGGCGGACAAGGCGGCCGTGCTCCTCGCGCGCAACAGCGGCCGCGTGCGCCTGCTGAAGCTGCTGCATCATGAGGGCCCAGCCGCAAAAACCGCCGCGGGCGAACGCTCGGCCACCCGCCTTTCGGGTGGCATCTGCTCCGGCTGGCAGCAGGTGGTCCTGCTGCCCCTGGCCGCCGGCGACAGCGGCGCCGTCGATTCGCTCCTCTTCGCCCTGAAGCGCAACCGTCCCGGCCGGCTGCAGCTTTCCCCGCAGGGGCTGGCGTTCCAGCCGGGGAAAAAGGGGGCCGATGCCTTCTTGGCCCGGTCGGCGGGCGACTGGATCTACCGCGAGCAGACGGGGCAGCGCCCGACCCTGACCATCATCGGCGGCGGCCATGTCGGCCTGGCCCTGTCGCGGGTGATGGCCGGCCTTGATTTCCATGTCCGCGTCCTCGACGACCGCGAGGACCTGGCGACGATGGAAAGCAATGCCTTTGCCCAGGAGAAGCACGTGGGCAGCTTCCGTTCCGTCGGCCGCCTGGTGGAGGAGGGGGACATGAGCTACGTGGTGATCATGACCCACGGCCACCAGTCCGACGAGAAGGTCCTGGGCCAGCTGCTGCGCAAGAAACTGCGCTACCTGGGACTGCTGGGCAGCCCGGCCAAGAACGCCCGCATTTTCGCCAACCTGGAGAAAAAGGGGGCCAGCCGCCGGGCCCTGGGCAGGGTGCATGCCCCGGTGGGGCTGCCCATCCACAGCCACACGCCGGAGGAGATCGCCATCAGCATCGCCGCCGAGATCATCCAGGAGAAGAACCGGCCGAAATAATCGTGACGCGTAACGCGTGACGCGTGACATGTAAGAAATTAAATATCAAGCACCCAGCACCATATTCCAAAATAATTCTTCCCTTGCCATGGCATTTCCTTCATTGGGGGCAAAATACTCCCAAGGGATTCGGTGCATGTTTGAGGTTTGGAATTTAATTCCAGCTCTTCTCTCGTCACGCGTCACGCGTTACGCGTCACGGAGTTTTGACAATCCCCGGCCCGTATGCTACGTTTCGGCCGGACTCAGGAGGCACGATGGAACCATTTGACAAAATAATGGCAGCGGTGGAGTTCATCCGCTCGCGATCGCCGCTGGCGCCGCGCGTCGGGGTGGTGCTGGGATCGGGCCTCGGTGAGTTCGCCAACCACCTCCAGGATGCCGTCGCCATCCCCTTCGGCGAGATCCCCCATTTCAGGAAGGCGAGCGTCGCCGGCCACGCCGGCCGCCTGGTCCTGGGGACAATGGGCGGCGTCGCCACGGCGGTCCTGCAGGGGCGCTGCCACTATTATGAGGGGCACGCCGTCGAGGACGTGGTCTTTCCGGTGCGCGTCCTGGGCAAGCTGGGGATCGCCTCCCTGCTGCTGACCAATGCCGCCGGCGGCATCGGCGGCGAACTGCGCCCCGGCGACCTGATGGTCATCCGCGACCACATCAACTGGATGGGGGTCAACCCGCTGCGCGGCGGCAACGACGAGCGCCTGGGGCCGCGCTTCCCCGACATGAGCGCCGTCTACGACCCGGAATTCCAGGAGATCATCGCCGCCGCGCAGGCGGTGATCGGCCGCATACCCAGGCGGGGCGTCTACCTGGCCCTGAGCGGCCCGTCCTACGAGACTCCGGCCGAGGTGCGCATGCTGGCCGGGATGGGCGCCGACGCCGTGGGCATGTCCACCGTGCCCGAGGCCATCTGCGCCCGCCACATGGGGCTGCGCGTGGCCGGGATCTCCTGCGTCACCAACCTGGCCGCCGGCATCTCGCAGGCGCCGCTCAGCCATCGTGAGGTGACCGAGACGGCCGAGCGAGTGAAGAATGATTTCATCAGACTGCTGGAGATCGTTATACCGAGGTTGATCTGAATGGATGGCAAATCCCTGTTGAAGAGTTGATGAGTTCAAGGGTTGAAGAGTTCGCAAGATGCATAGGCCAGAATTTCCTTTCTTAACCCTTCAACCCATAAACCTTCTAACTCTTTAACTATTCAGTTTTTTTAATTGAAAAAAAACCCCGGCCGCGGGGCCGGGGTTTTTTTATTCCTTAGGTTCCTGTCGAACTCAGTTGAACGAGTAGCGCAGTCCGAGCTGCATCTGCCAGCGCGAGGCGAGGTTGCTGATCGAGTGGTGGGCGCGAGGGGTGTAATTGACTTTCTGCCTGCCGGTGTCGGCGTCGATGCCTTTGAGTGTCCAGGGGGTGTCGTTCTGGTTGCTGACGTAATACAGCTTGCCCCAATCCTTGTTCAGCAGGTTGAGGAAGTTGACGATGTCCAGGGTGACCTGCAGGCGGTGGTCCTTCAGGCCGGGGATGGGGATGTCCTGGGCGATGCGGGCGTCGAGGGCGTGGTTCCAGGGTTCGCGGCTGGCGTTGCGCGGCACGATCTGGCCGCGGTACTTGCTCAGGCCCGGGTCTTCCTCGATATACGAGTTCAGGTTGTTCCAGGCGGCGTTCTGGTCGGCCAGTACGTTGCCCCTGTCGTCGACCATGATCACTTCGTCGATCGAGGTGGGAATGTAGACCAGGTCGTTGCCGGCGGCGGCGTCGCCGTTGGCGTCGTAGTAGTTGTAGGTGGTGGAGTAGGGGCGCCCGGAACGGCCGCCGTAAAAGAGGCCGATGCTGGTCGGGGCTTCCTTGAGGAAGTGGAAGGTGTAGGAGACGGCGGCGCCGATGCGGTGGCGCACGTCGTAGTTGGACCAGGCGAGCTCGGGGTCGTTGGCGTCATAGCGGATGGGGTTGTAGCCGAAGTTGGAGGAGGCCTGCGAAGAGGTGGCGGAGTTGACGTCCTTGGCCTGGCCGTAGGTATAGGTGAGGTTGGCCCAGGAGTCCTTGTTGAAGCTCTTCTGGAACTGGGCGGAGAGGCTGTACTGGTAGCCCTTGCTGGTGTTGGTCAGCAGGATGACGTCGGTGAATTTCTTGTCGACGTCGCGGGCGAACATGACGCGGCCGCCGAGGCCGCTGACGCCGGTCTGGCGCAGGTTCAGGTTCTTGACCAGGACCTCGTTGATGTTCTTGGAATAGATGAACTCCAGGGTGCCGATGATGCCCCAGGGCAGCTCGCGGTCGACGGCCAGGTTGGTGCGCAGCACCTGGGGATAGGTGAACTTGTCGTCGATGACGTCGACCTCGCTGGTGCCGCCGACGCCGGCCTCAGGCTGGTTCAGCGGGTCGGGCACGAACAGGAAGCCCGGATTGCGGATGTCGAGGCGGGTGAACTCCATGCCGGTGTTGGAGTACTGGTTGGAGATCCACACGTAGGGGGTGCGGCCGGAGAAGATGCCGATGCCGCCGCGCACCTGGGTCCTCTTGTCCTTGTTGACGTCCCAGTTGAAGCCGACGCGGGGCGAGAACAGCAGGTTGCCCGAGGCGACCTGGTCGGTGCGGATGCCGAAGACCTGCTCGACCAGCGGGTTGGCGGTCGGGATGTCATTGAGGATCGGCACGTCGAGGCGCAGGCCCAGGGTCAGGGTCAGGTTGGGCAGCACGGCCCAGTTGTCGCCGGCGTAGGCGCCCAGCTGCATGACGTTGAATTCGGGCACCCACTTCTCCTTGGGGTTGGCGGTAATGAAGTCGTGGTAGTAGCGCGAGGAGATGCCCTTCTCGAAGTTGTCCAGGCTGGCGAATTCCCAGTAGCCGTAGTAGTTGCGGATGTAGAGGTTGGCGAAGCTGAAGAACTCGTTGTGGGTGCCGATGGTGAAGGTGTGCTTGCCCTTGTACCAGGTCAGGTTGTCGGTGATCTCGATGATGTCGTTGTCCAGGCCGTTGGCGCCCGAGTACTGCTCGGTGCCGGCGGTGAACTTGTAGCCGCCGGCGACGGTGACGTTCACCTGCGGAAAGAGGGTGTCGCCGATGGCGCGGAAGTCGCGGATGGTGGTGTAGTTCAGGGTCAGCTCGTTGAACAGGTTGCTGCCCAGGGTGCTGTTCAGCTGGGCGACGGTGGAATTGGTCTTGTTGTTCAGCTCGTAGTAGACGTCGGCGAAGGGGAAGACCACGTTGGACGCCTTGGAGGGGACGCGGTCCGATGAGCCGGTGACGTAGTTGTGGCGCAGGGTCAGGCGGTGCTTGTCGCTGATGTTGTAGTCCAGGCGGGCGAAGATCTTGGAGTTGTCGGTGATCACTTCCTTGTAGCCCTCGCCGTAGCCGCCCGGGTCGTAGCCGTAGGTGTTCTTCAGGATGCTGACGAAGCGGTCGGCGTCGGCCTTGGTGATGCTTGATCCGCCGAAGTCGTTGGAGGAGCCGCTGTCGTCGATGACGTAGGTGGTCGGGACCTTGTTGTCGCCGATCTCGCCGCTGACGAAGAAGAACAGCTTGTCCTTGATGACCGGGCCGCCGAGGCGGAAGCCGTACTGCTTCTCGCTGAACTTGCCGTATTTCTTGTCCTCGAAGCCCTTGCCCACGAAGCCCTCGTTGCGGCCGAAGTAATAGGCCGAGCCGGCGAAGGTGTTGGCGCCGCTGCGGGTGATGGCGTTCAGGCTGCTGCCGGTGAAGCCGCCCTGGCGGACGTCGTAGGGGGCGATGACCAGCTGGAACTCCTGGACGGCGTCCAGCGAGATCGGCGCCGAGAGTCCGGGGGTGCCGCTGGAGCCGAGGCCGAACAGGTCGTTGTTGACGGCGCCGTCGATCTTGATGTCATTGTAGCGGCTGCTCTTGCCGGCGGCCGAGAAGGCGCCGCCGCCGCGGGAGTCCACCTGCGGGGCCAGGCGGGCGAAGTCGTCGAACGAGCGGCCGATCGAGGGCATGCTCTCGATGATGGCCGTGCTGACGTTCTGGGCGGCACCGGTGCGTCCTTCCGAAATGATCGGGTTGGAGGCGATGACGGTGACCTCCTCGGCGATCGTTTCCAGCGCCAGCTGGAACTTCAGGTTGCGGTCCTCGCCCAGTCTCAGGGTGATGCCCTTGATCTCCTGGGTCTTGAAAGGCTCCATGGAGATGGTGACCGTGTAGGGGCCGCCGGCGCGGACGGCCGGGATGTTGAACAGGCCGTCCATGCGGCTGACGGCCGTGTAGACCGTCCCGGTGGGCGTATGCACGGCGGTGACGGTGGCGCCGACGACGGGATTGTTGTCGACGTCCGTGACCAGCCCGTTGAACGCTGCCGTCGTCACGCCCTGGGCCGTGATCAGCCCGGGGAGGATGAGGCAGAACAGCAGGACTGAGAAAAGTGCTCTTTTCATGAATATACTCCTCCTTTTAATTTGTTGCTTTGACATGAAGCATAGTTTAATCCAAAAAATTGAAAAATCAATCCCCCCCCTCGGCAAAAAAAAATATATGCCTCCCGAAGCGCGGCACAACGGCCGTTTTGACTCGCGGTCACGCCTGTGCTACCATGGGCCGATGAAGAGAAAGCCCTTGATCATCGGGGTGGCCGGCGGCACGGCCTCGGGCAAGACCACCATCGCCAACGCCATCATGGAAAGCATCAATCACCCGCAGATGGTGATGATCCAGCACGACGCCTATTACCGGGACGCCAGCCATCTGCCCCTGGCCGAGCGCGCCCGCATCAACTTCGACCATCCCGACGCCCTGGAGACCGACCTGATGGTGCGCCACCTGCGCGAGCTGATCGCCGGCCGGAGAATCGAGATGCCGGTCTACGACTTTTCCACCCACGCACGGCTGAAAAAGGGCATCGTCAAGAAGCCGGCCAAGGTGATCGTCATCGAGGGCATCCTGATCTTCTGCGAGCAGGCGCTGCGCGAGCTGATGGACGTCAAGATCTTCGTCGACACCGCCGCCGACCTGCGCTTCATCCGCCGGCTGAAGCGCGACATCCTGGAGCGCCGGCGCAGCATGGATTCGGTGATCGGCCAGTACCTGGGGACGGTGCGCCCGATGCACGAGGCCTTCGTCGAGCCCAGCCGCAAGTACGCCGACATCATCATCCCCGAGGGGCACAACCCGGTCTCGACCGCCATGGTCGTGACCATGATCCGCCAGCGCCTGCGCGGCGGCGGGAGCCGGGACCGCTGAGAAAGGAGAGGACGGAAACATGGCCGAAAAAAGATTCATCAGCGCCCAGGAATTGCTGGAGGATTCGTTCCGCCTGGGGCGGCGCGTACTGGAGAGCGGCTTCCGGCCCGACTTCATCGTCGGCGTCTGGCGCGGCGGCACGCCGGTGGGCATCGCCGTGCAGGAGCTGCTGGAGCATAATGGCGTGCCGAGCGACCACATCGCCATCCGTACCTCTTCCTATGAAGGCATCGAGCGGCGCGGCAAGCAGATCCGCATCCACGGCCTGGGCTATATCGTGGACAACGCCGGCGCCGATCACCGCCTGCTGATCGTCGACGACGTGTTCGACACGGGCCTGAGCATCCAGGCCATCATCCAGTCGCTGCGCGAGCGCGCGCGGCGCAACGCGCCGCACGACATCCGCGTGGCCACCGTCTTTTTCAAGCCCGGCAACAACCGCACCGATCGCACGCCCGACTTCTACGTGCACGAGACCGACAAGTGGCTGGTGTTTCCCCACGAGCTGAACGGCCTCGAGCCCGGCGAGATCGCCCGCTACAAGCCCGAGGTGGCGCGCAGCCTGGAGCTGGAAAAGGAGAAATAGCATGAAGATCAGCAGGGAATTCATCGAGAGGATCCCTAAGACCGACCTGCACCTGCACCTGGACGGCTCGCTGCGCCTCTCGACCCTGGTCGAGCTGGCCCGGGAGCAGGGGGTCGAGCTTCCGGCCTGGGACGAGGCCGGGCTGCGCCGCCTGGTCTTCAAGAACGCTTATGCCGACCTGCCCGAGTACCTGAAGGGCTTCGCCTACACCACGGCCGTCATGCAGACGCCGGAGGCGCTGGCGCGCGTGGGCTACGAGCTGGCCGTGGACAACCAGCACGAGGGGGTGCGCTACATCGAGGTGCGCTTCGCGCCCCAGCTGCACCAGAACGCCCGCATGACCAGCATCGACGTCATGGCGGCGCTCGACCGCGGCCTGGCCCGGGCCAAGGACGAGTTCAACGCCCGGCCGGAAGTGAAGCGCGGCGGCGAACCGCCCTTCGAGTACGGCATCATCGCCTGCGCCATGCGCATGTTCGGCAAGGGCTTCTCCTCCTACTTCGACAGCCTGCTCGACGTGCACGCCCATTCCGAGCGCAAGTGGGTTTTCGCCCTGGCCTCCCAGGAGCTGGTGCGCGCGGCGGTGGAGGCGCGCGACCGCCTGGGCCTGCCCATCGTCGGCTTCGACCTCGCCGGCGCCGAAGCCGGCTACCCGGCCGGCGACCATGCCCAGGCCTACGCCCTGGCCCACAAGCACTTCCTCAAGAAGACCGTCCATGCCGGCGAGGCCTACGGCCCGGAAAGCATCTTCCAGGCCATCACCGACCTGCACGCCGACCGCCTGGGCCATGCCGTCTTCCTGTTCGATCCCCACATGATCAAGAGCCCCGACATCAGGGACAAGAAGGCCTACATCGCCAACCTGGTGCAGTTCATCGCCGACCGGCGCATCACCATCGAGGTCTGCCTGACCTCGAACCTGCAGACCATCCCGGCCATCCGCGACCTGGCGCGCCACTCCTTCCGCCACATGCGCAAGGCCAAGCTTTCGGCCACCTTCTGCACCGACAACCGCACCGTCTCCCAGACCACGGTGAGCACAGAGATCCAGAAGGCGGTCCAGGCCTTCCACATCACCCCCAAGGAACTGAAGAACTTCGTCATCTACGGCTTCAAGCGCAGCTTCTTTCCCGGCAGCTACATCAAGAAGCGCGAGTACGTGCACCAGATCATCGAGTACTACGAGAAGATCGAAAAGCAATACACGTGATCAGTGACAAGTTACCAGTGACAAGTGACGAGGAAGAAAAGAGCAGCAGATAATAATTCGAAATAGTGCGGTTGCTCGTCACTCGTTACTTGTCACTCGTCACGTAGATCCGGCCCTGGCACTCCTTGACATTTCCCTGAGGCATGGCTACTATGATTTTTTAAATCCGTACCGAGCCATAGGTGCATCATGAACCTGATCTCGCTCCTGCGCGGCATTCTGGGTTTGTTCCTGATCATCGGCATCGCCCTGCTGTTCTCCAACAACCGCCGGCGCGTCAGCTGGCCCCTGGTCGGCAAGGGCATCCTCATCCAGCTGGTCTTCGCCGTCTTCATCCTCTATGCCGACGCCCTGCGTTCCTGGTTCGCGCCGCTGGGCTGGCCCAAGGCGGTCATCTCCTGGCTGGGCGGCGCCGTGGTCAGCCTGCTCGGCTTCACCACCGAGGGCTCGCGCTTCGTCTTCGGCCGCCTGGCGGCCAACTCGGGGCCGGACAGCCTGGGCGTCTACTTCGCCTTCCAGGTGCTGCCGACGATCGTCTTCGTGGCCACCCTGACCTCGGTCCTCTATTACCTCGGCATCCTGCAGGCGGTGGTCAAGGGCATGGCCTGGCTCATGGCCAAGCTCCTGGGCACCTCGGGGGCCGAGTCGCTCTCCAATACCGCCAACATCTTCGTGGGCCAGACCGAGGCGCCGCTGCTGGTCAAGCCCTATATCGGCAACATGACCAATTCCGAGATCCTGACCGTCATGGTCGGCGGCATGGCCACCATCGCCGGCGGCGTGATGGCCGCCTACATCCAGATGCTCGGCCAGGCCCTGGCCGAGGTGCAGAAGATCCCCCTGGCCGAGGCGCAGCTGCGCTTCGCCGTGCAGCTGCTGGCGGCCAGCGTCATGGCGGCGCCGGCCGGGCTGGTCATCTCCAAGGTCCTTTTCCCTGAAACCGGCACGCCGGCGACCCGGGGCAAGGTCAACCTGAAGGTGGAGAAGAACGCCGACAACGTCATCGAGGCGGCGGCCACGGGCGCCGGTGACGGCATGCAGCTGGCGCTGAACGTCGGGGCCATGCTCATCGCCTTCATCGCCGGCATCGCCCTGATCAACTACCTCTTCACCGGCCTGGGCGACCTGCTGGGGGTCAATGCCTACCTGCGGGCCCATTTCGGCATGCCCCTGTCGCTGCAGCTCGTTTTCGGCGTGGTGCTGCGCTACCTGGCCGTCGGCATCGGCGTGCCCGCGGCCGACGCCTTCCATTTCGGCAGCCTGCTTGGCACCAAGGTGGTGCTCAACGAGTTTGTCGGCTACATCGACCTGGTCGGCCTGATCCGGCAGGGCGCCCTGAGCCCCAAGGCCGTCACCATGGCCACCTACGCCATGTGCGGCTTCGCCAACTTCTCCTCGATCGCCATCCAGATCGGCGGCATCGCCCCCATGGCGCCGCACCGCAAGAAGGATATCGCGGCGCTGGGGCTGAAGGCGGTCCTGGGCGGCACGCTGGCCACCCTGATGACCGCCACCCTGGCGGGCATATTGCTTGGCTGAACGGCTGTTCCGTGATTCGTAATTCGTTTTTCGTGATTCGTGATTCGTGAAGAGAAGAGGTCGGGTAAGCGGCAGGCCGCAATGAACTTGGTTTTGGATTCATCCAGCCGGGATGCCGGTACGAAAAATGTCGCACAGTCACGATTTTGCCATTGTTTCTCATGCGAATCACGAATCACGATTTACGAATCACGAAGACGAGGAGGTACATGCCCATGAAACAAATGTCTCTGGTCATCCTGCTGGCCGTTGCCAGCCTGGCGGCGCCGGCCGCCGAAAAGAGGCCCTTTACCATCGATGACCTTTATAGGCTGAAGGGCGTGTCGGGCCTGGCCCTTTCCCCGAGCGGCGACCGGCTGGCGTTCGAGGTTTCGTCCACCGACCTCAGGAAGGCGGAGCGCAATACCGATCTCTACGAGCTGCACCTGCCGACCGGGGCGGTGCGGCAGCTGACCACCCAGCCCGGTTCCGAGCGCTCGGCCTGCTGGTCGCCGGACGGCAAGATGCTTTTCTTCGTGGCCGACCGCAACGGCTCGCCCCAGCTTTACGCCCTGCCGGTCGACGGCGGCGAGGCCAGGAAAATCACCGATTTCGCCGCGGGCGTCTCCTCGCCGCTGCCCCTGGCCGACGGCAAGAGCCTGGTCTTCACCGCAGCGGTCTATCCCGAGTGCGGCGCCGAAGGCGACTGCCACAAAAAGCAGGCCGAAAGGCTGGCCAGCGGGCCGGTCCAGGCCCACCTGGCCGATTCACTCCTTTACCGGCACTGGGATTCGTACCGTGAATTCCGCTACAGCCATCTGTTCCGCTGCGAACTGGAGTCGGGAAAGGTGACGATGCTGACCGCCGGCCAGGCCGACTTCCCGACCTTCAACCACGGCAACGGCCGGGGCTTTGACGCGTCGCCCGACCACCGGGAAATCTGCGTGGTGCACAATCCCGATGCCCGGCCCGAGATCTCGACCAACAGCGACCTGCTGCTCCTCGCCGCCGACGGCAAGGGAGAGCCCCGTTCGCTCACCGCCGCCAACACCGCCTTCGACGGCGATCCCCTCTATTCGCCCGACGGCCGCTGGATCGCCTACCGCACCCAGGCGACTCCCGGCTACGAGGCCGATTGCTTCCGCCTCGCCCTTTATGACCGGTTGCAGAAGACCTCCCGCGTCCTGACCGCGACGATCGACAATTGGGTGGAGGCCGTGCGCTGGGCTCCCGACTCGCAGGCGGTCTATTTCCTGGTCCAGGAGAAGGGGCGGACGCCGCTCTTCAAGGCAGACGTCGCGTCGGGCAAGCTCAGCCGGGTGCTCGTGGACGAGAGTATCCGCGATTTCGTGGTCCTTGCCGGCAACCGCGGCGTCGTCTACACCCGCTCGGCGGTGGGTGAGCCGGTCGAGCTCTGGACGGCCCGCTTCGACGGCCGGCCGCCCCGCCGCCTGACGACATTCAACCTGGCCTTGGAGCAAGAGGTCGACATCCGTCCCGCCGAGCAGATCCGGGTCAAGGGGGCGAATGGCCGGGACATCCAGGTATTCGTCGTCAAGCCCCACGGGTTCGACCCGGCAAGGAAATACCCCCTGATCCTCAATGTCCACGGTGGTCCGCAATCGATGTGGCACGACAGTTTCCGCGGCGATTGGCAGGTCTACCCGGGCGCCGGCTACGTCGTGGCCTTCCCCAACCCCCACGGCTCGACCGGCTTCGGGCAGGAATTCACCGCCGCCATCTCCAAGGACTGGAACGGCAGGGTGATGGAGGACATCGAGAAGGTGGCCGACCACCTGGCAGGCCTGCCCTATGTCGATGCCGGACGCATGGGGGCCATGGGCTGGTCCTGGGGCGGATACGCCATGATGTGGCTCGAGGGTCAGCCGACCCGCTTCAAGGCGCTGGCGGCGATGATGGGGGTTTACGACCTGCGCTCGATGCACGGCGCCACCGAGGAACTCTGGTTCCCGCAATGGGACCTGGGGGGGGTGCCCTGGGCCGACGCCGGGGGATACGAGCGCATGAACCCCTCCTCGCGGGCGGCCGGCTACAAGACGCCCTGCCTGGTGATCACCGGCGAGCGCGACTACCGCGTCCCCTACACCCAGAGCCTGCACTTCTTCACCGACCTGCAGTCGCAAGGGGTTCCCTCGCGCCTGATCGTCTTCAAGAACGACGGCCATTGGCCCGACAACCTGAAGTCGATGCCGGTTTATTACAACGCCCACCTCGAGTGGTTTCACACCTATCTGGGCGGCGGCCCGGCGCCCTACGACACCGAGAGGATGATCCGCAACACGGTCTTTGATGAAGGAGTGAAAGAGTCAGAAGAGCGTGAGAAGTGAAAGAGACGGACGGACAGGCAAGAGCCAATCTCGAAGAAACTGCAAGCGATTCGTGTTCTGAAAGACCAGACTCTTTCTCTAATCACCAATCACTGATTACTGTTCCCGGCAAGAGGCCGCGACCCGTCACGGCCTTATTTTAGTCAATGCCTCGACGGCAATGGATCCCTTGCATTCCTGGCAATTGGTGTCGGAGGAGATTATTGTGACGGAAAATTGTTTTGTGCCTGCGTTAGACCATCTGGCGCTATAGGGAACATCAAACACCTCATTGGGGAAAAGTTCCGGAATATGAAAGGTGGTTGTCCTGTGATCCTGCACGATAAAGTTGATTTTAAAAGGGGCCGATTTATTTGGGTATTGGTTTTTCACCTTGGCAATAAGGGTGACTCGCTCATTAATTTTGGTTTTTATCGGGGCCGAAAAAGAAATGGCGAGGCACTCCGGATCTATTCCACCTGGATCAAAATGGTCTCCAATATATACATGAAAATGACCGGATTCGATATTGTTGGCTTCGTTCAATTCCGTGATTTCCTCTTTGAAGTCGATCCAGGATTTGTAAGCTTTTTTCCCGGGAACGTAAAAACGATTGCTAATTGACCGTTCTATCGATTGGCCTGGATTTAAGGCGGGGACATCCAGCACGTTTGCGCCACCATGAGATGCTCCTTCAAGGAACAACCATAGTTTTGAAGGAGGGGATATTCCCGGACCTATGTTTTTAACCTCCGTTGTGACCTTTTTATTCCCAAAAATGCGAATATCGCCCACGCCGGTGACATATACGGCCAAATCACATACCGGGTCCACCCTGGTAAATCGGGACTTCTCGTTATTTTCTTCATTGTCTTCTTCGATGACGTCATGAGAATCGACTTTAAGGACATTTTTGTATACTCCCATTTCACGAACGGTGTAATGATATCTGATGCTTTGAGCATTCAGCCCATCACCCAGCAAGTTGCTTAAGCTGGGGACATTAAAATATTTATTAATGGTCTGGAATTTTTCGGGCCCGGTAATGGTGAGTTTCGCTGCACACGGTGGTGATTTGCTGGCATTCAAGTTGGTAATCGTTGCACTGACCGTGACCCGGTCTCCTATTTTGGGAAATTCAGGCTGAACGGATATTCTGCCGGAAACGCATAAGTCTGGTTTTGCCTGCGGAGATACTATTTTAAATGGGTTATCGCTTGTGTCAGACACGTTGACGGCTTTCTCCTTGACCGATATCTTGAAGCCGTCCCCGCTAATTGAATCGTACCCGGTGTCATATTTGCCCACCAGCCATGTATAGCTCAGAATGCCGTTGCCAGCAGGAACATTCCCATCAATGATGTGGATCAAAGCATTATTTCGCCAAAGGGTGATTTTAAAAGGGTTTCTTGTGCCATCCGCTGTCCATTGTATGGTCTTTGCAGATCCTATCGCCCATTCTTCGCCTCCATTGGGTGCAGTAACGGTGATGGATTGTGGAGACAATTGGCTATAGAAAGAAACCAGAAACAGGGTTAAGAACAAATTTATTTTCATTTTTTCACCTGCCGCGCCAAGGTCCGGATTATCCTGTTATCTCATATTGATAATATTGACTTTTTTGATGAATATCTCATTTTTTATGAATAGCCTTTCCATGGGTGATGGTAAAAAGGATTCATTTTCCTTAACCAGGCATTGGGGCAGGTCTTTCAATTGATGCAGCGCAAATTATCCAGCGAACCCGGCGAGAAGGCCATTGAATATCATTTTGCAGCGACAGGTCGCGACGGTCGCTGCAGATTCGCAAGATGGTTATTCCCTCTCGACCGGAACGTTGATCGCGGGGATTCAGAGAATCGGAAACTCGCTGATCGCGGCGATGACGAATACGGGGGCGAAACCGGCGGGAACTGGCAGGCCCCCGGGATTGACCCAGCAGAAGTCCATGCCGGCGTTGCGCGCCGCGGCCATGTCCGAGGTGACGCTGTCCCCGACATAAAGAATATCAGCGGCCTGCACGCCGATCTTTTGCAGGGCCGGCGCGAAGATGCGCGGGTCTGGCTTGGCGATGCCGATCTCCTCGGAAATGACAACGGCGCGAAAACAGGACGTGATGGGGGAGGCGGCGAAGCGCCGGTTCTGCACCGCGGCGATGCCGTTGGTGATCAGGGCCAGGGGGAATCTCTCCGCCAGCCCCCGGATCGTTTCCAGCGCCCCGGGCAGCAGCTGGGAATGGCCGGAGAGGGCCTCCAGGTAGAAGGAACTGACCTTCTCCAGCGGCAATGCCGGGAGGCCGATCCCGGCGGCCAGGCGGCGGAAGCGCTCGACGCGAAGGAAGGCCTGGTCGATCTCGCCCCGTTCG
Organism: Candidatus Aminicenantes bacterium UBA6072; assembly: GCA_002436105.1. Classification (GTDB taxonomy): domain Bacteria; phylum Acidobacteriota; class Aminicenantia; order UBA2199; family UBA2199; genus UBA2199. The sequence goes on along the minus strand of DIXU01000005.1, from coordinate 98,131 downwards.
AATTCCTTCCAGATATCGTGGTTGTGGCGCCGGTAGGCCGCGATGAAGGCCCCGGGATCGGCCGGGATTTGGAATTCGTCCAGGCAGGCCAGCAGGGCGGCGCGCTCGGCCTGCGGGTAATCGAACAGCGTGTCATCGGCGTCAAAAAAAACGCTTTGGTATCTTTTTGCCATGAAGCTCAGCAGGGCCAGGGTTTGACGCCGTCCTTGTCTGCCAGGGACAGGACCATCTTCGGCTTGGCGACCGGGTCCGCGCCGATGCGGATGGCCGCGGCCAGCCGCTCGCGCACCGCGGGCAGGAGCACGGCCTGATCGGAATGGATGGTCAGCAGGCTCTCCCCCTTTTTCACCCTGTCCCCGACCTTGGCGTGGAAGACGAAGCCGGCGCCATGGGCAACGGCATCCTCCTTGCGGCGCCGGCCGGCGCCCGTGTCGATGGCGGCCATGCCGACCGCGAACGAGTCGACGCCCGTGACGTAACCCGTTGCCGGCGCCGGGAGTTCCTCCTGATGCCGGCTCGCCGGCAGCAGCGAAGCATCGTCGCATACCCGGGCGTCCCCGCCCTGGGCGGAGATGAAGCGCCTGAACACCTCCAGTGCCCTTCCTGAGGCGATGGTTTCCTCGAAGCGGGCGATGGCCTGCTCATATGGCGTCTCCATGCCGGCGGCGCGCAGCATGCACCAGCCGAGGGCAAAGGTGACGTCCATGAGGTCGGACGGGCCCCGGCCCTTGAGGGCCTCGATGGATTCGATGATCTCCAGGCTGTTGCCCACGGCGCGGCCCAGCGGCTGGTCCATGCTGGAGATGATGCCCAGCGTGGGGCGGCCGGTCTTTTCGCCGATGGCCACCATGGTGCGGCACAGGCGGATGGAATCCTGCTCCCCTTTCATGAATGCGCCGCTGCCGGTCTTGACGTCCAGCACGATGCCGTCGGAGCCCAGGGCCAGCTTCTTGCTCATGATCGAGGAGGCGATCAGCGGGATGGAGCTGACGGTGGCGGTGGCGTCGCGCAGGGCGTAGAGCTTCTTGTCGGCCGGCACGATGTTGTCGGTCTGGCCGCAGATGACCATGCCGGTGTCGGCCAGGACCCGGCGGAACTTCCCGCCGCTCAGGAAGACGTTCATGCCCGGGATGGACTCCAGCTTGTCCAGGGTGCCGCCGGTGTGGCCCAGGCCGCGGCCCGAGAGCATGGGCACGCGCACGCCGCAGGCGGCCAGCAGCGGCGCCACGACGAAGCTGACCTTGTCGCCGACGCCGCCGGTGCTGTGCTTGTCGATCTTCCTGCCCGCGACGCCGTCCAGGGGAATGCGGTCGCCCGAGGCCAGCATGATTTCCGTCAGGTCCGCCAGTTCGCGGTCGTTGAGGCCGCGGATATAGACGGACATCAGCCAGGCGGATACCTGGTAGTCGGGGATGTCGCCGCGGACGCAGCCGTCGATAACGAAGGCGATTTCCTCCCGGCTCAGTTCCTGCCCGTCGCGCTTGCGCGAAATGATCTCGTACATGCCTGTGGCCATGGGGCGTCTCCTGCGCGCGCCGCCGCCCGTTCCGTTTCGGGCCGGGCCGCGGCGGGAAAAGGGCGCTGCCTTTCCTTGTCAGGGTAGCAAAAAACCGGCACGGATGCAAACCCGGGCAGCGCCGCATTTCCCGATTGACAGGGAGGTGAAAAACAGGCAGGGTTTTTCCATGAGAGAAAAATCAGGGCGCAGGAAAATTGCCGGCAAAAAGTCCGCCGCCGCGGACGGCCGGCCAGCAGCCGCGTCGTTGCCGCGGAAGCGAAAAGCGGAACGCGAAAGACCCGGTGATTTCCTCCATTCCGACCCCGGCCAGAAGGCGGCCGCCGCGGCGCTGCAGCAGGAAACCGAGATGTTCATGGACCTGGTCAACACCCAGCCGGTGGGGATCTACCGCATCCGCGTGTTCTCCAGGCGGAAGTGGCAGGCGGGAGCCTGGAGCGTCCCGCGCTCCGCTCCCTATGAGGTGGAGCTGGCCAGCGAGCGTTTCTGCGAGATCCTCGGCGTCAGCCGCCGGAAATTTGAAAGCACCCCGGGCATCGTCGAGGACATGGTCCACCCTGACGACAAGGACGAGTGGGTCCGGCGCAACACCGAGGCCAACGCCCTCCTGGGCCCCTTCGAGTGGGAGGGAAGGCTGCGCGTCGGTCAGCGGGAGATCTGGGTCCACTTCGAGTCGCTGCCCCGGCCGCTGGCCGACGGCGATGTGATCTGGACCGGTTTCCTGCAGGACATCAGCGAGCGCAAGCGGTCGGAGCGCAGGCTTCGCGAAAGTGAAGAGCGCTACGAGCACCTGGCCCGCGTCCTGCCGGTGGGGATCTTTCACACCGACGCTGCCGGCTCAACCACCTACGTGAACCCGGCCTGGTGCCGCATCGCCGGCCTGGACGCCGGCCAGGCCCTCGGCCTGGGATGGCTGCGGGCGGTCCATCCCGACGATCGCGGGCGCCTGGGGCTGGGCTGGCGGCAGGCGTCGGGCCGGCAGCAGGAGTCGACCGATGAGTACCGCTTCCTGCGCCCCGACGGCACGATGGCCTGGGTGATGGGGCGGGCCACGCCGGAGTTCGACGCGGAAGGCCGCATCGTCGGCTACGTCGGCACGGTCACCGACATCACCGAACGCAAGCAGGCCGAGCAGCGGCTCCATGAGAGCGAGGAACGGCTGCGCCGGCTGAGCGACAACCTGCCCGGCGGCATGGTGTACCAGATCGACTCGGGGCCGGACGGCAGCGAGCGCCGCTTCACCTACCTCAGCGCCGGGGTCGAGGCGCTCCATGGCGCACCGACCCGGGAGGCCCTTCGCGACGCGGCATTCATCTACGGCCAGCTCGACCCCGAGGATGCCAGGAAGGTCGCCGAGGGCGAAGCCGAAGCCGTCGCCGCCATGCGGCCGTTCAGCGCCGAAGCGCGGGTGCGCCTGCCGTCGGGCGAGGTCCGCTGGCGCCTGTTCATTTCGGCGCCGCGCCGCCAGCACGACGGCCGCCTCATCTGGGACGGCATCGAGATCGACATCGACGACAGCAAACGGGCGGAGGCGGAGCGCGAAAAGCTGCAGGCCCTGCTCCTGCATTCGCAGAAAATGGACTCGATCGGCCGCCTCGCCGGCGGCGTGGCCCACGATCTCAACAACATGCTGGAGGTGATCCTGATCCACGCCGAGATGGCCATGCGCGGGCTGGCCTCCGGTCATCCGCTCCAGGACGGCCTGCGGGCCATCGAGCGCGCCGCCGGCCGCTCGGCCGAGCTGACCCGCCAGCTGCTGGCCTTCGCCCGCCGCCAGGCGGCGGTGCCCAGGCTCCTGGACCTGAACGAGTCGGTCTCCGGGATGCTGGACATGCTGCGGCGGCTGGTCGGCGAGGACAAGCCCCTGGAGTGGCGCCCCGGCGCCGGGCTGGGCCCCGTGCTCATCGACCCGCAGCAGCTGGTGCAGGTGCTGACGAACCTGTGCCTTAACGCCCGAGACGCCATCGCCGGCGTGGGTCGCGTCACCCTGGCCACAAGCGCTGTCCGCCTCGACGAGGCCGCCTGCGCCTACTGGCCCGGGGCTTGCCCCGGGGAGTACGTGAGGCTGGCGGTGAGTGACAGCGGCTGCGGCATGACGCCGGAGGTCCAGGAGCGCATTTTCGAGCCCTTCTTCACCACCAAGCCGCTGGGGCGGGGCACCGGCCTGGGCCTGCCCGCCGTCTACGGCATCCTGCAGCAGAACCAGGGTTTCATCACCGTCGACAGCGGGCCGGGACAAGGCTCGACCTTCACCATTCACCTGCCGCTGCGCCAGGGTACTATCGCTCCCGAGGAAGCACCCGCCCGCCGCAACGACGGCCTGCGCGGCAGCGAGACGATCCTGGTGGTGGAGGACGAGCCGGCCATTTTGGAGATCATCGGCATCCTCCTGCGCCAGTCCGGGTATACCATTCTGGCAGCGGGCTCGCCCGGCGAGGCGCTGCGCCTGGCGGGGGGGCACCGCGGTCCCGTCGACCTGCTGCTCAGCGACCTGGTCCTGCCCGAGATGAACGGCCGGGAGCTGGCCCGGCGCCTTGAGGAGAGCCGTCCCGGGTTGAAGCGGCTCTTCATGTCGGGGCACGCCGCCGACATCCTGTCCGACCACGGCGTGACCGACGGGGAGGCGAACTTCATCGCCAAGCCGTTCTCGATGGACACCCTGCTGGCCAGGGTGCGGGAGTCCCTGGGGAAAGGGTAGCGGCTCAGCCGCCGCCGGCCGGGGAGAACAGGTCGACCGTGTCGCCGCCGCGCAGCGGTGTCCCCAAACCCTGCTTCAGGCGAACGTTCTCGCCGTTGACCAGGATGATGGTCCCGGCCAGCAGCAGGTGTTCGGGGTCAAGGAGGTCGTCCAGGAAAGAGCGCCCGGCCTGTTTCTCCACCCGGCGCAGCAGTTCCAGGATGGTCAGCCCGTCGGCATCGACCTCGATGGCGCTCATCCCCAGCCGTTGCCGGAGCAACGCGTAGAATTTGACCGCGATCTTGCCGGGCACGCTACAGCCCCAGCTCCGTCAGCGTCGCCGCCAAAGGCACGCCCTGCGCATCCCAGCCGCGCACGGAATAATACTTGTCGAGCATCTCGTCGAGGCGCACCCGGCGGTGGCGCGAGGACCCGGCCTGGAGCTCCTCCTGGAGGAAACGCGGCGGCAGCGTGTCGTCGGCGCGCGTGAAGCCGGCGCGGTTGTTGAACAGGCGCTCCAGGGTGCAGATGCGCCGCCCCGCGGTCAACAGCTCCTCGTCGCTGAAGTCGAGGCCGGTGACGGCGCGCAGCATCTCGCTGAAGGTGGAGATGCCCATGGCGAACTGCAGGAAGCGGCAGAGGACGGCCGAGTCGACGATGGCGGCGATATCCTGGAACAGGGCCACGATCTCGGGCTTGCCGGCGGTGGAGAAGCGGTCAAGGAAGACCGGGTGGCCGAGGATCTCGGGCATGATCATGTAACCGCGCATGTGGCAGCCCCCGCGGCTGGAGGTGGCGTAAGACAAGGCCATGCCCTGGGCGCCGCGCGGGTCGTAGGCGGGGATTTCCATGCCCTTGACCTGCATGGCCAGTTCGGGGCGGCCGTACTTGGCGGCCAGGCGCTTGGAACCCAGGGCGAGCTCCGCGCCGAAAGCGCGCCGATAGGCGGTGTCTGCCACCCAGCCCGCGAGCCTGCCGGCGTCGCCCCAGAGCATTTTTTCCGCCAGGGCGCCCGATTCGTGCAGCTCCATGGCGCAGCCGATGGTGCTGCCCATGGTGATGGTGTCGAGGCCCAGCTCGTTGCAGGCGTAGTTGGCCTCGGTGATGGCGCTGAGGTCGCTGACGCCCAGATGGGCGCCGAAGGCCCAGACCGACTCGTATTCCGGCCCCTCGCCGTTCCGGTTCGCGGTCCGGGTGGTGCGGCCGCAGCCGATCGGGCACTTGTAACAGGCGCTCTGGCGCTGCAGCAGCGACTCGGCGATCTTCTCGCCGCTGATGCCCTCCGCGTCGTTGAACACGCCGCTGCGGAAATTGCGTGTGGGGAACATGCCGTGGGCGTTGATGACGTTGACCAGCACCGAGGTGCCCAGCACCTGCAGCGACTTGCCGGTCACCGGGTTTTTATCGACGGCGCGGTCGAGGCGCGCGTTCATGGCCTGGTAGGCCTCGGGATCGGCGATGACCACCGCCCGGTTTCCCGAGGCGGCGACGGCCTTCAGATTCTTGCTGCCCATGACCGCGCCCATGCCGCCGCGGCCGGCGGCCCGGTCGCGGTCGTTCATGATGGCGGCGAAGGGGACGAGGTTCTCGCCGGCGGGGCCGATGCAGGCCACCGAGGTTTTTGCCGGCGTTTGCCCGTGGATCGCTTTCTGGGTCTGTTGCGTGTTCAACCCCCACATGGTGGAAGCGTCGCGCACCTCGACGCCGCCGTCATGAACATGAAGATAGACGGGGCGGTCGGCGCGGCCGGTGATCACCAGGCCGTCCAGCCCGGCCGCCTTGAGCACGGCGCCGAAACTGCCGCCCGAACTGGAATCGCAGATGGTGCCGGTCAGCGGCGAGCGCGAGATGACCTGGTAGCGGCCCGAGGTCATCACCGTGCCCGTCAGCGGGCCGGTCATGAAGATCAGGGCGTTTTCCGCCGCGAACGGGTCGAGGGGATCCGGGCAGAGGTCGGTGTACAGCTTGACCCCCAGGCCGCGGCCGCCAAGGAAGCGGCGCCGGGTTTCCGGGCTGACGGGGAGGGCCTCCTGCCGGCCGCTGCCCAGGTCGATCTTGATTATCTTCCCCATCCAGCCGTTCATCTTTTCCTCGCTATTCGTAGAATTTGTTGAATTTTTCCAGGTGCGGACAGGCCAGGCATTTTTTCTTGTAATATGCGTAGACGGCCTTGGGCTGCTTGTCGAGGCTGGCGAAGCGCGACGGGCAGAAATGGCAGGGGATCTCCTCCTCGAGCCAGGCGGCCGGCGCGAACTTGTAAAGCGACAACCCCTCGATGATGGCCACCGAGGCGCTGACCCCCAGGCGCGAAGCGCCGGCGCGGATCAGTCGCCAGGCGTCCTTGAAGTTGCGGATGCCGCCCGAGGCCTTGACGCCGATGCCGGGGCCGACGGTCTTGCGCATCAGGCGCACGTGGTCGGGGAAGGCGCCGAAAGCGCCGAAGCCGGTCGATGTTTTCACGTATTTCGCGCCGGCCTGGACCGACAGCTCGCAGCCGGCGACGATCTCCTCGTCGGTCAGGAAGCAGGTCTCCAGGATCACCTTGACCAGCGCCGGGCCGCTGGCGTCCACCACGGCGCGGATGTCTTCGCGCACGAAGTCGGCCTTCCTGTCGCGCAGGGCGCCGACGTTGATCACCATGTCGATCTCGGCGGCGCCGTTCTTCACCGCCTCCGCGGCTTCGCAGGCCTTGGCCGTCGACGTGCCGGCGCCCAGCGGGAAGCCGACCACGGTGCAGACCAGGACGCCGCTGCCCTGGAGCTTTTCAAAGGCATAGCGCGTGTAGCCGCCGTTGATGCAAACGGTGTAGAAGCCGAAGCTGCGCGCCTCGCTGCAAAGATTGGCGATCTTTTTCTCGCCCGAGTGGGCGCTCAGCTCGGTGTGGTCGATCATTTTGACCAGGGTCTCTTTGTCGAGATCGATCATTTCCTTTCCTGCTGCAGGTGAAAGATGAAGGGCAACAGCTCGCCGACGGTCGTGCTGAGGCAGGCGCCCTTGGCGTTGCACATGTGGACCCTGGCCGTCGGCGCGGCGAATTCGGCGAGCACCTGGCGGCAGGCGCCGCAGGGCGGCAGGAACCCGGCGTTCCCGCCGATGACCAGCACCTCGCGCAGGCGCTTTTCCCCGTCGGCGACCATGGCGAAGACCGCATTGCGCTCGGCGCAGCAGGTCAGGCCGAATGAGGCGTTCTCGACGTTGCAGCCGCTGTAAACCCTGCCGTTGCCGCCGAGGACGGCGGCGCCCACGCGGAAGTTCGAATAGGGGGCGTAGGCCCTGCGGCGCGCCTTCCTCGCCGCCGCCAGCAGTTCCTTTTTGTGGTCCATGAGCCTCCACGGGCCCGTTCATCCGGGTCACGGTTGTCCATTGTAAAGCAGCGCGCAGAACAAATCAAGGAATGGCGAACGTTCTGGACGGAAACAAGTGTCAGTGACAGTGTCAGTTGGATGCCTGACAAGCCATAAGTGGTAGTGATAGTGATCGTGATAGTGGTAACCGGAGACCAAAAGGATCACTTGTTCTTTCGAGTCACGCGTCACGACAGGTCGTTTCATTCCTGTTGCCGCACGCTGTGTGCCATATCTCGCAAGCTTTCCGGCGAGTGTTTCTTGCCTTGCTGGCATCTAACGTCTAGCGTCTGACGTCTCAGACTCGTTGCCAGGCCGTTGCGAATCACGAATCACGAATTGCGATTTACGAATCACGAATCACGATTTACGAATCACGAATCACTATTTACGAATCACGAATCACGCTGGATCGACCTATTGCCGCTGCTCGTCACGTGTCACGCGTCAGGGCAGTTCGCATGTTTTTTCAACGTTGAACTTCGAACCTCGAACTTCGAACTGCATTTCTCGTATATCGTTCTTGGGCTTTATGCTAGAATGCAGTTTCCTGAGCGGAGGCAAATGAAAAAGGTCATCTTTACGCTCTCAGCTGCTTTGATCCTGGGCGCGCTGCTTCATGCCCAGACACTGGATGAAGTCCTGGCCCGGAACTACCAGGCCCGCGGCGGGCTGGACAGGCTGAAGGCACTCGCGGGCTGGAAGCTGAGCGGCAGGATGGTCGTCGACGCCCTTGGGCTGGACCTGCCCATCGCCATCTGGCAGAAAGCCCCGGACAGGATGCGCGTCGAGACCACCTTCCGGGACAAGAAGATCGTCCAGGCCTGCGACGGCCGCATGGCCTGGTGGATCATGCCTTTTCTTTCCGATGCGGCGCGGGCCATGCCGGACGATCAAGGCGGGCTGTTTTGCGACCAGGCGGTGTTCGGGAATCCGCTGGTCGACTTCGCGGAAAAGGGCCACCGACTGGAGCTGCTGGGCATGGAGCCGCTGGAAGGCAAGCCGGCGGTCAAGCTGAGGCTGGTGAAGAGCGACGGAAAGGAAATATTTTATTTTCTGGACGCCGCGAGCGGCCTGGAATTGAAAAGTTCACGGATGATGAAAATGGGGGAGAGCGAAGCGCTGGTCGAGATCCTTTACGGCGACTACCGGCCGGCGGGCGGCCTGGCGATGCCTTTCGCCATTGAGAACCGCCTGGACGGCCAACCGCAGGTGCGAATGATCTTCGACGAGATCGAGATCGACCCGGTCATGGAGGACGCCATGTTCGCCATGCCCGATGAAAAAGAAACGCCCGGCAAAAAGAAAACGCCCGGCAGGAAGAAAACGCCCGGGAAAAAAAGAACGCCCGGCAAGAAGGGCGGAAAATAAATGCAGGAGGTTGCCTTGAAAAAAACGCTCGGTCTGATGTTCATTCTTTTGCTCTTCGCCGTCCCGGGCCCGGCCCAGGACGACCTGCACCAGCAGCTGGCCGCCGCCGGCACGTCCAGGGAGTTCCCCGGCGCCCACACCCTGCTCGTCTTCGAGCGCACGGAAGTGCGCGTCGAGGATTCGGGGCTCAGCCATGTCGACAGGGAGGCATTCTACAAGGTGCTCGACACGGAGGGGGCCAAGGAGCTGCAGTCGCTGACCTTCGGCTACGACCCGCTTTCGGCCTACGTCGAGGTGAAGGAGATGAAGATCCTCCGCGCCGGCGGCGCCGTGGAAAGCGTTCCCCTTTCCGCGGTCAGGGATTATCCGGCTCCGGCGCGGGCCATCTACTGGGGGGCCCGCGAGATCATCATCCCGGCCGGCCGCCTCGAGCCCGGCGACGGCGTGTGGGTCAGGACCTACCAGAAAGGGTTCACCTATGCGCTGCTGGAAACGGAGGAGGACAACCGTTACGTGCCGCCGATGAGGGGGCATTTCTACGATATCGTCCCGTTCTATTCCGAAATTCCCGTGCGGGTGAAAAGCTACAAGGTGCGCATGCCGGCGACGAAGCCGCTGCAGTTCGAGATGTACAACGGCCAGGCCCGCCACTACGTCCACCTGCTCGGCGAGCAGACCGAGTATTTCTGGGAAGTGAAGGACATCCAGCCCTTCCGGCGCGAGGCCGACATGGTCGATCCCTCCGACGTCGCCCCCAAGCTGCTCCTCTCCACCTCGCCCGACTGGCAGGCCAAGTCGCTGTGGTTCCACAAGGTGAACGAGGACTACGGCGCCTTCGAGTTCGACGATGAGATCAAGGCCAAGACCGACGAGATCGTCCGCGGCGCCAAAAACGACTGGGAAAAGATATCGCGCCTCACCCACTGGGTGGCCGAGGAGATCCGCTACTCGGGCATCTCCATGGGCCCGGGCGAGGGCTACACCCTGCACAAGGGGACGATGAACTTCCGCGACCGCTGCGGCGTCTGCAAGGACAAGGCGGGCATGCTGGTCACCATGCTGCGCGCCGCCGGCTTCGAGTCCTACCCGGCCATGACCATGGCCGGCTCGCGCATCGACCGCATCCCGGCCGACCAGTTCAACCACAGCGTCACCCTGGTCAAGGTCGACGGCAAGTACCACCTCCTCGACCCCACCTGGGTCCCGGGCGTGCGCGAGCTGTGGTCGTCGGCCGAGCAGCAGCAGGAGTACCTGATGGGCATCCCCGAGGGTTCCGACCTGATGACCACCCCCGTCTCGCCGCCGGAGAACCATTACCTGCGCTACCGCCTGGACTCGACCGTCGGCAGCGACGGCACCCTGAAGGGGCGCGTGCGCATCGAGGCCGAGGGGCAGTCCGATTCCAATTTGCGGCGCATCTTCACCCGCTTCCCGCTCCACCGCTGGGGCGAGGCGCTGCAGCGGGAGTTCTTCCAGCTGCACCCGCAGGCGCGGGTCTCCGGCCTCGCCTTTCCCGACCCCAACGACATCTCCCGGCCCATGCTCATCGAGTTCAGGGTCGAGATCCCCGGCTACCTGGGCAAAGGCGAGCGCACCGCCGTGGTGCGGCCGCTGTCCGCCTCGCTGCCCTTCCAGGGGGTGCTGGGCTTCATCCGCCTCAACACCGGCCCGGAAAAGCGGCAGTACCCCTTCCGCCTGCGCAGCTCGCAGCAGGTGGAGGTGCGCGAGACCATGAAGCTGCCGTCGGCCTGGCGCGTCCAGGCACCGCCGTCCCTGAAGAAAGTGAGCGGCAGCGGCGCCGATTTCAGCGGCGCGTTCAATACCGCCGGCGGCCTGGACATCCGGGCCCGGCTGGACCTGAAAAAGAGGATCTACGGGCCCGAGGACTGGGAGAGCGTGCGCAACGGCGTACTGGAATTCAGGAAGATCATGGAATCGACACTCATCCTTTCCCGCGGAGGTGAAAAATGAAGCGGCTGACCCTTTTCAGCCTGGCCATCCTGGCCGCGAGCCTGCTGTTCTCCCTGCCGGCGCACGATGCCCGCTATCTCAAGATGGGGATCGTCTATGAGCTGAACGACGACGGCTCATGGGACATGACCTGCGAGCAGCTCGCGCGCCTCGACACCTATTTCGCCGTCAACCGCGCCCTGGGCGAAACGTTCATCGTGTATAATCCCGAGTACCAGAAGCTGGAGGTGCTGAAGTCCGAGACCACCATGGCCGACGGCCGCAAGGTCCCCTCGCCGGAGAACGCCTACAACGAGGTGCTGCCGTTTCCCGCCCATTATTTCGCCGATTTCTCCCATTTGCGCGAAATGGTGGTCACCCACACCGGGCTCGAGCGCGGGGCGCTGGTCGACCTGAAATACCGCATCCATACCCGGGCCGGCTTCCTGCCCGCTTTCTCGGGCCGCGAGGTCCTGGGGCGCCCGTTCCCGGTCGATGAATACACCCTGGAGATCAGGATCCCCGCCTCGCGGCAGCTGTTTTTCGCCGGCGGCGGCTTCGACGGCGAGATTGTCACGGAGATCGTCACCGACGGGCCCAGCAAGAAATACGCGTTCCGCTTCTCCGGGCTGGCGCCCATGCCTCGCGAGCCCCTGGCTCCCGCCGGGTCCGAGCCGTTCCTGGCTTTTTCGCTGGCGCCCGATTGGGCCGCCGCCCTGCCGCTCGCGGGAGAACACTGCGTCCTGCCGGCGGCCCTGGCCGACAAGGTCGACAAGCTGAAGACCCGGAACCCCGCCCTTCCCGAGCTTCTGGCCGCGTTGCAGAAGATCGCGGCGGTCGATATCAGGAATTGCGGCCTGGGCATCGATGCCACCGGCTGGCATTCCCGGCCGCTGGAACGCGTGCTCCAAAGCAACTACGCGACGCGGCTGGAAAAGGCCCTGCTGCTTCGAGCGATGCTGAAAAAGGCCGGCATCGACTCTGAATTGCTCGCCGTCGCCACCGGACCCGATCTCGCCGTTCCCGCCGCCACGCCGCTGCAGCTGGGCGAATTCTGGCTGAAGGTCCCCGTTGCGGCGGCCTACCTCGATCCCTGCCGCGAGCAGCACGAGTTTTTCCCCTATGCCCTGCAGGGGCGTGACGCCTGGAATTTCGCCGGCGGGTCGCTGGAGAAGCTGCCGGTGGCGAGTGGCGAGCAAAACCTCATGGATGTCTCGGGCAAAGTGCGGCTGACCGCCGAGGGAGCCTCCGGCACCCTGGTGGTGACGGCGCGCGGCATGTTCCACCGCTACAACGAGGCCACGGCCGACCACGGCAAGTTCATCTCCGGGATACTGAAGGGAATCTTCCCGGTGGAGAAGGCGGAGGTCGGGAAACTGCTGGAGCTGACCCGGCAGCAGACGCGCGCCGAAGTCACCTTCAGCGGCAAGTGGCTCAAGGATACAAGTGCAGGATTCCTGAGCATGGATGCTCTCCGTTTGCCCGGCCTTAACGAGAACATGGTCATCCTGGAGAAACGCGAGTCGGATCTGGCGCTCGAGGCGCCGTTCCGGGTCTCCCTGGACCTGGAGATCGAGCCGGCGCCGGAGCTGAAGCTCGAGTACGCCGCCCCGGCCCTGGAGCGCAGGAACGAACTGGGGCGCTTTTCCCGGAGCCTGACGACCGGGAAAAACGGCGCCATGCGGCTCTCCCAGAGCTGCGCGGTGGACAAGGCGCTGATCGGGCCGGAGAAATACCCGCTGCTGCGCGAGCTGCTGCTGCCTTATTTCGCCCCCGACTTCGGGCTGATGTTCAAGAAGCAGTGACAGTGTCAGTGTCAGTGACAGCAAGAAGCTCAGCATAGTGATAGTGATAGTGGTAGTGGTTGTAGAAGCCAGGAAGCGAGTATTGAATCAATAGGCAGCAGATCAATCTGTCGCTGATACGCGTTGCGCGCCCAGAAGGCACTTGCTGAGCAAACTGCGCGTCACGATGGATCGATCTTTTGTCGCTCCTTGTCACTTGTCACTCGCCACTTGTCACAATGGGCAGCATTTCCCTTGCCACGCCGGCGCAATTACACTATAATGTAGTACCGAACAAGGAGAAAAAATGGCCGCTGACAACGATTTTGTGAAGGAGATCACCAAGAAATCGGTCGATTTCTCGGCCTGGTACGTCGACGTCGTACGCAAGGCCGAGCTGGCCGACTATTCGCCGATGAAGGGCATGATGGTCATCCGCCCCTACGGCTACGAGATATGGGAGCTGCTGCGCGACGAGCTCGACCGCATGTTCAAGGAGAGCGGCCACCGCAACGCCTATTTCCCCCTGTTCATCCCCGAGTCCCTCCTGCAGAAGGAGGCCGAGCACGTCGAGGGCTTCGCCCCCGAGGTCGCCTGGGTGACCGTCGGCGGCGGCGAGGTGCTGGAGGAGCGGCTGGCGGTGCGGCCGACCTCGGAGGCCATCATCTGCTCGATGTATTCCAAGTGGGTGAAGTCGTGGCGCGACCTGCCCCTGCTCTACAACCAGTGGGCCAACGTCGTGCGCTGGGAGAAGGTGACGCGCCTCTTCCTGCGCACCACCGAGTTCCTGTGGCAGGAGGGGCACACCGTCCACGCCACCGCCGAGGAGGCCGAGGAGGAGACGCTGCGCATGCTGGCCACCTACCGCAGGCTGGCCGAGGAGTACCTGGCCATCCCGGTGGTCACCGGCCGCAAGAGCGACAGCGAAAAGTTCGCCGGCGCCGTGCGCACCTACGCCATCGAGATGCTGATGCCCGACGGCAAGGCGCTGCAGGCCGGCACCTCGCACAACCTGGGGCAGAACTTCGCCAGGGCCTTCAACATCCGTTACGAGAGCAAGGAACAGAAGCTGGAATACGCCTGGCAGACCTCGTGGGGGGCGACCACCCGGCTGGTCGGCGCCGTGATCATGACCCACGGCGACGACTCGGGACTGATCCTGCCGCCGCGCGTGGCGCCCATCCAGGCCGTCATCGTCCCCATCTCTGCCGGCAACTGGAAGGAGACGGTACTGCCCCGGGCGCAGCAGGTCTTCAGCGACCTGAAGGCCGCCGGCATCCGGGTTTTTCTCGACGACCGCGACGCCTACACACCGGGCTGGAAATACGCCGACTGGGAGATGCGCGGCGTGCCGGTGCGCGTCGAGATCGGCCCCAAGGACATCGACAAGCAGCAGGCGGTGCTGGTCAGCCGCCTCGACCGCAAGAAGAGCTTCGTTCCCTGGGACAAGCTGGCCGAGGAGCTCCAGCGCCTGCTGGCGAAGATCCAGGGCGACCTGTATGCCAAGGCCCTGGCCTTCCGCGGCGAGAACACCCATGACGCGCGCAGCTACGACGTGCTGACCAAGGCCATGGCCGGCGGCCGCGGCTTCATCCGCTGCGGCTGGTGCGGCGGCCCCGACTGCGAAGCCAGGGTGAAGGCCGACACGTCGGCCACCATCCGCGTCATCCTCGACAAGCCCGAGCCCGGCTTTGCCTCCTGCGCGATCTGCGGCAAGGAGGCCCCGCACACGGTCCTGTTCGCCAAGTCGTACTAGCCATGGACGACCCCTTCGGCGAACAGAGGCTGCGCATGGTCGAGCTGCAGCTGCGCGCCCGCGGCATCCGCGACGAAGCCGTGCTGCGCGCCATGGCCAGGGTGCCGCGCCACCTTTTCGTCCCCGATCACGCACGCGAGAGCAGCTACGCCGACGGCCCGCTGCCCATCGGCCGCGGCCAGACGATCTCCCAGCCCTACATCGTGGCTTACATGACCGAGCGGCTCGAACTGGGCGGCGGCGAATCGGTGCTCGAGATCGGCAGCGGTTCGGGCTACCAGGCCGCGGTCCTGGCGGAAACGGCGGCCCGGGTGTACACGGTCGAGGCGATCCCCGAGCTGGCCGCCGGCGCCCGCTCCGTGCTGGAGGGGCAACTGGGCTATCGCAACGTCTTTTTCCGGATCGGCCGCGGCCAGGAGGGCTGGCCCGAGTTCGCCCCCTTCGACCGCATCCTGCTCACCGCCGCCCCCACGGAATTCCCGCCGGAGCTCTTCGCCCAGCTGGCCGAGGGCGGCATCGCCGTCGCTCCCGTGGGCGGCGGGGACCAGCGCCTGGTGCGCTACCGCAAGCAGGGCGGCACCATCCACAGCGAAGACCTGATCGGAGTCATCTTCGTCCCCCTGGTATGAAAAACATCGCCATGCTCCTGCTGCTGGTCCTGGCCTGCTGCCAGTGCGCCGCCGCGCCGGCCGGCGGCCGCTTTATGACCATCTACGTCGCGGACCGGCCGTTCCGCGTGGAGATCGCCGATACGCCGGAAAAACACGCCCTGGGACTGATGCATCGCCGCACGCTCAGGAGCGACTACGGCATGCTGTTCGTTTTCGCCGAGGAGGAGCTGCGCAGCTTCTGGATGAAGGACACCCTCATCGCCCTGGACATGATCTTCCTGAACAGCGCCGGGCAGGTCGTCGCCATGCACGAATCGGTCCCGCCCTGCACCGCCGATCCCTGCCCAAGCTACGAGTCGGAAATACCGGCGCGCTACGTGCTGGAGTTCGCCGGCGGCACGGCCAAGCTGCTGAAACTGCAGGTAGGCGACAAAATATTCATCCCGATTGACTAATTTTTTTTAAAGGTGCTATAATTCGGCCATGATTATCGAATGCCCGCAATGCAAGGCCAAGTACGAGATCCCCGAGGACAAGGTCAAGGGCAAGAGCAAGCTCAAGTGTTCCCGCTGCCAGACGGTCTTCGAGGTCATGGAGGCCAAGGGAGATTCGTCCAGCAAGAAGGACACGGCCAAGATCATCCAGCAGAAGGTCGAGGATTCGCTGTGGATCAACGAGAACCTGAAGCTTCCCGACGACCGCAAGATCTCGGTCGCGGTCATCAAGGGCGCCCGCGCCGGCTTCATCTACCATCTGAACAAGCCCTACGTCCTGATCGGCCGCGGCAAGGTCGACCTGATCATCCCCGACAAGGAGGTCTCGCGCAAGCACCTGGCCATCGAGGTGCGCAACGAAAAGATATTCCTGCGCGACCTGGGCAGCACCAACGGCACGTTCATCAACGACGACAAGGTGTCCATCACCGAGATCACCGACCAGACGGAATTCAAGATCGGCCAGACCACGCTGATGCTCATCACCACGTCGCAGGCTTTCGAAAAGTAAATTGCTGCGTTCGGCCAGATTGGTCCTCCATTTCGCCTTCGCCGCCGGCGTCTTCACTTTTTTCTCCGCCTGCCTGATCGGGCTGCTCAATCCCGCGGTTGTCATCGCCCCCGCCGCCCTGCTGCCGCTCTGCCTCGGCCTGCTGAACTACTACGGTCCCCTGTGGTTCATCGCCATCGCCCTGACCTTCTTCGTCGTGCAGTTCTTCGCCGAGCGCCGCTATCCCATCGGCATCTTCAATCCCCCCTCGGCGGTCTACTTTCTCTCCTTCACCATGCTGGTCGTTTCCATCGTCTTCTACGCCAATTACGACTATTACCACGATTTTTTCAGCGCCGCCGCCCGGCTGCGCTACATCAAGGTCCTGCTGCTGCATTTCATGGTGCTGCTCCTGGGCATGGTCTTCGTGTTCGTCCGCTCCCAGCGCAAGAAATGGCTGCATGCCCTCTTCCTGCTGCTGCTGCTGGCCGACGGCCTGGCCGTGTATGTCCTGGTCACGCGCTGGCAGCCGCCGCCGCCCGAGGCGGCGAAGTACGCCGCTCCGGTGATCACCCCCGTCCGCCAGCTCAACATCGTGGTCATGGACGGCCTGTCGCTCAATCACCTGCTCAGCGCCTCCCAGGAGCAGACGCTGCTGAACCTGAACTGGATCCGCAACAACGGCGTGGTCGGTCGCCTGGGCACCTACCGGCCCAACATGGACCTGTCGCTGCTCAACGTGCTGCTCAGCGGCGAGCCGCCGTCGGCCGCCGCCGCCCATTCCGCCTACAAGTACCGCTGCCGCGATGTGCCCCTGGTATTCGACATCGCCCCCCGCTACATCTTCTTCCGCAACTCCTCGAAGCTCGGCGTGGCCTTTTTCTACAAGGAGACCGCTGCCGCCCCGGTCGACCGTATCCGCGGCTTTTACGAGCACAACGGCTTCAAGACCTTTTCCATGCTCGTGCCGCCGGCCTGGCCGCCGTACGCGGGGAAGAACCTGAAAAAGATCAACGCCTTCGTGCAGTTCTTTTCCCCCACGCTGGAGCACTCCGACCCCAAGCTGGATGTGCTGAAGAAGACGTTTTTTTACGACAGCTTCCTGCGCAAGCAGATACCGGAGCTGAAGACGATGGACTACCGCTATTCGCTGGTGCAGCTCAGGGGCCTGGCCAGCATCAACGCCCATTATTACCATTATGCCCGCCCGGAGAACTTCGGCAACCTCATCGACGAGGAGCAGAGCCGGAAATACGGCTGGATCCTGGACAAGTACTACGAGTTCTACGACTCGGTCATCGGCAAGATCATCGGCGCCATGGGCGACAACGAACTGCTGCTGGTGCTGAACCTGCACGAGGTCGTCCCCATGCCCATATGGCGGCGCATCATGGTCAACTACCTCGGCCGCCGCGACGTCTACGTGTTCAGGCCCCCGGACGCGCAGGGGGCCTTCCTGATGTACGAGAAGTCGGCCCTCAAGAAGGGCCTGTACCTGGAAAGCGTGCGCCTGGACGACCTGTTCCCCACCCTGCTGTATTACGCCGGCTTCCCCCTCTCCAGAAACCTGAAGGGCAGCGTGGTGCGCGACGTGTTCAGCGACGCCTTCCTGGCCGCCAACCCCCTGTATTTCACCAGCGAATGACCTTTGGGGGCACTCCGGCTGACCGGCTGGGCTTCTCCTGGCCCGCGATCGGGGATGGCTCGGACGCCACGGCTTTGTTCCCGCCTGCGTTTTTGCCCTTTCGGCCTTGTGCCGCGGCGCGTTTTTATCTATAATTCATCCCTACGCAAGGAGACAAGATGAAAATCCTGATCGTCGGTTCCGGCGGCCGCGAGCACGCCCTGGTATGGAAGATTTCCCAGTCCAAGCGGGTGACCAAGATCTTCGCCGCCCCGGGCAATCCCGGCATGACGCAACTGGCCGAGCAGGTCGACATCAAGCCCGCCAGCATCATCGAGCTGGCCGATTTCGCCCAGGAGCACCAGGTCGACCTGACCGTGATCGGCCCCGAGCAGCCGCTGGCCCTGGGCATCGTCGACGAGTTCAACAGCCGCAACCTCAAGATCTTCGGCCCCAGCCAGAAGGCGGCCATGATCGAGACCTCCAAGTCCTTCGCCAAGGAGTTCATGCGCAAGAACAACATCCCCACCCCGGAGTTCAAGGTATTCGCCTCCGCCGTCGAAGCGCTGGATCATTTTTCCCGGGCCCAGTTTCCCCTGGTGGTCAAAGCCGACGGCCTGGCCGCCGGCAAGGGGGTTTACATCTGCAGGAAGCCGGAAGAAGCGGCCGACGCCGTCAACGAGATCATGGTGGAGGGCAAGTACGGCAAATCGGGGGAGCGCGTGGTGGTCGAGGAGTTCCTGGCCGGCAGCGAAATGTCGTTCATGGCCGTCTGCGACGGCAAGCGCATCTTCCCCCTGGCCACGTCCATGGACTACAAGAAGGCCCTGGAAGGCGACAAGGGGCCGAATACCGGAGGCATGGGCGCCATCTCCCCGGCGCCGCAGATCAACCGCGAACTGTTCAACCAGATCATGAAGTCCATCATCCAGCCGACGGTCGCCGGGCTGAAGTTCGAGAACAAGGAGTACCGGGGCCTGCTCTACGCCGGGCTGATGATCACCCGCGAAGGCCCGCAGGTGCTTGAGTTCAATGCCCGCTTCGGCGACCCGGAGACCCAGGTGGTGCTGATGCGCCTGAAGAGCGACCTGGTCGACATCCTGGAGGGGGCGGCCGACCAGAACCTGTTCGATGTTCCCGCCGACTGGGACGAGAATGTCGCCGGCTGCGTCGTCCTCGCCTCCCGCGGCTACCCGCAGAAATACGCCAGCGGCCAGCGCATCGAGGGGCTGGAGCGCGCCAAGTCGCTGGGAGTGGAGGTGTTCCATGCCGGCACCGCGCAGGAGGCGGATGGGGTGGTCAGCGCCGGCGGCCGCGTCCTGAACGTCTGCGCCACCGGGCCGACCCTGAAGGAGGCCATGGCCAAGATCTACGACGGCATATCGTTCGTCGCCTTTGAGGGCATGGTTTTCCGCCGCGACATCGGCTGGAGTCGCAAGTGAGCCCGCGCGTCGCCTTCCTGATGGGATCGGATTCCGATTTCCCGGCCCTGGAGAAGGGGATCGACCTGCTGCGCCAGCTGCAGGTCGAGGTCGAGGTCGAGGTCAGTTCCGCCCACCGCACTCCCGAGCGCACCCTGGAGCTCGTCCGCGCTTTCGAGAAGAGCGGCGTGCAGGCGATCATCGCCGCCGCCGGCGGCGCCGCCCATCTCCCCGGCGTGGTGGCCGGCCATACCCTGCTGCCGGTCCTGGGCGTGCCCATGGCCTCGCCGCTTTCCGGGCTCGACTCGCTGCTGGCCATGGTGCAGATGCCCTCCGGCGTGCCGGTGGCCGTCTTCGGCATCGGCGAGTCCGGCGCCGTCAACGCGGCGCTGTTCGCCGCCGAGATGCTGGCCGGCAACGACCCGGGACTGAAGGAGAGGCTGCTGGCCTTCCGCGCCGGGCAGCGGGCGGGCGTGCTGGCCAAGAGCCGCAAGCTGCGGAAGAAGCTGGAGCGGGGATGAAGTTCGTCGTCGAGTGCTTCGGCTGCCGCAGCAACCAGGCCGAGATCCAGGAGTGGATCATCGAGCTGGAAAAGCGCGGCTACGAGCGCACCACCCGCGCCGCCGAGGCCGCGTTCGGCATCGTCAATACCTGCAGCGTCACCGAGAAGGCGGAGAAGGACGTGCTGCGCTTCGTCGCCCGTTCCTACCGCCATACCGGCGTCAAGTGGCTCGTCGCCGGCTGCACCGTCAGCCGCGACCGCTCGGCCATGGAGAGCAAGTACCGCGAGTATTTTTTTTTTGACAACCGCCAGAAAGAGCGCCTGGTGGAGACGGTCTGCGATCTCTTTCCCCTGGACAGCCGCCTGGTCTACCATTCGGCCTTCCGCTCGCGGGTCTTCCTCAAGGTCCAGGACGGCTGCAATTTCCGCTGCTCGTACTGCATCGTCCCCTCGCTGCGCGGCAAGGCGCGCAGCCTGGAGACGAAGGCGGTGCTGGCCAAGGCCCGGTATTATGCCTCCCTGGGCTACCACGAGGTGGTGCTCACCGGCATCAATCTCTCTTCCTACGGCTACGACCTGTTCCCGCGCCAGACCCTGCTCGCCCTGGCGACGGAGCTGCAGCACGTCCGCGGGGTGGAGATCATCCGCCTGAGCTCGCTGGACCCGCGCTACATCCGCTACCCGTTCGTCAAGGAGCTGAGCGCCATGCCCAAGGTCGCCGACAGCTTCCATTTTTCTTTCCAGAGCGGCAGCGACGCCGTCATCCGCCGCATGAACCGCGGCAGCCGCAGCGTTGAGTACCGCAGGATCCTGTCGCAGTTTCGCGAATGCTTCCCCGGTGCCAACCTGGGTGCCGACTTCATCGTCGGCTTCCCCGGCGAGACGGAGAAGGAATTCCGCGAGACGGTGGCCTTCCTGCGGGAGACGCCGTTGAACTACCTGCATGTCTTCCCCTTTTCGCCGCGGCCCGGGACCAAGGCGGCCGTTCTGGAGCCCCTGCCGCCGGCGCTGGTGCGCGCCCGCGCCGACGAGCTGAAGGACCTGGGGCGCATCATGAAGCTGGCCTACCGCGAGGGCTGCCGCGGCCAGACCTTTTCCGGCATTCTCATCGAGGAAAACCCCAACTACGCCCTGGTGGTCACGCGCAACTTCCTGTCGGTGCGCGTGCCGCCGGTGCGCGGCTACAAGAAAAGGAAGCTGCACGTGCGCGTCGACCGCGTGGTCAACGAGAACCTGTGCGAGGGCAAGATCGCCTGACCGCGCGGGGCGATCCTTCCCTGGTGGCCGCGCCATCCCGGCAGCGGCCGGCTAGTGGTTGACGACCTGGACGGGGGGATGGATCTCCCAGCCGACCCCTTTGCGGAAGGAAAAGTGGTTCATCTCGCAGCGCGACAGCCGGGTGGCCAGCCTGTTTCCCGGCTGCAGGAATCCCTCGAAAATGTGGATCTGCCGCCGGACCGGGAAGGAGTCGCCGAGCAGCGAGAGGCCTTCGTCGGTCTTTGCGGCCAGGCCGGCATGGGAAAGGATCGTGGCGGCGATGTCCGCTGTTTGCGTTTCCCATGGAGACGTCCTCAGCTTCGGGGCGGAGTGCCCGGGGGGCTTGAGCAGCAGCAAGGCGCGGCTGACCCTGTCGAGTTTCCGGGAGTTCATCCCGGGGCGCTTGGTCATGGCGTCGATCCGGCTGGCGATGTGGTCCGTCATGCCTGTCTCCGCTGGCGAGGGATCGTCCTTTTCCGCGGAAGAGCCGTGGTCGGAATGGATGATGATCATCGCGTTGTCGTAGCGATCGAGACGCTGCAATTCAGCGACGAACTGGGCGATCAGGCTCATGGCGGCCTGCAGCTGATCGTGGTACGTTGTTCCCTGCGGGTGATATGCCAGCGCCCCGTCCAGGACGTAGGGAGGGTGCGGCAGCCGGATGTGCGCTTCCACGTAGTGTCCCGCGGCCGGGCGTGATTTTTCGTCCTCCAGCAGCGTCCGGAACAGGCGCAAGGCGGCCTCGACCTTCATGTGCGGGCCGAGGAACGCTTCCCCGGAGGCGAAGCGCCGGCTGAACAGGCCTTGTCCCCGCCCGTACACTTCCTGGCGCCAGGGAACGGGCGCCAGGCGCAACAGGCAGAGGTCGGCGAATTGCAGGTGGCGCTGGAACTGTTCCCGGGATCGCCGTTTCACCATTTCCACGTCTGCGGTCGAGACGTGGCGATGGGCCGGTTCTCTTTTCAGCACCATGGGATCTCCGTACGAGGAGATGATCCAGCCTGCCTCGCGCAGGTACCGGGAGGTCGTCGGCGTACGCCCGCGCTCGATCCATTCCCTCAGGTCGCCGCCCTTGAAGAACGAGCCGGTCTTGCAACAAATCACCGATGGCAGCGTCCAGAGATAGTTCGTCCGGTTTTCCGGATAGTAAATGAATCCCGGCAATGAGGTCCGCTGCCCGCTGCCCGGGTAAGCGCTTGCAAATCCACGGGAACCGAAACAGTCGAACAGCAGGCGGTAGATGTTGCCATTGGCGCGTTCCGCTCGCGGCGCCGGATAAGAGAACGATTCCGGCGCGTGGGGACGATCCTGCCCGGAGCGACCGGTAACGGCGGCGGAGCGCGCCAGCAGCACGGTCATGACGCCGAGCGCCAGCGGGATGCCCACGCCGCGCAGGAACTTCCGCGGCAGCCAGATGTACCCGCAGGCCAGGAGAACGAAGAGCAGCAGCTGCAGCAGGGTCGCCGAGAGGGGCTCCAGCACGGTCGCCTGGTCCTCCAATCCGATCAGGGAGGACAGGCGCGGGGGAACCAGGATCTGTGACAGGTAGATGAACAGGGCCAGGAAGAACAGCACCCGGCTCAAGCGTCCGCGCCCGAGGGGCGGCAGCGCGACAGCCAGCAGCAGCAGTACGCCCAGGACCGCCCCGGCGGCCAGCCAATAAGGATGCAGCACCGAGCTCGGGAATTCCTCGCGGTTGCCTGCGAACAGCTCCAGGGGGACGGACAGCAGCAGGATGGTTGGGAAGAAGCTGGCCAGGGCCAGGTCGCCCAGCCAATCGCCCCAACGAAGCATGAGTTTCATTCGTTCTTCCCCTTGCCGGTCTTTGCCGCATTATGAGAAAGTTCCCCCGTTTTGTCAATGAATCGTCGCTCCGGCCGGGTGCGCTGGATCGGAGCCGGATGGGCCCGTCGCGGGCAAGGGGAAGCGGCGCCGTGTTTTCCGCGAAGGAGCCGGCGGCGGAGTCAAGTCCCGATCCGCCTGGGACTCGTGCGGCGGTTGCCGTCGCCGGATCGATACGCTATAATGACGGCGGGAAAATGAAATATCCGCCATTCACTCCGTTCGCGTGGTCGATCCTGCGGCCGACGGTCATCACCGCCCGGAGGCGCCGTTGACGCGCACGCCGCAGCGAAAACCCGCTCTGCTCCTTATCGTCGCGCTCTTGCTTGCCCAGGGGATGCTGTGCGGCGAGACGGAACCGGCCCAGGATCCCCGGCTGCGCAAGGCGCTGGAGAAATCGCTGCTCTTTCCCGGCCTCGGGCAGCTCTACGAGAAACAGTACGTGAAAGCCGCGCTCTTTGGCCTCGCCGAGGCCGCCTGCCTGGCGCTGGTCGTTGTCCACATCGGCAGGGGCAACGACGCCTACTGGAACTATCGCCAGGCCGGCACGGCCGCGGATGCCGCGGCCTGGCGCCGTGAGACCGAGCGCCTGGACCGGCGGCGCAACACGGCCATTCTCGCCGCCGCCGGGGTCTGGGTGCTGAACCTGGCCGATATCCTCGTTTTCACCGGAAAGAAGTACGGCCGCGAGCGCTCGCTGGCCTTCAGGCCCTTCTATTGCCATGAGAATCAAGCGTACGGCGCCGGCGTTACTTGCCGTTTTTAGCCTGCTGTCGCTGGGCGGGTGCAGCGACCGGCTCTTTGACAATCCCCTCGACCCCGGGGCCGAGCTGCGCGCCTACGAGATCCTCTCCACGATCCAGGCGGAGGTCGCGCCGCTCGACCTCGCCTTCAGCGGTGACGCCCTTTGGGCCGTCGACTCGCAGTCCCGGGTCGTGGCCCTCAACTACAATTCCGGGGCGCTGCTGCGCGAGCTCACGGTGCCGCTGCCGGCGGCGGGCATCGCCTACGACGGCGATGACCTGTGGCTGAGCGTCAGGGACGAGCCCCGGCTGCTGCAGGTGAACATCATCAACGGGGCGCAGATCCGCGCCCTGAACCTGCCGCGCGGCCGCCTGGGCCCCCTGGACTACGCCAACGGGCGGCTCTATGTCTGCGACCGCCTGAGCAACTCCATCCTGGTCGTGGACCCGGAGAACGGCGCCGTCGAGAACTCGGTCCCCCAGCCGGGATTCGCCATCGACGGCGTCTGCCTTGACGGCCTCCATCTCTGGACCGTCGATGCCACGCGGATGAAGCTTTTCCGCCTGACCATCAGCGGCGCCCTGGTGAGCCAGTACCAGCCGCCCTCGCGCCACGCTTCCGGCCTGGCTTTCGCCGGCGGCATCTTCTGGTGCGGCGACATGGCGGGAAAGATCTTCCAGTTGCGCTTCCCATGAGCCGGACGCTGGCGGCGCTGCTGCTGGCCGCCTTCGCCGTCTCCCTGCCTGCCCGCAGCCTGCTGGAGATCAAGGGCGATTACCTGATCTACAGCTATGACCACAATCATATCTTTGGCCAGGGCGGCATCCAGCTCGCCAGCAGCGAATGGACCGTCCACGCCGAAACGGTGGAGGTCGACGTGGCCGGCCGCATCGCCTTGGCGGGGCGCAACTGCCGCGTCAAGGCCGGCCAGCGCGAATTCCATGCCGACCTGCTGGAGATCGACCTGGAATCGCTGAGCCTGAAGCTGATCTCGTACCGGGAAAACGTCCGTTCCTGGACCCTGCCCGGCCGGCAGCGGCCGTCCGGCGCCGCCATTGCAGCCGGGAGCAAGCGCTTCACGGCCCGGGACCTCGGCGAGTTGCGCCGATCCCTGGTGTACTTCCTGAACCAGCGCATTGTCATCACCACCCGCTACCGCGTCTACGGCTACCAGACCACGGTGTTCCTCGAGGGGGCCCAGTCGCTGTCGTTCAAGAGATTCAATCTCGACCGCGGCATGGACACGGCGACGCTCCAGGGCTTTTGGGTCGACCGCCTCTGGTATTACGCCTCGCAGGGGCTGGTGGCCAATACCCACTTCCTGCTGGAACGCGCGCTGCCGGCCGGGGCGGCCCGCTCGGCCAATGAGCTGGACATCAAGTACGACCCTTTCGGGAGCGTCGAGTACGGGCCGGCTCTGCGCCTGGACTTCAGTTCGCGGAATTCGTTCAACCTGACGCGCCGGCACCAGCTGGGCCTCCATGTCAGCTACCTCACCGACAACCTCCTGCGCGGCGGGATCGCCTGGACGTCGCAGTGGGCGTCCTGGGGGAGCAGCGAGGTGGCCATCGAGTACAGCCGCACGCCGGCCCGGCGCGAGGAGCTCTGGCTGCGCTTTCGTTCCGCCCTGCAGGACAGGCAGCTGGGGGACATGGCGTTGAACCTGGGCTACGAGCGGGAGGGGCAATACCAGGGCGAACTCTCCTTGCGCAACCAGGCGGTGAGGAACATGAGCCTGGCGCTGAAGCACTCGTTCTCGCGCCTGCTCATCGGCGAGGAATTGTTCAACCGCCAGAGCCGGTCCAGTGTCCAGCTGTCCTATACCCACCGCCTGTTCCAGATGGCCACTGACTATTCGTTCCACCGCGACCTGCTCCAGGACCTGAGCCAGGGCACCCCGCGCTTCACCCTGAACGCGACGCCGTTCCGCCTGTACCACGGGCTGCTGCGGCTGGACTTCGCCTCCAGCTTCATGGTCAACCAGCTGAAGGTCAAGGGCCAGCGCGACGACCAGAGCCGGGCCAACGTGGCGCTCAACCTGCGCAGCGAGCCGATCGGGCTGGGGCCGGGATCGACCCTGACCATGGCGCTTTCTTCCGAGCAATTGCTGGAGCAGGACCGGGAGGACCGCTTCACTTCGCTGGGCTGCGTGCTCAAGTTCACGCGGCAGCTGGGGGCCCGCGCCGAACTCGACTTCCTTTACAACTTCAATGCCCGGCGCCGCAGCGAGGACTGGCTCATCCAGGGCACCACCTCGCAGGATTGGTCGGCGGTGCTGCGGCTGAAGGACAACGGCCAGCGCCTCAAGGGCTGGGCCTCCCTTTCCTACGACACCAAGACCGGCCGTTTCTCCAGCAGCTACCTGGATTGCGCCGTCTCCCTGGTCAAGAACTGGCATTTCCAGACGCAGATGAACTATGACTTCCTTTTCAGGAACTTCAGCTATGACCTCTACCTGATCCGCCATGCCGGCCGCATCATGCTGCGCGCCTCGTACCGCTCGCTGTCGAAGCGCATCCTGCTGGAGATCCTGCCGCGCTGAGGGCGGAGGCCGCCGGGCTGCAGGATGCCGCTGTTTGACAGCCGGTCGGGGCTTTGCTACAGTAGGCTTTCCGGAATGAGCCACCTGCAGCCGATCGCACCAACCGCCCCGCAATGGACCTGACGACCATCCTGCTCGTCGCCCTGGGCCTTTCGCTCGACGCCGTCGCCGTTTCCCTGGCCAGCAGCTGCTGCGCCCCCAGGGTGGACCTGCGCCAGGCCATTTCCCTTTCCCTCCTTTTCGGCCTCTTCCAGGCGCTGATGCCGCTGGCCGGCTGGCTGGCCGGCCTGGGCTTCAAGTCGCTGATCGCCGACTTTGACCATTGGGTCGCTTTCATCCTGCTGGCCTTCATCGGCGGCCGGATGATCGTCGAGTCGCGGCGTGACGGGAAGAGCCGCAGGCAACCGGCGCGCCTGGGCTGGATGACGATGCTGGGACTGGCGCTGGCCACCAGCATCGACGCCCTGGCCGTAGGCTTGAGCTTTTCGGCGCTGCGGGTGGACATCGTCCTGCCGGCGCTGCTCATCGGCACGGTGACCTTCGTCCTTTCGCTGCTGGCCGCCATTGCCGGCCGGCGCTTCGGCGCCCGGCTCGCGGGCCGGGCCGAACTGCTGGGCGGCCTGATCCTGGTGGTCATCGGAGTCAGGATCCTGATCGAGCACCTGCGAGCGGGCTGAGCATGGAAGACCTGGAAATCGCAATTTCCGCGCTGTGCATCCGGGAAACGCACGGCTGCATTCCCCGCCTGGCCTGGAGTCGCCATTTTGCGGGAATCCGCACTTGCGGTACAATGGCCTCATGAAAGCAGGCGCGATCGTCCTCTTTTCCGGCGGCATCGACTCGACCACGGCCCTCTACTGGGCGCGGGAACGGTTCGCGCCGCTGCGGACGCTCGTTTTCGCCTACGGCCAGCGACACGGCATCGAGGTGGCCATGGCACGCCAGGCCTCTGCCCGGCTGGGGATCGAATGCGACGTCGTCGAGATGCCGCTGCGCGGGCTCCTCTCCTCGGCGCTGCTGGCCGACGGCCGGCCCATCGCCGCCTCCCTGGCCGAGTCCCGGCGCGAGCCCGGCCCGCCCTCGACCTACGTTCCGTTCCGCAACGGCATTTTCCTGGCCATTGCCGCCGCCTACGGCGAGTCGCACGGCTGCCGGCGCCTGGTGACGGGCTTCAACTCCGTGGACAGCCCCGATTATCCCGACACGAGCGCGGCCTTCGTCCGCAAGATGACGGCGGCGGTCAACGAGGGTTCCTCGGCCGGAAAGGGGGGCGGCCGCTTCCGCATCCATACCCCGCTGGCGTGCTTGAACAAAAGGGAGATCATCGCCCTGGGCCTGGATCTCGGGGCCGATTATTCCCATTCGGTATCCTGCTACCGCGGCAGCGAGGTCCCCTGCCTGCGCTGCCCGTCCTGCGACATCCGCTCGCGGGCCTTTGCTGAACTGGGGATGGAAGACCCGCTGCTGCTGCGGCTGCGTCAGGAGGGAAAAACATGAGCTGGGAACTGGTGATCCGGCAGAAATTCTCCTCGGCCCATTTTCTGGAGAACTACAAGGGCAAGTGCGAAAGGATGCATGGGCATACCTTCGAGCTGGAGGTCCGCCTGCGCACGACCGAGCTGGACAAGTCGGGCATCTCCATCGACTTCGGCCCGGTCAAGGAGTACCTGCGCGGCCTGGTGCCGGATCACCGGGTGCTCAACGAGGCCTATGACTTTTCGCCGTCGGCCGAGAACCTGGCGCGCTATTTCTACCGGCGCATCAGGGAAAAATACCCCGTCGTCAAGGTCATCGTCTGGGAATCGGAGGACGCGGGGGCCGCGTATGCTGAAGATCAATGAGATCTTCTGGTCGGCCCAGGGCGAGGGGCTGAACAGCGGCGTTTCCTCCATCTTCGTGCGCCTGGCCGGCTGCTCGCTGCGCTGCGCCTACTGCGATACCCGCCTGGCCTGGTCGCGCGGCCGCGAGAAGAGCGTCGGGGAGATCGTCGCGGCCGTCGCCGCCATCGAGGCCGACCGCCCCGGGGCGCGGCTGGTCCTCACCGGCGGCGAGCCGCTGGAGCAGGACCTGGGTGAACTGGCCGCCGCCTGCCGGCGCCGGCGCTGGTTCCTCGCCATCGAGACCAACGGCCTGCGTTTCCAGGACCTGCCCTGCGACTGGTGGACGGTCTCGCCCAAGGACGTTTCCCGTTACCGGGTCCATCCGCGGCTTTGGCCCAGGGCGGCGGAGATCAAGCTGCTGGTGACCCCGGCCCTCGACCTGCGGGTCGTGAAAAGAATGCGCGGCCGCAGCGCCGCGCCCGTCATCCTGCAGCCTGAGCGCCATGACCGCCGGCGCTACCGCCGCAGCTTCGATCTCTATCGCGAGTGCGCCGCCGCCGGCATTCCCGATGTCAGGCTGGGACTGCAACTTCATGCCGTATACGGCATCCGTTAGTTCCGCCATAAAAAAATATTTTTTCTATTGCATTTGCCGGCGACTTGATATATAATGCGCTTGATTGAGTTGGTGAATGCTTCAAGTAATTGAAAATTCGTTGGTTTGCCGAAGATCCCCGCAAGATTTGGACAAATCCCCACGTCAACGCTGAAGACGAGATTTCCATGATCCCAGGGTTCGGACTACCGGATGGAATTTTTAAGCTGAATGTTCACAAATCAAAAACTCAAATCGGAGGATTGAATGAACATCTACGTCGGTAACCTGCCCTGGGAGATCCAGGAAGAAGAGTTGCGCAAGTCTTTTGAGGAATTTGGCCAGGTGGCTTCAGCGACCATCATCAAGGACAAGTTCACGAACAAGCCCAGGGGCTTCGGCTTCGTTGAGATGCCGGAGAAAGAGGAAGCCCTGGCGGCCATCAAGGCCCTCAATGGCAAAGAGCTGAAAGGCCGCCCCATGAAGGTCAACGAGGCCAAGCCGAAAACCGAAGGCGGCAACCGCGACCGCGACCGCTTCGGCGGCGGCAACCGCTGGTAAGCGCGAGCTTCCGGCAGTAAAGCCAAGAACTAGAATATAGTTCGAAAAAACAGGGGACGGGCCCGCAAGGGCCCGTCCTTTTTTTTTGGGCAAGACCGGATGGCCGTTTGCCCGGATCGTTTTTTTTGTCCGCCGTCAACTCCTGGTGATCAAAGCTCCGCCCGTTGCCTTCCTTTCATCATTTTTTGATCATTATTTGCGCTTTCTACTGACTACTGGCTACTGACTACTTTCTGCTATGGATCACAAATTGCCGCAGGGCAGGCGGAAGGGGCAATAGGAACAATGGCGTTCGTCGCCCGGGTTGGCCAGGAAACACTCCCGGGAATGGATGTCGCGGATGATCTCACCCAAGTCGATGACGAATGCATCCATGGCCGCCCTTTTCTCGTCAGCGGTGAATGGCCTGGAGTTGCGGCCGCCGGTCATGAAAATGCCTTGCATCATCCTCCCGCTCTTTTCCCGCAGGAATACGTACGCGGCATCGAGTTCATCCCAGCCCTTGTTCAGTTCCCCTGCCAGGAGCATGAGGTAGATTTGCAGCTGCATCCCCGGGTATTTCCTGCGGAAAGCCGCCAGGGCGGCGAAATACCCCCTTTCATCACGCCGGAAAAGATCCTTCAGATCCAGGGCGTCGTTCAAGCGGACCCCGGGCGGGAAAGGCGAACCGGTTTTATAGTCGAGGACCCGCAGCAGGTTCCCTTCCCGTTCCAGGCGATCGAGCCGGCCCTTGATGCCGATCGGCTGTCCCAGCCATGGGACCTCGATGTCCGAGCACAATGTTTTTTCCCGTTTTTCGACCTGGATGCCGTTTTGCTCGATCCGCTGCCTGTCCTCGCGAATGAACAGGCGCAGCTGCTCCAGCAGGGTCCAGGCGCGTATGCGTTCCAGGCCTTTTTCCGGGTCGAAGTTGAATTTGCGAAAGGCATCGCCCAGGATGTTCTCCAGGTCGGCATCCAGGATTTCCCTCGGGGCCCCAGTCCCGGCCTTTGCCCGCGCTTCCGGGAATTTCGTGAATAGGACATCCAGTGCTTCGTGGGCGATGGTGCCGATCAGGCCGCCCTCGGGTCCGCTGGCGACCTCCTCCCGCTCCCTGAGGCCGAGGACGCTGCTGAAATAGAACTGGAGGGGGCACTTGACATAAGCTTCCAGTGAGGACGGGGACAGGGTGATCTTCGCCAACCGCTCGCGGATGAGCGGGTTCTTCCCCACGGTTCGGAGCTTGCTTGGCAGGATCTCAAAGGGCAGGGGCAGCGGAGCGGCCACCGGCGCCTTCCCGTTGTTTTTCTCGACCGCGTAGACGATGCGCTCGATGAAGCGGCTGCGCTCGCACTCCTTGCCGTCCTCGCTTTTGCGGGGATAGAGGACATGGACGCGCCGGGCGGCCCCGAGCATGGCGAAGAAGTTCAAGGAATAGATCCCTTGCCAGTCGCTGTGGTCGCGGATCCCGAAGATGGCGCGGATGTCGGCGGGGAGGATGGGGTCGTACTTGACGGTCCCGGGCAGCACTCCTTCCAGCGCGTCGAGGACGACGATCTCATCGAACGATAGGCCGCGGAACTCGAGGGGCCCCATCACCTGCACGCCCTGCAGCGGCGAGCCCTCGAAGCGGATCGTGCGTCCGCGAAAATGGGAACGCACCAGGGCGGCCATGGCGGCGGGGTCGGCGGCATGGAAGACCTTGTCGTGGGACGAGGCGAAATCCTTCAGTTCCTCCAGCGCGTCCAGCGCGGCAGCGGCATATTCGTTGAGGAACAGGTGGGCGCGGCGGTTGTTCTCGCTGCCCACGCTCTCCAGCGCCTGTTGCAGGAAGGCAAAGAGAGAATGCATCCCCGCCAGCCCCCGGGGAATGAAGCGCTGATGCAGGCCGCCGACCTGGGCCGCGATCTCGCCGGCAAGTCCCGAGGCGATCCCATGCGCCGGTCTTTTCATCTCGGCGCTGAGCTTGGCTTCCAGTCCGGCGATGGAAATGCGCGTCAGGTTCCCGCCGTTGATGATGTTCTCCAGCAAATGGATCCCCCTTTTCAAGGGTTCCAGGTCACCGCCACCGCCCGATATCTTCACGTAAGGATGGCGAATGAGCTGCAGGTAATCCACGGAGGGGATCATGCCGTCCAGGGTGTTCTCCAGGACCGTCAGCAGGGAATCGACCAGCTGCATCATGGGCGTCCGCTCCAGCGGGTAGCCCAGGGTGATGTTGAAGGGCACCCTTTGCGCATCCTGGTCAAAGCGCGAGACCGCTCCCTGGACGAAGGGGATCAGGCTGGGCGCTGAGGGGAGAAGGACGGCGACCCTTCTCAAGGACGCTTCGTCGCGGCCGCGGCAGATCCCCTCCAGGATGCTGAACGCTTGAACCATCTCGCCCTCCACGCCGTCGCAGGGATGGATGGTCACCTTGTCGGCCAGGTCGTCCCAGGCGCTGGAGGGGGGAAATCCGGCCGGCCGGGGCATTCCCAGGCCGCGGATGGTTTCATCCTGCAGCTGGAACGGTGAAAAAGCATCATTCATCGCCATCGGGTCCGTGCGCAGGATGAGGGTTGCCCCGCGATATTCCTGAAAGAACGAAAACAGCTTTCTTTCGCAGGCGTTCATGGCGTTGAAGCCGCTGAAGATCCAGTGGCGCGCCCCGGGGATTTGCAGGTCGCCTTTTGCAGCCCGGTCAGCCACCTTGCGGGAGGCCAGCCCCCGGGTGGCCTGCTTGCGGCCCTCCAGGCGGCATGCGAGATCGGCCAGCAAGTCGGGGATCTTCAGGATGAATTCCTTGTAGGAGCGATGGTAGTCGCCCAGCCCGGCGAATTCCCTGTACAGCGCGAAATCGATCCCATCGATCCGCCCGCCCTCGGTCAGGATCTCTTCCAAGGCGGCCAGGAGCTTCTGTGCCCAGGCGAGAAAGGAGGCGAAATCGGCGATCTGGCGACTCCCGTACATTCCGTCCTTGAACACGGAAACGGCGCTTTCGTGTACCGCGTGGGCCGCTTCCAGCTCGTCCAGGATCCCTTGACCGGGAAAGTTCAATTTGAAGAGCGACTCGAAAAAGGCCTCGATGGAGAGCAGGGCCGGAGGGAAAAAATTGCCGCCCAGCCTCGCGGCCAGTTCCTGGCGCAGGAAGAAGCCAAAGCGTCTGCTGGGGAAGACGACCGCCGTGGAGGAGAGGTCGTTGCCCTCGCGGTTCTCGAGCACCCGCGCGCAGGTCCTGCCGACCAGGTCTTCCTGGAGTCCGATCAGTTCGAGCATCGGACCTCCTCGATCTCGCCGCGGTCGACATACAGGAGGTAGCCGCGGCATCTCCGGCCCGGGAAAAGCGGGCCGACCGCATCAAGGTATCCTGCCATCTGGATCCTGTATCCCTCGCTTTTTTCGGGGCCTGTCTTGAAGTCGATGACCAGGACCTCTTCCGTGCCGACCTGCAGGCGGTCGAGGCGCCGGAATTCCGGCATGGCCTGCGAATTGTTCACGATTTCCTTTTCCAGGTGAACTTCGTTGCCGCGGCTGAGGAGAGGGAAAACGTCAGCGCGGCACAGGAAACCGGCAACGACCTCAACATCGCTGGCCGGCCAACCGGCCTCGGCGGCCAGTTCGCGCACCCGGGTATCCAGTTCCCCGGGAACAGCGGCTCGGCCGAGACGGGCGAGAAGTTCGTGGATCCGCTCGCCGCGCTCCGCGCCGCTGCGGTCGCGGCGCTCTTTCGCGTCGGCCTTTTGAAAAACGAGGTATCTGGATTGCCAGGATCGGGTCAGCATTTTCTTGGAGGTGATGGCAGCCGGCTGAATGCTCTTTGGCGGCTCTTGTTCCTTCATTTCCAGCTCGCCGCGGCGATAGGGCTCCCGTGGACCGTCATTGAGCCAATTCAGCAGCGGGTGGCGGCCGACGGCATCGCTTGCCCGTACGATCTTTCTGACCAGTCGGTCGGAAGCCCTGTCCGGGGCCTGGATCCCCTTGCTGACCGCTACCGGGACGAACAGCGCCTCCCTGGCCCGGGTGAATGCCACATAGAGGAGGTTCAGCAGATCGATGCTGCTCCGGATATTCTCCTTCTCGTACCGCTCTCTCAGGTCGGGATGGGCCTGGGCGATGTCGCCATGGATATAAAACAGTCCGTCATGGTCCCATTGGAGGTTGTCGTCTCCCCTGGCGCCGCTGTCGTTGACGGGAACGATCACTGCGGGGAACTCGAGTCCCTTGGACTGGTGCATGGTCAGGACGTGGACGCCGGGGGTATTCTCGGGGATGGTCACCGACGGCGTCTCCTCGTCCTCGACCATTTTCTGCCAAAGGCGGAGAAAGCCGGCGATGGAGCTGCCGCCGACGCGCTCGACGCCGTGCAGGGCGTCGCCCAGGGCAAGGAAGAACGGCGTGTCGTCCTTGAAATTTTCATAGATGCGGAACACCTGGGTTAGGTCGGAAAAAAGGTCGTAGGGGGGCAGGAAGCCGACCGACTGGAAGAACGGCTCGATCAATCCCTTCCACGCCCCCGGGAACGTTTCCTGGAACAGCTTGTAGAACGGCCCCTGGCAGCCGATGAACATCTCCTCGGAAAAGGCCGTCATCTCGGCGCCAAAGGAAGTTTCCGCCGCGGCCCGAAATATCTCGCCGTGGATGAAGGAAAAGAAATTCAGGTTGTCGGGGGGGTAATCGAGGAAGCGGAGGAAGGCGATGATCTCCGCTACCCTGGGGTTGGCTCCCAGCATCAGCGATTGGTCGGAAATGCTGTCGATTTTTTTGCGGCCCAGGCGGCGTATCACGGCGCGGACCTGGTCATTCTTGCGCACCAGGACGGCGATGTCCGAATACTTGTAATGGTGCCCGTCATGGAGCCGGCGGATAATGCTTTCGACCTCGTCCAGGTGGAATTCGCTCAAGGCGCCGCGGTCGTCTTCCCCGGCTTCTTCCTCGCCTTTTTCTTCAGCCTCGACATGCAGGGACAGCTCCACGAAGCCGCCCTCCCTTTTGCCGGCCTCAGGAAGTTCCTGCTTTGAGCCCTTGAAATTATTCCGCAGGGCTTGCTGGAGATCGCTTTCGGCCGCGATCCGGGAAATGTTCTCCGGGTCCCAGAAGTCGTTATTGAAGTCGACGATCGTCCTGCGGCTGCGCCAGTTCATTTCCAGGGAAGAGGAGAAACCATTCCGGCTCAGGTTGTCAATGGCCGGTACTTCCTCCCGCAGCCGTTCTTCCTCCATGAGCTCGCTGTTGCCGCCGCGCCAGCGATAAATGGCCTGCTTGCGATCGCCGACGATAAAGAGCGACCCGCTTTCTTTCCGCGACAGCACCTCGTCGATGAGCGGGGCCAGAGCCCTGAACTGCAGGGTCGACGTATCCTGGAATTCGTCAAAAAGAAAGCTGCTGAACCGGTCCGACAGTTTCAGGTAGAGATAAGGGAATGCCTCCTCGCGCCAGCGATCGAAGAGCCCGGCCAGGGCATGGCTGAACTCCTCCACGAACAGGGTCTTCTTTCCTTGGTTCCATTCGTCGCGGAAATTCCCCAGGAGTTCGTGGTAGGGAAGCGTCTTGAAGGCGCTGAACGTGAGGACCGCATCCTGCAGCGCCCGCTGTGCCGGCTGGTAGGCGGCGGCGAAGCGTTCCCGCTGAAGATCCGGAGTTTCCCCGATCAATAATTCCTGCGGGTCTTGCTTGCGGAAAAATGTGCTCTGGATGAATCTCTGCAGCCCGGAAAGATCGGCGCTGCCTTGCAAGACCATGCCGATATGGTCCAACAGCGGTTCTTTCAGGTAGGTCCCGCTGGCGTATCTTCTTTTTTTTCCGCCGGGTTCCGTCTCCTGCAGGATCGGAAACAACGAGCGCAACTGTTCCAAAAATGTCGTCCAGCTGGCAGCCATCTGCAACCGCAGGTCGTCCGCAACCGCCGCTCCGCCCTCCTGCCGCAGCGTCCGTCGGAAAAGGGCCGTGACCCTTTCAACGATCGCGTCGTCGGTTTTCCAGGTGACCCTGGAGTCCATGCTCCTGAGTTCCTCCAGGAAATGTTCAAGCCGCTCCCAGTCGCCATCGGCCAGCTTGGCCAGCATCGCCCGGCCGCGGGACGTCATCTCGCCCCCCGCGTCCACGGCGATCTCGTAGTCGGCGGGCAGGTCGAGGTCGGGCGAGACGGCCTTGACCATGGCGCTCATCAGCGAGTCGATGGTGGTCACGTTGAAATCATCAAAACTGGCCAGGATCATTTCGATCAGGCGGGCGGAAAGCTCGGTGATCTTGCCTGATGCCATCCCGGTTTCCCCGGACAGCCGGACAAGAAATTCTGTGTCCTCCTTGTCCAGCTTGCGACTCGTCGTGCTGAGGGCAAAGCGCTTCAACATCTGCACGATGCGCTCTTTCATCTCCCGGGCCGCCTTGACGGTGAAGGTGATGGCCAGGATCGACCCCAATAGCTCCCGCTGCCGCCGCGGATCCTGCGGCTTGCCCTCATGGCCGGCGAACGCCAGCAGCAGGCGGCCGAGGTACTCCAGGGCCAGGCGGTAGGTCTTGCCCGACCCGGCCGAGGCTTCGTATTTCAGTATGGGGCTCGCCATGACGATTCTTGCCCGGATTATAGCATAAAGCGCCCGGGCGCCGCGGGCCGCTTTCTCTTGATTTAGGCGAAAAAATAAGATAAACTGGACCGCGAGGAAAGATGACGCAGCTTGAACACGCCCGCGCCGGCGAGATCACCGCTGAGATGAAAACGGTGGCCGCCAGCGAACACCTGGAAGACGCCGCGCTGGTCGCGGCCATCGCCTCCGGCGCCGTCGTCATCCCCGCCAACCGCAACCACCGGAACCTGCGTCCCGTCGGCATCGGCAAGGGGCTGAAGACCAAGGTCAACGCCAACATCGGCACCTCAATCGATTTCTCCGGGCTGGAGGACGAGCAGCGCAAGCTGCAGGCCGTCCTCGATTGCGGCTGCGACGCGGTCATGGACCTGAGCACCGGCGGCGACGTCACGGCCATCCGCCGCGCCCTGCTGGCCCGGGCCACCATCCCCTTCGGCAACGTCCCGGTCTACGAGATGATGGTCGACGCCCCGCGCCAGGGGTCGCCCTTCGTCTCGCTGGCCCCGGAGCGCATGCTCGCGTACGTCCGCCGCCAGGCCGAGGACGGCGTCGACTTCATGACCGTCCACGCCGGGTTGACCCTCAGGGCCATCGACAAGCTGAGGAAAAAGCCGCGCCTGGCCGGGATCGTCTCCCGCGGCGGCTCCATGCTCACCGCCTGGATGCTGCACAACCAAAAGGAGAATCCCTTCTTTGAGCGCTTCGACGAGCTGCTGGCCATTGCCCGCGAGTTCGACGTCACCCTCTCCCTGGGCGACGGGCTGCGGCCGGGCGCCCTGGCCGACGGCAGCGACTGGGCCCAGCTGGAGGAGCTGCTGACGCTGGGCGAACTGGTGCAGCGCTCGCGCCGCGCCGGCGTGCAGGTCATGGTCGAGGGGCCGGGCCACCTGCCCCTGCCGCAGGTGGAAATGAACATGCGCCTGCAGAAGGAGGTGTGCGCCGGGGCCCCCTTCTATGTCCTGGGACCGGTGGTCACCGATATCGCCCCCGGCTACGACCATGTCACCGCCGCCATCGGCAGCGCCCTGGCCGGCGCCGCCGGCGCCGATTTCCTCTGCTATGTCACCCCGGCCGAGCATCTCGGCCTGCCCGACGAAGGGGACGTGCGCGAGGGCATCATGGCGTCGCGCATCGCCGCCCACGTCGCCGACATCGCCAAGGGGCTTCCCGGCGCCCTGGAATGGGACCGCGACATGGCCCTGGCCCGCCGGCGCCTCGACTGGGCCGGCCAGGAAAAACTGGCCCTCGACCCGGAAAAGTTCAGGCGCATCAGGGAACGGCGCTCGAGCCGTTCCGATGCCTGCTCGATGTGCGGCGATTTCTGCGTTTACAAGGTCCTGGAAGACCTGGGCATATGAAAGGCGGATTCACCCTGACTTTTTTCGGCGTGCGCGGCAGCTACCCGGTGCCGGGCGAAGGGACCCGGCGCTACGGCGGCAACACCTCCTCGCTGCTGCTGCAGGCGGCCGGCCGCTCCGTCATCCTGGACGCCGGCACCGGCATCATCCAGGCCGGACGCCTCCTGAGCGCCCGGCGCGGGACCCGGCACCCCATCCACATCTTCCTCACCCACCTGCACAGCGACCATATCATGGGGCTGCCCTTCTTCGCCCCCATGTTCGACCCGCGGGCGGAGATCGTCCTGCACTATCCCGAGCAGCGGGGCCATGATTCGCGGCGGGCCCTGGAAGCGCTTTTCCTGCCTCCCTATTCGCCGATCACGCTGCAGGGGATCAAGGCGCGGCTGCGCTTCGAGCCGCTGGCCGCCCGGGACGGCGTGGCCGTCATCGACCTGGGCTCCGGCCTCGAGGTGGCCCACGCGCGGCACGATTCGCACCCGCTCCTGGGCGTGCTCATTTACCGCGTCGGCTTCGCCGGCGGGAGGCTGGTCTACGCCACCGATGTCGAGAGCCCCGAAGGATTCGGCGGCCCCATTCGCGAACTGGGCGCCGGCGCCGACCTGCTGGTCCACGACGCCCAGTATTTCGAGACGGATTATCTCGGCAATGGCGAATCGCCCAGGGGACCGCGGCGGGGATTCGGGCACAGCACCGTGGCCATGGCCGCGCGCAATGCCGCGGCCTGCCGGGTCAAGCGCCTGTACCTGTTCCATTACGACCCCACATATCCCGACGCCAGGCTGGACGAGATGCTGGCGCTGGCGCGCAAGGAATTCCGGCGGACGTTTCTGGCCCGAGAGGGAAAATCGATCATCATAAGGAGATAAGCATGTCAGGACATTCAAAATGGAGTTCGATCAAGCATAAAAAGGCGGCCACCGACGCCAAGCGCGGCAAGATGTTCACCCGCTTCATCCGCGAGCTGACCATCGCCGCCCGCTCCGGCGGCGGCGACCCCAATTCCAACTCGCGGCTGCGCCACGCCATCGACGGGGCGCGTGCAGCCAACATGCCCAGCGACAACATCAAGAAGGCCATCCAGCGCGGCACCGGCGAGCTGGAGGGCGTCAACTACGAGGAGCTGACCTACGAGGGCTATGGGCCCGGCGGCGTGGCCATCATCGCCGACGCCATGACCGACAACAAGAACCGCACCGTCTCCGAGGTGCGCCATGTATTCAGCAAGTACAACGGCAACCTGGGCGAGTCGGGCTGCGTCTCCTGGATGTTTTCCCGCAAGGGAGTGATCCGGGTGCCGCTGTCGGCCAGCGGCGAGGACGAGCTGATGGAGATCGTCGTCGAGAATGGCGCCGAGGACATGGTCAGGGAGGAGAACGCCTACGAGATCACCACCGCCACCGAGGATTTCGACTCGGTGCACGAGGCCTTGAAGGCGAAGAACATCCCCGTCGAGTCGGCCGAGATCGCCAAGGTCCCATCCACCTACGTCAAGCTGGAGGGCAAGCAGGCCGAGCAGATGCTCAAGCTCTACGACAAGCTCGAGGAGCTGGACGACATCCAGAACGTCTGGGCCAACTTCGACATCGCCGACGAGGAGATCGAAAAGCTCAGCAAGGAATGATGCTGATCCTGGGCCTGGATCCCGGTTCGCTGCGCTTCGGCATCGGCATCGTGAACAAGGAGAAGCGGCGCTTCTCCTATGTCCACTCCGAGACCATCCGCCTGCAGGACCCGGATTTCATCGAGCGCATGCGCCAGCTGCTGGCGCAGCTGGACCGGGTGCTCGCCGCCTACCCGCTGGAACAGGCGGCGATGGAAGAGGGCTTTCTGGGCAAGAACATCCGTTCCATGGCGCTGCTGGCCACCGTGCGCGGGGTGGCCATGGCCGCCCTGGTGCAGCGCCGCCTGCCGCTCGGCCTCTACGCGCCGCGTCAGGTCAAGCAGGCCCTGACCGGCTACGGCAACGCCGACAAGGAGCAGGTGGCCAGGATGGCCGCCATGGTCCTGGGCATCCCCGGCCCCCAGCGGAACTTTGACGAGAGCGATGCCCTCGCCGTCGCCTACTGCCACGGTGTGAGCCGCCCATGATCGCCGCCGTGCGGGGAAAGATCTTCCAGCTCAGCCCCGGGCGCGTCGCTGTCGAGACCGGCAGCGGCGTCATCCTGCAGCTGCTGGTCCCCGTTTCCAGCCATGCCAGGCTGGCGGCGGGAAAGGACGTGCTGCTGCATGCCGTGCTGAAGGTCAAGGACGAGGACATCGTCCTCTACGGTTTCCTCGATCCCGAGGAGAAGATCTTGTTTGAAAAGCTGCTGGCGGTCACGGGCGTCGGCGGCAAGACGGCCCTGGCCTGCGTTTCGGCCATCGCACCGCCCGAATGGCGAACGGTCATCGCCGCCGCCGACGTGGCGCGCATCAGCGCCGTTCCCGGCATCGGCAGGAAGACCGCCCAGCGCATCGTCCTGGAGCTGACCGGCAAGCTGGAGACCGAGCCGGCGGAGGCGGAAGCGCTTTCGCTGCTGGGTGGCGACCTGCTGTCCGGACTGATCAACCTCGGCTATCCGCCCAAGGCCGCCCGTGAAGCGGTGGCCCGGGTGCTGAAGGACCATCCCGGCCGGGACGACTTCGAGGCGCTCTTCAAGATGGCCCTGAAAAAGGCCAAGCCATGAAGACGGAGAACGTCACCAACCCGGTCGAACGCAGCGAGGACACGGCCCCCGAGCAGACCCTGCGCCCGTCCCGGCTGCGCGAGTTCACCGGCCAGAAGCAGAAGGTCGCCAACCTGAAGACCTATATCAAGGGGGCGCGCCAGCGCAACGAGCCCCTCGATCACGTCCTGCTGGACGGTCCGCCCGGATTGGGCAAAACCACCCTGGCCAACATCGTGGCCGCCGAGATGGGGGTGGGCATCAAGTGCACGTCGGGGCCGGTGCTGGAGAAAAAAGGCGACCTGATCGCCATCCTGACCGACATGGAGGAGCACGAGGTCCTGTTCATCGACGAGATCCACCGCCTGCGCACCGCCCTGGAGGAGATCCTCTACAAGGCCATGGAGGATTTCCAGATCGACGTGGTCATCGGCCAGGGCCCCGGCGCCAAGACCCTGTCGCTGCACATCAAGCCCTTCACCCTGGTCGGCGCCACGACCCGGGCCGGCCTGCTCTCCAACCCGCTGCGCAACCGCTTCGGCATCACCTGCCACCTCGACTTCTACCAGCCCGACGAGCTGCTGGCGATCATCCACCGCAGCGCCGCCATCCTGGGCCTGCGCATTGACGAGGATGCCGCCCGCGCCGTGGCCTCGCGCTCGCGCGGCACGCCGCGCATCGCCAACCGCCTGCTGCGCCGGCTGCGCGATTTCGCCCAGGCGCAGGGCAAGGGCGGCGTCGACCTGGCCGCCGCCGAGAATGCGTTCGTGGCGCTGGAGGTCGACGAGGCCGGCTTCGACGAGGTGGACCGCAAGATCCTGCTGGCCGTCATCGACAAGTTCGCCGGCGGCCCGGTGGGCATCACGACGCTCGCGACTTCGGTGCAGGAGGAAAAGAACACCATCGAGGACATCTACGAGCCCTACCTGATCCAGGAGGGGTTCCTGCAGATCACTTCGCGGGGCCGCCTGGCCACCGAGAAGGCCTTCCGCTATTTCAGCAGAAAACTCCCGCCGCCGCAGAAAAGGCTGTTTTAAAAGACATTTCGTGACGCGTGGCGAATCCACGCCCCGGTTCGAGCGATCGTTCGCCGAGCCGTTTTTTCGCCTGAAAAAACGCGGTGGCCCGGATCCAGCGGTCGTTCGCTTTCGCCGCGAACCTTCGGGACGGAGATCCAAAAAAATGAATGTCTGGCCGCAGGACCGGGCGGGTGAATTTTTCATGCAACTTTTTCGCCGCCGCTTTCGTTGATTCATCTGAGGGCAAGGCAAGCCCACCGGCCGCGAGGTGAGGCGCCCTTGGCGGAGGAACGACGTGAGCATGGGAAACAGAATGAGTTGGGCATGGGGAACGGGCATCTTCCTGCTGGGCGCTCTGGCGCTGCCGGCGGCCAGATCCAATGAAAGCGCGCGCCTGGCGACGGATAGCGTCGCCATCCACCGCACCGAGACGCCCCCGGTCATCGACGGCAAGCTCGATGACCCCGTCTGGCAGCAGGCCACGAGCTTTGACGAGTTCCTCACGTTCAAGCCCGATTTCGGCAAGCCGACGTCGGAGCCGACCTGCGTCCGGGTGGCCTACGACCGCAAGAACATCTATTTCGCCTTCGAATGCAGCGACAGCGAACCGGCCAAGATCAAGGCGGCGATGGCCAAGCGCGACGGCATCGACATGGACGACTGGATCGGCGTGGTGCTGGACACCTTCGGCGACAGCCAGGGCGGCTACCTGTTCGAGGTCAACCCGCTGGGCGTCCAGCTCGACGGCATGATCAACGCCGACGGCAACGGCGACGCCAGCTTCGACACCGTATGGCAGAGCAAGGGGCTGATCCACAACGGCGGCTACAGCGTCGAGGTGGCGGTGCCCTTCAAGAGCCTGCGCTACCCGTTCCGCAAGAAGATCACCATGAAGCTGCTGTTCTCGCGCTACATCGGCCGCAAGTCGGAGCAGACCAGTTTCCCGCAGCTGAATCCCGAGGGCGGGGCCATCATGTCCCAATCGCAGAGGATCGAGCTGAGCGACATCCAGTTCGAGCGCCCGCTGGAATTCCTCCCCGCCGTCACCTTCAACCAGACCAGCGTTCACGGCGGCGGCGCCTTGAAGTCCCTGGGAGGAAAGGCCGATTTCAGTTTGACCGGCAAGCTGGGCCTGACCTCCAACCTCACGCTGGACGCGGCCTACAATCCCGATTTCAGCCAGGTGGAGGCCGACGCCGGGCAGATGGACGTCAACCTGCGCTACTCGATCTACTACTCGGAGAAACGGCCTTTCTTCCTGGAGGGCATGGAGAACTTCAGTTTCGCCACCGCCATGGAGCAGAACACCGTGGGCGCGGTCGCCTACACCCGGACCATCGTCGACCCGCTGCTGGGGCTGAAGCTGACCGGCAAGATCGGCACCCGCGACGTGCTGTCCGGCATCTTCGCCCTGGACGAGTTCCCCGGCGACCTGGCCGCCGAGGAGGGCGACGGCGAACGCGCCGGGCGCGAGGCGGCCTTCACCATCCTGCGCTACAAGCGGCAGATGAGCCAGGACAACTACATCGGCGGCTTCTTCACCCAGCGCGGCTTCGCCGGCGACCGCAACAGCGTCGGCGGCGTGGACGGCCGCTGGC
This sequence comes from Candidatus Aminicenantes bacterium UBA6072, assembly GCA_002436105.1. GTDB lineage: Bacteria > Acidobacteriota > Aminicenantia > UBA2199 > UBA2199 > UBA2199. Next base: position 56,065 of record DIXU01000005.1, on the reverse strand, counting down.
GCCTGAACCAGACCAGTTTCCTGGAGTACAGCGCCCTGGGCTCCGCCAGCCGCGACGGCCGCTCCGGCCGGAACGAGCCGGGGCATTACCTGGGGCTGCGCTACAACTTCAGCAACCGCCATTGGAACGTCGACCTGGGCTTCTTCGACCTGAGCGAGGATTTCCGCATCGACACCGGCTACGTGACCCGCACCGGCATCACCCAGCTGCCCCTGTTCGTCATGTACAGCGCCTTCCCCAAGTCGAAATTATTCCAGAGGATCGACACGTTCTGGTGGAGCTACCACCTGAAGGACAAGCCCAGCGATCTTTTCGAGACCTACAACCACCTGGTGCTGCGCCTGAACATGCCGCACCAGTCGCAGGTCCGCTTCGACGCCATCCTGGGCAACGAGGTTTTCGCCTCCCAGCGTTTCAGTTTGAGCGGCTGGCGGGTGCGCGGCTACACGCAGATCGCCAAGCAGTTGTACCTGGAAGGCAGCTACCGTCGCTCCGACCGTGTTTTCTATGACGAGGCGGCTCCGTTCCAGGGCCATGGCAATACGGCCGACCTGTTCCTGCTGTTCCAGCCCTTTGACAGGCTGAGCGCCTCCCTGGGCCTCTCGTATTATGACATTTTCCGCTCCAGCGACAGGCAGAAGGTTTATGATTACACGATCTGGCGCGGACGCACCACGTTCCAGGTGAACCGCCACCTGTTCTTCCGCGCCATCCTGGAGTACAACAACTACTGGAAGAAGATCAACGCCGACCTGCTGGCCTCCTTCACCTACATTCCCGGCACCGTCATCTATGCCGGCTACGGCTCGGCCTTCGAGAAGGTCAAGTGGAGCAACGAGGACCGCGAGTATTTCCCCGGTGACGATTATCTCCAGACCAAGAGGAGCTTCTTCTTCAAGGCGTCCTATCTCTGGAGATTTTAAGTGACGAGTGACGAGTGACGAGGAAGAGAAGCGAACCAACATTCAATTTATTGCGGCTCATTGTCACTTGTCACTTGTTACTTGTCACTGAGCTCGAAAAACTTTACTAAAAAAGCCCTAACGCCTATAATCCCCCCATGGACCTGGAGCACCGCTGCCTGAAAAAGATCGTCCGCCTGGCGCTGGAAGAGGACCGCGTTTGGGACGACGTCACCACCGGCTCCCTTTCCGGCCTGGACGGTCCGGCGCGCGCCGAGCTGCGCGCCAAGGAAAGCGGCGTCATCTCCGGCATCGAGGCCTTCGTCCTCACCCTGCGCGAGGTCGATCCGGAGCTGGCGGTCGACGTCTTTCTCGGCGACGGCTGCGAGGTCGGGGCCGGCGACCTGGTCCTGGAGGTCAGCGGCCGCGAGAGCTCGATCCTCAGGGGGGAGCGGGCGGCGCTGAACTTCCTGCAGCGCCTGAGCGGCGTCGCCACCCTGACGCGGGCGTTCGTCGAAAAGCTCAAGCCCCATCGCGCCGTGCTGCTGGATACGCGCAAGACCACTCCCGGCATGCGCTACCTGGAGAAGAACGCCGTGCGCCACGGCGGCGGCCGCAATCACCGCCTGAACCTGGAGGACATGGCCATGGTCAAGGACAACCACATCGCCATGGCCGGGGGCATCGCCCCGGCGGTCGCGCGCGTGCGCGCCGCCCACCCCGGAAAAACGATCGAGGTGGAGGTCAAGAATATCGCCGAGCTGCAGGAGGCGCTCGACCTGGGCGTGGAGCTGGTCATGCTGGACAACTTCACCCTGGACATGGCCCGCGAGGCGGTCGCCTGCAACCGCGGCCGGGCCCGGCTCGAGATCTCGGGCAACGTCACCCTGGAGAACGTCGCCGAGAAGGCGGCCGTCGGCGTCGACTTCATCTCCGCCGGCGCCCTGACCCACTCGTTCCGCTCCCTGGACCTGAACCTGAAGATCGTGAGGTCGACATGAAGGACTACCTGGAAACCGACGTGCTGGTCATCGGCAGCGGCATCGCCGGCTCAACGGCGGCCCTGCGCCTGGCCGAGCTGGGGATCGACGTGCTGCTGGTCTCCAAGGGCAAGGACCCGACGCGAAACAACACCTACTATGCCCAGGGCGGCATCGCCTTCCTTCCCGAGGGCGAAGATGCCGCGCTGTTTGCCGGCGACATCATCAAGGCCGGTGACGATTTCAACTACCGCCCGGCCGTCGAACAGGCGGTCGCCGAATCGCGACGCCTGGTGCAGGAGATCCTGATCGGAAAGATCCAGGTTCCCTTCTCGAGGAAGGGGGAAGCGTATGACCTGGCCAAGGAGGGGGGGCACTCCTCGCGGCGCGTGCTCAACGTCAAGGACATGACCGGGCGCGTCATCCAGGAAAAGTTCGACGACTATCTGCAAAAACTGCCGAAGCTGACCATGCTCTTCCAGCACACGGTGATCGACCTGCTGAGTTACCCCCACCATTCGACCAACCCGGTGCGCACCTACCAGGAACCCCGGATCATCGGCGCCTACATCCTGGACCAGAAAAGCAAGAAGGTCGCCCGCGTCTTCGCCAAAAAAGTGGTGCTGGCCAGCGGCGGCCTGAGCAGCCTCTACCTGCACTCGACCAATCCCGAGGAGGCCATCGGCAACGGCATCGCCATGGCCCACCGCGCCGGCGCGCGCCTGGCCAACCTGGAATACGTCCAGTTCCATCCCACGTCGCTCTACCACCGCGAGGCCGACAGCTTCCTCATCTCCGAGGCCGTGCGCGGCGAGGGAGCGCGGCTGATGAACCTCAAGGGCGAGTACTTCATGGAAAAATATTCGCCGCTGAAGGACCTGGCCCCGCGCGACGAGGTGTCGCGGGCCATCTACGAGGAGATGATCCGGCGCGGCAGCGACTACGTCCTGCTCGATCTGGCCTCGTTCGCCCGGATCAATATCCGCGAGCGCTTCCCGACCATATTCCAGACCTGCCTGGACTACGGCATCGATATCGGGGAGAAGCCGATCCCGGTGGTGCCCGCCGCCCATTACGCCTGCGGCGGCGTCCTCTGCGACCTGAGCGGCCGCAGCAGCATCCGCAACCTCTACGCCATCGGCGAAGTGTCGGCCACGGGCGTGCACGGCGCCAACCGCCTGGCCTCGGTCTCCCTGCTGGAAGCGCTGGTCTGGGGGGTCAAGGCGGCCGAGGACATCGCCGCCGTCATCGGCGATGACAGGGATCCCTACGTCATCGCCGAGGTCCCGGCCTGGAAGTACCCCTATCCCCAGGAGAAGCTCGACCCGGCCCTGGTCTGGCAGGACCTGGTGACCATCAAGACCATCATGTGGAACTACAACGGCATCATCCGCACCGTCAAGCGCATGGAGCGGGCCAAGGCCGACCTGGAGTACCTGAAGCACCGCATCGAGAAGTTTTACAAGGCCAGCGAGATCGGCAACCGCATCATCACCCTGCGCGACAGCGTGCAGGCGGCGCTGCTGATCGTCGAGGCCGCCCTGCGCAACCGCGTCTCGCGCGGCGCCCACTACATCAAGGCCGACGAGGATTAGCCGGCAAGCCGGCGTGGGCAGGGGGCGGTCAGTCCTCGAGCTCCAGCGCCGCCAGGAAGGCCTCCTGGGGCAGGTCGACCTTGCCGATGCGCTTCATGCGCTTCTTGCCCTTCTTCTGCTTCTCCAGCAGCTTCATCTTGCGCGAGATGTCGCCGCCGTAGCACTTGGCCAGGACGTTCTTGCGCAGGGCCTTGACCACGGTCTTGGCGATGACGCGCTTGTTGATCGCCGCCTGGATGACCACCTCGAACATCTGGTGCGGGATCACCGCCTTCATCTTGCTGGTCAGCAGGTTGCCGACGTTGTAGGCCTTGTCCTTGTGGACGATGACCGCCAGCGCGTCGACCGGGTCCTGGTTGATCAGGATGTCCAGCTTGACCAGCGGCGACTCGCGGTAATCCTTCAGCGTGTAATCGAACGAGGCGTAGCCTTGCGAGATCGACTTCAGCTTGTTGAAAAAATCATACAGCACTTCGGCCAGCGGCAGGTCGTAGGTCAGGTAGACGCGCTGCGGGCCGATGTACTCCATTTTTCTGTGAACGCCGCGGCGGTTCTGCAGCAGCTTCAACACGTTGCCCAGGAACTCGTCGGGGGTGATGATGATGGCCTCGATGAACGGCTCCTCGATCATCTTGTAGTACTGGGGATTGGGCAGCTGCGCCGGCGATTCGATCTCGTACGTCTCACCCTTGCTGGACGTGATGCGGTAGCGCACCGAGGGCGCGGTGGTGACGATCGACAGGGAATACTCCCGCTCCAGCCGCTCCTGGACGATCTCCTTGTGCAGCAGCCCCAGGAAACCGCAGCGGAAGCCGATGCCCAGGGCCGGCGATGTTTCCGGCTCATAGGTCAGGGAAGAGTCGTTCAGGGTGAGCTTCTCGATGGCCTCGCGCAGTTCCTCGTGGCTGGTGCCCTCCGACGGGTAGAAGCCGGCGAAGACCATGGGCAGGGGCTCCTTGAACCCGGGCAGCGCGGCCACCGAGGTTTCCCGGACCAGGGTGACCGTGTCGCCGATCTTCACTTCCGAGATCTTCTTGATGCTGGCGATGATATAGCCGACCTCGCCGGCCTCCAGCGAGTCCAGCGGCAGGGGCTTCGGGGTGTGGACGCCCACTTCGTTGATCTCGTACTCGGTGTTGTTGGAGAGGAACTTGATCCGGTCGCCCTTCTTCATGACGCCGTCGATGATCTTGACCAGGATGATCACGCCGCGGTAGGAATCGAACCAGGAGTCGAAGATCAGCGCCTTCAGCGGCTTGGCCGGGTCTCCCGCCGGGGGCGGGATGCGCTCGATGATGGTCGGGATGATCTGGTCGATGCCGATGCCGGTCTTGGCCGAGACCATCAGCGCCTCCTGGCGCGGGATGCCCAGGATGCTCTCCATCTGCTCCAGCGACTTGTCCAGCTCGTTGTTGGGCAGGTCGATCTTGTTCATCACCGGGATCAGGGTCAGGTCGTTCTCCATGGCCAGGTAGGTGTTGGCCACCGTCTGGGCCTCGACGCCCTGGGTGGAGTCGATGACCAGCAGCGCCCCCTCGCAGGCGGCCAGGGAGCGCGATACTTCATAGGTGAAATCGATGTGACCGGGGGTGTCGATCAGGTTGAGCAGGTACTCCTCGCCCCGGGCGTCGTGCCAGGTCAGGCGCACGAAATGGGACTTGATGGTGATGCCGCGCTCGCGCTCCAGGTCCATGGAGTCGAGCACCTGCTCCTGCATGTCGCGCTTGGCGATGGCATGGGTCGTCTCCAGCAGGCGGTCGGAGAGGGTCGTCTTGCCGTGGTCGATATGGGCGATGATGGAGAAGTTGCGGATGTTCTTCACGGCTGGATCGCCCCGCCCAAACGGGGCTTCAGTCCCTTGACCGCGTATTCGCATGGGGCGAACAGCAGGCGATTGAGGCGGTCGACGTTCTCATTGAACGGCAGGGCCTGATTCGCGGCGGGGTCGGCCTCGAGGAGCTTTTCGGCTTCCGGCTCGGGGCCGAACAGGATCTCCACGGCGCTGAAACCCGAGCTTTCCAGCAGGTAGCGCATGTATTCGGGGTGCAGCGGGCGCTGGTGGGTCGGATCGAGGAAATAGATGCGGCTGATGGCGAACAGGCTCAGGGGGTTGATGGTCTCCAGCAGCAGGACCGCGCCCGGCCTCAGGACCCGGAAACACTCGGAAACGACGCGTTGCAGGTAGTCCGGTTCAAGGTGCTCGATGACCTGGGAGGAAAAGACGCCGTCGAGCGAGTCAGCGGGGCGTTGCTTCAGGAATTCCAGGGCGTCGGCCTTGACGCAGGGGAGATCGCGCGCACGCGCTTCCTCCAGCATCGAGTCGGAAAGATCCAGCCCCAGGGGGCGTCGGCCGCCGTCGCGCAAGAGGGCCATGAATTCGCCGCGGCCGCAGCCGATGTCCAGGACCTCGCCGTTGGCGGCGAACAGCGGCAGGTACCCGGCCAGCCGGCGGCCGATCTCCTCGGGACGGCCGCGGAAGCGTTTCTCGAAGTCGGCGTACTGGACGGGCGACAGCTGTTCCCGCACTTGGCGAAGCTCGGCAACGGCGGCAAGGGTCGGCTTTTCCGCGATGGATTCCAGCAGCCGGCCCAGCTTGTTCTCCAGCTGGGCGAAATGGACGAGCAGCGTCCTGAGCAGGGAATACTCGGCCTCGAGCTTCTCGATCTTCCACTGCAGCGACTTGAAGACCATGGTGGCATGGTTGCTGGCGTAGGCGTCCCACTCCTTGTCCTGGGCGGTGACATAGGCCGCCAGCGCTTCTTCGAACCGGGTGAAGCCGGCCTGAACCTTTTTTTCGCCTTTGCCGAGCCAGCCCCGCCCGCGCATGAGCGCGGCCAGGCCGCGCAAACTGGACTTCAGTTCCTCCTGCCTGGCCTTGCGCTTCTCGACCAGGCCCTCAATTACCCTTCTCATCCCTGGTCTTGTCTTCGTCCTTGCCTTCGCCCTTGACCGCATTCTTGAAGTTCTTGATCCCCTGGCCCAGGCCCCTGCCCAGCTCGGGGAGCTTCCTGCCGCCGAACAGCAGGGCGATGACGACCACTATCAGCAAAATTTCCCAGATTCCCAGGCTTCCGAACATGGTTTTCTCCTTGATATGGATCATTATATGAGTTTCACCGGGCCGGGTCAAGTGAACCCGGCGACAGGCGGCGAGAGACGGAAAACCGCGCCCGGCGGGGCCCCATTCCGGAAGTCCCGCCGCTGCGGCCGGCCCCGGCCGATCCGGGCCAGTCGCCACCACTGGGTACGGTCCGCCCTGCCCGTGATCGCCCGCCTTTCTTTATTGACTTTTGCGTTCATTTAGGATATTTGTTGTTCTGCTGAATTCATAGGAGGAAAAATATGAACCTGATCGAACGAGCGAAGAACATCATTCTGACCCCGGCCAAGGAATGGGACGTGATCAAGGGCGAGAACCTGACCATCGCCGACATGTTCATGAAGTACGCCGTGATCCTGGCCGCCATACCCGCCGTGGCCGGCTTTATCGGCTATGTCGTGATCGGCATGTCGTTCGGCGGCCTCGGCACCTTCCGCTGGCCCGTGGGCACCGCCCTGGTCTGGGCGATCCTCTCGTATGTCCTCTCGCTGGCCGGCATATTCGCGCTGGCTTTCATCATCGACGCTTTGGCGCCGACTTTCGGCTGCACCAAGGACCTCACGGCCGCCGTCAAGATCGCCGTCTTTTCGTATACGCCGGCCTGGGTGGCTGGCGTGCTGGGCATCATCCCGGCCCTGTCGGTCCTGGTGATCCTGGCCAGCATCTATTCGCTGTACCTGATGTACATGGGCCTGCAGAAGATCAAGGAGCCGGCCAAGGAAAAACTGCTGCCGTATTTTGTCGTGTCCATCGTCGCCCTGATCGTGATCTACTGGCTGGTGGGCTTCATCGTCAGCCGCATCGCCCTGGGCAGCATGGCCGGCCTGGCGGGAGGACTGCGCGGCTTCTAGTCGCATTGATCCGAGCTTCGTTTCATGGCCGGACCGGCCGAGTGCCGGTCCGGCCTTTTTTTTTATCCCTCCATTCTCTCCTGTCCGCAAAACGACCGGACTGGCATACTGTTCTCCAGCGGCCGGCGGCCGTCAGAAAGGGAAAAAGAGGGGCAGCAGCGCCAGCGTGACCAGGCTGTAGATCAGCAGCAGCGGCAGGCCGGCTTTCATGTAATCCATGAAGCGGTAGCTCCCCGGCCCGTAGACCATCAGGTTCGTCTGGTAACCGTGCGGCGTGAGAAAGGCCGCGCTGGCGCCGTAGGCCACGGCCATGACGAAGGGCAGGGGAGAGGCCTGCAGGGTGAGCGCCGTGGAATAGGCCAGGGGAAAGGCCAGCGCCGCCGCGGCGTTGTTGGTCACCATCTGCGTCAGCAGCACGGTCAGGAAATAGATTCCTGCCATGCCGGCCCAGGCGCCCTGGCCATGGACCGAGTGAAGGACGCCCTGGGCGATGAGCGCGGAGGCGCCGCTGTCGATCATCACCTTGGAAATGCCCAGCGCCGAGCCCACGAGCACGATGATGTCCAGGTTGGCGTTGTTGCGCAGGTCCTCGAAACGGAAATAGCCCAGCAGGATGAAGAGGAACAGCAGGATGGCCAGCGAGTTGAACAGCGGCAGCAGTTTCAGGGCCCCGGCCAGGATCGCCGTCGCGAACAACCCCACCGCCAGGGCGCTTTGCGCCCGGGACAGGCGCCGTGTCCGATCGATCCGGTTGACGAGGATGAAATCATGGTGAAGGTTTTCCCTCTTGACGAAATCCGGGCCGACGGCCAGGAGCAGCGTATCGCCGGCTTCCAGGCGGATCGAGCCGATCTTTCCCGAGAGCTTCCTGCTGCCCCGGCGCACCGCCACCACCGCGGCGTCGAAGCGGGCCCGGAAGTCGGCGGTTTTCACCTTTTTGCCGAGCAGCATGGACGTGTGCGAGAGAACCACTTCCAGCAGGTTTTTCTTGAGCAGCCCGATGTTCTCCTCGGTGAAAACGGCCAGGCGATCGAAGCGGTCGATGTCCCGCACCTGATGCACGTCGCCGACGAACACCAGGATGTCCCCGGCGCGGATGATCTCGTCGGGACTGACGGGGGAAAGCAGCCGCTCCTTGCGGATCAGCTCGGCCAGGAAAAGACTCTGCAGGTTGCGGAACTTGTTGGCGGCGACGGTGCGGCCGATGTGTGCCGAACCCTCCAGCACCCGGGCTTCCAGGAAATAATCGACGCGGTCGATCCTTGCCGCGGCCTCGTTGGCCGGCAGCAGCCGATGGGAAACGAAGGTGATATAGGCGAAGCCCGCGATGCACAGCGGGATGCCCACGCAGGCAAACTGGAAGATTTCCAGGCTTTTCATCCCCGCTTCCATGACCAGGCCGTTGACGATCAGGTTGGTCGAGGTGCCGATCAGCGTGACGGAGCCGCCGATGATGGCGGCGTACGAAAGCGGCAGCAGCAGCTTGGAAGGGGGGAAATGGCGGTTGTTTTTGAGCGGCGCCAGGAACGAGGCGACCACGGCGGTATTGTTCAGCAGGGCCGAAAGGGGGAATATGCCCAGGCACAGGCGGGCCAGGGTCCGTTGCTGCGAATGGCCGACCAGGACCATGCGGCTCATCCAGTCGCTGAGGGGTGTCTTCTCGATCACCGCCGCGGCCTGCAGGACCAGGACCAGTGTCACCAGGGCGGGATTGATGAACTGCTTCAGCATCTCCGCCGCCGGTATCATGCCGGCCAGGAAGAAGACGAACAGGGCGCCGGCGAAGAGAAATGCCGGATGGGTCCGCGTTCTGGAAAGCAGGATGAACAGCAGGATGATGACCGCGATGACGAAGGTGGCGATGGGGACCTCCCGGCGCACCTTATTTGTACCGCAATGGCGGCATTTTTGCAACCCGGCGTTCTGTTGACCCCATCGGGTTTTTCTGCTAAAAGAGAGCCATGACAGTCGAGCAGTTCCTTCCGGCGTTTCACTACGGCGACGCGGTCAGCAACGCCGCCCTGGCCCTCGACCGCAGCCTGCGCGCCCAGGGGGTCGAGAGCCGGCTGGTCACCCTGACCTGCGACGAGAACATGCAGGGCCGGGCCATGTTGTTCGCCGACTACCGCGTCGATCCCGCCGCGGTCAAGATCCTGCATTTCGCCGTCCCGTCGCCGCTCAGCGAGTTTTTCCTGGAGCAGAAGGGCCGCAAGGCGATTTTCTACCATAATATCACCCCGGCGCGTTTCTTTGCCGGCTATTCCGATTTCTTCGTGCGTTTCGTCAGCGCCGGCCGCGAGCAGCTGCAGCGCCTGTCCGCCGGCTTCGGGCTGGCGCTGGCCATGTCCGGCTACAGCGCCGGGGAGCTGCAGGACCTGGGTTTTGCCAACGTGCGCGTGTTCCCGCTGCCGGCCGACCTGGGCGACTACGCCCGCGAGCCCAGCCGGCCTTTCATGGAACTCCTGGATAACGAGCGCAAGAACATCCTGTTCGTGGGTCGGGTCATCCCCAACAAGAGGATCGAGGACCTGGTGCGCACGGTGTTCTACTACAAGAAATACGTCTCGCCGGCCATCCGCCTGATCGTGATGGGCAACACGCGGGCGCTGCCCAAGTATTTCCACGCCCTTTCCGACCTGGCGGCCCGCTTCTACCTGAACGCGGAGGACGTCCTGTTCACCGGCCACCTGCCCCTGGACGAATTCCTGGCCGTCTACCGCCGGGCCGACGTGTTCCTGTCCATGAGCGAGCACGAGGGCTTCTGCCTGCCGCTGCTGGAAAGCTGCCTGTTCCAGCTGCCGGTCCTGGCCTATGACGCCGCCGCCGTGGCCGAGACCCTGGACGGGGCCGGCATCCTGTTCCGTGACAAGGACCCGGCGCGCGTGGCCGGACTGGTGGAGCAGGTGCTGGAGAACAAGGCGCTGAACAGGACCCTGCGGGCCCAGGGGCCGGCGCGCATCGAGCGTTACCGCCGCCAGGCCGACACCGGACTCCTGCTGGACTGGCTTGGCCAATTGTAACGCCATGGTCGTCGAGCAGCGCCTCTCCGGCTTTCATGCCGGCGACGCCGTGGGCAACTCCACTCTGTGCTTCCATCGCTTCCTGCTCGGCCGCGGCATCGCCAGCCGCATCGTGGCGCTGACCATCGATCCCCGGCTGCGCGGCCAGGCGCTGGCGGCGCGCGGCCATGGTTCCGATCCCGGGGCGCTGAAGATCTACCACTTCGCCATCGCTTCCCCGCTCAGCGCCGAATTCATCCGGGAAGCGGGAACGAAGGTGCTGCTGTACCACAATGTCACCCCCAGCCGCTTCTTTGCCGGATTTTCCCCGCGGCTGCAGCGCCTGACCGAGACCGCCCGCCGGGAGCTGGGGGACCTGGTGGCGCACTGCCGGCATTTCATCGCCGACTCGCGCTACAACGCCGATGAACTGCGCGAGCTGGGTGCCGGGGACGTCTTCGTCCACCCGGTGATGATCGACGAGAGCGAATACGAAGCGTTGCCCAGCCCCTCCTTTGCCGCGCCGTTCCGCGATGGCCGCCGCAACCTGCTGTTCGTCGGCCGCGTCACCCCGAACAAGAGAATCGAGGACCTGATCAAGCTGCTGGCCTTCTGCAAGCGCCATGTTTCCCCGCCGTTGCGCCTGATCATCGCCGGGAATACCGCCACCCTGCCGCGCTACTATTTTTCCCTGCTTGACCTGGCCGCCCGCCTGAAGCTCGATGCCCGCGACCTGGTTTTTACCGGCCATATCCCGCGCGAGGAGTTCCTGGCCGCCTATGGCGCGGCCGATCTTTTTGTTTCCCTGAGCGAGCACGAGGGCTTCTGCCTGCCCCTGATCGAGAGCTGCCGCTTCGGTCTCCCGGTGCTGGCCTACGCCGCCGGCGCCGTTCCCGAGACCTTGGGCGGGGCCGGGCTGCTGCTGCGCGACAAGGAGGTCGCCGCGACCGCGGCGCTGGTCGAGAGGGTCCTGAACGACGAGGGGTTGCGATGGCGCCTGCGCCAGGCGGGGCTGCGGCGCTACGAGGAATACCGGCGGCAGGCGCGGCCCGAGCGGCTGCTCGCTCATCTGGAGGCGTTATGATCTCCATCGGCGTCGTCGTCCAGCGCTACGGCAACGAGGTGATCGGCGGCGCCGAGACCCTGGCGCGCAACGTGGCCGAGCGGCTGCGGCGCCAGGGCCTGCGCGTGACCGTCTTCACCACCTGCGCCCGGGATTATCTCACCTGGCGCAACGAGTACCCGGTGGGCGAGTCGATCCTGCGCGGGGTCGCCATTCGCCGCTTCCCGGTGGCTCGCGAGCGCGACATCGCCGCCTTCAACCGCTTTTCCGATGAGTTCTTCGCCCGGGCGGCCGCCGAGCGCGACGAGGAACGCTGGATCGCCGAGCAGGGCCCGCTGTGCCCCGACCTGGTCGGGGGGCTGGTCGAGGCCGAGAAAGAGATCGACCTGTTCCTTTTTTTCACCTATCTCTATTATCCCACCATCGCCGGGCTGCGGGCGGTGAGCAAGCCGGCCATCCTGTTCCCCACCGCCCATGACGAGCCGCCCATATACCTGGCGGCCATGGGCGATGTGTTCCGTCGCCCGCGGGCCCTGTTCTTCCTGACCCGGGCCGAAATGGACCTGGTGCGGCGCCTGTTCGACCCCCCGGGGGCGATGCGCCTGGCGCGCACCGGGCTGGACATCCTGCCCGGTGTCGACGACAAGCCCTTCCGCCGCCGCTTCCTGCTGGTCGCGCCCTACCTCCTGTATGCCGGCCGCATCGAGAGGGGCAAGGGGCTGGAAGCCGCTTTCGACCACTACCGGGCGTTGAAGCAGGAGGCCTACGTCGACCTGGTCCTGATCGGCAAGCAGATGATGGACCTGCCCGGGATCCAGGGCCTGAAGTATCTCGGCTTCGTTGCCGAGGAGGAGAAGCTGGCCGCCTTCAAGGGCGCCGTTCTTTCCCTGCAGCCCTCGCCGCTGGAGAGCCTCTCGATCACCACCCTGGAGTCATTCTCCATGCGCACGCCGGTGCTGGCCAATCGCGATTGCCCGGCCTTGATGGAGCACGTGAACGTCTCCGGGGCCGGCCTGGCGTACGGCAATCAGGAGGAATTCCTGGCCGGCTTCCGGCGCATCTACCGCCGCCCGGCGCTGCGCGCGGGCATGGGCGAAAAGGGGCTGGAGTACGTGCGGCAGTACTATTCCTGGGAGGCGGTGCTGCGGGAGATCCAGGCGGGAATAGCGGAAGTTTTGGGAGTGAGACAGACGTCAGACGTTAGTAGTTAGACGCTAGTAGTTAGACGTTAGTAGTTAGCAAGAAAAAACCAATTCCTAATCTCAGGATAGGATTTATCGGGGGCGCGGCTAATGTTTTTCTTGTTCTTGCTAACGTCTAACGTCTGACGTCCAACGTCTTCTTCGGGTCTCTCACATCCCCTTGGACATCATGTTGATGAACTCGGCGTTGGACTTGGTCTTGGAGAGCTTGTCCACCAGCAGTTCCATGGCCTCGACCTCGGACATCTGCGCCAGCACCTTGCGCAGGACCCAGATCTTGCTCAGCTCGTCGCGCTCGATCAGCAGCTCTTCCTTGCGCGTGCCGGAGCGGAACAGGTCGATGGCCGGGAAGACGCGCTTGTCGGCCAGCCGGCGGTCGAGATTGATCTCCATGTTGCCGGTGCCCTTGAATTCCTCGAAAATGACCTCGTCCATGCGGCTGCCGGAGTCGACGATGGCCGTGGCCAGGATGGTCAGGCTGCCGCCGCCCTCGATGTTGCGTGCGGCGCCGAAGAATTTTTTCGGCTTGTTCAGGGCGTTGGCGTCGATGCCTCCCGAGAGCACCTTGCCCGACGCCGGCGTGATGGCGTTGTGGGCGCGGGCCAGGCGGGTGATCGAGTCGAGCAGGATGACGACGTCCTTGCCCATCTCCACCATGCGCTTGGCCTTCTCGAGCACGATGTCGGCCACCTTGGTGTGGCGCAGGGGGATCTCGTCGAAGGTGGAGGCGATGACCTCGCCCTTGACGTTGCGGCTCATGTCGGTGACCTCCTCGGGCCGCTCGTCGATGAGCAGGACGATCAGGTTGACCTCCGGGTGGTTGACCTCGATGGACTTGGCGATGCTCTGCAGGATCATGGTCTTGCCGGTGCGCGGGGCGGCCACGATCAGGCCGCGCTGCCCCTTGCCGATGGGAGTGAGCAGGTTCATCACCCGGCCCGACATGTTGTCGGTGCCGGTCTCCAGGTTGATCTTCTCGTCGGGGTAGAGCGGCGTCAGCTTCTCGAAGCGGACGTTGCGGCGCTTTTCGGTCACGGCCTCGGGGTCTTCGTTGTTGACCGCCTCGACGCTCAGCAGGGCGAAATACTTTTCGCCGGTCTTGGGCGGCCGCACCGAGCCCGATACCGTGTCGCCGGTGCGCAGGTCGAACTTGTTCACCTGCGAGGGCGAAACGTAGATGTCCTCGGGGCTGGTCAGGTAGGCGTACTCCTGGAAGCGCAGGAACCCGTACCCCTCGCTGTGCACCTCGATGACCCCCTCGGCGAACAGTTTGCCGTTGGCTCGGGCCTGGGCGTCCAGAACCTTGAAGAACAGGGTGTTCTTGTCGTTGACATCCTTGTCGTCGAGCTGCATTTCCTTGACCAGCTTTTTCAGTTCCAGTGCCTTCATGCCCTGCAGGTCCTTCAATGAATACATGTTCACTCCTTACATGGCCTCTTGGATCCGCTGCCAGATCTCGTTCTTGGCCGCCGGCGATTTGATCGAGAAAGAAATGGCGAGCAGGCCGAATTTGTTTTTGAGTTGCGCGATGAGATTTCGTTGTTGCGAAAATGAGATTTTATCACTCTTGGTCAGGATTGTCAAGATGCGAAGATTTTTTTCGACGATCTGGGCCAGGGTCTCCAGGTCGCTGGCCAGGAAGCCGCGGCGCGAGTCGATGAGCAGGATCGCCAGGCGGACGTTTTCCACCCGCGCCAGGAAGTCGGCGATGAGCCGGCGCACGCGCTCCGCTTCTCCCTTGGAAACCCGGGCGTAGCCGTAGCCGGGCAGGTCGGCGAAAATGATCCCCGGCCCGGCGGGGGAATGGCCGATGCCGTAGAAATTCACGCTGAGGGTCTTGCCGGGCGTGGAACTGGTCTTGGCCAGCCGCCGCTCGAGCAGGGAGTTGATCAGCGTGGATTTGCCCACGTTGGAGCGCCCGAAGAAAAGGATCTTGGGGCGGACATCCGCCGGCAGCTGGCTGGCATTGAAGTAAGTTCCCACGAGTTCCGCTTTTTTTATGTTCATGGTCGAAAAAAAGACCGCTTACTGCAGCCGGGCTTCCTGCAGCGGACGGATGACCTTGCTGCGGATGTTCTTGATCTTGATCGGGTGCTCGAGGACGATATCCAGCAGCTCGTCCATGGTCTCGACGGGATAGAGGCGGATGTCCCGCTTCAGCTCCTCGGGGATGTCCTCGTGGAAGTCCTTCGCGTTCTCGGCGGGGACGAGGATGTTCTTAATGCCGTAGCGGTGGGCGGCGATGATCTTCTCCTTGATGCCGCCCACGGGCAGGATCTTGCCGCGCAGCGTGATCTCGCCGGTCATGGCGTAGTCGGGACGCACCGGGATGCCGGTCAGCAGCGACAGCAGCGAGACGGCCAGGGTGACGCCCGCCGAGGGGCCCTCCTTGGGAACGGCCCCCTCGGGGATATGCAGGTGGATGTCGTAGTGCCGCAACTCCTCGGTGTCCAATTCCAGCTCGAACAGCTTCAGCTTGGTGTAGCTGAAGGCGGCCGAGGAGGACTCCTTCATCACCTCGCCCAGGCGGCCGGTGAGGATCAGTTCGCCCTTGCCCTTGAGCATGCGCGCCTCCACCACCAGGATGTCGCCGCCCGCGGAAGTCCAGGCCAGGCCGATGGCCACGCCGATCTCGCTGCGCTGGAAAACCTTCTGGCTGGTGTACTTGGGTACGCCCAGGTACTTCTGCAGCCGCTCGCGGTCGATGGCCTGCGCCTCCGGGGCGCCTTCCTTGCGGCCCGACTCAATGATGCCGCGGGCGGTCTTGCGCATGATGACGGCGATCTCGCGCTCCAGGTTGCGCACGCCGGCCTCGCGGGTATATTCGTTGATGACGCTCAGCAGCACGTCGTCGGCGATGCGCACCTCGGCCATGGAGAAGCCGTTCTTTTCCGCCTGCTTCTTCAGCAGGAAATTCTTGGCGATCTCCAGTTTTTCCCTCTCGGTGTAGCCGGGGAGCTCGATGACTTCCATCCGGTCGAGAAGGGCCGGCGGGATGTTTTCTGCCAGGTTGGCCGTGGTGATGAAGAATACCTGCGAGAGGTCGAGCTCCAGGTCCAGGTAGTGGTCGCTGAACTCGGCGTTCTGCTCGGGATCCAGGGCCTCCAGCAGGGCCGAGGCCGGGTCGCCGCGGAAGTCCGAGTTCAGCTTGTCGATCTCGTCGAGCAGGAAGACCGGGTTCATGCTGCCGGCCTTCTTCAGGCCCTTGACGATCTGGCCGGGGTAGGAGCCGATGTAGGTGCGGCGATGGCCGCGGATCTCCGCCTCGTCCTTGACGCCGCCCAGCGAGACGCGCACGAACCTGCGGTCGAGGGCGCGGGCGATGGATTTGGACAGCGAGCTCTTGCCCACGCCGGGCGGGCCGATGAAGCAGAGGATCTCGCCCGCGGCCTTCTTGACCAGCAGCCGCACCGCCAGGTAGTCCAGGATGCGCTCCTTGACCTTGCGCAGGCCGTAGTGATCCTCGTCGAGGATCTGCGCCGCCCGGCGGATATCCTTGTTCTCCTTGCGCACTTTTTTCCAGGGGATGGCCAGCAGCCAGTCCAGGTAGTAGCGCGAGACGGTTCCTTCCGCCGAGAAGGGAGGCATGGCCGCCAGCCGTTCGAGCTCCTCGTCGGCGCGGACCTTGACGTGCTCGGGCAGCTGGGCCGCCTCGATCTTCTTCTTGTATTCCTCGTAGTCGGTCTCCGGGCCCTCCTCGCGTTTCAGCTTGGGCTCGATATCGCGCTGGCTGCGCAGCTGCAGCACGTCCTTCTTGAGGATGTTGTAGACGCGGACGCCGCGGGCATAGGTGTCCACCTCCTCCAGCAGCGACTGCTTGACCTTCAGGGGCAGGTTGATGATGGAGATGATGATGTCGGAGGCGTCGGCCAGCTGGCTGGGCTTGAGCCGGGTCATGATGCCGGGCAGGCGCACGCGCTTCAGGTTGATGTATTCCTCGAAAAGCGCGATGAGGCTGCGCGACAGCTCCAGCAGGTCCTTGCCGGCGGCGGCGCGCTCCTCCAGCACCTCCAGGCGCACCAGGTGGAAGTCCTCGCCGGCGACGGTGTCCAGGACGCGCCCGCGCTTCAGGCCCTGGATGACGATGCGGTAGCTGCCGTTGCTCTGCTCGGCCGATTTCTCGATCTTGGCGATGGTGCCGGTCTCGTAGATCTCCTCGCTCAGGGGGGTCTCGGTGACCTGGTTCTTCTGCGCCGCCAGGAACAGGTAGCCGCCATACTGGCCCAGCGCCGCCTTCAGGGCGTTGACCGACTTGTCGCGGCCGACCAGGATGGGCACGATGACGGTGGGGAAAGCCACGAGCTCGCGCAAGGGGATCAGCGGCAGGACGAGTTCCTTGGCGTTCAGGCGATCCATTTCTTGTCCCTGAGGAACTGGCCGTCGATCAGCACCTTGCCGGCCGCCTCCTTGCGCGAGGGGATCTCGAACATCAGGTCGAGCATGATCTCCTCGAAGATGGCGCGCAACCCGCGGGCGCCGACGCCGCGGTCGATGGCCTGGGCGGTGATCATTTCCAGGGCTTCCTTGGAGAAATCCAGGTCGACGCCGTCCATTTTGAGCAGCGCCTTGAATTGCTTGGTGATGGCGTCCTTGGGCTCCAGCAGGATGCGGTACAGCTGGTCCTTGTCGAGCTCGTCGAGCACGCCCGTGACCGAGAAGCGCCCGACCAGCTCGGGGATGAGCCCGTAGCGGATCAGGTCGTCGGGCTGCGCCTGCTGGAAGATGTCGGCGCGGTAGGCCCGGCCTTTCTCCTTGGAGGCGGTCGAAAAGCCGATGACGTTCTTCTTGAGGCGCCGCTGGATGATCTTGTCCAGGCCGACGAAGGCGCCGCCGGCGATGAACAGGATGTTCTTGGTGTCGATCTTGAGGAACTCCTGGTAGGGGTGCTTGCGGCCCCCCAGCGGCGGCACGTTGGCTACGGTGCCCTCGACGATCTTGAGCAGCGCCTGCTGCACGCCCTCGCCGGAGACGTCACGGGTGATGGAGGGATTTTCGCTCTTGCGCGAGATCTTGTCCAGCTCGTCGATATAGACGATGCCCTTCTCGGCCAGCTCGCGGTTCTCGCCGGCGGCCTGGTAGAGCTTGAGCAGGATGTTCTCCACGTCCTCGCCGACGTATCCCGCCTCGGTCAGCGTGGTGGCATCGGCCATGGCGAAGGGAACGTCCAGGACCTTGGCCAGTGTCTCGGCCAGCAGCGTCTTGCCGGTGCCGGTGGGCCCGATCAGCAGGACGTTGCTCTTGCGGATGTCGACCTTGTTGGCCAGGTTCTGGCCGTGCTGGATGCGCTTGTAGTGGTTGTAGACGGCAACGGCCAGCTTTTTCTTGGCCGCGTCCTGGGAGATGATGTATTCGTCCAGCTTGCCCTTGATATCGGCCGGGGTGAGCAGTTTCAGCTTCCTGGCGCTGGCGGCGGGCTTGGGCGTCTCGGTGCCGCTGAAGATCAGGTTGTAGGCCGTTTTGGTGCACTCGTCGCAGATATAGACCCCGGGGCCGGCGATCAGCTTGACCGCCCGCGACTGGGGGATGCCGCAGAAGCTGCAGCGGGCTTCCTTTTCTTCCTTCATTTGCCCCCTTTCTTTTCCTTCTTGCGGTCGGCGATCACCGAGTCGATGATGCCGTACTTCTGGGCGTCCTCCGGCGACATGATGTAGTCGCGCTCGATATCCATGGCGACCTTCTCCGCCTTCTGCCCGGTGTGCAGGGCGAGGATCTCGATGGTCTTTTCCTTCACTTTGCGCATCTCTTCGGCCTGGATCATGATGTCGGTGGCCTGGCCCTCGAAGCCGCCCAGCGGCTGGTGGATGATGACCTTGGAGTTGGGCAGGGCGAAGCGCTTGCCCTTGCTGCCGGCGGCGAGCAGGATGGCGGCCATGGATGCGGCCTGGCCGATGCAGATGGTCACCACGTCGTTCTTGATGAAGCGCATGGTGTCGTAGATGGCCATGCCGGCGCTGATGATGCCGCCGGGGGAGTTGATGTAGATGGAGACGTCCTTCTCGGGGTCCTCGGCCTCGAGGAACAGCAGCTGGGCGATCGTGACGTTGGCCACGTTGTCGTCGATCGGCGAACCGAGGAAGATGACCGAGTCCTTCAGCAGCCGGGAATAGATGTCGTAGGCCCGTTCGACGTTGCCCGCCTGTTCGATGACCATGGGAATGAGCGGCATGTTATACCTCTTTGACCTTGATTTTTTCCTTGAGGAATTCGTTGACCTTGCCTTGCAGCAGGTGATCCTTCAGCTCGGCCGCCTTTTTTTCCTCGCTGTAGTACTTGCGGATCTCCTTTTCGCTGACCTGGTGGTGTTGCGCCAGATGGGCATATTCCTTCTCCAGGTCGGCGTCCCCGACGCTGATCTGGAATTTTTCGCGCACCTTGTCCAGGATCAGCGACAGGCGGACCGACTTCTCCGCCTGGGCGAAGAGCAGCTCCTTGAACTTGGCCTTTTCCTCATCGTCCTTGAAGCGCAGCGGCTGGCGGTTCTCGCTCAGGCGCCGGGCTGCTTCCTGCTCCTGCAATGAGCGCGGCACCGGGAAACGGCACTCGGAGAGCAGCGTTTCAAAAATGCCTTCCATGACCGCTTCCTGCCGCCGGTGCTCCTGGTGATGCCGGAACTCCTCCTGCAGCTTGCGCTTGAACTCCTCGGCGCTCTTCAAGCCCAGGGACTTGAGGAATTCCTCGTCCAACTCGGGTTTTTTCATTTCGTACACGGTCTTGATCTCCACCTGGTGCTCGATCTCCTTCCCGGCCCACGCCTTCTTGGTTGCGTCGGCTGGATAGGTCGCCTTCAGGCTGAGCGTCTCGGCGGTTTTTTTCCCCAGCAGCGCGTCGAACAGGCCGGCGATCTCCGCGGTGTTCTCCGCATTCATCATGAAGTAGGTTTCCTGGCGCGGCCATTTGCGCTTGCTGCCCGTCTCGGTCGACTGCACCGTCAGCAGCACCAGGTCGCCGGCGGCAATGGGCCGTTCCTGGACCGGCAGCGACCGCTTGTTGGCCTCCAGCACGCGCTCGATCTGCCGGGCCTCGTCGAATACCTCCTCCTTCAGGGCGGCGGCGGGGATCTTGGCCTGCAAATGGCCCAGGTCGGGCAGCTCGACCTCGGGAAGGATCTCGACGGCGATGTCGGCCTGGAAGCCGTCGTTGCCGCGATCATCCATCCTTTCCACGTAGGGCTCGCCGGCGATGGCCAGCCGCTCCCGTTCGATGTGGGCGAAAGCCAGCTTGCCGATGGACTTCTGGATGATCTCGTCGCGCAGGGCCTGCTGATGCACTTTCTTGATCACGTCGACGGGGACCTTTCCCTGGCGGAAGCCGGGCATTTTTGCATTATGGCTGGTTTCCTCGGCCAGCCGGTCGATCTCGCGGGCCATCTCGTCGGCGGGCATGGAGACCTGGAAGCGCCGGATCAGCGGATTGTCGGCGGCGTCGCCGGCGGCCGGGTCGCCGGCTTCAGGGCCAGGCGGAACGGGCCTGTTTTCACTATCCGCTTGTTCGTGATTCATGGTGGTGACTCCTGGTTCGGAATTGGGAAAGGCTTGGTAAAACTGTAACAAAAAAGCCCTGGCTTGTCAAATGCCCAGGGCGGCGATGTCGCGGCGGATCTGTTCGACCAGCTCGCCGGGGTCGGCGAATTTCCGTTCCTCACGGATCCTGGCGATGAAATGCAGGCGCACTTTCCTGCCGTAGACCCGCCCCTGGAAACCGGGCACGTGGGTCTCCACGCGCAAAGGGCGCCGGGGATCGGTGAAAGCCGGGGCGCGGCCGATGAACGTCGCCGAGACATGGCGGCCACCGCCCCGGCTTGCCCCGGCGGCCGGAGGGGACCGGCGGGCCCGGACGGGGCTGCAAAACTCCAGCTCGGTGTGAAAAACGCCCGGGGGCAGGATATCGTTGGCGCTGGCGATGTTCATGGTCGGAAAGCCGAGCTCCGTCCCGCGGCCGGCCCCGCGCACCACGATACCATCGATCGCATAGGGTCTTTCCAGCATGCGCCCGGCGGCGGCGACGTCGCCGGCCGCCAATTGCCTGCGGATCAGGGAACTCGCCACCCGCTGGCCGTCGATCCTGACATCGGGTGCGCGGATGACGGTGCAGCGGCCGGCCGCCTCGCGCCGCAGCAGGGCCAGGTCGCCCTCGCGACCGCGGCCGAAGCGGAAGTCGCCGCCCACGACCAGCCGCCGCGCCTGCAGTTTCCCGAGCAGGACATCGTTCACGAAAACGTCGGCCGGGCAGGAGACCAGGTCGGCGAAATCAATGAAAAAAAGGCGGTCGAGCGCCTGGCGTTTCAGGTTTTCCAGGCGCTGGGCGTCGGTGCTGATCAGGCGGACCGGCTGGTTGAAGTAAATGCGCGGGTGGGGGTGAAAGGTGAGTACCGCGGCGATGAGCCGGTGACGGCCGGCCTGGGCGGTCAGGGTGTCGATGATCCTGCGGTGGCCGGCGTGAAACCCGTCGAAGTTGCCGATGGCCACGGCGCTGGGGCCGGAAAGCCTCTCCAGGCGGGTGCGCAATCTCATTGCTCAGCGCGCGGTCAGGGAGATCGGCAGGTGGTTGCGGTACAGCGGTGCCTTCAGCAGCATTTTTCTTTCGTTGAAGGGGCGCAGGGGCGTGAAGAAGGTCAGCAGCAGGATCAGGGCCAGCGCCGCCATGAGGCACTTGCCCAGCAGGCCGAGCTTGCGGGCGTTTTCGTGCTCCAGGTCCTCGAAGAGCTTCTTTTCCTGGATCTCCTGGAGCTCGGTCTTCTCCTTCTTCTTCATCAGCCCCTTGTTGAAGAGGTTGAACAGGGTCTTGTAGATCTTGTACTCGGTGAACTGCCCCAGCTCCACGATGTCCTTGACCGTGTTGCGCCCGTTGATGTGCTTGAGCAGGTTGACCTCGGTCTCGGTCATGTGCAGGGTGTCGGCGTCCTTGGGCTGCGTCTCGTCGTCGTACTCCGAGACCAGCGCGATCTTCTTGCTGCCCAGGAACACCGGCTCAAAAACGATGTCCTCGGAAGAGATGGCCTTCTTGATCAGCGGCCACTCGTCGAGCATCTGCACCCCTTCCATGATCAGGTTGTCCACGGCGATGGGGGTGAGCAGCCGCAGCTCCTTGTCGACGTAATCCAGGACCTTGAAATTGTACTCGCCTTTCTTCCAGTTGAACAACGACAGCACGATCTGCGTGGCCTGGATCTTGAGCACCTCGGGGATGATCTTTTCATCGATCAGGCCCATGCCGATCAGGATTTCGCCGACCTTCTGGTTGGTGCGCTTCTGGATGGCCAGCGCCCGCTGCAGCATTTCCTCGCTGATGATCTCCTGCTTGACGAAGACATTGCCGACGCGCATCTCCAGCTTCTTGGGGAAAGCGTCGATGCCGATAATGAAGCCGTCCTCAAAAATGATGGTGATGAACCCTTCCTGGCTGTTGAAGGTCAGAATGCCGGTTTTTTTCTGCAGCGAAATCAGCTGCAGGATGTCCGGCACCTTGAATTCGCGCAGCGTCCCCTTAAACGCCATCGCTGGCCTCCTTTAGCGAAACCACGGCGATCACCAGGTACAGGACGGCGGCAAGGAGGCCGATGAGATTGAGGAACATCGGCGCCACTCCGAACACGCCCTTGAAATTCACGGTGTTGACCAGGAACAGCCCGAAGACCACGGTGAACAGGAAAAACAGCGATGCGAAGAGCTTGATCCGGTCGCGGAAATTCAGGATGAAGCCCGGCACGACCAGAGAAACGGCCAGCTGCAGCAGTTGCTTGCGGACGGCCTGGCGGCCGATCTCCTTTTCCTTGAGCAGCTTCGCTTCCAGGAAGATGGGGTCCTTGATCAGGAACAGCTGGTAGCAGTCCTCGCACAGGGCGTGCGACTGCGCCTGTTCGATCGACATCTTGCGGATGATCTTGCCGCACTTGCTGCAGAAAATGCTTTGCCCCAGGGAGGGAACGAAGCGGCGCAGCAGGAAGATATAGGCCGCCATGGCCAGCAGGGCCAGCAACACCGGAAAGCGCAGGAACTCGCCGGCGACAACCTCCAGGAAGTGCCAGGGGTGGAAACGCCTCCAGGAGAAGTTCAGCAGGCGCCGCCACAGGATCCCTTCCGGCAGGCGGTCCTTCTGCAGGGTGGCGACCTTGTCCTTGATGCCACTGAGCTGCGGGTAGTTCCTGCTGTAGAAGAGGAACAGGTCCGGGTCGTCGTTCTTCAGCAGCGTGACGGTAAAATTCTTCAGCGTGACCGGGTTGCGGTCGTTCAGGCTGAGCGACTGGCGGTAGAACTGGATGCTCTGGGCGATGTGGCCCTTCTCGTAATGGATGTCGCCCAGCAGGTTGTACTTCAGCTGCGTGCCGTAGCCGCTTCCCGTATCCAGCAGGATGTCCATGGCGACATCGTGCTGGCCGTCATGGTAGTAGGCGTACGCCTGCATGACCTTCATTTCGTTGTCGAAGCGCTGGTAGGCGGCGGCGGGGTACAGCCGGCCGGCATAGACCTGCTGCACGGTCTGGAAACCGGGGCTGAGCATGCTCCTTTCCAGGTACTGGCCGAGGCCGTGGAGCAGGGTCAGCACCAGCAGCAGGACCTGGATGCGCTTGACCAGGACGCGTTCGTCATGGCTGAAGTAGCTCCAGAGGATGCCGCAGAGCAGGAAGGGGTAGATCGCCCAGCCGCCGGTGATCAGCAGCGGCCAGAAGAGGAGGAGGAGCAGCAGCAGGAGTTTCAGCATGCTGAAGCGGTTCTGGCCCTCCAGGATGAAGTCGTGGGCGGACAGCTTGAAGTAGCGGACGGCCAGCGCGGCGGCCACCATGAAGAAGAGCAGCAGCCCCGAGAACATCAGCACGCTGAAGAGTCCGCCCAGCAGGAGGACGGAGGAGTTGAAGCTGCGTGTCACCAGGGCGAACTGCCGCCCGAGGTCGGAGAATTTCCAGAAGAACCCGCCGCGGCGCCGGAAGATCCTCTCCAGCTTGTTGTATACCGGCCAGACGTTCTGGGGGGCGAGCTTCAGGGCCTGGCGGTAGTAGGCCTCGGCCAGGGGATCATTCTTTTTCCGCAGGTGGAGATCTCCCAGCTCGACCAGCTTGCGGACCAGTTCGACCTTGTCATTCGGGGGCAGCGCTTCGGCGTCCAGCCGCTCCAGGCTTCTCCGCGCCTCGGCCAGGTTGCCGCTGGCCTCGTAGAAATAGATCTTTTTCAGGTCGCCCCAGGGGTTGGCCGCGGCCGGGGCCAATGAGGCCATCAGGACCAGGCCGGCGGCTGTCCAGAAAAGACGCCTAGCCATGGGTCCCCGTTTTCTTGGCGAAAACCTGCTGCATGTTGGCCAGGACGTCGCCCAGGAAGGCCTTTTCCTCGGGAAGCAGGTTGTTCTCCGTCTTGCGCCGCAGCTCATGGAGCAGGTCGATGTAGAAGCGCGCCCCCTCGGCGTCCAGGGCGGCCTTGCCGCTCAGGGGATCGGGGACCTCGCCCAGGCGGATCATGCCCTGGGCCGCCAGCAGGACCACGATGGCGCGGATGTCCCTCTGCTCCGGGTATGCTTTCCCTTGTCCCATGCCGATAACTATACCACAAGCCCTGCCCATGTTCAAAGTCAACAGCGGCGCGTGGGCCGCGCTTGCCAGCAGCGGCCAACCGCGCTATGATATCCTTCCGTTGCCGCCGGGAGGCGGCGTTGCCATGAAGGAATTCAGCCGTTTGCTCGCGATCATGAAAAAGCTTCGCCACCCGCGGCGCGGCTGCCCCTGGGACCTGCAGCAGACCCCGGCCTCGCTGAAGGAATACGTGCTGGAAGAGGCCCACGAGCTGATCGAGGCCATCGACGGCGAAGACCCCGGCCCTGTCCGCGAGGAACTGGGCGACCTGCTGCTGCAGATCGTGTTCCTGGCCCAGATCGCAGCCGAGCAGGGCGCTTTCTCCATCGCCGAGGTCATTGAGGGCATCAGCGACAAGCTGGTGCGGCGCCATCCCCACATCTTCGGCCGGACCCGGGTGTCGGGAGCCGACGAGGTCAAGGCCAACTGGGAGCAGATCAAGATCGTCGAGAAGAACAAGCCCAGCGTCATCTCCGATTACCCGGCCTCCATGCCCTCCCTGCTGCTGGCCAAGCGCATCGCTTCCCAGGCCTCGGGGGTCGGTTTCGACTGGGGAGATGCCTCCCAGGCGCTGGAAAAGGTCGTCGAGGAGACCGCCGAACTGCGTGCCGAGATCAACGCCGGCCGCCGGCACCAGGCCGAGAACGAGGTCGGCGACCTGCTGTTCGCCGTGGCCAACGTGGCCCGGCTGCTGGAGATCAACCCCGAGTTCGCCCTGGCCAGCACCAACCGCAAGTTCACCCGCCGCTTCCGCTTCATCGAAACGGAACTGCGCAAGCAGGGCCGGGATATCGCCTCCGCCACCCTGGCGGAGATGGAGGAGCTGTGGCAGAGGTCCAAGGCCGAGCTCGATGAAACTTCGTGACGCGTGACGCGTAACGCGTGACGTGCTAAGATAAAAATTCCGAATCACAAATTCGAAAAATCCAGGCAAATTCCAGGTATAAAATTCCAGTGACCGAAACGAAGACGCTGGCTGCGCATAGGTTTGGGGGTATTCGGTCTAAGTCCCCGCCAGGAAAGAGGAATGTTGCCTGGGTTCCCCGCACGAATTTTTTTTCATTAGCACTTTGCATTTTAGGAATTTTTAAGCTCGGAATTTGGAAAATTCTTCCGCGTCACGCGTTACGCGTCACGCGTCACGTCAGTCATCTGTTTTGAGCCTGGCTATTGCTCGATCTCGCCGAAATCGTCGTCCGACAGTGAATCGAACCAGCGGTCGATCCTGTCCTCGCCACCCAGGCAGTTGCTGAAAACGTCCGCCAGCACCGATGTCTCCAGCACCTGCCGTGAAACGTAGATCTTGGCGTGGTTCTTCAGGGCCAGCGCCACGGCGTCCGACGGCCGGCAGTCGATGACCTTTTCCAGGCCGTCCCTCTCGATGTGCAGCTCGGCGTAGTAGGTGTTCTCGACGATGCCGGTGATGATCACCTTGGCCAGGATGGCCTCCAGGTCATGCATGATGTTCCTCAGCAGGTCGTGGGTCATGGGCCGGGGCGAGCAGACGTTCTCCAGCTCCATGGCGATGGCGTTGGCCTCGTTCATGCCGATCCAGATGGGGATGACCTTCTTCTCGTCGAGCGCCTTGAGCACCATGACCGGTGACTTGGACACCTGGTCCATGATCAGGCCGACGAGGTTCACTTCGATGAATCGTTCCATGTTCCCCACTTATATAGTATCAATTCAGATATTTGTCAATCGGAACGCCGACGGCCTTTCGTGATTCGTGATCCGTGATTCGTAATTCGAGAATCCTGATTTGCAGGCGGAAATTATCGCTGGATCGCCGTCTTTCCTACGAATCACGAATCACGACTTACGAATTACGATGGCCCGACTTATTCCTTATTTGCAGGCGGTAATTATCGCTGGATCGCCGTCCTTCTTGCGAATCACGAATCACGAATCACGAATTACGATGGCCCGACTTATTCCCTATTTGTAGGCGGTAATTATCGCTGGATCGCCGTCCTTCCTGCGAATCACGAATCACGACTTGCGAATTACGATGGCCCGACTTATTCCTTGTCCGGTCTCCTGACCACCACCGTCTGGCCGTCGTCGCCCTGGACCCGGGCTTCAGCGAAACGGACGCTGAAGTAGCCCTCGACCTTGAAGGGCAGGGAATAGCCCTTTTCCTTGAACAGCCCGAGAAAGTCGTTGCCGTTGCCGCGCGGCAGACGCCGGCAGCCGCTGGCGTTGGCCATGACCGGGAGCTCGACCGCCTCGATGGTGGTCGTGACTTCCGACCGGCGGGCGAGGTGGGCTTTCAAGGCCTCGGCTTCCTGGCGGCTGAATTGTTCGTTGATGTATTCCTCGGGGAAAGCGCGGTCCTTTTCCTCCAGTTGACCGTAGTCCATGATGGCGCTTTCAAAAGGCACCAGGGGAACCTGGCGGCCGACCACGAACCAGGTGACCCGCACCTCCTCGTATGTCGTCCCCTCGTAGGTGAAGCCGCGCACCAGGGAATGGACGCTGAACAGTTCGGTCATTGTCCCCTCCTTATCCGGCCAAAGTAATAACAAAAGGCAGATGAATTTGCAAGGGTGGGGGCGCGGTTCTCGCGCCCCTTGCCCGGATCCGGAATCCCCATCCAGGGACGGGATGACCCCTCCCTGGCTTGACATTTCCCGACCATCCCGCTACAGTCGGCCAAGGCGAGGTCAGGAGGGAAAATGACAGATTCAGGATTCGCTCCGACGCGGTGGGCACTGGTTTCGTTGATGATTCTGGCCTTCCTTTTTCAATTTATCGGGCAGGGTCGGCTGCTCGCCGATGAAACCTACACGTGCGAGATCATCGAGTACCGCGACCCGGCGAATCCCGACGCTGCAGGATGGATGGTGAGGGAAGAGCAGGGACGGCGGCTGGTCGTTCACATCGGCAACAGCGAGGCCGCCTTCCAGTCCGTCTATATCCGCGTGCATGGCGAAGCGCAATGGAACGCCTTGGGCTTTTCGAAGTGGCTCAGAATGGGAAGGCACTGGCGGGAAGCCGTGGCGGAGGCGGCGAAGGCCTGCGGCGAGTGGAAAAAGAAGAATGCCGTCACGTCGCAGCAGCGGATCGTGCCGCCGGTCAGCGAAGCGCCGCAGCCGCCCAGGCTGGCCGAGATGGTCGTCGAGCAGCGCCACCTTGTCCGCGAGAAGGCGCAGTTCCGCGTCTGGGCCCGCGCCGAGTACCGGGAAATCGGCGGTTATCGCCCGGGTGAGATCACGTTCACCGTGATGGCCCGCCCCGGCCGGGGGCGGAGCGACCTGAGCTGGACGCTCCGCCCTGGAGAGAGAACTGTGCGCCAGCAGGGAAACCATTTGCTGCTGGACTTCCAGGGCGAGATCGCCCAGCCGGGCACCTACACCGTCAGGGTGGTCCTGCGCGATTCGCGCTTCCGCAGCGGCGCCCACCGCGAGTTGGGCTACGAGGACCAGCTGCGCCTGGCCATGCAGGTGCAGCGGCCGGCTGCCGAGATCAAGGAAGCATCGGGGAACGTCTCGGTGATGCGCATCGAGCCGGCGACCGCCACCGGCGGTGTGCGCGTCAAGGCCGGAGGCAGGGTATACCCAAGCCGGAATCCTGACCTCCTGCAGGACCTTGCCTCCCTGACAGGGGACAGGCAGCCCGACCCATACGCCAACCCGGGCCAGCACTGGGAAAAAGCGTCGAGTCGCTTCGTCTACGAGGGGGACAAGATCTCGTTGTGGGGGGAGCGCGACCGGGCAAGCATCCGCGAGTTCATGAATTCGGGAGGCGTCGCGGGGCACAGCGTGGATGAGCTGATCGCCGCCATGTCCACCGGAGTCAGCCGCGTCGTGCTGGAATGGGAGAGGGGGCTGCGAGGAGAAGCGATCTGGGACCCCCGGCCGGGCACGGCCAACATGTCGGGCGAGTTCATCGTCGGCGCTTCGCGCGCCACCTCGGGAAAATGGCAGGAGAAATGGAGAAGCCTCTTCGGCCAGGCCTGCCAGATGCTGTTCGAGCAGGGGATCGACGAGGCCAAGGAACAGGCGCTCGACTGGCTGCTGGGGATCAGTATTCCCAGCGGCGGCCCCGTTGTGTCCCTTTTCAACCTCAGTGCCGGGGATAGGATGTACGACGATCTGATCTATGTCCGCCTGAACTCCAGGGTCTTTATCCGCGGCGGCCGGGGCCGGGTCGAGCTCTTCACCCTGGAGGGCGCCCCCGAGCTGATCGACCCGCGCAGCAACCGCCGTACCATCGTCCGGCCCGGGCAGACGGCGACGGCGAAACGGGGATCGATCTCTTCCGCGCGCGCTTTCCGGCCCGGCGACCTGATCCCGCCTCATTGGCTGCGCGAACCCGGGGCGGAGCGGCGGATCGATCGCAAGCGGCAGTTGCCGGTCATCGCCGGGTTGCAAGTGGTGCCCGCGGGCATTCGTTTTTTTGAAAGCAAAAAAGGGGATGTGCCGTTGGCATCCAGGCAATACCGCACGCGCTTCGCCGCCGGTGAGGTCCGCACCATCAATTGGGAACTGCGCCTGCAGCACCCCGCTCCCCCACGCCGGCTGGATTTCCAGATTTCCGCCCGGCTGACGGATTCCCAGGGCAGGATGGTAGCCAGTCCGACGTGGAGCAGCTACCTGGAAAAGGATTGGACCGACACCACCCATCCATACGGTTGGGGAGCCGACAAGCCGGGCTACTGGAAACCGGGAACGTACACGCTCATCCTGTCGATCAACGGAAGTGAAGTCGCCAGGGATGCCTTCGAAGTCATCGCCGACA
This sequence comes from Candidatus Aminicenantes bacterium UBA6072, assembly GCA_002436105.1. Classification (GTDB taxonomy): domain Bacteria; phylum Acidobacteriota; class Aminicenantia; order UBA2199; family UBA2199; genus UBA2199. The sequence goes on along the minus strand of DIXU01000005.1, from coordinate 27,073 downwards.
AAAGCGCCGTGACCGGGCGTATCTCCGCGCTGAACGCGGACATCAGGAAATTCGCTCTCTTTGCCGGCGAGAGGACGCCGCCGCCCTTAGCCGAGCGCCGGTTCCGCGATTCGTTCGCCGCCCGGGACACGCGCTACATCAACTGGCACCTGCAGCTGGACCATGCCCCGCGCAAGAGCCCCATGAAGATGACCGTCGCTACCGTATGGCTCCGGGTCGAGGGCAGCGAGATCGCCCGGCACACCAACCAGTTCACGATGCCGGCCGGCGTGGCCGGGACCTATTATGATTCGGGCTGGGGGAACGACCAGGGCAATTTCTGGCAGCCGGGCTCCTACCGCGTTTTCCTTTATCTGGACGGCATGGAGATCGCCTCGCGCGCCTTCACGGTGACCGGAGGCGGAACGCCCTGAAATAAAGCGAGCTCATTCAGGTCGTTTCTGCCCCCGGCCAGCAGGGCCTTTGGCAACAGCGAACGGCGAACGTCGAACCTCGAACATGAGGAAATTTGGGATTAGCATTTGGCCAGGTCCTGCAGGAACTGGACCAGCAGGCGCACGCCGAACCCGGTCGCGCCCTCGGCCGCCAGGCGCGAATTCGGCTTGCTCAGGAATGCCGTGCCGGCGATGTCGATGTGGGCGAACGGCGCCCTGCCGGCGAACTCGGCCAGGAACAGGCCGGCCTTGATCGAGGAGCCGCCGTTGTAGTTGGCGTTCTTCAAGTCGGCGACCTTGGAGACGATGCTCTCGCGGTACTCCGCCGGCAGCGGCATTTCCCAAAGGAGCTCGCCGCTGGCCACTCCGGCCTGCAGCAGCCCGGAGCACAGCCGGCGATTGCGGCAGAAGAGGCCGGCGTAGGAGTCGCCCAGGGCGGTGACGATGGCGCCGGTCAGCGTGGACAGCTCGATGATCATGTCGGGCTTGCGCCGGTCGGCGACGATCAGGGCGTCGGCCAGGATCAGGCGTCCCTCGGCGTCGGTGTTGGCGACCTCGACCGTCCTGCCGTTGGCGAAGGTGATGATGTCGCCCGGCTTGTAGGCGCGGCGGCCGGGCAGGTTTTCCGCCAGCGGCGCCAGGGCGGTCACCCGCAGCGGCAGCTTCAGCCGGGCGACGGCGTTCATCACGCCCAGGACCGCGGCCGCGCCCGCCATGTCGCTTTTCATCTCCTCCATGCTGTTGCCGGGCTTGAGGTTCAGGCCGCCGGCGTCGAAGGTGATCCCCTTGCCCACCAGGGCCACGGAGCGGCGGAACGATCCGGGCTGGTAGGTGAGGATCAGCAGCGCCGGCTCGCAGCACGAGGAAGCGCCCACGGCCAGCAGGCCGTTCAGGCGGTTCTCCTCCAGCTGCCGGCGGCGCCAGGTTTCCAGCCCCAGTCCATGGCGGCGGGCGCTCTCGGCAAAGGCGGCGGCCAGGGAGTCGGGAGTGACCCGGGCCGGGATCTCGTTGACCAGGTCGCGGACGCGCTCCACTTCCTCCAGGACGGCTTCGCGCGCCCGCAATTCCGGGGCGCTGAGGGCGAGGCGCCGCCGCGCGGCCGTCGCCCGCCGGCCATCCGCGGGGACCGCGGCGGCGGGCCCGGGCGCCAGGAAAACGCGTTCGACGGCTTTCTGCTTCTTTTTGCGGTAGCGGTCAAAACGATAGTTGTTCAGGTGCAGATGGTCAACCAGGTTGCACAGGTAGTCGGGCGGGCAGGGACCCGTCAGGCAGATCCAGGCCTTGCCGACGCGGTGGTCGCGCAGCAGCGCCATGGCGCGGCAGGCCCACTTTCGGGCGTCGGCGGGCGAGCCGGCGCTGCCGGCGCCCACGAGCAGGAACAGTCGCTGTTCCTCCAGCGCATGGCAGGCCAGGGCTTCGCCGATCTCTCCCTTCAGCTGCTTTTGCCGGGCGGGAAACTCCAGGGCCGGAAATTCGCGCCAGAGCCCGGCGAGGTCCATGCCCTTGAAGACCGGGATGACGACGCAGGCGTGCGGCTCCGGCCGGTAGAAACTTTTTTTGCTGATCTTCATGCCTTTTCCCCCTTGCCGGCCGCGGCGGCAAAATGATCGAAGCCGAGACCGCCCAGGGGCAGCTCCCGGCCGTTCTCCCTGACCCGCAGGCGGCGTCCCCGGTGGATGCGGCCGATGATATGGTAGCCCGTCCCCGTGCGGCGCAGGGATTTTTCCCGCCGCGGGGAAACGGTGAACAGCAGTTCATAATCCTCGCCGCCGGAAAGAACCAGCTCCTTCTCGTCCAGCCCCCGGCGCCGGCAGTCCCGGGTGAAAGCGGCGGGCCGCGGGATCTTTTCATAGTCGATCACCGCCCCGACGTTCGAGGCCCGCAGCAGGCGCGAAAGGTCCAGGAGCAGCCCGTCGGAAATGTCGATCATGGCATGGGCGAAGCGCGAGAGCACCAGCCCCTTGGCGCACTGCGGCAGCGGGCGCTGGTGCAGGCGGACGAAGCGCGAGCGTTTCTCTCCCGCCAGCAGCAGCCGCAGGCCCAGTGCCGAGCCGCCGGTCGCCCCGGTGATGCCCACCAGGTCGCCGGGCCGGGCGCCGCTGCGACGCAGCGGCCGGGCGCTCGCGCCGACGATGGTGACGGCGATGAGCAGCTTGTCGGCCCGGGAGAAATCGCCGCCGGCCAGTTCCACTCCCCAGCGCCGGCCGGCGCGGGCGAGGCCGGAAAAGAAGCGGCGCAGGTCGGCAAGTGACAGGCGGCCGGGGAAGCCCAGGTCCAGGTAGAAATACTGCGGCCGGCCGCCCATGGCGGCGATGTCGGAGACGTTCACCGCCAGCGCCTTTTCGGCCAGCACGCCCAGGGAAACGTCCCCGAGGCGGAAGTGCACGTCCTCGATCAGCAGGTCGGTCGATATCAGCTGAAAGGACCTCCCGCAGCGGACGATCGAGGCGTCGTCGCCGATGCCCAGGCCGAAGCGGAAGGGGAATTTCTTCTGCAGGAAGGCGACGAAGCCCGGCTCGTCCATCAGAAGATCTTTTCCACCAGGGCGGCGTTCACCGCTTCCTTGAACTCGCGGACGAACAGGAAGGTCATGCCCTGGAGATGGCCCTCTTTCAGCTCGCTCAGGTCCTTCTTGTTCTTCTCGGGCAGGATGATGGTGCGGATGCCGGCGCGGCGCGCCGCCAGCACCTTCTCCTTGATGCCGCCGACGGGCAGGATCTTGCCGCGCAGGGTGATCTCGCCGGTCATGGCGATCTCGCGCTTGACGGCCGTGCCGGTGAAGGCCGAGATGAGCGCCGTGGCCAGGGTGATGCCGGCCGAGGGGCCGTCCTTGGGGATGCCGCCCTCGGGGATGTGGATGTGGATGTCGTTCTTCTCGAATTTCTCGATGGCCAGCCGCAGTTCGCCGGAGGAAGCCTTGATCAGGCTCAGGGCGGCGCTGGCCGACTCCTTCATGACATCGCCGAGCGAGCCGGTCAGGATCAGCGTGCCCTTGCCCGGGATGAGGCGCACCTCGATGAACAGGATGTCGCCGCCGTAGGGGGTCCAGGCCATGCCGGTGGCCACGCCCACCGCGTTCTCCTCCAGCAGCTGGTCGCGGAACAGCTTGGGCACGCCGGCATACTTCTCCAGGTTGCGCGAGGTGATCTTGTAGAGCTTCCGCTCGCCCAGGGCCACCTTGTGGGCCACTTTTCTGCAGATGCCGCCGATCTCGCGCTCCAGGTTGCGCACGCCCGCCTCGCGGGTGTACAGGGCGATGATGTTCTTCAGCGCCCCCGGCGTGAACTCGATCAGGCGCGCGCTGAGGCCGTTGGCCTCGATCTGGCGCGGGATCAGGTGGCGGCGGGCGATCTCGATCTTCTCCTCCTCGTTGTAGCCGTGGATCTCGATCACTTCCATGCGATCGCGGAAGGCGGGCTGGATCGGCTCCAGCAGGTTGGCGGTGGTGATGAACAGCACGCTGGAGAGATCGAAGGGCACGCCCAGGTAGTGGTCGGTGAAGGAGTTGTTCTGCTCGGGATCGAGGACCTCCAGCAGGGCCGACGACGGGTCGCCGCGGAAATCCATGCCGATCTTGTCCACCTCGTCCATCATGAACACCGGGTTGCGGCTGCCGGCGTTTTTCAGCTCCTGGATGATCTTGCCGGGCAGGGCGCCGACGTAGGTGCGGCGGTGGCCGCGGATCTCGGCCTCGTCGCGCACGCCGCCCAGCGAGATGCGCACGAATTTCTTGTTCAGGGCGCGGGCGATCGACTTGCCCAGCGAGGTCTTGCCCACCCCGGGCGGCCCGACGAAGCAGAGGATCGGGCCCTGGGCCTTGCTGGTCAGCTTGCGCACGCTCAGGTATTCCAGGATGCGCTCCTTGACCTTCTCCAGCCCGTAGTGGTCCTGGTTGAGAATGGCCCGCGCCCGCTTGAGGTTCAGGTTGTCCTTGCTGGCGGTGTCCCAGGGCAGCTCGAACATCCAGTCGAGATAGGTGCGGATCACGGCGCTCTCGGCCGACTCGGGATGCATCTTTCTCAGGCGCTCGATGTTCTTTTCGGTCTCCTTGCGCGCCGCCTGCGGCATGCGCGCCTCCTCCAGCTTCTTGAGGTAGGCGTTGACCTCCTCCATGATCTCGGAATCCTCGCCCAGCTCCTTGCGGATGGCCTTCATCTGCTGGCGCAGGAAATACTCCTTCTGGTTCTTGTCCATCTCCCCCTGGGCCTTGAGATTGATCTGGTTCTGCATGTTCAGCATCTCGATCTCGTAGTTCAGGAAGTCATGGACGCGGCCCAGGCGCCGCAGCGAGTCCACCTCCTCCAGGATGGACTGCGAGTCCTCGATCTTCAGCTCCAGGTTGGAGGCGATGATGTCGGCCAGCTTGCCGGGCTCCTCGATGTTCTCGGCAATGACCATGATCTCGTTGGAGATCGACTTGCCCAGCTTGCCGGCCTGCTCGAATTTCTGGCGCACGTTCTTGATCATGGCCTTGTTCTCGAGGGCCAGCTCGGCCGGCTCCTGGTCCTCCACCACCGTGGCCTCGGCCAGCAGCGACTTGCCGTCGTCGTGCAGCGCCCGCAGGCGCGCCCGCGAGATGCCCTGCACCAGTACGCGCATGCGGCCGTCGGGGAGCTTGAGCATGCGCACGATCAGGGCCACGGTGCCGAAGCCGAACAGCTGGTCCTGGCCGGGGTCCTCGACGTTCATGTCCTTCTGGGTGAGCAGCAGGATCAGGCGGTCGCCGTTGAGGGCGGCGTCGACGGCCTTCTTGGACTTGGGCCGGCCGACGTACAGGGGGACGATCATGTAGGGGAAGACCACGATGTCCCGCAGGACCAGGACGGGCAGTTTTTCCGGGATCTTGATCCTGTCCTGCTTCTCTTCCTTTTCGCCGCCGGCAATGTGGTTCTTTTCTTCGGCCATGGTGCGCTCCCTACTTGATCTCCACCGAGATCTTGGATTCGACGCGCTTGCGTACCTCGATGGTCAGCACGCCGTTCTCCATCAGCGACCGCACCGTGCTCGTCTCCAGGGGGAAATCGATGACGATCTTCTTGAAGAAGGCGCCGAATTCCCTCTCGAACAGGTAATAGGTCACGGGCTCCAGGCGCGGCTGCTTCTTGAACCCCTTGATGATCAGCTCCTGGTTGTTGACCATGGTGATGGCGATGTCCTCCTTGGCCACCCCGGGCAGCTCCATTTCGATGACCAGGGAGTCGCGCGTCTCGACGATATTGGTGCTGGGCTTCCAGTCGGTGTGCGTGCTGATGCCCGAGGGATAATTCTTGCTGATCTCGACCTCGAAATACGGGAAATTCTTCTTGCCCATCTCATTCCTCCTTTTTCAAGAGGCCTTGCAGCTCGGCGAGGAACTCTTCCAGGCTCTTGAACTCCAGGTACACCGAGGCGAAGCGCACGTAGGCCACCTTGTCCAGCTTCTTCAGCTTCTCCATGATCATGCCGCCGATCTTGGAGGTGGGCACCTCGCGGTCGGAGCGGGAGAAGAATTCCTCGACCTGCCGCGCCAGCTGCTCGATCTGCTTGGTCTGCACCGGCCGCTTCTCCAGGGCGCGGTACAGCCCCTTGCGGATCTTGTCCATGTCGAACGGCTCGCGCCGGCCGTCCTTCTTGACCACCATCAGCGGCACGTCCTCGATCTTTTCGTAGGTGGTGAAGCGCTTGCCGCAGTGCAGGCACTCGCGGCGGCGGCGGATATACATGCCGTCCCTGCTCTCGCGGGTCTCGATCACCCGGTCGGCGATCTCAGCGCATTGCGGGCAGTTCATCTTTTCCTCGCAGGCGGCCGAGCGACCGGAAACTCAGTCCCTCGTGCCACAGGGCGGCCAGGCCCAGGGCGATGGGCACGGCCAGCACCAGGAAATGGAAGAGGATGGTGAAGGCCGCCGCCGTCTCCTCGGGCACGGCGAACAGCCCGGTCAGGGCGTAGATGGAGGCCAGGTCCAGGCTGCCGGCCATGCCCGGCGTGGGCACGGCGGCCGAAACGAAGATCACGGCCACGAAGGGGATGACCGGCATCAGGCCGGGGCGGATGCCGAAGCCCCGCAGCAGCAGCCAGTAGGAGAAAAGGATCAGGGCCCAGTGCAGCAGCGAAAGGGCGGCCACCGCCGCCATGCCCCGGCCGCCCAGGTCCAGGCGCAGCGCCCTGATGAAGTTCAGGGCGAAGTTGGCCGCCGGCTCGCGCCAGCGCCGCGGCAGGAGCCGCAACAGGCCGCGCACCAGGCGCTCGGTCCAGGGGAAAATGCGCGGGTGGTTGGCCAGGAGGATGAAAAGGAAGACCAGGATGACCAGCGGCAGCAGCAGCAGGGCCGCCGTCCGCAGCTGGCGCAGCACCGGCGATGCCGTGTCCCGGGCCGCGGCGAGGTAGAGGGTGAACAGGACCAGCACCGTGAGCAGGTCGAACAGCCGCTCGTTGACGATGGTGGCGATGGTCTGGCTTTTCCTCATGCCCTCCTTCTCGGCCAGCAGCACCGGCCGGGCGATCTCGCCCAGGCGCCCCGGCAGCAGGTAGGAGATCATGAAGCCGATCAGCGAGAAGTTCCACAGGCTGCGGAAGGGGACGCCGCGCTTGAACGGCCGCAGCAGCACGCCCCAGCGCAGCGCCCGCAGCGCGTACTGCGGCAGCATGAGCAGGAGGAAGAGCAGCGGGTAGCTCCAGTGGATGGACACCCAGACGGCGCGCATGCCGGCGAAGTCGACGCGGCGCAGGAACAGCCAGACGAAGAACGCCGACAGAACGGTAAAAAGCAAGCTCTTCCAGCCTTTCATCTCCTGGCCATGGTAATCGTTTCCCCGCGGGATGTCAACTGCCGGGGCGGGTCCTGACCGCGGAACGAGTTCGATAACTGGACGAGTTGACGGGTAAAAGGGTTGAAGGGTTAGCACCCCCGGAAGTGATCTTATCTTAACTCTTCAACTCTTTAACTCTTTAACTCTTGAACTCTTTAACGCTTCAACGCTTCCACGCTTCAACGCGTTTCCAGGACGTACTCCGGCAGCAGCAGGCTGAAGGCGGAGCCGCCGCCTTTCTTGGCGTCGACCTCGATCCAGCCGGCGTTCTCCTCGACGATCTCCTTGACCGTGGTCAGCCCCAGCCCGGTCCCCTTTTCCCCCTTGGTGGTGAAATAGGGCTCGAAGATCTTGTTGATGATCTTTTCGTCGATGCCGTCGCCGTTGTCGCTGACGCGGATGCGCACGAAGTTCTGCTGCGTCCGCGGGACGAAGATACGGTCGACGCTGATGCGGATCAGCCCTCTCTCGCGTTCCGCAGCCAGGATGGCGTCCTTGGCGTTGATCAGGACATTGAACAGCGCCAGCAGGAATTTTTCCTTGTTCATCAGCACGGTCAGATCGCTGCCCGTGAACTTGTTCTCGACCTGGATGCGCTTGAGGACGGTCCTGCCCAGCAGGTTGAGCACGGTGTCGATGGCGTCGTGGACGTTCAGGACCTCCTTCTTCAGCTTTTCCTTGCGGGAGAAGTCCAGGATGTCCTTGCCCAGGTGATGGGCGCGCAGGGCCACTTCCTCGATCAGCTGCGTGCGCCTGGCCAGGGGGTTCTCCTCGCCGGCCTCGCGCTTGAGCAGGGTCAGGTGGCCCAGCAGGCTGGTCATCAGGTTGTTGAACTCGTGGGTGAAGCGGCTGAGGAGCTCGCCGAGCGTGCCGAGCTTCTGGGCGTGGACCAGCTTCTCCTCGAGCTCGAATTTCTCGCTGACGTCCTCGATCTGCAGGACCTCGGCCGGAGTCCCGGGCAGGGGGATCTTGTACAGGGTCAGGCGCAGGGTCTTTTCTCCTTCCTGCTCGTGGACCAGCGAATAATTGTCATGGAAGCAGGGATCGCCGGTCAGCAGCACCTTGACGTAGTCCTCCTTCAGCGGAGTGAAGGCCGGCAGCATCTCGAACAGCGGCCGGTTTTTGAGCTCGGCGAGCGGATGCTCCAGCAGCCGCTCGGCCGCGGGGTTCATGGCGATCACCTCGGCGCTCTCGTTGCCGATGACGATGGCCGAGGGCGAATGCTCGACGATGCTTTCGAAAAACTGCTGCAGCTCGCGGATCTCGTCGCGCTGGACCTTGATCGAGTCCGACATCTTGTTGAAGACGCCGGCCAGCTCGCCGATCTCGTCGCGGGAATTGAGCTGCATGTGCACGTCGTAGTTGCCGGCGGCGATGGCCTCGGCGCCGCGGGCCAGCTTGCCGATGGGCGAAGTGAGCCGGCGGCCCAGCAGGACGCTGGTCAGGATGACGATCAGGCCGATCAGCAGCGACACGTACAAAAGGCTGGTGATGCTGACCTGTTTGGCGGCCATGATGTTCTCGATGTTGACGCTGACGAAGATCTCGCCCACCGGTTTCTTGTTGAAATCCTCGACGATGAACGACTCGATCAGATGGCGGTCGCCGCCCGGCAGGAAGCGCAGCGCGGCCCTGGAGCGTATCTGGGATGGCGCGGGGAAGACCATGTCGCCGTTGCCATCGGTCAGGGTGGAGGCCAGGGGCTGCTCCTGGACGTACAGCATGATCTCCGCCTTGCTCTTTTCCTTGATATGGTCGGCGAACTCCAGGTTGAAGGGGATCTCCAGCATGGTGAAGCCCTTGAGCCCGAAGGTCTCCTGGTCGACGATGGGAGAAATCGCGGCGAGGCACAGGTTGCCGTCGACGAGAAAGACCCCGGCCTCGCGGATCAGCGGGTCGCGCTGGCTGTTGAGGAACGTCACCTTGTCCTGGTTGGCGGCCGAGATGGTGCTGGCCGACGAGTTGTCGTGGGTCAGCACGATGCGGCTGGCCGGGTCGAGGATCTTGATGTTGGTGTTGGAAAAGAAGAAATTCTTGAATTCCAGCGCCATGGCCAGCTCGTCCAGGTCTTCCGTGTTCTCGATGATCTCCTTCAGCTCCGACAGGAAGAGCGCCTTGCGCACCAGGTCGCCCAGGTTCTCCAGGAAAACGTTCTCGGCGACCTTGCGGGCGCCGGCGACCTCTTCGCGGGCGGCTTTCTCATAGCGCCGGGAGATGGACAGGATCGAGAAATTGAGGGTGATGACGATGGAGAATACGGCGATGAAGATCAGCGAGAGCAGGAGCTTGGTCTGGATCTTCATGGCGCCTGCAGGTCAAAGAGCAGGAGCTTGCCCAGGGAATTGGGCTGGATGCTGCCGATGTTGCGGTTGAAGAGGATGACGCTCTTGGCCTGGTAGATGGGCAGGATCAGGCCGTCGCCGACAAAGGCCCGGTCGATCTCCCGGTAGGCGGCCAGGCGCTTTTGGGCGTCGCTTTCGCGGCGGGCGCCGATCAGGCGCCGGCGCAGGTCCTGGCGGCCGCTGCCGGCGGCGGTGGCGAACCCCTGCAGCTGCAGCTTCTCGGACAGCAGCGGATAGAGCATGCTGTCGGGGTCGGGGAAATCGGCGATCCAGCTCGAATAGGCCAGGTCGTAATCGCCGTTGGCGACGCGGCGGAGGTACTCGTCGGGTTCCAGGCGTGTGAGCTTCAGCTGCATGCCGACCTGCTTCAGGTTGCGGGCGTACATGGAGAGCACCTGGAAGAACAGCCCTTCTTCGCGCCGCACCAGCATCTCCAGCTGGGATTCCGGCTTCCACCCCTCCTTTTTTAAAAGCTCGCGGGCCCTGTCCAGCGAAAAACCCAAGGGCGGTTCGGCGCCGCCGTCGCCGGCCAGGCCGGGCGGCAGCATGGAGTGGATGGGCAGCACGTGGTCCTGATAGACCAGCTTCAGGGCGCGCGGATCCCAGGCGTGGCACAGGGCCCGGCGCAGGTTGAGGCTGCGCAGCTGCGGCCGGGCGGCGTTGAGCACGACGTAGGTCACCGAAAACAGCGGTTCGGCGCTGATGCGCACCCAGTCCTGCTTGCGGTAGGAGGCCATCCGGGAAATGGAGTAGGTCGACAGCATGTCGATCCTTCCCTCCTCGAAATGCTTGCCCAGCAGTTCGGCCTGCGGCTCGATGAGGTCGACGTACTCGCCGATGCCCGGCCGGCCGCGCCAGTAGTCGCTGTTGGCCTCCAGTACCAGGCGCTTGTCTTTTTGCCATGAGCGCAGCTTGAAGGGGCCGGTGCCGACCGGCCGGCGGGAAAAGGCGGCGCCGGACCTTTTCACGGCGGCGGGAGAGACGATGGCGGCGCAGTCGGCTGTCAATGAGGGCAGGAACGGGAAGAAGGGCTCGGAAAGGATGAAGCGCACCTGGAAGGCGTCCAGCTTGCGCACCTCCTTCAGGAAGTTGAATATCTCGTAGAAAAGGGGGAATTCCTCCTTGCGCCGGGAATTGGCCGGATCCATTTGCCGCTGGAAGCTGAACATCACGGCGTCGGCGTCGAAGGGCGTGCCGTCATGAAACCGCACGTTGCGGCGCAGGTGGAATGTCCAGGAACGGCCCCCGTCGCCGGTCTCCCAGCGGGTGGCCAGGGACGGCTCGATCCCGAGCGTGCGCGGGTCGAGGCGCACCAGCGTGTCGTAAATGTTGGCGATATAGAAGGACGAGGTGTCGTCCCAGGCGCGGGCGGGATCCAGGCTGACGGGCTCGTGGGTCCTGCCGCCGCGCACCGTGAGGACGGCCGCCAGCGGCGCGGCCATTGTCAGCAGCCATAGGGCCGGCAGCGCCCGGCCGAGGCGTTTTATGTTCATCTTGATGACTCCTTGGTGGCTTCACGGAAAATGACCTGCCCCAGCGGCGTGAAGAAAAGGCCGTTGATGCGGCGGCTGCAGGCCAGGTTGTCAATGAGGTGGAAGAGCGGCATCCAGGGCACGTCCCGCTGCAGTATGTCCAGTGCGTCGAGATAGATGCGTTCGCGCTGGAGCGGGTCCATCGTGGTCTGGCCCTGGTCGAGCAGTCGGGTCAGCGCCGCGTTCTCGTAGAAAAAGCGGTTGCGGTTGCCGGGGGAGAAGGTGAACAGCGGATAGAGGAAAAAATCGGGATCGGGGCCGGAAGACCAGCCCAGGATCAGCATGTCGTGCTCGCCGCGGCTGGCGGCCTTCACCAGCTCGGGGAAAGGCAGCCTGACCTTGCGGATGGTGACCTGGATGTTGCGCGCCATGACCGCCAGCAGGTCGACGATCTCCTGGATGCCCTGCTGGCCGTCGGCATAGTAGAGGCTGCAGGTGAAGCCCTTGGGCAGCCCGGCCGCCGTCAGCAGGGAGCGGGCCTTTTCCAGGTTGAAGCGGTCCGGCGGCTCGGCCTTCTGGTTGGGGAACATGGGCGGCGGCAGCGGGGTGAATGCCGGCTGGGCCAGGTTCTGGAATATCTTCTTGACCATGTTCCCCTTGGGGATGACGTGCTGGAAGGCGGTGCGCACCTCGACCCGGTCAAAGGGCTTGTGGCGGGTATTGAAGCCCAGGTAGTGCGTGGATATGGAAGGGTTGCTCAGGATGGTGATGTCGCTGCGCAGTGAAAGCTCCTCGAACTCCTTGCCCGACTGGATGACGGTCATGTCGGCGCTGCCGTTGCGGATCTGCAGCAGCCGCCCCAGCGGATCGGGCATGACCTTGAAGACCAGCTTTTCCAGGCCGGGCTTTTCCCCCCAGTATCGGGCGTGGCGCGTCAGGATCAGCGAGCGGTTTTTCGACCAGCTGGCGAAGCGGTAGGCGCCGGTGCCGACGGGCACGAACGATGCGGCGCGCGCCGGGCCCGGCGACTGGATGAACGCGGCCGAATCGGCAAGCGCCACCAGGAACGGGGCATAGGGCCGGTCGAGGGTGATCTCCACGCGGTACGGTCCGAGGCTGCGCACGCCGGTGACGAAGGAAAAGAGGGGACTCAGCCTCTGGCGGTCGGCCTGTTTTTTCTCCAGGCGGCCCTGGAAGGAATGGAGTACGGCCCGGGAATCGAACGGCGTGCCGTCATGGAACGTGACGCCGCGGCGCAGGGAAAACTCCCAGAGGCGGCCGTCGGCGCCGATCTTCCAGGCGGTGGCCAGGCAGGGCTCGATCGCGGTGGAGTTCTTCTTGAAGCGCACCAGGCCCTCGAAGATGTTGGCCGCGACCTCGTTGGAATAGAAGTCATCGGCCTGCCAGGGGTTCAGGTTGAGGGCGTCGGCCGGCCGCAGGTAGATGATGGAATCCCCGGCGAGGGCCCCGGAGGCCAGCAGCAGGATCGACAACCATGCCACGATTCTCATCGTTCAAGATAATAGAGCATTGTTCGCGGTTTTTCAACCGCGGAGAGAAAATGAGGCGATTTTGTCTCAGGCCGGGAACAAACGGACGGAGAACGTGCTGCCGGCGCCGGGCCGGCTTTGCACGGCGATCTCGCCGCCGTGCAGCTGGACGATGTGCTTGACGATGGCCAGGCCCAGCCCGGTGCCGCCTTTCTGCCGCGAGCGCGCCTTGTCCGCGACGTAGAAGCGCTCGAATACCCGATCCAGGTGCTCCGCCGGGATGCCGGCGCCGCTGTCGCGGACCTCGATGATCAGCCCGCCGTCGTCGGCGGCGACGCGCACGGCGATGCCGCCCTGGTCGGTGTATTTCACCGCGTTGTCCAGCAGGTTGATGAGCATCTGCTCCAGGCGGAAGCGGTCGCCGCGGTAGGCGATGCGCTCCGCCGGCGGTGGCAGGGAAATGTCCAGCGTCAGGCCCTTCTCGCGGATGCGCTTCTCGAACAGGGAACGCACGCCGGCCAGGAGCCCGGGCCAGTCGATCTCTTCCCGGTCCAGCGGGTCGCTCTTTTCCTCCAGCTCGGAAAGGGTCAGCAGATCGTCGATCATCTCGATCAGCCGGTCGGTATTGCGCTGGATCACGTCCAGGTAGCGGCGGGCGTCGCCCGCCGCATCCTCGGCCAGCGTTTCGACGTAGCCCTTGATGGCGGTCAGCGGCGTGCGCAACTCATGCGAGACGCTGGCCACCAGGTCCTTCTTCTGTTTTTCCAGGCGCCGGACGGCCGCCAGGTCGTGAAAGGTGACGACCGTTCCCGCGCGGTCGGGCAGCGGCGCCAGCGACACGAAATAGGGACGGCCCGCGAGCTCCAGCTCGGCCTGGACGCCGGCGCCGGCGGCCCGGCGCACCAGTTCGGCGAAATCGGCGCGGCGCAGGACCTCCCAGAACGGCTTGCCGACGGGGGCGCTGTCGCCAACCAGGCGGCAGAAGCTCGGGCCGGCGCGGGTAATGCGCTCCTCGGCATCGATGACCAGCAGGCCGTCGGAGAGGGAGGCCAGGATGATCTCCAATTCCTGCCGGCCGTAGCGCAGTTGCTGCAGCATGCGCTTCTGGTCGTCGACCATGGCGTTGAAATCGCCGGTCAGCTGACCGATCTCGTCGCGGCGCCGGCTGGGGACGTGGGTGTCCAGGTTCCCCGAGGAGACGGCGCGGGCGGCCGCGGCCAGGTCCTTGATCGGCCGGGTCAGGTTCCCGGACAGCAGCAGCGAGAGGAGCAGGGAGACGGCGAGCAGGGTCAGCAGCAGCAGGGTGACCCGGCCGCGCCAGGGGGCGAACGCGAGCTCGACATCGCGGACGAAAAAGCTCAGGCGCAGGGCGGCGACCGTCGTGCCGCCGCTTTTCAGCGGCAGGGCATGGTACATCATGCGCTCGCGCAGGGTGAAGCTGAAATGGGTCTCGGAGCGCGGCTGTCCGGACAGGGCGGCGGCGATCTCGGGACGGTCGGCGTGGTTCTGCATGGCGGCGGGGTCTTTCTGCGAGTCGGCCAGGACCCGGCCGCGGGGATCGATGACCGTGAGCCGCACCTGCGAGTGCGCCCCCTTTTCCGCGACGAGCGCCTGCAGGCGTCCCGCGCCGGCAGCCTCCTGGACCGCGGGGTCCAGCTGCCGCCAGTTGGCGGCCAGCTCGGCGCCGACCAGGTTCCCCAGCCGGACCAGCGAATCCTCCTTGGCCCGCAGGTAGAGGTCGCGGGCCTGGCCGACGGCCAGGAAATAAAAGGCCAGGGCCAGCAGCAGGCTGAACAGGAAGAGGCCGGCGAAGAATTTCCAGAACAGGCGCGTTCTCATGGCTCGATCTTGTAGCCGACGCCGCGGATGTTCTTGATCAGGGAGCCGGCCGGCCCGAGCTTTTCCCGCAGGTGCTTGATGTGGACGTCGACGGTGCGGTCGATGACGTCCTTCTCGTCGCCCCAGAGGCTGTCGAGGATCTGTTCGCGGGAGAAGACCCAGCCGGGCTTGCGCCCGAGGATGAGCAGCAGCGAGAACTCGGTCGAGGTCAGGGATACGGGCCGGCCGTCGACCAGGGCGCTGTGTCGCCCGGGGTCGATGGCCAGATGCTCGCCGAGGCGGACCAGGCCTTCGCGGTCGGGTCCGGGCGCCGTGCTGCGGCGCAGGACCGCCTTCAGCCGCGCCACCAGCTCGGATGGCGAGAAGGGCTTGACCAGGTAGTCGTCGGCGCCGAATTCCAGGCCGAGGACGATGTCCGGCTTCTCGCCCCGGGCGGTCAGGATGAGGATGGGCAGGGCGCTGGTGCGCGGCTCGCGCTTCAGTTCCTTGCAGATCTCCAGGCCGTCGCCGTCCGGCAGCATCAGGTCGAGGACCAGCAGGTCGGGCAGGTGCTTTTCCAGGTACTGCAGGAACGGCCGGGCGGCGGCAAAAGGCCTGACAATGAAGCCGGCCCGGTCGAGGTGCAGGCGCACGAGCTCCAGGATGTCGGGCTCGTCGTCGACGACGGCGACCAGCGGCTTCGCTTTCGCCGCCGCTTCCTTCGCCTTCATGGCTTTTTCCCTGCGCTCCGGGTCATGGGGTTTCATGGCGGTGGCGGACGATGCTGCCCTCGACCATGTAGATGACGTCCTCGGCGATGTTGGTGGCATGGTCGGCGATCCGTTCCAGGTGGCGGCAGACGCGCAGGTACTCGACCAGCTGGTCGGTCTGGGCGGGGAACTTCCTGATCTCGTCCTTGAGGCGGACGAACAGGCCGTGGACCATCTCGTCGATGGCGTCGTCGGAATTGCGCACCCGGTGGGCCAGCGGTGCGTCGAGGCGCACCAGGGCGTCGAGGCTGGAGCGCAGCGCCTCCTGGACCAGGCGGCACAGGGGGGCGAAATCGACGGTCGCGCCGGGCAGGGTCAGGGGCGAAACGCGCATGGAGCGCTCGGCGATGTTGACCGCCTCGTCACCGATGCGCTCCAGGTCGTTGTTGATCTTGAGCACGGCGATGATGAAGCGCAGGTCGACAGCCACCGGCTGGTGCAGCGCCAGGATCTTCAGGCACTCCTCCTCGGTGTCGACCTCCCACTCGTCGGCCTGGTCGTCCGTTTCCAGCACCTGGCGCGCCAGGGCCGCGTCCTTGTCCTGGATCGAGCGGATGGCGTTCTCCAGATTCTTCTCGATCATGCCGCCATAGAGGATGATGCGCTTCTTCAGCCTCTCGATCTCTTTCTGCAGGTGCACGGCCATGGTTGCCTCCACGTTCAGCCGAAGCGGCCGGTCATGTAGTCCTCGGTCCGCTTCTGGCGCGGTTTGGTGAACATCTGCGCCGTCGCCCCGTATTCTATCAGGTCGCCTTCGTAAAGGAAAGCGGTCAGGTCGGAAACCCGGGCCGCCTGCTGCATGTTGTGGGTGACGATGATGATGGTGTAGCGGCCGCGCAGCTCGGCGATCAGGTCTTCGATGCGCGCCGTGGCCCGCGGGTCGAGGGCCGAGGTCGGCTCGTCCATCAGCAGCACCTCGGGATCGACCGCCAGCGCGCGCGCGATGCACAGCCGCTGCTGCTGGCCCCCGGACAGGCTCAGGGCGTTGTCGTCCAGGCGGTCCTTGACCTCGTCCCACAGCCCGGCGCGCTGCAGGCTGGCCTCGACGATTTCCTGGAGCCGGCCCTTGGCGGGGCCGTCATGGAGGCGGCGGCCGTAGGCGACGTTGTTGAATATGGACTTGGGAAACGGGTTCGGCTTCTGGAAGACCATGCCGATGCGCCGGCGCAGGGTGACGACGTCCAGGCGCGGGCCGTAGACGTCCTGGCCGTCGAAAACCAGCCTGCCGCCGGTGCGGCCGCCGGGGATCAGGTCGTTCATGCGGTTGATCGAGCGCAGCAAGGTGCTTTTTCCGCAGCCGCTGGGTCCGATGATGGCCGTCACCTGGAAGCTGGGAAAGTCCAGCGTGACGTTCCTCACCGCCTGGTTGTCTCCATAGAAGAAGGAGAAGCGGTCGCAGGCGACATGGGCCTGCCGGCCGCCGTAATCCGCCGTGGCGGGCTCGGCGGCGGCGCGGATGTTCGCAAGTGTGGGTTGGATCATGGGTTAGCCTCTCATTTTCCTGCTGATGCGGGCGCGGATGACAATGGCCGCCAGGTTCAGCAGCAGCACCAGCAGCACCAGGGTCAGCACCATGCCGAACTGCACGTGGCGGATCTGGTCGACCGCCTGGTGCTCGGTGGCCAGGTTGTAGATGTTCCAGGGCAGGGCCGGCGTGGGCTGGTTCAGTGTTTCCCACAGCTTCAGCGGCCGGCCGACGCTGACGGCGGCGGTGAAGATGATGGGCGCGGTCTCGCCGGCGGCCCGGCCCATGCTGATGATGACGCCGGTCAGGATGCCGGGCAGGGCGGCGGGCAGCAGCACGGTCAGCACCATGCGCAGCGGGCTGGCGCCCAGGCTGAGCGCCGCCTCCTTGTAGGCGTGCGGCACGGACTTGAGCGCTTCTTCCGCGGCGCGGATGATGGTCGGCAGGATCAGCAGCGCCAGGGTGGCCGAGCCGGCCAGCACGCTCTTGGAGTGCGAGAGGTGCAGGGTGTTGATGAAGAAGGCCAGGCCGAAGAGGCCGAAGACGATACTGGGGACGCCGGCCAGGGTGCTGATGCACACGCGCAGCAGGCTCACCAGCCGGCCGGCGGCGGCGAACTCACTCAGGTAGATGGCGGCGATCACGCCGAAGGGGATGGCCAGCAGCATGGCGCCCAGGGTGAGGTAGAACGTGCCCAGGATCTCGGGCCAGATGCCGCCGAAGAAATGGGAGTCGAGCGAGCGATCGCTCAGGAAGCGCCAGTAAAACGTGAAGCGCGGTTGCAGCATGGATTTCAAATTCTGCTGCAAGTGGGGGAAAAGTGGTTCCAGCTGCGTTCCGGCGAAGGCTTGGCGTCGCGGTACCAGCACCTTCCTGCCCATGCGGCTGGGATCGGAGTAGTCCCATTGCTCGCTGAACAGGATGCGCTGCAGCGTGACCCGGGCCCGGTCCCAGCGCGTCTGCCCGTATTGCTGGCGCAGCATGACGGCGTCCATTTCCCCGGGAAGCGGCCCCAGCAGCTCGCGCAGCAGATCGCGTACTTCCTTGAACTGCTGCCGCAGCTCCCGGCGCCGGGCCGGATCCATGTCTTCCAGCTCGGCCGTGAAAGCGGCCAGCATCCCGTACAGCGGTTGGCGGGCCTCGGCGACGGCCCGGGATTCGGCGGCGATCCGGCGGCTGTCGCCGCGGTTGAACTGCTCGAGGTTGAAGCGGCGGAATTCGCTGGTGGCGCGGAAGAGGAAGGCCGCTGCCCCGCGGCTGAAAATGGGCCCGAGCAGCACCAGCAGCGACAGGGACATCAGCACGATGGCCATGACGCTGACCCCGGTCAGCGAGCGGTCGAGCAGCCTGCGCGATCGGAGCTTCATCTACTTCAGCCCCCCCAGGCGGCGCGCCTGGCGGCGCAGGATCCATTCGCTGGCCAGGTTGGCGAAAAAGGAGATCAGCAGCAGGCACAGGGCCAGGGCGAACAGCACGTGGTAGCGCTCGGAGCCGAGGACCTGGTCGGCTTCGCCCATGTCGCCGGCGATGGTGGCGGTCAGGGTGCGCACCGGGCTGAGGAAGTTGAACCAGGGCTGCGGCACCTGGGCGGCGTTTCCCGAGGCCATCCAGACCACCATGGTCTCGCCGATGGCGCGCATGACGCCCAGGATGACGGCGGCGATGATGCCGCTGCCGGCGGCGGGAATGATGACCCTGAAAAGGCTCTCGGCGCGGGTGGCGCCCAGGGCGTAGCTGCCTTCGCGCAGTTCGCGGCCCGCCGCCTGCAGCGAGTCCTCGGCGACGCTGACGATGGTGGGCAGGGCCATGATGCCCAGGATGATCGAGACGTTGAAGGCGTTGGTGCCGCTGCTGACGGCCACGTTTTTCAGAATGGCGGAGAGCGCGGCCAGTCCGCGCACCAGGACGGCGGCCAGGGTCGCGGCCAGGAGCCAGCGCGCCGCCGGGGCCACGTCGGCGCGGATGGAGCGGGTGGCGATCTCGCTGACGGCGAATGCGATCAGCAGGCCCAGGGGCAGGAAGATGAGCCAGGCGGCCAGGGAGAGGAGCGAGCCGCCGTGGTTCTGCAGCAGGGGCGCGAATATGACCAGCGCGAAAAAGCCGTAGGCCACCGAGGGCAGGGCGGCCAGGATCTCGATGACCGGCTTGACCGCCTGGCGCAGGCGGTAGGGCAGGATGTCGCTGAGGGCGATGGCCGCGGCGATGCCCAGGGGAACGGCCACCAGGATGGCGCCCAGGGTGACCAGGCCGCTGCCGATGAAGATGGCCAGGGCGCCGAATTCGGGCGGATTGCCGCTGGGGAACCAGGCCGTGCCGGCGAAGAGCTCCTTCAGCCCGCGCAGCTTGAAGAAGGGGATGGCGTCACGGGCGATATAGACGATGATCAGCAGCACGGCCACGAGCGAGGCGGCGGCGACCAGGAAAAGAAAGCCCTTGGAAAAGAAGGCGGCCAGCCGCCGCAGGCGGCTGGCCGCGTCGCTCATGACCAGGTTGCGTTCGTTCGTCTTCACGGAGTGCGGGCAGCGATCAATAGCTGGTGACCGGGATGAAGCCGATCTCCTCGATCATGGTCTGGCCCTTCTTGGACAGGTAGAGGTTCACGTAGCGATAGAGGTGCGAGCCCATCTTGGGATAGTCGTTGGTGATCATGTAGAGGGGGCGGGCGATGGGATAGCTGCCGTCCTTGACCGTTTCGGGGGTGGGGTTGACGCCGTCGATGGGCAGCGCCTTGACCGTGTTGTCCAGGAAGCCGATGCCCACGTAGCCGAGGGCCGCCGGCGTGCTCTGCACCCGCTGGCGGATGGCGCCGTTGGAGCCGACATACTCGCAGTTCTTGGCGATCTTCTCGCCCTTCATCACCTTGCCCTCGAAGGTCTCGTAGGTGCCGCTGTTGGTGTCGCGCGAGATGATGACGATGGCGGTATTCGGGCCGCCGAGCTGGCTCCAGTTCCTGATCTTGCCCAGGTAAATGTCCTTGACCTGCGCCATGGAGAGCTTGGCGACGGGGTTGCCGGGATGGACGATCATGGCGATGCCGTCCAGGGCCACGACGTGGACCACGGGCAGGATCTCGGAGTGCACCGCGGCTTCATATTCGTTGAGCTTCAGCAGCCGCGACATGCTGGCCACCTGGCAGGACTTGTTGACCAGGCTCTTGGCGCCGTTGCCCGAGCCCGACTCGGAGACGGTGATGTTGACCCCGGGGTTCTGTCTCATGGTGTACTCGGCGAAGGCCTTGGCGATGGGGCCCACGGTGGTCGAGCCGTCGACCACGATCTTGTTGGCGTCGGCGGCGAAGCCGAAGGCGCCTCCCAGCAGGGACAGCGCCAGGATGGTGGAAATGAGTTTCATGGTTTTCTCCTTTTTTTAACGATCTTAGAACTGATAGTACCAGGTGATGTTGAAGTAGGTGTCGCTGCCCGGCTTGACGCCGTTGTTCTCCTTGTACGACACCATCTTGATGTTGGGCATGATCTGGAACTTGGGGTGCAGGTTCCAGGCCAGGCCGAGGATGGCCAGGTTGGACTTGTAGCCCTTCACGATGGGCAGGAAATCGCCCTGGCCGTGGAGCTGGGGATCGACGCTCATGTCGTAGCGGGCGACGGCCTCGAGCTTCTTGCCGAGCTTGGCCACGGCGAAGGCGGAGAAGACGCCGAAATCCGCGTCGTCCTTGCCGTCTTCCCTGACCATTTCCTGGCCGTAGTTCACGCCCAGGCGGCCCCAGTCGTCCTTGTAGCCGACGAAGCCCTGGACCAGGTAGGAGGTCTTCACTCCGGACACGGTGCTGACGTCGCCGTTGACCTCGACCAGCAGCTTGGGGGTGACGTTGACGAACAGGCGGGCGCCGACCTGCTTGTAGGGATTGTTCTCGCTCTTGTTGCCCGAGTAGTTGCCGTACTGCAGGCTGTAGTTGAACTTCTTGCCGGCGTCGAAGGCGCCGCTGAAGTCAATGGCGAAGTCGCGCGATGAGCGCACCTTGTACAGGTCGAACATGGTCTTTTCCAGGTGGCGGTAGCCGTAGAATTTCTCGATGTTGGCATAGGCCAGGCTGTCCTGGATGCCGACGGTGAGCTTGTGCAGCGGGGCGTACTGGTAGGAGATGTAGGCGTCCTTCAGGTAGGGAACGATGGCGGCCGAGGTGGTGAAGTCGCCGGGGCTGTTGAGCTCCAGTCGGGCGCGGGCCTTCAGCTTGTCGGAGATATCGCTCTCGTAGGTGAGGTAGACGCGGCGCAGCCACAGGCCGTGCTGGTTCTCCACCGCCTCATTTTGGTTCTTGAGTACCAGGTAGTAGTCGCCGAAGGCGTAGGCCGAGATGGCGGCGGGCAGCTTCATTGCGCTCAGGACGAACAGGGCCAGCAGAACCAACAGGATCGAACGTTTCATTTTTTTCCTCCGGAAAGATTTGCGTTTCCGCCCGGAGTATCGCCCCGGGCGATTAAGATGAAATAAAAGCATGGTTAATTTTCGGTTAAAAGAATTTTTTTCATGTTAACACTGAATTCATATTGTTTTAAAATGGAATTAACCGTTCCCGACTATCCTGTCTTCAAGGAGTGAATATGGAAAAAACAAAGGTCCTGTTCATTTGCGTTCATAATTCCGCCCGCAGCCAGATGGCCGAGGCGTTCTTGAACGAATTCGGCTCCGACCGCTTCGCCGCCGAGAGCGCCGGCCTGGAGCCCGGAGTCCTCAATCCACTGGTCGTCAAGGCCATGGCCGAGATCGGCATGGATATTTCCGCCAAAACGACCCGCAGCGCCTTCGACCTGCTGCGCCGGGGCGAATGGTTCGGCTGGGTGATCACCGTCTGCGACGAGAGCCAGGCCGAGGGCTGTCCCATATTCCCCGGCGCCGGGCGCCGCGAGCACTGGAGCTTCCCCGACCCCGCCGCCTTCACCGGGAGCGAAGAGGAGAAAATGAGCCAGGTGCGCGCCCTGCGCGACCGCATATCCGCCCGGGTGCGGGAGTGGGCCGCCGGGCACTAGCTGCGCCGCGATTTCTCGCCCCGGCCGTTGCTTCAGGCCGGCCAATGAGTTGCAATTTCCCCGTAATCATTCTATAATATTACCCGGGTGATTGTATGCGAAATCAGGATACGGTTTTGTCATAGAAAACCGCGTTCGCGCGGCGGTTCTTTTCCCTCGAGAGGATCGGCGTCGAGGAGGTCCCATGATATTGTTCAGAATGCCTAGATTATCCATCGGCAGGCGCTCGGTGCCGCTGCCCATCGTCCAGGGCGGCATGGGCGTCGGCATCTCGCTGTCCGGCCTGGCCTCGGCAGTGGCCGGTCAGGGCGGCATCGGCGTGATCGCGGGCGTCGGCATCGGCATGCTCGAGCCCGACTACTATCAAGACGGCCGCGCCGCCAACATCCGGGCCATGCGCAGCGAATTGCGCAAAGCCAGGGCCAAGACCTCGGGACTCGTCGGCGTCAACATCATGGTGGCGGCCAACGATTTTCATCAGCTCATGGATACCTGCATCGAGGAAAAGGCCGATGCCCTGTTCCTGGGGGCCGGGCTGCCGATCCGGAACATGCCGGTGGCAAGGATCCGCGCCGCCGGCGTCCTGGTCATCCCCATCGTCTCTTCCGGGCGCGCCGCCGAGCTCATATTCAAATACTGGCAGAAGTCCTACGGGGATGTTCCCGACGCCGTGGTGGTCGAGGGGCCCCTGGCCGGAGGCCACCTGGGATTCCGGGCGGACAGGCTGCAGGACGCCGACCAGAAGCTCGAAGTCCTCGTGCCGCAGGTGGTCGCGGCCCTGGCGCCGTTTGAAGCCGCCTTCAAGAAGAAGATCCCGGTCATCGCCGCCGGCGGCATCTACACGGGGGCGGATATCCTGCGCTTCCTGCAGCTGGGCGCGCAGGGAGTGCAGATGGCCACCCGCTTCGTGGCCACCGACGAGTGCGACGCCGACCGCCGCTTCAAGGAGGCCTACATCGCCTGCCGCCCCGAGGATATCGCCATCATCAAGAGCCCGGTCGGCATGCCGGGAAGAGCCATCCGCAACCGCTTCCTGGATGACGCCGCCGCCGGAGTGCGCAACGTCAAGCGCTGTGCCTGGCGCTGTTTGGAGCAGTGCGACATCCGGCACGCCGATTACTGCATTTCGGCGGCGCTGGACAATGCCCGCCGGGGCCTGCTCGACCGGGGGTTCGCTTTCTGCGGCGCCAACGCCCATCGCGTCGAAAGGATCGTGCCGGTGGCCGAGCTGCTGGAGAGCCTGAAGCATGAGTACGAAGCGGCCTTCATCCAGAGCCTGGCCACGTTGCGGGACGAGACCATCCATGCGCTCGAGAACAGGTTCGCCCGGCTGCGGCAGGACTACGTGCTGGCCCGGCAGCAGCTGGCCGCTCTCTGTGACGGGGCCGGCAAGGCCTGGGAAGTCAGGAAGGACTCGCTGCGCGAAGATTACGAGCGGACGCGCGCCATGGTCGAGCAGTTGGGCAGGGAGGGCGAAACGGCGCTGAGGAAGCTTCAGGCCCTCACCGAGCGTTTCCCGGAAAAACTGGCCGAGCTGCAGGAGATCGCCCGCCGCTTCCAGGCCGGCATATCCGAAAGCCGGGCCGGCTAGTTCCGCGCCAGCCGGGGCCCGCGGAGCTTACTGCGGAGCCGGTTGCCAGCAGCGGCTGCGGACCAGCTGGGCCATCAGGTAGATGAAGATATCGCTGCGCCGGGCCCGGCGCAGGTCGTGGCGGCGGACGTCAAACCAGAAAAGGGAGATATGCTCCAGGACGCGGCACTGGTTGGAGATGGCAGCGGCCACATTGCTCTCTTTTTTGGCCAGCATGTTCTTGAGCATGCGGTTGGTGAGGATGATCCGTTCCTGGTAGTCCCAGACGCTGCCGGCGCGCGGGGCGCCGACATGGTTCGTCTCCTGGAAAACGGCGTTCTTGACGTCCTCCTCCAGCAGCAGGTCGGCCTGGTAGAGGATGAAGGAACGGAACTGCTCGGCCGGATCGACCGGCTCCTTGCCGATCTCGTCGCTCGTCGGGATGTGCGCCAGGAAGGAGAGCAGGTACTGCAGGATCCGGCAGGCCTTCTCGCTGCGCTCGCGGTGGCGGAAATAGCGCAGCAGGGAATCGGGGGCCATTTCCCGGCGGCAATGTTCCGCCAGCGTGAAGTTCGGGTCGGCTTCCATGACCTTTAAAATGTACTCCGCCTCCTGCCGCGCCCAATCCATCTTGGCCGGATCGCTGAAATTCTCGGCGGCGAAGATCTGGTGGATCTTCATGGATTCTCGCAGCGGCGGTTGACGACGGCCCGGTTGCGCCCGCTGGGAGCGGCGTACAGCTCCTCGATCACCAGGCAGTCTTTCTTGAACCAGATGGAGCCGCACTTGGGGCAGACGCGGGGAATCTCGTGCAGCGGCTGGTAAACGAAGTCAAGCCGCTCGTCATAGACATCCTCGAACAGCAGCACATCCTCGTCCCGGGGACAGTAAAACAGGGTCTTGGTCAGCATGCCGATGAGAAAGCAAGTCGCGTGCCATGCAGGGGGAATGACGTGAAACCCTTTCAGGTAAAGGATCTTCATTCATCCCAACCGGCACCGGTCCAACGCCTTTTGTTTCATTTTGGGACAATCCCGGCGCCGGCCGATGAAAAGTCCTGTCCGTAGAGGATTTCAGGTGTTTTTTCCTGTCCCATTTTGAAACAACGGTGCTGAAGATGGAAAGCGTTGTCCGCAGAGGATCCTGGGATCAAGGTTGTCCCATTTTGGGACAGCGCCACTCAGGCGGGCGGCGGCAGGTCCCAGAGGGCGAACAGCGGGGCGAAGCCGTCGAGCAGCAGGTCGGGGCCGGCGGCCCGGAGTTTTTCCCGGGGTTCGTAGTCGGAGACGATGGCCACGGTGAAGGCGCCGATGGCCCGGCCGCAGGCGACGTCGGCCGCGGTGTCGCCGATGACGACGATGTCGCGGGGATCGACCCTGCCGTTGCCTGCGGCGATGCGGCGCCGGGCCTCGCGTGCCAGCTCGGCGCGTTCCTCGGAATGGTCGCCGAAGACCCCCCAGCCGAAGAAATCCCACAGGCCGGCCGAACTCAGCTTGAGCCGGGCGCCGTCGGGTACATTGCCGGTGAGCAGGGCCAGTTCCAGGTGTTCGCGGCGGCCGCAGGCCTGGAGGAGCTCGCGCGCCAGGGGATACGGCACCGCCGGCTTTGCCTGCAAGTTGCCGGCCAGGTGGGGCAGGTAGGATGCGAGTGCCTGCTCCAGCAGGATGGGCAGCTCGGAGGCGGCGAAGCCGGCGGCGCGCAGGGCGCCGAGGATGATCTGGCGGTCGGTCTGGCCGGCGAAGGGCATCTGGCGGACGATCTCCTCCTCCACGCCGATCGCGCCCAGCGCCGCGCCCAGCGCCCGGCGGCCGGCGCCGCCGGCGTGGACCAGCGTGCCGTCGATGTCGAACAGGAGATATTTTTTGCCCATGCGTTTTGCCGCCGCCATTGTACCCGGGAAACCCGGCCGTGGCAACCGCCCGTGAGACGCCGGGCTTGAAAATTGCAACTGGCTAAGGTATATTCAAGGCGGAGGAATTCATGAAATTGAACCGTTTATACATATGGGTCGTGCTGATCCTGGCCATGGCGTCGGCGGCGCCTGCCGCCGGGGACCCCCCCTGGACCGTTGAGCTGGAGGGAGGCGCTGTCTTCTCGGGCTACAACGACGTGCGCATTCCCAACGTCGGCGGCACGCTGCTCTCGCTGTCCGAGGACCTGGACATCGACGCCAAGGCCTATTACCGGCTGCGCCTCTCGTATGCCATCTCGAGGCGCCATGAGCTCTCGATGCTGTATGCGCCCCTGACCCTGAAGGCGCAGGGAACGCTTCCGGGGCCGGTCTTCTTCGAGGGCGTGCAGTTCCCGGCCATGGCGGCGGCCGACGGGATTTACACCTTCAACTCCTACCGCTTCACCTACCGCTACCGCCTGCTGGACAAGTGGCGCCTGCGACTGGACATCGGCCTGACCGCCAAGGTCCGCGACGCCGAGGTGGCGCTGACGACCGCCGAGCTGACCTCCAGCAAGACCAATGTCGGCTTCGTGCCGCTGCTGCACCTGCGCCTGATCTGGGATTGGAACGACAAAATGGGGATGATGCTGGAAGCCGATGCCGCGGCCGCCAAGCAGGGGCGCGCCGAGGACGTGCTGCTGGCGCTGACCTGGCGCCCGGCGCCGCGCTGGCAGCTGCGGGTCGGCTACCGCTTCGTCGAGGGCGGCGCCGACGTCGAAGAGACCTACAACTTCGCCTGGATCCACTACTTCGCCGCCGGGCTGGCTTTCCGCTTCTAGCGTCGGCCGGCTGCCCTTATCGGCGGCCGCGACCGCCGGGTGGTTTTTTGCGCCGCGAATTGCTAGGATGCGCCAATGCGGCCGGAAAGGATACTGATCTGCTACAACGAGCCCGTCGGCATCTATGAAAATTACTCCGGCAAGGCGGCGCCGGCGGGGGCGACGGTCGAGGACGCCTCCGACGCCGGGCTGGGCGCCCAGGTCGGCAAGATCCAGGCCATCCTGCAGCAGCGCTTCCAGCAGGTCGATTGCCTGCCTTTCAGCCGCAATTTCGCCCGGGCGCTGCGGCGCATCCTGCAGCTGGAGCCCGACATCATCCTCAACTTCGTCGAGGCGCTGGCCGGCGACGTCAATTTCGAGAGCCATGTCGCCGGCGCCTTCGAGATCCTCGATATCGAGTTCACCGGCAGCCGGGCGCTGACCCTGGGCAACTGCCTGGACAAGCTCAAGACCCAGCAGATCCTGCGCTCGCTGGGCGTGCGCACCCCCAGGCACTTCCTGGCGCGCTTGGGGCGGCTGCCGGCTGAAACCGACGTCAGGCTGAAGTACCCGCTCATCCTGAAGCTGAACCGCGAGGACGCCAGCATCGGCATCTCCGAGAATTCGGTGGTGGCGGATTTTTCCGGTTTGCGGGCGCAGCTCGATTTCCTGTTCCGCACGTTCCGCCAGGACGTTCTGGTGGAGGAGTGCCTGCCCGGGCGCGAGATCAGCGCCGCCGTCTTCGGCGACCGCGTGCTGCCGCTGTCGGAGATCTCCTACCGCGGGCTGCCGGCCGGCCTGCCGCCCATCGTCACCTACGAGGCCAAGTGGGCGCCCAGCAGCGATTACTACAGGGGGACGGTGCCGGTCTGCCCGGCCGAGCTGGACGACGAGCTGCGGGCGCAGATCGAGGCGAAGGCGCTGGCCGCCTTCAACGCCCTCGACTGCCGCGACTACGCCCGCGTCGATTTCCGCCTGAGCAAGCGCGACATCCCCCACGTCATCGACGTCAATCCCAACCCCGACCTTTCCCCCGAGGCGGGCTTCATCCGCTCCGCGGCCCGCGCCGGCATTCCCTACGAGGACGTGCTGTTCCGCCTGGTCGAGTTCGCCCTGCAGCGCAGCAGCGCCAGCCCGCGGCCGGTCGCGGCGAGGAAGAAGAACCTGGAGTGCTATTTGCAGGAGCTGAAAGGCTAGAACGAGGTTCGAGGTTCGAAGTTGTTTGA
>DIXU01000008.1 GCA_002436105.1 Candidatus Aminicenantes bacterium UBA6072 | reverse complement strand
TTATAATCTGTTGCCCTTGTTGGCTTCCGGGGTCAAGTTCGTGAACGGGGTGATGCATGCGGCATGACAAACATCATTCATCGTACACAACATTTGACAATATCTCAACGAAAGCCCCTTACGAGGAATTCTATTTGTTTTGGTCAAAGTCCCCGCCAGGGGATTGGGTAATTGGAATTTGGTGCTTGGAATTTAATTCTTCACATGTCACGCGTCACGCGTTACGCATCACGAGAACTCGTTGATTGTCTTGCTAACGTCTAACGTCTGACATCTAACATCTAACGTCTAACGCCTAACGTCTGACATCTAACATCTAACGTCTACCGTCTGTCGTCTAACGTCTAAGTACTTGAATTGATTTTTCCAGAGGTTATAATCTTCTTCTGATGAGGTGGGAAATGAAAAAAACGCTGATTCTGATCCTGTGCGGCCTGGTGCTGGGCGCCGCCGCGGCCTGGGCCGTGATGCATTACGCGGCCCCGTTCTGGAAACGCTCGGCTGTGGACAATACCTACTGGCAGGTGCTGTCCCGGCTGGACCAGGGGGGGGAAGCGCTCGTCTACATCCATGCCGAGGAGATCAGCAAGGCCGCCCAGTCGCTGCTGGCTGGCCTGATGCGCAACGTGGCGGCGCTGCCCGAGGAACGTCGAGCCCAGGCCATGCAGGGGCTGGACATGCTGGACCTGATGTTCAAGGAGTACGGCCTGGATGAGGTCAGCGGCCTCGGTTTCAGCTCCTTCGCCGTCCAGCCGGGCCTGCGCCGCGTCCGTGCGATCCTGCACCATCGCCCGGGCCGGAGCAAGGGCCTGCTCTGGAACGTGACCGGCCCGCAGCCGCGGCCCCTGGACGAGATGGGACTGCTTCCCGCCGGAACGGCGCTGGCCTTCGCCTCCGATTATGACCTTTTCAGGCTGATCGAGTGGACGAGCCGGATCGCCCCGAAGATCGTCGCCCAGGGAGGCGCGGCTCCGTCTCCCGACCAGGCCATGGCCATGATGAAGGCCGGCATGCAGGCAGGCGGCATCGACTATGACCGCCTGCGCAAATCCTACGGCGGCCGCCTGGGATTCCTGCTCGCCCTGGACCCGGAAAAGAGGGTGCTGCTGCCCGCGAAGGAAAAGCCGCTGTCGATCCCCGAGCCGGAATTCGCCCTGTTCATGCGCGTCAACGACAACTATCTTTTCGATGCGCTCAAGGGCAAGCTGACCGCCAGCGGCCATAGCAAGTTCAGCGAAGCCGGCGGGGTGAAGAAGATCGCCTTCCCGCGCCTGCCGGCCCCCTGGCCGCTGGAGCCGGTCATTGTCCAGAAGGGCGAGTGGCTGATCGCGGCCTCGCGGGACGCCCTGGCGGAAAAGATCCTCGACAAGGGCTCTCCGCGCCTGGCCGCTGGAGCCGCTTTCAAGGAGATCGCCCGCAAGGCGCCGCGCCGCGGCAACGGCTTCGGGTACGTCGACCCGCTGCTGCCGCGCCTGATCGCCCAGGCCATGCGCGAGAATATGGCCATGCCCAGGCCGCCGGCCGCCCTGGAGAAGATCACCGGTTTTCTCGAGAGCTGCAAGGGGTTCTACTGGGTCATGGAGAACTCGGATCTGGGGCTCGCGTATACCTTCAACCACGGCATGGAGATCTCCTCCCTCCCGGGCCTGATCGAGGCCTTCATCCAGATCGCCGATGAAAAGGCGAAGGAAAAGGCGCTGGTTGAAATGCCGGCGGAAGAGCCACGGCCAACGAACCCCTGACGAGTGGCGGATCCGAAGGTCGCGGATGAGAAAGGGGTAACGAAAAGCGTACTGCGTGCGCAGGTAAAAAGGCGAAAACCGAAGTAATCAATAGGAAAGCACATCCCGATGTCCGAAGCACAGAGAAGGAAAATTGAATCGCCAGCGCTTGACTGAGGTGCCAATGAGAAAGTTGCTCGCCATATCGCTGATCATGATGTCGTCGTGGCTGGCGGCTCAGGAAGAGCCGGATGCCCCGTTGCCCAAGCCCAGGGACAGCGGCGCGTTCTTCTTTGAGGCCACGAGCCAATACCTCTCCTTCGCCTCCGGCGACCTGGATGGGAACCTGGTCGTCGGCAACGCCGACCAGGTATTCTATGTTCCCAGGATCAAGCCCAGCCTGGGCTTTGGCATCGGCTTCGGCCGCCGCTTCCGCTCGGGGCTCTGGGCCGTTTCCTACCTCGTTTCCGGGCACGACGCCATGTTCCAGGGCCGGGACGGCACGGCCGTTTCGCGCCAGGTCCAGGTCAACGCTCGCACGTTCCTGTTCAAGACCTCGCCCCTGCGCCTGTTCCTGCAGCTCGGCCTCAGTTTTCCCTGGCTGAGGGTGCGCGACAATGTCGCCGATCGTGACGGGAAATTCCATGATGCCACCTATGCCGGGGTGGGGGCCAACGCCGGAGCCGGTATCCTGGCCCCGGTCTCCTCGCGCATGTTTTTCAGCGCCGGCCTGGTCTACCGCTTCATGGGCTACCTGTATGCCTTCGGCCCGGTAAAGGGCATCGACGTGACCGATCTCTTCGACAACGTGACCGGGCCGCGGCATAGCGGTTTTCTCAGGGCACCGGTGATCGCGCTGGAACTCAGCCTGGGTTACGAGCTATAAACGGATCGCAGACGCCAGACGTCAGACGTTAGACGTCAGACGTTAGACGTTAGACGTCAGACGTTAGACGTCAGACGTTAGACGTTAGACGTCAGACGTCAGCAAGGCAGAGAAAGAACCATTATTTCAGGACGTTTTTCTTGCTAGCCACTAGCGTCTAACGTCTATCGTCTCGGGCTTCGTTTGCTTTTTTCCATGTAGAAATATACAATTTCCCAACAAGGAAGGGCTTAATGGCCAATTGCAAGAATTGCGGCGCCGTGCTGACCGGAACGCTGCTGGTCTGCGAATACTGCAAGACCCGCCAGGATGTGGACCTGTCGGTCGTCCATCGCTTCACGGTCGAGGAACCGCGATCCGAGCGCATCTGCCCGCGCTGCCATATGCCGCTGCAGACCATCGACCTGCATGTGCAGGGAAAGTTCCTGGTCGAGCGCTGCCCGCGCTGCCTGGGCCTTTTTTTCGATCCCGGGGAGCTGGAGGCGCTCCTGGAGAAGGCCGTGACCAACGTCCACGCCGTGGATCCCCAGCGCCTCAACGAGGTGCAGCGCGTCAAGCGCCGCGATGAGTACCCGGTCACGTACATCGACTGCCCGGTCTGCCGCCGGCTGATGAACCGGGTGAATTTCGGCGCGCGCAGCGGCGTCATCGCCGACCAGTGCCGCGAGCACGGCATGTGGCTCGACGGCGGCGAGCTGCGCCAGATCCTGGAGTGGACGAAGGCCGGCGGCAAGCTGGTGCGCAGGGAGAGCGAACTGGAACTGGCCAGGCTGGAGCTTGAGCAGGAGAAGAAAAAGCTGCAGTTCGCCCGCATCGACAGGGCATTCTTCCAGACGCGCCCCGAGCCCGAGCGCACCGATCTCGAGCTGAATCTGCTGCCCATGATCGGCAGGCTGCTGAAGAAGCTTTTTCACTGAGCCGACGAAACAACCTGTCGTGACGCGTAACGCGTGACGAGGAAAGAGCTTGGCGCAGGGCGTATTATGAAATAATGGTATTAATAGGACTAAAATTCCAAATCTCAAGCACCAAATTCCAAATAAATTCCAAATTCCAATGACCCAAACGAAGATCCAGAATTCAAGAGCAGAAATTGTTGAAGCGTTGAAACGTTGAAGCGAAAGAAAAAGAGCTTTTCCCAAGGCTCTTGCTGACACTGTCACTGACACTGACACTTGCGTTGGTTTTCGTTTTGGAAATTGGAATTTGGAGTTTGGGATTTGTTTGGGATTTGGTGCTTGAGATTTGGAATTTAACTCTTCCTATTGCCTCTTTTCTTCCGTAAACCGTGAACCGTCTGCCGTAAACCGATTTCAATCGATCACTTGCCGTACAGCGAATGCCGCATGTCGTGAGCCTTGCAATGAACGGTTGACTTGCCGCGGCGCTTGCCGTATGATGGGCCCTTTTCATGAGGAGGAACGCCCATGACACGCCCGAGCCCGGACATCATCGACCTGACCCATGCCATCAGCGCGGCAATGCCGGTATTTCCCGGCACCGAGGCGCCCCGCCTGGATGATGCCTATACCATCGAGCGCAACGGTTTCGCCGAAAAGATGCTCCACCTCGTCTCGCACACCGGCACCCATATCGACGCGCCGGGCCATATCCTTCCCGGCGCCGCCCGGCTCGACGCCATGGGCGCCGAGAGCTTCCTGGGCCCCGGGCTGGTCCTGGACGTCTCCGCGGTCCGCGGGCGGCAAGTGGAGACCAACGATCTTGAAATGTTCGTGCCGCGATTGCGCGGCGTCGAATTCGCCCTGCTGCACACCGGCTGGGCGCGGTACTGGGGCGAGGAGGAGTATTTCGGCTCCTACCCGGTCCTTTCCCCCGGCGCCGCCCAATGGCTGGCCGAATTCGGCCTCAAGGGCTTCGGTGTCGACACCATTTCCGTGGATGAGATCGATTCGACCCGGCTGCCGGTCCACCGCGCCCTCTTCGCCCGGAACATGGTGATCGTCGAAAACCTGGGCGACCTCTCCTCCCTGGTCGGCAGGGAGTTCCTGTTCTCCTGCCTGCCGCTGAAGATCGTCGACGCCGACGGCTCGCCCATCCGGGCGGTGGCCATCGTGACGCGTGACAAGTAGCTGAAACAGATCGCTCGTGATTCGTGATTCGAAA
Organism: Candidatus Aminicenantes bacterium UBA6072; assembly: GCA_002436105.1. Classification (GTDB taxonomy): domain Bacteria; phylum Acidobacteriota; class Aminicenantia; order UBA2199; family UBA2199; genus UBA2199. The sequence continues at coordinate 328,664 of DIXU01000008.1, read as the reverse complement.
CGGAGACAAGTCGGTCTAGAGACACTAGATGTTAGACGTCAGACGTTAGATGTTAGCAAGACAATCAAAAAGTTCTCGTATCGCGTGACGCGTGACATGTGAAGAATTAAATTCCAAGCACCAAATATCAAATTCCAAACAAGCACCAAATTCCAATTACCAAAACGAAGATCCGGAATTCAAGAGCAGGAATTGTTGAAGCGTTGAAGCGTTGAAGCGAAAGAAAAAGAGCTTTTCCCAAGGCTCTTGCTGACACTGTCACTGTCACTGACGCTGATATTCCTTCAGTGCCCTGCTGACACCAGCACGATCACTAACACTAAGAGATCGTTGGGTTTGTTTCCTTCATTCCCGAGAACTCGTCCCCGGCCAGCCATGACCAGGCCAAGGCTCCGCAGTAACCGCTCGCTTTGGCCAGGTCAATGATCGCCTGCGGCGTCAGCGAGGCGTTCCGGGTCGGGAATTCGCCCAGGAGCAGCGGCCGGTCAAGCCCCAGTTCCGCCACTGGACGGCCCAACGGGGCCACGCTCTGCCAGCGGTCGTACCAGTGGACCTGGTAGAAGTCAAGGCCGCAGCCGCGCACCAGGGGCAGCCCCGATGCGTTGCCCAAGCCGACCGTGACCAGTTGCCCGGTATGGCGGTGGACCAGCCGCGCCGCCCTGCGGATGAAGCGGCGCATTTTCAGGAAGGAAACCGAGGGGCCGATGATCCCCCCGCCCCAGCCGCGGGTGGCCCACTCGGGCTCGTTGATCACGTCCCAGGCCAAAATCTCGGGCGAGCGGCCGTAGCGCTCGAGCAGCGGCCGCAGCACCCGGCGGCGAAAATGCCGCTGCTTGTAGGCGCCGCTGACGAACGGCGACCGGCCCCCGGTCTGCACGCCGTTGACCGCCTTGGCTTCGTCGAACCAGAGGAAGTCGAGGAGGACGAAAACGACTTTCAGCCCGGCGGCCGCCAATTCTTCCAGGGCGGCATCGAAATCGGCGAACAGGCATCCATCGGGCCCCAGCGGCGTGCCGGCGCGGGTGCAGCGGATGCCGGCGCGTCCGTCACAGAAGAGAAACCAGCGGACCGTATCGATCCCGTGCGCCTTCAGCTCCCGGAGCTCGCGCCCGAGTTCCTCCCTGCGCTCCTTCCGGGCCACGCCGCCCCCGGGGCTCCAGGCGTTGGCTCCGAAGTCGCCCCCGTAGCGCAGCCAGGGGAGGTTGATCCCGTCAAGGAAGGGCAGGGATGCGTCGCCCACCCGCAGTCGCGAGGGCGGGGCGGGCGGTTGCGGCAGCCGCCAGAGCCTTCTCATGGTCTGCAGCAGGCTCCGGCGCAGCAGGAAAAAAATCTTGAGCTGCGAGCTCACCCGGCCATTGTAGACCAGGATTCCACGGATCTCAAGGTTGGAGCCGATCCTTCGCCTATTTCGCTTGGTTCTCCTTGCCAGTTGGGATAAGATCAAGCCCAGCGGGGCGATTTCCTTTCCCAGGCCGTGAACTTCGGGTTGCGGAAATCCGTTTTGCAAGCGAACGAGGAGGCACCATGACCGAAAAAAAGGATCGGCGGACACGAATGGCGGCGCTGGCCGGTGGCGTGATCCTTGCCGCCCTGGGCATCATGTTCCTGGCCAACAATTTTCTCGGTTTTCTGAATGCCTGGCGCATTTGGCCCCTGTTCCTGCTTATCCCGGTCATCCCCCTGGCCATCAACTGGCTCGAAAAGGGGCGCGAGGCCGCCGGGTCGGTGCTCCCCATCACCATCCTGGTCTTCTACTGCGGTCACTTCCTGTGGCTGACCCACAGCCATTGGGCGGGCGCAGGCACCAGCTGGCCCAATTATCTCTTCGGGCCCGGACTGGGTTTTCTTTTTCTTTATTTCATTGAGCGCCGGCCCGGGCTCCTGGCGCCGGCCTTTGTCCTGCTCGGCCTGGGCGCGGCCTTCTACAGCGGCATATACGGCAGTTCGCTGCCGTTGGGAGCATTCTTGGTCATCGCCGGAGCGATCCTGGTGCTTACCAGCAGGAGAAAGTAGTCGGTAGATGGAAGAAAGACGTCAGACGGCAGAAAACAGACGTTAGACATCAGACGTTAGACGTTAGCAAGACAAAGATCGGATATTTTTGAACTCTTGTCTTGCTGACTACTGACGTCTGACGTCTGTCGTCTTCTTGAAACGTCTGACGTCTGACGTCTTTTTCTTATAGACAAATCTTTCTTTTTATACTATACATGAAGCGAGTTCTTTGACAGGGATGACCAAGTCATGAGGAAAGGTTGAGAGCCCGGCTCGACGGATCCGTGCCAACTGTTCCCCCTGACCATTCGGGGGAGCGCTGGTTGGCTGCGCCATGTACCAGGAGGTGGAGCCATGACGGAAGTTACCTTTTTCGAGGACTATCATTGTTTCGAGTATCATACCCCGCAGGGCGCCGCGCCGCGATTCCGTTATTTTCTGTATGCGCCCGTCTATGAACGCATTCCTCTCCCCTGGCGATCCTCGACGCAGCGGGAGTTACTCCAAGAAAAAGTTGTCTATTCCAGTGATTTTCTGCCCAGCCGGATAACCCGGCAAATAGGGGAAGAAGACGTCAGACGTTAGACGTCAGACGTCAGCAAGAGAAAAAGCGGCAGGCAGATGGCATCAGCATGATGACCGTCGGAAAAATGACTTTTCACCAACGTCTAACGTCTGGCGTCTGACGTCTATTCCTCATCAAGCACATTCCTGACCAATTGCAGCATTTGCGGCATGGTGTATGGCTTGGCCAGGAACTCGCGGACGCCGCTGGCCAGGATGGATTCCTTCAGCGCCGCTTCGACGAAGCCCGAGATCAGGATGATGCGGGCCCCCGGGTCGGTGCTGAGGATCGCCCGGCTGACGGCGGCGCCGTTGAGCTTGGGCAGGTCCATGTCGGTGACGACCAGCCGGATATCCTGGCGATGGCGGCGGTAGCGCTCCAGGGCTTCCATGCCGTCCCGGGCCACGAGGATGCTGTAGCCGAAGTCGTGCAGCACCGAGGTCAGCAGCTCGCGCAGGTCCTCCTCGTCCTCCACCACCAGGATGGTTTCGCTGCCCCTGGCACTCGCCAGCGTTTCGGACGTCTGCGGGGCCGGGCGCACTTCCAGGCGCTCCGAGGCCGGGAAATAGAGCGAGAAGGACGTGCCGCGGCCCGGCTCGCTGTCGACCTCGATGAAGCCCTTGTGGGCCTGCACCACGCCGTATACCACGGCCAGCCCCAGGCCGGTGCCCTTGCCCCGCCCCTTGGTGGAGAAAAATGGCTCGAAGACCCGGGCTCGGGTCTCTTCGTCCATGCCCATGCCGGTATCCTGCACCTGGATGCGGACCAGGCGCTTGCCCGCGGCGGCGGGGAAGCGCGGGGCGATCGCTTCGCCGTCGATCAAGCCGGCGCGGATCTGCAGCTTGCCGACCCCGGCCATGGCGTCGCGGGCGTTGATGCAGAGGTTGAGCAGGGCCTGGTGCAGCTGGCTTGGATCGATCCATACCTGGGGCAGGTCGGAGGGGCAGGAATAGCCGATCACGATGGTGCGGGGGAAGGTGACGCGAAGCATCTTGACCAGCTCGGCGATCAACTCCTGGATGCGCAGGGCGCGGAATTCGGCTTCCGATTTGCGGGCGAAGGTCAGGATCTGCCGGACCATGGCGCTGCCGCGCTCGGCGGCCTCGCTGATGGTGTGCAGCGCGGCCTGCGCCTTCGGATTGGCTTTCAACTTGCCGGCCAGGAGGCTGGCATGGCCGCTGATGATCGAGATGATGTTGTTGAAGTCGTGGGCGATCCCCCCGGCCAGCGTGCCCAGGCTTTCCAGCTTCTGGTTCTGGCGGATCTCGGTCTCCAGGATGCGCTGCTCCTCCTTGCTGCGCCGCCTCTCCGAGATATCGATGCAGGTCGTCACCTGCACCATGCGCCCGCGGTAGGGAATGGACTTGCTCCGGCTTTCGACGGGAACCAGCCCGCCGTCCAGGCGCCGGGCCTGGTGTTCGAACGGCGATCCCGACCGGTCGAGCAATTGCTGCAGTATCGCTTCGGCCCGGTCCGCTTCCAGGAAATCAACGACCGGCCGGCCGATGATGTCGCCGAGCTTCCCCCCCAGCATGCGCGCCAGGCTGGGATTGGCGTCGATCACGATCCCGTCCGCCACGATGCAAAGCCCCTCGAACGTGGACTCGGCCAGAACGCGGAAGCGTTCCTCGCTCTCGCGCAGCGCGGCTTCGACCAGCAGGCGATCGGCGGCCTCGCGCTGCAGGTCCTCGTTGCTCTGGCGCAGGGCCTTTTCGTTCTCCCGGACGCGGGCGATATGGCGGTGGAGGTCCTTGGCCAGCAGCCGGATGGGGACGGAGGCCAGGAGAAAAAATGCCGTGACCGTCAGCAGGGCGAAAATGCTGGTCCCGCCTGCCTGCGGCGGTCGGATCCAGCCCCAGACCTCCAGCAGGATAATGGCCACGGCCGAGAGCCACGAAAGCAGGACGATGGCCAGGAATTCCTTCGGGCGCAGCAGCAGGCCGCCGCCGGCGATGATCACCGGGTAGAGCATCGCTCCCAGGTCGTGGATGCCGCCGCCGATGGCGAGCACGACGGTAATGAGAACGAGGACGAAAAGGAAGGTCAGGAAAATGGCCAGGCGGACGCGGCCCAGGCGCAGGGGGATCTGCAGCAGCAGCAGGATGCCGGCGCTGGCCCCGATCACGGCGGGCTTGCCGGGCTCGCCGGCGGCCGTGGCGGCGACGGCCGTCAGCCCGATCGCCAGGAATCCGCAGAGCAGGATGATGTTCAGGATGCGGGCCAGGCGGTCCAGTTCCTCTTCTCCGGAACGCCGCGCGGCAAGGAGCTTTCCCAGCCGCTGCAACAGGCCGGTTTCCGGCTTTTTCCTCTGCTCGTCCATGGTGACCCCTTTGCCTGGATTCACGGCTTCGATTCTAGACAAGCGAACGGCCATTGTCAAATGACCGTCCGGCGCCGGGCAGGGGGACGGCGATTTGAATTTCCGCTGCGGCGGCGCTATAATCCCTGTGCTTCGAGCGTTCGTGATCCTTGGGAGGAAAACATGAAAAAAGCGGCTGCGGCAATATTCCTGGTTTTGCTGTTATTTGCCCTTTCCTGCGCCCCGGGGCCCAACAAGCTGGCCAGGACTGCGGACGGGGAGGGCAAGGTGGCGGGATTCTGGCTGGGCGTTTGGCACGGACTGATCGCGCCGATCACCTTCATCATTTCCATTTTCAGCGCCAAGGTCTCGCTGTACGAGGTCCACAACAGCGGCGGCTGGTACAACTTCGGCTTCGTGCTGGGCGCCGGGTTGTTTCTGAGCGGCGGCATCCTGGGGCACAAAAAGAAGAAGTGACAGGTGACGAGTGACAAGAGACGGGGGCCGCAGGGCAATACAAAGACAAGTGTCAGTGACAGTGACAGTGTCAGCCAGAAACTAAAGTAATCGGTTTACGGTAGACGGTCAAAAAACTGCAATACGAAGACTTAAATTCCAAATCACAAGCACCAAATTCCAAACAAATTCCAAACTCCAAATTCCAATTTCCAAAACGAAAGCCCCTTGTAGGGAATTTACTTTGTTTTGGTCATTTGGTAATTGGAATTTGGAGCTTGTCTGGGATTTGGAATTTGGTGCTTGGAATTTAATTTTTCACATGTCACGCGTCACACGTCACGAGAACTTGTTGATTGTCTTGCTAACGTCTAACGTCTAGCGTCTAGCATCTAACGTCTAACGTCTGATGTCTGACGTCTGACGTCTAGTGTCTCTAGACCGACTCATCTCCGTTTCGAATCACGAATCACGAGTTACGATAGATCGATATTTTTACCGCCGCTTGTCACTCGTTACTCGTTACTCGTCACTCGTTTCGTTCTTGGCAGCAATTCCTTGACGCGCTGCAAGTCCTGGCGATTCACCACCCGAAGGGCCAGGAGAAGGGCAATGAACCCCGCCAGCAGGGCGAAGCGGTGCCACAACTCGATGCCCACGCGGAAGTGGATCCAATAATAACCCGCGGCGGTGACGACGATCGTTCCCAGGATGCGGGCCAGCTTGCCGTACTCGTAGGGGACGGGATAGAACTTGCGTGCGACCTGGTGCAGCAGCAGGGCCATGACCAGGTAACTGGCCAGCACGGCCAGCCCCGCGCCCATGATCCCCAGGCGGGGGATGAGCAGCAGGTTGGCGGCCACGTTGACCAGGGCGCCCGCCCCGGTAACCAGCGGGAAATACTTCGTCTTCTCCTCGATGTAGATGCCGGCCCACAGGTTGACGTAGATGCCGTTGAACAGGTAGGCCAGCAGGATGACCGGCACGATGACCAGCCCGGGCAGGAAGGGCCTGGCGATGAGCGACCTGCCGGCGGCGAATTCCCAGCCGGCGAAGAGGTCGATGAACAGAGTGACGACGGCCCAGAGCAGCCCGGCCGCCAGGACGAACAGCGTCATCACCCTGGCGAACATCTCCCTGGCGTTCTTCTCGCTGGCGTTGTTCAGGAAGAAGGGCTGCCAAGCGTACTGGAACATGGAGACGACCAGCATCATGAAGATGCCGAGCTTGTGGCCGGTCTGGTAGAGGCCGAGCGTATCCAGGTCGGTCAGGTGCAGGACGATGGGCCGGTCGATGACCTGGATCATGATCGAGGCCAGGCTGGCCGGCAGATAGGGCAGGCCGAAGCGCAGCATGCGCCGCAGCAGGCCGCCCTGGATGCGCCAACGCAGTCGCGGCAGGATCTCGGGCAGGAGCACGAGGAAGGTCGCCGCCGAGGCGATCAGGTTGGCGGCGAAGATCGATTCGATGCCCATGCGCAGCTTGACGAAGAACAGCAGGTTGAGCCCCAGGTTGAGAAGGATGTTGCCCAGCTTGATGGCGGCGAACTTCCCGGCCCTCCTCTCCAGGCGCAGGTTGGCGAAGGGGATCAGCGCCAGCGTGTCGAAGAGCAGGATGAAGATCACGTAGCGGACCAGGTGGCCGTAGCGCGGCGGCACCTCCATCAGGGCGTTGAACGGCGAGCGCAGCAGGAAGAGCAGGAAGGTCAGCAGCAGCGTGGAAAGAAGGACGGCGAGATAGGCGGAGGAGAACGTGCGCTCCCTCTCCCCGGGCGCGGCCAGCGAGCTGTATTTCATGAAGGCGGCGTCCATGCCGTAGATGTAGATGATGTTGAGGAACGCGACGTAGGCGTAGATGTTGCCGTAGACCCCCATGGCGGCGGTGGAGATGAAATGGGTGTAGAAGGGAACGAGCAGGAAGCCGAGGAAGCGGCCGACGATGGTCGAGATGCCATAAATAGCTGTGTCTCGGGTGAGTTCGCGGATTTTATCGCGCATAGGGTCGGCTGGCGGCACGGGAGCAGGGGAAGGCCATGACGCTATTGTACCTCAAGGCGCTGCGCTTGCCAATCCTGGCCGGGACCTTCCCGGGATGCGCGATCCGGCCGTGGGCGAAGGCTGTGATCCAATCCCTTTGACAGCGCCGGCGCTTTCGGCTATAACATGCTCTCCCGGGATCAAGAGTTCCTCAATAGGTCTTTGCCGCGGCTTCGGGAGGCTACGGGGAGGGAGGTAGAGATGGACACACTGTTTGCCAGCCACGTTTTCGATATAGAGCGCATGAAGGAATCACTGCCTCCCCAAGCGCTGCAAAAATTCCTGCGAACCCGGGACCAGAAGAAATCGCTCGACCCCGAGGTCGCCGACCTGATCGCCCGTGAGATCCGGAAATGGTCCGAGGCCATGGGCGTCACCCATTTCACCCATTGGTTCATGCCGCTGACCGGGCTGACCGCCGGCAAACAGAACACTTTTCTGGAATGGGAGGGAAATCGCAAGATTATTTCCTGTTTCTCCGGGCGCGACCTGGTCAAGGGCGAACCCGATGCTTCGTCGTTCCCGCATGGAGGCATGCGCTCCACCTTCGAAGCCCGAGGGTACACGGCCTGGGACCCATGCTCTCCGGTTTTCATCGTCAAGAACCAGAAAAGCTGCGTCCTGTTCATCCCTTCGGTCTTCTATGGCTACAACGGCTGCGTCCTGGACAAGAAGACCCCATTGCTGAGGTCGCTGAAGCATATCAACGATATCTCGCTGAAGATACTGACCCGCTTCAACCAGCGGGCCGGTTGGGTCAAGAACATGGTCGGGGTGGAGCAGGAGTTTTTCCTGGTCCGCGAAAGCGATCACCAGCAGCGGCCGGACCTGAAAACTGCGGGCCGGCTGATCTTCGGCGCCCGGCCGCCCCGCGGCCAGCAGATGGGAGACCACTATTTCGGCGCGATACCCGCCCAGGTGCTGCAGTTCCTGGAAGCCCTGGAGGAAGAAGCCCTGAAGCTGGGCATTCCGATCAAAACCAGGCACAATGAAGTAGCGCCGAACCAGTTCGAACTGGCGCCGCTTTACGAAGAGGCGAACATCGCCGCCGATCACAACCAGCTGCTGATGGACCTGCTGCAAGGGGTGGCCCGCCAGCACGGCATGGTGTGCCTGCTGCATGAGAAGCCGTTCGTTTTTTTCAACGGCAGCGGCAAGCACGTGAACTGGTCGTTGATGGACAGTCGCGGGCGCAACTGCCTGACTCCCGGCGACAGCCGCGGCTCACGGCTGGTGTTCCTGAGTTTCCTGACCGGTTTCCTCTGCGGCATCGATCGGCATCATGGCCTGCTGCAGGCCGTCCTGGCCTCGCCCGGCAATGAGTTGCGCCTGGGCGGGAACGAGGCCCCGCCGTCGATCCTCTCGGTCTTTTTGGGAGAGGAGTTGCAGGGGATCGTTGATGACCCCGCCGCCTTCGTAGCAGGAAAATTCGCCAAGGCGAAAATGAAGCGTTTCGAGGAATTCGTGCCGCCCATCCTGCACGATCTCGCCGACCGCAACCGTACGTCGCCGATCGCCTTCACGGGCAACAAGTTTGAATTCCGCATGCCTGGCTCCTCAGCCTCCCTCGCCTTTCCCATCGCGGCGATCAACCTGATGGTGGCAGCCGGGCTGGACGAGGTTCATGGCGCCATCACAGAGGCTGCGGATGAAAAAGCGGTTGTCCACGCCCTGCAGGGCCTCCTGAAAGATCACGCCGCGATCGTTTTCAACGGCGACAACTATAGCGCCGGGTGGCAGGACACGGCCCGGCAGCGCGGGCTGTTCGTCCCGGTCTCCGTACCGGAGACGATCCTGCATCTCCAGGACGAGCCGATCGTGCGCCTGTTCGAAAAGTATGCCATTCTTTCCCGCCAGGAGATCGCTGCGCGAACGAACATCAAGATCGAGATCTATGTCAAGACCGTAGAGATGGAATTGCGCGTTGCCCGCTACATGCTGCGCGCCTTCATCATCCCGGCGGCGCTTAAAAATCAGGCGTTACTGCTGGCGGCGTTGCGCGGGTTCCCCCAGCAGATCCTGGCCCCGCAGCCTTCACTCCTCGACAACCAGCACGCTTTCATCGCCAAGTTCACCGCCAAGATCAACCGGGCCATGGAATTCCTGGCCCAGCTCGACGAAGACAACGATAAGTTGAAGGAAGGTGACGATGCGGCCAGGGCTCGTTACTGTTCCGGTACCATACGTCCCCATCTGGCCGAAGCCGCGGCACTGGTGGAAAAGATCGAAGAGCGCGTGGACCGCGATTGCTGGAAACTGCCCCGGGTGAGCGAAATCCTGTTCCGCTGAGCGACGCCTTGCGCCGCGGCCGAAGTTCGCCTAAAATGGGTCCATGAAAAAAACCATTCTCTCTCTTCTGATCCTGCCGGGTTTATTGGTTTCGTTGGCCGCCATCCCGGTCGCCCCTGACGACGAGGGCTGCACCATCGTCGCCGTGGGCAAGAAGGCTTCGGCCGACGGCTCGGTCATCCTTTCGCACACCGACGCCGGCCCCGACTCGCGCATATTTGTCGTGCCCGCCGCCCGGCACCGGCCCGGCGCCAGGGCCGCCGTCCATTGGGGCATCCAGGACCCGTCGCGGCCGCTGCGCGACGATGGCGAGGTCCTGGGTTATATTCCGCAGGTCTCCCGGACGCACGCCTACATCCATTCGGCCTACCCGCACATGAACGAGCACCAGCTGGCCATCGCCGAAAGCACCATCAACCAGCGCCCCGAGCTGGTGGCCCTGCACGGGAGTGCCCGGCAGATCATGACCGTCGAGCAGGCCGAGATCTTCGCCTTGCAGCGCTGCAAAAAAGCGCGCGAAGCCGTGAGGCTCATCGGCTCGCTGATGGAGACTTACGGATTCCTGCCCTCGAGCGGCGACGGCGCCGAGGACCTGGTCATCGGCGATCCCGACGAGGCATGGGTGATGGAGATCTTCGGCGTCGGGCCCGGCTGGACCCCGGAAAGCGGCAAGCCCGGAGCCATCTGGGCGGCGCAGCGCCTGGGCGACGACCAGGCTCTGGTCATTCCCAACTGGAGCATCATCAAGGAGATCCGCGCCGAGGACGGCGAGAACTTCATGGTCTCGGCCAATTACATGCGGGAAGCGATCGACCGCGGCTGGCATGACCCGGCCGCCGGCAGGCCTTTCATCTGGCAGGACGCCTACGCCCCGCTGCCGGTGGAGTTCGCCACCAGCCGCTTCTGGCTGTTCTACACCACCTTCATGCCCAACCTGGCCAGGTGGCCCGAGCGCAAGCTCGACGGCAATCCCATGGCCACCATCAACCCCTACCATCAGTTCGTCGAGCCCCTTTCCCTTTACCCCTTCTCGGCCGCTCCCGAGAAAAAGATCTCGCTGCAGGACGTCATCGCCTTCCAGCGCTCGGTCTTTGAGGGGACGATCTACGACTTCACGGCGCAGCCGCAGTGGCTGGTAACGGACGGCAAGGGTGGATCGAAGGTCAGCCCCCTGGCCACCCCCTTCCCGGGCAGCGAGCTGCGGGCGCTGCTGAAGCTGAGCAACCGCCGGCCGGTAGCCCGCCACCGCGGCCACTACGGCATGGTCTGCCAGTTGCGCTCATGGCTGCCGGACGCCATCGGCGGCGTCTACTGGGTCTACCAGGACAACCCGTACATCAGCCCTTACGTTCCGGTGTACGCCGGCTGCACGGCCACGGCCGCCTGTTATCAGGAATATGACCCGGAAAACTACAGCGACCGCTCGGCGCGCTGGACCATCGACGCCGTCGACAACCTCTGCAGCCTGCGCTTCCAGGACGCCTCCAAGGAGGTTATGGACATGCGCCGCCCCTTCGAGGACAAGATCTTCGCCGACCAGGAGCGGGTCGAAAAAGAAGCCCTGCGCCTGCATGACAAAAACCCCCGGCGGGCCAAGACATTTCTGACCGACTATTGCCGCGGATTGATGGAAAGGGTGCCGCCGCTGTATATTGGCATCCGCGAGCGGCTGATCACCCTGTTCACCAACAACCGCGAGTGAGAGGGCAAATAATTTGCAAAAGCCGCGCTTTTTTTATTTGAGATATTCCATCGCTGGCTGTATTCATGTACATTCAGGGCTTCACGACATGAAAGCCCGATAAGGAGAATCCATGAAAACGTCTTGCCTGCTTATCCTGTGCGTACTGTGCATGACCCTGCCCGCCTTGGCCGCCAGCATTCAGGTCACAACGCCGGCGGCGAACACCTCCTGGAAGATCAATACGACCAAGGCCATTCAATGGGATTTTACCGGCATCGATGCCGCGGCCACGGTGCGCATCATCCTCTGGAAGGGAGGGGACAAAATCGGTATCATCGCCAATCAGCTCGCCATCGGCGCCAATGGGCAGGGGAGCTACAGCTGGAAGGTGGGGAGCGTGATGGACGCTGAAGCGGCGGCCCCGGGCTCAGGTTACTTCATAAAGGTGCGGACCACGGATGATACGGCCTCCGGCCAGAGCGGCACGTTCAGCATGATCAGGGACGCAACGACCCCGGGTTCCCCGACCTCCCAACCGGGGTCGCAATACCAATTCGCCCCGAAGCCCGGGCAAGTCCTGCCCGGAACGAGCAGCGCCCAGTTGAAGAGGATCCAGGTCACCTCACCCAAGGCGGGGGATGTGCTGGCCCCTACCGGCACCTACGGCATCTATTGGAATTTCGTCAACATACCCGCCGTCGACGTCTCCCTGACCCTGCTTCGCGACGGCGAACCGGCCGGAACCCCGAACGGTAGTTCCAGCGATGCCAATGGGCTCCATTGGAACCTGAATCTGCAGCCTCCCGACCCGGGAACCTACAAGGTTGCCGTGGAGACCCTGGACCATGCGTACCGCGGGCTGAGCGGCGCGTTCATGGTTGATGAGCAGGGGTGGATTGAGCCCCTATTCCCCAACCAGGGCATGACGTTCGTCAACGGCAGCAGCCAGGAAGTCAGATGGAAACGGGCGGGCAACATCCAGAAGCTGGACCTTACCCTGCATAGGGACGGAACCTCCTGGTCGCAGTCCCTGGCGGTTGGTGTCGATGCCAAGCTGGAGAAGCTGGCCGTTGTCCTGAACCCCGGGGAAAGCGGGCAGTACCGGATCACATTCAAATACACGATGGACGGAGGTTACAGCTACGCCCATTCCGGCAACTTCACCATTCAGGTCGCGCCATGATCCGGATCTAGGCAGGACGCCGCTGGCGGCGCGCCCGGCATCCATGCCGAGCGGGATATCGATCCCATTTCCGGCTGGACGGTGGTGGTCAGGCCGACCCGATCCGCCCGCGGCCAGTTCGCTGGCCCGGAAAATCAGTATTCTGCTGGGGCGCTTGCGCAAGGAAGGTGAAGCGGAGAAACCGCCGCGGCCCCTCAGTACTGGTCGAGGTGGTTGAACTCGGCGTTCTCCAGCCAGGTCTGCGGCCGGGAGATGAATTGCAGGATGTTCTCCAGGAGGAATTCGTGGCGTTTCTCCTCCTCGGCGATCAGGAAGAACATCTTCTGCACCCTTGGGTCGCCGCTTTCCCTGGCCTTTTCCATGTAGAATTTGAAGCTTTTCGTCTCGATATCCCTGGCCTTGCGGTAAAGGTCGACCTGGCTGGTCGGCAGGTCGTCCCAGTTCTTTTCGTCGCGGAGCTGCTGAAAGATCCCCTTGGAACTGCCGAGAATGGGAGTGGAGTCGAGATCGACGCGGTTCGACTCCTTGAGCTTCTGCAGGACCTGGTAGTGCTTGGCCTCGTCCAGCGCCAGCTGGCCCAGGATCCTTTTCATGCCGGCATTGGTCGTCTTCTCGGCCAGGTGCTGGTAATACCTTTCCCCTTCCTTCTCCATTTCCATGGCCAGGTCGAAAACGTTCATGGCTCTCTCCTGACCCAATTGTAATAGATGGAAAAAAGATTTTCAACCCTTCGGCAAGGAACTCAATGGGCATGAAGTGTCAGTATCAGCAAGAAGCCCAAGTAATCGGTTTACGGTTTAGGGTTGACGGTCAGAAAGCTGCAATACGAAGACTTAAATTCCAAATCCCAAATTCCAAAGAACAAACAATATCCAAATTCCGATTTCCAAACGAAAGCTCCTTGCATGGTATTTTCTTTGTTTTGGTCATTGGAATTTGCAATTTATTTGGAATTTGGTGCTTGAGATTTGGAATTTAAGTCCTATTAATAATTTTATTCTACCTTACGCCCTGAACCCTACGCCGAGTTCCCTTCTTCCTCGTCACGCGTCACACGTTACGAGAACTTTTTGATTGTCTTGCTAACGTCTGACGTCTGACGTCTAGTGTCACTTGACCGACTTGTCTCCGTTTCGAATCACGAACCACGATTTACGAATCACGATAGATCGTTCTAGTGCTGCTACTTGTCACTTGTCACTCGTCACTCGTCACTATAGATTAGTTCTGCGCTATTGCCGAACGCCGCACGCCTTACGCCAAGTCCCTGCTATTCCTCCAGCAATCCCCGGCTCCTGAGCAGCGGCTCGATCCTGGGCTCGGCGCCGCGGAAGCGCTTATACAGGGTCAGCGCGTCCTCGGTCCCCAGCCTGGCCAGCACGTTTTCGCGGAAGGACGCGGCCGTTGCCCGGTCGAAAAGGCCCTTTTCCTTGAAGGCCTCGTAGGCGTCCTTGTCCAGCACCCCCGACCAGATGTAGCTGTAATAGCCGGCGGCATAGCCCGAGATCATGTGGTTGAAGTAGGGGGTGCGGTAGCGCGGCTCGATGGCCGGCATCAGCCCCAGCGCGTTCATGGCCCCCCGCTCGAAGCTGCGCACGTCGATGGCCTCGCCGCCTTTCAGCGTGTGCCAGGCCATGTCCAGGAGCGAAGCGGCCAGGTACTCGACCGTCTCGAAGCCCTGGTTGAACAGGCTGGCGGCCTTCAGTTTTTCCACCAGCGCCGCGGGTATGGCTTCGTTGGTCTGATAGTGGCGGGCATAGAGCTTGAGCATCTCGGGCTCCAGGGCCCAGTTTTCCATGATCTGCGAGGGCAGCTCCACCGCGTCGCGGGGCACGCTGCGGCCGCGATAGACGCCGTTCGAGAAAAGGGTGTTCAGAGCGTGGCCGAACTCGTGGAAGAAAGTGGTGACTTCATCGATGCTCAGCAGGGCGGGAGCGCCGGCGGCGGCGCGGGTGAAGTTGCAGACGATGGTGGAGATGGGCGCCACGCGCTTGCCTTTCTCGTAATAGGCGCGGCGGAAACCTCCCGACCAGGCGCCGCCGCGCTTGCCGGGGCGGGGGTGGAAATCCATGTACAGCAGGCCGACATGGGCGCCGTCGGCTTCCTTCACCTCGTAGACTTGGACCTCGGGGTGGTAGATGGGGATGTCGTTGAGGGGGTGGAATCGCAGCCCGTACAGTTTTTCGCAGAGGGCGAATATCCCCTTTTTCACGTTCTCCAGCGAGAAATAGGGGCGCAGAAGCGCGTCGTCGAAGGCGTACTTCTCATGGCGCAGTTTTTCGGCGTAATGCCACCAGTCCCACGATGCGAGCTGGAAGCCGCCCTTTTCGCGATCGATGATGGCCTGCATTTCGGCCGCCTCCTGCCCGGCCCTTTCCAGCGCCGGCGCCCAGAGCTTCTGCAGGAAGGCCATGACCGTGGCCGGGTCCTTGGCCATGCGCTCCTCGAGGACGAAATGGGCATAGGTGGGATAGCCGAGCAGCCGGGCGCGCTCGGCGCGCAGGCTGACGATCTGCCTGACGGTCTCCTTGTTGTCGTTCTCATTGCCGCGATCGCCGCGCATGAAGAAGGCGCGGTGGAGCTGCTCGCGCAGGTCCCGCCGCGTCGAAGACTGCAGGAAGGGGATCATGGACGGGACCTGGGTGGTGAAGACCCATTTCCCCTCCAGCTGGAGCGCCTTGGCCGTGTCGGCGCCCATGGCGCGCACGCTCTCGGGCAGGCCGGCCAGCCCTTCCGGTGAGTCGATGACGATGTAGGAGGAGTTGGTCTCGGCGAGCATCTGCTGGCCGAACTTCAGCCCCAGCAGGGAGAGCTGCCGGTTGATCTCGCGCAGGCGGGATTTCCCGGCCGCGTCCAGCATGGCGCCGCTGCGGACGAACCCCTTGAAGGTATTCTCCAGCAGGAAGCTCTCTTCCGGAGTCAGGGCCAGCTTTTGACGCCGGTCGTACACCGCTTTCACCCGGGCGAAGAGCTTCTCGTTGAGACTGATGTTGTCGCCGTGGGCGGACAGCAGGGGCGACACCTCGCGGGCGATGGCCTGCAGGTCGTCGCTGGTCTCGGCGCCCAGCAGGGCGTAGAAAACAGAGCTGACGTCATTGAGAAAGATGCCGCTGTGGTCCATGGCGGCGATGGTGTTGGCGAAGTTCGGGGCTTTTTTACTGGCGACGATGGCGTCGATCTCGGCCTGCTCGCGCCGGATCCCTTCCCTGAACGCCGGCAGGAAATGCTCATTCTGTATCTTGTCGAACGGCGGCGCCTGGAACGGCGTGGTGCGCGCCTGGAAGAACGGATTGTCCTTGGCGATGTCCCTGGCGTCAGCCGGAGCTGCGGCGAACAGGGAGACGATCATCAGGATCGACAGCGTCAACAGGATTCTTTGCTTCATGGCGATCTTTCCTCCTTGCGATAGTGAGATATGGTTATAGCCGCTGGCCTGCCCCTTGTCAAATCCGGTCGTGCGCCCGAAGGCAATTTCTGCTACCATAAGGCCTTGGTTGGGCCAGGGAGCGTGAAGCGATGCCGATCTTCAGGATGAAAGACCAGGACGATTTCCCGCCGGCGGAGCGGGCCGGGCGCGAGGGGCTGCTGGCCGTGGGCGGCGACCTGTCGCCGCGGCGGCTGCTGCGCGCCTACGGCCGGGGCATCTTCCCCTGGTACGAGGAGGGGCAGCCCATCCTGTGGTGGTCGCCCGCGCCGCGCTTCGTTCTCTTCCCCCGCGAATTCCACTGCGGGGCGACGCTGAAAAGAGTTCTGCGCCGGGGGGATTTCACCTTCACCTTCGACCGGGACTTCGCCGCGGTGATCCGGGCCTGCGCCCTGCCGCGGCCCGGCCAGCCGGGTACATGGATCACCCCGGAAATGCGCGGCGCCTACACGGAATTGCATCGCCTGGGATATGCCCACTCGCTGGAGGCCTGGAGCGGCGGCGGGCTGGCCGGCGGCCTGTACGGCGTCTCGCTGGGCCGCTGCTTCTTCGCCGAGTCGATGTTTCATTTCGGGAACAACGCCTCCAAGGCCGTCCTGGCCGTGTTGGCCGGCACGCTGGCAAAATCGGGTTTCCTGGTCATTGATTGCCAGGTTCCGACTCCGCACCTGGCTGCCTGGGGCGCCCGTTCCATCCCGCGCCGCCGCTACCTGGAGATCGTGCGCCAGGGACTGCGCTTTGGCACCCAGCGCGGCAGCTGGGAGAAGATGTCAATCAGAGAGGGGTAGTGATAGTGGTAGTGGTAGCAGTGAGCGCTGGAATCAGGGGTAAAGAAAGATAGAGTGGTAGAGGGGTAAAGCAAGAAAAGATGCAATAAACTCCCACATGGCTGTTGCGTCACCTCTTTACCACTTTATCACTTTACCCCTTTACCTCTCCGGCTACGCGCCAAGTCTCTAATTGCCGGTTGGGGTTTTCTGTGCTATGGTACGGCCGGAACCCGATGAGAAAGCTGAAGGACCGCTTGCACGATCTTGAGAGGAAAGGCATCCAGGATGAATGGCGCAAGCTGGATGGCGAGGGCGGCCTCTCGACCAGGGAAAAGCTGGACCAGCTCGTACGCCGCAACCTCAAGCAGGGCGTGAAGCCCCCGGTCGCGGGTACCCGCCAACCGGAGCCGCGGAAACCGGAAACCGTTGCCGGGACCTTCCTGGTCAGGGATTTCTCCTACTCGCTCGACGGACGCTACGGCAAGGTGCGCCTGGGCGACTGGCTCTCCCTGAAGCCCGGCGCCCTGGGGGTCATCGCCGGCAGCGAGTTCGCCGAAGTCGATCCGCGTCGGGCCGTCTTTTTCGACAGCGAGACCACCGGCCTGGCGGGCGGCACGGGAACCGTCCCCTTCATGCTGGGGTTCGGCTACTTCGGCGACCAGGCGTTCCAGGCCAGGATCTTCATTCTCCTCGACCTGGACAGCGAAGGGGAGTTCCTGGCGGCGGTGGCCCGTTTCCTGGAGGAAGGAGATTTTTCAGCCGTCGTGACCTACAACGGCAAGGCCTTCGACCTGCCGCTGCTGGAAACGCGCTACATCCTGCAGCGCCGGCGCTTCCCGTTCAGGGAAATGCCCCACCTCGACTTCCTTTTCCCGGCGCGCACCATCTGGCGCAACACCTTCGATTCGCGCAAGCTCGGCTTCCTGGGCGAGATGCTGCTGGGGCTGTCGCGCGAGGACGACATCGACGGCAGCGAGATCCCGGCCCTCTATTTCAGCTTCCTGCGCAGCGGCGCCTTCTCGCTGATCGAGCCGGTGGTCGAGCACAACGCCATGGACCTGGTGGGATTGGCCGCCGTGGTGCTGCTGGGGGCCCTCTACCTGGATGACTACTCGCTCACCAACGACGGCGGCGAGATCTTCGGCCTGGGGCGCCTGTGCGAGCGGGCGGGCCTGCTGGAAAAGGCCGAGGAGTTCTACAAGGCGGCCCGCGAGTCGAGCGCCCGCGACGACGTGGCCACCCTGGCCGCCCGGCGCCTCTCCGTGCTCCTGAAAAAGAAGAAGCTCTTCGGCGAGGCGCTGGAACTATGGCAGCAGCTCGCGGCGGCGCACGACGCCCAGGCGCAGCGCGAGCTCTCGGTGCACTTCGAGCACCGCGAGCGCGACTTCGCCATGGCCCTCACCTATGTCGAGAAGGCTTTGGCCGAAGGCGGCCTGCCCCCGGCCCGGCGCCAGGAGATGGAAAAGCGGCTGCAGCGCCTGCAGCAGAAAATCGCCAAGCTGGAAGGAATAAATGATATTTCGTGACGCGTAACGCGTGACGCGTGACATGTGAAGAGTCAAATTCCAAGCTCCAAATTTAAATCCCTTTTTAGCGGAGACTTAGACCCAAATGTAGAAGTTGAAGAGTTAAAGAGTTCAAGAGTTTAAGGGTTCAGCCATGAATAGAGCAATGGCGGTTAACCCGTTCACCCTTCCACGTTTCTACCCGTCAACAAAGACATTTTCCCGGTATTGGCCACTGGGGAAATTGTTTTTGGGATTTTGGATTTCTAATTATGCTCGATCAAATCGTCATTTGTCTTCTTCGCGTCACGCGTTACGCGTTACGCGTCACGAATGTCTGTGGTCAATCCTTCTTTCCCCTGTGCCTCAGGTACTCGACCACGGCCGGGATCACCGAGATGAGGATGATGGCGGCGATGACGACGGTGAAGTTGCGGCGCACGAAGGGCAGGTTGCCGAAGAAGTAGCCGCCGAAGATGAAGATGGCCACCCAGGCGATGCCGCCGATGACGTTGAAGCTGATGAAGCGCCAGTAGGTCATGCGGCCGATGCCGGCGACGAACGGCGCGAAGGTGCGGATGATGGGGATGAAGCGGGCCAGGATGATGGTGGTGCCACCGTATTTCTCGTAAAAAGCGTGAGTTTTCTCAAGGTGCTCCTTCTTCAGGAAGCGCACTTTCTCCCGGCTGAAGATCTTCGGGCCCACCGCATGGCCGATCCAGTAATTGACGGTGTCGCCGATGATCGCCGCCGTTGCCAGGACCAGGAAGAGCCAGTGGGCCTGCAGCGGGCTGCCGGGGGTGGCGGCCAGGGCGCCGGCGGCGAACAGCAGCGAGTCCCCGGGCAGGAAGGGGGTGACCACCAGACCGGTTTCGCAGAAGATCACCAGGAAAAGGATCAGGTAGGTCCAGAGCTGGTAGGTGGCGATCAGGGCGTTGAGGTGCACGTCGAGGTGCAGGGCGAAGTCGATCAGCTTGCCGATGAATTCCATGATGTCTCCTGGGGAAGGAATGAGCGGGATCGGGACCTGGAATGGACCGAAGCATGATTCTACCCGAGGTTGGCGGGGCTGTCAAGACGGCCGGGGGACACTCGGCGCCGCCCGGTTGATTTTTCGCCGGCAATATGATACATTTCCTCCATGTTAGAGCTCAATTCATCCTTCCTGTGGATATTCTTCCTGCTCTGGTTCCTGTATTTCGCCCTCGACCGCTTTTTTTTCAAGCCGGTCGGCGGCATCATCGATGAGCGCGAGGCCAGGGCAGCCGCCGACGCCGGCCGCCAGGAGAGCATGCTGGGCGAGATCGAGTCCCGGACCCGCTCGCTGGAAGATCAATTGGGCCGGGCGCGCCAGGATGCCCGGCGCATCCGCGAGGAATGGCAGCGGAACGGCGAGGAGACCCGCGCCCGGGTCGTGGCCGAGGCCCGGGAGCTCTCGACCCGGATGGTGGCCGAGAAGCTCGCCCAGCTGGATGGCGAGATCGTCGCGGCCGAGCGCGAGCTGACGTCTCAGGTCGCGGTGTTCAGCGAAAAAATTCGCCAAGCCTATCTATGAGGAAAAGCCTGCTGCTCCCCCTGTTCCTGATCCTGGCCAGCGGGCTGGCCGCCTCCGCCGGGGAGGGGGAAGGCGCCCATCCCGTGGACTGGTTCAGCGTGCTGGGAAAGGTCGTCAACTCCACGCTGCTGTTCGGCGGGCTGATCCTGGCCCTGCGCAAGCCGCTGATCCGCATGCTGACCCAGAAAGGAGCCGGCCTGCGCCAGGATTTCGCCGAGCGCGAGAAGACGCTGGCGGCGACCGAGGCGCGGCTGCGGGAGATCGACCGGCGCCTGGCCCGGGTGGCCGCCGAGGTCGAGGGCATCCAGGGCGAGGCCGAGTCCTCCGGCAAGGCCGAGCTCGCGCGCCTGGAGGAAGCCGGACGCCGGGAGGCCGAGCGCATCGTCGCGCTGAGCGAGGAGGAGATCCGCCAGCGGGTCGACGCCGCCGTGCGCGCGGTCAAGGGGCGCATCGCCGACCTGGCCATCGACCGCTTCCGCGACGATTTCCGGAAAGGGCTGGACGCCGCCACCCAGCAGAGGATCCTCGAGCGCAATATCGACGCCAGCGGAGACCTGGATGAAGGAAAGTAGCCTGGTCAAGCGCTATGCCCGCGCCCTGGTGCTGGCCGTTGACGACGAGCCGGAGTTCCGGCGCATCCAGGAGGACCTGGGATCCTTCCTGGAGCTGCTGGCCGCCGACGAGCGGCTGCGTCTCGGCCTGGAGACCTCACTGGTCTCTCCGGCCGAAAAAGCCAGGGCCCTGGAGATCGCCGCCGAAGGGCTGGGACTGCACGACAAGACCCTGAAGTTCCTGCTGACCGTTGCGGCCGAGAACCGCATGGCCTATCTGGGGTCGATGGCGCGGCAGCTGCCCGCGGCCTGGTGGCTGGAACACGGCATCGAGAAGATCGACGTGGCCTCGGTCGTCGAGCTCACGCCCGGGCAGAAAGAGCGCCTGCGCCGCAACCTGGAAAAGGCGCTGGCCCGGAAAGTGGAGCTGGAGTTCCGGCTGGATCCGGAGCTGATCGCCGGGCTGCGCCTGGGCCGCGGCTCGGTGCACTACGATTTTTCACTGGCCGGCAGCCTGCAGAAACTGCGCCGGGCCTTGGCAGGGGACAAATAAATGCTAATCAAAGTCGATGAGATCAGTGAGTTGATCCGGCAGAAGATCGAGGGCTTCGCCTTTGATTTCAAGAAGGAAGAGACCGGGGTGGTGATATCGATCGGCGACGGCATCGCCCGCATCTACGGGCTGGACAACGTCATGTACAACGAGCTGCTGGAGTTTCCCGGCGGCGTTTTCGGCATCGCCCTGAACCTGGAGGAGGACAATGTCGGTTCCATCCTGCTGGCCGAAAGCCTCAAGATCAAGGAGGGCGACATCGTCAAGCGCACCGGGCGCATCATTTCGGTCCCGGCCGGCGACGCCGTCATCGGCCGCGTGCTCTCGCCGCTGGGCGAGCCGCTCGACGACAAGGACCCCGTGCACTCCGAGGAGTTCATGCCCATCGAGGCCTTGGCGCCCGGCGTGGTCGACCGGCGCCCGGTCAAGGAGCCGCTGCAGACGGGCATCAAGGCCATCGACGCCATGATCCCCATCGGCCGCGGCCAGCGCGAGCTGATCATCGGCGACCGCCAGACCGGCAAGACGGCCATCGCCATCGACACCATCATCAACCAGAAGGGGCATGATGTCGTCTGCATCTACGTGGCCATCGGCCAGAAGCAGTCGACCGTCGCCCAGGTGATCCGGACCCTGGAAGAGGCGGGCGCCATGGAATACTCGCTGGTGGTCGCCGCCTCCGCTTCGGATCCGGCGGCGTTGCAGTACATCGCTCCCTACGCCGGCTGCGCCATGGGCGAGTATTTCCGCGACCGCGGCCGCCACGTGCTGCTGGTCTATGACGACCTGTCCAAGCATGCCGCCGCCTACCGCGAGATCTCCCTGCTGCTGCGCCGCCCGCCCGGGCGCGAGGCCTATCCCGGCGACGTGTTCTATCTCCATTCGCGGCTGCTGGAGCGGGCGGCCAAGCTGAACGACGAGAAGGGCGGCGGCTCGCTGACGGCGCTGCCGATCATCGAGACCCAGGCTTCCGACGTCTCGGGCTATATCCCCACCAATGTCATCTCCATCACCGACGGCCAGATCTACCTGCGGCCGGACCTGTTCAACGCCGGGCAGCGCCCGGCCATCGACGTCGGCATCTCGGTCTCGCGCGTGGGCGGCAACGCCCAGATCAAGGCCATGAAGCAGGTGGCCGGCTCGCTGAAGCTCGATCTGGCCCAGTTCCGCGAGCTGGAGGCCTTTACCCAGTTCGGCTCCGACCTGGACAAGACGACCGTGGCCCAGCTGGAGCGCGGCAAGCGCCTTTCCGAGCTGCTCAAGCAGGACGAGGGGAGCCCCATGCCGGTGGAAAGGCAGGTCGTGGCCCTCTTTGCCGGCACGCGCGGCTTTTTGGATGAATTCCCCGTCGAGCGCGTGCGTCCGTTCGAGGAGGAGATGCTGCGCTACGTGGACGCGAACGCGCCCGATATCTTCAGCTCGATACTTGACAAGAAAGCCCTCGACGCCGGGCTGCAGCAGAAGCTTCAGGACGTGCTCGCCAAGTTCGCCGCCGAGTTCAGGCAGGCCGCCGATTCCTGATGGCCGGCAACCTGATCGCCCTGCGCCGGCGCATCAAGTCGGTGAGGAATACCCGCAAGCTGACCAAGGCCATGAAGACCGTCGCCGCCGCCAAGCTGCGCCGCGCCAGCGGCGAGCTGAGGCGCTCGCAGCCCTACCGCGACAGGATTTCCATGATGCTCCATGAAGCGGGGAACCGCGCCGACCGCTCCCTGCTCGACCAGCAGCCGCTGCTGAGATCAAACGAGCGGGGCGCGGTACTGCTGGTGGTCGTGGCCGGCGACAAGGGCTTGTGCGGGGCCTTCAATTCACATGTCCTGAAGCAGGCGGAAGCCCGCTACCGCGAATTGGCCGCCGACGGCCGTGATGAGGTCCTGCTGGTGACCGTGGGCAGCAAGGCGGAGCGTCATTTCAGCAAGCGCAACCTGGCGGTGAAAAAAGCGTACAACGGCATGCTGGGCCGGCTGCAGTTCGCGGACGCCGCCCGCCTGGCCGCCGACCTGCAGGAACTGTTCCGATCCGAAGCCTTGCACAGCGTCGAGTTCGCTTTCAGCGAGTACGTTTCGGCCTCGAAGCAGCAGTTCTCCCGCCGCCGTCTTTTTCCGGTCGAGATCAGCGCGGACGCCCCCGCAGCCGCCGGGGCGGAAGCCGAGCCGCTGCCGGCCATCTTCGAGCCCGGTGCCGACGCCATCGTCCGCGCCCTGCTGCCGCGTTTCATCGCGGCGGCCGTCTACCAGGTCCTGCTGCAGTCGATCGCCGCCGAGCAGGTCGCGCGCATGGTGGCCATGGAAATGGCCACGCGCAATGCCAACGACATGATCCGGGCGCTGACACTGCAGATGAACAAGATGCGCCAGGCGGCCATCACCAGCGAGCTTCTGGAGCTCATCACCGCCACGGAAGCCCTGAACAAATAGGAGAGAACATGAGCCAGGATCAAGAGAAGCATGAACGGATCGGCAAGGTGATCGAGGTCATCGGGGCCGTGGTGGACGTCGAGTTCGCCAAGGGGGAACTGCCGGCGATCTACAACGCCATCGAGATCGTCTCCAAGGGGTTCCACAGCCCGCAGCCGATCCGCATCATCTGCGAGGTGCAGTTCCACCTGGGGGAGAACCGCGTGCGCACGATCTCCATGCATCCCACCGACGGCCTGGTGCGGGGCATGGCGGCGCGCGACCTGGGCGGCCCCATCACCGTCCCCGTCGGCCGCGAAGTGCTCGGCCGCGTGATCAACGTCATCGGCGAGCCGGTGGACGGGGAAGGGCCCATCAACGAAAAGAAGCGCTACCCCATCCATCGCCCGGCGCCGTCGCTCGAGGAGCAGGACACGAGCCAGGAGCTTTTCGAGACTGGCATCAAGGTGGTCGACCTGCTCGAGCCCTACCTGAAAGGCGGCAAGATCGGCCTGTTCGGCGGCGCCGGCGTGGGCAAGACCGTGCTGATCCAGGAACTGATCCACAACGTGGCCACGAAGCACGGCGGCTTTTCGGTCTTCGCCGGCGTGGGCGAGCGCACCCGCGAGGGCAACGACCTGTGGCTGGAGATGAAGGAGTCGGGGGTCATTGACAAGACGGCCCTGATTTACGGCCAGATGACCGAGCCGCCCGGCGCCCGCCTGCGCGTGGCCCTGTCGGGGCTGACCGTGGCCGAGTATTTCCGCGACGAGGAAAGGCAGGACGTGCTGCTGTTCATCGACAACATCTTCCGCTTCACCCAGGCCGGTTCCGAAGTCTCCGCCATGCTGGGGCGCATGCCCTCGGCGGTCGGCTACCAGCCCAACCTGGCCTCGGAAATGGGGGACATGGAGGAGCGCATCACCTCGACCAAGAAGGGATCAATCACCTCGGTCCAGGCCATCTACGTGCCGGCCGACGACTACACCGACCCGGCGCCGGCGACGACCTTCACCCACCTGGACGCCAACACCAACCTTTCGCGGGCGCTGACCGAGATGGGCATCTACCCGGCCGTCGACCCCCTGGCCTCGTTTTCGCGCATCCTCGACGCCAAGATCGTCGGCAAGGAGCATTACCGGGTGGCCAGCCAGGTCAAGGAGGTTCTGCAGCGCTACAAGGACCTGCAGGACATCATCGCCATCCTGGGCATCGAGGAGCTGTCCGACGAGGACAAGGTCATCGTCGCCCGGGCGCGCAAGATCCAGAAATTCCTTTCGCAGCCGTTCTTCGTGGCGACGCCCTTCACCGGCCTGGAGGGCAAGTACGTGGAACTGGCCGATACCATCCGCAGCTTCAAGGAGCTGGTCGAAGGCAAGTATGACGCCTTTCCCGAGCAGGCCTTCTACATGTGCGGCAGCATCGAGGACGCGGTGGCCAACGCCAAGAAAATGGGGTTCTGATGGCCGGCGCCCTGCAGCTGGAGATCATCACCTCGCGCGAGGTGGCCCTGCGCGCCGACGTGCAGGATCTCTACATCCCGGCTTTCCTGGGCGAGGCCGGAGTGCTTTCGCACCACCTGCCCTACCTGACGCTGCTGAAAGCGGGGGAGATCTCCTATCTGGACGCTTCCGGTGCCCGGCACTACCTTTACAGCGGCGAGGGTTTTCTCGAGGTGCGCGACAACCGGCTGGCCCTGATCATTGACGACTTCGTGCGCGGCGAGGACCTGGACGAGGAAGAGTTGCGGCGGCAACTGCAGGAGACGGAAGCGCGCATCCAGTCCTCGTTCAAGGGGGCCATCACCCCCGAGGATCTCCAGGTGGAGCTGGCGCGGCAGAAAGAGATCCAGGCCAAGTTAGCCATCTGCAGTAAGATCAAGGCCAAATGACCGTTTCCCGGCCGCGCTTGCGGCAGCCGGATCTGGGCGTTTCCTCCTGTTTTCGGCCTGAAATCGTTGACATTTAGCGAAAAATCGGATATAAGTTGCTTTCTTGACCTGTTTTACACAATTCATTCATTTCACAAGGAGTTGGCATGAATGTAGAGACTTTGTTCATTTTGGCGCCCCTGGGCTCCATCCTGGCGCTGGTTTTCGCCTTCTATTTCTTCCGCTTCATGAAAAGGCAGGACCCGGGCACCGCCGACATGCAGCGCATCGCCGGCTACGTGCAGAAGGGGGCGATGGTCTATCTCAAGCAGCAGTACAAGGTCGTGACCTTCGTTTTCCTGCTGATCTTCCTCCTCTTCTCCTTCATGGCCTACGTGCTGCACGCCCAGAACCCCTGGGTGCCCTTCGCCTTCGTCACCGGCGGCTTCTTCTCCGGCCTGGCCGGCTTCCTGGGCATGCGCACCGCCACCTGGGCATCGAACCGCACCACCGCCGGCGCCAGGAATTCCCTGAACCGCGGGCTGCAGATCGCCTTCCGCTCCGGCGCCGTCATGGGGCTGGTGGTCGTCGGCCTGGCCCTGCTGGACATCTCGCTGTGGTTTTTGATCCTGCGCTATTTCATCCCCGCCGGCCCCAGCCAGCTGGCGGTCATCACCACCACCATGCTGACCTTCGGCATGGGCGCCTCCACCCAGGCCCTGTTCGCCCGCGTCGGCGGCGGCATCTTCACCAAGTCGGCCGACGTCGGCGCCGACCTGGTGGGCAAGCTGGAAGCGGGGATTCCCGAGGATGATCCGCGCAACCCGGCCACCATCGCCGACAACGTCGGCGACAACGTCGGCGATGTGGCCGGCATGGGCGCCGACCTGTACGAATCGTACGCCGGCTCCATCCTGGCCACCTCGGCGCTGGGCGTGGCCGCCGGCTACGGGTTGGGCGGCGTGCTGGCGCCGATGGTCATCGCCGGCATCGGCGTGATCTTCTCCATCCTCGGCGTCTTCCTCGTGCGCTCCGGGGAAAGCGCCTCGCAGAAGGTGCTGCTGAAGGCCCTGGCCCGCGGCATCAACGCCAGCACCCTGCTGACCCTGGCCGCCTCCTACTTCATCCTGGTGCTGTTCAAGGACTCCTTCCAGGGCCGGCACGTGGGCATCTTTCTTGCGGTCATCGCCGGCCTGATCGCCGGCTGGCTGATCGGCAAGATCACCGAATACTACACCTCGCAGGAATACAAGCCGACGCAGTACGTCGCCTCCCAGTCGCAGACCGGGCCGGCCACCGTCATCATCGCCGGCATCTCCACCGGAATGCAGTCCACCGGCCTGCCGGTGCTGGTCATCGCCGCGGCCATCATCATCAGCTTCGCCCTCTCCGGCGGCTTCAGTTCCGCCGCCAACGCCGTCAACCTCGGGCTCTACGGCATCAGCTTCGCCTCGGTGGGCATGCTCTCCACCCTGGGCATCACCCTGGCCACCGACGCCTACGGACCCATCGCCGACAATGCCGGCGGCAACGCCGAGATGACCCACCAGGACCCGGAAGTGCGCAGGCGCACCGACGCCCTGGACGCCTTGGGCAACACCACCGCCGCCACCGGCAAGGGCTTCGCCATCGGCTCGGCCGCCCTGACGGCCATGGCCCTGCTGGCCGCCTACATCGAGGAGGTCAAGATCGGCTTCCTGCACATGGGGCAGAAGGTCATCGCCATCAGCGGCGTGGAAAAGGCCATCGAGAACACCCACATCGGCGACTGGGTCAGCTACTACGACCTGACCATTCTCAACCCCCGGGTGCTGGTCGGGCTCTTCATCGGCGCCATGATGGTCTTCGTGTTCTGCGCCATGACCATGAAGTCGGTCGGCCGCGCCGCCGGCAGGATGGTCGAGGAAGTGCGCCGCCAGTTCCGCGAGATCGCCGGCATCATGGAGGGCACGTGCGAGCCCGATTACGGCCGCTGCGTCGAGATCAGCACCCGCGCCGCCCAGCACGAGATGGTGGTGCCGGCGCTGACCGCCATCTTCGTCCCGGTGGTCATGGGGCTGCTGTTCGGCGTGGCCGGCGTCATCGGCCTGCTGGCGGGCGGCCTGACCACCGGCTTCGTGGTCGCCGTTTTCCTGAACAACTCCGGCGGCAGCTGGGACAACGCCAAGAAGTACATCGAGGAGGGGAACCTGGGCGGCAAGAGGCTTCCCGACGGCAGCCGCAACCCCAACCACGGCGCCGCCGTCATCGGCGACACCGTCGGCGACCCCTTCAAGGACACGTCGGGCCCCTCGCTGAACATCCTGATCAAGCTGATGTCGATGGTCTCGGTGGTGTTCGCCGGGCTGATCGTCAAGTACGGCGACCTGCTGCAGCGGCTCATCGACCGTTTCGCCCGCTGAAATAAACTGCTGAGAATAGGGCGGCCCCCCGCTCGGGGGGCCTTTTCTTTCAGCGTTTTTCCAGGGTGAAATTAACGGTGACGGTGAAGCGCACGGCATGGGGGATGCCGTTGACCAGGTAGGGCTCGTACACCCATTCGCGGACGGCCACCAGGGCGGCGGCATTGAGCAGCGGGTGGCCGCTGATCACGCGCGTTTCCTTGACCTTGCCGTAGATGTCGGTCATGGCCTCGATCACGACCAGGCCCGCCACCCGGGCCGAGATGGCCTCGGGCGGATAAGCGGGGCTCACTCTCCTGGCCAGCCTGGGGGGAGTGACGTGGATGACCGCCGCCTTGTCCGGAATGACGGCTTCGGGAATGAACTCCCTGCCGATCTCCCACTCGGTGTTCCCGCCCTCATTTAGGTCGATTCCGCCGTCGACGCCGAACCCGCCTCCGATGTTCGCAAGAGCCGAAGTCAAGTCCTCTTCCGTGCTCTTTGTGATCTCCGAGGGGACAGTGAAACCGATTTCACCACGGGGCCGCGGCTTCCTGGGCTCTTCCCCGGGAGTCCCGGGTCCGCCCTCAGTGCCCCGGGGACGGCCCGCAGGCGGTATGCCGGGCAGAATCGGCGGCGAAACCAGGGCGGCATCGATGACCGCGAACCCGGGCAGCTTCGCCTCGGCGCGCAGCAGCGGCACGACGATGACGGCCACAACCGAGACGGCATGGAAAACCAGGGAGACGGCCAGGGTCAGCGCCTTGCGCGCTCGGCCCCGGCGCGGCCCGCCGGAGCTGAAGATGGTCTCGAACATGGTTCACCTCCTCTTTGATGAGCCATGAACGTAATGCGCTGTCCAGGGGGCGGGGGAGTCCGGGATCATGATTCCGGACTCTTTTTCCCCGGGTCGGGCCGGAGGGGTCAGCCGCCGCCCAGAAGGCGGCGGAACTCGGAGGGGCTGGCGCCGGCGTGCTTCCTGAACGCGGCGTTGAAGACCGACTTGGAGTTGAACCCCGACTCGAAGGCGATGCGCAGCAGCTTGAACTCCCTGGCGGCCGGGTCGAGAAGCAGGCGCTTGGCCTCCTCGACGCGCAGGCGGTTGACGTGGTCGTTGAAATTCAGCCCGAAGTGCTCATTGATGACCTGGGAGAGGTGCCTGGCCGGCATTTCCATCGCAGCGGCCAGCTTGGCCAGGGTCAGGTCGGGATCGAGATAGGGCTTGTCCTCTTCCATGATGCGCTCGAGCCGCGCGGCGTGTTCCGCGATCCTGCCGGCGCTCAGTGCTGAAGACCTGTACTTGTCCTCCCGGCGCCGGCGGGCCCTTTTCCGGCGATAGAGAAGCAGTCCCAGGAGGGCCGAGCCGGCGGCGGCCAGCAGCAGGAGACGGAAGCCGGCGGTGCGGTGGAAATGCTCCGCGACCGAGAAACGCAAGACGGCCTCGCTGTCGCTCCAGGTTCCGTCCCGGCCCCGGGCCCGGAGGCGGAAGGCGTAGCTCCCGGCAGGGATCCCGCTGAAGCTACGCAGGCGCTCCCTTCCGGGTGCGCTCCAGTCGTCTTCAAACCCCTGCAGGCGGCTGGAGAACTCGACCTGCTGCGGGTCGGAGAATGCCGGCGCCGCGTATTGAAAATCGAGGCGTCCGCTCCCGGCAGGCAGGCGGCCGTTCCCCGCCAGCGGGACGGTCATGCCGTTGGCTTGAAATCTGCTGATCCGGGGGAGCGGCGGCGGCGGCGCTTCCAGCCCCTGCGGGTCGATCTCAACCAGCCCTTTCTGGGTAGGGAACCACAGCCTGCCGGCAGGGTCGCGGCAGCCGGCCGGCTGGAATCCGCCCGCGCAGACCGTGCTCTTCAGCCCCGACATCTCGCCGAAGACCCGGCAGTGGGCGTCGCGCCCCGCCCGGGGGGCGGCTGCCTCCAATTCCGAGCGCCGCACGCTGAAGATGCCCGTCAGCGAGCTCATCCAGAGCCGCCCCGCCGCATCCTCGATGATGGACAGGACGGCCTCGTTCAGCGGCCTCGCTCCCGCGCGGAAGCGGAAGAACCGCCCCTGGCTGTACAAGCCCAGCCCGCCGTCGGTGCCCAGCCAGACGGCGCCTTTCTCATCGGCATGAATGGCGTAGACGGTGTTCCCGGGCAGCCCGTCGGCGGTCGTATAGCGGCGCCAGGCCGTCCCCTGCAAGGCGTGCAGGCCGTTGTCCGCGCTGCCGGCCCAGAGGTTTCCCTGCCGGTCCTGGGCGAGGGAGGTGATCACGCTTCCCTTCAGCCCGCCTGCCGGACCATGGCGGCGCCAGCGGCCGCCCCGCCAGGCATCGATTCCGTAGCCGTCGCTCCCCGCCCACAGGCCGTCTTGCCCGTCAAAAAAAAGCGAGAGCACGGGCCGGCCTGAGGCTGGCCCCCGAGGATCGCCGGGGATGAATTTCCCCTGGTCCATGACCTGCAATCCGGCGTCCAGCGAGCCGATCCAGAGCCTGCCCCGGGAATCCGCCAGCAGGGAGGTGATGAAGCCGCCGGCCAGGCCGTCGCGGCCGGAATAGAAGCGCCATTTCCCGTTTTCACGCCGGTTGAGTCCCTGGCCGCGGGTACCGACCCAGAGGCGTCCCTCGCCGTCAGCGCAGATCGCCGTGACCTGCTCTCCCGACAAGCCGTCCTCCGGCCCATGGACGAGCACCTCGTTGCGTCTCCAGTAGTTCAGCCCGCCGGCGGCGGTGCCGATCCACATGCCGTTCTCGCGGTCGCGGCAAATGGCCATCACCGCATCGCCGGCCAGGCCTGCCGGTGTGGCGCAGACCGGTTTTTCCCCGCAGTCCAGGATGGTCACCCCACTGTCGGTGCCGATCCACATCCGTCCCAGGGCATCCTCGCTGATGGCGCGAACGAGGCCGTCGGCCAGACCGTCGGAGGTGGAGAAGCTGCGAACCCCCCGGGCGTCGATGCGGCTGAGCCCCGTCGTGGTCCCTGACCAGAGGCTGCCGCGGCTGTCGATGAACAGGCAATAGACGTGGTCGCCGGCAAGACCCGCCTGCGAGTTGAAGACCGTTTGCCGGCCGCCGCGGATGGCCGCGAGCCCGTTGCGCGTCCCGATCCAGAGCGTGCGCTCCATGCTGCCGGCGACGGCGGTGACCTGTTCGTCGGGCAGGTCGTCAATGACAGCCAGAGCGGGGGACCTTCCCGGCTCGAGACAATAGAGCCCGTTCCCTGGCGCTATGATCCAGAGCACCCCTTCGCTGTCATGGCGGAGCGACCAGATGCGGTCACTGATCGCGCCCTCTATCCGGGTGAACTCTCCGTTCCGCCGGCGCACCAGCCCGCCTCCGAACGTGCCGATCCACAGCGAGCCGTCGCGGCCGGCGGACAGCGACGTGATCGAGTCGCTGGCCAGGCCTGGCGTGAACCTTCTCCTGAAGATCTTGAATTCGGCGCCGTCAAAACGGGCCAGGCCGCCTTCGCTGCCGATCCACATGCAGCCGTCGGCGCCCTGGGTCAGCGCGTAGACGGTGTTCTGCGGCAATCCGTCCGCGGTGGTCCACGAACGGCGCACCCAGCGCTCGTATTCTTTTTTCAGTTCACCGCCCCTGGCGGCGGACAGGGTTCCCCAGGCGGCGAAGAAGAAGACCGCGAAGGTCATGGGCAGTTTGCTGCGGGCGGGCAACGAAAAATTCCCCGTCATATTGCCATCTTTATAATGAACCCCGTCCTCCTTGTCAAGGCAGGGCTCGGCGATCATCCGCCGGGGTCTGATTTTGACAATCACGAGCCCGATTGCTATCATGTGCCTTCGCGCCATCTCGATTTTCTTGCGTTATCAGAACGCGAAGGAGCAGGTTATGGCTACAAAAGCGCAATCATCTTTCAAGACCGAGGTCAGCAAGGGCAGGCTGGAATTCCTGTTCGACGGCGTCTTCGCCATCGCCCTGACCATCCTGGTCCTCGAGCTGAAGCTCCCGGAGATCGGCGACCGCCGCTCAGCCCACGAGTTGGGCCAGGCGCTGCTGCACCACTGGCGTACCTTTCTGAGCTACATCATCAGTTTTTTCATACTGAGCGGCTTTTGGATCGGCCATAACACGCTGTATGCCAAGTTGACCCGGATCAGCAAGACGGTCGTGGCCATCCATGTCTGGCTGCTGGCCTGGGCGGCTTTCGTGCCGTTCTGCGCCCACCTGATCGGCCGCTATCCGAGCAATCCGCTGGCTTTGCTGGTCTACCTGGTGGCTGCTTTTGCTTACGTATCGGGCCTGCTGGCGCTGATCGTCACTGCCGAGAAACAGAAATTGTTCGCTGCGGAGATCCCCGCCGGCGACGTACGCAAGCTGCGCCGGGGCTTCATGCGGCCGCTGCTGGGCATGCTTTTCTTCGCCTTGTATGCCCTGTTCATCATGCCGATGCTGAAATAGGGAGCGGCGCACCCGATTTCTCTCAGGAAATAGCGTTCTGAAGACTGGGCCAGTACCTTTCCCGGATGCCGTCCGGGTGAGTGGCCAGCTTCAGCAGCGCGGCGCGAAACCCCGAATTCCCAGGCCGGAGCGGAAGCCTACTTCTTGAGGGCGATCTCCAGGTCGAACTTTTCCTGCCTGGGAATGGTGATCTCCCTGATCAGGGGCGCAAATCCCGGCTTGAAGGCGGTGAAGGCGTATTTTCCGGGGGGCAGGCGCAGGAACATCACCTTGCCGGTCGCCGGCGCCAGGCCCTGGAAGCGGTCGTCGATGTAGACGGCCGTCTCCTCCGGGGTCACGGTCAGCGCCACTTCGGTCAGGAAGCCTTCCGTTGCCGGGGCGGGCTTTTCGGCAGGCAGCGGGGGCAGCGGTTCGCTCTTGGCTACATAGGCCGGGTCGGTTTCGCCGGCTGCGGCCGGTTGGGCCGGGGAGCCGGGCTCGGCCGGTCTCAGCTCGACCCTCACCGTAATGCGCCGCGAGGAATAGTCGCTGAGGTCCACCACCTGCTCGCGGAAGCCCTGCTTGCGGAACACCAGCTCGTTCTCCCTCGACGCCAGGCGCAGGGCGACGGCGGCGGAGGCGAATTCGTAGGCGGTGCCGATGAAGCGGCCGTTGAGCAGGACGTCGGCGTCGTCCGGAGTGACGCGCATGACCACGCGCACGCCGTCGTAGTCGTCCATCAATCCCCAGGGGACGTGGATGGAGCAGGCGGCGAAGGCTCCCACAAGGATCATCATTGCCAGCAAGCGCTTTGAATTGTTCATGCCGGAATGATAGCATAAAAAGAGCGGGGATTCACCGGTCCTCCGCTGAAAAGCCCGGTCGGGTTGCTTAGGCAGGCAAAAAATGCTACATTCTAACCTTACATGAAACCCACGTCTTCACGCTTCCTGCTGCTCCTGCTGCTCCTGGCCCCCGGCGGGATCCTGCCGGCGCAGGCGCCGCATCAGGACCCGGTCGTTTACGCCGATCAAAAGACCATTGGCGAGGACGCCCTGCGCGCCGCCGGGCACGTGGAGGTTTTCTGGCAGGACTACGTCATCTACGCCGACGCCATCGATTTCAACCTCAAGACCCGCGAGTTGTTCGCGGAGGGGCGGGTGACCATGGCGGCCAGGGACATGGTCCTCAGCGGCGAGAAGCTCATGTTCAACCTGAGGACCCAGCAGGGCGAGATGCTGGACGCCGAGGGCATGGCCAGCCCGGTCGTCCGCTTCCACAGCGACCGCCTGGAGCAGACCGACCGCGAGACCCTGGCCTTCCGGCGCCTCGATTTCACCTCCTGCGCCCAGGTTTTTCCCCGCTGGCGCATCAGCAGCCGCAAGGGCCGGATCAAGAAGGAGAAGTACATCGAGATGCACGGCGCCCTGCTGCGCGTCAAGAACGTCCCGCTCTTTTACCTGCCCTACCTGCGCTACCCGCTGCACAAGGACGGCCGGGCCACCGGCCTTCTCTTTCCCGGCATCGGCCACTCCGGCCTGCGCGGCTTTTTCCTGCAGAACGCATTCTTCTGGGCCATCCGCCCCAATATCGACATGACCCTCGGACTCGACTATTTCTCCAAGCTGGGCGTGGGGGCCAGCGACGAGGTGCGCTACCTCCTGCGCAACGCCCGGGGCAGCGCCCGCTTCTATTATTTCAGGTACCGCAAGGACAACGGGGTCTACAGCGGCGGCGACGACGATTATTTCCTGGAGGCCGAGCACCAGCAGTCCCTGCCCCTGCTGAACACGAAGCTGAGGCTGAATGCCGACCTGCAAAGCCGCCCCGACTTCCTGCGCCTCCTGGACAGCAGCTTCGACATGGTCAAATCGGCCAATTTCCAGACGGAGCTGTCACTGACCTCGTCGTTCGCCAATGTCCAGGCGTCGTTCAGCGCCTCGCGCCGCGAGACCTACTACGTGACCAGGAACAGCTCCCTGGTCGTGGAACACCTGCCGTCGCTGGCGTTGAACCTGAACCAGCAGAAGCTGGGAAAACTGCCCGGCTATTTCTCCCTGGCCGCCAATTTCCTGAGGACGCGGCGCAGCGGCCGCAGCTTCGAGGAGGATCCCGAGTACTCCACCGGGCTGTTCAGCCAGCGCCTGACCCTGACCCCCGCCTACCAGCTGCCGCTGCTCCAGCTGCCCTGGTTGAGCGGCTCACTGGACCTGCGTTCGCGGAATTCCTTCTACGCCAAAAGCCTCGACGCCGAAACCGGCGAGATCCTCGACGAGCCCATTTACGTGAACTACCACACGGCGGCGCTCGTCCTGCAGGGACCGGTGTTCAGCCGCATCTTCGGCAGCGGCAAGCGGCGGCTGAAGCACGTCATCGAGCCCGAGTTCACCGTGCGCTATGCCACCGAGGTCGCCAACCGCGAGCGCGTGGTCAAGGTCGACCGCTCCGATTTCCCCTCGTTTTCCTACGCCGGGTTCAAGCTGACGACGCGCCTGCTCTCCCGCAGCGGCGACGGCGAGGCGTCTCCCGGCGAGCTTCTCGCTTATTCCGTCTCGCAGCAGTACTATTTCGACCCGGCCGAGGCCAATTACAACCTGAAGATCGACGGCGAGTACCCGCGCTTCTCCAAGCTCAGCCAGCAGCTGCGCTTCCGGCCCGGCGGCAGCGTGCTGTTCGATGCCGTGCTGGAATACAATTACTACGTGCGCGACCTGACGCTGCTGAACCTGCGCGCCTCGTACAACCGCCCGGGATCGCCGCTGACCGGCTCGTTCTCCTACAGCATCTATCGCAATCCCTACCAGGCCAAGAAGTTCGACCTGAACCGCAGCGTGCTCGGTGCCGGCGTTCATTTCGACCGGCAGGGGTTTCCCCTCAAGCTGGAGTCCAGGCTGGACTACGATTTCACCGAGAATCGCCTGCTGCACGGCTCGCTGAACGCCGGCTTCGATTACCAGTGCCTGTTCTTCAATGCCGAGTTCAAGATATTCTCCTGGCTGGGCGAGTCGTACCCGCAGTTCCGTTTCGGCGTTTCCCTGGGCAACCTGGGCATGGTCGGCGATTTCTTCGGAGGCAAGCAATGAAAGCAGGCGGGCGGGACGTCAGCAAGATCATGGTCACCGGCGGCGCCGGCTTCATCGGCAGCAATTTCATCCGCATCGTCCACGAGAGTTTCCCGGAGGTCGAGCTGCTCAACTACGACAAGCTGACCTATGCCGGCAACCTGGAGAACCTGGAAGGGGTTCAGGGGCGTTATTCTTTCGTCCAGGGCGATATCCAGGACCCGAAACTCGTTGGCGAGGCGATCGCCGGCGCCGACGTCGTGGTCAACTTCGCCGCCGAAACCCATGTCGACCGCTCGATCCATGACCCCGGCGACTTCATCCTCACCGACGTCTACGGCGTTTTCGTCCTGCTGGAGGCGATGAAGCGCTCTGCTCGCGCCAGGCTTTTTGTCCACGTCTCCACCGACGAGGTTTACGGCAGCATTGCCCGGGGCCGCTTCAGCGAGGAGAGCCCGTTGAATCCCTCTTCGCCCTACTCGGCATCCAAGGCCGGCGGCGACCGCCTGGCCTATTCCTATTTCAAGACCTACGGGCTGCCGGTGGTGATCGCCCGCCCGGCCAACAATTACGGCCCCTACCAGTACCCGGAGAAGCTGATCCCGTTTTTCGTCACCCGGGCGCTGCAGGACCAGCCCCTGCCGCTCTACGGCGATGGCGCCAATTGCCGCGACTGGCTCCATGTCGAGGACACGGTCGGCGGCATCCTGGCCCTGATCGAAAAGGGCGAGCCTGGCCAGGCCTACAACCTGGGCGCCGGCCAGGAACGCAGCAACCTCGAGGTGACCCTGGCCATCCTGTCGCTGCTGGGCAAGCCGGAATCGCTGGTGCAGCGGGTCGTTGACCGCAAGGGGCACGATTTCCGCTACGCCCTCGACTCGGGGAAAATGCGCGCCCTGGGCTGGGAGCCGCGGATCGACTTCGCCACGGGGCTGCGGAGCACGGTGGCGTGGTACCGGGAGCACGAGGAGTGGTGGCGGAAGCTGATCGCCAGGAAGGCCTACGTAAGCCACCTGCAAAAGAACTATGAGTAGGATACTGGTCACCGGCTGCTCGGGATTCCTGGCGTCGCACCTGCTGAAGCGGCTGCTGGCCGAGGAAAGGAACAAAATCTTCGGCATTACCGAGGTTCCCGGCTTCACCTATCCCGACGTTGAAGTGTTCCAGGTGGATATTCGCCGCCGCGACGACATCGCCCAGATGCTGGAGATCATCCGTCCCGACGTGACCTTCCACCTGGCGGCGGTGGCCAACGTCGGCTTCGCCTGGAAGAACCCCGAGCTGACCTACGACGTCAATTTCATGGGCACCTCCAACCTGCTGGAGGCGCTGCAGGCGTCGGCGCCCGACTCGCGCCTGCTGCTGATGAGCTCGGCCGAAGTGTACCAGCCGACGGGCGGCGCGCCGTTCAGCGAA
Source organism: Candidatus Aminicenantes bacterium UBA6072 (assembly GCA_002436105.1). GTDB lineage: Bacteria > Acidobacteriota > Aminicenantia > UBA2199 > UBA2199 > UBA2199. Next base: position 292,302 of record DIXU01000008.1, on the reverse strand, counting down.
ACGAGCCCGATCGCCCCCCAGAATCCCTACGCCCTCTCCAAGACGGCCATGGAGATGCTCGGCCAGCTGTACGGGCGGGTGTTCGGCATGAAGGCCTTCACGGTCCGCGCCTTCAACTTCACCGGTCCCGGCCAGGACCGCAAATTCGTGGCTTCCGATTTCGCCAGCCAGGTCGCCCGCATCGAGCGCGGCGAGATGCCGCCGGTCATCCGCGTCGGCAACCTGGACGCGAGGCGCGATTTTTCCGACGTGCGCGACGTGGCCCGCTTCCTGCAGGTTATCGCCGCCGGCGCCGAGGCGGGTGAGGTGTTCAACGTCTGCTCGGGCCGGACCTACGCCATCCGCAGCATCCTGGACATCCTGCTGGCCCAGGCGCGCGTGGCCATCCGCGTCGAGGTCGACCCGGCCCGTTTCCGCCCGCTGGACAACCCGGTGCTCAGCGGCGATGCGACGCGGATGCGCCGGCGTTTCGGCCTGGCCCCGGAGATTCCCTTCGAGCGGACCCTGCTCGACCTGCTCGATCACTGGCGCGGGAAGGCAAGTGAAGATCCTGGTGATTAAGGTCGCCGCCCTCGGCGACTTCCTGATGGCGACGCCCGCCCTGCGCGCCCTGAAGCAGGCGCCGCAGGTGGCGGCCGTTCATGTCCTGGCCGGGCGCTCCATCGCCCCCGTCGCCGGCGGCAACCCCGACGTGGACCGGGTATTCTATCTCGACGACCTGCGCCTCTTCCGCGGCGGTCCGCTGGCCAGGGCGGCCGAGGCGCTGAAGGCGTCCTGGCGCCTGCGCCGGGAGCGCTACGACGTCGGCTTCAACTTCCACCGCGACCGCCGCTTCGCCGTCATCCTGTTCCTCGCCGGCTGCCGGCGTCGCATCGGCTTCCGCCGCGACGGCCGCCGCCCCTGGCTGCTGACCGACGTCGTGCCCGTCGAGGGGATCAAGCACCATATTTTCCATTATTGCGACCTGCTCAAGCCCCTGGGCATCGTCTGCCTGGACTTCAAGATGGTCTTTCCCGTCACGGAGAGCGCCCTGGCCGCCGCCCGGGACAAATTCCTCGCCCCGCAGGGCCCGGGCGACGCCGTCGTCCTGGTTCCGGGCGGGGCGGCCAACGTCAAGGAGGAGATGGAAAGCCGGCGCTGGCCGGTGGACCGCTTCGCCGCTTTGGCCGGCCTGCTGCTGGCGGCGAATTACCGGGTGCTGCTGCTGGGGAGCGGCGGAGACGCGGGCATCGCCTCCCGCATCAAGGAGGCGCAGCCGGCGGTCGTGGACCTCACCGACCGCACCACGCTTGCGGAGGCGGCGGCGATCCTTAAGCATTCGCGCTGGGTCGTCTGCAACGATTCGGGCCTGATGCACCTGGCCGCCGCCGTGGGCGCCCGCGTCATCTCCGTCTTCGGCCCCACCCATCCCGGCGAAAAAAAACCCTTGAACGAGGGCAGCGTCGCCGTCTGGAAAGGGGAGGGGATGGCTTGCTCTCCCTGCTACCGTGACGGCGTGTTCCCCAGTTGCGATCATGTCGATTGCCTGCGCCGGATCACGCCGCAGGAGATCTTCCAGCTGATTATCAGCAATAAGTGATGAGTGATGAGTGATGCGTAATGAGAGAAGAACAATGCCATAAGGCATTGTTATGAACTTCCGTTCTCATCACGTATCACTCATTACGCATCACTGAAGCCCGTTATACCTTGAACAGCTTCCCCGTCGCCTGCGCCAGCACCTGGCCCTGCGCGTCGCAGATGCGCCCCTCGGCGAAGACGATGCGGCCGCGCGTTTCCAGCGTCCGTGCCGAAACCCGGCAGGAGTCGCCGGTCATGGCCGGCTTCCTGTACTTGACGGTGATCTCGGCGGTGACGCACTTGTGACCCCCATCGGCCGCGGCCTTGATCATCGTCTCGTCGAGGACGGTGGCCAGCAGCCCGCCGTGGACCGTGCTGCGCCAGCCCTGGAACTGGACCGGGAAGGCCACCCGGGCCTCGGTGTCGCCGGTCTCGGGGTTGCGCGCGAACTCCAGCTGCAGCCCGGCCGTGTTCTTTTTGCCGCAGACGAAGCAGTTCTGGTCGTCGTTGAATTCGTTCATGGCGGAACTATACACCTTTTCCCGGGCGAAGAAAAGCCGGCCGGGGCCGGGGCGGCCGTCTTGACAGCCGGGGGGAAATCGCATACCATCAGGGGCATGTTCGATTTCAAGAACCACAAGAAAGCGGCCATCCTGTTCTCCGGCGGGCCGGCGCCGTCGGCCAACGCCGTCATCTCCTCGGTGGCCCTCAATTTCATCAACGCCAAGGTGCCGATCATCGGCTTCTTTTTCGGCTTCGAGTTCCTGGAGGATTTCGACAGGAGGAACCGCTATTGCCTGTCACCCAATGTCCATTACCAGGTCCTGGACGCCAGCATATCGCGCATCCGCAACCGCCGCGGGGTTTTCCTGAAGACATCGCGGGCCAATCCCGGCCGCCTGATCCAGTCGCCGCAGGACCTGGATGATCCCGAGAAGAGCCGGCGGCTGCGCCACATCCTCGAGGCGCTGGACAGCCTCGACGTCGGCTGCCTGATCACCATCGGCGGCGACGATACGCTCAAGACCGCCAACTTCCTCTGCCGCCTGGGGCTGCCGGTGATCCATATCCCCAAGACCATCGACAACGACTACTTCGGCATCGCCTGGACCTTCGGCTACTGGAGCAGCGTGCAGGCGGGCCAGGAGGCGCTGCTGAATCTCAAGGCCGACGCCGAGAGCACCGGGTCGTACTTCATCGTCGAGCTGATGGGGCGCAAGGCCGGCTGGCTGACCTATGCCGCCGGCATCGCCGGAGAGGCGGTGATGATGATTTCAGGCGAGGACATCGACGACGAGGTCCTCGACATCGACCGCCTGGCCGCCCGCATCGTCGACACCATGCTGCTGCGCGAAAAGAACGACAAGTATTACGGCGTCATCTGCGTGGCCGAGGGGCTGGCCGACCGGCTTCCGGACAAGTACCGGCCGACCGAGACGGACCGCCACGGCAACGTCATCCTGGGGGCGGCCGAGGTGGGCCGGGTGCTGCGCGACGCCTCCGAGAGGCTTTACCGGGAGCGCACCGGCCGCAAAAAGAAGATCATCTACAAGCAGGTCGGCTACGAGACGCGCAACGCCCTGCCCATCAGCTTCGACGTGGTGCTGGCCAGCATGCTCGGCTTCGGCGCCTACAAGCTGTACAAGAACAGACAGTTCGACTGCATGGTGTCGGTGTCGGACAACTTCTCCATCGTCGGCGTGCCTTTCGAGCAGCTGATCGACCCGCAGACACTGCTCACGCGCCTGCGCAACGTTCCCCGCGGCAGCGATTTCTTCGAACTGAAAGAGGCGCTGTCCTACAAGCTCAGCGAGTAGAGCTTCGACGATCTCCAGTGACGAGTGACAAGTGACAAGTGACAAGTTCAGGACGAGTCAACAATTCGAGCGGTGGATTGCGGCGGGCGGGGAAACGATCAAGAAATCACTTCCGGGGGCTGTTCCTCGTCACTTGTCACTCGTTACTTGTCACTGAGGCTCGTTATTTGTACCGCACCCAGCGCAGCATCTCGCCCAGCGACGGCTTCTTGCCGTACATCAGCATGCCCACGCGGAAGATCTTCGCCCCCAGCCAGGCCAGGCCCCAGATGGTCAGCACGCAGAGCCCGATCGAGGCCAGGATCTGCCACAGCGGCGGCACGGCGGTGGTGATGCGCATGAACATCAGTATCGGGGTGAAGAGCGGGAAGAGCGACGCCACCAGGGTCAGGGTGGAATTCGGGTTCTGCAGGGCCGAAATGCCGAGAATGTAGGGGACGATGATCAGCACCGACAGCACCGAGGCGAACTGCTGCGCCTCCTGGTCGGTGTTCACCGCGGCGCCGATGAAGGCGTAGGGAATGGCGTAGATGAAAAAACCGAGGATGAAGAAGATGACGAAATAAAAGGCGATCTCGGGGGTCAGGAAGGAGAGGATGGCGGCATCGACCATGCCCGAGAAGCGCGACACCAGGATGACCGCCAGCAGGATCCACAGGGCGACCTGGGTCAACCCGGCCAGGCCGATGCCCAGCAGCTTGCCGTAGAAGATGTGCGTCGCGCGCGCCGAGGAGATCAGCAGCTCCGAGATGCGGCTGGTCTTCTCCTCGAGGACCCCGCGCATGATGATCTGGCCGTAGTTGATCAGGATCATGAACAGGATGATGATCATGAACAGCGACATCATGTAGTCCATGCCCGAGTCGGACTTGGTCGTCCCCTCCTTCTTGACCTTGAAGGTCTCCATGGAGATCTCGCGGGTGGCCTCGTCCACGACGGCGGGGTCGATCTGCCGCTCCAGCAGCAGCTGCCTGGAGATGGCGGTGCGCAGGGTGGACTCGATGAAGTTGAGGGTGGTGAAGTCGGAGATGGACGTCGAGTAATAGGAGACCTGGCGCCGGGACTTGACGTCGGCGGGGATGAGCAGCAGCCCGTCGATCTCCTTTTTCAGGACCTTCTGCTCGTACTCGCGCAGCAGCCCGGCGGCATCGCGGCCGCCCAGCTGCACCGGGTGAAATGAGATGCGGCCGGGCAATTCCGGCATCTCGTTCATGGCGTCCATGTCGAGCTTGCCCTTCGGCTTCGCGCCTTTCTTCGCCGGTCCGGCGCTCAGCGCCTGGATGTAGCCGCCGGCGTAATCGGCGACGGCGATCTTCTTGTCGCTGCGGTCGACCTTCATCAGCAGCACGGGCACGACCATCATGCCGGCCATCAGCACCGGGGTCAGGATGGTCATGATGATGAACGACTTCTTCTTGACGATGGTCTTGTATTCCTTCTTGATGACGGCGAATAGTTTGTTCATGCTCCCGCTCCTTCCCGGACCTTGCGGATGAATATGTTCTGCAGCGACGGCTCGCTGAGCTGGAAACCGTTGACGGTCACCCTGCCCAGCAGGTCGCGCAGCAGCTGCTCGCGCTTGGACAGGTCCTCCAGCTCGATCTCCATCTCGCGGCCCGAGTCGCGGCTTGAACGGACGTAGGGCAGGCCGGCCACGAAGCGGGCATCCCCCTCGTACTGCAGGCGGATGAACTTCCGGCCGTACTCGGCCTTGACCGCCGCCAGCGTCCCGTCGAGGACCTTGCGTCCCTGGTCGATCATCACCAGCGAGTCGACGGTTTTTTCGGCGTACTCCATCAGGTGGGTGGAATAGATGATCGTCGTTCCCTTGCGCCTGCGCTCCAGGATGATCCCCTGGATCAGCTCGATGTTCAGGGGGTCGAGGCCGGAGAAGGGCTCGTCCAGGATGAGCAGCTCGGGATCGTGCAGGATGGTGGTGATGAACTGGAGCTTCTGGGCCATGCCCTTGGAGAGCTCCTCCACCTTCTTTTCCTCGTAGCCGGCGAGCTGAAACTGCTCCAGCAGCCGGCGGCCGCGCTCGCGCGCGGCGGCGGCCTTCATGCCCTTCAGCTCGCCGAAGAAGAGCAGGGTGTCCATCACCTTCAGCTTGCGGTACAGGCCGCGCTCCTCGGGCAGGAAGCCGATGCGGTCCTTCACTTTCTCGCTGAGGCCCTCGCCCAGGATCTCGACGCGGCCGGCGTCCGGGGCGATGATGTCCATGACCATGCGGATGGTCGTGGTCTTGCCGGCGCCGTTCGGGCCCAGCAATCCGAGGATCTCCCCCCTCTTGACCGTGAAGCTGATGTGGTCGACGGCGCGCTTGCCGTCGAAATCCTTGACCAGGTCGTGCAATGACAATGCCCATTCGCTCATGAAGACTCCTTTTTGCCGTTGCCGGTCCGGCCGCACGGATGCGGAAATCGGTTATACGCGGAATAACGCTCCAGGGTTTCCTCTCAGCCGGCCGTGCGCCTGAGCACGCTGCGGCGTACGCGGTGCAGGCCGGCGGCGGCGATCGCTTCGGCGTCGGCGTGAAGCTCCAGAACGCCGCGGAAGCTGCCGCGCTGCCTCTGGCGCGACAGCAGGTAAATGCGGCGCACGTTCAGGCTGTCGCGGCAGCGGCCGTACAGCTCGCGCATGGCCGCGCCCAGGGAGCGCAGGCGGTCGGCGCGCAGCTCCAGCTCGTAGACGCCGCTGAACGGCGGCAGCAGGAACCAGCGGCGGTACTTGAGCTCGCGCTCGAAGAACTTATCCTCGTCCATCAGGTACTGCAGGGCGTAGTGAAAATGGAAGACCGAGAAGACGTGCAGTTCGCCGCCGGCTCCGAGCAGGGAAGCGATCTCGGCGCCGCAGGCGTGGATCATCTCGGCGGCGTTGAATTCCTCCATGGAAAAGAAGGACTCGGGCTTGATCCAGACCACGGCGGCGAAAAGCCCGTGAAAGAACGGGTTGAGCGCGGCCAGGGTGGCGATGACCAGCGGGCGTTCGCGCGCCTGGCCCAGGGCAGCCTGCCCATCCTTCAGATCGGCAGCGGTCAGGGTCAGCACCGCTTCCTCGCCGCAGCCGCGCTCCAGGGCCCGGGCCAGGGATTCGATGCTGATGTCGTGCAGCGCTTCCAGGGGCCGGCCGCAGCGGCGGCAGTTGCCGGGGGCGTCGTCGCGGAAAGCGCAGCGGCGGCACAGCACCCGCCCGTCATCGCCGGCCTGGAGGGCGCCGCCGCAGCGCGGGCAGGCGGCCACGCGGCCGCAGTCGGCGCAGTAGAAGTGCAGCGCCGGCAGGATGCGGTTGACCAGGATCAGGGTTTTCCGGCCGGCCTGGGCATTTTGCCGGGCCATGTCCAGGAGCGCCGGGGGGATGCCGCGTTCCCGTCCTTTCAGGGCGTGGACCTGATGGGCCGGCCCCGGCGCCGGCCGTTGGTCATCGAGGACGATCTCCGCCCGTCGCTCCCAGGAGGCGCAGGTGTGGGAATGGGAGCCGCAGAGCAGCGGCATGCCGCCGGCGCGGGCCCGCAGCCCGGCGAGGTGGTCCAGGTGGAAGGGGGAACCCTGGGGTCGGGCGTAGAGGGGCGAGGCGGCGCGGTCGACGATCAGCAGGCCGACGGCGGCCAGCGGCATGGCCAGGGCGGAGATGCCGCCGCAGACAATGGCGCATTTCCCCAGGAGGTACTCGTTCCAGGTGCGCTCGCGAACGGCGTTGCGGACCTCGGAGTGACAGGGATCGACCCCGGGGAGAATGGATTGCCAGTAGCGGGCGGTGGCGTTGTCCGGGACCAGCAGGATGACGCTGCGGCCTTCCCCCAGGACGCGCTCGCAGGCCTCGCGGTATTCCCGCTCGCGATCCTGTGCCAGCAGCCAGCGCGGGGGGGGGACTGCGCCTGTTGCCACCGCAGTGGCGGCCGGCGCCGCCTGGGCGGGCTTCTTGAAATACAGGCGCAGCGGCCCGGCGCCGGCCCGGCGCTCGATCTCCGCCGGCGCCAGGTCGGCCAGCTTGGCGTCGTTGCTGCCGTCCCGCAGGCGCAGGTTCCTGTGGCTCTTCTGGCTGGGAGGCAGGCCATGGTCCAGAAAGATGCCGGCGGAGGTGAAATACGCCGCCGCCGCCAGGCGGGCGTACTCCAGCAGGTCGGCGCCGGGGAGAAAAGGATCGTCGATGATGCCCAGGATGCCTTTCAGCCGGCCCGGATAGGGAGAGTCCAGGCCCGTGACCCAGCCCATGGCATGGCGCCGTCCCAGCGGCACCAGCACGCGCGTTCCGGGCCGGATGGCCGCGTCGTCGGGGGCGCGGTAGGTCAGCGGTTCGAAAAGGTTGTAGGCGAGGGAGACGCTGATCTTCAAGGGCGGTCGTGGCTGAGCAGTCCCAGCACTTTCTGCATGTCCTCCCAGACCTCCCACTTGGCCCGGGAGATGTCTTCCTTGTCCTTCTTGTGCAGGATGAATGCCGGGTGGTAAGTGGGAACGAGGGGAGTGCCTTCGAAATCCAGCACCTGGCCGCGGATGCGCCCCATGCTGTAGGAGCTGTTCAACAGGTTGTTCAGGGCCACCTTGCCCAGGCAGACGATCACCTGCGGGCGCAGGACGGAGATCTGCCGCCGCAGGTAGGGCAGGCAGGCCTCCACCTCGTCCTTCAGCGGTTCGCGGTTGTTGGGCGGCCGGCACTTGACGACGTTGCCGATGAACACGTCCTCGCGGCCCAGGCCCATTTTCTGGATGATCTTGTCCAGCAGCTGCCCGGCCCGGCCGATGAAGGGGCGGCCGAACTGATCCTCGGTCTCTCCCGGGCCCTCGCCGACAAAGAGGATCCCCGGGTGCTGGCTGCCCTCGCCGGGAACGTAGTGGGTCTTGGTCTCATGCAGCCGGCAGCGGCGGCACTGCAGGATCTCGCGGTTCAGCTCGGCCAGCTCGGCGCGCGGGTCGTTCACCGGCAGGTGCAGGAACTCGGCGCCCATTTCGCCGAAGAAGGTCAGGATCGAGCGCAGGTCGCTCATCGCCGCTGGCTCGCCCTCAACCGCTTCGCCCGCGCAGGGAGAGGATCTCGTCCCAGACCCGGGCGGCGACGAGCGCCTTGCTCATTTTTTCCAGTTTGCGCACGCCGTCGGCGCGCACCAGGTAGACCTGGTTGTCAACGCAGTTGAAGGCGGGGTTTTCCGCGGAGATCTCGTTCAGGACCAGCAGGTCCAGGTTCTTGGCCTCCAGCTTCCTCTGGGCGTTGGCGAATATGTCCTCGGTCTCGGCGGCGAAGCCCACCAGCGTCTGGCCGCGGCGCTTGGCGCGGCCCAGCTCGAGCAGGATATCGGGATTCCTCGCCAGCTCCAGGGTCAGGCGCTGGCCGCTCTTCTTCAGTTTTTCGGGATAGTATTTCAGGCTGCGGTAGTCGCTGACGGCCGCGGCCATGATGATCACGTCGCTGGCGCCGAAATGATCGTTTACGGCGGCGCGCATCTCCTGGGCGCTCTCGACCTGGATGAGCTCGACATCATCGGGGAGAAAGGCCGTCGGGCCGGTGATGAAGGTGACCGGGCCCAGGCCGCGTTCCCGGGCCTCGGCGGCCAGGTGGAAGCCGGTCCGGCCCGAGGAGCGGTTGGACAGGAAGCGCACCGGGTCGATCGGTTCGATGGTGGGACCTGAGGTGATGAGGATGCGGCTAGGCACGGACGAGCTTCAGGCAGTGGTCGTAGATGGTCCGGGCGTCGGGCAGGCGCCCGCGGCCGCTCTCCAGGTTGGCCAGCTGCCCCTCCGCCGCCTCGATGATCTCGACGCCGCGGCCGCGCAGCCGGGCGATGTTGTCCGCCACGGCCGGATTGTCCAGCATGTGGCTGTTCATGGCCGGCGCCACGACCACGCGGCGGATGAAGGCGCAGAACAGCGTCGACAGCAGGTCGTCGGCGATGCCGTTGGCCATCTTGCCGATGATGTCGGCCGAGGCGGGCGCCACCAGCAGCAGGTCATTCTCCCTGGCCAGGTTGATGTGCAGCAGGGGGTCCTGGCCGGGGGCGAACAGCTCGCAGAACACGCGGCCGGGAGCGAAGGTTGCGAAAGTGAGCGGCGCGACGAAATGCGTGGCGGCCCGGGTCATGACCAGCGTCGTTTCGTGGCCGTTCTTCTGGAAGAGGCGCAGCAGGTCCACGGCCTTGTAGGCGCTGATCGAGCCGCTGACCCCGAGAATGAGCTTCATCTTGCACCGCGCAGGAGCTTGCGCACTTCGGAGCCGTTGCGCCCCGTCTGCCGCAGGAAACCGACGTACAGGCAGCCCAGGTCGGACAGCGCCGACGCCAGCTCGTCGTTGACGATGACGTAATCGTACATGCGGTAGGCGCGCAGCTCCTTCAGGGCGGCCCCCAGGCGCCGGCGCGCCTCGCTGTCCAGACGCTGCTGGCGGGAGCGCAGCCGCCTTTTCAGCGCCGCCAGCGTCGGCGGGACCACGAAGACCCCCATGGCCTCGGGGAAGCGGCTCTTGATGCTGCGCGCCCCCTGGACGTCGACGTCCAGCACCAGCGTCCGCCCGCCGGCCGACTTGGCGCGGATCTCCTTCCAGCTTGTCCCGTAGCTGTGGCCGTGGACCTCGGCCCATTCGGCGAAACGGCCGTCCCCGACCAGGCGGGCGAAAGCCTCCCGGCTGACGAAGTGATAATCCCTGCCGTCGACCTCGTTGGGGCGCTGCGGCCGCGTCGTGTGCGACACCGAGAAGCGCAGCTCGGGGAACTCGGCCAGCAGCATGGCGATCAGGGTCGACTTGCCGCAGCCCGAAGGACCGGAGATGATGATGATGTTGCGCATGGACGCGGCCTACTCGATGTTCTGCACCTGCTGGCGGATCTTCTCGATCTCGCGGCGGATCAGCAGGATCTGCTGATGGATCTCCATGCTGGCGGTCTTGGCGGCGATGGTGTGGGTCTCGCGCTGCATCTCCTGGGTGAGAAAGTCGGCTTCCTTGCCCAGGGTGGCCGGGCCGCGGTCGCTCAGCAGGCGCTTCAGGCGGCGGGCGTGGGTCTGCAGGCGGTTGATCTCCTCGGCAATGGAGGACTTGTCGGCGCTGATGGCCGCCTCCTGGGCGATGCGTTTCTCGTCGACGGGCAGGTCCTTGAGCAGGCGGGCGATCCGCTTGCGGTAGCGCTGGAAGGAATCGCGCTCGGTTTCCCTTTCCCGGGAGCGCAGGGCCTTGATCTGCACCGCGATCAGGGCGAGGGCATCGAGCAGGTCGCGGCGGATGCCGAGGCCCTCCTGGCGCCGGCTCTCCAGGAAGGCGGCGAACACGCCGGCGATGGCCCGGCGCACGGACGCCCGTTCCCTTGCTCCCAGCCGCTCCGGGTCATGGTCCAGGCGGAAGATCATCGGCAGCTTGAGCAGCGAGTCGAGGGGCTGGCCCAGGTCGTATTTTCCCCGCAGCGGCTCCAGGCGGCGCATGACCTCCTCGAGCAGCGGCGTGTTCAGGCGGATGTCCCACTGGCCGGGCCCTTCCGGGGACATGTCCAGGACGATCTCGACCTTGCCCCGGTGCAGCTTGCCCTTCATCAGCTCGCGGAGGAACTTCTCGCCCTCGGGCGTGACGCCGCTGCCCTTGATGCTGGTCTCGAGGTAGCGGCTGTTGTAGGACTTGAACTGGACAAAAAGCGAAAAATTCCTAAATGTATGGCGCCCCTGGGCGAATCCGGTCATGCTCTGCATGGGTCACATTATAATATCCATTTCCGGGAATTGCAAATTGTACAGCGAGTAGTACAGGCCGCGCTTCTTGAGCAGCTCGCGGTGGTCGCCGCTCTCCTTGATCTCGCCGTTCTCGATGACCAGGATGCGGTCGGCCTCGATGATGGTGCTCAGGCGGTGGGCGATGACGAAGGTCGTGCGGCACTTCATCACCTCGGCCATGGCCTCCTGGATGAGCTTCTCCGACTCCGAGTCCAGGGAGGAGGTGGCTTCGTCGAAAATGAGGATCTGCGGCTGCTTGAGCACGGCGCGGGCGATGGAGATGCGCTGGCGCTGGCCGTTGGAGAGGAAGATGCCGCGCTCGCCGACGACGGTGTCGTAACCCAGGGGCAGCTCGGCGATGAAGCCGTCGGCGCGGGCGACGGCGGCGGCGCGTTGCGCGTCGTCCAGGTTGTAGCGCTTGCGGCCGTAAGCGATGTTGTTCAGGATGGTGTCGTTGAACAGGAAAACGTCCTGGGTGACCAGGCCGATCTGCTCGCGCAGCGATTTCATGGTGATGGAGCGGATGTCGCGGCCGTCGATGAGCACTTCGCCGCTTTCCGGCTCGTAGAAGCGCAGCAGCAGGTTCATGATGGTGGTCTTGCCCGAGCCGCTGGCGCCGACCAGGGCCACCATCTCGTTGGGCTGGGCCCGGAAGGAGATGTTCTTCAGCACCGGCACCCGGGGCTGGTAGGCGAAATGGACGTTCTTGAACTCGACTTCGCCGCGGATGGACTTGATCTCCGCCGCCGCCGCCCGGTCGCGGATGGGGTTGGCGGCGAGGATGATCTGTTTCACCCGCTCCCAGCCCGCCTTGCCCTGCTGGACGTCATTGTGGGCCAGCGTCAGGCGCTTGATCGGGGCGTACATCAGGAAGAGTGCCGTCAGGAACGAGGTGAACTGGCCGGGCGAGAGGGTGCCCTGGGCGATGCGGTGCATGCCCACGGTGAACAGGCCGGCCGCCACCAGTCCGCCGATGACGTCCATGATCGGCGCCGCCAGCGAGTAGGCGAGGGCGATGTGGGCGTTGATGCGGAAATGCTTCTGGTTCAGCTGGCGGAACTTCTGGATCTCGAACTCCTCCATGTTGTAGGCCTTGACGATCTTGTTGCCCATGGCCGACTCGCTCATGAAGTTGCCCAGGTCGCCGATGGTCTCCTGGGACTGGACGCCGCGCTTCTTCACCTTGCGCCCGAAATAAAGCAGGGGCACTGCGGCCACCGGGATCAGCACCAGCGACAGGGTGGCCATGCCCCAATCCTGGTAGAAGATCACCGCCAGCAGGCAGCCCAGGGTCAGCGTCTCGCGGATGTAGACGGCCAGGGTCTCGGCCACGGCCATCTTGATCTTCTCGATGTCGTTGGAAATGCGCGACACCAGGTCGCCGGTGCGCGCCTTGCTCAGGAAGTCGACCGACTGGTAGATCAGGCTGCGGTAGAGCTTGTCGCGGATGTTGCGCACCACCTTCAGCCCCAGCGTCTTCATCGAGTACAGCGAGAGGAAGGAGAATATGGCCTGTCCCAGGAAGGCGACGAAAAGCAGCTGGGGCAGCACCAGCACCAGCTGCTTCTCCCGGATGCCCAGGATGCGCATGATCAGGTTGCGGATCAGCTGGCTCCTTCCCGCCGGCTGGCCGCCGCCCTGGATGACCATCTCGTCGATGACCGGCTGGATGATGACGGCGAAGAAGCCGGTGAAGAGGGCGACCATGGCCATGAAGCCCATGGCCAGGAGGAAGCGTTTCAGGAACGGCCGGAAATAGGAGTACAGGGATTGCTCTTCGTTCATCCGCCCGCTCAGGCCTTGCTCTTGCTTTCCTCGCCCGGAGCCCCGGCCGGCCGTTCCGCCGCAACGGTCCCGTTGGCGCGCCCGCGGCGGTTGAGGGCCAGGAAGAACAGGGGGGACAGCACGTAGGCGAAGGTGAGCAGGGGGATGGTCGTGTCGGGGAAGATGACCAGGCAGGCGATGATCAGCGCCAGCAGGAAGAGGGTCTTCAGGCTGTTCTTCAGGACGAATTTCTTGACGGTGCGGTAGCGGATGTTGGAGATCATCAGCAGCGAGACCAGCAGCACGTAGAAGGTGAAGATCGGCACGCTGACATGGCTCGGCTGCGGCGGCGGCTGGCCGTCGAAGAGCAGCACCACCGAGCAGACGGCCAGGGCGCCGATGGGGATGGGCAGGCCGATGAAGATGTTGGCCGGGACGACCTGGGCCTCCTTGAACACGTTGAAGCGGGCCAGGCGGATCAGGCCGGCGCTCAGGAAGACGAAGGCGATGATGCTGCCCAGCTGGGCGAACCCGGACTGGAAGCCCCATTTCAACGCCAGCATGGAGGTGACCAGGCCGAAGGTGACGGCGTCGACCAGGGAGTCGAGCTGCACGCCGAAATCGGATTCGGTCCTGGTCAGGCGGGCGATGGTGCCGTCGAAGCCGTCCATGATGACGCTGGCGGTGATGAAGTAGATGGCGATCTTGAAATTCGGCCGCGGCCCGACGATGTGGATCAGCGCCTGGTAGCCCAGGAAGAGGTTGAGCAGGGTGAACACCGACGGCAGGAACGAGATGCTCATCAGCGTCGAGATCCTGGCCTTTTTGATCTTTTTCTTCTTCATTTTTTTCGCCAGTGACGTGTCGTTGCCGGCCATGTCAGCCCTGCTGCCTGCGGAAGGCGATGATGCGCTTCTGCATCGCGTCCTTCAGGCGCAGTTTTTCCTTCTTGAGGTTCTTTTCCGCGATCCGTTCCTCGTCGGACTTGCGCTTGTTCTGCAGGGAGCGCTGCAGCTGCTCCTCGAGCTCCTGGTGCTTGACGAACAGCATCTTGAACTCGCTGTCCCTGTCAATTAAGATCTCTTTTATTTTTTGTTCCTGCATCCTTGCTCCCTTTCGCCTTGCTTTCCTTGTGGTTGCGGCAGTACTTCAGGTAGGCCTGGAGGTTGCGGTCCTTACCGATGATCGACATGGTGGTGATGATCGACTCGATGAAGTTCTCGTCCAGCACGTTGGTGACGATGTAGTCCAGCCCCTTGGCGATGGCCAGGGATACGAAGTACGAGGCGATCAGCTGGCGCTTGGGCAGACCCTCGGCCAGCAGCGAGACGTTGGCCATGGTCTTGACCTGCGGGAAATCGAGCTTGAACAGCTCCAGCGTGTCCAGGAAAACGCGGCCGCTGTTGAAATCCTCCTCCAGGGGGCGGATGAGGGGGTCGAGCAGGATGTCCTGGCGCTTCATGCCGCGATCCAGCAGGTAGTCGATGTATTTCTGGGCGATCAGGAGCGATTTCTCCGGACTGTTCGAATGGTTGTTGCGCTTGTCCTTGATCAGGGCGATGATCTTGGCGTTCTTGGCCATCACCGTGTCGATGAGGTAGTCGATCTTCTCGATGTCGTATTCCACGGCGCCGATGATGATGGGGTTCCTGGCGATCAGCAGGGCCTGTTTCAGCGCCTCGACGTTCTCGCTGACCACCACCAGCTTGGAGCCCAGTTTCTCCAGCATGGGGATGATCTCGCGCAGGAACGGCGTCTCGTTGTGCAGCAGCGAGAGGGCATTGAGTTCGATGTACTCGGCGCCGGCCTCGATCTGCATCTGGGCCTCGCGGCGGATGAACTCGAAGTCCTTCTTGTTCATGCGGTCCAGGACCTTCTTGTTGGCGGAGTTGAGCTTGTTGCCGACGATGGTTGTCATGATCGTTTCCGTTGTTTGGCGGTTGATGTTTCAGGCATTGAAAAAGTCCTTCAGCAATGCGATCGTCGATAGACCGCCGTCGCTGCGTCGTACCTCGACTCCCCGGTCAAGCGCCTCCGGCGCCGTCCTGCCGGCGGCACCGCAGAGGATGACCAGCTTGAGCTCGTCCGCGGCCGCCAGCAACTGCTCGCTCAGGGCCTGCGGGTCGGCGCATACGAGCGCGTCGACGCCGCGAACCTCCTCGATCAGCCGCTGCCCGGCCAGCTCAGGTTGCACGTCGACCTCGAATTCGGGAATGGCGTTCAGTTGGTCGATGGTCTCGGCAATAAGTGGGGCGGTGACCAGGACGCGGATCATGGGAGTAATGGGTCCTGGAGACCGGTTTTTTTGCGGGAAGCGATGGAATTTTCCCTCTTTGAGGTATTCAGGATATGAAAAACCGTCTTTTCAGCCAAAAAATACCTCCCGTTCCAATTACGGGAGAAAGAATAGCAGATTTTTGCCTTCCTGTCAACCTGTCAGCGGAAAAACCTTTTCCCTTAGCGGATTTTACCGCTTTCGTCCTGGCCGGGTTCGAAGCGAACGGCTTACTTGTTGTCCCGGGCGAATTTCTCCATGAACTGCACCAGGGCCTGGACCCCTTCCAGCCCCATGGCGTTGTAGATCGACGCCCGGCAGCCGCCGACGCTGCGGTGGCCCTTCAGGCCGATGAAGCCGGCCTTCTTGGCCTCGTTGATGAACTTCTCCTCCAGTTCCTCCGAGGGCAGGCGGAAGGTGACGTTCATCTTCGAGCGGTCCTTGGGGGCGGCGGTGCCGCGGTAGTAGCCGCCGCTGTGGTCGATGGCGTCGTAGATGGCCCTGGCCTTCTGCTCGTTGATCTTTTCGACCGCTTCCAGGCCGCCCAGCCCCTCGATCCAGTCCATGACCAGCTTGATGATGTAGATGGCGAAGCAGGGTGGCGTATTGTAGAGCGATTTTTCCTTGGCGTGGGTCTTGTAGCTGAGCATGGTGGTCAGGCCGTCGGCGCAGGCCTCGACCAGGTCGTTGCGCATGATAACCAGGGTGACGCCGGCGGGGCCGATGTTCTTCTGCGCCCCGGCGTAGATCATGCCGATGTTCTTGAAGTCGATGCTGCGGCTGAAGATGTCCGACGACATGTCGATGACCAGCGGCACGTTCCCGGTTTCGGGGAATTTGGAGAACTGGACGCCGCCGATGGTCTCGTTGGAGGTGATGTGGACGTACCGGGCGTCGGGGGAGAAATTGAACTTGTCGGGGATGTAGCTGAAGTTCTTGTCCTCGGAGGAGGCGGCGACGTTGACCTGGCCGAACAGCTTGGCTTCCTTGATGGCCTTCTTGGCCCATTCGCCGGTGTGCACGTAGTCGGCTTTCTTGCCGATGAGCAGGTTCATGGGCAGCATGCCGAACTGCAGGCTGGCGCCGCCCTGCAGGAACATGACGGTGTAGTTCTCGGGCACGCCGAGCAGCGAGCGGATCTTGGCCTCGGCGGTGGTGATCACCGCGTCGAAGTCCTTGGAGCGGTGGCTGATCTCCATGATCGAGAGGCCGATGCCGTTGAAGTCCAGCAGCTCGTCCTGGGCCTTCTTCATCACCTCCTGGGGCAGGATCGCCGGTCCGGCGTAGAAATTATACTTTTTTGCCATGGTTTTCGAAACCTCCTGTTTTGTATTGCAGCGATCGAATTCTACTCCGCGCTGAAAAAAAAAGCAATATCTCGCATTGCGTTCCATTCCATGTTTTCCTTTATACAGTGATTTTCGTTCAAAGAGTTTCACATGGGAGCGCTTTCCCGGCCGGAACGGAGCGGGGGAACAAGGGGGAGCGATTGGAATTTGTCCCAAAATGGGACAGGTTTGAACGATAAAATCAATGCTGACGGTGCTTTTAGCGGATTTTCCCGGATGTCCCACAACGGGACACCTGAAAAGCCTTTGCAGTAAAGGGATTTCGCAGAAATCCGTTTGGTTTTGTTTCAAATTGGGACGCGGACATTAGGGCGCCGATCGTCGCTTTTTCCTCAAATCCATTTACCCACTTGGCTTTTCAAATAATTGAACTTTTTGGCATCGAAATTGCCTTATCTGTTTCTTGCGATTCGCGGAAAGAACTTTGTCATGCCTCGTCAATCATCCAACGGCGGCAGCTTGTTCCAAGGAATCTGGATTTAGTCGATTGAGCCAGAAAAATGATGATTGAAACGCTGAAAAACATGGTTTGGGATTGCATCAAGGACAAGGATGTCGCCCTGTTCATGATCTTCAGCAACGAGGGAGAGATCCTGTATCACCGTGGACGCGCGGTCAAGGGAAGGACCATCGCCGAGGGCAAGGGCTTCTGCCGCAGCCACTGCCTGGAGGCGCTGAAAGGAAAGTGCGGGATCGGGGCGGAAAGCTGCCTGGTCAACCTCAACGGCAACGGTTTTTCCGAGTCGGCGCAGCTGCTGCAGGTCAAGCAGCTGCTGGTCTTCCCGGTTTCAGCGGACCTGTTCTTCTACCTGGACAGCGGCGGCTCCGAAATGTTCCGTGAAAAAGAGATCAGCGAACTGAAAATCCTGGGCCGGCATTTTTCCAGGCAGATCAAAGAGATAAAAAAATGCGAGCAGGGGGCCGAGGGGATCAGCGGCCGCAGCGAGGCCGCTGAAAGAATCCGGTCGCTGGTGCGCAAGTACGCCATCGTGGATGAGCCGGTGCTGCTGCTGGGCGAGACCGGGGTGGGAAAGAACCGCGTGGCGGAGCTGATCCACAAGTATTCTGGGAGAAAGGGGGACTTCGTTTCAGTGCATACGCCGGGTGTGTCCAAGGATCTGTTCGAGAGCCAGCTTTTCGGACATCGAAAGGGAAGTTTCACCGGAGCCATCGCGGATACCAGCGGCTACGTGGCACGGGCCGAGGGCGGCACGCTCTTCCTGGATGAGATTTCCGAACTCTCTTCCGAGGTGCAGGCCAAGCTGCTGCGGCTGATCGATGCCAAATCCTATACGCGACTGGGGGAAGCGGTCGAGCGCCGGGCCGACGTGCGCATCGTCGCCGCCACGAACAAGGACTTGCGCAAGTTGATCGCGGAGAACCATTTCCGAGAGGACCTCTATTTCCGTCTCAACGTACTGCCCATTCACGTTCCACCCCTGCGTGAGCGGCGGGAGGATATCCGGGACCTGCTGGATGAGTTCGCGGGCAAGCTGAAGGGCAAGAAGCTCGGCCGGGAGGCGGTGCGGGTCCTGATCAATTATTCCTGGCCGGGCAATATCCGCGAGTTGAAATCGGTCCTGATCCGGGCCGGGATCAATTCCGAAATAGATGAGATTAATGGAGAAATTAGAAATTATCTCGAGGGTAAATTCCCATTGCAGGGAGCAAGCGAAAAAGACGCTAAGATAAACAGGATTTGGCAGGACCTAAGGGAGGGAAGAACCTTTTGGGAGGTCATAAAGAAACCTTATTTAAAGCGTGATTTGAATCGTCATGAAGTCCAGACAATTCTGTCCCAGGGTTTGAATGAATGTGAATACAAATATAAATATGTCGCGAAATTGTTCAATCTTAAAGATCGGGAATATCATCGTTTCATGTCTTTTTTACATGATAATGAACTCAAGGGGAATAGTTAGGTTGCGCCCCAATTGTGTTTGTCCTGCATCTAATTCATCGGAATCCTTTGTCTGTGCCGGTTTAGAAAGCTCCATTTGCTCAGTATCCCCATGGGGGTTAGGCTGGAGCCTTTCTGTTGAAAGTCGAATTGATTCATTTAAGTAATAAAAAACCAAAAATTAGTGGTTATATGAGGAATTCAATTTGGCAACTTTATTGCTTTTAAATTTTTTTAGAATTGGGTAACAAAAAATTGAAAAATATCAATTTTACTGGCTTGCCGATCGAAGCAATGAAAAACCCAAAAATCTATCACTAAAAATGCTGAATTCAGCGAAAATGACTGCAGGGAGCATTTCAGGAAGTATAAAGAGACAAATATGGGAGATCGAACTTAACCTGACTGGTTTTAATCCAATCTTTGATAAAAAAAGCTCCTTGAATGCTACATCAGCACTGCAGTAGAGCGGCATTTCTACTTGAATTGGCTTTGAATGAAGAAGCTGTTCTGAAAAGACAAGCGATCGGGGCGCACTTTAAATAGACCAAAAGGAGGCTTTTAATGAAAAAGGAAATGACACTTCGAAAAATGTTGAATCTTGAAGTTCTTTCGGAAAAAGAACAGGATCAGGTAAGAGGCGGAAGGATTCGCTGGGGGGGGTGTGATTGTCCATGTTCTGCTCCGACTCCGGGAGGCGATTGGTCAGGATATTACATCTTTGATAATCTTTGGGCGCAAAACGGGTAGAGGTTGAGTGAAGCAGGTTGTTAAGTTGAGCTGAACAGAAAATTGTCTAGTTAAGTGCGCTTCGATTTATTATAATATTTCAATTCTTCTTCGTTAGATTTGCTTATTGGGCGCAGGAAATAAATCATGGAAAATAATATGGTTTTTAGAACTCGAAGTGGTTCATATCTTTATAGTATTGCAGAAAAGCATTTATTCACCATTTCTCCTGTTATGGAGAAAATCCTGTCTTTAGGTGATGAGAAAATAGAAAAAATGGAAGAAGCGGAAATAGTATCAAAACTTCAAAAGATGAATGACGGGAAAGCATCAGTTGAATTGTATGAGCACTATTTACACAAGTACCGGATGCTAAAAAATTCCGGATATTTTAAAGAACTTGATGCGAGACAATATTTGGCTGCGAGAGTATCCCCGGAGATCATTGAGAGAAACTTGGCCAATACCCGTCAAGTCGTCTTTGAGGTCACTCAAGAATGCAATCTTGCCTGCAGGTATTGTACTTTCGGAGAGAACTATGACAACCATGAAATGCGGAACCATAAAAGCATGAAGATCGAAACTGTTGCGACCTTCATCGATTATATGCTCACTTTGAAAAACATGCATAATAGCTCCCATTGTAGTTATTTTGATGTTGGCTTTTATGGCGGCGAACCTTTGCTGAACTTTGCCTTGATCGAAGAATCAGTTGGTTATTTAAAAAATCTTGGGGTCACTGATCGAAATATTGGATTCTCCATGACAACCAATGGGTTGTTGATAAAAGAACATATTGATTTTCTGGTGAGGCAAGACTTCCATCTCTTTGTGAGCATTGATGGTGACCGAGAATGCAATGG
Organism: Candidatus Aminicenantes bacterium UBA6072; assembly: GCA_002436105.1. Lineage (GTDB taxonomy): Bacteria > Acidobacteriota > Aminicenantia > UBA2199 > UBA2199 > UBA2199. The sequence goes on along the minus strand of DIXU01000008.1, from coordinate 272,366 downwards.
GTTGAGGCTGCAAAAAAACGGCCAACCCTCGTTTGAGATTGTCTTTGAAAATCTGAAATTTATAAAAAATCAGTATCCTGAATATTTCAAGCGGAATGTGAATTTTGCTGTAGTCAGCAACTGTAAAAATACCTTAGAGCGCATCTACGATTTTTTTAAAGAGGAATTTGACAAAACATTCCATATCAGTGAAATTAACAAACTCGGCTTCAATGTCGATCATTTGGAAAAATATCATGAGATGTATAAAAGTGTCAGTCAGCAAATCATTGATTTGAAAGATAGGAGAAAAGACATTCTAGATGATATGTATGAAAAACTTCCTGAAGGCAGTCAATTGCTATATTTTTGCAACCACTCATTGTTTAATTTTTTCAGAGATTACTATTCCCTGCTTTATCCGTATTGGGGCAATCGTTTACCTTCAAGCACCTGCATCCCATTTTCCAAGAAAGTTTACATTACTTCCTTGGGCAGTATCCTTCAGTGTGAACGCATCGGGCATTCTCCTGTGTTGGGTAAAGTGACGACTAAGGGCGTGAACATCGATTTTCAGCAGATTGCTGACAAATTTAATGCTTTTGCAGACGAAATCATCGAATTATGCACCACATGTTACAACCACAGAAGCTGTATGCAATGCGGTTTTTATATCGAGAAGGAGAATGGGGGATTCAAATGCCCAAAATTTAAAACGAAAGAGGCTTATCGCCTGGAATTGAGAAAAAGGATCACTGAATTAGAGCATAATCCCGGAAGTTATAAAAAAATAATTAAGGAGTTGGACCTTGTCTGGTGAGTTTTTTCGAAACAAGTGGTTATTTTTTGAGTCCTATGTTAAGGTGGTAATCGATGGTCGGATGCTGATCTATAATACCTTGACCGGTGAAATGCTGGAAAACGATCATCCGGAGATTATCCGATATTTCACTGAAGTGACGAGCAATTTCAGTGAACCTCTGTTTTCTTTGAGCAATGAGGCATTTATTGATGAGCAACTCTTATTGCCCTTCATCGAAGCATTATTTTCACTGCATATGATTGAAGTCATCCCCAAGAGCGATCAAGGTGAACGCCCGTTTGTTTTTATTCCTGAGATAAAAATAAACAAGGATTTCTTGAGGGGGAAAGAAGTGCTTTTTACCGGTGAAGATTGTTATGAATATCTTCATCAATTGAATATAAACCTGGTCAGGAAACTCCCGGCGAATAATGAATCTCAGCGATTGGGTCGTTGTCAGCATATCTTTTTTGACTCATTCGGTGATTCGAGTGTAGCATTGCCACCGACGCTTCTTCGCAACGTTGTCCCTGAGCTGAAAAACACTAACCTGAGAGAGATTTCCGTGGTGCTCAATCCGATTGATGGGCATCCTGATCTTGGCGAGATAATGGATGTGCTGGGCGGGATCGATGCGGCCAAGCGATTCATTCTGGATTGCGATGATGCATTCAGGAATGGCGAGATTGTTAGGGATCTTGGCAAGGAAATGCCATCGAGTTTCACGGTCATCATTCCGATGTGGCAGAAGAGTCGTCATTCAGGAAATAAAATAGAGCATTTGGCCAAGAGCCTGGGAGAGCGTCTCGAGGTGCTTTTGTTTATTGAAGGTGAAGGGGATTTGCCACGGGCTGATGACATATTGTCGCAGGTAGAGGGATTGCGCGTGAATTGCCTTCCCATATTCAACGGCAAAAATTTGCAATTTTTCGAAGATAATGTTTTCCTCAGAAAAGAAAATATCTTCTCCAAAGTTCACTCCTTCAACGACATCTTTTGCAACGAAACTCTAAACCGTTCTGCTTTTGGCCGCCTTTATATCGATGCTGACGGGGAGTGTTGCGGTGAGTTAGGGAGGGGGACATTGGGCAATATAATCAATCACAATCTGGGACAAATCATATACAAAGAGCTATGCGAAGGTGAGAGTTGGAAGCGGACACGAAAAACAGTCAGCCCCTGCAGTCGTTGCATTTATAACCTATTTTGCCCCCCCATATCTAATTATGAGCTGGTCATGAATCGTATGAACCTCTGTCATATGCACGATGAATGGAATCAGTGTTGACATCCTTGCAAATTCCCATTCAAGAGAAGTGATCAGTTCCTGGCAAAGAGAAAGTCGGAGTGAAATATTTGCAAGATCCGTTTGTGACATTCTTCATTTAGCAAAACGGTTAGCCGGGGGAAAATGAACGAAAAGATTTCACAGGTAATGCTGGCTTGCGCACTGCTGTTATGTGTCGGAGACATCAAGGCGGAGAAGATCGGCATTCCGACATGCGTCATGCGGCCAAATTTTATGACGATTGCGAACCAAAGGATATACATCGTTGAGCAGCCTGCAAAAATACATCTATATAGAATCGAACCCGGCAGGCTTGCCTTTGTGAAAACATTTGGGTGCGAGGGGCAGGGACCCGGCGAGTTTGATTTTATCCACCGTCTGCGTCCCCTCAAGGATCACTTGGAAATCCCCACCGCTGGAAAGTTCGCCCGATTCACTCTGGATGGCCGCTTCCTTGATGAAATCAAGCTGCCCATAAGCGTCTTTAAAAATAGGATATTTCGCGTCGGGGAGAATTACCTGGCCAGGGACTTGCAGATCGACAATGAGGGAATCACGATCACGATCCGTTTATATGATAAGGACTTTAAATTGATTCGCGAGTTGGGCCTGCAAAGGCAATCCGGCAGCATTTATAAAATCAATCCGGTGACAGACTACTATTCCACTTGCGTGAGCGGCGATAAAATCTTCGTCATCGATTCCAGGAGGAAAACCCTCGTGATAATGTATGATCAAAATGGCGTCGAACAGAACAAGATTCACCTGGCGTTACCTCCCATAAAAATGACAACGGCATTAAAAGAGATTATTCTTAAGCCCTTCAAGGGAAGCCCGTCGCGCTGGAAGGAAATTGAAAGGCGGATCATATTACCCAACCAGACTCCGGGGCTTGACTATTTTGAAGTCGTCGATGATAAGATCATAGCCAGGACTTTCCATTATCGCGAGCAATCAGTAGAATTCGTTGTTTTCGATTTTTTGGGCAGAGAGTTGAAACGACTATTTTTGCCCCAAACTGATCGGCTGGTGAATGGCACTCTTTTTTGCTTCTACCAGGATCGCTATTACTTTCTAAAGGAGAATATTGAAGCGGAGGCCTGGGAACTTCATATGAAAAAAATCTGGTAGCCACCGTTGATATCGCAGATTGATTGGCATTCAGTGAGATTACCTGCGAATTGTAAAATCTTGGCAGGAAGCAGATCCTCGACAGAAGATGGGAACGGAAAGCATTTATTACAAATGGAATCGATGAGATTGACTAAAACCCTTGATGCTTAGATATGTTTCATTGAAGACAATTCGATAATTTCTGATAGAAAGTGAAGATTAAATTGAGATGAATCATGGATGTCACTTGTACTTATAAAATGAATGATTCAATTACCACATGAAACCTTTTATTTTTGTCAAACAACTTGATGCCCGAGATTGCGGGCCAGCCTGCCTGGCCATGATCGCAAAATATTATGGTAAAACTTGTCCTATCCAAAAATTAAGAAAAAGCTCATTCATATCCAGGGCCGGGGTTTCCATGCTGGGGATAAGTGACGCGGCGGAGGCCATCGGATTCAAGACCATCGGCGTAAAAATTACCTTTGACACCCTAATAAATGAAGGCAATTTACCCTGCATCGCTCACTGGCGACAAAATCATTTCATCGTTGTTTACAAAGTGAAAAAAGGCAAGATTTACGTGGCGGATCCGGGGCATGGCCTGGTTCGCTATTCAAAAAAAGAGTTCCTGGACGGATGGATAAGTACAACTTCCAAGGGTGAAGATCAGGGTATCTGTCTCTTTTTGGAGCCGACTGACGATTTTTACCATAAGGGCGATGAAAAACCTCGCAAGTCGGGTTTCGGTTTTCTCTTTTCTTATTTAAGGCCGCACAAGCGCTTCCTCTACCAGTTGCTATTGGGCATGATCCTGGGCAGCCTGCTGCAACTGATATTCCCCTTTCTCACCCAGGCCATCGTCGACGTCGGCATCAGCAACCAGAACATCGGGTTCGTCACCTTGGTATTGATCGCCCAATTGGCCCTTTTTTTGAGCCAGTCGGCGGTGGAATTCATCCGTGGATGGATCCTGCTTCATATCAGCACACGCATCAACGTGTCGCTGATATCCGATTTTTTGATCAAGTTGCTGAAGCTTCCCTTGGGTTTCTTCGACAGCAAGATGATCGGCGATATCCTGCAACGTATCTCGGACCACGGTCGAATCCAGTCCTTCCTGACCTCCACCTCATTGAGTATCCTTTTTTCATTGGTGAACTTGTTGATCTTCGGCCTGGTCCTGGCTTTCTATAATCTGAATATCTTCGCCATTTTCCTGGCAGGCAGCGCTTTATATGTGGCCTGGATCGTTCTGTTCATGAAAAAGCGTCGGGATCTTGATTTCAAGCGTTTCCAGCAATTGTCTAAAAATCAAAGCAACCTCTTTCAACTGATAACCGGCATCCAGGAGATCAAGCTCAACAACTGTGAGAAGCAGCAGCGCTGGAACTGGGAGAGGATCCAGGCCAAGCTTTTCAAGATCAGCATCAAGAGCCTGTCGCTCAACCAATACCAGCAGTCAGGCTCCATTGTCATCGACCAGCTCAAGAACATCCTGATATCATTTGTCGCGGCCCGGGCGGTCATTCAGGGGCAAATGACGCTGGGCATGATGCTGGCGGTGCAATACATCATCGGTCAGATGAACAGTCCTCTCAGCCAGTTGATCGGCTTTTTCCAATCCACCCAGGACGCCAAAATCAGCTTGGAGCGGTTGCATGAAATCCACGATAAAAAGGATGAAGAGAATCCCGATGACCTGAAGATCGCCACCTTGCCTGAAAACAGGTCCATTGCCATGAATGGTCTCGGTTTTCAGTATAATGGGCCGCGTTCGCCATGGGTGCTTGAGGATATAGATCTGGCTATTCCGCAAGGCAAAACAACCGCGATCGTGGGGGTTAGCGGCAGCGGCAAGACCACGTTGATCAAGCTGCTGCTCGGATTTTATCCTCCAACCAAAGGAGAGATCCGGGTGGGGGAGTATTTGCTGGAGGGCCTGCAAGGCCGTTTATGGCGGCAGAGCTGCGGCGTGGTGATGCAGGACGGTTACATATTTTCCGACACCATCGCTCAAAATATCTCCATCAGCGAGGAGAAAATAAACAAAAGTAAGCTAATACAAGCTGTCAGCGTCGCCAATATACAGGAGTATGTCGAGGCGCTGCCCTTGGGATATAATACCGTGATCGGCATGGAGGGCCATGGGCTCAGCGCCGGACAGAAACAGCGCCTGTTGATCGCCCGGGCGGTTTACAAGGACCCGCAGTATATATTTTTTGATGAAGCCACTAACGCTCTGGACGCCAACAACGAGAGGATCATCATTGATAATTTGCGGCAATTTTTTCATGGGCGCACGGTGGTGATCGTGGCGCACCGGCTGAGCACGGTTAAGGATGCCGACAACATCGTGGTACTGGAAAAGGGACGTATCGCCGAAAAGGGAACCCACGCGGAACTCATTGCCCGTAAAGGTCCCTACTTGAATCTAGTCAAGGATCAATTGTCCCTGGGATGTGATTGAAATGCCGACACGCAAGGAATCGGCGAATCTCCACCCGAAACAAGACGCCACGGCTTCCATGGAGCACCTTGAAATACACAGCGCTGAGATGCAGGAAATCATCGGCAGAATGCCGCACTGGCTCATTTCCTGGGGTATTTCGCTTGTTTTTGTCGTGATCGCGATCTTGCTTGCAGGCTCCTGGTTTTTTACTTATCCTGATGTAGTGACGGCAACTATAACCTTGACCACGCAGAATCCTCCAGTCGATATCGTCTCCCCCGCCGGAGGCAGGCTCCAGCATATCCTGGTCAATAATGGACAAGAAGTGACCCAAGGCGAATACCTGGGGGTGCTGGAAAACACCGCGCAGTTGCCGCATGTTTTGGACCTCATAAAAATGCTTCCACGGCTTAAGGAGTTTATTGACAATTTCGAGCCGGCAGGAAGTACTGATTTGAGACGCCAGCTCATCCTTGGAGAAATGCAAAACAGCTATGAAATGTTCCTGAAAAAGCAGGCGGATTACCTTGAGTATCTGAAATTCTCAACAAAGGATAGCCGGCGAAAAAACAAGCTTCAGCTGGAGTTTAAGTTGAGCTTCAATACCCTGAGAGAGGCAGTAGGGCGGTGGGAAAGCAAATTTGTACTCAAATCTCCCACAACTGGAACCATATCTTCTGCCCGTTTTTGGAACGATAACCGGAATGTGATGGCGGGAGAAAAGGTTTTTATTGTAAAACCTAAAGAAATGGGGGAATGGCTCGGCCAATTGCTTCTTCCTGCACGAAATTTCGCCAAGGTCAAAATCGAACAAAAGGTGCGGGTCAAGCTGGATGGTTTCCCATTCATGGAATTCGGATTTATCTGGGGAAAGATTCGTTCCCGTTCGCCGCTTCCGGTCAATAATAAATATATGCTGGAGATTTGTTTCCCATTGGGATTGAAAACCACAATGGGGAAGACTTTGGATCTTTATCATGGCATGAGTGGCAAGGCCGAGATCATAACCGCAAACAAACGCTTGCTTGAAAGAATATTATCTCCCTTGAAGTTGCTGCTGAAACGTGAGTCCAAATAAAGGAATTAGAACAAAACAATATTATGGAATCCTTCGGGGTCAGGTCTCAAGAAGCCTCCGGGGACAGGTCTCAACGGGCTGTTGCCCAAATCAAATAAATCGAATGCCATTGGGGTCAAGTCTTTCATTATTACCATTGACGTAAAACGGGAAAAGCCATGGCCAGGTCAATGCTCATTGAATATCCCGTGGGCTGTATCGCAAGTCATTCCAGGGAAACGAGTGGCCAAAGATATTCATGGAAAATTGGCAAAAGCAAAGATGATATTAATTTCCCTGACGATAAATTGTGAAGTGAATGGCATTTTAATTATGTTTGGTATATGGTAATGACTGGAGCGTGACATGAAAAAGATCTCCCGTATCGCGGTTCTCGCACTTGCGCTGGCCGCCGTTGTGTTTTTCGGCATGAAGTACCTGGGCCGCGGTCCCGGCGGCGCCGATGGGGGAGAAGCGGCTGCAGGCACCGGCTCCGGCCAGGACGCCGAATCGGAGGCCGCCATCCCGGTGCGCGTGACCGAACTGAAGCGCGGCGACCTGCCGCTGCGCCTCACCGTCACCGCGGAAACTGTGGCCCGCGAGCGCGCGACGGTCAAGAGCGAGGTCGGCGGCGTGGTGACGGGCGTTCTCCACCGCGAGGGCGGCCGCGTCGTTGCCGGCGAGCCGGTCGTCCGGCTGGAGAGCCGGGACATCGAGCTGGCCCTGCGCCAGGCCGAGGCCAACCGCCTGGAGAAGTACTCGAATTTCCTTTCGCAATACAACCTGCTGGTCGCCGGCGCCGACGCCCATGCCGATGCCATGGGCGAAAAGAAGAAGCGATACGAAGAGGCCCTGAAGCAATTCAAAAAGGGGCGGATCACCAAGGAAGAGATGGAGAAGACCGAGGAGCTGTTGCTGGCCGGCATGATCGAGAACGGCACCCTGCAGGACGAGGTCAAGCGCTGCGTCTCGGGGCTGACCGCCAGCGAGGTGGCGCTGGAACGGGCCCGCCTCGACCTGGAGCGCACCGTGATCCGCGCCCCGTTCTCCGGCACCGTCTCGGCGCTGAAGGTCTCGGTCGGCGAACGTCTGCCGGCGGGCAGCGAGGTGTTCGGCATCGTCAACCTGGCATCGGTCTTTCTCCGCGCCTTTGTCCTGGAGACCGAGATCGGCAAGGTCCGGGCGGGCCAGCGGGCGCGCATCCGCTTCATCAGCGATCCCGGCCGGCCGCTCTTCGGCCGGGTCACGGCCCTGTCCCCGGAGATCGACCGCGAAACCAGGACGGGCACCGTGTTCATCGCCTTCGACAATCCCGGCGACGTGCGCTCCGGGCTCAACGCCGAGGCCGACATCGAATACGAAACGGTCCGCGACGTGCTGAAGATCCCCCGGCAGTCCATGCTGGTGCGCTCTAACCGCACCCTGGTCTTCACCGTGGAAAACGACACCGCCCTGTGGAAGTACATGGAGATCGGCGCCGGCAACGACGAGGAGATCGAGGTCAGGTCGGGCGAATTGCAGGCCGGCGACCGGGTGGTGATCGAAGGGCAGCTGACCCTGGCCCACCAGGCACGGGTCAAGGTCATCGAATAGGCCCGGCGGAAGCGGCGCATCATCCCGGCCGCACCCCATCAGCGAGAGAACAATGAAATGGATTGAATCCGCGGTCAGGCGTCCGGTGGCGACGGTCATGGTCTTTGTCGGCGTCGTGCTGCTCGGCGTCATTTCCCTGCGCAACCTCTCCATCGACCTGCTGCCCGACCTGAGCTTTCCCAAGCTGTCGCTGCTGACCGAATACCCCGGCGCATCGCCCGAGGAGGTCGAACAGTTGATCACCGACAGCCTGGAGTCGCTGCTGGCCCCGATCCCGGGCGTCAAGCGCGTCTCGTCGGTGTCGCGCGAGGGCATTTCCCTGGTGACCCTGGAATTCCACTGGGGCACGGACATGAACTTCGCCCTGCTGCATGCCAAGGAAAAAGTGGAGGAAGCGCGCAGCCTGCTCCCCGGCGATTGCCCGGTCCCGCGCCTCATCGAGATGGATCCGGCCTCCAAGCCCATCGTCACCGCCGTGGTCGAAACCACGCGGTCGGACGCCGCGGGCGCGGGCCTGGCCGACCGCCGCGAGACCGCCGAGCTCCTGGTCAAGCCGCGCCTGGAGCAGCTGGACGGCGTGTCGCGGGTGGACGTGCAGGGCAGCGGCGAGCGGGAAGTGGTCGTCGCGGTGCTGCCGGAAAAGCTGGCCCTTTTCCATATCGGCTATGAAGAGGTGGCCACCGCCATCCGCGATTGGAACCAGCAGGTCCTGGGCGGCACGGTCAAGAAAGACAACATCCGTTTCGTGGTCAAGGTCGAGGGCGAGATCCGCGAGCCGGAAGAGATCGCGGGCATCCCGCTGCGGGCCCTGGAGGCCGGCCATGTCCTGATCGGGGACGTGGCGCGCGTGCGCTTTGCCGAGAAGATCCAGCAGGGCGAGATCCGCCTGGACCGGCGGCCGGCCATCGCCCTGATGATCTACAAGGAAGCGTCGGGCAACACGGTCGCCGTCTCCGCCGCCGTCCAGCGGGCCTTCCGCCAGCTGGAAACGGAATTCCCGGAGCTGCGCTTCGTCACCGTGTCCGAGGAATCGGGCCTGATCGTGTCGGCCATCTCCAACCTCAAGCAGGCCCTGCTGCAGGGAGGCCTGCTGGCCTTCCTGGTGCTGCTGCTGTTCTTCCAGAACTGGCGCGACCCCATCCTGATCGCCATCGTCTCGCCCATATCGGTGTTGGCGACGTTCACGCTCATGTTCTTTGCCGGCGTCAACCTCAACATCATGTCGCTGGGGGGGCTGGCGCTGGGCATCGGCATCTTCATGGACAACGCCATCGTGGTCATCGAGAACATGTACCGATTCAGCTTCAGGGAGGACGCGGAGCGGTCGGCCATCCTGGCCACGCGGGAGCTGCTGCCGGCCCTGCTGGGCTCCACGCTGACCACCATCGTCATCTTCCTGCCGGTCATCTACATCTACGGCATCAGCGGCCGGCTGTTCCGCGACCAATCGCTGACCCTCTCCTTCGCCCTGGTCGCCGCCCTGCTGGTCACCGTCACCCTGCTGCCGACGCTGTTCCGGGCTTTCTCGGCGCAGGAGAAACGACCGCCGCCGCAGCCGGCCGTTGCCGACGGCGGCAACAGGATCCTGAGCGGGGCGCACCGGGCGCTGGCCTGGCCGCTGCGCGTCGTCGGCTTCGTGCTGGAGACGCTCCTGGGTTTCCTGGCGTTTGCGGCGCGCGGCATCGGCCGGGCGGCCCGTTGCGCCGCCGACTGCGGCCTGAACCCGCTGTATCGCCTGTTCAACCGTGGCTATGAGGGATTCGCCCGCTGGTACCATGCCTTCCTGCTGCGCTGCCTGGAGCGCAAGCGCATCGCCGCCTGGATCGCGCTGGCCATGCTGATCGGCACCGTGCTGTTTTTTCTGCCGCTCAGAAAGGAGCTCCTGCCGCAGACGCGCACCGCCCGCTTCGAGATCAGCGCCGGCAGCGACGCCAGCCTGGGCTACGAGGAGACCGAAGCCCTGGGCGACGCCCTGGAAGCACGCCTGCGGAAAATCCCCGGCGTGACCCGCCTGTTCTCGCGCTTCGGCACCACCAGCCGGCTGGGGACTGAGAGCGCCGACATCTCGGTCAATCGCCTGGAGTGGATCGTCGAGTGCCGCGGCCGCGGCCGCCGCGACCCGGCGATGAAGGTGGCGCGGCGCATCCTGGGCGCCGCCGGCGACCTGGAGCAGTACTCGGTCTTTCCCGAGCGCAACACCCTTTCCGAGTACCTGCGCTTCGGCGCCGAGGAGTTCCAGGTCAAGGTCTTTTTCCAGAGCATCGCCGACGGCCGCCGGGCCGCCGGGGAGATCATGGACCTGATGCGGGCCATGCCCCGGCTGGTCGACATCCGCTGCAACGACGACGAGGGCAAGCCCATCCTGGCCATGCGCGTCAACGAAGAGCTCCTCAGGAGCCTGAAGATATCCAAAAAAGAGGTGGCCGAGATCGTCCGCAACGCCCTGCGCGGCGACGCGGTCTCCACTATGAAGCGCTTCCAGAAGAATTACGATATCGTGGTCAGCACGCCGATCCGCGACGACCGGGAACTGCGGCGCATCCTGGACATGCCGGTCGTCTTCAAGGGAACGCCGCTGGTCTTTTCGCAGTTGGTGCGTTTCGAGCGCGTGCCGTCCATCCGGGAATTGACGCGCGAATCCCAGGAGCGTTATTTTCTCATCTCGGCCAACCTGCAGGACGGCAAGGGGCAGCAGGCCGCCGCCCGCCTGCAAAAGGCCATTGGCAGGCTGGCCCTGCCGGGCGGCGTGCGCGTGCGCATCTCCGGCGAGGAGGAGGAGCGGCGGGCGGCCTTCCGCTCGGTCGGCCTGGCCCTGCTGCTCTCCATCCTGCTGGTCTACATGGTGATGGCGGCCGAGTTCGAGAACCTGCTGCAGCCGCTGCTGATCATGTCCACCGTGCCCATGGGCCTGTTCGGCGCCTTCCTGGCGCTACTGCTCCTTTCCGAGAGCATCAACGTCATTTCCGGCATCGGCATGATGGTGGCGGTGGGCATCGTGGTCGACGACGCCATCGTCAAGCTGGAATACACCAACCAGATGCGCCGCGCGGGCATGACGGTGCGCGCCGCCCTGCTGGAGGCCTCGCGGGTGCGCCTGCGGCCCATTGTCCTCAACACCTTCACCACCGTTTTCGGCGTGCTGCCCATGATCTACATGAGCGGCGTGGGCGCCGAGCTGCAGCGGCCGATGGCGGTGGTGCTGGCCGGCAGCCTGCTGTCCTCCACCTTCCTCACCCTGGTCCTGATCCCGGTGCTCTACGAAATGTTCATCCGCGACCGGGGGAAAACCTGAAGCCATGAAATTCCTGGTCGACCGGCCGGTGCTGGCCATGATCTTCTTTGTCGCCGTGCTGCTCCTCGGCGCCTATTCCATCGGCAACTCCACCATCGAGTTGGTCCCCGACGAGAAGCTGCCCGCGCTCTCCATCAGCGCCTCCTGGTACGGCGCCTCGGCCGAAATGGTGCTGCAGCGCGTCGCCCTGCCCATCGAGGAGGAGGTCATGGGGGTCAAGTGGACCTCCAGGGTGGAAACCCAGTGCGACGAGGGTCATTGCACGGTGCGGGCCGAGTTCTCGCGCGGCGCCGACATGGATTTCGTCTACGTGCTGCTCAAGGAGCGCATGAACAAGCTGCGCGAAAGGCTGCCCGCGCAGGTGGCCCTGCCGCGGGTGCGGGCCTACGAGCCCGAGGAATTCAGAAAAAAGCCGTTCTTCACGGTCAGCCTGTTCGGCGACGCCTCCGTTTTCACCACCCGCAACCGCGTCGAGCGCGAGCTGGCGCCGCTGCTGCGCAGCATCCCCGGCCTGCAGGGCGTGGAGATCACCGGCGGCGTGCCCATGGCGGTGCGCATCCGCACCGACATGGAGCAAATGAAGAACCTGGGCATCGGCACCGCCGACCTGCTGCGCGCCCTGGCGAATTCCTTTTACAGCATCGTCTCGGTAGCGGCGCGCGACCAGGGCAAGGAGATCGCCCTAGCCCTGGCCAACCCGGCCCGGGACGTGCGCGAGCTGGAAAAGGTGGAGGTGGGATATTTCGGCGGGCGCGCCGTCCTGCTGGGCGACGTGGCCCGGGCGGACATGGGCTATGGGGAAATACGCGCAGAGGGGCGCACCAACGGCATGCCCACCGTGGTCGTCGACGTCTACAAGCAGCCGCAGGCCTCGACCATGAAACTGGCCGCCCGCATCCGCGGCAGCCTGCGGAGCCTCGAGGGCAAATACGGGGACCGGCTACGCTACCAGGTCATCCATGACGAGAGCGAGGAACTGGGGCGGCGCATCCTGGGACTGGCGCGCATCGCCCTGCTGATCCTGGCCGTGATCTTCATCATCCTCTTCCTCACCGTGCGCGACGGGCGCGGGGCGCTGCTCATTTTTGCCTCGGTATTTTTCTCGGTGTTCGCCACCTTCACCGCCATCTACCTGCTGCGCATCCCGCTCAACCTGCTGACCCTGTCCGGCTTCGCCCTGGGCTTCGGCATGTTCGTGGACAACGCCGTGGTGGTCTACGACAGCATCCTGCGCCTGCGCGAGAAGGGGGTTGACCGGCATGCCGCCGCCCGGGAAGGGCCGCGCCGGGTCCTGGTTCCCGTGCTGGCTTCCACCTTCACGACCATCGTCGTCTTTTTCTCCTTCGCTTATTTTCAGGGCCGCCTGCGCGTCTATTACCTGCCGCTGGCCGAGGTCGTCTCCATCGCCCTGCTCTGCTCGGTGCTGGTGGCCTACACGCTGGTGCCGCCGCTGGCCGCCCGCGCCGCCTTCCGCTTCACCCCCGAGAAAACGGAGCGCCGCCACCGGGGCTACGCCTTTTCCCTGCGCTACCCGCTGTTCGTCATCCTGCCGGTCGCCGCCGTGCTGGCGTTTTCCTATGCGCTGTTCATGGACAAGGTGACCTTCGGCCGCTTCTTTTCCTGGTACGAAAGGCAGAGCATTCATGTCTGGCTGCGGCTGCCGGCGGGCAGCGAATTCGCCGACGTCCGCGACGCGCTGCTGAAGTTCGAAAAAGTGGCGCTGGCCAAGACATACGAGCGCCAGGTCAACGCCAGCATCCGTGAAAACAGCGCCTCCATGGAGATCACCTTTCCGCCGGCGGTGGAATTCTCGGCGGCGCCCTACGCCCTGAAGGCGGAGCTGATCGCCGTGGCCCAGAATTTGGCCGGAGTGGGCATCGGCATCTTCGGCTTCGATCCCGAGGGCTATTCTTATTCCCCGGAGAGCGGCTCCTTCCTTCCCTACAGCATCCAGCTCAAGGGCTACGATTTCCAGCGCCTGCTGCGGATCTGCGGCGAGCTCAAGGACAGCCTGCTGCTGCACCGGCGTATCCGCGACGTGTCGATCCAGACCGACAAGGGCTATTCCTGGGGCGGGGGGGGAAAATACTTCTGCCTGCGCCCCGATTTCGCGGCCCTGCGCCGCTTCGGCCTCGACCCGGCGTTCCTGCTGCAGCTCGTCTCCACGGCCATCTCTCCGCGCAGCGCCCTGCCCCGGCTGCGCATCGGTGGCCGCGAATACGAGGCCGAGGTGCGCATGCAGGAGAGCGAGGGCATCGAGCTGCGCGAGCTGCTGGACCGGGAGTTCGCCGGCCCCACGGGCCGGCCCTTCCGCCTGCGCGACGTGGTGACAACGGAGGAACGGAGCGTCAAGGGCGGCATCCTGCGCGAAAACCAGGAGTACGTGGCCTTCGTGCGCTGGGACTACCTGGGCTCGAACAAGGCCGGGGAAAGGGTGTACAAGGCGGTGTACAGGAACCTGCAGCTGCCCGCCGGCTTTTCCAAGAGCGAGGAGGAGCAGCGCTGGATGATGAAGGAGGAGGAGAAGCGGCAGCTGGACTGGGCCATGGCCCTTGCGCTCTTCCTGGTCTTCCTGATCATCGCCATCCTCTACGAGAGCCTGCTGCAGACGCTGCTGATCATGATCTCCATCCCGCTGGCGCTGATCGGGGTGTTCTTCGCCTTCGTCATCGCCGATTTCCCCTTCGATTCCACCGCCTACGTCGGCGTGATCCTCCTCTTCGGCGTGGTGGTCAACAACGCCATCCTGCTGGTCGACCACATCAATTATTATGCCCGGCAAGGGACGCCCGTCCGCCAGGCCGCGGCCAAGGGGGCGTTCGAGCGCATCCGGCCGATCTTCCTGACCTCGGCCACCGGCGTGTTCGGCGCCCTGCCCCTGGTGCTGTTCCGCCAGGGCGAGGGGACCGACATCTGGTCGGCACTGGCCCTGTGTATGGTCGGCGGCCTGACCGCCTCGGCCATCCTGGTCCCCATCGTCATTCCCGTTTTTTACGACCTGCTGGAGCGCCTGCGCCTTCACTTCCGCCGCGCCCGTTCGCTGTTTTGATCTGACAAGTCGGATCCATCCAATCCGCCTTTTCGCGAATGACATTCTGGTCTGGAGAGTATATGAATTGATGAAAAAAGCGGCTGAACTTCAAGGAAAAAAAACGGGAGGATGCAAAATGAGCAATATTTTTCGTGTGATGGGCGTGGCCCTGGCCATTGCGATCGGTTGGAGGATGGGCTTGGTGGCGGACGGACAGGGAAAAGATGCGAAATGGGCAGGCGAAAGGAGCAAGGAGAACGGTGTGGAGGTGGTGCGCAACCCCGCTGCCCCGCAGTTCGGAGTCGAAAAGCTGAATCTGCGCGAGACCGCCGCGATATACCATGGTGAGAGCGAGCAGGACGTGTTCCAGCGGATCGAGGCAATGGCCGTGGCCCCTGACAACAGCCTGTATGCACTGGACGCCAGGCAGTGCGCCGTATACCGCTTTGACGGCAACGGCACTTTTAAGGGCAGGTTCGGGAAAAAAGGCGAGGGACCGGGGGACTTCAAGTACCCCAGCGATCTGGCCTGGGGCGACAACGACTGCCTCCATGTCCTGGATGATGCCATTATTTCCAACTTTAGTCCTGGTGGGGACTTGCTGGAGCAATTCAAGCTGCCAAGCCGGGCCGATGTTTTTTGCCCCCTGTCCGGCGGCGGTTTCATCATGAGCGGCATGGTATTCACGGAAAAGGACAGCGGATTCGCGGTCGCTCACCATGACGGCCAGGATGGGAAGAAGGAGTTGTTCCGGGTTATGAACAAAAAAATCATCATGCGGCAATCCGGGAAGAAGCGCACCACCTATTTCGTGGATCACGTCTACGAGCCGCAATTGGCGCTGGCGCGGGCCGCGGACGGGGGCTGCGCCTTCGGTTATGGGGCGGAGTATGCCATGCAGGTCGTCGACGGATCGGGTATATTACGGCGCAGAATTATTGTGGCCGAAAAGCCGATCAAGATCGCCGATGCCGAAAAAAAGAATATCTACGATCATTTGGCCGCCAGACTGGAAGCGAAGTGGTCGAAGGCGGTTCTCCAGGAAGCCGTTCAATTCCCGGCGCACCGGCCGTTTTTCAACCGCATCCTGGCCGATGGCCAGGGAAGGCTGTTTGTTTTCCGTGTCGAATCCGTTTTGACTGCTGACAAGAACGGCGCGGCGCGTGCCGACCTCTTCGGCCGGGACGGACGCTTTCTCCAGGAAGTGCGGCTGCCGTTTGCCCCGGACCTCATCCACCGGGGAACCCTCTATCGCATCCACGAGGATCCTGAAACGGGCGATATCGCCATCCGGCTTTATCGCGTTCTAAACTGGACGCAGTTAAAGGAATAGAGTCCCGCTTTTGTATAGAATGAACACATGCGGTAACCAAGTTAGGAACCGGACAGGCGTGGCACATGGTCGCCTGATCCGGATATTCCCAATAGCATGAGAAATGCCCGGGGGAGGGCAGGAAGGCAATGATGCCAGAGGTAGCCATGAAGAGACTCGTCTTTTTATTTGTTGCCTGGTTCGGTTTCGCCGCGGCCATGCCGGCCGGGGAGATCAAGTTGACGGCCAAGGTCATCCCCATTTCGGGCGGGGAGGATGGGTTCTTTTCCCATGCGCATGCCATGATCCTGGCGGGCGAGCGCCTTTTCCTGCTGGAGAACCTGAAGCATCGGGTGCTCCTCTTCCGGCTGCGGGGCGGCCGTGCTGAATTCCTGAAGGCGATCGGACGGCGGGGGCAGGGGCCTGGGGACCTGAACCTGCCCTTCGAGATATCGGCGGCCGAGGGCGTGCTGTCGGTCCGCGACCAATACGGCGTTTCCCGGTTCACCCTCGACGGTGAGTTCCTGGACCGTTTCCGGATCCCATTTCACTCCCTGGCCATGAATCTCGAGGCCGGCCGCTATTACTTTCTTTCGGCCATCCCAGGCGAAACGCACCTGATCCATGCGCTTTCCGAGAACGGTGAAAAGGAGGGGAGCATGCTCCGCAAAACCCTGGCCATCAAGGCGTCGGGAAACAAGGATGTCTCCTGGGAGATGCTCGAGCGCTATTTTTATGAAGGCCGGCTGTTCGCCGCTCCAGCCCGCCTCTATTACCTGAATACGATGCTGGCCAGGCTGACCGAGCTGGATCGATCGGGCCGGCTGGTCAGGAGCGCTTTCCTGGATCCAGAACTCGGCGAAGCGGCCCGGAAAAACGTCCGGAAGAACAACGAGATGCTGAGGCGCGGCCTGGAGGTTGAGCAGCAAGCTGGGGGGGGGCTGGCAATCCCCTGGCGGGTCATCTGCCGGGATGCCTGCCTGTTCAAGGGGCGCCTGTACCTGCTGGATCCCCCGGGAGCCGGCGAAGCCGGCATGGGCGGCGGGCGGCCGGGGCCGGGCATCCGCCGGATCGACTTGCGCTCCCTGCGGTTGGATGCCGAGTACCGTCTCGATGCCGCCGCCGGCGCGCCGTCCATCCAGTCTTTCCTGGTCGGCGAAGAGGCAGGAAAGCTGTTTTTCCTTGCCTGCCAGGAAGTCGACGGCGATTCCGGCATCGTCCGCTATGCAATCGGTCCGGCGGCGAAGTGAATGCCGTTCTGAATTGCACGCCCGAACGGAGAAGGAAATAACCAAGAGGATGCCCGGCGGCAGGGGATCGCCGGGCAGCCAAGGAGGAACCATGCTTAGAAGGATCTTTTGCCTGGCCATTGTTCTGGCAGCGGCGGGCGGCGTAATGCCGCTCACGGGTGAGAAGATCGCCGCGCTGCCGCAGGTCATGCGCCCGAATTATCTTGCCTTCACGGACCAGCGGATCTATGTCGTGGAGGACTCCTCGAAGATTCATATTTTCCGCAGGGGTCCCGAGGGGGTTGTTTTCGAGAGGACCTTCGGAGAAGAAGGGGAGGGGCCGGGCGAGTTCGGATATATTCACCAGATCCGGCCGCTCGCCGGCCATTTGGAGATCCCCACCGAGGGCAAGTTCGCCCGCTACACCCTGGATGGCAAGCTGATCGATGAGGTCAAGCTTCCCTTCCGCGTGTTCAAAAACTGGATCTTTCGCGTCGGCGGGAATTACGTGGCCAAGGATTGGCGCTTTGACAACAAGGAGACCGTGGCAACGATCAGCTTGTATGACAAGGATCTCAAGCGGATCCGGGAACTTGGCACGCACACTGATGCCGGCGGCGTTTCCAAGATCAACCTGGTGGCGGAGCACTACTCCGCCCGCGTGTTCGGCGAAAAAATATTCCTGGTTGAGTCGGGAAAAGAGACGATCGTCAGGGTCCATGATCGGGACGGTGCCCTGGAGAAAGAGGTCCGCCTGCCGCTGCCGCCGGTCAAGGTGACGAGCGCATTGCGGGAGGCGATCATCAGGCCCATCAGGGAACAGCCGGACATGAAGTCGCGCTGGACGGCGTTCGAGCCGCGGATCGCTTTTCCCGACCACACTCCCGGTCTCGATTATTTTGACGTCGTGGACGGAAAATTCATCACCCGGACCTATCAATATCGCGAGGACTCGGTCGAATTCGTCATCTTTGATTTGCAGGGAAGGGAATTGAAACGGCTGTTCCTGCCCCACACCGGACGCCTGGCCAACGGCCGCACCTTCTGCTTCTTTCAGGGCCGTTACTATCATCTCAGGGAAAATCTCGACGAGGAGACCTGGGAACTGCACGCGGAGAAGGCCTGGTGACGGTCGGGGCGGTTTTTTTCGCTTCCGCGCCTTCTTGATTTTCCTTTTGCGGTCGCCTACAATGGGAATCCGTCCGCCGCGGCGGCCGGCACGTTAATAGCCAAGGAGGCAGCCATGACGTCCGTAGCGCAGGAAAAACGCGACCTGATCGCCCAGTGGGCCTTCGACGCCCGCCCCATACTCGGCCGTTTCCACATCTGGCTGGAGGACGTCGAGGTGGCCTGGACGCGCGGCGAGCCGGCCCAGGAGTTCACCAGCGACATCTCGTTCATGGAGGGCGGCATGGAGCGGCTGCTGGCCGTCACCGGCGCCGTGACGGCGCTGGGCACGCGGCTGTTCGGCCGCTACGGCGCCGGCAAGGGGCTGGACAAGTCGGGGCTCAACCAGGCCAAGAAGGACGCCGACGCCATCTCGGCCTACGCCATGAGCGAAAGCCTGTGGTACCTGTCGCGCCAGCTCCCCGAGAACCACGCCATCATGGTCTGCGTCGGCGAGGGGCTGATGCCCAAGGCCGGCGAGTCGCCCGAGATGGGCTCCAATCCCCAGCTGGGCTTCGGCCGCGTCTACGCCCGGCCGGCGGTCGCCCGCTGGCTCGACCGCAAGGTGGTGCGCCTGCTCAACCACAAGGGCTACGACTGGGAGGCGTTCTACCGCGACATCAAGGCGGCCGGCATCACCGTCTGGGGCGCGGCCATCGACACCCTGGAGAACACCTCGCGCTTTTCCAAGGGGGCCGAGACCGGCCCGATGACCGTGCTGCACGTGTTCGACCAGCCGCTGGCCATCACCCGGCCCTACGAGGGCTACATGGGCAACCTCTTCCTGCCGCGGGCCGTGGCCGAGCGCGCCGCCGCCGAGTCGATCCTCCTCTCCTTCCGCACTCCGCGCGCCCAGGTGCTGAAGGCCATCCGCCTGACCTATCCCGACATAGCGCCCGAGCACGTCCACGTCTGGACGCTGGGCGGCAAGAGCCGCGAGATGCGCATCGGCGGCCTGTGGCGCGAGTGGGCCACCCTCGGGGCGCATGTCGTCGAGGACGGCTTCCCGCTGCCCACCGGCATGCCCGCTTTCAACGAGTCCGGCACCTATGCCCCGACCTACATGATCGGCCCGTACCAGCAGGACGGCGCCCGCCATCTTTTCATCTGCGACGGCTACGCCGCCTCGGCCGAGGCCATCCAGGCCGCCAGCCTGGCGCCGATGCTCGGGCTGGTCGCCTACGTCTGCCCCTTCACTTCGATCTTCGCGGTCTCCTACGACCGCGAGCGCCTGGTGATGAAGCTCGATCCCGACGACGCCGGGTTCCCGGCGCGCCTGGCCGACGTTCTCGGGCGCGAGGTCGATGCCGCCGCCGTCGTTCACTACCGGGAAATGATCCATGAGGCCGGCATGGCCGGCATTCCCCTGCAGCGGCCCTCGGTCGAGGCCGACGACTTCTTCCCCGAGAAGAAATGGGACGTGCTGGCCGTGTCGGGCTACATGTGCCCCGACCCCTATTCCGGGGCGCCCGGGGTGGAGGAGGTCGAGAAGGGCCTCTACCGGGTGACGGTGCGCCTGGCCGGCTCGCGCGGCGACAAGCGCATCACCTTCACCCTGCGCCTGGGGGAGACGCTGGAGCAGAGCTGGCTGGTCTTCAACCCGCTGCTCAGCCGCTTCATGGGCGGCGAGGACTACGAGCACCGTCCGGTGCGCATCTCCGACTCGGGACGCATCCGCAACGAGCTGCAGACCCTCTGCTCGGAGGCGCTGGAGTTCCCGCAGCAGGACCACATCCGCGTCCATTTCGACCGCATCCCTCCCGACGTCATCCGCCCCGAGGCGCAGGTCAAGCTGCTGCAGATCCTGCGCTGGTACAAGCAGCACCATCCGCTCTGGTTCTCCTGGCTGGAGATCGCGCCGCCCAAGAACACGTAAGGGAGCGGGGCCGGATCCATGTTGTCGGATCGAAGGACAGGGGGCTAAACCGCTTTCAGCTCCTGGACCGACTCCTCGGGGGAGATGGGGTTGATGTAGAAGCCGGTGCCCCACTCGAAGCCGGCCACGCGCGCCAGCACCGGCATGAACTCGATGTGCCAGTGGAAGAAATCGCCGACGCTGTTCCGGCAGGGGGCGTTGTGGATGATCAGGTTGTAGTCGGGGCGGTTGAGCAGCCGGCCCACCCGGCCCAGGGTCTCGGTCAGGATCGCGCTCAGGCCCGCCAGCTCGTGGTCCGGCGTGCTCTCGAAGGCCGGCTCATGGCGCTTGGGATAGACGGCCAGCTCGAAGGAGAAGCGCGGGGCATAGGGGGCCAGCACGATGAAGTGCTCGTTCTCCATGAGGAGACGGCGGTCGGTTTCGCTCTCGTACTGGATGATGTCGCAGAAGATGCAGCGCTCCTTCCTCTCGAAATGGGCGCGCGCGCCCTCGATCTCCTCCTGCACGCGCAGCGGCACCACCGGCAGGGCGATGAGCTGGCTGTGGGAATGGGAGAGGGATGCGCCGGCGGTGGGGCCGAAGTTCTTGAAGACCATGATGTACTTGAAGCGCGTGTCCTTCTTCAGGTCCAGGACGCGGGCGCGGGCGGCCAGCAGCGTGTTGCGAATGACCGTTTCATCGCCGTCGAACCAGGTATGCCCGTGCCGCGGAGTATCGATGAGCACTTCGTGGGCGCCGATGCCGCTGATCTTGTCGTAGAACCCCTCGCCGCTCTTGCGCAGCTGCCCCTCGACGCGCAGCGCCGGGAACTTGTTGGGCACCACGCGCAGGTCCCAGCCGGTCGAGTTGGCGGCCGGGTTCCCGGGGCGCAGGGCGAAGGTCTCGGGCGGCGTCATGGCCTCGTTGCCCGGGCAGAAGGGGCAATGCTCGGGGGTGGAGATGTCCTTGTCGACCACGATCTGGTAATACTTGGGCCGCTTCCTGCGCTCTTCGGAAATGATCACCCAGGTGCCGGTGATGGGATCCTTGCGCAGCTCGGGCATGGTCATTCCTCGAAGGCGCTCTCGAAGTGGTCGCAGGCCATGTCGTCGCCGTCGCGCAGCACCGAGACCACGTCGAAGCGCACGCGGCAATCCCGGTAGGGCCTGCGCGCCGAGAATATTTTCGCGGCGCGGATGATCTTCAGCTGCTTGGGCCGGGTGACGAACGCCTCCGGGGCGCCGCGGTCGCAGGTCTTGCGCGTCTTGACCTCGATGAAGCACAGGATGTCGCCCTGGCTGGCCACCAGGTCGACCTCGGCGCCCGCCACGCGGTAGTTGGGCTGGATGATCTTGTAGCCCTTTTCCTTCAGGAAAGCGGCGGCGGCCTGCTCGCCGTTCATGCCGATGGCCTTCTTGTTCAACGCCGCCTATTTCAGGTGGAGCCTCTTCTCCACCATCCCGATGTTCAGCGTCTCCAGCTCGGCCAGGACCGGCTCGTAGATGTCCGGGTGCACCGGGGTCAGCACGCCCTTCATGGCGATCCTGCCCTCCGCGACCAGGCGCGTGCCGATGGCCATGGGCAGGCTGACGGTGCGCGCCATGGAGCTGTCGCCGAAGGGGATGCCGAAGTCGATCATCGTCGAGGTGATCAGGTCGCGGCTCTTGTCCCTGTTCTCCACGATGAAGCGGTGGCGCAGGATCAGCATGTCCTTCTCACCCTCCTTGTAGTACAGTTTCTCCTGCAGCCGGGTGCTCAGCACGTCGAGGTAGTTTCCGGAGTTGGGGATCGTCTCGTCGCCGAACAGGCCGAGCCAGTCAAGGCGCTTCATGACCGCGGAGTCCGCCTTGATGCCGAGCTTCGTTGCCGTGGCCTTCCTGACGTCCCCGGCAGCGGGCACGCCGACCAGGCCGGCGGTCATTTCCCTGTAGCGGATCCCCTTCAGTCCGTCGCGCGGGGTCTCGTCAACGAGGCCCAGCTCGACGATCTTCTTCAGGGTCTCGCACCAGCCCGGGTTGCGGTAGGTGCCGCGGATGACCGTCAGCGCGTCCTTCAGCCCGTACTGGTCCCGGTAGGGGATCGAGTCGCGGTTGGGGTAGACTTCGAACGTGCCCAGCCCCTCGATCGTCTCCACCCAGGGATTGGCGAACAGGTCCTTGCCGGCGATCTCCACGATCTTGCCGTCCTCCAGGTAGCGGGCCGAGTTGCGCGAGGCCAGGACCACCCCGCGCGGGCTCCAGGAGAACTTGTAGCCGAAGGGGTTGTCGTTGTGCTCGGGCGCCGGCAGGCCGCCGCAGTAGGAGTGGAAATGCAGCACCTTGCCTTCCTCGGACTCGACCTGGTGGATGATCTTCATCGCCGACATGTGGTCGATGCCCGGGTCGACGCCGATCTCGTTGAGAAAGACGAGGCCTTTCTCCAGGACGGCGGGGGCCAGCCGGCGCATGCCGTCGCTGACGTAGGAGGTGGTCACCATGTGCTTGCCGAGCTCCAGGCACAGGCCGGCCACCTTGACGTGGTGGATCCAGGGCAGCAGGCTGATGACGATGTCGTGCGCCCCGACCAGGGCGGCCAGCGCCTGGCCGTCCTCCACGTCGACGGCGACGGCGCGGCCGTTCGCGGTCCCCTCGACCAGCTTCTCGGCCTTGCTCACCGTGCGCGAGGCGACGGTGACCGAAAGGCCCTTCTGTCGCAGCAGGTAATCGACCCCGGGGCGGCTGACCAGCCCGGCTCCCAGCACCAGTATTCTATTCATTGCCTTCCTCCTGTTAAACGAATTTTTTCATGTAGCCGTATTCCGGCGCGAACTCCCCGCGGTGCAGCAGCAGCGCCTTGCGGATGGGGTAGGGCAGTTCCAGGCCGGCGGCTGGCCGGCTGAAGTCGGCGGCTGCGACCGCCGGGACGAAGTCGCGCAGCACCCGCGAGAACTCGAGCGACGATTCGCGCGGGAACTCGCAGGGCAGGTTGTCCACGGCCATGACCGTCGTCCCCAGCGCCTGCACGCCGTCTTCGAAGCGGTCTTCCGCCGCGAAGTAGGTGTAGAAAGCCTGGTCGGGCTGGGTGGCCTTGTGGGTGATCTCGATCGAGCCGTCGATGTCGCAGGAGATGTCGCCGATCACCTGCAGGCGCGGGGTGGATTCGAGGATGGTGCGCTGTTTCAGGTACTCCCTGGTCACCAGGCGCGGGTACTTTTCCGTCCAGTAGATGCAATTGACCAGGATGGCGAGCAGGGGCAGGTAATTCTCGAACTTGCTCTCGTACTTTTCGGGGTGGGCGTAATAGTCCTGCAGCTCGAAGGCGCCCTGCAGCGGGCGCACCAGGTCGTCCTCGCTGAAGACCACCTTGACCAGGTTCAGGTTGTCGGAGGAGAAGTTGTCGATCATCTCGACCAGCGCTTCGGCCGACAGGACCTTGTGCGGCAGCAGGTCGAAGATCTCCTGGGCGCCGCGCGAGACGTTGCCGTAGCCGGCGAAGCCGACCACCAGCGGGCACAGCTCCTCGGGGAAGCCCTTCTCGTCGATCTCGGCGCCGACGGCTTCGACCCCGGCCCGGGCCTCGGCCAGCGAGGCGTACTGGTAGGCCTGGCGGATGCGGGCGAAGGGGCTGTCGATGCCCCGGGCGCGCAGCTTCAATCCGTAGCCGTGCAGGGTGTCGAGCATGCCGGCCAGCCCGGCGTAGCGGCCGAAGAAGATCAGCCGCCGGTTGTCCTCGTCGAGCACGCGCTCGTAGTCCACCAGGCTGCAGCGGCGCTCGATCATGGTGCGCAGCATGGCCATGTTGTAGGCCTGCCCCTTGATGGTGTGCGAGAAGAACACGTAGGTCTTGCCCTCGCGGAAGAGGGCGGCCGGGATCTCCTTGACGGCGAACACCGTGCCGGCGCGGTCCAGGTCCTCGCTCAGCTCGGCGCCGGCGCGGCGGTACTCGTCGTCGGCGAAGGCGCGGATGGGGGATGGCTGGACCAGGGTGCGGATGCCGTGCGTCTCGCGCAGCCAGCGCACGTCATCGGGAACCAGCGGCACGCGCCGCTCCCATTGGTTCTTGTCTTCCCTGCGGATCCCGATGATTTTTTCCATGATTTTCCTCTGGGTGGTTTCGTGGCGTAGCCCACACTGTAACAAAAGATCGCCTGCGAGTCAATTGCGGGCATGGGGGCGGGAAGAATTCAGAAGACGTCAGACGTTAGACGATGACTGTTAGTAGTTGAAATCGGTTGACGGTCTACGGTGGACGGTGGACGGTAAGAACAGAGGCCATACGAAGACTTAAATTACAAATCACAAATTCCAAATCCCAAACAAGCACCAAATTCCAAATTCCAATTTCCAAAACAAAAACCAAGGCAAGTTCGGCAATTTGTCTTCGTTTTGGTCATTCGGATTTTGAATTTGGAATTTATTTGGGATTTGGAATTTGGTGCTTGGAATTTTAGTCTTACTATTACATCTTTGTCTTCCCGTAAACCGTAAACCGTCTACCGTAAACCGATTACTTTCATTTCCTGTCGCAGACCGAGTAATGGCCTTTTCAGTACAGCCCTATGGGCCTGAGCTCCAGCTCGCCCCGGGCTCCGTCGAAGGAATTGCCGTTGTCGATCAGGATGAAGAAAGAGTTCACCCGGGTCCGGTCGGATGCGGAACCGGCACCGTAGAGACGGTGGAAGCGGTCGAAGGGGATGAACAGCGGCCGCCACTCTTCGTCGACGCGGAACGAATGCTGGAATGCCGATTCCTCTTTCCCGGCGCCGGTGCGGAACTGAAGCCAGAAGCGCATGGCCCGGCTGCCCCGGGCCTCGAACACGAAGCCCCGATAGGGGGAAAAGTCGAGTTCCTGCCGGCGGGCCAGGGAGACCCAGTAGTCGACCAGCGCCGGCGATTCCCTGCGCAGCTCGAAGCGCAGGCGGGTGAAGGGCCGGCCGTCTTCCCCGGTCGCTGCCGCCGCCTCGCCGCGCGAGCGGTCGTTCTTCTCCACCTGGAAGTACGGGCCGGCGGGATTCAGCACCGTCCGCGGCGTCGGGACCGGGACCGGGGGGGGCGTCGGCGCCGGGCGGGCCACGAAGATGGGATTGGCCAGGATCCAGGGCAGGCGCTTGAGGCGGCCGGAATGGAGAAAGACCTCGCAGCGATAGACGCCCGGCTCGCTGACGCCGATCCGGACTTCCTGTCCCAGGCGGTCCTCGATGAGGCGGAACAGGCTCCCGTCCTTCAGGACGCGGACGTCGACGGCGAATGGGAACGGCAGCCGCAGGACCAGCTCGCCGCCGGTACGCTCCGCCTCTCCTCCCATATCCACCCGTCGGCCGTCGTTTTCCAGGTAGTGGAATTCAAAGCCGTTGGCCGCGGCCAGCGATTCAACGGCATTGAAGAAACTGCCGCGGCGCAGGGCGGCGATGACGGTCGCGGCCGCCGTCGCCGCGTCCCGGTCCAGCTCGCGGTCGACCTGGACGTAGACGCGCAGGATCTT
Organism: Candidatus Aminicenantes bacterium UBA6072; assembly: GCA_002436105.1. Classification (GTDB taxonomy): domain Bacteria; phylum Acidobacteriota; class Aminicenantia; order UBA2199; family UBA2199; genus UBA2199. The sequence goes on along the minus strand of DIXU01000008.1, from coordinate 246,733 downwards.
GAATGTCGCTCCGTAGGACGGGAAGCGGAATTGGACCTTGTCGCTGAGCGCGAGCTTGGCATGGGAATCCAGGGCGTAGATGGCGAAATATTTTCCCTCGCGGTTGAAGCGGTCCCAAATCTCCAGTTCCTTTTTCGGGTAGGAGATGAAGGCGGTCAGGGCATAGTCCGGGCTCAGCAGGTACTGCAGCGGGAAAAGGGTCAGGCCGTACAGGATGTTCTTCTTGGCCATCTGGTACAGGCTGATGATCTCGATGCCGGTGAAGCCGCGCGCCTGCCAGTCGGTCCAGGGGATGCGGCCGTCCAGGGGGTGGGAGATGAAGGTCACGCCGCCGTCGTTCTCCACTTCGCGGATGGCCTCCTGCGCCTCGGGGGGGAATTCGTAATCGCGGACGCGGTAGCCGGCGGCGGCCATGTGGCCGGCGTGCAGCGAGAATTCCGATGCGCCGATCAGCAGCGTGCCGTCCCTCCAGGAGGTGGCGGCGGACGATTCGCGGTTGGGGCGGCCGTGGTCGGTCAGGATGACGAAATCCAGGTTCTGGGCGGAGGCGGCGCGACAGATCTCCGCCACCGTGCCCAGGCCGTCGGAAAAATCCGAGTGCATGTGGAAAACGCCCTTTTTGCATAGGGAGGGCAGCGGGCGGTTGTTGACGCGCTGCTGGAAAGTGAGCCCGTTGAAAGCGACGACAGCCAGGCCGGCCGCCGCCAGGAAAACCAGGGCCTTGCCGGTCTTCTTCAGCAAACGAGCAGCTCCTTCATGCGCGCCACCGCCTCCTTCATGCCGACGAAGGCGGCGTTGGCCACGATGGAATGGCCGATGTTCAGCTCCTCGATCTCGCTCATGGCCGCGATGGGGCGGACGTTCTGGTAGGTCAGGCCGTGGCCGGCCAGAACCGTGAAGCCGAGCTTCCTGGCGTAGTTCACCGCCTTGGTGATCTTGTCCAGCTCCAGCCGGGCGTAGCTGTTGCCGGAGTTGACGGCGTAGTCGCCGGTATTGAGCTCGACGATGCGGATGCCCAGGCGGTGGCAGGCCTTGACCTGCTCGACGCCCGGGTCGATGAAAAGCGAAACGCCGATGCCGGCGGCCATCAGGTTGCCCGCCACCTCCTGCACCTTGTCGGCGAACATGACGATGTCCAGGCCGCCGCTGGTGGTGACCTCGTCCTTGCCTTCCGGCACCAGGGTGCAGACGTCGGGCTTGTACTTGAGGGCGATCTTGACCATTTCCATGGAAGCGGCCATCTCCATGTTCAGCTTGGTCTTGATCACCCGGCGCAGGATCTCGACGTCCCGCTCCTGGATATGGCGGCGGTCCTGGCGCAAATGAACCGTGATGCCGTCGGCGCCGCCCATTTCGGCGAGCGCCGCCGCGTAGACCGGGTCCGGCTCGCTGGCCATCCGCGCCTGGCGGATGGTGGCGATGTGGTCGATGTTGACGCTGAGTTTCATGTTATTCTCCGATCTCATTTTCCACCAGGCTCTGGAAAACGGGCATGGTGCGGTCGATGATCTCCGGGTCGCGGGCCTCGATCATGATGCGCAGCTTGGGCTCGGTTCCCGAGTAGCGGGCCAGCAGCCGCGCCCGCCGGCCGTGCCGGCTTGCGAAACAGGCGGCTTGGCGCGCGAACGCCGGCCAGCGCCGCAGGTCCGGCTTGCGGCCGACGCGGATGCTGAGCGTGCGCTGGGGGAACAGGCTGAGACGCTCGCCCAATTCAGCGGCGTCCCAGGCGAAATGACGCAGGGCCTTCATGAAGTACAGGGCGGTCAGCAGGCCGTCGCCGCTGCTCTGGCGATGGCGCAGGATGACGTGCCCCGACGGCTCGCCGCCCAGGATGGCGCCGCTCTTCCTCATCAGCCGCAGGACGTGCTTGTCGCCGACGTCGGAGCGCAGGAAGGCGATGCCCGCCCGCCGCAGCGCCCGCTCCAGCCCCAGGTTGCCCATCACGGTGCCCACCACGACGCGGTTGAAGCGCGGCTCGGTTTCGCGCAGGTAGCGGGCGAGCAGGAACAGGGTGTGGTCTCCCTCCAGCAGCCGCCCGCGGTGGTCGCAGAAGATGACGCGGTCGGCGTCGCCGTCAAAGGCCAGGCCGAGCATGGCGCGGTGCTTCGCCACCAGCTTCTGCAGGGCGGCGGGCTGCGTTGACCCGCAGCCGGCGTTGATGTTGCGGCCGTCGGGCCTGGCGTGGGCAACGGCGGCGTTCAGCCCCAGGCGGCGGAACAGGTCCGGCGCCAGGGATGAGGCGGCGCCGTTGGCGCAATCAACGGCCAGGCGGCAGCCGCCGTTCTCCAGGCCGGCGCCCTCGCCCAGCAGGAAACTCTCGTAGGCGCGGGGCTCCAGGTGCGTCGGGGGCGGCGCCGCGGCGGCCGGGCCCCGCTTCCTGGAGGAGAGAAACTCGCGGCTGATGCGTTTCTCAAGCGTCGCCGGGAGCTTCTCGCCCCGGCGATCGAAGACCTTGATGCCGTTGTCGGTGTAGGCGTTGTGCGAAGCCGAGATCATGATCCCGAAATCGCAGGCGGATTCACGGGTCAGGAAGGCCAGGCCCGGGGTGGGCAGGACGCCGGCGCTGAATACGCGGGCCCGGCGGCCCAGGCCGCGCCGCAATTGCGCTTCGATGGCCGGACCCGACTCCCGCGTGTCGCGGCCGAAGAGTACGCGCGGGCGCGGCGAAAGCGAAGCGATGACCGCGCCCAGCCGGAGCAGCGACGGCTCATCCAGGGGATAGGCGCCGGCCCTGGAGCGGATGCCGTCGGTGCCGAAGAGCGGGTCCATCATTTTTTCTGGCCGCGGTCCTCGATCTCCAGCTGCAGCTCCACGTCGCGATGGTCGCGGAACTTGAGGATGTCGGGCGTCCGCTTCAGGTCCAGCCGGCGGTTCAGGCTGGCCTTGACCCCGTCCAGGTCGACCTCCTCGGTCCAGACGGCGTCGATGTCGCTGACCTGCGACTTGTAGCCCATGACGACGACGCGGTCGGGGACGACCCGGGCCGACTTCAGGCGCAGCAGCGGGGCCAGGTGGCCGCGGAAGCGGATCTTGACCGGCAGCTCGCGCGTGGCGAACTCCTCGACGAAGACCTCGATCATCTTCGGGTGGATGGAGACGACCTGCACGCCCTCGGCGATCTCCAGGTAGTCCTCGGCGAAGTAGTTCAGCTTGCTGCTTTCCTTGATGTTCATCAGGTCGATCCGGATGGGATGGCTTTCGGGGCTGACGGCGGCCACGAACTTGGACGCTCCCTTCAGCGATACGGTGACCTCTTCCGGGCGCAGGTTGACCACCTCGATGTTCTCCGAAACGTTGATGACCTCCACCGGGATCTTCAGCGATTTTTCCGAATAAGCGCCCTCGCGGCCGCTGATGACCGCCCAGACCAGCAGGGCCAGGACCAGGGCGCTGGCCTTGAGTCCCCAGTTGTTGAAAAAAAGCTTTTTCAGTTTCTCGGCCATGTCATACCTTCAGGAATTTCAGCCGGTTCTTCAACCCCTCGCGGTCCAGGCCGCGGATCAGCTCCCCCTTGACCGCCAGGGAGATCTTGCCGGTCTGCTCCGAGACGACGACGGCCACGCAGTCGGTCTCCTGGCTGATGCCGATGGCCGCCAGGTGCCGGCCGCCGGCGGGCGTCAGCTCGAGCAGCGGCGGATAGGGGAAGAAACAGTTGGCGGCGGCGATGCGTCCCGCCGAGATGATCACCGCCCCGTCGTGCAGGGGGGTGTTGGGCGAAAAGATGGTCAGCAGCATGTCCTTGGAGACCAGGGCGTCGATGCGGATATGCTTGTCGATGTAGGATTTGAGCTTGATCTCGCGCTCGATGGCGATCAGGGCGCCGATCTTGCCCAGGGACATGGCGACGGCGGCGTTGACGATCTCGTCGCGGATGCGCGAGATGTCGGCGGGGATGAACTTGGTCTTGAGCTTGCCGCCGATCTCGGCCAGTATCTTGCGGAACTCGCCCTGGAAGAGGACGATGATGGCGAACACCAGGTAGGTGAAGAAATTGTTCAGGATATAGGAAAAGGCGGTCAGCCCGAGCAGGCTGGAGAAGAGGGCGAAGAATCCGATCAGCATCAGGCCCAGCGCCATCTGGTAGGACTTGGTGCCCTTGATCAGCAGCAGGATGTAGTAAAAAAGCAGGAAGAGCAGGAAGATGTCCAGGATGTCCTTGAGGGTGATCCTGGCGAAGGCGCTGAGAATGTCCTCGACGACCATTTACTTCGCTGCGTCGGCTGCCGCGCCGTTGCGGGGCTTTCTCTTCTTGACCTGCAGGCGGTCGGGCTTCTTCGGCGTGCCCAGGATGGCGGCGATGTCGTCCGAGGTCAGCGATTCCTTCTCCAGCAGCTGGCTGGCGATGACCTCCAGCTTGGCGCGGTTCTCCAGGATGATGCGCTTGGAGTTGGCGTAGGCCTGGTCGATGATCTTCTTGATCTCCTTGTCGATCTGCTGCGAGGTCTCCTCGGAGTACTCGTTGTGCGACATCAGGTCGCGGCCGAGGAAGATCATGTCCTCCTTCTTGGCGTAGGTCATCGGGCCCATGGCCGACATGCCCCACTCGCAGACCATCTTGCGGGCGATGGATGTGGCGCGCTCGAAGTCGTTGCCGGCGCCGGTGGTCAGGATGCCCAGGAAGGTTTCCTCGGAGATGCGCCCCGCCAGCAGCACCGAGAGCTGGGCGTCGAGGTAGGACTTGGAGTAGGTGTACTTGTCGTTGAGCGGCAGCTGCTGGGTCACGCCCAGGGCCATGCCGCGGGGGATGATCGACACCTTGTGCAGCGGGTCGGCCTCCTTCTCCAGGGAGGCGATCAGGGCGTGGCCGGCCTCGTGGTAGGCGGTGATGCGCTTCTCCTCCTCGGAGATGATCATGCTCTTGCGCTCGCTGCCCATCAGCACCTTGTCCTTGGCGTACTCGAAATCCTCCATGGCGATGCCCTTCTTGCCGTTGCGCGAGGCGTAGAGGGCGGCCTCGTTGACCAGGTTGGCGATGTCGGCCCCGGTGAAGCCGGGCGTCGAGCGGGCCAGCACCTGCAGGTCGACGTCCTTGGCCAGCGGCGAGTTGCGCGTGTGCACCTTGAGGATTTCCTCGCGCCCCTTGACGTCGGGGGTGGAGACGACGATGCGGCGGTCGAAGCGCCCCGGGCGCAGCAGCGCCGAATCGAGGATGTCGGGGCGGTTGGTGGCGGCGATGATGATCACCCCCTCGTTGGCGTCGAAGCCGTCCATCTCCACCAGCAGCTGGTTCAGGGTCTGCTCGCGCTCGTCGTGTCCGCCGCCCAGGCCCGTGCCGCGCTGGCGGCCCACAGCGTCGATCTCGTCGATGAAGATCAGGCAGGGGGCGTGCTTCTTGCCTTCGTCAAACAGGTCCCGCACGCGCGAGGCGCCGACGCCGACGAAAAGCTCGACGAAATCGGATCCCGAGATGGAGAAGAAGGGGACGTTGGCCTCGCCGGCGATGGCCTTGGCCAGCAGGGTTTTTCCCGTGCCCGGAGGGCCGATGAGCAGGACGCCCTTGGGGATTTTGCCGCCCAGGCGCTGGAACTTCTTGGGCTCCTTGAGGAACTCGATGATCTCCTCCAGCTCGTCCTTGGCCTCCTCGACGCCGGCGACGTCCTTGAAGGTGAACTTGTTGCGGTCGCCGGTGAACAGGCGGGCCTTGCTCTTGCCGAAGGTGAAGGCCTTGTTGCCGCCCTGCTGGCGCATGATCATCACCCAGAAGACGATGAGGATGACGAAGGGGGCCCAGGAGAGGAGGATGCCCAGCCACTCGTTCTTGTTCAGCTTCTCCACGTCGATGTTGACCTTGTGCTGGCGCAGGCGGTTGATCAGATCGGGATAATCGACGGGAATGGTGGACTCGTAGCGCGTGTAGGTGCTGCCGTCCTCCAGGTTCATGTCGCCGCTGATCACGTTGCCGGAGATGCGGGCGCTGGAGATCTGGTCGTTCTCCACCTTGTCCATGAACTCGGAGAAGGTCAGGGACTTGGTCTTGCCGCTGGAGACGGTGCTCAGCATGTTCCAGAGCATGATGAGGACGATCACCGAGACGATCCAGAATAGGAGGCCCTTGGGAGGCTTAGCTTTCATTTTGTTCATCGTTGCCTTGTTTTCCTTGAATTTGTCCCATTATATCATAAAGCGGGAGAATTCAAAAAATGCCGGCCGGGACCCGGGTCCGGGCTTTTTCCCCGATGAACCCTGTCCCGCCGAAGCAGGACGGGCTCAGACGGCCCGGTTCCTTGCCGGGGGGCTTATGTCACCTTGTGTCCCGCCGGGGCGGGACAAGGCTTATATGACCTTGTGCCGGCGGCCGACCTTGGCGAAGGCGGCGACGGCCTTTTCGATATGCTCCGTGGTGTGGGCCGCGGATATCTGCACGCGGATGCGCGACTGGCCGCGCGGCACCACCGGGAAGAAGAAGCCGACCACGTAGATGCCCTCGGCGTAAAGGTCGCGCGCCATCTGCTGCGAGAGCTGGGCGTCGTTCTCGAACTTGCGGAACAGGACGGGGACGATGGGGTGGATGCCGTCGATGATGTCGAAGCCCAGGCGGGTCATCTCGGAACGGAAGAGACCGGTGTTGGCCATCAGCCTGCGGCGCAGGTCGTCGCTCTTTTCCAGCAGGTCGAAGGCGGCGATGCCGGCAGCGGCGATCGAGGGCGCCAGGGTGTTGGAAAACAGGTAGGGCCGCGATTTCTGGCGCAGGATCTCGATCATTTCCCGGCGGCCGGTGGTGAAGCCGCCGGTGGCGCCGCCCATGGCCTTGCCCAGGGTGGAGGTGATGAGATCGACCTGGCCGAGGGCATCGTGGGTCTCGATCGCGCCGCGGCCGCTGCTTCCCAGGAAGCCGGTGGCGTGCGACTCGTCGACCATGACCAGCGCGTCGTAGGTGTTGGCCAGGTCGATGATGCCGCGCACGTCGGCGATGTCGCCGTCCATGGAGAAGACGCCGTCGGTGGCGATGAGGATGTTGCGCGCCGGGACCGGCTCCTTGTCCAGGCCGGGGCCGTCCCAGATGTCCATGCCCTCGCGGGCTTTCTTCAGGGCGTTCTCCAGGGACTTCATGTCGGAGTGCTCGTAGATGAAGCGCTTGGCCTTGCACAGGCGGATGCCGTCGATGATGCTGGCGTGGTTCAGGGCGTCGGTGATGATGGCGTCCTCGGTGCCGAGCAGGCTCTCGAACAGGCCGCCGTTGGCGTCGAAGCAGGAGGAGTAGAGGATCGTGTCCTCGGTGCGGTAGAACTGGGAGATCCTTTCCTCGAGGCGCTTGTGCAGGTCCTGGGTGCCGCAGATGAAGCGCACCGAGGCCAGGCCGAATCCGTAGCGGTCCAGGGCCTCGTGGGCGGCACGGATGATGTCGGGGTGGTTGGCCAGCCCCAGGTAGTTGTTGGAACAGAAGTTCAGCACTTCACGCGCTTCCGAGCCGGCGGGGAACTGGACGTGGATCTCGGGCTTCTGGCTGGAGAGGATGGTGCGTTCCTCCTTGAACAGGCCGGAATCCTTGATCTTGATCAATTCCTGCTTGAAGTCGTACTTGACTCGCTGGTACATGGGGTCTCCTTTCCGGCTCATTGTACACCAATCGGGGGGGAAAACAAAGAACTGCGGGTCCCTGGCGGAGAGCGGCTTTCGCTTTCGGGATTGAAAAATTCCCGCTTTTGTTGCATAGTCTGACTGATGAAAAGAAGCGCAGTGGGTCCGCGACGCCGTTCGGGCCGCCCGGCCCGGGTTTTCGCCACCTCCCTGATCCTGTTGTTCCTGGCGACGGGTTTTTCCTGGGCGCTGGACCCGCACAAGAGGATCGATCATTTTATCATCGACCTCTGGGGCACCGACAACAGCAACATCCCGCAAAACTCCGTCCTGTGCCTGACCCAGGCCCGGGACGGCTACCTGTGGCTGGGTACCTATGAAGGCCTGTGCCGCTTCGACGGCCTCAACTTCACCGTGTTCGACAAGTCCAATACCCCCGAGATCCAGAACAACGGCATGCTGGTCATGGCCGAGGCGCCGGACGGGGCGCTGTGGATCGGCACGCCCAACGGGCTCCTGTGCCAGCGCAACGGCCGTTTCCGCAACTATACCTCCGCCGACGGGCTGGCCGGGGATTTCATCCTCTCCCTCGCCTGCGATGCCCGCGGCGAACTGTGGGTCGGCACGACGAATGGCCTCAGCCGCTGGCAGAAAGGCTCGTTCACCACCGTCCCGGCGCCGGACGGAATGGAGTTGAGCTACGTTTCGGCGCTGAGCGCAGATGCCGGCGGCACGCTGTGGGTCGGAACCAACTCCGGCCTGATCGGCTATCGGGACGGCCGCTTCACCCCCTGGGCGCTGCCCGGCGGCAAGGCCGGCAATACCATCTGGTCCCTGTGCGCGGCCCGCGACGGCACGCTGTGGATCGGGACCGCCGGGGACCGGCTGTTCGCCCTGTGCCGGGGGGTGCTCCGAAGCTATACGAATGAGGACGGGATATCCGGCGACCGTTTCCGCGTCCTCTACCAGGACCGCAGCGGCACCCTCTGGGTCGGCACCGACAACGGCGGCCTGAACCGGCTCGAGGGCGAGACGTTCACGGCCATCGGGCAGGGCAACGGCCTGAGCAATGACTCGGTGCGCGCCCTGGCCGAAGACCATGAAGGCAGCCTTTGGATCGGCACCTTCGGCGGCGGACTGAACCGCCTCAAGGACGACCGCTACATTTTCTACAACACGCGCAACGGCCTGCCGGTCGACATGACCCGCGCGGTTTTCCAGGACAGCCGGGGCGACATCTGGATCGGCACCATCGGCGGCGGGCTGGCGCGCCTGAGCGCCGGCCGTTTCACGGTGTTCGGCGCCCGGGAGGGGCTGGTCAGCCTCAGGGTCTGGAGCATCGCCGAAACGGGCGACGGCGCCATCTGGTTCGGCACCTATGGGGGCGGACTGCACCGTTTGCACCAGGGAAAGGTCACGGTCTACTCGACGAGCAACGGCCTGGCCAACGACATCGTGCGGGCCGTCCTCGCCGCCCGCGACGGCTCCGTCTGGGTCGGGACCAACGGCGGCGGAGTCGACGTCCTGCAGCCCGACGGCCGCATCGTCAATTACAGCCACCGCAACGGCCTGCACGACGATTTCATCTACGCCCTCGCCCAGGATCGCGCCGGCGCCATATGGGCGGGAAGCTACAACGGCGATCTCTACCGTTTCCAGGATGGGCGGATCACCATGTTCCGCCACCGGAGCGGCGGTTCCGGGAACGCCATCTGGTCGATCCATCCCGACCGGGACGGCTCCATCTGGATGGGCACCAACAGCGGCGGCCTGGTGCGGCTGAAGGACGGCGTCTTCCGCACCGTCGGCAGCCGCAACGGCCTGTACAGCGACGTGGCGTTCCAGATCCTGGAAGACGACCACGGCCATTTCTGGATGAACTGCAACCGGGGGGTTTACCGCGCCAGCAAGAAGGAGCTGAACGATTTTGCCGACGGCCGCATCCGGCGCATCCGTGCGCTCTCGTTCGGCGTCTCCGAGGGCATGCGCGGCGTCGAGAGCACCGGTCCGGCCCAGCCGGCCGGCTGGAAGGCCCGGGACGGGAAGCTGTGGTTCCCGACCATCAAGGGCGTGGCCGTGGTCGACCCCGATTACCGCAAGCGCAACGAGCGCGTGCCGCCGGTGGTCATCGAGCGCATGGACGTCAACGGCGAAGCGGTCGACCTGGCCGCGCCGCCGGTCATCCATCCCGGCCGCAAGAAGCTCGATTTTTACTTCACCGCCCTCAGTTATCTCGTCCCGGAAAAGAACCGTTTCAAGACGATGCTGCGGGGCTTCGACCGCGACTGGAGTGCCGAGAGCAGCCGGCGCCAGGTCTCCTACACCAACCTGCCGCCCGGCCGCTACACGTTCCGCGTGATCGCCTGCAACAACGACGGCCGCTGGAACACGGAGGGGGCCAGCTTGAGTTTCGTGCTGCGGCCGTTCTTCTTCCAAACGGTCTGGTTCTGGGGTCTCGTCGTCCTGGCCCTGTCGCTGCTGGCCATCCTGGCCTACCGCTGGCGCTTCCGCAGCCTGCAGCGCCGGGAGAAGCAGCTGCAATTCCTGGTCAAGGAGAGGACGGGTGAGCTTTCCCGGGTCAACGAGGAGCTGCTCAAGGCCAATCGCATGCAGAGCGAGCTGCAGCGCATCGCCGTCCATGACCTGAAAAACCCGCTGCAGGCCATCATGGGCACGGCCGACCTGATCAAGCGCCAGAGCCGCGAGTCCTCGGCGGGCGGCATGCTGGCCGAAAAGGTCACCCTGGCCGCTAAACGCATGCTGAAGCTGATCAACGACATGCTGGAGATCTCGCGCTTCGAGCGCGGCGACATCAAGCTGGAGCTGCAGGTCCTGGATGTCGGGGAGCTGCTGGTGCTGGTCGGCGACGGCTTCGCCGAACCGATGCAGCAGAAGGGCCAGCGCCTCCAGTTCGAGATGGAGCCCGACTGCCGGGTCAAGGGCGACCTGGAGTGGCTGAAGGAGGTCTTCGACAACCTGGTCAGCAATGCCGTCAAGTTCTCCCCGTTCGGGGCCGACATCACCATCCGTACCACCTGTGGCGAGGATTCGGTGCGGGTGGCCGTGATCGACCAGGGTCCGGGGCTCAGCGCCGAGGACCAGGAAAAACTCTTCCGCAAATTCCAGCGCCTGAGCGCCAGGCCCACCGGAGGCGAGTCGTCCACCGGGCTGGGATTGTCCATCGCCGAGCTGCTGGTGCACAAGCACGGCGGCCGGATCTGGGCTGAAAGCGGTCCCGCGGGCGGCAGTACCTTCTTCGTCGAGCTGCCGCGCGCCTGAGCCTGGCGGGGAAGCGCCTAGATCCCGGCCTTGGCGGCGGTCAGTCTTGCCTTCAGTTCCAGGACGCGGCCGCAGGCCTCGTCGATGCGCGCCGCGCTGACGCGGCCGCCGGCGACCAGTCCGAGGACGGCCTCCAGGGACCGCTGGGCGGCATCGGCCGCGAAGGTCGCGTTGTTGGCGATCAGCAGGATGTCGTTGCCGGCGTTCAGCGCCAGTTCCAGCGCCCGTTCACGGTCGAACCCGTCCGTGATGGCCCGCATGTCCAGGTCGTCGGAGATCACCGCGCCGGTGAAGCCGAGCTCGCCGCGCAGCAGGCCGGTTATGATTTTTATCGACAGCGTGGCCGGGAACTCCGGGTCAAGATGGCGGTTGAAGATATGGGCGGTCATGATGGCATCGGCCTGTCCGGCCGCGACCAGGGCGCGAAAAGGCTCCAGCTCGGACGGCTCCCAAGATTCGCTGACATCGGTGCTGCCGAGATGGGAGTCGCCGCGAGAGCTGCCATGGCCCGGGAAGTGCTTCAGGCAGCAGCCGACCCCGTGTTCGCGGTGCGCCTCGATCACGGCCGCGGCATGGCGGACGACGACGGCCGGGTCGGCTGAATAGCTGCGCCCGAACCTGCCGATGATCGGGTTGTCGGGATTGGCATCCAGGTCGACCACGGGAGCGAAGTTGAGGTTGAAGCCGGCCGCGGCCAGGGCAACGGCGGTCGCGGCGGCGTGGCGGCGGGTCCGCTCCAAATCGTCGTCCTGCCCCAGGGAACTGGCGGTAGGGATCTCGGGGAAGCCCTGCTCCTTTTTCAAGCGCGCCACCCGGCCGCCCTCCTGGTCGACGGCGACCAGCAGCGGGACGGTGGCGGCCTCCTGCAGTGCCGCGGTCAGCTTCCTGACCTGTGGCAGGGAACGGATGTTGCGCGGCCCGCCGCCGCGGGCCAGGTCGCGATCGAAAAGGACCACGCCGCCGACGCAGCCGCTGCGGACGGCGCGCACGATGGGCGAGCGCGGGCCGGCTTCCAGGCCGCGGAAGCCGACCAGCAGCAGCTGGCCGGCCTTCTCGCGCAGGGTCACCGCTTCACATGCCGTAGCGCTCGATGATCTCCTGCTTGCTCTTGTGCAGGATCTCGAACTTGCGGCCGACCTTGGTGAAGGCGGCCAGGGCCTTGTCCAAGTGGTGCTGATCGTGGGCGGCGGAGAGCTGGGTGCGGATGCGCGCCTGGCCCTTGGCCACGACCGGGAAGAAAAAGCCCACGGCGTAGATGCCTTCCTGGTACAGTTCCCTGGCGAAGTCCTGCGACAGCTTGGCGTTGAAAAGCATCACCGGCACGATCGGCGTCTCGCCCTCCTTGATGATCAGGCCGGCCTCGGTCAGCCCCTTTCTCCAGAAGGCGGTGTTGCGCTCCAGCTTGTCGCGACGCTCGGTGGTGCGGGAAATGATGTCCAGGACCGCGTTGGCGCCCGAGACCACCACCGGCGGGATGGTGTTGGAAAAGAGGTAGGGCCGCGCCTTCTGGCGGCACATCTCGACCAGCTCGCGGCGGCCCGAAACGCAGCCGCCGGAAGCGCCTCCCAGCGCCTTGCCCAGGGTGGTGGTGATGATGTCGATCTTGCCCAGCACGCCGCAGTGCTCGTGGGTGCCGCGGCCGGTCTTGCCGATGAAGCCGCTGGCGTGCGAGTCGTCGACGAAGACCATGGCGTTGTATTTCTCGGCCAGGTCCACGATCTGGTCCAGCTTGGCCAGGTCGCCGTCCATGGAGAAGGAGCCGTCGGTGATGATCAGCTTGACGCGCGCGGCGGCGTGCAGCTGCAGCTTTTCCTCGAGGTGCCCCATGTCGGAGTGCTTGAAGGTGTCCTGCTTGGCCTTGCACAGGCGCATGCCGTCGACGATCGAGGCATGCACCAGGCGGTCGGAGATCATCACGTCCTGCTCGTTGAGGACGGCCTCGAAAACGCCGGCGTTGGCGTCCATGCACGAGGGGAAGAGGATGGTGTCCTCGGTGCCCAGGAACGCCGTCAGCTTGCTTTCGAGCTCCTTGTGGATGTCCTGGGTGCCGCAGATGAAGCGCACCGAGGACATGCCGTAGCCGCGGTGGTCCAGCCCCTTGCGCGCCGCCTCGACCACGTCGGGGTGCGAGGAGAGGCCGAGGTAGTTGTTGGCGCACATGTTGATCACGCGCTTTTGCTCGGCGCCGGCCGGGAACTGCACGTCGATGTCGGAGTCCTGCGGGGAGCAGATGATGCGCTCTTCCTTGAAAATGCCGGCCGAGCGGATGTCGCCCAGCTCCTTCTGGTAGATGCCGCGGAGGCTGTCGTTGAATGCCATGGCGCGCCTAGCGGACGTTGAATTCCTCAAGCATCTTGAGGATGTTGTTCACCGAGTCGAACGCCTCGGGAGTGGCTTTGGCGTCGGGGATCTGGATGGCGTACTTGGTCTCCAGGAAGCGCTTGAGCGAGACCATGGAGAAGGAGTCGACGATGCCGCCCGAGATCAGCGGCGTGTCGTAGGATATCTCGCGGTCGTCGTCTTCCTCCAAATACTCTTTTTTCACGTAATCGAGGATCGCATCTTTCAGTTCGGCCATTGGCTTCTCCTTAGTGGTTTGTCAAGATTTTTTATTACATGGAAAGGGCAATAAAGTCAATAGACGGGAAAGGGGATTCCGGTTGGCAGCGGCCGGCGGAAAGTGTTCCGGCAGAGGCCGCAAGGTGAAGCGCGCAAGGCCGGGAGTTGAACGGATCGGGCCCTGACCTGTTTTTTCCTGCCTCGTGCCCGGCGCCTTCGGCCCTGCGCCGGGTTCACGCTTCCGCCGGGAAGGAGGCGAAGACCACCCGCGCCTTCCCGCCCCGGAGCGCTTTTTGCCCGCATTGACAAAGGTTCCCGCTTTTTCTATAATTCAGCAGATTTTCATGAGAGATCGAGCGAGTTTTCTTCAAGAGGAGATGGAAAATCGCAACGGCGGCAGCCTGGGCCGCGAGCGGATTCGCCCCTGAAATGATCCAGACGGCGTTCGGCTTCATCCGTTCCCTCTGGACCCAGCGCCGGACCATCATCGAGCTGGCGCGGCGTGATTTCATCAGCCAGCACAGCGGGACGATCCTGGGCGTTTTCTGGAATTACGTCCAGCCGCTGACGTATGCCGTCGTCCTGGCGCTGGTGTTTTCCTTCGGCCTGCGCCAGAACCGGAGCGGGGACATCCCGTACCTGCCGTACCTGATCTCCGGCATGATCGCCTGGCATTTTTTCGCCGCCGGGCTCGGCAACCTGAGCGGCATCATCAAGGCCCACTCTTTCCTGGTGCGCAAGGGGAATTTCAACCTCGCCATCCTGCCGCTGGGGAAGCTGCTGAGCATCATGGTGCCGCACCTGTCCGTGATGGCGGCCACGGTGGTCATCTGCTGGCTGAACGGTTTCACCCCCAGCCTCTATACGCTGCAGCTTCTCTATTACCTGGCGGCCATGGCCTGCCTGCTGCTGGGGCTGGGATGGATCACGTCGGCCACCTGCCTGTTCATCGAGGATGTGCAGAACCTGGTGGGAGTCGTGCTGCAGTTCGGCTTCTGGCTCACGCCCATCATCTGGAACATCCGCACGGTCCCCGAACGCTTCCGCTGGCTGGTGATGATCAATCCCGCCTGCTACCTGGTCAACGGCTACCGCGACAGCATGATCTTCAGGGTCGGCTTCTGGGAGAAGCCCTGGGAGACGCTTTATTACTGGCTGTTCACCCTGGCCGTCCTGGCGCTGGGGGGGCTGGTGTTCCGCAGGCTCAGGCCGCATTTCGGGGAGGTGCTCTAAATGCCGGTCCCGGCAGCCGCCATCCGCCTGCAGAACGTCAGCAAGTTCTATAAACTGTACGACTGCAAGCACGACCGGTTCAGGGAGGCTTTCGATCCAAGGCGGCGCAAGCGTCACCGGGAGTTCTATGCCCTGCGCGATATCGATCTCGATGTGAAGGGGGGGGAGATCCTCGGGATCGTCGGCCGCAACGGCGCCGGAAAATCCACCCTGCTGAAGATCCTCTCCGGGGTCATCCCGGCCAACGCCGGCCGGGTCGAGATCAACGGCCGCGTTTCGGCCCTGCTGGAACTGGGATCGGGCCTGAATCCCAACCTCGACGGCATCCAGAACATTTTTTTCGGCGGCATCATGATGGGCTTCTCCCGGGAAGAAATGAAGAGGCGCCTGGACGATATCGTCGCCTTCGCCGGCATCGGCGAATTCATCCGCCAGCCCATGCGCACGTATTCCACGGGCATGCGCGCCCGCCTCGGCTTCGCCCTGGCGGTCAACGTCAGTCCGGACATCCTGATCGTCGACGAGGTGCTGGCGGTGGGCGACGAGCTTTTCCGGCGCAAGTGCTACGCCAAGATGGAGTCGATCATGGCCGCGGGCTGCACGGTGCTCCTGGTCTCGCACAACAGCAATACGATCAACGAATTCTGCCATCGCGCCATTCTGCTGGATGGGGGCGAGCTCCTGCTCGATGGTCCTCCCAAGACCGTATCCATGAATTACCTGCGGCTGATGAACGCTTCCGCGGAAAACGCGGCGGCGGTCCGCAAGGAAATCCGCCAGTTGAACCGGGATGAGGCCAGGAAGAACACCCTGTCCTGCCGCGGCGGGACGGCAGCGGGAAGAAACGAGCCGGACGCCGACGGATCCGCCCGGCGCCCGGTGCCATTCTTCATTCCCGAATTGATCCCCAAGAGCACGCTGATCCAGAAGAATCATGACGTGAGCATCGACGACATCCAGCTGCTGACCCAGTCCGGGGAGAGGGTGAACGTGCTGGTCATGGGCGAGGAATACCACCTGGTCTTCAAGGTGCGCTTCGGCGTGGATGCCGTCGAGGCCGGTTTCGGCGTGGCCATCAAGTCCCAGAAGGGGGTCAACCTGTGCAACGGCAATCTGAACGGCCGCTTAATCCCCCGGGTCGGGAAGGGCCAGCCTGTGACCGCCCATTTCCATTTCTCGTGCGCCATGCTGCCGGGCAACTACTTCGCGACCCTCAACGTCTCCGCCAATATCTCCGGTGAACGGGCGATCCTGATCCAGATTCAGGACGCACTGGTGTTCAAGGTCCTGTCGGGCAGGAAAATGGACGATATCGGCGGCCTGATCTACTGCGGCCAGTCCCTGGAGGTGGAATAAAATGAAAACGCGGCAGGCGGTTCGACCGCTGAGGGGCTCGGCGAAGGGTGGTTTGTGCAGGCACCGCGCCGGCCGACCACGAAGCAGATGATTTTGGTCGGAATTTTGATCGTCCATGGTGGGCATCCCTCTTCGGCGGGTCAATGGCTGCCGTTGTGCCTGGAACGCATTTGCTCGCTGACCTCAGGGCCGGAGTACAGGATCTACCTGTGGAACAACCTTCCGCAGGACCCACTTCCTGGTCGTATCGCAAGTGGCTGTGACAAGGTTCATCTGGTCCAGGCGTCCGCCGGGGACAAATTCCCTCATGCCCATGCGTTTCCCCTGCAAAAACTATATGACTTGGCCCGGAATGACGGCGTCCGCTACATCGTCACCATGGACACGGATGCTTTCCCCCTGAATCCGCAATGGCTGACCCAACTCATTGGGAAGCTGAACGAACAAAACGTGATGGCCGGGATATGGAGGGATGAACTGTCCGAATTCATTCCTCCCTACATCCATCCGAGTTGCGCCTGCATGCCGGTTGATTTCATTGAGCGATATCACCTGCGCTTCGACGATGTCGATGTGTCTGCCGGTAACAGACTGGATACCCTCAGCCGCTTCACACGCATCGCAGTCGAAAAAGGGGAGCCTTTGTACGGGCTGCTGCGCAGCAACAAAAATCAATTTCATTACCTCATGGGGGGGGTGTACGGCGATCTGATCTACCATCACGGGGCTGGAAGCAGGAAAGAGATTACCTTCTGGGGAGAAGAAAAAAGCGAGATTCTCAAGCGGAGAAACAAGGCCATCAACACCGCGTTGCGGAACATGCTTTTCGACCATCCACGGCCATACATCGCCTGGTTGAGGGGAGCGGAAGAGGAAGCGGCCGTCCCCGGCCGCGATTCCATTGGGTTTCTTGCCCGGAAAGAGGAATTGAAAAAGTTGCTGCTTGAGATTGATGTGGGGGATGCACAGCAAAATATTCAAGCATTTTGAGGTAATCCTGGCCAATTATGCGTTCCGGGAACTGGTTGCCGGCAGTGTGCTGGAGGTTGGAGCCGTGCCGACCAAGGACAGTCTGTTGCATTCGGCTTTCCTCGCGGACGCTGCAAGAAGAATCGGGGTGAATCTGGACGGCGGCTGTTCCATGAAGGGATTCGCCGAACCGGAGGATCGGCCCAGTTTCGAGATACTGACCGCCAATGCCAATGAAATGCCGTTTTTCCGAGATGGTGAGTTCCAGGTCGTTTTGAACAACGCCACGCTGGAGCACGACCCGTATTTCTGGAAATCGATCGCCGAAATGAGGAGAGTCTTGGCGCTGGGCGGGCTGATGATTGTTGGCGTGCCTGGATATGTCCGGGAAGTCAAGGCGCCGAATGTTCCCCTGGCCACCTTCACGCATCGGGTTCATGACTGGCCCGGAGATTATTATCGCTTCAGCGAGCAGTCCTGCCGGGAGGTCTTTTTTGAAGGGTTTGAAATCTTTGATCAGACGGTCGTGTTGGTCGGGGGGACGCCGAAGATCATCACGAGCGGCCTCAAACGGCAATGAGCTTGCAGCGCATCGATTTTCTGATCATTGGTGCCGCCAAGTGCGCCAGCACCAGTTTTCACCATTATTTGAACAGTCATCCGGATATTTTTTTGCCGAAGAACTGCGGCATCAATCAGGAGACGGGGTATTTCCTCAAGCCAGGCAAGGAAAGCATCAAGGGCGTGAGCAACGATATGATCCGCAAGGACGCGGAGCGCATCTTCGATGAATATCGCGGTGAGCGGGTCGTGGGGGAACGTTCCACCGATTACAGCAAATACCCTTTCCGCACCGTTGATTTCGACGGGATCCGCTCCCACAACCCAGAGATGAAGTTCTTGTATCTCGTGGGTGACCCGTCCGAGAAATTAAAAAAGCTCTATTGCCATCATCGGCTCAGGAATCCGCTCAACACCGATCCCGATTTTCAAGCAGAGATGGCCGGACAAGCATCTTATTACGAACAAGTTTTTTCTTATCACATGCAGGTGAAGCGCTACGGCGATATCTTCGGCTGGGAGAACATCCGGATTGTGAATATCGACGGTCTTGCCGGAGGCGCCGGGAAAATCCTTTCCAAAATATTCCGCTTCCTGAATGTTCGCGACTGGCCGATGAATATTGCGGAAAAGAAATTCAACGTGAATCCATCCCGCCCTGACTTCGGCGATATGCAGCTGGATGCAGCCATCGGGCGCAGGTTGAGCCGGGAATTTTCCCTGTTGCTTGATCTGGCCAGGAAGCGAAGGATCAACATCGAGCGGCAGGAGTCATGATCAACTGCCTGATACTCGGTTCGGGCCGCAGCGGCACCAGCATGGTGGCCGGCATGCTCCACCAGGCGGGGTACTACATGGGCGAGAAACTCCACCCGCCGCGCGATTCCAATCCCAAGGGCTTTTTCGAATGGTACCGCATCAACCGCATCAACGAGGATATCCTGGCCGCCCACGATCGCCGCGGGGTGAAGGAGCGCTTCTTCAGGACGGTCCTGAAGAAGCACACGGTCGACTGCCCGGGCAGGAGCCAGCGCTGGCTGATGGCCATCCCGGAGGATGTCCCCGTCGCCGCCGTTCCCGCCGGACTGGAAGCCGAGATGCAGGCCGTGCTGAATCACGAGCCGTTTGCCTACAAGGATCCGCGCTTCAGCTACACATTGCCCGCCTGGGCGCCCCTTTTGCAGGCCGGCACGGTTTTTCTCTGCGTTTTCCGCGATCCGGCCGTGACCGTGGCCAGCATCCTCAAGGAATGCCGGTCGCAGGAGTACCTGGCCGACCTGCTCATCACCCGCCGCGACGCCTATCGGGTCTGGATCGCCATGTACCGCCACATCGTCGATCGCCTGCTGCCGCGATTCAAGGACATCCGCTTCGTTCACTACGGGCAGATCCTGGACGGCAGCGCCATCGGCAGGCTGGAGCAGGCGCTGCAGGCGAAGCTCGACGGGAATTTCGCCGATCCCAGCCTGGCGCGGACGCGCAGCCGCGATCGAATCCCCCGGGCGGCGGCCGAACTGTATGCCCGGCTCTGCCGCCTGGCCGGCCATGAAGGGTCGTGACATGGCGACGGCCAGCAAGCATCTGTTCATCCTCTGTCCGCCCGCCTCGGGATCCACCCTGCTGTGGCGGCTGCTGCAAACGTCGTCACGGGTCTCCGCTTTTCCCGCCGAGGGTCAAACCCTGGTGAAGGACATCCTGTTCATTCCCGATCGCTGGAACCCCGACCTGAAGATCCCCTGGGACCAGGTCAGGGAAAAGTGGCGGGCGGCCTGGGATCTGAGCCAGCCCGTCCTGCTGGAAAAAAGTCCGCCCCACCTGGTGCGGGCCAGGCAGCTGGAGGAAAACTTCCCGGACAGCCATTTCGTGATCATGGTCCGGAACCCGTATGCTTTCTGCGAGGGCATCCGGCGCCGCTGGCGGAAGGGCATGGATTATGCCTCCCTGGCACGGCTCTGGGTCGACTGGGCCGGCCGTCAGGTCGCCAATTGCCATGAACTGCGCCATGGGCTGTTCTTCACCTACGAGGAGCTTTGCCGGGACCCGCAGGACGCGTGCCGGCGGCTGCTGCGCTTCCTTCCTGAACTGGAGGAACTGCATCCGGAAATGAATTTCAGGGTTTTCGAAAAGAATCAAAACGTGGAGGACCTCAACTCCAGGCAGATCGCCCGGCTTGCCGTTGAGGACATCCGCGAGATCAACGGCGTGCTGAAAGGCCAGCCTGGCCTGATGGCGCGCTTCGGCTACGGGTTTTTGGGGGATGCCGGTGCCTGAGAGCGATTTGCGGCCGGGAATTTCCGCCGTCGTCTGCTGCCACAACAGCGCCGCCGTGATCGTGCCGACGATGCGGGCGCTGGCCGCTCAGGCGGCGCCGGCCGGATGCGGCTACGAGGTCATCCTGGTGGACAACAACTGTACGGACGGGACCGTGCGCCTGGCCCGGGAAGCCTGGCGGGCGGGAAAGGCGGAACGCCCGCTGCGCATCGTCGGCGCCAGCGAGCCCGGATTGATCCATGCCCGCCGAAAAGGCGTGCAATGCGCGCGTTACGACATCCTGCTTTTTGTCGACGACGACAATATCCTCGACGGCGACGGATTGCCGGCGCTGTTTGCCCTGTACGGCCGGCAGCCGCGGGCGGCCGGCATCGGCGGGCGCGTCGAGCCGCTCTTTGCCGCGGAGAAGCCGCCCTGGTTCGACGCCGTGGCCGGAACCTTCGCCTGCACCCCCCCCGGTCCCGCCGCCGAACTGCCGGGAACCAGGGACACCATGAGCGGCGCCGGGATTTCATTCCGGACCGCGCCGCTCCTTTCCCTGTTCCATTCTTCCCTGCCCCTTTTTCTGGTCGGCCGCAAGGGGGAGGCCCTGTCGCGGGGCGAGGACACCGAGTTGTGCCTGCGCATGCGCCTGCAGGGCGGGGAGTTGCGCTACGAGCCGTCCTTCCGGATCCGGCACGCCCTGAGGGCGGATCGGCTCAACTGGGACTACGTGCTCCAGGCCAGGCATTGGTACGGCAGGGCGGACGTGATCCTGAGGATATATCGCGACCGCGTCGCCGGCAGGGCTGCGCAGCCGTACGCGGAGCGGCTGCGCCAGGTGGAGACCCGCTGGCGACGGCTCCAGGAGAGTGCCGTTGCTGCGGCGCCGGGCGGTGAAGAAGGATCGCGCCTGGCCCTCAAGCGCAGCTATCTGCTGGGCCAGCGCCAGGGACTACTCGAGATGGGCGAGGACGGATTCGAAAGCATTCGCCAGGGCATCACCGGCTTTTTCCCCGCCGCCCAAGACGCGGCGGCCGCCGGCTTGTCGCGGCGGAAAGGGGACGGCCGCGCGGCCGTTGAAGACCGGGAACCATGAGCATGATCACGGCCGGTCGTCGCGGCCCTGCGGAGCCCCGCCGGGGCCACCCGTTCCGGATCGCCCACATCGTGCACCCGGTCATCGTCCCCGCGGCCAGCGACCTGGTGGTCGCCCAGCCCGTCACCTTCGCCTCCATGGACCACGCCAGGGAGTTCGCGCGCGGCGCGGTGGCCATCGAGCTTTTCGCCGTGCAATACCATGACGAGGAGCGGCTGCAGCTGCCTGCTGCCTTCCGGCGCACTCCCGACCTGACGCGTTCCGTGCTGGACGTCGGCAGCTTCCGCAAAAGGCGCAAGCTGGCCCTGATCAAGGACATACTGGATGCCTTGTACGCGGCCAGTTCTGCCGAATACCTGGTCTACACGAACGTGGACATCGCCCTGCAGCCGTATTTTTACGCCACCGCCGCCGCGCTCGTCGCCCGCGGCCACGACGCCTTCGTCATCAACCGCCGGACCATCCGCGACCGCTACCGGGACCCCGCGGATATCCCGCTGATGTGCGCCGAGCTGGGGGAGCCGCACCGCGGCTGGGACTGCTTCGTCTTCGACCGCCGCCTCTACCCGAGGTTCATGCTGGGAACGGCTTGCATCGGCACAGACTGGATCGGCAGGATGATGATCGCCAACCTGGCCGCGCTGGCGAAAAATTTCCGCGTATTCAAGGACCTGCACGCCACCTTCCATATCGGAAACGAAAAGGCATGGAGTTCCGGTGACGTGCGCGACTACGCTGAGCACAACAAGAATGAATGCCGCAGGACGCTCGAGGCATTCGACGCCGAGTACGGTCCTTTCGACCGCAAAAGCCTTCCCAGGAAGTTCCTGGGCAAGTTCACTGGATGAAGCGGGGAGGAGAACCGTCCATGGGCTTGCGCCGGCCGCGCAAATGATCAGCTTCTCCCACATCGTCAACCCGGTGCCGGCCGGGGAAGAATCGGACCTGTTCACCGCCCAGCCGATCACGTTCGCTACCATGCGCGCTGCCCGTGACTTCAGCAGGGACATCGCCGGGGCCGACGTGCGCCTGTACGCCGTGCAGCTCGCCGGCGAGGAGGAGGTGAGAGTGCCGGCGGTTTTTCAGAGACTTCCCGGACTCAGCCGCTCGGTGGGCGACCTGAAGGAATTCGCGACCCGGAGGAAGCTGCCGCTGATCCGCGATATCCTCCAGGCGCTGTACGAAGCCGACGACGCGGACTACATGATCTATACCAATGCCGATATCGCCCTGCAGCCCAATTTCTACTGGACGGCGGCCAGGATGATCGAGCGCGGCCATGACGCCTTCGCCGTCAACCGCCGGACCATCCCGGCCCACTACCGGGACACCGGCGCCATTCCCCTCATGTACGCCGAGCTGGGCCAGGAGCACAAGGGCTGGGACTGCTTCGTGTTCCCGCGCGCGATGTACCCGCGTTTCCGCCTGGGCCTGGCCTGCATCGGCGCCGGATGGCTGGGCCGGGTGCTGTTGACCAACATGGCCTGCCTGGCCGCCCATTTCAGGGTCTTTACCGACCTGCACCTGACCTTCCATGTCGGGAACGAAACGGCGTGGCGAGCGCAGCGCTTCAGCGACTATCTGGCGCACAACCGCGCCGAGTGGCACCGGGTGTTCCTCGAGTTCGCGAGGGAACGCGGGCCCTTCGACCGCGGCGCCATCCCCGGTTGTTTCCTCGATTTCTTCGAAAGGCAGGCGGCCCGGGAAAGCAGGAAATGAAAACTTCGCTCCCTTGCCTGCCGCAGGACCCGGTTTTCATCGTCGGCTATCCGCGCTCGGGAACGACGCTGCTGCAGCGTCTCCTGGCCGCGCAGCCCGGCTTCTATTCGCTCCCCGAGACCCACTATTTCACGGTGATCGAGAGGCGGCTGCAGCTCGACGATAATGACCGGATCGCCGTCTCCGACATCGGCACACTGAGCGAGGCGATCGCGGAGAAGCTGGAGGTGCGGCTCGCGGCGGAAGAGATCGAAATGCTGACCCGGACGGCGCAACGGGGCGAGTTGACGTCGAAAATGGCCTTCGAATTCCTCGTTTCCCGTTTCCTCGCTTCCCAGGTCGCTTCCGTCGGCGCCGCCTCCTGGCGCTGGGTCGAGAAGACGCCGACGCATGCGAATTTCCTGGAGCGCATCCTCCAGGTCTACCCGCAGGCGCAGGTCCTGCACATCATCCGCCACCCGGTGCCGGCGATCCTCTCGCGGCGGCGCAAATTCCCCTTCAATCGCGAGACGCCGCTGGAAAAACTGGCCTGGGCCTGGAACCGCCTGCTGGACAATGCCGAGCTCAGCCGCGAGCGCCACCCCCGGCAAGTGCATGCCCTGCGCTACGAGGACCTGGTCGGCGACATGGAAAACACCCTGCGGGCCGTCGGCGCGTTTCTGCATGCGCCGTCCCTGTTGGCGGGCGGCGCCGGCATCCGCCTGCAGGAACTGCCCGATGCGCCGGTCCTGCCGCACGAGACGTGGAAACTCCAGGACATGAATGCCGCATTGGCCAATACGAACGATTCCTACCGGCTGACGGCCAGTGCCGGCGATGTGGACCGGATCGAGTCCATTGTCGGAGGGAAAATGAGGCAATACGGCTACGGTCATTTCCAATGAGCTTTTACCCGGGGATGGGATGAGAAAATTCATCAAGGTCGCAGGCATCAACCTGCTGGTCCTGTTCTTCCTGCTCTTGCTCCTGGAGATCATCCTGCGCGCCGCCGGGGGCAGGCCGCTCATCGAGCGGAAGAAAAACGCAGATGCCGGGAACGCCCAGTTGGCGGCGTTGTGCCGCAAGCTTTGCCAGGGAGAGAAGATCACCATATTCTCCGGCTTCTTCACGGATGAAAGGGGGATTTTCCGCTGTCTTCCCGGAGCGACCGCCGGCGACGGGTTCCGGTCGCGAAGGATGCGCATCAACTCGTCGGGGTTCCGCGGCAACGAGTTCACTTTCACGAAAACCGACCAGGCCAAGGTGTTCTTTATCGGCGACTCCTTCACCTGGGGGGCGACGGCCGACCCCATCGACGAGAGCTTTCCCGACCGCGTCGCGAGAGCCGGGTATCACGTGTACAACGGCGGCATTCCGGGCACCGATCCGCAGCAGTACGCCCTGCTGGCGGAGATCTATGTGCCCGTGCTCAAGCCCGACGTGACCGCCGTCTGTCTCTACCTGGGGAACGACCTGAGAAACTACGCCGTTCTTCCGCAGGCCAACCGCAACCTGCATTTCACCACCAGCGCCGGCTTCCTGCGCGGCTACGACGACCAGGGGAACTATTTCGCCAGCGGCGAGCAGGCGTTGGCGTACCTGAAAAAGAGGAAATGCGGCTGTACCGACAGCCGGCTTGAGGATTTCCTCTATAAAACGGTCGTCGGCAAGGCCGTCTACCGGCTCTTCCACATGCGGAACCGCCTGCGACCCGACCCGGAGCGGAAATGGGTGGTCGAGTGCCTGGAGCGGATCGACCGCGTCTGCCGCGCCAACGGCTCGCGCTTCCTGCTCTTTCTGGTTCCCAACAAGGAGCAGAAGAAGAACCGCAGGAACCTCAAGCTGGTGTCATCCTTCCCCGGCATCGTCTACCATTATCCGGAGAACTTCGTGCGCGCCGATTATCGCCCGGACCCGGACAACCATTTCAACAACCGGGGCCACGGCAAGTTCGCCGCTTTCATCCTGGATACCCTGAAAGCCGAAGGTTATCCGCCGCTTCGCTGACATGATGCCGCCGGAGAGGATCCTTGATCGCCTGCTGCTCGTGGGCGGGCCGCCGCGCAGCGGCACCACGTTCATTGCCAAGGCGTTGAATGCCCATCCGCGCGTCGTCACGGCCATGGACGACCCCGTGCATGAGTGCTGGGCGCTTTACCATTACCCGACCCGCAGGGGATTGGTCCATGACCTGCGCCTTGGCTGCCTGGAAAGAACGGAGGCCGTCACGCGCCTGCGGGATCATCTCTTCGCCGGCGGCCATTTCGCAGGCGTGGCCCCTTCCGCCCAGACCGAGGGCAGCCCGATATCGGCCGCGCAGCCGCCGCCTGCCGCGATCATGCCGGTGGAAAGAACGGTGATCCGCCATGCCCTTCCCCTCGCGCGTTTCGCGGCCGACTGGTATCTCTGCCTCAAATCACCGGAGATCTCCTTCGTTCTGCCGCGGCTGGCGGAGTTGCTTCCCCAGGCCCGTTTCGTCCTGGTCTTCCGCCCGCTGGGCGAGATCGCCGAATCGATGTTCCGCAAAAGCCACACGGTTCGCCGGCAGCCCGTGTTCAACCGCCGCTGGGAAGGGGAGATGGACGGCGAGGGCCGGCTGCTGCCCCCTCCGGGAGTGCCGGCGGAGTGGACCGACCTGTGGCGCCAGGCGACCGGCTTCCAGCGTTGCCTGCTCAATGCCGCCGCTTATGCCGGGGCCTTGGTCGCCGGCTGCGCCCCGCTTCCGCGGGAGCGGTTTTTCGTCTACGACCACGCCCGGCTGCGCACCCGGCCGGAGCCGATCCTGGAGGCCCTGGCCGCCTTTCTGGCCTTGGAGGCATCGGGATTTTCCGGGGTGGCCGGCGCGCTGCGCAGGGATGTGCCGGTCCTGTCCCGGGAACTGCAGGCGCAGGTCGAACCCGTGCGGGAGAAACTGGGCCTGGATGCCCTGGACGACGGTCTCGCCCGCCTGGCCGAGCAGTCGTTGTCGCGCCACGGGGGCGGCGGGGGAAGGGCATGATCGTCTACTTCAGCACCGTGCGCCGCAAGCGCCCGATCCGCGAGGGCGGCGAGCTCGTCAAGCTGGATTGGGAGGCCAAGCGTGTGCTCAAGGCGTTGCCCGTTTTCCCCAGCGACCCCGACATCGCGGACGATCCCAACCCGCGGGGCAACAGCCGCGGCGGCAAAGGCATCCTGCTGCGGGGCGGGGAGGTTTTCGTCGGCACCTACCACACCCTGCTGGTCTTCGACAGGGACCTGAACCTGAAGCGGCGCATCCGCAACCACCTGTTCGTCAACATCCACGAGATATGCGCCGCCGGCGAGAGCATCTGGGTGTCCGCCACAACGATCGACTGCGCCCTGAAGGTCGACATGTCCGGGCGCACCCTGAGAACGTGGTGGCCGCGGGAGGAGCCCCTGCTGCGCAAGCGCTTCGGGTTATCGCCGCTGGCGATCGACAAGGCGGCCGACAACCGCCTGCTCCACCTTCACCAGGAACTGGGCCAGCAGGAGAGCCACACCCACCTCAATGCGGTATGCCGCAGCGGCCAGCGGACCCTGGCCCTGCTCAACCGCCAGGGAGCGCTGGTGCAGATCGAGCCCGATGTGCGGGTGGTGCTCGAGGACCGGCGGCTGCGTAACAGCCACAGCCCGACGGTCAGCCCGGACGGCCGTCAGGTCGTCATCTGCAGCAGCTTCCAGAAGGACCTTCTCTTTTACGACCTGGAAGGCGGCGGGTTCATCAAGCGCCTCCATCTGCTCGATTTTCCCGAGGTGGCCGCCCTCAAGGAGGAGTTTCCCGACCAGCCGTTCAACGCGGCCATCTTCGTGCGCGGGCTGGAGTTCATCGCTCCGGACCGCCTGCTGGTGGGTATTTCCCCGGCCAGCCTCCTCGAGATCGACGCTGCCCGGGGCCGGCTGCTGGGCATGTTCCGCTACGGCCGCGACGTCGGCGACGCGGTCCACGGCCTGGCCGCGTTGCCGGAAGCGGATCCGCAGGATCCGCCCGCGAAAAATGAAAGCGTATAACCCCGAAAAGCCGCTCTTTTCGCTGCATGTGCCCAAGTGCGCCGGACAGAGCTTCCGCAGCCTGCTGCAGCACTGGTTCGGCGACCGTTTTTTCATCCATTATTTCCAGCAGAACGGCGCGATGCCCCCGCGGCATTCGCTGGCCGGGGGGGCGTGCGTCCACGGTCACTTCAATCGCGCGAAGGGCATGGGCGTGGAAGCGTATTACCCCGGAGCCGAGCAATTCATCACCATCCTGCGCGATCCCCTGGAGGTCGCCATTTCCAACTATTTTTTCTGGAAGCGCAAAGCCCGGCAGCGGCAGATCGAGCGGGGAGCCATTCGCGCGGGCAGCGAGGACGATTATCGCGGCATCGACGATTTTTTCAGGAAAAGGCCCCGCTCGCACATGCTGAATTTTCTTCCCGGCCCGCTCTCCAGGGAGAACTACCGCGAGATACTGGACCGGCACTTCGTCTGGATCGGCCTGGTGGATCACCTCGATGACGGGGCGGCTGTCCTGGCGGAGCGGCTCGGTTTTCCGCCGCGGGCCATCGGGCGCGTCAACGCCTCGCCGCGGGACGAGGACCTGTCGCCGGAGCGCAGGCAGGAATTCATGCGCCGCAACGAGCTGGAGTTCGAGATCTTCCGCGCCGTGCGGGAAATGTGGCCGGAAACGGGCGTGCGGCGGCGGATTGACGAGAGGCAAGGATGACGGCAGCGCCGCGGCGCAGCATCTACTTCAGCCGCTTCAAGCCCACCTGGGACCTGGGGGGCGGCAGCCGCAGGATGATGCAGGTATGGGAAACGCTCCAGGGCCTGGGCTGCGAGCTCAGGACCAGCGCCCAGGCCCAAGGCCTCGACGCCGGCTGCCGCCGGCGCCTGGAGAAAGGCGGAAGCCGGCTGCAGCTCTGGCGGCTGCGCTCCTGGGCCGCAGGGCGCCGGAAAGCGGTCTTCCGCCTGCGGGAGATCTCCCGTGCCTGGAGCCGTGCCGCCGGGGATCTCGCCGGGGTGGACCTGGTTTTCATGGATGACCCGATATATTTCCAGCCCCTGTTCGAAGCGCTGGAGAGGCTGCGCATTCCCGTGGTGGCCATTTGCCACAACCTGGAGACCCTGGTCCCGAGCCAGGTCGAAAACGGATCGTCCATGACCCTGCTGCGCCGGGAGCTGGATATCCTGTCGCGCTGCCGCCTGGTGGTCACCATTTCCCGGGAGGAGACCTGGCTGCTGCGGAACCTGGGTGTCCGCTGCTTCCATTTCCCCTATTATCCGCGGGATCCGGTGCTGGGGCGGCTGCAGGCCGTGCGCGGGATCCGCGCCGCCGGCGGCGACAAAAGCGGCATCCTGATGCTGGCCAACGCCAAGAATCCGCAGTCGGGCCGAGGCATGGAGAGATTTCTCGCGTATTGGCGGAAAAAGCAGCTGGCCTCCGTGTCCGGTCCGCTGCTGGTGGCCGGGTTCCACTCCGACAAGGTCTTCCCCGCCCGCCTTTTCGGCGCCGATGCCCAGCTGCTGGGCCAGCTGGAAAACGACCGCCTCGACGAGCTGCTGGCCGGCGTGGCCGGCTGCCTCTGCTACCAGGAGTCCGGAGGCGGGGCATTGACCCGCATCTGCGAGATGCTGCTCGCCGGCGTCCCGGTCCTGGCCAATGCCCATGCCGCGCGCTCCTATCACGGCAGGGAGGGGCTGATCGAATTCGCCGTCCTCGACGAGCTGGGGGATGCGCTTCACCGCCTGAGGCGGCACGCGGGGGCGATCCCCCCGCCGCCGGTTCCCGACCCTGCGCCCCTGCTGGCCGCCATCGCCCGCGTCCTGGAGGGCGGTCCGGCATGAATCGGCCGTGGCGCCGCCTGTCGCCGGAGCAGCGGTCCCCGCGGCGGGTGCGATCCTCTCCCGGAGGATTTTTTCCGATTGGTAACGTGAGGATGTGATGAAAACCCTATTGGTCACCGGATCGAGCGGCCTGATCGGCAGCGAGGTCGTATCCTATTTCGCCGGGCGGGACTGGGAAGTCCATGGCCTGGACAACAACATGCGGGCCGCTTTCTTCGGCCCCGCGGGCGACACGACGTGGAACCGGCGCAGGCTGGAGGCCGCCTGGAAGAACTTCCACCACCATGAACTCGACATCCGCGACCGGCAGGCCGTGATGGAATGCGTGGCCGCCCTGAAGCCCGCCGCCATCGTCCATGCCGCCGCCCAGCCCAGCCACGACCTGGCCGCCTCGCGTCCCTTCGACGATTTCGACGTCAATGCCGTGGGCACGCTGAACCTGCTGGAAGCCAATCGCCGGACCGATCCCGGGACGCCCTTCGTCTATTTTTCCACCAACAAGGTGTACGGCGACGCCCCCAACGAGCTGGCCCTCGAGGAAAAGGAAACGCGCTGGGACTACGCCGATCCCGCCTGCCGCGACGGCATCGCCGAGGATTTCCGCATCGACGCCTCCACCCATTCGGTTTTCGGGGCTTCCAAGGCGGCCGCCGACATCATGGTCCAGGAATACGGGCGCTATTTCTCCATGCCCGGCTGCTGCCTGCGCGGCGGCTGCCTGACCGGTCCCAACCACAGCGGGGTCGAGCTGCACGGGTTCCTGAGCTACCTGATCAAGTGCAACGTGCTGGGAACGGAATACAGGATCTACGGCTACAAGGGAAAGCAGGTGCGGGACAACATCCATGCCCGCGACGTGGCGCGCTTCATCGAGGAATTCCTGAAGGCGCCGCGCTGCGGGGAAGTGTACAACATCGGGGGCGGACGCGGGAACTCCATCTCCATCCTGGAAGCCTTCCGCCTGATCGAATCGATCTCCGGCAAGCCGATGGCCTACCGTTACCTGGAAAGCAACCGCGTCGGCGATCATATCTGCTATATCTCGAACCTGGCCAAGATGAAGGCCCATTACCCTGGCTGGAGCATCCGCCGTGACCTGCCGGCGATCTTCGCCGAGATCCATCGCTCCTGGCTGGAGCGGGGGAGCTGACATGAAAGCGGCCTCCCTGCTCCACGTCATCCACCCGGGGATCGTCGACCCGTCCAGCGACCTGTTCGCCGCCCAGCCCATCACGTTCGCCACCATGGAGATCGCCCGCGAGTTCGCCCGCGAGGCGCTGGCGGTTCAGGTGCGCGCCGTCCTGTTTCGCGAGGAGCAGGATCTGCCCCTGCCCGCCGCTTTTGACAGGCGGCCCCTGCTCGAGCGCTCCATCGCCGACCTGAAGCCGTTCCGGCGAAGGAGGAAGCTGGCCCTGATCCGGGACATCCTGGATGCGGGCATCGACGACAGCGATGCCGATTTCGTCATCTACACCAACGTGGACATCGCCCTGCAGCCCCATTTTTACCTGGCGGTGGCCGCGATCATCCGCCAGGGGCATGACGCTTTCGTCATCAACCGCCGGACCATCCCGGGAACTTATTCGGCGCTTGCGGACATTCCGCTGATGTACGCGGAGATCGGCGATCCCCACAACGGCTACGACTGCTTCGTTTTCCGGCGCGAGGCGGCTGCCCGGTTCAAGCTGGGCCGGGTCCACGTCGGCAGCGCCGGCATCGGCCGGGCGTTGCTGGCCAACCAGGTCGCCACCGGCGGGGCCTTCCGCGAATTCAGGGACGCCCACCTGACCTTCCACATCGGCGACGCCTGCGCCTGGAGAAGCGAGGAGCTCTCCGACTACCTGCGGGAGAACTGGAACGAGTACCTCTCCGTTTTCAGGGAGATCGAGGCCGGGCGCGGGGAATTCGACCCCGCCATCCGCTCCTACCTGCTGGATACGGGCGCGCGGCGCTTTCTCCCGGATTTCGCCGCCGGCTGCCTGCGCTTCGGCGGCCCGGCCCCGGTGCCGTCATGAAAAAATTCCGCATGATCCATCACGTCGACCGGGCGACGATCGCCGCGATGTACGAGCAGTATGCCCCGGTGTTCATCCTCTCGACCGGCCGTGCCGGTTCCAAGTTCATCGTCGAGCTGCTCAACCTGGATGCGCGCGTCCTTGCCTGCCACGAGCCGCGCCCGACGCTGGAGTACTTCTGCGATTGGGCCAGCCGCCACCAGGAGCGGGGCGACGTGCTGGGGCGCATGATCGACGCCGCGCGCATGGAGATGGTCCTGGAGGCCTGCATCCGGGATAGGATCTTCATCGAGTCCAACCAGTGCCTGACCTTCTTCGCCCCGGCGCTGGCCGCTCTCTTCAAGAGCGCGAAGTTCGTGCACCTGGCAAGGCACCCTGGGGATTTTGTCGCGAGTGCCGCGCGCAAGGGCTGGCACCGCAACGACTCCATCTGGGAGTCGGGGCGGGCCCGGCTGGCCGACGAGCGCCGCTGGAGCGCCATGGACCAGGTCGAGCGCCTGGCCTGGCTGTGGGATTTCACCAATCGCTATCTCCGCGATTTCCTGGCCTCGCTGCCCGCCGCCCGGCGGATGACGTGCCGCCTGGAGGACCTGCTGGACGGCGAGCGGGCCGTGAAGGCGCTTTTTTCCTTTTGCGGCGCCGCCATGCCCAAGGCGGAAAAAGTGACGGCCGTCCAGGTCCGCCCGGTCAACACGCTCTGGGTCGATGCCGACGAACCGGACAACATGAAAAAGAATCCGGCATTTCCCGCTTTCAGGGATTGGCCGGCCGGCGAAAGGGAGAAAGTGGCGCGGGCCTGCGCGGCGACCGCCCGGGGGCTGGATTATGAGTTGTGAGGAGCGCAGGAGCGGCTCATGACCGGTTCCGCGCCGCTGCTGTCGGTGATCGTGGCCAATCGTGACAATGAACCGTACATCGGCGAATGCCTGGACAGCATCCTGGGGCAGACGCTGAAGGACCTGGAGATCGTGATCTATGACGACGCGTCCGGCGACGGCTCGCCGGCGGTCATCCGGGAATTCGCCCGCCGGCATCCGCGCGTCGTCCGCGTCCTGAGCGACCCGGTCAACCGCGGCGTGGCCCATGCCCGGCACCAGGCCATGCTGGCCGCCCGCGGCGAGTACGTGACCACCCTGGACGGCGATGATTTCTACTGCAACCGCGCGAAACTGGAAAAGGAGATCGCCCTGGCGCGGCGCTTCCGGCAGGAGGCGAACCGCGAGGTCCTGGCGTTCTCCAACGTGCTGCTGGTCCGGGGCGACGCGGCGCCCGTCCCGTGGGGAAAAGCGGGGACGATCGCCGAGGGGATGATCGGCGCGCGCATACTCGGCCGCAGCGGCTTCATTCCCCGCGATTTCACGTTCCGTCGCGAGCTGTATTTCCAGGCGGGGGGCTATGACCCGCGTTTCGAGATCTACGAGGATTGGGACCTGAAGATCCGCCTGGCCATGAAATGCGAGTTCCGCTATACCGGCGATGTCGGCAGCGCCTATCGCCTGCACGGTCGCGGACTCTCGGCCCGCCCGTTCGCCGAACAGGTCCCGGTCCTGCGCGCCGTTTTCGAAAAAAACCTGCCCCTGGCCGCCGCCGGCGAGCAAGAGGAGATCCGCCGCGCCTTTGAGCATTGGCTGGCCGTTCAGGAATCGAGAGGTCAGTGAGGAAAAACATCCTGCTCCTGGGCGGCGCCGCGGTCCCTCCAGCGACAGGTAAAATAAAGGCAAAAAGTTCACACTCATCGTGAAGCCACGGATTCATTTAAAATCAAATATCGCGTGTTTCCGGAAGGTTCCTGGCCTGCCCGGGATAAGGAGGTAAGCGTGTTCTTAAGAAAACTGTTGTTGGTACTGGCGGTTCTGGTCGTCGTAAGCTCCTGTTCAAAAAAGGAAGATAAATCGAGGAAAGGGGCTTCTCCCGTGCTGAAAACCGAGGTGGTGGCGGAGGTGAAATCGGGCACACCCTCACCAGGGAGCTTCCATGCTGCCAAGTATACCGATAGCGACAAATGGATCAACGGCGTCAGCCGGCGAATGAAATCCCAGTTTTTCATCTCCATCAACAAAAGTGCCCCCACTCCTTTCGTCCCCGGACACAAATTGGAATTCGCCAAATCCGGGAAAGCCGTGATCCGGCAAGTATACCGGATGGATAATCCCGATAATTCAAGCGTTTTTATCACCGTCGACAAGGACCTCGATCCTGTTGGAGACGGTCATCCCAACCCGATCCATGTTCGATCGCTGCAGATGCAGGCCAGCAACTACTCAAAGGAGAACAGTTGGCGGAATGGCATTTCACTGACACAGCCCGGCATGTTCCTGATCATGGTGGAGAAGAAGACGCAGCTGCCCTTCAAAGTCGGGGACCGCTTGTTCTTTGCCGGAGCCGGGGAAGCCGTGATCAAGGGGATGTTCCGCAATGAGACGCTGGAGAAATTCTCCCAGGTCTTCGTCACGGTTGACAGATCCCTTGATCCGGAAAGGGACGGAAATCCCAACGCCATCGAATTCACATTGTAAGCCGATGCGGTTCCGCTGGCAATCGACACAACGGTCAATGGCAGCAATTCCCCGCTCCCGACAGCCAAAGCATGGACAGCCTGCCAACAGGGAGGGCCGCAGAAAATGAACCGTCTGACCCTTGCTCACATCGTCAATCCGTTCACCTTGCCGGGAGATCCCGATTTTGAAAAAGTGCAGGCCATCACCTTTGAGACCATCCAAGCGGCAAGGAAGAACGCAGAAAAGGAGATCAACGTCGAGCTGTTTGCGGCCGTTTATCCTGAAGATGAGGCGGTCGTTCCGGCTGCTTTCATCAAAACGCGGCCGTTGGACCGTTCGGTCCTGGATGTTTCGACCATTACGGCGGAGAAGCCGAGGAGGCTTCCCCTGCTGAAGGATATCCTGGACCGTCTTCAGCAACTGAGTTCGGCCGAATATTTCATATACAGCAATATCGATATCGCTCTCATGCCGGGCTTTTACCTGAAGGTCGGAGAGATCATCTCCGAAGGATATGACGGGTTCGTCATCAACCGCAGAACCATCGGCAAAAGCCATTTGCAGACCCGGAACATCCCCGCGATGATCGTTGAAGCAGAAAAGGGCGAAAAACACCCAGGTTTCGACTGCTTTATCTTCAATCGGGATGCTTATGCGAGGTACAGGCTGGGGACCGCATGCGTCGGCGGCAATTGGGTGGGGAGGGTATTGATCGGTAACGTCATGGCCTTTGCCCGGAAGTTCAGGGTATTCGATGACCTGTGCCTGACCTTTCATCTGGGGGACGACAGGCCCTGGATGCAGCCTGCCAATGATCCCTATAACCTTCACAACGCCAATCAGCTGTGCTCCAGCCTGGACTGCTTGCTGGCCTTGGACTCGGCCCGGCGCAAGGGAGAACTGCGATCGTTCCATGCCGACGTCCGGGGAATGCAGAAGAACCTGCCGGCGCTGGCGGATGGCATGGCTGCGGTGAACTTGCCGGAAAACCCGCTGCCCGAGTCACCCGAAAAAATCTATCATGCCGAGTTCAGGCCCAGCGCTTCGTGGGAAGGCTACCGGACCCAACGGCTGCGGCAGGACCCGATATTCGTCGTGGGTTATCCGCGCTCCGGAACCACGCTGGTCCAGGCCCTGATCGCCACCCAGGACAATATCCAGACCCTCCCTGAGACGCATTTTTTCGGCAACGTGCGCTGTAAGATCGTCGCCAACGAGCGCGGTGAAATCTCTCCGCACTGCCTGGACAATGTCATGCAGATGATCCGGCAGCGGCTCGCTTTTTCCGGGAACGCCGAAGCCCATGTCCGCCGCCTCGCCGAAAAAGGCTTCTTGTCGAGCAAAATGCTGTTCGAGACCATCGTGATCGACAACTTGATCCGCAAAGTCAGTCACCGCGATTTGGCAAAAGTGCGCTGGCTGGAGAAGACGCCCCAGCACGAATTGTATCTGGATGTGATCTCCCGCTTCTATCCCGGAGCGAAATTCGTCCAGGTCATGCGCCACCCGGAGGCCGCCATACTCTCGCGGCGCAGGAATTTCACCTTCGATAACGAAGCCAGCTGGGGCATCGAGCGGCATGCCCGCAATTGGCTGGACTGCGCCACTGCGGCGGAGAAATTCAAAAGCAGCCATCCCGGGGCGTTGCTGACCGTCAAGTTGGAGGATATCACCCGGCATCCCCGCCGAGAAATGCGCAAAATATGCGAATTTTTGCATGTCCCCTTCGAGGCTTCCCGGCTGGCGAATCATGCCGAGGCGGCCAAAGGCCTTTTTTATCCATGGGAATCATGGAAGCGCCGGACCGGGGAGAGGATTTCCCCGGCCCGCGTCCGGAATGGCGACCGTCTCTCGCAATCCGACAGGGATATGCTATGGAACATGGCCGGCCCGACAATAGGGCGATACGGGTATTCCCCGATCCCCGCGGCAACGCTGCCTCAGAAACTCTCGGGAGCCGCGGCCGCCATGGCCAAGAAGAGCCTGCGCGCCGTGAAGCGCATTTTACGCAGGGCGGTGACGGCCATGACGCCGTCCTCCGGCCGCAGAAGCCTGCCGGGAAGTTACTCCTCGGGCGTGAACGGCAAGATCAATATGATCGACCAGTTGGGGCTTTTTTATGGGGCGCACCGCAGCGGCTGGACCTACGCCCTGAGCAACCTGAAATGCCTGCATAATCCCCGGGGCGTTCGTTTCGACGCCTTCATCGAGAGAACATTCGTCTGGCGCGCCCACGAAAGCAAGCCTTACCAGGAACCCTGGCTGGGATTCATTCACGTCCCCCCCCGTGTGCCGGACTGGTTCCAGGGCAACCAATCCAATGAAAGTATTTTCAAGAGCGAGGCCTGGCAGGAAAGCGCGCTATTCTGCCGGGGATTGTATACCCTCTCCCTCTATCATCGAAACGCCCTGGAAAATATTCTCGCCATCCCGGTCAACAACCTTTTTTTCCCCACCGAAACCCCCAGGTGCAGGTGGAGCTGGGAAAAATTCGCCGCCAACAAGGAGAAAAAAATCGTCCAGGTGGGGTGGTGGCTGCGCAGGATACATTCGATCTTTCAATTGCCCGCCGGGGATTATGAAAAAATATTCCTGAAAGTCGATTATTTCAACTGGGATGACTTGATACGCAAGGAGCGGGACCTGCTGATACGGGAGGGAACCTTCAGCGACGACATGTATGAGACGGCCACGACGGTGACCTATCTGCCCGGGCCGAAATATGACCGGTTGCTGGCGGAGAACATCGTGTTCATCCACCTGTACGATTCCAGCGCCAACAACACGATCATCGAGTGCATCGTCCGCAACACCCCCATCCTTGTCAATCCCCTCGATCCGGTCAAGGAGTACCTGGGAGAGGATTATCCTTTTTATTTCACCACCCTGGCCGAGGCGGCCCAGAAAGCCGCGGATCACGACCTGGTTCGACAAACCCATCGTTATCTGGCTGATCATCCGCTGAAGGAAAAATTGACCGGCGAGTACTTTTTGCGCAGCTTCATGGAATCGGAGATATACCGGAAACTGTAGGAAGACAATGGAAGGAGCCATTCTGTTTTTCAGTCGTTTCCCGGCCTGCGCCGGAGGCGGCGGCGGCGCTCGGCGGGAAGCGCAGCTGGTTGAGCTTCTTTTGCCGCTTGGTTCCCGGTTCTTGTCCTGCTGGGACTCCGATTATATGAAGGGCCGGGCGAAACGAAAAGTCAACATGGCAACCCGGCTGACCAAGAAGCTCAGTCCCAACAGGAAATACTGGGTCGATGACGATTCCTGGGACTATGTGTTCGACTTGGGAGCGGTAGCCCGGGAATGGCTTGACCGATTCGGCTCCCTGAAGAATATCCGCATGGTCATTCTTGATGACCCCATCTACTTCTCCCCGCTGGCCGTTCATTTTCATCGGCAGGGAATCCCGCTGGTGGCCCTGTGCCAGAACCTCGAAAGCCTGAGCCTCGGCCAGTTGAACCGGAAACACCAGTTTGAGCTTCTGCAAAAAGAGATCGCCTTGCTGAAAAAATGCTCGCTGGTGGTCGCCATTTCCAGGGAGGAAACCTTCTTCCTCCGCAATTTGGGAATGCCCGTGGCCTATCTCCCGTATTACCCGGTGAAAGCCATCCGGGAGCGGCTGGGAAAGGTCAGGGAGAACCGGATCCACTCTCGTAAGGAAGGGTATCTTGTCCTGGGCACTGCCGGGAACAAGTCGACCCTGGACGGCATGAAGGCATTGATCGAATTCTGGGGCAGTCCCCGGAATTCGCTCAGGGATGAAAAACTGCTGGTGGCGGGATTTTGGACCCGGAAATACCTGCCGTCAGCTCCTGCCGGCAATGTCATCATTCTTGGCGATATCACCGATGCCAGCCTGGATGACCTGCTGGGAACCGTGAAAGCCCTGGTCTGTTTCCAGGAATCCGGCTCGGGCGCCTTGACGAAGATCAGGGAAATGCTGCTGGCCGGAGTGCCGGTTTTGGCCAACGCCCATGCCGCCCGTTCCTACCATGAGTTCAACGGGGCCGGGCTGTTTGAATTTGCCGGTCTGGATGACCTGGGCCGGGCCGCCGGGGAGTTTCATGGGGGGATGGCACCGCCACCCATTCCCGCATCCCTGGCGGCGGAGCAGGATCTGCTGGCAAGGCTGAGAACATTGTCCGCCGGCAATGACGCCCCGGATGCGCCCCTGCCGGCGCCGCGAGTTTCCATTCTGCTTCCCAACCTGAATCACAGGCCCTTCCTGGACGAGCGGATGCGGTCGATCCAGGGGCAGACGTTCGGCGATTGGGAGCTGGTGGTGGTGGACAGCCAATCCACGGACGGCGCCTGGGAATTCTTCCGGGAATGGGCCGCCAAGGATCCGCGCATTCGCATCTTCCAGACGCCGCAGCGGGGCATTTACGTGAACTGGAACCGCTGCATCGGACTGGCCAGGGGGGAATACGTGCTGATCGCGCCCAGCGATGACACCATGGAGCTTGACTTCCTCGAGCATATGGTTCGGGCGCTGGACGAGAACCCGGACTGCGACCTGGCCCATTGCAAACTGCGCATCATTGACGAAAATGGGGATCCAAGTTCGCGCCTGAACTGGGATCGCCTGTTCAGTACGAGGTTTTTTGAGGATTGGATCGATCATGCGCACATCCGCCGCGCTCCTTTTGACGGCGTGCTGCATTGCGGCGTGCGGACTGTTTATACATCCATGACTCAATTGTTGATCCGCAGGCGGCTTTTTGAGCGGGTGGGCCTGTTCTCGACGCGATTCGGCCCGGCCGCCGATTTTGAATGGGGCATGCGAGCGTCCTTGCTGGCCGACACCGTCCATGTGCCCCGCACACTGGCTGCCTGGAGAGTCCATGAGCGGCAGAATACCGACATCAGCAAACTGGACGCGGCCAGCCGGAAGCGCGAACTGATCATGATGGTGCGTCATGCCTTCCGCGCCGCCCGCCGCATCGAGCCCAAACTCCTACGCAAGCTGCGCCTCAGCGAACTGATCTGCCTCTATCGGAAAGAAAGGCTGGTTGAGACGCTCAGGGAAGCCCGGCAGCGTTCCGCCCCGATGCCTCTGCCACTGCTGCGAAGGATCGGGATCGGTTTGCCCTGGCTTTTCCGTGATCCCCTGGTTTTTATCCAGTTCTATCGCCGGCGCCGGGATCTGCAGCGATTCCTGCCCCCCCTCTCTCCCATCGATTATCCCCGCCGGCTATTGGCCAAATACGGCCTGGCCGGTCATCTCGTTGCCGTCAAGGGATCCGTTGCCGGTCAGGCTGCCCCGCCATCGCCGCTTTTGGCCGCCTGCGGGAATAACGCCCCGAACGCGGACTTGATTCGAACAGATCGCAGATACCCGCGGATGGTCGAAACGGCGTTGAACTCCCGGGCCGGATCTTCCCAGGATTTCCCCCAAGTCGGACGTGCTGGAGATCCTTCTCCTCTCCTGATCTACCAGATGGGCAAGGTGGGGTCGTCATCGGTTTACAGGACATTGAAGCAGGCCGACAGCCGCCATGCCATTTTCCATGTCCATCAGTTGTCGGAACAGGGGATCCAGCGAAAAACGGATTGGCTGAAATATTTTGATTCCCTGCAGCTCCCCAGGATAGCGGAGGATCTGCAATTCAGCAGGGATCTCAGGGCATGGATCGATGCCAACCGGACGCGGGTGCCTTGGAAGATCATCACCATGACCCGGGACCCGGTGAGCGTGAAGTTGTCCTCGTTTTTTGAAAACATCGCCGTATACCGTCATGAGGTCTTTGACTCACCGCAGAAGATCAATATCGACAAGGTGGTCAGGACACTGATGAACACGGTGTTCCACGAATTTGATGAAAAGCGGGATTACTCAAGCTCCTGGTTCAACGTGGAGTTGGAGCAGGTTTTCGGGATCGACATTTATTCAGTTCCATATGACTTCGCCCGCGGTTATACGATCCTCAACAAGGGGAACGTCAGCGTGGTGCTGATCCGGCTGGAGGACCTGGAGCGAAGTTTCCGTCCGGCCATGGCCGATTTTCTGCTCCTGCCGGATCTGGAGTTGATCAAGGTGAATACCGCCAAGAGCAAGTCTTACTGGAATGAATACCAGGCCGTTCTGCGGAAATTTTCCCTTTCGGAAGAGTTGTTCGACCGGATCTATTCTTCGCGCTATGCCCGGCACTTCTATCCGCCGGCTGAGCGGGAAAAAGCACGCAAAAAATGGGTCCGCGCCGCGGCGTTGGAGTGAGCGGATTCGAGAGCCAGGCGGCACATCCTTGAGCCCCGTACGACCATCCTTTTGTGGCCCATGTCCGATCTGTACTTCGCCGTCGCCGGCCTTGCCCGACAGATCATGAAAAACAGCGGCTTTGAATTGCAGAAATATCAAAAACAATCCATTGATTATTTTAATGCCAGATACCCGTTCACAGGGAAGAAGGTGCTGGAAATCGGAGGAAGTCCGCCTTATAGCGTCGCCAGAGAATTGCGCACACGGGGCGCAAGAAAAATATGCGTTATCAACAATCGGACGGATATCGCCAGCAAGCCAATCGATACGGATATCGATTATTCCAATATGGACGCTCGCGATTTGAAATTTCCCGGGGAGGAGTTCGACATCGTTTTCGGCATTGCCGTCCTGGAGCACCTGCATGACCTGGATAAGGTTTTAGCGGAAATATGCCGGGTGCTGACAAGAGGCGGCCGGGCCTATTTGCACGGGGGGCCGTTGTGGTCTTGCCGCCTTGGGCATCATGTCTGGGTGCAAGCCGACGGTGTCAAGTATGAATTCAATGCCAACAATCCCATCCCCGATTGGTATCATTTGATTTACAATAAGGACGAAATGAGGCGCTACCTGGAGACAGAGGGCATCCCCCAGGTTCATGCCCAGAAGATCGCAGACTGGATCTACGACAACCCCATGCTGAACCGCTACCCGGTTGAAACCATTGTCCGTATCCTGAGGGAAGCAAAACTCACCATCGAAAAGCTGAGGGAAACTTCATGGGGGAATCCGCCCAGAGGCGTTTTACGCAAACTGGCCGCGATTAAAGACATGGCATCTCGGCCGCTCTCCGGAATTTCCCTGCCCGGACAATCCGCTGCGATCGGCAATTATTCCACCGGTGTCCTCGAAGTGATATTGAGGAAATAGTTGTCCTTTCACTCTGCGCAGTTCTTTCTCTTCATAGGCCTTGTCCTCGTGCTCCATAGTTTTTTTTCACAAAAAAAGCAAAACCGCCTGCTGCTGGCCGCCAGCTATGCGTTCTACGGTGCGCTGGACCCGCGCTTCCTGTTCCTGATCCTTTTCTCCACCGCGGTGGACTTCCTGGTGGCGCGGAAGATCCACCTCGCCGACGGCATGGCCAAGAAGCGGCGCTACCTGGGGATCAGCCTGGCCGTCAACCTGGGGATCCTGTTCCTCTTCAAGTACCTGGGGTTCTTCATATCCAGCCTCGTTGGATTTTCGCGAATGCTGGGCCTCGGGCTGCCCGAACCGGCGCTGCACATCATCGTGCCCGCGGCATTGTCCTTCTATACCTTCAAGACCCTGACCTACACCATCGACGTCTATCGCGGGCAGCTGGAACCCACCGGCAATTTTTTCGATTACGCCCTTTACGTTTCCTTCTTTCCGCAGCTCCTGGCCGGTCCCATCGAGCGCGCCGCCCACTTTCTCCCCCAATTGCATGCTCCCCGGTCCCTGTCAAGGGACAAGATGATCCAGGGTTCCTGGTTGATCCTTTGGGGCCTCTTCAAGAAAGCGGTCGTGGCCGACAACCTCGCGCTCGTCGTGCATGACGTGTTCGATGGCGGCGGCTCCGTTTCCGGATTCCATGTTCTCCTGGCGACCTATGCATTCTCCTTCCAGATCTACTGCGATTTCAGCGGCTACTCGGATATTGCCCGCGGCATCGGCAAGCTCCTGGGATTCGAAACCCCGTTGAATTTCGACCGCCCCTACCTGGCCGCAAACCCGGTGGAATTCTGGCAACGCTGGCACATCACGCTCTCCACCTGGCTCAGGGATTATTTATTCCTGCCCATCGCCTACGCCGTGATGCGGCATGTTGAAAAACCGGCCCTGAAGCTGAAAGTCGAAGACTGGGGATACGTGATCGGCATCACCGGCACCATGCTCCTCGCCGGCCTTTGGCACGGCGCCGCCTGGACCTTCGTCGTCTGGGGCGGCTACCACGGCATCCTCATTGCCTTGCATCATCTTTTGGTCCGGCGCAGAAAAAAGAGGCGCAGCCGATCCGGGTTTCTGCGGCTGGCGAAAGCATTCGTTTTTTTTCACCTGACCGCCTTGGGGTGGCTCATCTTCCGGGCGCATAGCCTGGGCCAGGCCTGGGATTTCCTGCGCCGGATCTTCGTCGATTTCCCGCCGGCCGCCGCCGATATCAAAATGCTTTTCATGCCTCTTTTTTACTGCTTCATCCTCTGGGGGCTTGAATCACTGGGCTGCAGCCGCGATGACCCCCGGAGCATTCCGGGCTGGAGATACGGGCTGGGTCCCGCCCTGGTCACGGCCTTGATCCTGCTGCTGATCGTTTTTTTCGCGCCTGCCTCCCAGGATTTCATCTATGCCCGGTTCTGAGGACTCGATGGTGCCGCCGTCTTCTCCAGTTTCCAAGGCCGGAAAACCGGTATTACGAAGGCTGCTCGTCCGTTCCCAGTGGGTGGTCATCCCACTCCTGATCCTGGTCGCCGTTGAATATTTGCTGCGAAAGAGCGATGTGGCGGCTCCCCTGTGGTATGCCCGCGCCGAAGCGATCGCCAGGCGGGGCAGGATCGATTTTGCCTTTGTCGGTTCGTCCAAGGTGGCGGCCGCCTTCATCGAGAAGGCTTTCAGCGTGGAGATGGCGAAGGTTCGGCAGCGAAGGATCGTCTCCGTCAACCTGGGCAGGGGCTTCTCCTCGCCCCAGCTTCATTACCTTGGGCTGCGCAACCTGCTGCGCAGATACCCGGAATCCCTGAAAGGCGTGACCTTGTTCGCTGAAGCCATGTCGGATGCCCCTCTTTATCAATATCACGGCAATTGGAAGTCCATATGGTTCAACCGCCAGCCGGAGCTTCTCGTGCCTCTGCTGCGCTTCCCCGACCTCTTGCCCTTCTGGCGCTCCAAGGGAACCGCATGGACGGACAAATTCCTGGTGACGGCGAAATTCCTGCTGGGAAGCTCAAAAATCGTCAGCAATCGGGAACGGGTCAGGCATGAATTCGAGGCGCAGGGGCAAAAAATGCTCTACCGGGTAGCGAACCTGCTGTTGCGCCTGCCTCCGCTCCCGCCCGAGCCAAGGCCCGTGATCCAGGCGATCGGCGGGATCATGACCGACGCGAAAACCATGGAGAGGGCCAAGAAAAGCGCGCGGCGATACTATCAATCGCTGGCAGCGAGTCGCCGGCCGATTCTCAACCGCTGGGACGGCAGCGTGCTGGCGGATATCGTCCGCTTGATCAAGAGGCAGGGCGGGGAGGTGTTTTTCGTAAACCTGCCGGCTTATTCCATGGAACTCAAGGCCTACGCGACGCCGAACCATGAGAGGAATAAAGCCATAATAAGGGAACAGTTCAA
Organism: Candidatus Aminicenantes bacterium UBA6072; assembly: GCA_002436105.1. Classification (GTDB taxonomy): domain Bacteria; phylum Acidobacteriota; class Aminicenantia; order UBA2199; family UBA2199; genus UBA2199. The sequence continues at coordinate 204,316 of DIXU01000008.1, read as the reverse complement.
AAAATGGGGCGTTGCGCTGCTGACAACCGATTTCTCGTATGCCGATGACGACATCCCGGATTATTTCCATCTTAAGATGTCCCGCGCCGGAGAATTCTCGCGGAAGCTGGCGCAGGCGTATTGCAACCATGGCAATGGAGCGCGGCGCGCTGAATTGCCCCGGTCGCATCCAATCAGCCGATTTACGAACGGCAAGTGGTCGAACGGCATCCACCGGGAAAGAAAGAACCTGTTCTTGCTGGATGTCGCCAGGGATGCGTCCCTGCCGGTCAGGGCCGGGGACCGGCTGAAATTTGCAGCCGCCGGGGAAGCGCGGGTGCGGAATGTCCATCGTGTCGAGCAGGGCTCTCATTCTCTCGTTTTCGTGCGCGTCAACCGGGTACTCGACCCCGACGCCGACGGGCATCCGCATCGGGTTGAAATCATCGTCGGCGAATGAACGCTTGTGATATACTGGATGGCAGGGGAGGTCGGAATGTTGACGAACGCTCAGTATCCCGGCCGCAGCGATGAATTGAGGTGAACATGAAAGCGCGCCCGATTTTCATCCATGCCCTGTTCCGCACCGGCAGCACCTATGTCTGGAACAAGTTCCGCCAGCTTCCGGGCTACGTCTGTTATTACGAGCCGTTCCATCAGCTTCTCGGGGGCGTGACCGTGGACAACGTCCAGGATGTCCTGACCCGCAATTTCAAGGCGGCGGGACACCCGGAGCTCGACCGGCACTATCTGTACGAATACGAAACCCTACTGAGGCCCGGAATCCCCGGCGTGCCTTTTTTCAGGAAGGAACTGAGCTTCGACTGGTTCTGCCAGGCGGGCAGCGAGGCCGATTCCGAACAGAAAAAATATATCGACTTTCTGATCCAGGCCAGCGGCCCCCGCGTACCGCTGTTCCAGTTCAACCGCACGGCGCTGCGCAGCGCCTGGTTCAAGGCCGCCTATCCCCGTTCATTGAACATCTATCTCCACCGCGACCCGAGGGATCAATGGCAGTCGTACGCGGCCCTTCGCGAGCGGACAGGCTATGACGCGTTCTTCCTGATGGATATCATCGCCATGAGCAAAAACCGTGAACATGACCTTATCCGCCCCTTATGGGATGCGCTGCCGTTGCTGAAATTCGATTCCTCCGACTATGCCGATGAAGAATCGTTCTACCGGGTCCTGAGCCAGGCGTACGAAGAAAAAGAGAAGTACTTCATCTTCTATTACCTTTGGCTGCTGGCACTGCTCGAGAACGCCACGCATGCGGACATGCTCTGGGACATCAATGCCCTGTCCGCTGACCACGCCTACCGCGCCGGGGTCCAGCGCTGGCTCGGCGGTAAAAAAGCCGGCTCCCTGGATTTCAGCGACTGCCATATCACGCGCTATTCGGCCTTTCCCCTGCCGCCGGAGGCCATGGCGGCGATCGAGGACCAAGTGCAGGGCTTGATCGCCGGCAACCAGCCGCATGTGCTTTCCCGGGAGGCCGCCAGGCGGCTTCCGGCCGGGATCGCCACCCGGCTGCGGGCCGCGGAAGCGGTGAAGCCGGTCAGATCCAGGAATATCCTGGAGGACGGAAGGAATGGCGATTGGATAAGACTCGCGGAGAGAATGACGGACCGGTTGCTGGACGGCTGGCGAAAGAAAGTGGAGACGATCGACGGCCTGGTCGCGGAGCTGAAGGTCAGGAATGAGCAGGTTTCGCGATTCTCCGATTCGCTTGCCCGGGGAGCCACGGAGGTGGGGGAGAGAAGAAGGGAGATCGAGGAGCTGAAGGGCGCGCTGGCCGAAAGGGAAGGGACGATCGGGCGACTGCAAGGCGACCTGAAGGAGAGGGACCGGAAGATCGAAACGCTCAGCGGCACGCTGACCGAGGAAAACGCATCGCTCTGGCGGCTGCAAAGTGACGGGATCGAGAAAAATCGGAAGATCGATGCCTTGAAGGCCGCACTGCAGGGAAGGGAAATGGAGATCGCGCACTTATCCGGCGAGTTGGATCGAGTAGGCGAGAAAAGCCAAGCACTGACGGGTGTGCTGGCAGAGAGGGAATTGTCGATCGGGCGGCTGAAGAATGACCTGCAGGAGAATGAGCGGACGATCGGGGAGTTGAACGGAGCGCTGAGGGAAAAAACCGCGGAGATCTCCCTGCTGCGGAACAACGTGGCCATCCTCCGGAACAGCCATTCGTTCCGCCTGGGCCGGTTCCTGCTGCTGCCGTTGCGCATGGGGAAGAAGTTCCTGCAAAGCCTGAAAGCGCGGCAGGCGGAACGAAGGCTGCCCGAAAGCGAGATCGCCAGCCTGGCCGCCATGCCTCCCGCCGGGGAGAGGAAGATCGCTTTGGCCGACCAGCTGCGCCTGGATTTCGGGCTTCATCGCAGCGGATTGAAATACGGGCTGCGCTTCCTGCTGGGGCTGCACCATCCCCGGGGCGTCGAGCTCGACGCGTTCATCGAGAGGACCTTTTCCTGGCTGCCCCAGGGCAATCAGGGCCACGAAACGCCCTGGATCGGCTTCATCCATGTCCCGCCGCGCCTGCCCGAGTGGTTCCATCCCGAACAGAGCAACCCGGCCATCTTCGCCTCGGAATCCTGGCGGAAAAGCCTGCCCTGGTGCCGCGGGCTTTTCGCCTTTTCCCGGTATCACCAGAGGCATCTGATGGAGATGCTGAAGATCCCGGTGGAGACGCTGCGCTTGCCCAGCGAGACGCCCGATTTGAAATGGTCCCCGGAGGCGTTCGCCGCCAACGCGGATAAAATGATCGTCCAGGTGGGGTGGTGGCTGCGGCGGCTGCACGCGATCCACCAGCTGCCCAAAACCGACTTCAAAAAAGTCTTTCTGGACGTCGGCCATCCCAGCCTCCCCGCGCTGATGGCCAAAGAAAAGGAGATGTTGGTCCGCGAGGGCACTTTCGTCCACGTGGATCTCTCCTCCGTCGTGACCATCCCCTGCCTGTCCAACCAGGAATATGACTGGCTGCTGAGCCGGAACGTCGTCTTCATGTTCCTGTACGACTCGTCCGCCTGCAATGCCATCGTCGAATGCATGGTGCGCTACACGCCGCTGCTGATCAATCCCCTGGAGTCGGTGGTGGAATACCTGGGGGCAGAGTACCCTTTTTATTTTCAATCCCTGCCCGAGGCGGCGGCCAAGCTGATGGACCGGGACCTGATCCTCCGCACCCACGATTACCTGCGCCGGCTGCCGACGGTACGCGAACTGAGCGGCGAAAGCTTCCATCGTGCTTTCGTCGATTCCGGAATTTACCGCTCCCTGGCTGTTCCGCCGGAGAAGTAGGGGAGCGGTCGGCAAGATTTCTCGATCCGCAACGATCGCGGATCCCGATGCGGCGGGCGATAGCGGGAGCTGCAGCCGTTTTCCAGGGTGTAAATGCCGGTGGTCTACTTGCCCCACGATCAGGTGACCCGTACGCGGCCCGTGACCCTGCCCGGGTGTTTTTGGGCAGCCCGGGCATGAATTTGATTTCTCGGAGAAAGGCCAGCGACAAGAGCGTCTGGCGGAAAAGTCCATCATGTCCAGTTCGAGCATCTTGGAGGCATGGAAGCCGGGCGTTAGGGAGATGAAGCCTTGACCGCCTCCATGTTCGTTGGGCCGGGATTGCCCGCCACAGCCGCCCGGCCATAACCTTATGCTCGCGCAGCGTGGATTCAGTCTCGAAGGAGCATGGAAATTTCAAGCCCAACTTGCGGAAATATGGGGAAAGAGAACCATTTATTGTCATGCAGTATCGGCACCCCATCGGCAATTGAAACTATATTGACGGAAAGAAAAAATTATATAAAATGTTGGCGGATGGCACAGGGGGGGCTTGTGAAAAATCACAAGAGTTTGCTGATTGACCGGCTCAGTGATATGGCACTGGCCAGCTTCCTGCCCACCATTTTATTCATTTCCATTCCGGTGGAATTGTTCCTGGGTAACCTGAATGAATTCCCCAGCGATGTATTGCACTCCTTTTTGATTGCCGCCGGCGCAAGCATGGGGGTTCTTTTATTTCTTTCGTTCACGTTTTCTCCATTGTGGCGCTCACGACTGAGCCGGTTGTTCTTTTTCATTGGGCTGTTTGTCTACCTGTCGCAAATCCTTTTCCCGTTGCGCATGTCATCCCCGAGCGGGATGGAGGACAAATGGACACCGCTTGAACCTGTGGCTGCGACTTTGCTGCAGTGCTTGATATTTTTGCTGCTGCTATTCGCTTTCATTCGTTTGCCGCGGAAATTGCTGCGAGCGATGGGCGGAACAATAGCCATTTTGATACTCATCCTGCTGCTGGTGAAATTGGATGTCAAGGGAAGTCATTCAGACCATGGTTATGCCGATCCAACCAAAAAAATCACTTATCCCATTCCCCAAGCGACCATTACCGGCGGCAACATCTACCGGCTGCTTTTTGACAGTTTCGGTTCACAAGAATTTCAAACATGCTATCCAAAAAGCAAGCACCAAAGAACCTTAAAAGACTTCATTTTTTATCCGAAAAATAGAGCAAACTATTTATGGACTCAGCCATCGGTGACATGCTGCAAAACCGGCTCATTTTTTAAAGGTGGGAATATGCGGGAGTGGATTTTGAATGCAGCCATTCCAACCATTTCCGAACGAATGCTGGAAAACGGTTGGCTGACTTCCCTTTATGGGAATGCGAGTTTTAAAAGAAATGAGCCTGCATTCAGAAAGGTGTCCTTCGCGGTTGCTGACAGAATCCAGCATCATGCGCATAATCAGATTCTGCACCGCCTGAATTTCGCAGATCTCTGCCTGCTGAGACTGGCACCGGTTCCATTACGAAAAGAGGTTTATGACCAAGGTCGGGGCTTACTGAGCCGAAATTTTGGCAAGAAAGGCGATTTTTCCAATACGCACTTGCGGGTCGGTACCGCCTTGAACATATTTCGGACAATGCTTGCTGAGGAAGAATTGCGCGGGCACCAAGGACATTATGTCGAGGCGCATATTTATCTTCCACATAATCCATATGTTTTGGACGGCAAACTCGTCTATCACCCGGAAGGAACGACCCGCAACGACCAGGTTCAAGCCTGTTTCAACTTGATCGATCAATTCGTTTCCGAGTTGAAGCGCCTTGATCGTTACGATAATGCGACCATAATGATCCATTCCGACCATGGCTTCGCATACAAAGAAGATAATCTGTTTTCCCTGAAAACCCCCGAATCTGCGGAGACGATGAGTGAAATCGATGCCCTGATCAAACGCCCTGATTTTGATGCCAGGCAAATGGATAAATGGAGCCAGGCATTATTGCTGATCAAACCGGCTCATCGTTCCGCATCACAGCTCACGATTTCCCAGAGGGAAACGCAAACCGCAGATATTGCAGCCACCATTTTCTCGCAATCCTGCCTGCCCGCCATGACCGAGAATGGTTTTCCCATCCTCGAAGATTCATTCCCGATCCATCGGGAAATCCATATTTATGAAGGCTATAAGCAACAAAATGGCTATGCCATCAATTTGCCTCATTGCGAGATGAATCATTTTTCTTTTACCAAAGGCAGAGGTTGGAAAATTTACCCTGCCATCCAGGTGATCAACGACTGATTCCCCGCCGGTCAACCATGAATTCTAAAAACGGTTTTCATCCTCTATTGGCTTTGATAAAACTACCTTTGTAAGCGGAGCAAATTTTCCCTTGCAAAGATTCTCATTGACCGAGCGCTCGATGCGCACCGGCAGGAAATTGCGCGAGGCCACCAGGGCGTAATCGGGATTTTCCTCGATGAGGATACCTCAAAACACTTCTTGAAGGACAAACAACAAGATATGCTGCGCTGGGAAGGAGATCGTGTATAATGGCGGATGCCGCAGCTATCGCACTTGATCCCGCAGGCCCTGATCTTCGACATGGACGGGCTGATGATCGATTCCGAGCGCCTCTATTTCGCCGCCGAGCGCGAGATGGCCGCCCACTTCGGCAGGGAGATCCGCGACGAGCAGCTCTGGCCGCTGATGGGGCGCAAGCCCATCGAGTCGCTGCGCCTGCTGCGCGGGATCCTGGGGATCGAGACCTCTCCCGAGGAACTGCTCGAGTGGCGCAACCGGCTGATGCTGGAGAAGATGGGCCGTGACCTGGGCGCCATGCCCGGGTTGTACGAGATCCTGAACGCCTTTCACGGCCGCCTCAAGCTGGCCGTGGCCACCGGCGCCCAGCGGGAATTCCTCGATATCGCCCTCGACACGCTGCGCCTCCGGAAGTATTTCGCCGTGCTGCAGACGGCCGACGGCCTGGATCGGGGCAAGCCCGATCCGGAAATCTACCGCATCGCCTGCGGCCGCCTGGGGCTGGCGCCGGGGAAATGCGTCGTGCTCGAGGATGCGCGCAACGGCGTGCTGGCCGGCAAGGCCGCCGGCTGCCGGGTCATTGCCGTGCCCAACGACTACACCCGCGGCCAGGACTTTTCCGAAGCCGACTGGGTCGAGCCCGACCTCTTCGCCGCGGCCAGAAGGATCGAGGATCTGCTGGATTAGCTTTTTTCGGAATTGGTGATTTCTGGTACCTTCAGATTCATTATCTTCACTCTTTTCTTGACGCCGCTGCTCGATCGCGCGGCTTTCAGTGCCGGCTGCATTCGCTTTATTGCGTGCCTTTACTTTTTTGACGCAAACGCGAAAACCACATCACTGGTGATTTCAGTGACATGCCTACGCTGGAAATACGCGCGTGTTTTTTCTGTTTCCTTGTTTCTGATCTCCGGGGGCAAGCGATGATGCCACCACAGCCCGGTCGACGAGGCAAAAAAATCAAACGCCTTGCCGCCGTTCTCAAATTCATCCACCCATGTCATTCGCGATGTCTGTGTGTCATCCAGGCCCGCGAGCCTGAAAAATGCTTTTATCCCGTTTTCATCCCGCGGCCAATATTCAAAGCGATGACCCAAAAAATAGCGCAAATTCATTGCTTTCACCCCGGCTTCTATTGCTTCCCTATAATAAGCGGGACCATGCGCTGATAGCGCGATGGTACCGCCAGGGCGAAGAATCCTCGCCAACTCAATGATGGCTTCTTGCTGATTCGGGATCATTCCCAAGACCATGTTGAATAAGACGACATCATACGTGGCATCATTGAATGGCAATCTCTCCGCATCGCCCTCATGGAAGGAAATGAGCTCGGCGGAATACCCCTTGGCAATGATTTTTTCCCTGCACTTTTCCAGCATGAACCTGGACAGGTCAACGCAATCCAATTTTGCCGCCCCTTTCTCCAGGGCATTCAGGGAGAGGATACCCGTTCCGCATCCGACATCGACCACCTTTTTCCCTCGGCAATCGATATTTTGCATGAGCGAGTCGGAGATTTTTTCATAATGAAATGACGCTGACTTGTCGTATTGCCGCACATAATCAGAGTATTCGCCATTGTACCCGCCTTTCATTCTCCGTTTCATCGCGGAAGAGTCCCGGGCATTCCCCGTTATCCAGGCAATGATGTTCCCCATGTTCAACATGAGCCGTAAAGGGAAGGATATCGTGCCTGTCCAAAGCAGAGTGGGCATCTTGTCTTCTCCTCGGTAACGTTTTACAGGTCACCCGGTACTGCCTTTCATATGAATTCTACTCTTTTCTGAATAATTGTTGAATGGAAGGTCCTCGTTGAAAACGGAAAAACGAAAGCAAGGCGACTGGCGGTGTTCCCTCGCTGAGGGAGCGCTGGCTCAGTCGTTCTCCAGGGTGGAGGTGTCGCCGATCTCCTCGCCCCACTCCTGGGCGCGCAGGACGCGGCGCATGATCTTGCCCGAGCGCGTCTTGGGCAGGCCGGGCACGAACTCGATCTCCTGGGGCATGGCCAGCGGCGAGAGTTTCTTGCGGATGAAGTTCATGATGTCGAGCTCGAGCATCTTGGAGGCCTGGAAGCCGGGCTTCAGCGCGATGAAGGCCTTGACCACCTCCATGTTCACCGGGTCGGGCTTGCCGACAACGGCCGACTCGGCCACCGCCTCGTGCTCCAGCAGCGCCGACTCGATCTCGAAGGGGCCGACCAGGTGGCCGGCGGTGTTGATCACGTCGTCGTCGCGGCCCACGAACCAGAAGTAGCCCTCCTCGTCGATCGAGGCGCGGTCGCCGCAGATGTACCAGCCGTTCTTGAACTTGCTGCGGTAGATCTCCTCGTTGTTCCAGTAGGTGCGGAACATCGACGGCCAGCCGGGCTTGATGGCGATCAGGCCGACGATGCCGGCCTTGGTGATCGGCTCGTGGGTCTTGAGGTCGACCACGGTGGCGGTGATGCCCGGGAAGGGCTTGCCCATGGAGCCGGGCTTGATCTTCATGGTCGGGTAGTTGCTGACCATCATGCTGCCGGTCTCGGTCTGCCAGAAGGTGTCGTGGAACATCAGGCCGAAGACCTTCTTGGACCACAATACCGCCTCGGCGTTGAGCGGCTCGCCCACCGAGCACAGATGGCGCAGCGTGGAGAGGTCGAACTTATTGACGATCTCGTCGCCCTCCTTCATCAGCGAGCGGATGGCGGTCGGCGCCGAGTACCAGACCGTGACCTTGTGGGTCTCGATGAAGCGGTACCACGACTCGGCCTTGAAGCCGGCGTCGAGAACGCACTGGGTGACGCCGTTGGCCCAGGGGCCGATGATGCCGTAGGAGGTGCCGGTGACCCAGCCGGGGTCGGCGGTGCACCAGTAGATGTCGTCCTCCTTGAGGTCGAGGACGTACTTGGCCGTGATGTATTGCGCGATGAGCGAGTAGTGGACGTGCTGCGCCCCCTTGGGCTTGCCGGTGGTGCCGGAGGTGTAGTGCAGGACCGAGGGCGTCTCGGCCTTGGAGGGATAGACCGGGAAGCTCTCAAGCCTGGGCTCCTTTTCCATGTGCAGGGCGACCTCCTTCTCGCGCAGGGGCTTGAGGCCGTCGTCGTCGACGATGATGACGTGGCGCAGGCTGGGCACGTCGCTGAGCAGCACGCGCACCTTGGCCACGTGCTTCTTCTGGGTGATGACGGCGGCGGTGCCGGCGTCGGCCAGGCGCGTGATCAGCGACTCGGAGCCGAAGGCGGAGAAAAGCGGCTGGGCGATGGCGCCCATCTTCAGGATGGCCTGGAAGCCGAAGTACAGCTCGGGAACCTTGTCCATGAACAGGCAGATGCGCTCGCCGGGCTGCAAGCCGAGGTTGACCAGGTAGCGGGCGAACGAGTTGGTCAGCAGGCGCATGTCGTTGAAGGTGTAGCGCTTTACCTCCCCGGCGTGGCCTTCCCAGATCAGGGCCAGCTTGTCGCCCTTGCCCATGGAGCAGATGCGGTCGCTGCAGTAGGCGGCAATGTTGATGTCGTCGCCCGCCTTGTATCCCAGCTCCTTTTCCGAAATTCCCCAGTTGAATTCCTTCACTTCCTCTTCGTACGTCCGCATATTGGTCATACAGCCCTCCAGGCATTGATTTGCGTTGAGATGCGTGTTCCCGGCAAAACGATTTTATAAATTATATGACCTCGATTGTCAAGGAATTCGTTTTTTCTGCTCTCCGAACTCGGTTCACGGTGGACGGTATACGGTGTACGGTCAAGAAGAAGTATTGCGGCGATGCAATATGAATTTCGCAACTCTTCTCTTGCCGTCAACCGTGGACCGTACACCGAGTTTTGATTTTTTGTTTGACAGACCCAAGCCCGGGTTCTACAATTCCGCCATGACAGGCTCTGCTCCCGGCTATCGCAACATGGACCGCTTCTTTATCCGCCTCAAGGCAGGGGAGAGCATGATCCTGGCCGAAGCGCTCCAGAAGCACTTGCGGGTCGATCCCGGAGAGGCGGAGCAGCTGCTGCATCAGGGGTCGGTCTGGGACAATGAGCGCAAGATCCGCCTGCGCGATGGAGGAATGACGATCAGCGGGCAGCTGTTGCGCGTCGACCGGCCCAGATTTCCGATCCGCGAATACGTGCTCAGGCGCGAGGATATCCGCTTCGAGGACGAACAGCTGCTGATCGTCTACAAAAGGGGAGGGGCGGCGGCCCAGCCCACCCCCTACAGCGACATCGACAACCTGCTGCACGGAGTGCAGAAGTATTATGACGGCCGGCGCCTGCGCTACCGGGCCGCCCCGGTCAACCGCCTGGACCTGCCGGCCCAGGGGCTGGTCGTCTTCGCCAAGAACAAGGGAACCGAGGTCGCGCTGCACCGGCTCTTCCAGGAGCGCCGCGTGCGCAAGCGCTACCTGGCCGCCACCGCCCCATTTCCCGGCGTCCGGCCGTCGTACGTCATCCGCTCGGAGCTCGAATGGCAGGGGCGGCGGCGCGGCGCGCTGACCTACGTGCGCTTCTGCCGGGAGCGGAACGGACGCTGCTTTTTCCTGGTCCTGCCGCAGAGCGGTCGCACCCACCAGATCCGCCGCCATTTCCAGGAACAGGTGGCGCCGCTGCTGGGGGACGTGCGCTACGGCGGCGCCGCCCCCGGTGGCGAGCTCTGGCTGCTCTGCTTCCAGTACGTCTTCCCCCATCCCGCGACCGGGGACAGGCTTTCCGTGCGTTTCATCCCCCCTGCCTGGCGGGAAGCCATGGGGCTTGGCGAAGACGTAGAAGGGTAGAAGAGTTCAGGGGTTGAAGAGTCAGAGGGATGAGGCGCTCGCAAGAACTCGTTGCCAGTGCCGTTAACCCTTCTACCCATCAACCCGTCTACTCGTCTACAGGCAAAAAAGTTGACAAACAAAAAAACAAATGTTAATATGTTGATGTGATAAGCGACGTCCGCATCCTGAAAACCCTGGCTGACGAGAACCGCCTGCGCCTGCTGCTGCTGCTGCAGGCCCGGGAGCTCTTCGTCTGCCAGCTCATGGCCGTCACCGGGCTGTCCCAGTCCCTGGTATCGCGCAGCATGGCCCTGCTGGAGCGCGAAGGCCTGGCGGCGTCGCGCCGCCAGGGCAAGCATGTGTTCTATCGCCTCAGCGGGGCGCTGCCGCCCGTTGGGCTCGCCGTGATGAACGCCCTGGCCGCAAGCCACCCCGGGGGCAAGCCGTTCGCCTCCGACCGCAAGAACCTGGAGCTGTTCTGCCGCCGCTTCCAGAGGGGCCGTGCCTGCGACATGGGCGTGGTCCGCGACTTCATCGCCTTTCGCAAGCAAAAAAATAAACAAGGAGCATGAACATGGAAAAACTGGACAAGCAAGCGTTCATCGAGAAGGTATTCGACTACGAGAACGAGAAGGAGTGGAAATACCGCGGCACGCTGCCGGCCATCATCGACTTTTACGCCGACTGGTGCGGGCCGTGCAAGATGGTGACCCCGATCCTGGAGAAGATCTCCGCCGATTATGACGGCCAGCTGGCCGTTTACAAGGTCGACACCGACAAGGAACAGGAGCTGGCCGGCGCCTTCGGCATCCAGAGCATCCCCAGCCTGCTGTTCATCCCCGTTTCCGGCCCGCCGCAGATGGCCCGCGGCGCCATGGACCGCCGCGGCTTCGACAAGGCGATCGCCGAGATCCTGGGAGTCAAGAAGGAAGAACCGAAGACTACGTGACGCGTAACGCGTAACGCGTGACATGTAACCACAGGAATCAATCTTTATAAATGGGCATTGAATAAAAGAACAAAGCGACGCCACTACCAAGTGAATTAATGCGGTGAACTTGATCGGGATTGCCCCTCGGCGCTTGCTTGTCATGCGTTGCATGGGTTCGCCAGTATACTCAGACCAGCGAAAACAAAGATAGATGTGATCAGGATTACCTCAGGGTTCTTTCGCGTCACGCGTCACGCGTCACGCGTTACGATAGTTCGTTATTTTACTATTCCGGCTTTTTATGCTAATTTCCAGCTATGGACGATGGCAAGAATTCCCGGGTCGAGCTGGCGCTGAAGGACCTGTTCCAGCTGCGCAACGACGTCGAGACCGAGCTGCGCCTGATCCGCATCGATCCCTTCAGCGGCGAATTCGCCGATTTTCCCGGGCGGCTGGCGCCCGAGATCGTCGAGATCTATAAACAGCGCGGCATCGAGCGCCTCTTTTCCCACCAGGCCGCGGCGCTGGACAACGTCCTGGCGGGCCGCCATACGGTGGTGGCCACGCCGACCGCCTCGGGCAAGACGCTGATCTACAACGCCGCCGCGCTCGACGCCCTGCAGCGCGACCCGCAGGCCAAGTCGCTCTACCTCTTCCCGACCAAAGCCCTTTCCCAGGACCAGCTGGCCGAGCTGTTCGACCTGAACAAGGCGCTGGGGGAGACACTGGGGCTTTACACCTACGACGGCGACACGCCGACCAGCATGCGCCAGGCCATCCGCAAGCAGGCGCAGATCGTGATCACCAATCCCTACATGCTCCATTCCGGCATCCTGCCGCACCACACCAAGTGGGCCGGCCTGTTCGAGAACCTGAAGTACGTGGTCATCGACGAGCTGCACTACTACACCGGCGTCTTCGGCTCGCACGTGGCCAACGTCATGCGCCGCCTGAAGCGCGTCTGCTCCTTCTACGGCACGAAGCCGGTGTTCATCATGAGCTCGGCCACCATCGCCAACCCGGCCGAGCTGGCCGGGAAGCTGATCGAGGAGGAGGTGGCGCTGGTCGACCGCAACGGCGCGCCGCGCGGCGAGAAGTTCCTGGTGTTCTTCAACCCGCCGGTGGTCAACAAGCAGCTGGGCATCCGCCGCTCCTACGTCTCCATGACGCGCGAGATCGCCGGCATTCTCCTCCGGCACGGCCTGCAGGTGATCACCTTCGCCAACTCCAGGCTGATCACCGAGATCCTGGTCAAGTACCTGAAGAACGACTTCGAGAAGACCGTTCAGGACCGCGACACGGTGCGCGGCTACCGCGGCGGCTACCTGCCCAGGCAGCGGCGCGAGATCGAGAAGGAGCTGCGCCAGGGCAGGATCCGCGCCGTGGTCGCCACCAACGCCCTGGAACTGGGCATCGACATCGGCTCGCTCGACGCCGCCGTGCTGGCCTCCTACCCGGGATCGATCTCCTCGACCTGGCAGCGCCTCGGCCGCGCCGGCCGCCGCGGCGGCCCGTCGCTGGGCGTGCTGGTCGCCTCCTCGATGCCCATCGACCAGTACATCGTCAGCCATCCCGAGTATTTCTCCGGCCAGTCGCCCGAAATGGGGCGCATCAACGCCGATAACCTGACCCTGCTCGTCGATCATGTCAAGTGCGCCGCCTTCGAGCTGCCCTTCGCCCGGGGGGACCGCTTCGGCTCCGAGGACCTGGAAGAGATCCTCTCTTACCTGGCCGAGCACCAGGTGCTGCTGGCCAAGGACGGCAAGTGGTTCTGGACCGAGGAGGGCTACCCGGCCGACGCCGTCAGCCTCACCCGCGTCACCTCCGACAACTTCGTCGTGGTCGACCGCAGCGACGGCGAGCGGGTGATCGCCGAGGTCGGTTTCAGCGATGCGCTGGAAACGCTCCATCCCAAGGCCATCTACATCCTGGAAGGGGAGCAGTACATCGTCGAGGAGCTGGACTACGAGAACCGCAAGGCCTTCCTGACCCGCTCCAACGCCGATTACTTCACTGACTCGATCACCTACACCAAGATCAAGGTGCTGGATGTCTTCGACGAGACCCGGAAAAAGAACGTGAATTTCTCTTGCGGCGACGTCCACGTCTTCTCCCAGGTGGTGGGCTTCAAGAAGCTGAAGTTCTTCACCATGGAGAACGTCGGCGCCGGCGAGCTGCAGCTGCCGCAGCAGGAGATGCACACCACCGGCTTCTGGCTGACAGTGAAGAACGAGGTGCTGCAGGGCCTGGATTTCGCCAACGAGGAGAAGCTCGAGGCCGTCTCCGGCATCGCCTACCTGGTCAGGCAGATCAGCCCGGTCATCCTGTTGTGCGACACCCGCGACCTGGGCGTGGCCATCGAGGACAACCTGACCAAGGAGCCGCTGCACCCGGGAGCGCTCAAGGGCATGATGCGCGGCCAGGCGGACATGGCCTTCGTCGACCGCTTCGAGCCCAATGTCTTCATCTTCGACAGGTACCCGGGCGGCGTCGGATTTTCCGAAACCCTGTACGAGAAGGGAAACCTGCTGCTGGAGAAGGCGCTGGAGATCATCGAGAACTGCCCCTGCCCGGGCGGCTGCCCCTCCTGCGTCGGCCCGGCCATCCGCGCCGGCGGCAATCCCAAGGCCGCGGCGCGCTTCATCCTCAAATTGCTCCTGGAGCGGCTGGACAACTGAATGCCGTGCATTGACTTTGACTTTGCCATTCAATATAGTTTTTCCAGATAATCAAGGAGGAAAAATGAAAAAAGCACTCATGGTTCTCTGCGGACTGCTGCTGGTCTCGGGCTTGTACGCTTTTGAAAAACAGACGACCTTCGGCGTCAACTTCGGCATCATGACCGACGATAGTTTCTCCTTCGACCCCCTGCTGTGGACGGCCGGGGCCGAGATCGATCTCCAGCTCGGCCAGTACCTGATGCTCAGCCCCGAGGTGACGCTGGTGGGCAACGGCTTCAAGTTCAAGGAATTCCTCCTCTTCCCGGGAGCGGTCCTGAATTTCACCCCCAGCAACTTTTTTGTAGGCGGCGGCCTGGTCAAGGGCATCTACATCGGCAGCGGCGAAACCTTCGTCTCCGACGATTTCGCGCTCAAGCTGAACGCCGGGCTGTTCTCCAGGAACCTCAAGTTGACCGCCTACGTCATCATGGATTTCAACAGCCTTTTCAAGAACACGGTGGTGGGCGCGACGCTGGGATTTCGCTTGTAGGGCCTTCGGGCTTGTCCTCCCGCGGCGATGTCCTTCCCGTCCGCAGCAAAGTTGCAGTTGGGAGGCAGCGCGGAAGGGATCAGAGATCGAAACCAAGCCCGGCGGACAGGAATGTCCCCTGCGACAGGCTGGCATCGATGACCAGCCGGACCGCCGCCCCGAGCCGGTAGTGCAGCGCGGCGCCCAGGGCGGGGGACACGCTCCAGGCCGGGATGCCGCCGTTCTCCTCCCGGAGTTCGTCCAGGGTCATATCCTGAACCTGGTCCAGCTCGGCATCGCCCAGGAACGAGCGGATGCGGGCGTTCAGCGGCAGGTGCAGGTCGCCGCTGAAGCGCAGCAGCGCCAGCCCCAGCGAGGCATAGGCCGTCGCGCGGCCGCGCTGGAAGGCCCGCCAGCGCCCCAGCGCCGCCAGCATGAAGGTCCGCAGCCGGATGCGGCCCTCGCCGCGGGTGGTGATGGAGGCGACGGGTATCCCCTGGTAGAAGATTTCCTGGTCGTCGCGCAGGGTGAACGGCAGGTCGAAACGGAGATGGCTTGCCGCCAGGCCCACCGCCAAGCGCTTCGCGGCCAGATGCCGCCAGACGGCGGCGCTGAAAAAGATCCCGCCCGAGCGCATGGTCACCCGGGGGGTGTAGCCGATGACGGTGAAGTTTTCGAGCAGGGGGGCGAGCAGTTCGCTTGCCTCTTCGTCGACGACCTTCTCGGCCAGGCGCTCCACCGGCGAGTTGAACGGCTGCAGCGTCCAGGGGCCGAGGGAAAGCTGCCATTCCCAGCCGGCAGCGCCCAGGGGCAGGCCGGGCAGCAGCAGAAGGAGCAGGATCGCTTTTGTTTTCATTGACGGTCGCATTATAGCAGAACAGCGGCCCGGAAAAGAAAAAACGAAAAAGTGTTGACAGGTTCCTGATCCGATGTTATATTAACCATATGGTTAAACCATTCGGTTGGTCAAATGGCTGAGAAGAGCGAATCCAGCAGGGATGCCATCCTGGCAGCGGCCCGCCGCGAGTTTGCCGCCCGCGGTTATGCCGGGGCTCGAATGGAGGCCATCGCCCGCCGGGCCGGGATCAACAAGGCCATGCTTTTCTATTATTTCTCCTCGAAGGAAAAGCTCTACCAGACCATCCTGCACGAGGTCATGAGCGAATTTTTCACCCAGATCAGCGGCCTCGTCACTACGGAGCTGACGCCCGCCCTCTTCATGGAAAAATTTCCCGAGCTTTACATCCGGCTCTGCGCCGACCATCCCGATTTCGTGCGCATCGTCGCCTTCGACCTGATCCATAATCCCGACAACATCTGCGCCGTCATGGCCGGCATCATTTCGCAGATGACCTCGTTCCAGCCCCATCCGCTCTTTGAACTGATCAAGCGCTGGCACGAAAAGGGATTGATCTCCGAGGCCGATCCCATCCATTTCATGATGAATATCGTTTCCCTGTCCATATTCTCCTTTATCGGCAAGCCCATGGTGGAGGCCATCTCCGGGATCCGGGTCGCCAGCGACAAGGACTTCTACCGCAAGCGTGTCACAAGCGTCGTCAATGTTCTCAAGCAGGGGATGCTGAAATGAAAAAAACTCTGTTCGCGATCCTGTTGGCATCGGCCATGATGCTGCCGGCCAGGGTGACCCTCTCCCGCGCCGTGGCCGACGCCTGGGCCATCAACCGCGGCCTGGACAGCCAGAAACTGGAGGTGGCGGCCGCCGCCATTGCCGAGCGGAGCGCGCTGCGGCGCCGGCGCTTCACGGCCGGTTTTGAAGGCAGCTACCGCTACAGTTCCGACGCCATCCAGGTGACCGCCGCGGATTTCCCCTTCCCCCTCGGCCCCCAGGTGCCGGCGGGAACGGTCATCCTCTCGACGCCCCACGGGACGGCCGATCTGAACGTTACGCTGCTCCAGCCGCTCCATACCGGGGGCCGCCTCGCCAGCGCCGTGAAGATGGAGGCGGCGCGCGGGGCGGCGGAGCGTGACCTGACGCGCCTGAAGAAGATCGAGCTGGCCGGCCTGGTCAAGGCCTCCTTTTTCAATCACCTGCGCTTCAGCCGCAAGCGCGACTCGCTGAATTCCCTGCTGGCCAGCCTGGACCTGCACGTGAAGAAAGTGGCGCGCCTGCACGAGGAGGAGCTGGTGAGGAGGTCGGACCTGCTGGAGGCCAGGGCCAGGGCCGATGAAGCGCGGCTGGGCCTGCAGGACCTGGAGCAGCTGCTGGGGCAGGAGGCCGTGCAGTTCCGCAGCCTCTGCGGCCATGACCCGCAGGACGTCGATTTCCAGCCCGGCGCCGGCGCCGACGGCTTCGAGGCCGACTGGGAATATTTCCTGAAGCGTCATCCGCTGCTGCGCTCCCTGGACGGGCGGGCGCGCATGCTGCAGGAGCAAAAGCGGGCCTCCGCCGCCGCCTACCGGCCGCAGGTCAGCGCCTTTGCCCAGGCGCATTACGCCCGGCCGGGGCAGAATTTCTTCGTCAACGAATGGGCCTTCTATGTCATGGGCGGCCTGCGCGTCTCGCTGCCGGTCTTCGACTGGAACCAGCGCGGGCGCGACCTGGAACTGGCCGACATCGCAGTGCGCAAGCTGGAGAACCAGCGCGCCGATTTCATCCGCGAGAGCGAAAAGAACCTGCGGCAGCTGTATCTTTCCCTGGACAGCGTCCGCCGCAAGCTCGTTCTCCTGGAGGGCCTGCTGGCCAATGCCGGCGAGGACGCGGCACTGAAGGAAAAGCTCTACGAGGAGCGGCAGATCGACCATTTTCTGCTGCTGGCGGCCATGGCCGGGCAGGAACGCTACCGCTCCAGCCGCGACGAGGCCCTGGCGCAGCTCGAAATGCTCAAGGCGGCGATCGACACCCTGGTCGGAAAATTCGAGGAGGAAGGATGAAAAAGACGACGGCGCTCGCCTCATTGATGGTGTGGCTGGTATCCTGCGGCGGCAACGAACGACAGATCCGCGCCCCCGGGGTCGTCGACGGCGAGATCGCCAGCGTCCGGGTCCTGGCGGCCGGCACCCTCGACCGCCTCCTGGTGCGGGAAGGCCAGGCCGTCGGCAAGGGCGACCCGGTGGCGGAGATGAACCGCGACAAGGTGCGCAACCGCCGGGAGGAGCTGGCCCTCATGGAGCGCGATGTCGCCAACAGCGAGACCCGCGCCCGGGAGAAGCGCCGGCTGCTGCTGGCCAACCAGCTCTACTGGCGGGAGCAGGTGGAGCGCTTCGAGCGGCTGAAGCAGAGCCGATCCATATCCGGGGACCAGCTGGAAAAATCGCGCCTGCAGCTGAAGGAGGCGCAAACCGCCCTGTTCGAGCTCGACAGCTCGCTGGAGGCGCTGCAGATCCAGAGGGAACGCATCGCCAACCAGCGCCAGGCGCTGGATCTCGCCGAAAAGGACCTGCTGCTGCAGTCGCCGGTTTCCGGCGTGGTGCTCGAGACCTTTGCCGTCCCGGGGGAGACCGTCATGCCCGGAGTCGCCGTGGCCGACATCCTCGACCTCTCCAGCCTGTTCGTCGACGTGTTCATCGAGGAGAAGGAGATCGCGGCGCTGAAGCTCGGCCAGCAGGCCGTCATTTCCGTCGACGGCATGGCAAACCGCACCTTTTCCGGGCGCATCGCCTTTTTCGGCCGCAAGGCCGAATTCTCCCCCAAGTACATCGTCGCCGAGAAGGAGCGCCAGGCGCTCCTCTACCAGGTGAAGGTCGGGATTGACTCTGACCTGGATGTTTTCAAGATCGGCATGCCGGTCACGGTCGTTTTCGCCAGGTAGGGAGGGCGCATGGTCCGCTTCCAGGAGATCTCCAAGGCCTTCGGCGCCATCCGCGCCGTGGACCGCGTCTCCCTGGAGATCGCCCCGGCCGCGATCACCATCCTGGCCGGCGCCGACGGCGCCGGCAAGTCGACCCTCTTCAAGATGCTGGTCGGCCTGGTCAAGAAGGACTCCGGCGCCATCCTGCTGAACGGCGCGGACGTGGGCGATGACTATTCCCGGGTCACCTCCGTCTGCGGCTACATGCCCGAGAAGTTCTCCCTTTACTCCGACCTGAGCGTCGAGGAGAACATGGATTTTTTCGCCGCCGTCCAGCAGGTCCCGGAGCAACGGCGCCGCGAGCTGAAGCAGCGGCTGCTGGAGCGCACGGGCATGGAGCCGTTCCGCGGCCGCCGGGCCGGCGCCCTTTCCGGGGGCATGAAGCAGAAGCTGGCCCTCTCGACCATCCTGCTCTCTTCGCCGCAGCTGATCATCCTGGACGAGCCGACCACCGGCGTCGACCCGCTTTCGCGCATCGAGTTCTTCGCCATCATCGAGGAGCTGAAGCGCGAGGGCAGGACCATCGTCATGTCGACCCCCTATCTCGACGAGGCCGAAAAGGGGGATCATATCGTCCTGATGCGCAAGGGCCGGGTGCTGCGCCAGGATTCGATCGCCGGGCTGCGCCGCGCCTTTCCGGCGCGCATGTTCCGCATCCTGCCGCGCGGCAACGTCTTCGCGGCCATGCAGGGCATCGCCGCCGACCCCGAGCTGGCCGGCCGGGCGTACCTGCGCGGCAAGTTCATCCGCTGCCTGCAGGAGGGCAGGGAGAACCCCGGCGCCCGCATCCCGCACCTGGAGATGGTCGAGGAGCAGCCGACGCTGGAGGACATGTACATCTATTACGAGAGGCAGGCATGAGCGGCGCCGCGCCGGCCATCGAGGTCCGCGACCTGCGCAAGGACTTCGGCCGCTTCCAGGCCGTCAAGGGCGTCTCCTTCGACGTGGCCGGCGGGGAGATCGTGGGTTTTCTCGGCCCCAACGGCGCCGGCAAGACCACGACCATCAAGATGATCACCGGGCTGCTGAAGATCACCTCCGGCACGGTGCGCGTCGAGGGCCTCGACATCCGGGAACACCCGGCCGCGGCCAGGAGGAAAATGGGATACATGTCGCAGAAGTTCTCCCTCTACCCGCTGCTCACGGCGCTGGAGAACATCGATTTTTTCGCAGGCATCTCCGGCCTGGCCCCTGGGGAGAGGCGCCGGCACGCGGCGCGCATCCGCCAGGATTTGCCGGAGGCCGTGCTGCGCCAGAAGGTGCAGGACATTCCCCCCGGCATCCGCCAGAAGGTGGCCATGTTCGTCTGCCTCATGCCCGATCCCGGGATCATCCTGCTCGACGAACCGACCTCGGGGGTCGATCCCGAGGCGCGGCGGCTGTTCTGGAACGACATCTACGGCCTGAAGACGCAGGGCAAGACCCTGCTGGTCTCCACCCACAACCTCGACGAGGCCGAATACTGCGACCGCATCCTCATTCTTCATAACGGCGAGCTGATCGCCGCCGGCGAGCCGGACGAGCTGCTGCGCCGGCAGGGCAAAGCCGATATCGAGGAACTGTTCAAGGATGCGATCCACGATCATGGGCAGAATTAAGGCCATCATCCGCAAGGAGTTCCTGCACATCCTGCGCGACCCGCGCAGCCTGACCCTGGTCTTCATCATCCCCCTGATCCAGATCTTCATCCTCGGCTACTCGGTCTCCTACGACCTGGACCGCGTCGAGGTCGCGCTGATCGACCTTTCGCAGGGCGGGACTTCGCGGCAGCTGGCGCGCGCCTTTGCCGCCAGCCCGGTGTTCCAGGTCCGCTCGCGCTCCGCCGATGGCGGGGCGCTCTCGCCGGCCGAGGCCGAGGACATGCTGCGCCAGGGGCTGGTGCGCGAGGTGATCGTCATCCCGGCCGGCTTCGACCGCCTCGCCGCCGCCGGCCGCCGGGCGGAAGTCGGGCTGATCATCGACGGCAGCGACGTCAACGTGGCCAACCTGGTCTACCAGTACAGCGAGCGCGTCATCCTGGATTTCAACGCGGCCAGGATGGGCAGCGCCGGGCTGCTGAAGATCGGCACCCAGATGCACTTCAACCCCGAGGCCCGCAGCCGCTTCTTCTTCATCCCCGGGCTGGTCGCCGTCATCCTGCTGATGATCTCGGCCATGCTGACCTCGCTGAGCATCACCCGCGAGCGCGAGACGGGCTCGCTCTCCCTGCTGTTCATTTCGCCGCTGAAGTCGGTCGAGATCATCGTCGGCAAGACGATCCCCTACATTTTCGTCGCCCTGCTTGACGGCGCCGTCATCCTGCTCTTCGCCCGCTTCTGGTTCGGCATTCCCTTCCGCGGCGCCCTGCCGGTGCTGCTGGCCTTCGGCCTGCTCTACATCGTCGCCGGCCTGGCCCTGGGCATCCTGATCTCGACCGTGGCGCCCACCCAGACCACGGCCATGCTGGCCGCCCTGCTGATCACCATGCTGCCCTCGTTCCTGCTGTCGGGCTTCATCTTCCCCCTCGATTCCCTGAGCCCGGTGCTGCGCGCGATCTCCTACGTTGTCCCGGCCACCTATTTCCTGCGCATCATCCGCGGCGTGATCCTCAAGGGCGCCGAGCTGCGCCACTTTCTCTTCGACGGCGCCATGCTGGCGGCGTACAGCCTGCTGCTGCTCGCCGTCGCCATCCGCAAATTCGCCGGCCAGCGCAAGGCGGCCCAATGAAGCTGCGCCACCTGGTCAAAAAGGAACTGATCGAGGTCGTGCGCCAGAAGGAGCTGCTGTTCCTGATGCTCGTCTCGCCGGTGATCCAGATCATCGTCCTGGGCTACGTCGTCTCCAGCGACATCCGCAACGTGCCGGTGGGCATCGTCAACCTGTCGGGCGGGCAGGCGGCCACGCGCGTCATCGAGCGCGTGCGCCGCTCGCCGCTGTTCAACGTGCGCTTCGAAAGCGCCCGCAACGAGGACTCCCTGGACCGGCTCAAGAAGGGGGAGGTGAAGACCGTCATCGTCTTCCGCGACGCCCTGGACCGCAAGCGCGGGGCGTCGGCCTATCCCGAGGTGCAGGTGCTCATGGACGGCATCGACGCCAACACGGCCATGATCGCCTCCGGCTATTTCAGCGGCATCATCAAGGGCTACATCCTGGACGACATGGAGAAAAAGGGGCGCGGGCTGCCGGTGGCGGCCCGGCCGCTGTTCCGCTTCAACCCGCAGCTGCGCGGCATCAACACCATGGGGCCGGGGATCGTCGCCTTCCTGCTGACCATCATCACCCTGTTCATGACCTCCACCTCGCTGGTGCGCGAGAAGGAGCAGCAGACTCTGGACACGCTGCTCATGTCGCCGCTGGGCGCCCTGGAGATCTACGTGGGCAAGGCGCTGCCGGCGATCCTGGTCGGGCTGGTCGACATGCTCATCGGCCTGGCGGTCGTGGTCCTGTGGTTCGGCATCCCCTTCCGCGGCGGCGTTCCCGTCCTGTTCCTGGCCGCCCTGGTCTACCTGACGGCCATCCTCTCCTACGCCCTGCTGATCTCGGTCCTCTCCTCCACGGCGCAGCAGGCGATGTTCTTCTCCTGGTTCTCGCTGATCATCTTCCTCCTGATGTCGGGATTCTTCACGCCGGTGGACAACATTCCCTACCCGCTGCGCCTGCTGGCCGACGTCAACCCCATGCGCTACCTGGTGCAGATCATCCGCGAGATCTTCCTCAAGGGCAACGGCATCGCCTATTTTTGGAAAGAGCTCCTGGCCATGGGCGCCATCGCCGTCACCCTGGTCTCCATATCTTTGCTGAACTTCAAGCGCTTCATATCGAAATAAAAAAAACCGCGGCCCGGGGGCCGCGGTCGGGGAGGAAAGGGGAGAACGGACGAGGGGCGGACGTCCGGAAGAAATCAGTCGCTTTCCGTTTCGGGCCCCGGCTCGTCGCCGTCGGGCGGCGGGGGCGGCGGCATCCGGCCCGGCAGGTTCATCCGGGCCCCGGGCAGGTTCGGGCGGAAATTCCGCTTCATCTTCTCCAGTTTGGCGATCTGTTCGCCGGTCAGGACGTCGCGCACGTCGAGCAGGTAGTTGAGGTGATCGACCTGCAGGTCGGTGCGCTTGTTGCCGATCTCGCGGGCCATCTTCTCCATCTGCCGGCGGTCGATGCGGTTGCCCTTGAGCAGCGCGGCGAACTTGAGCTCCAGCACCTTGATGTCGGATCCCCGGCGGATGGAGCTCTCCTCGTAGGCCAGCATCAGGTCGCCGATCTTCTGCTCCTGCTGGGCGCTCAGGCCGATCCCGTCCTTCAGGCGCAGGATGAAGCGGGCCTCGAAGAGGTTGTTTTCCGCCATGTGCAGGCCGAACCTCAGGCTGTTCAGCAGGTTGGGCCGCAGCCGCTTGCCGTCCTGGGCCGGCGCCAGGGAACCGAGCAGCAGGATCGTGACCAGCAGAAAAATGACGCGTTTATTCATGGGGTCCTCCTTTTTTGCCATCGCGATCGAAAAAGAACCAGTTGCGGCTCAGGCGGTAGATCATGTCCAGGCGCTGCTCCGGCTCGAGGATGTCGCCGATCTGGAGCAGGGCGGCGATGAAGTCGCGATTGAGCTGGTTCTCCAGTGAGTTCAGTTCCTCGATGCGGGCGGCGATCTTCTCCCGGTCGCCCTGCTCACGGCCGAGCTCCTCGATGATCTCCACTCGCTTGTCCAAAATGTCCTCCCTGAACAGGATGGAGTTGATCTTGAACTTGCGGACGATCCCGCGCACCCGGGCGTCCTGCTCGGCGCTGAGGCCGAAATCGCTCTTGAACTCGGGCGGCGCCGGCAAAGGCGGGCGCCGGGTCCGCTGGTAGAAGAAAGCCGCCAGGAAAGCCAGGTTGAGCGCCAGGGAAACGGTGAGCAGCAGGGTGACGATCCTACTCCTGTTCATGGCCGCCTCCGTTGAACAGGTCGAGGGAGTCGTCGTGAACGGCGAGCAGGCCGAACGCCTGCGGCTCCAGCAGCACGGAGCTGAAGGTGGCGGCCGGATGGCGGCCGTCGGCGTCCGTCGCGCCGGCGGATGTCTTCAGCAGGAAGCCGCCGAGGAAGACGGCGATGAACAGCGCGGCCCAGGCGGCGGCCCGCAGCAGGCGCTGGGCGGCCGCCGGCCGCCCCGGCAGCAGGGCCATGACGCGGCCGGGGAAATAAGGGTCGGCCGCGGGCGGCGGCAGCCGCAGCAGTCGTTCGCGCAGCCGGTTCATTTCCGCAAGTTCGCGGCTGCAGGCGGCGCACTCGCGCAGGTGCATCTCGATCTGCCGCTCCAGCGAGGAAGCAAGTTCCCCGTCCTGGAAAGCGCTGAGCCGGCGGACGATCTTTCGGCAATTCATTTTTCCCTCGCTTCTACAACAGGCTCGTTGCCGCTTTCTTGCAGGCGGATGCCTTTTTTCAGGCGGGCCTTGGCCCGCGATATGAGCGTCTCGATCTTGGGCACCGACCAGCCGGTCACGTCGGCGATCTGCTTGTAGGAGAATTCCAGGTAGACCTTGAGGACCAGGGCCAGGCGCTGCTCCACCGGGAGCCGGCGCAGCTGGCGCGTCAGGGCCTGCTCGCGCTCGCCCTGCTCCATTGGCGAAAGGGAAGGCGGGTCCTGGCTGGGGGGGAGGCGGTCCAGTTCGTGCCCCAGCAGGCGCGAGAAAAAGACGGTGCGCTTCCGGCGCTTGAGCCAGTTCAGGGTCATGTTGCGGGCGATCCTGAAAATGAAGGCCGAGAAGTTGTTCTCGCGCCGGTAGTAGGGGAGGTTCACGAAGATCTTCAGGAAAACGTCCTGGGCGATGCTGCGGGCCTCATCGTTGTCCCCGGTCATGCGCGCGACGAAATGGACGATGCGCGACGAGTAGCGCCGGACCAGGACCTCGAAGTCCTGCCGGCGGCCGCCCAGGACGGATGTGACGACCTCGTCATCGGTCAGCCGGGGATCATCCATGGCACGGACAACACCCGGGCGGCGATTTTCTTGCGCCGCCCCGCTCCGCTCAAGGCCTTGTGCCGCCTTCGTCGATGAGGGCGGCGGCAACGGCCAGGTCGGCGACGATGTGGTCGGGGCGCGGCCCCGTCGCCGCGAGCCGGGATTCGCTTTCAGCGCCGTGGCCGGTGCGCACCAGCACGGTGCGGCAGCCGGCCCGGCGGCCGGCTTCGATGTCGTCGAGGCTGTCGCCGACCATGAAGCTGGCGGCCAGGTCGATGCCGTGTTCGGCGGCCGCCTGCAGCAGCATGCCCGGCGCCGGCTTGCGCAGCGGGCTCTCGCGCCGGTAGGCGGCCAGCGCGGCGTCGGCCAGGAACGGGCAATGATAGAAGGCGGCGATCTCGGCCCCCTGCCCGGCGAAATGCTCCCGCAGCCCGCGGTGCAGGGCGAGCACCTGCTCCTCGCTGCAGATGCCGCGGGCCACGGCCGACTGGTTGCTGACCACGATGACGCGGTAGCCGGCGCGGTTCAGCCTGCGCACGGCGGCGGCGGCGAAGGGAAACACCAAGGCCTGGGAAAGCTCGCAGATGTAGCCGCGGTTCTCGATCAGCGTCCCGTCGCGGTCGAGGAAGACGGCCCGGGTCATTGCGCCCCCCGCCACAGCTCGGTCGCCGCCGCCAGGACCTCGTCGACGCTGACGGCGGTCATGCAGCGATGGTCGCCGGGGCATTCGCGCCGGCGGCAGGGAGCGCAGTCGGCCCCGTGGTGCAACAGCCGGAAACGGTCGGCGAGCGGCGCGGTGCGGCCGGGCTCGGTGGGGCCGAACACGGCGACCAGCGGCACGGAGAGGGCGGCCGCCACGTGCATCAGCCCCGAGTCGTTGCCGACGAACAGCCGGCAGCGCGACAGCACGGCGATGGAGCGGCGCAGGTCGAGCGCGCCGGCCAGGTTGAGCACGCTCCCCGGCAGCCCGTCGGCAATGGCGGCGATCCGCTCCCGCTCCGACCGGCCGCCCAGCAGCAGCACGGCGGCTTCGGGAAATCTCTCCAGCCAGCGGCGGATGACCTCGCGGAAGCGGTCGGGGAGCCAGGCCTTGGCGCTGCCGTAGGCCGCGGTCGGGGAGACGGCCAGCAGGGGGCGTTCGCCGGCGATCCCCTGTTCCCGCAGCCAGTCCGCCGCCCATTCCTTCTCCCCGGCGCTGACAACCAGGTTGGCCGGGAAGGACGGGCCCGCGCTATTCCCCGGCAGGTGCCCGATGATGTTCAGGTAATAATGCTGATGATGGCCGCCGGCCAAAGGCGGCGGCACCCGGTCACGGAGCAGGAATCCGCGGCCGTCGCGGGCATAGCCGGCCAGGGAACGGATGCCGGCCAGGCGGAAGAAGAGGGCGGATGAGAAGGAGTTGGTGAACAGGACGCCTCGGCGGAATCCCCTGTGCCTGAATTCCCCGATGGCGGACGCGATCGAGCTCGGGGTCCAGCGGTCGGGCAAAGGAACGATCTCGTCGATCTCCGGGATGTTCAGGAACACGGCGGCCAGGTAGCGCTTGGCCGCGACGGCCAGGCGCTCGTCGGGGAAACTCGCCTTGAAAGCCCGGATGGCGGGAAGGCACATGATCCCGTCGCCGATCCAGTTCGGCGAGCGGATGACGGTGCTCATTCAGGAACGCGGGGTCAGGACTCGCTTTCCGCCTCGGCCTCTTCCCCCCCGTCCTCCTCGGCGCCGAGATCGGATTCGATGTCGGCATCTTCCTCCGCGCCGGCAACGGCCTCGGTCCCGGCCTCGCCCGCGGCCTGCTGCGTGAAGAAGTTTTCTTCCTCGTCGAGCACGTCGAAGTTTATTTTCCCCTGCCGGAATTCTTCCATGGCCACGGTCAGGGTGTTGTCGCTCTTGATCTCCACCTTCCTGTGGGCGCCGTTGATCAGCTGCTTGGCGCGGCGGGCGACCAGGATGGCCAGCCTGAACTTGCTGTCGATGCCGTTCAATGTTTGCAAGGATTCCTCCAGAAAGTGAAATTATAGCATATTATCTGCTTTCGTCAAGGTCGCCGGCGTTCAAGTTTCCCCGTTGGCGCCGGCGGAGCCCGTGCGCCGGCTCAAATTGACAGGGGCGGCGATTGGTGCTATAAGCGTCACGAAGGGCGAATCCCTTTTTTTAAGCCAGTCAAGATGCCCGTTGCCCAGAAAATAAAGAAATGGCCCAGCGCCCTGCTGGCCGCGCTGCTGTTTTCCTGCACCCTGACCCTGTTCGGGCCGGCGCAGATCTTCCTGACCAATTCCCTCGAGTTCAAATTCGGCTTCTTCCATCTCCTGCCCTATCTCGGCATCATCGCCCTGGGCGTTTTCCTGGTATTGACGCTGCTTCTGCTCCTGCTTCCCTGCCGCTTCCGGCTTCACGAGCGCGGCGTGGCCTTCGTGCTCGCTCTCGGCCTTCTCCTGTGGCTCCAGGGCAACATCCTGCTCTGGCAGTACGGCGCCCTGAGCGGCCACGAGATCGCCTGGGGGGAGAAGGCGCTCAATGGCCTGATCGACACCCCCCTGTGGGTCGCGGCCTTGATCCTGGCGCTGTGGCGCCCGGGATTCCTTTATCGGCGGGTGAAGGCGATCTCATTGCTGTTCCTGGCGATCCAGCTGCTGTCCACTTCGATCACGGTCGTTCGCCAGCCGGAGATGCCGAGCTTCAAGAAATACCAGTTCGATCGCATGGTGGAGTTCGATTTCTCAAGCCGCCGGAACGTCATCGTCCTCATCCTGGACAGTTTCCAGTCCGACGTTTTCCAGGAGATCATCGACCGCGACCCATCGTATAGGGATATTTTCGGCGACTTCACCTATTTCCGCAACACGACGGGAGGATTCCCCAGCACCTACGCCTCCATTCCCTTGCTGCTGACAGGGCAGTATTACTCCAATTCCGTGCCCATCCAGAGCTTCATCGCCCAAGCCTACAGTTCTCCCTCCTCGGTCCCGTACCAATTGACCCGGCGCGGCTGGCAGGTTCACCTCGTCCCCCTGGTGCCCAACACGATTTACTTTGACCCGGCGGTTTTATCCAACATCAAAAAAAGAACCCGGCGCATGAGCGACTCCAGGCTGGTGTGGCTGATTGATCTGACCCTGTTCCGTCATCTGCCTCATCTGCTCAAGCGCGTGATCTACCATGACGGTCATTGGTTCCTGTCACGTTGGATCCGCAAGGACGTCCTGGCCAACCTGCTGAACGAGGACGAACCGCCGCCGAGATCGCTGAAGGCGATCCGCTCGCGGCTGGCGCAGCGCCGCAAGTTTCCCCATGTCAGCTCCAGGAACCACATGCGCGGGGTGGATCTGGTCCGCGATTCGCTGCCGGTGAACTCCGACTCGCGCTTCATCGCCAATTTCCTGATGCAGGCGGCGGCCGTGAACGAGAGCCATGTCTTCAAGCTCTACCATTGGCGCGGCCCGCACGAGCCCATCCAGATGAACGCGGACTTCGAGCGGGTCAACCTGCCGCTGAACCGCGCCAACCTCACCGACCTGGCGCGCGGGGAGCTCAAGCTGGTGCGGCTGTTCCTGGACGGGCTGAGGGAGATGGGCATCTACGACCAGGCGCTGATCTTCATCCTCGGCGACCACGGTCATCCTTTTGGCGCCTACGATGTGCGCGTGCCACCCGACCTGGGGGAAGCCGGTGCCGCGGCTGCCCCGGGCTTCGACCGCGTGTTGCGATCGGGCATCCCCCTCCTGCTGGCCAAGCGCCCGGGCGACCGGGGGGAGCTCAGGATCACGGATGCGCCCGCATCCCTGGCGGACGTCCCGGCCACGATCTTCGACGAGCTGGGGATGGAAAAGCAAGGCAGCGGCGAGCCGCTCTTCAGCATTCCGGTTGACCGGCCCCGGGAGCGCCGCTTCTTCCACTACAGCTGGAAGCACAGCAACTGGATGAACGCTTACCTGCCGCCGCTGGTCGAATACCGCATCCTGGGGCACGCCTGGCTGGCACCGTCGTGGCAGGCGACCGGCAAGGTATGTAAACCGGGCAGGTGAACCGGGTTCCGGCATACTCCAGGCCTTGACTTTCCAGCGCAATTGGGTTAACGGGAGAAGAGGTATTTCTTGGCCATAATTCTGAATGGCATCGATGTCTTGCCGTGGGTTTACCGTGAGGCCATCGGCCGGCGCGGCGTCGCCCTGGTCACCGGCAGCGCCAACATCGATTCCGCCGGCCAGCCGGTTTACCGGGTGGTCCATGAACTGGCCGGAAAGCGATTGCAGGCGATCTGGTCGCTGCAGCACGGCTTCTTCATCGACCGGCAGGACAACATGGTCCTTTCGCCGTCCTTTTTCTGGAAAGCCAGGGGAGTGGCCGTGCGCAGCCTGTACGGGAAAAGGCTGCTGCCCGGGGATGACTGGCTCGAGGGCGTCGATGCATTGCTGGTCGATCCCTTTGACATCGGAACCCGGGTCTACACCTTCGTCAACCACCTGGTCATGCTGCTGCGCTGGCTCTCCGGGCGCGGCGTCGAGGTGGTCGTCCTGGACCGCCCCAACCCGCTCAACGGCCGTGTTCTTGAAGGCCCGGTCGCCCAACCCGATCATTTCAGCATCGTCGCCCAGCTGCCCGTTCCCATGCGCCACGGCCTGACCGCCGGCGAATACCTCTCCTTCGCCCTGAATGAATACGGGCTCGACGTCCCGCTCCGGGTGGTCAAGGCGCGCGGCTGGCCGCGGGAGGAGTTCTTCCCCGGGGACTGGACCCTGCCGTCCCCCAACATGCCCTCCTTCGCCGCCGCCCGGGTCTATCCCGGAGCCGTGCTCCTCGAGGGGACGAACCTTTCCGAAGGCCGGGGCAGCACACGGCCGTTCGAGCTCGTCGGCGCGCCCTTCATCGAGCCGTTGCGCCTGGCCGCGGAGATGAAGCGGTTGATGCTGCCCGGGGTCCGTTTCGTCCCCATGTTCTTCAAGCCCGAGTTCTCCAAGCACGCCGGCCGGGTGTGCGGCGGCGTGCTGGTGCAAGTGCCGGGCCAGGAAAAATTCCGCCCGTTCCGGGCATACTATGAATTGATCCGCCTGGCGGCGCGGCTGTATCCCGGGAAATTCAAGTGGCAGGCCCCGCCCTATGAATTCGAGTCCGAGCGCCTGCCCATCGACATGATCTGCGGCACGGGCGCGATCCGCAAGGCCATTGATAAAAACATTCCCTTTCCCGAAATTCAGTGCGACATCGAGCGCGAGATCAATGCCTACGCCGAAGCGGTCCGGCCGTTCCTGCTCTACCCATGACCGTCATTCCTTTCGACTCTGTCCTCGTCCCCGATAATTCGGCGTGCATCCGCGATTGCCTGCACGCCGGCGGCATCATGGCCTATCCCACCGACACCCTGTACGGGCTGGGAGGGAATTTCCTGTCGCCGGCCGCCCATGCGGCCGTCGACCGCTTGAAGGGGAGGGGAGGATCGCCCTACTCGGCCGCGGTCGCCGACTGGGCCATGCTGGAATCGCTCGTTGCCGAGATCCCCGATGTTTTCCGCGGGCGGCTCCAGGATCTGCTGCCCGGGAAGTTCACCTTCCTTTTCAAGCCGGGCCCGGCCGTCGACCCGGCCCTGCTCAAGGGGAGCGGGAAAATCGGCATCCGCATGCCGGGCCTGCCGCTGCTGCTGGAATTGATCTCCGCCCTCGGCTTCCCTTTGATCGGCACCTCGGCGAACCTGAGCGGACGGCCGCCCCTGAACGACCCGCGGCGCATCGCCCGCGAGTTCCCGGGCCTCGACCTGCTCATCGACGGGGGAGCGCTGCCGCCTTCCAGGGGATCGACCGTGGTCGATGCAACCGGCGAGACGCCGCGCATCGTCCGCCGCGGCGATGACGAAGAAAAAGCCCTGTCCCTGCTGCAAGGGGACGGAGGCCGATCCTCCTTGACTTTGGGCGGAAAAAAGCTACAATGACGGATTGTGGAGGTCGAACCATGAAGCAACTCAAGGGCAGCCGCACGGCGGAGAATCTTCTCAAGGCTTTTGCCGGCGAATCGCAGGCGCGGATGCGCTACACGTTCTATGCCAAGACGGCGGGCAAGGAAGGCTTCAAGCAGATCGAGGAGCTGTTCCTGGAGACGGCCGAGAACGAGCGCATGCATGCCAAGCTGTTCTACAAGCCCCTGGCTGCGGCGATGAACGGCGAGCCCCTGGAGATCCAGGCCGCCTACCCGGTGGCGCTGGACACGACGGAAAAGAACCTCGAGTACGCCGCCGCCGGCGAGAACGAGGAGTGGTGCGCCCTCTACCCGGAGTTCGCCCGCGTCGCCGACGAGGAGGGCTTCCCCGAGGTCGCCCGCGTTTTCCGCGCCGTGGCCACGGTGGAAAAGCGGCACGAGGCGCGCTACCGCAAGCTGCTGCAGAACGTGAAGGACAGGACGGTCTTCGCCAGGCCGCGCAAGACCGCCTGGAAATGCCGCGTCTGCGGCGCGGTCGTCGAAGCGGACCAGGCCCCGGAGAAGTGCCCGGTCTGCGATCATCCCCGGGAGCATTTCGAGCTCTGGGTGGAGAACTATTGATCACGGCTGCGGCCGTTCCAAGGAGGTCATGATGAAGAATTTGAATTTGAAGAAATACGCGCTGGCCGACCTGCTGCTGGCCGCCGTCAAGAGCGAGATCGACAGCCAGGCCGTCTATACCCGGCTGGCGAAAGCGGTGAAGAACGCCTTCCTGAAGGAGCGCCTGGATTTCCTCGCCCTCGAGGAAGGCAAGCACCAGAAGTCGCTGGAGGAGCTTTTCCGCCAGCGTTTTCCCGGCCAGGCCATCGTTGTCCCCGACACCCCCGTCGTGCCCCTGCCCGAGGTCCGCTTCCGCGACGAGCTGGTGCCGCTGAGCGGCATCATTGCCCAGGCCATGGACGCCGAGCAGGCGGCCCACGATTTCTACCTGCAGCTGGCCGAGCTGTTCGCCGACGACCCCGCCAGGAAGAACCTGCTGCTCTATTTTTCCATGATGGAGATGGGGCATTACAAGCTGCTTGACGTGGAAAAAAGCAGCCTGGAGCGTTTCGAGGAATACGGCGAGGAGCAGGAGCTCATCCACGTTGGCCCCTGAGTCGATCCCGGGCCGTATCGTAAACGAAAGCAAGGGGGGCAGCGGGGCCCGCGCGGCGCGCACGCCGGCCCGGCGCCGGGGACCCGCCGCCAGTGCGCATCGCCCATGAAAGCGAAGAAGAAAACGATCATTGCCTGGTCCTTGCTCGCCGCGCTGCTGCTGGTCGGACTGCTGTGGGTGCGCAACCGCCCGGGAGGGGCCGCCGCGGCGGCGAAGACCCCGGAGGGCGAGGTCGAGGGCATCGACCTGACCTACCTGACCTTCAACCTGGACAATGAAAAAAAACTGCAGGTTCAGTGCGCCGAATCCCAGAAAGGTGACGACGACACCCTGCGCATGAAGCAGATCGTGGCGACCCTCTACCGCGTCGACAAGCTGGGCGAGGACATCCGCGTTGCGGCCGACAGCGGCCGGGCCGGAAACGAGTTCAACGACTTTTTCCTGGAGGGGGACGTGCGCATCTCTTCGCCGCGCTTCACCCTCTCCGGCCGCAGCTTCGACCTGAAAAGCCTGGACCTGCTTTCCAGCCAGGACGCCGTGGAGATCCGGCTCAATCCGGTCAGCGGCCGGGCCGCCGGGGGCATGGTCTACGTGATCCAGGCCAAGCTCATGAAGCTGCTCGATTTCAAGGGCGTGATGATCCGCGACGAGCGGCCGTTCGATTTCCAGGCCCGGCTGCTCCGGGTGAACCGGAAGCAGAACTGGCTGCTGATGGAAGGGGACGTCCGCGTGGAGGGAGCCCGCTCCGCGCTCAGGGCGCGGCGCGTCCTGATGCAGTTCGATCCGGATTTCGCCCAGGCGCAGTGGGCGCTGGCCACCGGCGAATGCCTTTTTGACACCCGGCAGGCCGGCGACGACGGACAGCGGCTGGACAAGGAGATCGCCGCCGAACGCATCAAGCTCCTGTATGGGGACCAGGGACGGCTGCGGCTGCTGGAAGTTCGCGAACGGGCCACGATCTCCACCAGCTCCCGGGAAGGCAAAAGCCGTTTGCTTTCCGATGCCGTCGACATCACGCTGGATCCCGAGACCCAGATCCTGCGCGAGGCCCGCATGCTCGCCCGCGGCACCCTGGCCAGCGAAGGCCGGGAGAATCTCCGCGTCGACTGCCTGATCCTGGACGCGGCGTACGACCCGGCCGGCGAACTCACGGCGGTCCAGGCGAAAGGCGAATGCCGGTTCGTCACCGACGATTTTTCCGGCGTTTCCCAGCGCCTCGATTATGACGCGTCCAGCGGGGAGATCGGCATTTCCGGACCGAATTCCACCATCGAGAGCGGCAAAAACCGCTTTCAATCCCGTCATTTCCGCATGCAAACCGGGTCGAAACGCATCACCGGCGAGCAAGGCGTCAAGGCCACGATCATCCCCGGCAGGAAGAGCGCCCTGCTGGGGGCCAAGCCGGTTTTCGTCACCGCCGACGAGCTGGAAACCTCGCAAAAGGATGACGCCAGCCGCTTCACCGGCCGGGTGAGCCTGTTCCAGGATGAGGTGGAACTGCATGCCGGCGAGCTGCTGTTCGGCGGCGGCGGCGCGCTGTCCTGCCGCGGCGGCGCCGAATTGAAGTTCGCCAACGACGGGCAGCCGCTGGTCCTGCACGGACAGGCGATCGACCTGGATGCCGGCGGTGGCCGGATCGTCATCGAGAGGGATGCCCGGCTGGAGCAGGGCGCGAACTCGCTGGCCGCGCGCAGGATCGAGCTGGTTTTCGGCCCCGATGACAGGCTGCAGGACGTTTTCGCCTTTGACGCCGCCTCCTTCCGCAAGGAGGATATCGAGGGCCGGGGCCAGGCGCTGCACTGGCAATACGCGCGCCAGTCCGTCGTCTTCCGCGAGCGGGCCGAGATCCGCCGCCGCGGGGCCGGGACGACGCGCGGGCAGGAGCTGCATCTCGACCTGGCCAGCAACCAGATCATCGTTTCCGGCAGCAACGACCGTTCCGAGACGACCATCGGCGATCCGCAGACGTAAGCCCGGCGTCCCGCCTTGATTTTTCGCGTGATTTTGATTATGATGCGTTTTGTTTCCCGTTGCACAACCAATAGGAAAATGAAGGGAATAACGATTGGGGTTGCCGCCAGTGCAGGAACCTGCCGCCGCGAGCGGCGGGCGAATCCCGGCGGCCGCCGTCTGGAGAAGCCATGAAACGAATCGCGCTGACGGCTGCCGGCCTGCTGCTCTCCTGCCTGCTGGCGGCCACCGATATCATGAAGCTGTCCGAGGTCAAGCCCGGCATGGAAGGGGAGGGGCGCACCATTTTCAAGGGCAGCACCATCGAGACCTTCACCTTCAAGGTGCTGGGCGTGATGGAAAAGTTCGTTTCCGACAAGAGCCTGATCATCGCCGAGCTGAACGCCCCGGAGCTGAACGACGGCGGCGTCATCGCCGGCATGAGCGGCAGCCCTGTATATATCAACGGCCGGCTCATCGGTTCCGTGTCCTACGGCTTGAGCAATTTCTCGCGCAAGCCGATCGCAGGCATTACGCCGATCGAGGACATCCTGAGGATATCGGCCGTTGCCTCGGCGCCGGCCGCCAGCGTGGAGATCAGCAATATCCAGATCGATTTCGGCCGCCAGAACGCCCGGCGCGTGGCCGCGGCCATCCGCAACGAGCTGGCCGCCCGCCTGAACTTCTCTCCCGCCCGCTCGCTGGCGCCGATCAAGCTCTTCGCCAGCAGCCGCGGCTTCACGCCGGAGGCGGTTTCCTTCCTGGGCGACCTGTTCGTCCCGCTGCAAAGCATGGCCGTCGGCAAGGACATCAGCACGCGCAAGCTCTCCCCGGAGATGTTCACCGTGCGGCCGGCCGACGCCGTCGCCATCCCGCTCATCCGCGGCGACGCCTCCTACGCCGCCACCGGCACGGTGACCCATGTCGACGGCCAGAAGGTCTATGTCTTCGGCCATCCCTTCTTCAACCTGGGCACGGTGGACTTCCCGCTGCACAAGGCCGAGGTCATCTCCGTCGTCCCCTCCTACGAGAGCTCGTTCAAGCTGGCCGCCACCCGCAACCCGGTGGGGGCCGTGCGCCAGGACCGCTTCTCCGGGGTCATGGCCGAGCTGGGGCAGGCGCCGGCCATGATCCCCCTGAAGATCTTCCTGAAGAACCGCAACCGCAATTTCAACCTCGAGGTGGTCAACCACCCGCTGTTGACGCCGGCCCTGACCTACATCTCCCTGCTGAACGCCCTGCAGGCCGAGTACCAGGAGTTCGGATTCCAGTCGCTGCGCGTCAACGGCAAGATCTTCGTCGAGAACGAGGATAACGTGGTCATGGATGACCTGTTCAGCGGCACCGAGGCCGCCGATGAATTCTCCACCCTGGTCATGGTCATCAACTATTTCCTGATGAACAACCGGGAAAAGAACGCCCGCATCCAGAAGATGGATTTCGAGATCAGCGGCCGCGAGGCCGTCCAGCGCGCCGAGCTGGAGAACGTCCTCATCGACAAGGTCGCCTATCTCCCGGAGGAGCTGATGACGATCGACATGCAGCTCAAAAACGAGAAGGGCGGAGCGTTCTCCGAGAGGATCCAGGTCAAGGCGCCCAACCTGAAGCCGGGAGCGGAGTTCTACCTCATGGTCGCCGATGCCGCCGGCATCTCCGATTTCGACGCCAAGGCCGTCAAGACGACCTATTTCCCATCCGACCTAGGCGCCCTCATCCGTGCCATCAACAACATCCGCAGGAACAGCCGCTTGTACCTGAAGCTTTTCGTTCCGGCCCAGGGGCTGTTCATCCGCGGCTTCGAGTATTCCTACCTGCCATCGAGCGTGGGCAACGTCCTGCTTTACAACACCCTGGCCAAGGACCAGGCCAACATGGCGTTCTCCACCGTGGCCGAGTATCAGTTCGAGGTGCCGGCGGTGGTCGCCGGCAAGAAGATATTCAAGCTGCGCATCAAAGAGAGGAAAAATGAATAGCAAGATCCTAGCGGGCATCGCGCTGCTGGCCCTGGCCCCCGCCCTGGGCGCGGTCCGGGTGAAGCAGGTCGAGAAGTCAAGCCTGGCCGATTTTCAGAAGGGGAGTTTCGTCCATGTCAGCATCGACAGCAACGGCGGCCTTTCCCTGGGGCCCAAGCTGAAGAGCATTCCCGGTCCGGCCGAGGAATTCTACCTGGCCGCCGCCGCCTCCGCCGGCGACCTCTACCTGGGCACGGGCCACAACGCCGCGGTCTACCGGGTCAGTGCGGCCGGCAAGACCGAAAAGATCTTCCAGGGCGAGCAGCTCGACGTCTACGCCTTGCTGGTCGAAGGCAGCGGCGACGTGATCGTGGGCACGTCGCCCAACGGCCGCGTGGTCCGCGTCGCCAGGGACGGCAAGTCCACTGAGCTGTTCCATCCCGACGAGAAATTCATCTGGGACCTGGCCGAGGACCGCCAGGGCAACATCATCTGCGCCCTGGGCAACACCGGCGCCGTCTACAGCATCGCCAAGGGCGGCGCGGTGGAGAACCTGCTGACGGCAGAGGACTCGCATATCATCAGCCTGCACGTCACTTCCGACAACGCCATCCTCGCCGGCAGCGGCGACCGCGGCATCCTCTACGAGATCAGGAACCGCAAGGTGCGCGTGCTGTTCGATTCCCCCCTCGAGGAGATCAAGGGCATCACCAGCGACGATGACGGCAACGTGTATTTCACCGCGGTCAAGAGCGTCCCGGCGCCGCAATCGGGCAAGGAATTCGAGATCGGCTCCGCGTTCACCCGGAACACGGCCCCCGACAAGGAGGCGGTCCGCGAAAAGAGCATCCTGTACTGCCTCAGCCCCGGCGGCGGGGTCGAGTCCCTCTGGTCCTCGACGGAGGAACTGGCCTATGCCGTCCATTTCGACCGCCAGGCCAAAGCGGTCGTCATCGGCACCGGCAACGCCGGGCGCGTCTACCGCGTGGACCGCTCCGGCGCCTTCGCTCAAGTCTGCGAGAGCGACTCGGCCCAGATCTTCCGCATCGTCGGCAGCGCTGCGCCGGGCAAGGGCTACTACCTGATCGCCAACAACACGGCCGGCATCACCCTGGTGGAGGGAGGCATGAACGCCACCGGCACGTACTTCTCCGAGGTGTTCGACGCCCGCATCCAGTCGCGCTTCGGCCGCCTTTCCTGGAACGTCGAGGATGCCGCCCCTTCAGCGGTCTCCTTTTCCGTGCGCCTGGGGAATTCCGATTATCCCGACCGCTCCTGGACGAACTGGTCGGCCCCCTTCACCGACCCGGAGAACTCGAACATCAACACCGGCGGCTACCGCTTCCTGCAGGTGAAGATCGTGCTCAGCTCGAGCAGCCCCAGCGCGTCCCCCCTGCTGTCGGGCTACCGCGTCCACTATCTGACCGACAACCTGAAACCGGTGATCGGGCCCGTCCTCGTCCAGCGTCCCGGCGACAGGAAGCCGGTCCCCGAGACGACGCCGCCGAACAAATACCTGCATGTCTCCTGGGAGGCCAGTGACCCCAACCAGGACCGCCTGAACTTCACCCTGTCCCTGCGCAAGCTTCCCGGCAATGAATGGCTGCCGCTGCGCAAGGAACTTCGCGAGAAGTGGCTGTACCTTGACTGCGAGCTCTTCGCCGACGGCAAGTACCAGCTGAAGGTGCAGGCCGATGACGGCCTGGACAATGCCCCGGCCTGGGCCCGGAACGCCGTGCGGACCTCGGCGCCGTTCATCATCGATTCCACGGCCCCGCTCCTCTCCGAGTTCTCCATGACGGGGCGCAGCGTCCGCTTCAAGGCGGAGGACCAGGCCTCGGCCGTGGCCCTGGCGCTGTATTCCCTGGACGGCAAGGAGTGGGTCCCGGTATTACCGGACGACCTGGTCGGGGATTCGCGGGTCGAGACCTACCGCTTCGAGCTGAGCAACCCGAAAAACTCGCGCATGCTGCTCATCAAGCTCAGCGACGAGTTCGGCAACGACAAGGTGTTCCAAAAATCCATCTAGGAGGACCCCGTGAGCGAAATCAAGCGAATTTCGACCCCGATGAGCGATGAGACCGTCGCCGGCCTGAAGGCCGGGGACAACGTGCTGATCAGCGGCACCATGTATACCGGCCGCGACGCCGCCCACAAGAAGCTGACCGACCTGATCGCCGCCGGCGCGGAACTGCCCTTCGATTTGCGCGGCCAGGTCATTTTTTACGTGGGACCGACGCCGGCCCGGCCCGGCAACCCCATTGGCTCGGCCGGGCCGACCACCAGCTACCGCATGGACGCCTACGCTCCCAAGCTGCACGAGCTCGGCCTGAAAGCCTCGATCGGCAAGGGGTCGCGCAACTCCGAGGTGAAGGAGGCGCTCCGCAGGCACAAGGCCGTCTACCTGGCCGTGACCGGCGGCGCCGCCGCCCTGGTCTCCAAGAGCATCCTCAAGGCCGAGGTGGTTGCCTACCCCGAGCTGGGTCCGGAAGCCATCCGCAGGCTGGAGGTGAAGGACTTCCCGGCCCAGGTGATCAACGACATGTACGGCGGCGACATCTATGAGGAGGGCCGCAGGCAGTACGAGCGGAAATAGGAGACGTTGATGAAGATCCACGAGTACCAGGCCAAGGAGCTCTTTGCCCGCCACGGCGTTGCCGTTCCCCGGGGCGGAATGGCCGAAACGGCCGAAAAGGCCCTGGCCGTCGCCGAGACGCTGGGCTATCCCTGCGTGGTCAAGGCCCAGGTGCATGCCGGAGGCCGCGGCAAGGCGGGGGGGGTAAAGCTCGCCCGCGACCGCGCCGAGGCCGAGCGCCATATTTCGGCCATCCTGGGCATGAACCTGGTCAGCCAGCAGACCGGCCCCGAAGGGCGGCGGGTGCGCAAGCTGCTGGTCGAGCAGGGGCTGGACATCGCCCGCGAGCTCTACCTGGCGATCCTCCTGGACCGCGAGCGCGAGATGCCGGTCATCATCGCCTCCTGCCAGGGCGGGATGGAGATCGAGGCCGTTGCCCGGGAGCATCCCGATGCCGTTTTCAAGGTGCACGTTCACCCGGCCACCGGCCTTTTCCCCGGGCATGCGCGCAGCCTGGCGTTCCGGCTCGGCCTGGGCAAGGCCCAGCAGCAGAGCTTCGCCGCCCTGCTGGCCCGGCTCTATGATCTCTTCCTGCAGTTCGACGCCTCCCTGGTGGAGATCAATCCCCTGATCGTCACGCGCGGGGACGAGGTGCTGGCCCTGGACGCCAAGGTCAATTTCGACGACAACGCCCTCTGCCGCCACCCCGACATCGCCGCGCTGCGCGACCTGGACGAGGAGGAACCCCTGGAAGTCGAGGCGTCGAAGTTCGACCTGAACTATATCCGCCTGGACGGGACCATCGGCTGCATGGTCAACGGCGCCGGCCTGGCCATGGCCACCATGGACATCATCCAGTTCTACGGCGGCGAGCCCGCGAATTTCCTCGACATCGGCGGCGCCACGTCGGCGGAACGCGTTCAGGAGGCATTCAAGATCCTGCTGGCTGACCCCAACGTGCGGGCGGTGCTGGTCAACATCTTCGGCGGCATCGTGCGCACCGACCGGGTGGCCGGCGGCATCGTCGCCGCCGCCCGGGGGCTGGACATCCGCATCCCCATCGTCATCCGCCTGGTGGGCACCAACGAGGAGGAGGGCCTGCGCATCCTGCGCGAGTCGGGGCTGAACTTCATCACCGAGACCGAGCTGTCCGACGCGGTGCGCCGCGTGGTCGAGCTGGCCAGGGGGGCCTGACCATGTCCATCCTCATCGACGGGAATTCGCGGGTGATCGTCCAGGGTTTCACGGGACGGGAGGGGTCGTTCCACGCCGCACAGATGATCGAGTACGGCACGCGCGTGGTCGGCGGCGTCACGCCGGGCAAAGGCGGGCAGATGCACCTGGAGCGGCCGGTCTTCCACACCGTGGCCGAAGCCGTCCGCGAGACCGGGGCCGACGTGTCGGTCATCTTCGTTCCGGCCGCGTTCGCCGCCGACGCCATCATCGAGGCGGCCCTGTCCGATATCCGGCTGATCGTCTGCATCAGCGAGGGGGTGCCGGCCCTGGACATGGTGAAGGTGAAGAGCTTCCTGGGCACGACGCGCTCGCGGCTGATCGGGCCGAATTGCCCCGGGGTCATCTCGCCGGGCAAGTGCAAGGTCGGGATCATGCCTGCGCGCATCCACCGCCCGGGCCGCGTCGGCATCGTATCGCGTTCCGGAACGCTGACCTACGTCGCCGTGGACCAGATCAGCGGCGAGGGCCTGGGGCAATCCACCTGCATCGGCATCGGCGGCGATCCGATCATCGGCACCAGCTTCGTCGACGCCCTGGAGCTGTTCGGCGCCGACGAGCAGACCGCGGCGGTGGTCATGATCGGCGAAATCGGCGGCAGCATGGAGGAGCAGGCGGCGGAATTCATCGGCAAGGGCTTCGCCAAGCCGGTCCTGTCGTTCATTGCCGGCCAGACCGCGCCGCCCGGCAGGCGCATGGGCCATGCCGGTGCCATCATCTCCGGCGGCCGCGGCACCGCCGCCGAGAAGATGGCGGTGCTGCGCGAGCACGGCGTTCACGTGGTGGAGAACCCGGCCGAGATCGGCCGGGCGGCAAGAAGGATCCTGGGCCAGGCCCCGGGTCGAATCGCGAAAAGCAAGGAGGGAGGACGATGAAAGGACAAAGCGGGAAAATGACCTTCATGAGCCTGATCGCCATCGCCATACTGGCCATCGGCGGCTACATGGCGTTCCAGTACATCGGGAGCAACCTGGAGAAAAAGCAGATCAAGAAGGAGATATTCGACACCTTGGGAAGCACGCGCGGCGGAGACCGGGATGATGCCGCGCTGATGGCGGTCATCGAGGAAATCCTGCTGAAGCACGATATCGAGATCCTGGAAATCGCCGCCCGGCTCGAAGGCGGAGTCATCCGCTACTCGTTCTCCTACCGCATGGTGACGAACTTCCTGTTCTTCAAGCGTGACGAGGTCATCGACGTCGTGGACCAGATCGAAAACTATGGCTGACGGCCTTCGGGGGGACACGGGGCTCCTGAAGGCGGCTTTTGCCTTCATTGCAGCGGTTTTCGTTGTCATCGTGCTGCGGGAGTTGCGCGCCATCTTCATCCCTTTCTGCATCGCCCTGTTCCTCTTTTTCCTGCTGAACGGGATCATGCGCCGGCTGCTGGGCTGGCGCGTCCCCAAGCCCCTGGCCCTGGCCGGAGTGCTGGCGCTCATCTTCCTGGGCCTTTTCCTGAGCGGGCTGCTGCTTTTCACCGGCGCCGCCTCCTTCATCAACCATTTCCCGGCATACAGTGAAAAGGTGACGCAGCTGCTCAAGAGTTCGCTGGCCAATTTTAAGCTGCCGCTGATCGATGTCAAGCATTACATTGCCGGCATCGATTGGGATAATATTTTCAATCCCGCCCAGATCACGGCTCTGGTTTCGGGGGCCATGGGGAATTTTACCAATTTTATCGGCAACCTCCTGCTGGTGCTGCTGCT
Source organism: Candidatus Aminicenantes bacterium UBA6072 (assembly GCA_002436105.1). Lineage (GTDB taxonomy): Bacteria > Acidobacteriota > Aminicenantia > UBA2199 > UBA2199 > UBA2199. The sequence goes on along the minus strand of DIXU01000008.1, from coordinate 163,473 downwards.
GCTGATGTTCATGCTGGGCGAGAGGGTGCCGATGGTCACGCGCATCGCCCGGACCCTGTCCCGGGATCGGGCGGAGGAGTTGCTGGACATGGTCACGACCATCGAGGCCAGAATCCAGCATTACCTGTTCATCAAGACCCTGATGAGCGCGGCCACCGCCGCGCTGGCGGCACTGATCCTGATCGTGGGCCGGGTCGATTTCGTCATCTTCACCGCCCTGCTGGTCTTTTTGCTGAATTACATCCCCACCTTCGGCTCGCTGCTCAGCACGATCTTCCCGGTTCTGATCACCTTCCTGAAGTACGGCTTCTGCCTGCGCCTGGTCCTGGTCGCCGCCGGGCTGATGCTCATGCAGTTCGCCATGGGCAACGTGCTCGAGCCGCAGGTCATGGGCAAGAGCATGAACCTCTCGCCGATCATCATCCTGCTCTCGCTGGTTTTCTGGGGCTGGCTGTGGGGTCTGGTCGGAATGTTCCTGGCCGTGCCCATCACCGCGGTCATCAAGATCGTTTTCGAAAGCATCCCCGGCCTCAGGCCCGTGGCCGCGGCCATGAGCGGCGAATGACCCGCTCACGGGCCCTTGATATTTTATCGTGTTTGCGTATAGTATCCGCCAGGAGGAAATAATGAAAAAAATACTGCCTTTCATTTTGTGCGTGCTGCTGCTGTCTTCCCTGGGCTTTGCCGCGGGAAAGAAGGAAGCGCAGAAACCCGAAATGCAGGTTTTCGGCGACCTGGGCCTGGCCGTTTCCGATTTTGAAGGGCTGTTCTTCGATGCCGGCTTCCAGTACGGCTTCAGTCCGAAGCTGTTCGCCGAGGGACTCTTCGAGTATTACTTCAACCCGGCGGGATCGGGCCTCGATTCCAGCGCCTGGGGACTGAACCTGAACGGCGTTTACAAGCACGGCTTGTCGGGTGGGCTAACGCTGTTCGGCAAGGCCGGCATCTGCCTGATTCACACCAGCGTCACCTTCATGGGTTTCTCGGGCAGTGACTCCGATATCGGCTTCAATATCGGCGGCGGGGTCGAGTATGCCTTGAATGAAAAGATGGGGCTGCGCGCCGGCACCACCTTGAAGGTTTCTTTCGCCGAGGAGGAAACCGGAACGTTCTTCAAGCTGTATGCCGGATTCTATCACGGACTATAGGCCACAGGCGCCGCCCGTGTCCCGCTTCAGCGGCGCCGGCGGCGTATGGTGACTATTCGATCCGGGAGGAAACATGAAATTCAAGCGATCCATTCTGGCACTGTTTGTCCTGATCTTGTGCATGTCCCTGGCCCTGGCGGCGGCTCCCAAGGGGAAGAAGAACGCCCAGTTGCAATTCCACAAGGGCGACAAATTCCTCACGCCGCAGATCGGCCTCAATTCCTACGCCATCCCCTTCGGCGTCAACTTCGAGACCGCCATCACCGAGAACATCGGCGTCGGCGGAACGGTCATGATGTGGCTCTGGAGCCACGGCACCATCATCATGCCGTCGGCCGACGGGGCCTATCATTTCACCCGGCTTGACGTGGACAAGCTCGACCTGTTCGCCGGCGCCAGCCTGGGCTTCGCGATCTTCTCCGCCAAGGAGGGCTATGGCGGCTCCTCGGGCCTCTATCTTTCGCCATTCGTCGCCGGCCGCTACTGGTTTTCCGAGAAGATGGCCGTCAGCCTGCGGCTGAATTTCAGCGTCATCGGCGACTGGACCGGCGTGGGCGGGCTGCTGGGCGTCACCTTTCCGATCTGAGCGAAGAAGATTCCCGCTGCGGGGGAGGGGATTTCCCCTCCCCCTTTTTTTTTCAGTGGAATTCGCGGAGGTAGCGTCGCGATTGCAGCGTGAACTCGCCGTGGTGCTCGATCTTTCCCGTCAAGGTGCGGATCAGGCCGGCCGGCGCGAAGCGATCGGCCCACTCGCCGCACTGCCCGGGGGCGTGGGCGGCGGTCCAGGCGATGAACTCCAGCTCGTCGCGGGACAGCGCCAGGCGTTCGCCCGAGCGGCAGGCGGGACAGAGCAGCCCGCGGTAGTCGTTGCGCAGCCAGGCCCGCTCGAGGTCGCGGGCGCCGCAGTTCGAGCAGCGCCGCGGGTTGAACAGCAGCCCCTCGCTGCGCAAAAGCCAGGCCAGGAAGTAGAGCAGCAGCCAGTCCATGGCCACCCCTTTCTCCCTGGAGCGCAGAATGGCCAGCAGCAGCTTGTAAACGCGGGGCTCGCGGTGACCGGGCTGCATGAACTTCAGCGTGATCTCGGCCAGGAGATAAAAGTAAAAAACATTCTCCGCCGCGGACACCACGGAAAAGAAGCTCTTGCGGATCTCGCCCTTGCCGAGCGTGACCAGTTCTCTGTCCTCGCGCCAGTAATAGTGGAAGTCCCCCTCGGTGAAAGGCTCCAGCAGCGAGCCGAAGCGGTTTTTCATCTTCGCCGCCCCGGGGGCCACGGCCTTGAGCAAGCCCTGGTCGGCAGTCAGCAGCGTGACCAGCTTGTCCTGCTCGTTCAACGGCGAGGTGGACAGGACCAGGGCCGGGATCGAAGCCTGGGGCATGTTCAGCGGGCGGCGTTGGGGGCGGTGACGGCCTGCGCCACGCTAGTGCGGCCCGGGGGCGAAGAACAACGCCTTGAGCGCGAAATACAGGAAATAGATGCTGAAACCGATCAGAACGTAGCCCAGAATGCGGATGACCTTGCGCGTGTTATGGGGCAGGCATAAAGCCTTCACGCGGTGGGTGATCAGGATGATCAGGGTGAAATAGGAGAAGGCGCCGAGCAGGACGACCACCATGAACAGCAGCTCATAGTTCAGGGTCAGGGGAATATAGATGCGGAGTTTCTTCAGAAAGGAGAGGGCGATCATCCACGATGCGATGCCCAGGGGATTGACCAGCACCATCAGCAGGCCCTGGAGAAAGGCCCAGCGCTTTCTCTGGAGCTTGGCGGCGAATGCCTCCTCCTTCTTCTCAATCTCCTCGATGCGCTCGAGGAAGCGCGCGTCCTTGAGCGCGAGCAATCCCAGGACGAACGTGACGATGGCGGTGATCAGCAGGAAGATCCCTTCGAGGCTCAGGTTGTAGCCGTTCTTCAGGAAGGGGGTGATGCCGAAAAAGGCGGCCATGGCCCAGACCGAGTCGCCGAGGGCGGCGCCGAAGGCGAGGCTGAGCGCCTGGGCGTGCTCCTTCTTGACGGCGCGCTGGAACACCTGCAGGTTGACCGGGCCGATGGGGATGCAGAGGAAAAAAGCGATGAAAAAGCATCCCACATAAAAGAGCAGGTAGGTCAGCCACATTCCGGCCATTGTACCCGACGGCGGGAAAGGAAGTCAACCGCGAAGCGGGAGAAATATCATTTTTTCCCGCTGGCGGCGTATGGTTCGGCCGCCCCCCCGGCTGGCCCTAAAAAAAGAGGATGACGACCTTGAACAGCCAGGCCGCCAGCGTGGCCACGATCACGCTCAGCACGGCCGAGGCGCCCGCGATCCTCCAGCCGAACTCCCGGCCCATGACCACGAACGTGCTGAAGCAGGGAAAATAAAGGGTCACGAAGACCAGGAAGACCACGGCCTGGCCGGCCGTCAGCGGCAGCAGCGCCAGCGAGGCGGCGCCCAGGGCCTGCTGGGCCATGACGACGATCAGTTCCTTGCGGAAGAAGCCGAAGACCAGCGTCGTGCCCAGCGCGGCGGGCAGTCCCAACAGCCCGTTGATCAGCGGCGCGAACAGGGCGTCGATGGCGCCGCTGAGGTCCAGTCGCCCCAGCCAGGACATGGCGGCGCTGCCCAGCAGCAGCCAGGGCACGACGGTGAACGCGAACTCCTTCAATTGCCGGCCGCTGGCCGACAGGGCGTTGCGCAGGGAAGGCGTTCTCAAGTCCGGGATCTCCATGATCAAGCCGCCCGGCCTGGGCAGGAACAGCGAGATGAGCCTGCCGGTGACCCCGATCACCAGCAGCACGAAGAGGTAGATCACCATGGCCCACAACGGTCCGGCCAGCGCGGCGCTCATGGCGAAAATGATGGCGTTGCGCGCCGAGCAGGGGATGAACGGCAGCAGCAGGGCGCTCAGGACGCGGTCGCGCTTGTTTTCCAGGATGCGCGTGGCGTAGAGGGCCGGCGCGGTGCAGCCGAAGCCGAGGATGAAAGCGGCCACCGATTTGCCGTGCAGCCCGACGCGGTGCAGGAGGCCGTCCAGCAGGAAGGCGACGCGCGAGAGGTAGCCGGAGTCCTCGAAAATGGCATGGAGCAGGATGAGCGGCAGGAAATAGGGCAGGACGATCCCCAGCGCCCCGGACAATCCCTGGTAAATGCCGTCGGCCGTCAGCCAGAGGGGCTGCCATACCTGCTGCAGGGGCAGAAGCAGCGCGTGCCCGCGGTTCAGCAGCGGTTCGATCCAGCCCGAGAAGAGGCCGCCGGTGACATAAATGACGGTGAAAAAGGTCAGGAAATAGGCGAGCAGGAAAAGACGGCCCAGCAGCGGATGGAGCAGGAAGCGGTCCATGCGGTCGTGCAGGTGGATCGTCCTGCGCGGGACGAACTCGCAGGTCTCCTCGCTCAGTTTCATGGCCAGGTGATGGCGCTCGCAGGAGATCGTCTCGAAGCACTCCAGCTGGTGGATCTCGCGGATCTGCGCGCAGGCGGCCGCGATGTTCCCTTCCAGGGGGCGGAGCCACTCGCTGGGTACCATGTCCGGGTTCTCGATGGCCTTGATGGCGTAGAAGCGGCGGCTGCCGTTGTGCCCGGGGCCCGGCTGCGGCAGGGCGGCCGACAGCTTCCGCACATGGGCTTCGATGTGGGCGGTGTAGGCCGGGGCGGGACGCGGAGAAGGCGGCGCGTCCAGCCGGCGCAGGGAGCGATCCATGAGCTGCCGAACCCCCTTGCCGTGCAGGGCGGAAGTGGGAACGACCGGCACTCCCAGTTCCCGCTCCAGTTTTTCATGGTCGATGAGCAGGCCGTGCTTCTCGGCCTCATCCTGCATGTTCAGGGCGACGGCCATGGGCAGCCCCAGTTCCAGCAGTTCGTAGGTCAGTTCCAGGCTGCGTGCCAGCTGCATGGAGTCGACCACGTTGATGACCAGGTCGACCGGCTGGCCCAGCAGATGGTCGCGGGAGATGCGCTCGGCGTCGTCGCCGGCATTCAGCGAATAGCAACCCGGCAGGTCCAGCAGCTGAAAGACCCGTCCGTCCAGCTGCACGGTGCTCTGGGTGAGGCGAACGCTGGTGCCGGCGAAATTGCCGGAGGCTGACTTGATGTCGGAAAGGACGTTGAACAGGGTGCTTTTGCCGGCATTGGGCTGGCCGACGAGAACGACCTTATGCACGGGCATCGACCACCAGGATCTTCCTGGCCAGCCCCTGGCCGATGGCGATCTTGCTGGAGCCGGTGGTGAGGTTGCGGATCAGAACCGGGCTCCAGCTGGAACGGTTCAGCTTGACGATCGAATCGCCTACGTGCAGTCCCATGGCCAGGAACTTCCTTTTGGCTTCCGTGCCGGCCTTGATCTCGACGATGCGCTGCGGGATTTGGCAGGGAACGAGGTTGAGCGGAGATAAATTCATTGAATATTATATTGCATCCCGGGCGGCAAGTCAATGGCCGCCCGGCCGCGGCCGCCTCCGGCTTGCCTGCGGGGTGGTTTTGGGATAGAATGGCCGGGTGATTCGGATCGAGGAGGGCTGACATGATCGACCTGGTGACCGGGGCGGCCGGTTTCCTGGGCTCCCACCTATGCGACGCCCTGCTGGCCAGGGGGCACGATGTGATCGGCCTGGACAATTTTTTCACCGGCCGCAAGGGCAACATCCGCCACCTGCTGGCCAACGGCCATTTCGAGCTCATCCGTCATGACGTCATCAATCCCATCCTGCTCGAGGCCGATCGCATCTACAATTTTGCCTGCCCGGCCTCTCCGGTCCACTATCAACTCAACCCGGTCAAGACCATAAAAACCTCGGTGCTGGGGACCATCAACATGCTCGGGCTGGCCAAGCGGGTCAAGGCGCGCATCCTGCAGGCGTCGACATCGGAGGTGTACGGCGACCCCGAGCAGCACCCGCAGCAGGAGTCCTACTGGGGGCGGGTGAATCCCATCGGCCCGCGCTCCTGCTACGACGAAGGCAAGCGCGTGGCCGAATCGCTGCTGGTCAATTACCATGTCCAGAACGGCGTCGATATCCGCATCGCGCGCATCTTCAACACCTATGGCCCGCGCATGGCCCTCGACGACGGCCGCGTGGTCAGCAATTTCATCGTCCAGGCGCTGCGCCACCAGCCGATCACCATCTTCGGCAGGGGAGAGCAGACACGCTCGTTCTGCTACGTCTCCGACATGATCGAGGGCGCGGTGCGCATGATGGAGCAGGAGGGGATCAGCGGGCCGTTCAACCTGGGCAATCCCGAGGAAATCACCGTCCTGGAGCTGGCCGAGCTGACCCTGCGCCTGACCGCCTCGCGATCCAAGTTGGTTTTTCGCGAGCTTCCCGTCGACGACCCGGTCCGGCGCCGTCCCGACATCACGCTGGCCCGGGAAAAATTGGGCTGGGAGATCAAGGTCCCGCTCCAGGACGGCCTGCGCGAGACCATCGCCTATTTTAAGAACCAGCTGCAGGCGTAACGGCCGGGACCGTTCCGCCGGCGCTTGCTGCCAAATACGTTCATGGAGGTCACGATCATGAAAAGACAACTGGCTGTCGTCGCATTCCTGCTGTTGGCGCTCGCCCTTGCCGTGTGCGCCGCACCGGCGGATCCCGGAACCGGGGAGACGAAGATATCGAAGAAGGCCGCGAAGCTGATGGCCAGGTTCCATAAGGCCGTCCAGGAGAAGAAAGCCGATGAGGCGATCGACCTGATTCGGCAGGTGATCGTCATGGAGCCGGCTTATGCGATTGCCCACCATAACCTGGGGGTCATGCTGCTGCAAAGCGACCGGGTCGACGAGGCGGTCGCCAGCTTTGAAAAGGCGTTGCAGCTGCAGCCCGGGTACGCGCATGCACGGAACGCATTGCGCCAGGCGCTGTTCGAAGCCGGAAAGGCCGCACTCGATGAGAAGAAATTCGGGCTCTCCAATGAATATTTGCTCAAATTGCTGGCCATGCCATCCGCGGAAAAGGAAAGCGAGGGCATGCTGGCGTACGCTCGATTCTACGCGGGGAATAATTTTTTCAACCTGAAGCAATTCCCCCAGGCCAGGGAATATTTCGCGTCTTGCCGGTCGATGACCGGGACGGAGGCGGGGCAAGCTGAATTGTTCGCGAATTCGCTTTATTTCCTCGGCCTGATCGATTATGAAAACAAGGATTACCTGGGTGCCAGCTCGAACTTCAAGGAATACGTCAGGCTGGTTGACGCCGCGGAAAAGAAGCCTCAGCTGTACGCCATCGCCAATTATTTTGTGGGGGACGGCCTTTTCCGTCGCCTGGAAGCCGACATGAAACAGGGCCGGACCCAGGGAATGGATGCTGCGGTCGCCGAGATCATCCCCTACCTGGAACGCGCGATCGCTCACGGGTTTCCTGGCGAGGACGCCCATGTATTGCTGGGGAATTCCTACGTTTACACCAAGAACTACGACAAGGCCATCGAAACCTATGAAGCCCTGATCGCCGCCTTCCCGCAGTCGCCCCAGGTGGAGAACTACCGCATGTTTCTGACCGAGCTGCGCAAGAACCGCCCCCTGGGGAAAAAGAAATAGGAATGCCGGGCCAGGGCGCGCCGTTCCCATCATGAAGTTCGAGATTCTCGACCGCGACGGCCCATCGCGGGCCGGCCGGCTGACGACCAAGAACGGCGCTTTCGACACGCCGGCCTTCATGCCCGTGGGCACGGCCGGCACGGTCAAGGCGCTGACGCCGCAGCAGCTGCAGGAGGCCGGGGCCCAGGTGATCCTGGCCAATACCTACCACCTGTTCCTGCGCCCCGGGACCGGGGTCATCGGCAAGTTCGGTTCGCTGCACCGCTTCATGGGCTGGGACAAGCCCATCCTGACCGACAGCGGCGGCTTCCAGATCTTCTCGCTGCGCGGCAATGCCCGGGTGGGGGAGGAGGGCGTGCGCTTCAAGTCGCATCTGGACGGCTCATCGTTCGCCCTCGGCCCCGAGGACGTCGTCGACATCCAGAACGCGCTCGATTCCGACATCCAGATGGCACTCGATCACTTCGCCCCGCACCCGGCGACGCGCAGCCAGGACGAGAAGGCGCTGCGCCTCACCAGCGCCTGGGCCGCCCGCGCCCGCGCGCGCTTCAGCAGGACCAACCGGGCGAACTCGCAGTTCGCCATCGTGCAGGGCGGACTGCACGAGGACCTGCGCCAGCGCTCCCTGCATGAGCTGGCGGCGATGGATTTCGAGGGCTATGCCGTCGGCGGTCTCAGCGTCGGCGAGACCCCGGCCGAGTTCCAGGCGGTGCTGCGGGCGCTGGCCCCGGAGCTTCCCGGCGGCAAGCCCCGCTACCTGATGGGTTCCGGCACCCCGGAGGATATCCTTTTCGCCGTGGAGAACGGCATGGACATGTTCGACTGCGTCCTGCCGTCGCGCAATGCCCGCAACGGCACGCTTTTCGCCTCGCACGGCAAGGTGCGGATCAAGAACGAGAAGTACAAGTCGGATCCCCGTCCCCTGGACGGGGCCTGCGGCTGCTACACCTGCCGGAATTTTTCACGCGCCTACCTGCGGCACCTGTTCATCTCCCGCGAGATCCTCTCCTCCATCCTGAACACCATCCACAATATCCATTTCTACCTTGATTTTATGGCGAAAATAAGGTATGCTATCCGTTCCAGGCGATTCGTTGAATTCAAGGAGAGTTTCCTGGCTCTTTATCAACAAGGAGAATAAGATGTATCTCTTCGGACAAACCGCGGGCGGCGCCGGCCAGCCCAACATGCTGGTTTCGATGATCCCCTTCGTCGTCATTTTCGTCATTTTTTACCTGCTGATCATCTTGCCGGCCCGCAAGAAGCAGAAGCAGCACCAGAACCTGATCTCCTCGCTCAAGGGCGGGGAGCGCGTCATCACCGCCGGCGGCCTCTACGGCACGGTCAATCGCGTCATGGACGACCGCTTCGAGATCCAGGTGGACGCCAACACCCGCATCCAGGTGGCCAAGGGCTCCATCTCCACGGTCGTTGACGAGACCCCCAAGGCCCGGTAGCATTCCCTGCCGGTCGCTCGCGGCGGCGGAAGCGTCGATCCTTTCCGCGCCGCAAACCCGCAGTAACCAAGGAGGAACACGATGGACAAGTCGTTGACCTGGAAAATCGGGCTGATCATCGCCGTGATCGCCCTTTCGATCTTTTTGCTGTACCCGCCCAAGGACAAGATCAACCTGGGGCTGGACCTGAAGGGCGGCATGCACCTGGTCATGGAAGTCGTCACCGACGAGGCGCTGGCCATCCAGACCGACATGAGCGCCACCCAGCTGCGCGGCCTGTTCAAGGACGGCAGCATCCCGTACGACAAGATCGGACGCCGGGGCTTCAACCAGATCGAGATCACCGGCACCCGGGTCGAGGACGAGCGCAGGATCAAGGATATCCTCGACGACGATTTCCGCGACTGGACCTATACCGTCGGCGGCAACCTGGTCTCGCTGGCGCTGCGCCCGAACATCGAGCTGCAGTTGCGCGAGCAGTCGGTGGACCAGGCCCTGGAGACCATCCGCAACCGCGTCGACGAGTTCGGCGTCGCCGAGCCCACCATCCAGAAGGAGGGGCTGGCCGGTGACCGCATCCTGATCGAGTTGCCCGGCATCGACAACCCCGAGCGCGTCAAGGGCCTGATCAAGAGCACGGCCATGCTGGAGTTCCACCTGGTCGTCGGCGGGCCGTACCTGACCGAGGAGGCGGCGCTCCAGGAGTACAACGGCCAGCTGCCCGACGACCTGGAGATCGTGCGCACTAACCCGCGGCGCCTCGACAAGGGTTTTTACGTGCTGAAGGCGGCCACCGTCGTCCCGGGGAAGGACCTCAAGGGCGCCCGGCGCGCCCAGGACGAATACGGCGCCCCGGCCGTCGGCTTCTCCTTCAACTCCCAGGGGGCGGCCCAGTTCGAGAGGTTCACCGCGGCCAACATCGGCAAGCCGCTCTCCATCGTCCTCGACGAGCGCATCGAGAGCGTGGCCACCATCCAGGACGTCATTTCCGCCGACGGCATCATCAAGGGCCGCTTCACCATGGACGAGGTGGACGACCTGGTGCTGGTGCTGCGCTCCGGCGCCCTGCCGGCGCCGCTGAAATACATCGAGGAGCGGACCATCGGCCCCTCGCTGGGAGCCGACTCGATCCGCAAGGGGCTGACCGCCGCCCTGGGCGGCCTGCTGCTGGTCATCCTCTTCATGCTGGTCTACTATCGCGCCGCGGGCATCAACTCGGTGCTGGCGCTGGTGCTGAACATGCTGATCCTGATGGGCATCATGGCCTATTTCCGCGCCACGCTCTCCCTGCCGGGCATCGCCGGCATCATCCTGTCCATCGGCATGGCCGTGGATGCCAACGTGCTGATCTTCGAGCGCATCCGCGAGGAGCTCGCCGCCGGCAAGTCGCCCAAGTCGGCCATCGATGCCGGCTTCAAGAAGGCCTTCTGGACCATCTTCGACGCCAACCTGACCACCGTCATCTCGGCGGTTTTCCTGTTCCAGTTCGGCACCGGCCCCATCAAGGGCTTCGCCGTCACCCTGATCATCGGCATCGCGGCCAGCATGTTCACCGCCATCTTCGTTTCGCGGGTGATCTTCGAACTGACCTACGGCCGGCGCAGGAAGCTGTCCCGGATCAGCATATAGGAGAGGAAGATGCTTAAGCTATTCAAGGAAGAACCCAAGTTCAAATTCATCAATAAGCGCCATGTCGCGTTCGCTCTTTCGGGGCTGATCATCCTGGCTGGGGTGTTCATATTTGCCACCCGCGGCTTCAACTGGGGCATCGACTTTTCCGGGGGTACCCTCATCGAGGTGAGCTTCCAGGAGCCGACTTCGGTCAACCAGCTGCGCGCCGCGCTGGCCAGTATCAACCTGGGTGACGCCCAGATCACCCGCATCGGCGGCGAGAACAAGTTCTTCATCAAGACCCTGGCCTCGCTGAAGAAACTGAACCTGCAGGGCGGCGAGGAGCTGGAGGACATCGAGGAGTACGAGCTGGTGGCCCGCGAGATCCGCCAGGGCATTATGGACGAAGCCGGGCGCGCCCAGGCCGCCGCGGGCAGGATCGACCTGAACAACAGCGCCGAGGGCGAGATCGCCCGCTTCCTGCGCGAGCAGGGCATCACCGACGAGGACGCCCGGGAGAGCGCCCGGCTGATCATCGGCCTGCGCAAGAGCGGCAGCGGCATCATCGGCGATTTTTCCGAGCTGGAGAAGGCCGGCGTCAAGAACCGCGTCATCTCCATGCTGCGTTCCAAGGCGTTCCTGGGCCGGTACACGTTCCTGAGCGTCGAGTTCGTCGGCCCGCAGGTGGGAAAGGACCTGCGGCGCAAGGCCATGCTGGCCTGCATCTGGGCCCTGATCGGCATGCTGATCTATATCGGCTTCCGCTTCAAGCTGCTGTTCGGGCTGTCGGGCATCCTTACCCTGGCCCACGACGTGCTGATCGCCCTCGCCTTCATCCTCTTCTTCCGCGTCGAGATGTCGCTGCAGGTCGTCGCGGCCCTGCTGACCATCACCGGCTACTCGATCAACGATACCATCGTCGTCTTCGATCGCCTGCGCGACAACCTCAAGATCATGAGAAAGGACAACCTGGAAGCCATTCTGGACAAGAGCATCAACCAGACGCTGAGCCGATCCATTTTCACCTCCCTGACCGTGCTGCTCACCGTCCTTTCCCTGTTCCTATTCGGCGGCGAAGTGATCCGTCCCTTCGCCTTCACCATGCTGGTCGGGGTCATCGCCGGTTCCTATTCGACGATCTACCAGTCCTGCGCCTGGCTGAAGGTCTGGGAGCGGTTCCTGCTAAAAAGAAAAAAAAGTTGAAATTGGGCTTGAATTGCGCGCGCTTTTGTTATATAAGATGACTTGGAAATATTATCAAAATACTACTATGGAGGCCTAGCATGTTTGGCGAATCCTTGATCATATCGGGAGAGAAGCGCAAAGCAACCAAGAAATACTTGACCCTGCCCATCTCTCTGCTGATCCATGGCATCGCGGTCGCTTCCTTTGTCGTTGTCCCCTTGATGATGGCCGACTCCAACCTGCCGGAAATCAAGGTGACCAATGTCTTCATCGGTTCCCCGCCCCCGCCCCCGCCCCCGCCCCCGCCGGCGGCCAAGAAAAAGAGCGGCGGCCAGCAGAAAGCCGCTGAAGAGGCCAAAAAAGTCGAAGCGCGGCCGATCATCGCCGGCCGCCTGGTCGCACCCATCGAGGTGCCCACGATCATCCAGGAAGAGGACATCGGCAGCTTCGGGATCGATGGCGGCGTCGAGGGCGGCGTCGAGGGCGGAGTCGAAGGCGGCGTTGTCGGCGGCGTCCTGGGCGGCGTTGAGGGCGGCCAGCTGATCGAGGGGGCCGACCAGGCCATCCGCATCGCCAGCGTGCAGCGTCCCAAGCTGATCAAGCAGGTCAAGCCCATCTATCCCCAGATCGCCCTGACGGCCCGCATCCAGGGCGTGGTCATCATCGAGGCCATGACCGACATTTACGGCCGCGTGCGCAACGCCCGGGTCGTGGCCGGCCACCCGCTGCTCAATGACGCGGCCATCAGCGCCATCAAGCAATGGGTCTATGAGCCGTACATCCTGAACGGCATCCCGAAGCCGGTCATTTTCACGGCCACGGTCACGTTCACCCTGCAGAACCAGTAATTCCCACGTGGTCAAATCCACGGGCAGAATTAATAAATAAAACCAATTTAGGAGGTTTCCTATGTCATGGGATCTAGTTGAAATGTGGCACAGTATGAGTTTTGTTCCCCGGGCGGTCGTCTTCACCCTCTTGTTCATGTCGGTCTATTGCTTCGCCACCGGCATCGAAAGGGCGATCGTGTTCAACAAGGCGAAAAAGCAGTCCCGCGACCTGCTCAAGCTGATCTCCGGCCTCTGGCGCGAGGGCAAGGTGGAGGAATCCATCAAGCTGTCCTCCGACAAGCGCTTCAAGAACAGCCACCTGGCCAAGGTGCTGGTCGCCGGCCTGAACGAGCTGCAGTTCCAGCAGGACAACCGCTCGGCCCAGCCCGAAGTGGTCGAATCCGCCAAGCGGGCCATTGAGCGCGCCACCATCAAGGGCGTTCAGGAATTCAAGAGAGGCTTGAACGGCCTGGCGACCATCGGCTCCACCGGTCCGTTCGTCGGCCTGTTCGGCACCGTGTTCGGCATCATCACCGCCTTCCAGGGCATGAAGGTCTCCGGATCGGGCGGCATCGGCGCCGTCGCCGGCGGCATCGCCGAGGCCCTGATCACCACCGGCTTCGGCATCATCGTTGCCGTCGTTGCCGTCTGGTTCTTCAACGTGTTGCTGAACCGCGTGGACATCTTCACCGGTGAAATGGCCAACGCCTCCTCGGAGCTGATTGATCATTTTATCAAGCTGAAGTCCAAGTAAAGGGAGTCGACTATGAGCGTCGATATCGGCGGGACGAGCACCGCGAAGTCTGAACCAAACGTTGTGCCTCTCTGCGATATCCTCCTGGTATTGCTGATCATTTTCATGATCGTGACGCCAATGATCCAGAAGGGGGCCAACGTCACTCTGCCTGAAGCCAAGTACGTGGCCAACCAGCCCGATCCCAGCCAGATGTTCACCGTCTACGTCAAGAAGACCGGGGAAGTGGCTCTGGATGAAACCCCGGTGGAAGATCTGGCGAAGTTGGGGCAGCTGATCCTCGACAAGATGGAGGAAATGCAGCGGACCGAAAAGAAGGTCCTGTTGAAGGCTGACCTGGAAGCCGCATACGGCAAGGTGGTCGACGTGATGAACGCCATCAAGGAAGCTCAGGTCGAAATTCTCGGCCTGGTGACGGAGCAGAAAGCGTCCTCTGTGGACTGAAACGGACATTCTCGCAAAAAAGGGAAGAAGCGATTCTTCCCTTTTTTTTTTATTCCCTGATGGAACGGATGCGCACGCGCACCGCCGCCGGCAGCACGCGCACGTCGAACGCTTCCAGATCGTTGCCTCCGTACTCGCCGTCGAAGTGATAGGGGATCGGGCCGCTCAGCGAGCGGATGTGCGCCTGCTCGAACTTGAACGTCCGGTAGAACGGGAACTTGTGGATCGTCCCGGTGAACAGCCGCTGCACGTTCAGCGATGACTGCAGCAGATTGAACTTCTTCAGCAGGCAAAGGTCGAGCAGCCGGTCGTAGGGGGAGGCGTGGGGGGCGATGACGGCCTTGGCGCCGTACTCGCGGAAGTTGGCCAGGGCCAGGATCAGGATGTCCTCCTCGAACTCATTGTTTTCGGTACGGACCCGCACGCGGAACGGGGGCATTTCCATATAGCCTTTCAGGGCGAAATAGACATACGGCAGGATGCCGCGCGCCCTGGATTCCAGGTTGAATTTCTTGGATATCAGGCCATCCAGCCCCATGCCGGCGACATTGAAAAACAGACGGCCATTGATGTCGCCGGCGTCGATGCTCACGTCCTGGCCGCTGATCAGCGTATCGAGGGCGCGCAGCCAGGACAGGTGGAGACCCAGGTTGCGCGCCAGGCCGTTTCCCGAGCCGCCCGGGAGGATGCCCAGGATCTTGTCGCGGTTGACCAGGGCGCCGGCCACCGAGTTCACCGTGCCGTCGCCGCCGAAGGCCACGAACACGTCGAAGTGCTTCAAGCCCTGGCGGGCGATCTCCCGGGCCTGCAGCGCCGAGCGGGTATTGACCAGTGAAACACTGGCGAAATGGCGGCGCAGCTTGCGGATGATCAGCGAACCGGCGATGTCCTTGGAAATGAATCCGGAGGCAGGGTTCAGCATCAGCAGGATCCGTTCGCTGCTGCGTTTCATGCGCTGAGCTGAAGCCCCGGCGCCGGCCTCCGGCGCCGGATTTGCCTTCTCAGGAGGTTTTCCGGCCGCACTCGGGGCAGAATTTCGAGCCTTTCTTCAACGCGGTGCCGCAGTGGCTGCAGAAGGAATTCTTGGGGAATTCGGCGCCGCACTCGGGGCAGAATTTGGCCGTCGCCGGCGCCTCTTTCCGGCAGGCGGGGCATGTTTTCGTCGCCGTTGCGACGGCCGCGCCAAGGGCCTGCTGCTTCGATTCCTGCATGGCCTGGTTGATCATGCCCGGGATCATCATGCCCATGCCCGCTCCCATGCCCATGCCCATGCCCGAGGAGGCCTCGCCCCCCTTTTCCGCGGCTTTTTCCATGGCCTTGGCCGCCTTGAACTGCACGAACTTGCCCATGTCGCCGACGGCGCCCATGCCCGAACGCTCATCGATCATTTTCTGCACTTCCTCGGGAGGCGTGATGGCATTGATGACGAAATCGGCGATCTCCAGGCCGTACTTGGCGAAGTCGTCGGCGATGCGCCCCTTGAGCGCGACGGCCATCTCGTCGAAATGCTGCGGCAATTCGAAGATGCTTTTGACCGTCTCGCCCAGGAAATCGTTCAGCCTTCCCACCAGCAGGTCGCGCAGAAAATCCTCGATGTCGCCGGTGGCGTATACGGCCTGGGTGCCCGCCACTTCGCCGATGAACAGCGGAGGATTGACGACTTTCAGCGAATAGACGCCGAAGGCGCGCAGGCGGACGAAGCCGAGTTCGCTGTCCCTGAATCCGACCGGCTCCTTGGTGCCCCATTTCAGGTTGAGGAAAGTCTTGAGATTGACGAAATAGACCTGGGCCTGGAAGGGAGACTTGAATCCGAAGGGCAGGGAGAGCATCCGGGTGAGCAGGGGAATGTTCATCGTCGACAGGACATGGCGCCCGGCCCGGAAGGTGTCCAGGGCCTTGCCGTCGCGGAAGAAGACGGCGGCCTGGTTCTCCTGGACGATCAGCTGCGCCCCGAGCTTGATGTCGCTCGAGCCTTTCTCGGGAACGCGATGCGACAGCTCCTGGCCGGTCGCATCGAAATGCTGGATGATCTCGAGTTTCATTTGCCTTCTCCTCTATCCACCCCCTTCAGCAGGGCGGTGCGTTTCTCGAAAAGATCGTCGATCCGCGCCAGTGCCTCGCGCAGGGAAACGAGGCCCGACGGATCCAGCGGGGCGGCCGACAGCTTCTTGAACTCGGCAACGAGGGTTTCCGCCGCATCCATGGCCAGGGCGTCCTGTTCGTACACCCTGTCCAGCTCAGGCTCCCGGATCTTGACCAGGTCGAAGAAGCCGCTGTAGCCCTGGTCGGCGTAGCGCAGCGCCCCGATGCTCCTGTCGATCTCCCGGACGAACAGGTCGTACTCGCGCAGCAGGTCAAAATCCTTGGCGCGGGCGGCGGCCTGGATCAGCTTGTTCATGCCGCTCTTCACCTTGCGCTGCTGCTTGAGAATGTACTCGCGCTGCAGGCGGTCGGAATCGCGGCGCAGCTCCCTTTCGTAATAGCCTTTGAAGCCAGGCAGCTTGTGCAGGATCCTTTCCAGCCAGTTCAACTGTTCCCTCGCCCTTTCCTTGATGTCCATGCGGCCCTCCCGCCCGATTATAGGCAAGTGGGGCTGAAAATGCAACCTGCCTCCGGCGAAAGCCCGGACGGTGCCGCCCGGCGCCCTTGAAAATATCGCGGCATTATGCTACGTTCCCAACAAAGGAGGTTCATCATGAAGTATAAAATCGCGATAAACGGTTTCGGCAGGATCGGCAGGCTTTTCCTGCGCACGGCGTACAAAACCCCGGGCATCGAGATCGCGGCCATCAACGATATCACCGATACCCGGACCCTGGCCCACCTGTTGAAATACGATTCGACCTTCGGGACGTTCGCCGAGGAAGTCGGCCACGGGGAAGGATTCATCAGCGTCGCCGGCCGCAAGATCAGCGCCTCGGCGGTCAAGAACCCGGCGGAGCTGCCCTGGAAGGAGCTGGGCATCGACCTGGTGGTCGAGTCCACCGGGCTGTTCACCAAGCGTCCCGAGGCCGAGAAGCATCTGCTGGCCGGGGCAAAAAAAGTGCTGATCTCCGCGCCGGCGACCGATCCCGACGTGACCATCGTCCTGGGCGTTAACGACGCCGACTATGACGGCGGCAAGCACCGCATCATTTCCAACGCTTCCTGCACCACCAACTGCGTGGCGCCGCTGGCCAAGGTGCTGCACGATCACTTCCGCATCCTCAAGGGCAACATGACCACCATCCACGCCTACACCAACGACCAGCGCATCCTCGACCTGCCCCACAAGGACCTGCGCCGCTGCCGCGCCGCCGGCATATCGATGATCCCCACCTCGACCGGCGCCGCCAAGGCCGTGGGCCTGGTCATCAAGGATCTGCAGGGAAAATTGCACGGCACCTCCATCCGCGTCCCGACTCCCGACGTGTCGGTGGTCGACCTGGTGGTGCATGTAGCCAAGGATACCTCGGTGGACGAAGTGCGCCAGGTGATCGAGAAGGCCGCCGGCGGACCGCTCAAGGGCATCATGGGCTATACCTACGAGCCGCTGGTCTCCATCGACTTCAAAGGCGACGAGCGCTCCGCGATCATCGACATGGAGAACATCCTGGTCGTGGAAAAGAACCTGGTCAAGGTGCTGGCCTGGTACGACAACGAATGGGCCTATTCCTGCCGGATCCGCGACCTGATACTCAAGATCGCGGCGAACTGAAATGGCCAAAAAATTCATCGCCGACGTCGCGGTGGCCGGCCGGCGCGTCTTCGTGCGCAACGACTTCAACGTGCCGCTGGACCCCGCCGGTGAGATCACCGACGACACGCGCATCCAGGCGGCATTGCCCACCTTCCGCCACCTGCTGGACAACGGCGCGGCCATTGTCTGCTCCTCGCACCTGGGCCGCCCCAAGGGCAAGGCGGTTCCGGAATTGTCGCTGGCGCCGGTGGCCCGGCGGCTGGGCGAGCTGCTGGGAAAGAAAGTGCTCTTCTGTCCGGAAACGGTCGGCGCCAAGGCCGAAAAGGCCAAGGCCAGGCTGAAGCCCGGCCAGGTGCTGATGCTGGAGAACCTGCGCTTCCATCCCGGCGAGACCCTGAACGACCCGGCCTTCGCGGCCGATCTGGCCAGGGGCATCGACCTGTACGTGGATGATGCGTTCGGCGCCTGCCACCGCGCGCATGCATCGATCGACGGCATCACCCGGCATGTGCCGCTCGCCGTCGCCGGTTTCCTGCTCCGGAAGGAGATCGATTTCCTTACCCTGGCCGCGGAAAACCCTCCCGACGACTATCTGGTCATCCTGGGCGGTGCCAAGGTCAGCGACAAGCTGCCGCTGCTGAAGCATCTCCTGACCCAGGCCGACGCCATTCTCATCGGCGGCGCCATGGCCTATACTTTCCTCAAGGCCGGGGGGATGGATGTCGGGGCTTCGCGCGTGGAGAATGAGTGCCTGGAACTCTGCCGCGACCTGCGGCGCCAGGCGGATGAGCGGGGAGTGCGCTTCCTGTTGCCCCGTGACCATATCGCCGCCTGCAAGATCGAGCCCAATATCACCGTGCGCATCGTCAAGCCGGGGGAAGGCATCCCCGGGGAAATGATGGGCCTGGACATCGGACCCGAAACCGTTGAGGCTTTCCGGGCAGAGATCGCCCGCGCCCGGCTGATTTTCTGGAACGGGCCGATGGGGGTCTTCGAAGTGGACACTTTCTCCGGCGGCACCATGGCGATCGCCGCGGCGCTGGCCGCGTCCACGGCCACGTCCATCGTCGGCGGCGGCGATTCGCTGGCCGCGGTGAACCAGGCCGGGGTGGCTGACCGCATCAGCCATATTTCGACCGGAGGCGGGGCCGCCCTGGAGTTCCTGGCCGGCGACCCGCTGCCGGGCATCGCCGCCCTGACGGAGGCATGATGGGCAGGCAATACGTCATAGCCGGCAACTGGAAGATGTACAAGACCGCCGACGAGAGCCGGGAGTTCGTCCAGGACCTGGCCCGGGAGTTTCCCGATGCGCCCGGGTTGACCGTGATCGTTTTCCCCCCCTTCACTTCACTGCCGGCGGTGAGCGGCCTCGATGCCAAGGTTCATGTCGGCGCCCAGAACCTGTATTTCGAGGAAAAGGGAGCTTTCACCGGCGAGATCTCGGCGCGGATGCTGCAAGGCCTGGCGGAATACGTCCTGGTCGGCCATTCCGAAAGGCGGCAGGTGTTTCATGAAAGCGACGAGGACGTCAACCGCAAGCTGCTCGCCGCACTGGCCGCCGGCCTGAAGCCCGTGCTGTGCGTTGGCGAGACCCTGCCCGAGCGTGAGGAGGGACAGACCCTGGGAAAAGTGCAGGGTCAGCTGGACCGGGGATTGGCGGGCGTCAACGGCGGGGACTGGGCACGGATCATCGTGGCCTACGAGCCGATCTGGGCCATCGGAACCGGCCGCAACGCCACGCCGCAGCAGGCCGAGGATGTGCACCGCCATATCCGCGGCGCACTTGGGGAAAAAGCCCCGGGCCAGCCGATCCCCATCCTTTACGGCGGCTCGGTCAAGCCGGAGAACAGCCTGGAGCTCCTTGCGCAGGAGAACATCTCCGGGGTCCTGGTCGGCGGCGCCTCCTTGAAAGTGGACCAGTTTTCTGCTATAATCCGCAGTGGTTTGAAACTTCTGGGCGCATAGGAGGCAACTTGAGCGGCGTCTTACTTTTCATTCATATCGTCGTGTGCCTGCTGCTGGTCATCATCGTCCTGTTGCAAAGCGGCAAGAGCGCCGACCTGGCCGGGGCTTTCGGCGGCTACGGCAGCCAGTCGACTTTCGGCCCGCGCGGCACCGCCACGCTGCTCTCCAAGATCACCACGACGCTGGCCATCCTGTTCATGGTGACATCGTTGCTGCTGCAGGTACTGCAGGCCCGCAAGAACCGTTCCGGATCGGTGCTGCCCGGCGGCGAGAAGCCGGCGGCGACGCAGCCCCTGGAACCCGGGACCCCCGCCGCCCCGCCCCCGGGCGAGAGCGGCAAGTAAGCGGGAAATTTTCGCGAGCGGAAGATCTCCCAGGTTCGCAAATTCGTCAACTACGGGCCGAGGTGGTGGAATTGGTAGACACGCAAGCTTGAGGTGCTTGTGGGCATTTGCTTGTAGGGGTTCGAGTCCCCTCCTCGGCAAATATGGAGAGGTGCTGGAGTGGCCGAACAGGGCTGCCTGCTAAGCAGTTATCCCGGGTAAACTGGGATCGTGGGTTCGAATCCCACCCTCNNAAGAAAAATGGCGGAGAGGGTGGGAACCGCGAGCGAAGCGAGCGACATCCCACCCTCTCCGCCTCTATTGTTTCTCGCACATTCCGAGGGTGAGAACCGCGAGCGAAGCGAGCGACATCCCACTCTCTCCGCTATTTTCCGTAATTTCCTACAAATTTCTCGATAGAGCAATTCCATACTCAAGGAAAATGGGGGAGAGGGTGGGAACTGCGACCGCAGGGAGCTCATCCCTTCCTCTCCGCGTCTATTCCCTTTTTTCTGGTTGATCTCTCCATGTTGGTTGGGAGTGTCCTGAAAACAGGACAATCACTCCGTTGTATCCTGGCATGCGACATGCAATGCTGTTTGTTGACTGAATCTTCTTCAGGAGACAGAAATGAAGAATACGATGCGCACATTGACTTTGCTGCTCTTTTTTTTGTCTTGCGCCAGTTTATTTGGCCAGGAAGTGATTCATGAGAGGATAGAGGTCATCTATCAGGAGATCCTGGTACGGGCTTTTTCAGGCTCGCAACCGGTTCCCGGGCTCAAGGCCGGGGATTTTACGCTGTTTGAAAATGGGAAGAAAGTCGAGATCGCCCACTGCCGCGAACTGCGGCGCTCGTTGGCGGCGCAGCCGCCGTCGACCGCAGCGCTTCCTGCCGAGGCCAGCCGTCCGCGACTGTTCCTGTTTATGCTCTGGTTCAACGAGGAAAGCCCGGAGTGGCCCAAGGCCTGGGAATACTTTCGTTCGCGGATCTATCGTCCAGGCGATCGGGTCATCCTGAGCGACGGATTGAGGGCGTTGGAGATATTCTCCCTGGAGGAGGATAAGGAAAAGATCGCCGTATTCCTGCAGGAAGCGGCCACGACCGCAAAAAACAAAAAGCTGGACAAGCTCCGCCTGGTCAGCGAGATGGAAAACAGCGCCAATGATTTCTACGACGGGCTCGTGACCGGCCTGATCCAGCCGAAGCTGCTGCTGGACGAGTTCAAGGTCCGCTACCAGGGTGCGATCAACGAGTATCGCCTGGCGCGGCTCAAAGGCTATCCGCGCTGGCTGGAGCGGCTGGCTGCGGCGCTGAAGGCGGTGGAGGCGGAAAAATGGGTGCTGGTCTTCCTGCAGAACGAGCGGCTGCCCTTGCTGAGCAAGGACAGCCGCCTGGTCGCCAAGGCTCCCGGTTCGATCCGCAGGGATCTCGAGCAATTCATGGAAGAAAGTGAGCGGCAGCTCACACTGGGCACTGACGTGCTGCGGTATTTCCGCGACCTGCAACCGCTGTTCGTCGGGGCCAACGCGACCTATCACCTGTTCCTCAGCGACGCGGTCGGTGAAACACTGCTATTCGACAACTTGCAATGGACTCCTGTGTTTTCCTCTTGGGAAGGGGCTTTTCGACAGATCAGCGCCGACAGCGGGGGCCGGGTGAACAATACGACCCGGTTGCAGACCGCGCTGGAGGAAGCGGCGACGAGAGAAGATATCTATTATGTGCTCACCTATCTCCCGGCCGAGGGAAAGAACCGCCAGCGCGCCCTCAAGCTCCAGGTGCAGCGCCCGGGGCTGCGGGTGGCCTACTCCCGCAAACTGACGCTGGGCGAGATATTTCCTCTGAAGATCGCTGCACCGGAGTGGGGGGAAGGGGTGCTGAAAATGGGCATCAGCGACTACCAGCGGCTTTATGGCGATTCCGGGCTGCGGGGCAAACTGCGCGTGCTCATCAAGGCCCAGGCGAAAGGCAGGGAAGATATGATCTCGACCCGGGAGATCGCTCCGCTGGACCCGGAGGTTATCGTCGAAATGGCACTGAATCTTCTTCCCGGCCAGTACCGGCTGCAGGTCGAGGTAGAGGATCTCCTTTCAGGAAATCGGGCCCGCTCCGGAAAGGAAGTCTCGATCCCGATGCCCGCTCCGGCGATCGACCCGACGCCAACGAATTCCGCTGGGCCCGACGTGTCGGAGCGACTGGCCGCCGTTCTGGAGCGGTCCGCCGCTTATTGCCGGCTGTTGAAGGATGGCGCTTTCCGTTTTTTTTGCCTGGAAAAGGTCGAGGAGAAGGTGCTGCAGCGCAACCCGTTGAGACGGCTAGTGGAAACGGTGGCGCGGCGCTGGGAGTACGATTACCAGATCACCGGCGCCGGCGGCGCGATCAAGGAGCAGCGGCGGCTGGTCCTTGACGGGACGCGAAAGGTCGACAAGGCGAACGCCGCTCTGGAGACGCGTTTTGCCTCGCGCTACTCGGTTTTCATGCCCGTCACCCTCCTGGCGGCCGAGAATCGGGACACGTACCGCTATCGGCTGCTCGGAAACGAGGTCCTGAACAAGCGGTCCTGCGCGCTGGTCGAGATCGTGCCGCGCGATCCGGGCCGCGGCGAGATCGCCCAGGGAAAAGCGTGGATCGACGAGCGGGACGGCTCGGTCCTGAAGATCGAGATGAGCCCGCGGGGAGTGGTCGGCAGCGAGGTCCTGGAGGCGGAGGCACGCAGGATGTCGGCCGAACTGATCCTGGAGACAACGCACTGGTACCTGGTCGAGCATGAGGGGATCCGTTTCCCATCGAAAACCGAATTCACCGAGAGGTACCGCTTCGACAAGGCTCGGCAGATCAAGCAGGTGCGGGACATGGAATATACCAGCACGTTCATCCTGCCCATGCTGGAAACCAGGGTGCGCGACGTCGAATTCTATCGCCTCAGCCAGGAGTACGCCAAGTACAAGTTTTTTCACGTGGAGAGCAGCGCGCAGGTCTGGGATTGAAGCGGGTCGGCGCTGGAACCTGCGGCCGCAGGAGGACCGGCGGGTTTGCAGCGGTTGCATGTTGACTAGAAATACGGCATGTGCTACCAATAGCCTATGGAAAAGATCGTCGGGCAGGCGTTGCGAAAAGAGCGTGAAGCGCGCGGTGTCTCGCTGGCCGACATCGCCGCCGAAACCCGGATCAGTACCCGCTTCCTGCAGGCACTCGAGGACGAGGAATTCGACCTGTTCCCCGGGAAATTCTACATCCATTACTATATCAAGAATTATCTCCAGGCCTGCGGCGCCGACGAAACCTCTTTTTTCAACACCTATCGCCAGCACCTGGACGGGATCCTGAATCGGGGCGGGGCGCCGCCCCCCGACCAGTACATGCAAAAGATGAACTACGCCCGCTTCCGCAGGAACCGCACGCTGCTGCTGGCGGCTTTGGGCCTGGCCGTCCTGGCCCTTCTCGCCTACCTGCTGCTTGGGCCGCCGCGCTGCCTGGAACGGATGGCGCCCCGGCGGCCGGCCGTCTCCCTGGCGATCCCGCCATTCTCCTCCCACTTGCTGCCCATCGAGGACGAACTTTGCCTGACCAGGGCGCCCCTGCAGGCACGCCTGGCCCTGGACGCCCCCTGCTGGCTGTCGCTGTGGCGCGGCAGCGAAAAAGTGGCCGAAAGAACCTTCCGCCAGGGCGAATCCATATCCCTCTCCGGATATCGCTTGACCCTGGTCGTCGCCAACCCGCCGGCGCTGCGGCTGCAGCTGAACGGCAGCGACGTGTCCTATCTGCGTACTTCAGCGCAGGCCGTAAAGCTGGTCGTCGATCCCGGCAATCTCGAGGAAATCCTGCGGCGCTGAGCGATGGTCTCCAAGAACCCCCTGGTCCTCAAGATCGCCGAGGGTGCCCCCAGCGATGAATTGCTGAAGTACCTGCTGGCCAAGGAACTGGCCTTCACCGAGGAGGAGTATCTCGAAAGCCTGGTCTTCGTCCTTCCCGACCCGAGATACCAGCAGCAGGTTCGCCAGATGCTGGGATTGATCGCCCAGCCGGTCAAGGAGCAGTACGTCCAGAAGCGGGATGCCGAGCTGCGCGTGACCGAGTTCATCCTGCGCGAGGCGCTGGAATCGGGCTATTTCAACACCTTGACCCTGATCATCCACAACCAGTCGCTGCCGGCCGAATTCATCATGCGCATCGCCGCCCACGCCAGGGCCGCCGTCCTGGAGACGCTGCTGGAAAACCAGATCCGGCTGATCGCCTACCCGGAGATCATGGAGCGCATGGAGGCCAATCCCGACTGCAATTCCTACATCCGCGGCCGCATCGGCGAATTGCGTGAATTCTACCTGCAGCCCCAGGCTGCGGAGGTCATTCCCGAGACCGAGGTCATGATCGATCTGACCACGGCGATCGTCGAGGAGCACCAGAATGACGCGCAGCTGGACGTGGGCCAGATCCAGAAGGAAGCCCAGACCACGCTGCAGCGCATCAATCGCATGGGCATCTCCGAGCGCGTGCGCCTGGCCATGACCGGGAACAAGACCGAGCGCCTGGTGCTGATCAAGGACTCCAACAAGATGGTGCAGGCGGCCGTGCTCGACAGCCCGAAGATGGCCGTCGACGAAGTACTGATCCATGCCCGCAACCTCAGCCTGCCCGGCGAGATCATCGGCAAGATCGCCGGCAACCGCGAGTGGACGAAGAACTATACCGTCATCCTGGCCCTGGTGGAGAATCCCAAGACCCCGGTCAGCCGCGCCCTGGCTTTCGTCAAGCAGTTGCACGCCCGTGACCTGAAGCTGCTGGCCCGCGACCGCAACGTCAGCCCGGTGATCCGCGTCCTGGCCCAGAACCTGGAAAAGCAGAAGGAAAAGATCAAATAGCCAGCAGCCGGTACATCAGCCCCTTGACATCGAAAATGGTCGGGCTGGCCGCGATCAGTTCCGGGCGACTGCAGGCGAGGAAAGCGTTGTCCTGGCGGTGCATGCCGGTGAAATGGCTGGTTCCGGTTTCGCGGTCCTTCTCCATGCCCCCTTTCAGGTCAATGCCGGGTTCGGAAAGCAGCAGCAGATCGGGAGCCGCGGCCATCTGTGCCCCGGAGTACAGCTCTTCCGCGTAATAAACGCGGCGGATGGCCTTCCCGCCCCCGACCTCATACGCACGGAAAAGGTCCTTCAGGTCACGCCGCACCCTCTCGTAGTCGGCGTCGGCAACGGCGCCCCTGGGGAATTTCCCCTTGCGGTGGACGTAAAGGCGGGACGGGTCGAGGGCGAAGGCCGTGGCGCGGCCGCTGATCCCCGGCAGGCCCTTGACATCCGGGGTCTCGCTGCTGAAGAACCCGTTTTTTTTCAACACCGGATTGAGGTAGACCTCGCTGCGGATGGGGCCGAAACCGTGGTCGGAAAGGGCGAGGACCTCCATGCCCGGTCGGGCGGCTGCGCGCTGCATGAAATCGACGACCGTCTCGTCGACTTCGTGAAAAAAGGCCCTGAACTCGTCATGGAACTCGTGCTGCCCGTCAAAGCAGGCGTCATGGAGAAAATGCTGCAGCCGGTCGGTCCCGGTCACGGTGAACATGAAGACGTCCCAGTCCTCGCGTTCCCACAGCCGGTCGGCGACCTGCTTGCGCACCTTCAGCGCGCAGTGCAGGTCGGCCAGGAATTCGACCTTGCGTTCCCGCCCCTTGCCGGCATCGACGTCGACCTGGTAGCCGGCCTGCTTGAGCATGGACAGGTAGCGGGGCGGGAAGACCGACCTTTCCAGTTCGAGGGCGACGAAACCCGAGACCAGCACTCCGGGAATGGGGCGGGCGGGATAGGTGGCGGGCAGGTTGATGATCACCGAGCGCTTGCCGTGCGCCCCCAGCTCGATGAAGAAAGGCTCGACCTTCAGGTCGCGGAAATCGGGGAAGCGCACCTGGTAGGAGCCGGGGACCAAGTCGACGAAACCGTAGATCCCGTGCTCGCCGGGCTGGGTGCCGGTCATGAAGCTCGACCAGGAAACGGCGGAGATCTCCGGGATGGAAACCGTCATGCGGGCCGCCCGACCGGAGAAGAAGCCCTTCATCCCGGGCAGGAGCGAAGGCCGGCCCGGGGCGCCGGCGAGCATCTCGCGCGCCACGCCGTCCAGGCCGATGACCAGAAGCTTTTTCCCCGCCTTGCCGATGGTCCTTACCTCGCTGCCGGCGCGGGACTATTCCACCAGGGGATGGCCATGCTTGAGGATCGCCTCGGCGACCTCCCGGCGCATCATCGACTCGGGCGGGACCTGCTTGTTGACCAGCTTCTCGCGGATGATCTTGCCGGCGAAGTCGATGCGCTCGGAAGGGGGGTGGGGGCAGGTCTTGTCGTTGGCGATGGAATTGCACTTCTTGCAGAAGAAGAAGCTCATGAAGAACATGGGGGTGATGTCCAGGTCGGGGAAATAGTCGAATATCTTCTGGGCGGCGAAGGGATGGTAGTAGCTGCCCACGCCGGCATGGTCGCGGCCGATGATGAAATGCGAGCAGCCGAAGTTCTTGCGCACGATGGCGTGAAAGATGGCCTCCTTGGGGCCGGCGTAGCGCATCTCGAACTGCAGGATGGACATGACCGTGCGCTCCTTGACGTAGTATTCGTCGATGAGCGCCTTGTAGGAGTCGAGGATCACCTCGTCGGTGAAGTCGCCGGGCTTCTTTTTGCCGATCACCGGATTGATGAACAGGCCGTCGACGATGGATTGCGCGGACTTCTGAACGTACTCGTGGCCCAGGTGCGAAACGTTGCGCGTCTGGAAGCCGACCACGGTGTTCCACTTCTTTTCCTTGAAGAGGACGCGGGTCTCGCGCGGCGTCAGGTAGTAGGCGGGGAAGTGGGTGAGGGGCTCGCTGAGGAAATTGATGCTGCCGCCGATGAAAAGTTCGCCGCCGGCCTTGATCTGCTGAACGCCGGGATGTTTCAGGTCGGTGGTGCCGAAGATCTTCTGGGCGTACTCCTCGAAGTCCCAGGCGTAGATATCCTCGACCTGCATGGAGGCGATGGCCGCCTCCCGGGTCGTCAGGATAATGGTGTCGTTCTTGGCGAATTTCCTGGCCGTTTCCCGGTCGACCGGCAGGACGATGGGCAGGGTCCAGGCATGGCCGCTGGCCAGCCGGCTGTTGTGCACCACCTCGCGAAAATCCTCCTGGTTCATGAAGCCCTTCAGGGGAGAAAAGACGCCGGTGGCGATGTTCTGCACTTCAATGGCCTTCTCCTCGTCGATCTCCAGGTTGAAAAACCTGTCACGAAAGGAGAGGATGGCCTCGCGCTCTTTCGCCGACAGGACGCGGTCGATCAGTTCGCCGCCATGTGGTTTGACGATCATCTGGGTCTCCTTAGCTGATGTAGCCGAGCTTTTTCAGCTTCTCGCGGACCTCATCCTCTTCGGATTGCGACAGGTCGGCCTGGCCGCTGTTCCGGGCCACGTACTGGCTGAGGATGTGAATGACGAAGGTGGGCAGGTCGGGGAAATTCTGCCCGGGCAGCATCTTGACCAGGTCCTGGCGCAAGTAGTCGGGTATGACGATGTCCTTGCCGGCTTGCCCCAGGTAGCCCAGTTCCTCCAGCTTGCCCAGGATCTTGCGCAGCGATTCCTCTTCGCTCTCCCTGTCGCTTTCGATCACCAGTTCGGGCTGCAAGGGCTCTTCAAAAGGGTCCGAGACGCCGGTGAAGTTCTTGATCTCCCCGGCGATGGCCTTCTTGTACATGCCCTTGACGTCGCGCTCGATGCATTTCTCCAGCGAGCATTTGACGTAGACCTCGACGAAGTCGCCGATCATGCCGCGGATCTCGTCGCGGATGTTGCGATAGGGCGAAACGAACGCCGCCGTGACAACGGCTCCGTGCCGGGTCAGCAGGGAACAGACGAAGCCGACGCGGCGGATATTCTCATCACGGTCCTCCTTCGAGAAGCCCAGTCCCTTGCTCAGGTATTTGCGGGTGACGTCGCCGTCCAGGTCCTCGCTGTGGATGCCGCGCTTCTTGAGCTCGGCGCTCAGCTTCAGCGCCAGGGTGGTCTTCCCCGAACAGGGGAGGCCGGTGAACCAAACCGTTACTCCTTTCATGATGACTCCTTTTCTATCGGTATTTGCCAATGGACTAGCGTTGAACGACCAGGTATTTCTTGGGCAGGATCAGCTTGCTGGAGAACTGGATGTTGGTCAGCAGGATCATGGCCCGCTCGCGGTCGGGGAGTTCCTCCTGGAAAATCCCCTCCCAGCCCTCGAAATCACCCTCGTCGATCAGGATGCGGTCGCCCTGGCGGAAAAACTCCTCGCGCCGGCGCAGCACGACCAGGCCGTCGCTTTCGCGCGCCTTGATGTCCTGCACCTTCTCGTCGGCCAGGGTCCAGAGGTGCTCGCTGCGGCCCAGGATGGTCTTGACCCCGCGCGTGTAGCGCACTTTCTGGTAAGATTCATGGATATCGAAGCGGGCGAAGAGATAGCCGCTGAACAGGGGGGCGATGCGATCGACCTTGACCCGGTTCTTCTTTATCTTCTTGTTATAGACAGGAAGGTACACGTCGATCCCCAGCGTTCGCAGGTGTTTTTCCGCTTCGAATTCCTGCTTGGGCTTGCTGCTGACGATGAACCATTCGTTGCCGGGGAAGTCTTTCATCTGGAGATTTTAGAACAACTCGCCCCGGTTGTCAATGGCGGCTGCTGCCGGCGCCGGCGGGTATTGCGGAGATTTCCCTTTGTTATGGGATTTTTCGCCGTTTTTATGATATAATGGAACCAGCAAGGAAGAAACCATGTCCCGCGAAGCGAACGAACAGCCCGTCCAGCCGGAAAGCGAAGCACCCTTCCGGGCGCGGGGTGAAGAGATCCTCGAGGAGTACCGCAAGCCCTTCTGGCGGAACTCAAAGTTCTGGCTGGGGGCGGTGTCGCTGCTGATCCTGGCCGTCTTCGCCCTGGTGTACAAGAGAACCGTCATGAACACGGCCATGACCCCGGGCGAACTGCAGGCGGCTCTGGAGCTTTTCGACATCTCCAGCCAGTGGAAGGTCACCGGGGAGGTGAACGACGAGGACTTCCAGGGCATCGTCCTGGCCCCCGAGGTCTCGTTCCGCCTGCGCAACGTCTCGCAGAAAGACCTGAGCTACGTGTTCCTGCTGGGGGTGTTCCGCTTCATGGATACCGGCAAGCTGATCGGCGAGGGCTATCGCATGGCCCTGCGCCAGCCGCTGCCCCCGGGAGCCTGCAGCGAGCGGATCACGCTGAATGCCGGTTTCGGCTACCGCGCGACCTCGGCGGCGGCTTTCGAGAAGAACCGGCAGAACTGGCGCAACTCCTCCTGCGAGGTTTTCGCCAAGTCGCACAATTCCGGGTTCACCCCGATCAAGACCTTCTACATCAGCCGCCGTATCGAAGGCCTGGACGTCGAGGTCGAGATCAAATAGGCCCGATCATTTCAGCAGGGCGGCGATTTTATCCCTGAGCCCGCTTCCCCGAAGCTGCGCTGCCGCGATCTTCCCCCCGCGATCGATGACGAACGTGGAGGGGATGAAGCGCACCTCGTATTTTTCGGCCAGCTCGCGCGCCGCCTGGCGGTCGATGACGTGCAGCCAGTCCATCCCCTTGTCCTTGACGAAGCGGCGGGCCGCCTCGAGGTCGCGGTCGAGGCTGATGCTGATCAGCACGAACTTCCGGCCGCCGAAGCGTTTCTGGATGTCGATCAGGTGGGGTACCTCCACGCGGCAGGGCGGGCACCAGGTGGCCCAGAAATCGAGGAGTACGACGTTGCCCTTGAGCTTGGAGAGCGTATGCTCGACGCCGGCGATGTCGGTCACGGTGAAATCGGGCGGCGTGCTTCCCGGACTCTGGGCGCGACAGAGTGAGGCCGCGCCCAGCACGAACGCGGCGATCATAAGCAGGGTTCTGTTTGTTCTCATGATAAAAGCATACCATAAAAGTCATATATTGCCAAGCCGGCGTTCCCGGGATTGAAAAACAGGAACGCTTGCTATATATTGTAGGCGATGCAAACGTCCGGCGCTTGTCTGCCGGGCGAAGCCGGTTCAAGAGAGGTGTCAACATGTCGTATTTGCTGAGCGTGAAGGAGATCCTGGAATTCGCGGTCTATATCGAGGAAAGAGGATATGAATTCTACATCGAGGCGATCAAGCGGTTCCCGGACCCCCGCGCCACCAAGCTCTTCCAGTACCTGGCCGACGAGGAGTTCAGGCATGAGAAGGTATTCAGGAAGCTGCTGCTCCTCGAGGGGGGGCAGAAAGGCGGGGAAGCCGATCCGGAATACCGTGCCTATATGAAGGAGTTCGTCAAGTCGCACCAGCTGGGCGACAGGGAGGCGATCCACGCCAAGCTGGCGCGGTTGTCCACCCTGGACGAGATCCTCGACCTGGCCATCGGCTTCGAGAAGGACTCGATCATCCTCTTCACCGAGCTGAAGGAGATGTTCGCCAGAGGGCATACCACGGCGGTGAAAAGAGTCATCGCCGAGGAGATGGGCCATTTGCGCAAGATTTTCGCCATCAAGCGCAAGCTGACCGGCAAGTAGCGCCAGGCGAACCCGAGAAGGAGGGAGGCCATGGACCTGATGGAGATCATCACGAAGCGCCGCGCCTACCGCTCGCTGCGTCCGGCGGAGATCACGGAAGACCTGGTCCGGGAACTGGCGACGGCGGCCTCGCTGTCCGCGTCATGCTTCAACAATCAGCCCTGGCGCTTCGTCTTCGCCTACGAGCCGGAAGTACTGGAAAAGCTGGGGCAGGCCATGAACCGGGGCAACCGCTGGACGAGGGCCGCATCGCTGATCGTCGCCGTTTGCAGCCGCAGGGATCTGGACTGCGTGGTCAAGGAGCGGGAATACTACCTTTTCGACACCGGCATGGCCACCGCCTTCCTGATCCTGCGCGCCACGGAGATGGGCTGGGTGGCTCACCCCATCGCCGGCTATGACGAGGAAAAGGCCAAGGATATCCTCGGCATCCCCGCCGACCTGACCCTGATCACCCTGGTCAATATCGGCAGGCACCTGCTGCCGCCCAACGACCTGCTGAACGAGAAGCAGGTGGAGATCGAGAAGGAAAGGCCCGAGCGCCTGAAACTGGAAGAGATCATGCGCCTGAACCGCTTCTAGGCGCAAGGCCGGAACCGGGCCCTAGTCCAGCTCCTGAATGGCCTCCCTGGCCAGCCGGTCGGCGCGCTCGTTCAGCTCGATATGGCTGTGCCCGGCGACCTTGTGGAACGTTATGCTGGCGAATTCATCCTTCAGCGCCAGCAGCCGCAGCCAGAGGTCCTTGTTTTCCACCGGTTTTTTTGCCGCGGTCTGCCAGCCGTTCCTCTGCCAGCGCCGGTACCATCCCTGCAGCAGGCAATTGGCCAGGTAGGCGCTGTCGGTATAGACCTCCACCGGCAGAGAGCGGTTGCGCACCTCCTCCAGGGCCCTGATGCAGGCCAGCAGCTCCATGCGGTTGTTGCTGGTGTTGCGCTCGGCTCCGGAGATCTCCTTGGCCAGCCCCTTGTAGAGGAGTACGGCCCCCCAGCCGCCGCGGTTCTGCGGTTGCTGGTTGTTGCTGCAGGCGCCGTCACAATAAATGATGATCCGTTCTTTCATACCGCTCACGGGAAGAGGCATTATACCCCTCTTCCAGGGCAGAAGGCAATGCTCAGGATTTTCCTGATTCGGCCCGGGACTTGATTTTGTTTTTTTTATGTTATAATGAAAGCACGCGTTTCACGAGAAAAGGGGCATGATGGCCAAAAAGATTGCGATCATCGACGATGATCATATCATCCAGGAATCGTTGCAGGAGCTTCTGAGCGATGCCGGCTACGTGGTTTCCCTGGCCGCCGACGGTGCCAGCGGCTATGACCTGATCGTCAGGGAAAAACCCGACCTGGTGGTGGCCGACATCCTGCTGCCGCGGCTGCACGGCATCGCGCTGTGCGAAAAGATCCGGGCCAACGATGAATTCAAGGGCATGGCCATCATCCTGATGACCGGGGTGTACAAGGACGTCAACCTGCGCATGTACGTGCACAAGGGGCTGGCCGACGACTTCATCGAAAAGCCGTTCCGCGAGAAGGACCTGCTGGCAAAGATCGAGCACTTCATCGGCGCCGCCGAGCGCGAGCTGGCACAGCCCGGCACCCAGGAGGTCCCTGAATCGGTGCGGGACTCCCGAAAGCAGACCGGCCGCTCGCTGGCCAGCGAGCTCGACGACCTGGTCACCTGGGCGCACGGCAAGAAGAAGTAGTGAAGCCAAAGGTGCCATGTTCCACGTTCCAAGTTCCACGTTGGAATGAATTCCGTGCTCGGGCTACGATAGGCGGTTTACGGTCAGAAAGAGATAATACGAAGACTTAAATTCCAACTTCCTAATTCCAAATATCAAACAATTGCTTCCATCTCTTGCAGACACTGGCACTGGCGGTTCGTCACTTTTTCTCCTGACGCTCATGATCCCCGCCATGAACCATGTCGCGGCCATGTGGCATGACCCCCGCCATCAGGGTGGCGCAAAGCTCGGCGCCGCGCAGCGATCCGGGGAAATTGACGATGATGGCGCTCCCTTTCATGCCGCTGTAGGCGCGGGAAAAAACGGCATGCGCGGTCTCCTTCTCCGATTCGCGGCGCAGCCATTCGCTGATGCCGGGGATTTCGCGATCACACCAGCGGGCGCAGGTTTCAGGGGTGATGTCCCGCGGCGAAAGACCGGTGCCGCCGCTGGTGAAGATGTAGTCCCGGTCGCTGTTCTGCCCCAGCGCCGCGGTGATGGCCGCGGCTTCGTCGGGGACCACCTGCAGGGCGACGTCGATGCCGGGCAGCTTCCGCTCGAGGACCTCGCGGATGCGCGGTCCCGACAGGTCGGCGTATTCCCCGCGCCAGGCCCTATCCGATATGGTAATCACCGCTACTTTGAGCATGGATCGTGCCTCCCTTGAGCACCTTGGTGAAGATCCCCTGCCGGGGCATGATGCAGTCGCCGGCGGCGTAATAGATGGCGCAGCGGCTGTGGCATTCCTTGCCGATCTGGGTGATCTCCAGGCTGACGTCGTCGATCTCGATGATCTCGCCCACGCTGGCCCGGGTCCAGTCGACCCCGCGGGTGACGATGTTCTCGCCGAAGGCGCCGGCGGCCAGCTCCAGTCCCCTGGCCTTCATGGTATCCACCGCCTCGCCGGCCAGCAGCGATACCTGGCGGTGCCATGGGCCGGCGTGGGCATCGCCCTCGATGCCGTGCCCCTGGCGCAGCACGATCCGGGGGACCTCATGTTTCTGGACCCCCTTTTCCCCGGAGATGCAGACCGCTTCAACCGTGAATTTCATGCTTGCTCTTCTCCAGCAGGGCGATGGCGCCGATGATCATGCTCTTGTCGATCGCCTTGCACATGTCGTAGAGCGTCAGGGCGGCCACGCTGACGGCGGTCAGAGCTTCCATCTCGACGCCGGTCTTGCCCTCGCTGACGGCGCGGGCGGTGATCTCGACGCCGTCGCTGACCAGCCGGAACTGCACGTCAAGCTGGTGGATGGCCAGCGGGTGGCAGAGCGGGATCAGATCCGCCGTTTTCTTGCCGCCCTGGATGCCGGCGACGCGGGCCACCGCCAGGGCGTCTCCCTTCTGCAGGCGGTTTTCCTTGAGTTGCTTCAGGGTGGCGGGGGCCAGGATGATCTTGCCGGCGGCGACCGCCTCGCGGTGCATGGGCGTCTTGGGGCTGATATCGACCATGTGCGCCTTCCCTGAATCATCGATATGGGTCAGTTTCATCTAGCCTCCTATCTGCCAGTTGCCGCGGTTGGCGCAGCCGATGCCGCGGGCAGGCTTGGCGCGCACGGCCTGCAGCAGGCTGGCGCGGATGTCATTGAAATCCGTGGCGATCTCGAGATCGGAGAACAGGCAGGGCTTCAGTTTGCCGTCGGCGGTCAGACGCAGCCGGTTGCAGGCGCGGCAGGGCAGGGGCCTCTCGGCTTCCAGCTCGCTTCGGGCGCTGCGGTGGTCATGCAGGCTGTAGTGATGGATGCGCTGCAGGCAGAGGTCGTTCCGACGGCAGAACTCCTTCATGGCGTCCACCTCGTCGTCATTGAAGCCCGGGATCAGCACCATGTTCAGCTTGGTGCCGCGGAAGCCCGCTTCCTGGGCGGCGCGGATGCCTGCCATCACCATCGCCATATCCCCGTTGCGCGTGATCCGGCGGTACTTGCCGGGATCCAGCGTATCCATGGAGATATTGAGGCGGTCGAGCCCCGAGCGCTTGAGTTCCTCGGCCAGCGGCGCCAGCAGCGTGCCGTTGCTGGTCAGGCACACTTCCCGGATGCCGGGAAGCGACTTGAGCTCACGGACCAGGAACGAGATATTCCTGCGCACCAGCGGTTCGCCGCCTGTCAGGCGCACTTTGCGGATGCCCAGCTCGGAGGCCGCCTGAGCCACCTGGACGATCTTTTCATACGGGAGAATATCGCTGTGCCTCTTCATCCGGATGCCCTGCTCGGGCATGCAATAGGTGCAGCGCAGGTTGCAGCGGTCGGTCACCGAGATGCGCAGGTAGTTGATCTCGCGGTTACAGGAATCGTACATCGACCATGCTCCCGGCCGGGATGGCCTCCTGCCCGGCCGGCACGCGCAACAGGGCGTTGGCCCGGCTCAGGGCGTGCAGGTGGGCTGAGCCGTGATAGGCGAGGATCTCGGCCTTGCCCTCCCTGAAGAGGGCGGGAAGAAAGACGGTGCGCTCGCTGCGCCGGCGGCGGTAGCCCGCCTCCAGCATGGCCGGCAGGACCAGCGGCCGGTAGGCATGCCCCAGCCAGCGCAGCAGCAGTGGCTTGATGAAGACCTCGAAGATGACGAAGGTGGAGACCGGGTTGCCGGGGAGGCCGAAGACCGCCTGTTCGCCGCGGCTGGCGAAAACGGTGGGCATGCCCGGCTGGACGGCGATCTTCTGGAAATGCAGGGTGCAACCGGCCCGCTTCATGGCCGCGGGCACATAGTCGAAATCACCGGCCGATACCCCGCCGGAGAGGATGAGGGCGTCGCATTGCGTCAACCCGGAAGCGATGGCCCGTGCAGTCGTCTCGGCGTGGTCGGCCACTTCGCCCAGGACAATGGGCTCGCAGCCGCAGTCGCGAAGCTGCGCGACCAGGGAATGGGAATTGCTGTCGTATATCTTTCCCGGACCCAGCGGGACTCCCGGCGGGACCAGCTCCGACCCGGTGGTGATAATCGCCACCCGGGGCGGCTTGGCCGTCGGTACCTGGGCGAAGCCCAGCGAGGCCAGCATCGCGATGCGCGCCGCCCCCAGGCGGTCGCCCCGGTTCATCACCGCCTGTCCGGCACGCAGGTCCTCGCCCCGGCGGCGGATGTTATGGTGGGGATCCTCGCGGATGATCCTCATGACCCCGTCCGCCTCCTCGGTGCACTCGCGCATGACCACGCGGTCGGCGCCGCGCGGGAGCATGGCGCCGGTCATGATCCTGGCGCAAAGGCCGGGCGTGATCGTTCGTCCGGGAGGAGCGCCGGCGGCAATGGTCTCAATGACCCGGAAGGAGGGTGAATCGTCCCCGGAAATACAGGCATAGCCGTCCATGGCCGACTTGTCGAATTCTGGCACGTCGCCGGGAGAGACGATATCCCGGGCCAGGAAGCGGTTCTGCGCCGCCGCGAGGGGCGTGGTCTCGTCCTTTACCTGGACGGGAAAGGCGGCGAGTATCCTCTCGGCCTCTTCGATGGCCAGCATGGGTTCAGGCGCCATGGGCCGGGCAGCGGGTCTTTATGGGAAAAGAACCTGATTCCTGCATCATTTCTCCTTTCCGATCAGGGAGGCCGAAATGTTTCCGTCTCGGCCCTCGCGGTTGAAAAGCCTGGCACCGGATGCTGTAGCTCCTTCAACTCGGAGACAACCCATTCTAGCAAAAAACGGATCTTGGGTCAATTGCCCTTCAAGATGCAAGGGATGCAGACAGGATAAAGCGGTTTTCCACATAAAGGGCAAGATATCCACAATGCGTAAGCAGGCCAGGAACAAAAAACTTTAAAATTAAAATTACTTATAATTATGGGACTTTGACGACAAATCTGCGTTCTTTGCGTATTGACAAAGCCGTCACCTTGGTTTATATGTAACTCCCCTGTCTTCCAGTGAGTAACGGCTCCCTGCCGGAGCGCGACAGTTTCTGGAGAAACCAGGGCGCTGCCCCCGGTTTCAGGAAGGTCAAAGGGTGACATGAGCGCGAAAACGATCCATTCACTTGTGCAGAGCTGGGATACGGTCCGCTTTGAACTTTTGAACAGCCGCATATCCGATCTCAACCTGCGCATTCCCGGGTCGCCCGTCGAGCCCTATGTCCGCCGGCTGTACCGCGAGATGGAAGCCAAGGGTTTCCGCTTCAAGCCCGTCCTGTACCTGACCGACACCTGGGGCTGTCCCGACAGGTACCCGGTCATCGGCATCCCTTTCTACCTGGCTGACGAGCGCCTGGCCCGCATCGAAGAGGAGCAGACGGGGGAGATCGAGGATGGCAAGCGCATCATGGCCCTGCTGCGCCACGAGGCAGGCCATGCCGTCAACTATGCCTATCGCCTGTGGCGCCGGCCGAGCTGGGAGGAGATATTCGGTCGTTTTTCCCGTCCCTACCGGGACTATTTCATCCCCGATCACCTGAGTCGTGAATACGTCCGGCACATCTCCGTTTCCCCCTACGGCCGCACCTATGCCCAGAAACATCCCGACGAGGATTTCGCCGAGACCTTCGCCGTCTGGCTGACGCCGCGCTCCGGCTGGCGCGCCCGCTATCGGAACTGGCCGGTGATGCGCAAGTTGCTGTACGTCAACGGGCTCATGAAGGAGATCCGCCGCCGCAGCGCCGAAAATTCCCGCGTGCGTTTCCTGCGCCCGGTTGAGAGCATGACCATGCCGCTCGCCGATCAGTACGGGAAAAAGGCGAAGCGCTACCGGCGGGCCGCCCGCGGCTATGTCGACGACCGTTTGCGCGAGGTGTTCCCGCCGGCGCGCGGCAGCCAGCTGCGCCCGGCGGCGGGATTGTTCCGCAAGCTCCACACGCGGCTGCTCGAGCGCGTGGTGCTCTGGTCGGAGCTGAGCGAGCACGAGGCCGCGGCCATCCTGCGCAAGCTGGAATCGCGCTCCCTGGCCCTGAAACTCTCCTACCGCCCCGGGCAGGAAGGGGAGCGGGTCATGGATGTCGTCTCGCTGGCCGTCGCCCTGGCGCTGGACTACGCCTATACCGGACGCTTGACCGGCTGACGGCTCCGGGAGGCGGATCCCCGTCCTGCCGCCCCTGGTTTCGGAATGAAGATCGGCAGGTGTATGTCATAGGGCGGTCCCTCGAAGGCGGCCTTGATCACCGCCTGCATCAACTCGGGATAACTGATCCCCGCCTGCTCGGCCGAGCGGGCCAGCCCGATGCCTTCGTCCAGGCAGGGGTTGCAATTGACCTCCAGCACGTGCGGCAGCCCCATTTCGTCCAGGCGGATGTCGACGCGCCCATAGCCCCAGCCGCCGATGGTGCGGAAAGCCTTGACCGCGGTATCGCTGATGAGTTTTGCCAGCTTGGGCTCGACCTGGGCCGGGCAGATGACCCGCGTCCTTTTGAACTCGATCGATGTCTCCACCCACTTGGCCGCGTAGGACATGATGGGCGGGATCCCCTCCGGCAATCGCGAATAGTCCACTTCGGCCAGCGGCATGACCTGCAGCCGGCGGCCGCCCAGGATGCCGACGTTGAACTCCCGGCCGGGCAGAAAACCCTGCACCAGGGCGGGCTGCTGGTAGGAGCGGATGATCTCGCGGGTCTTTTCGATGAGCGCCTTCTTGCTGTGGACCACCGAATCGCGCTCCATGCCGATGCCGGCGTGCTCCTGGCCGGGATGGACAATGAGTGGAAAATGCAGCTTGTGGCGGTCGATATCGGAGACCTTTTCCAGGAGGGTGGTCTCGGGCGGAATGGGAATGCCGGCCCCTTTCATCAGGCTCAGGGCCATGTACTTGTCGCGGCTCAAGCCCAGTGCCAGCGCGGGCGAACCGGTGATGGGATAACCGAGCATGCGGATGAAGGCGGCGAAGCGCATCTCGTAGAGGGCGCCATGGACGACGTCATCGTACTGGTTGAACACGACGTGGGGGCGAATGGAGTTCAGCTTGCGCTGGAGCTTGGTCAGGTCGTCGGCCAGGTGCAGGACCGAGACGTCATGGCCCAGGCCGCGCAACGTCCGGGCCATGCGGCGGATCATGACCCGCAGATCATGACCCGAGCTGCTGTCGCCGGGGACCGCCTCATGCTGGCTTTCTTCGTACGAGTTGTAGGCCAGCGCCACCCGCAGACGCTTCAGCCGCTTTTTTTTCTTTTCCATTTCCTTTTAATAGTAATAAAAAAAGCAGTCTCGCGCAACTCCCCGCCGGAGGGGAAGGGATCGCGGATGGCAACAAGGGATGGGTCACAGCCTGTTGGGCGATCGCCCTGCGAAAAGAGATGCACACCGGGTCAGCGGTTTCTGGCCGCCGCGGCGCGGGACTATTCGTAGCGCAACGCCTCGATGGGATTGAGGGCGGCCGCCTTGCGCGCCGGGTAGTAGCCGAAGAAGATGCCCACCGCGCCGGCGAAGCCGAAGGAGAGCAGGACATTGGTCGGCGAGATGACCGTGATCCAGTCGGTGGCCATGTTGACGATCCAGGTGGCCAAAAAGCCGATCAGCACCCCGATCAGCCCTCCCGAAAGGCTGAGTACTACGGCCTCGATGAGGAACTGCACCAGGATGTCGCGGCCGCGGGCGCCGATGGCCATGCGGATGCCGATCTCATGGGTGCGCTCGGTGACCGAGACCAGCATGATGTTCATGATGCCGATGCCGCCCACCAGCAGCGAGATGCTGGCGATGGAGGCCAGCAGCATGGTCAGGACGCTGGAGGTCTCCTGGGCGGTGGCGGCGATGTCGGTCTGGTTGCGCACCGTGAAGTCGTCGTCGCCGCCCTCGGGAATCCTGTGCGCTTCGCGCATGATCCGGGTGACCTCGGCCTGGGCCTGGTCCATTTGCTCCAGCGAAACGGCGCGCACCAGGATCTGGTTGACGTGCGCATGGCCGCTCAGGCGGGTCATTACGGTGGAGTAGGGGGCGATGATCAGGTCGTCCTGGTCCATGCCGAATGAGCTTTGTCCCCGTTCCTGCAGGACGCCGATGATGCGGAACGGCACGTTGCGAACGCGCAGCTGCTGGCCGACCGGGTCATCGCCGGCAAACAGGTTTTTGACGATGGTCTGGCCGACGACGCAGGACTTGTTCTGGGCGCGGATATCGGCGCTGGAAAAAAACTCGCCGGAGCTCAGGGTCCAGTCGCGTATCTCCAGGTACTGCTCGGAAACGCCCCAGACGCTCGTATTCCAGTTGCCGCTGCCGCCGATGAGCTGGGCGCCGCTGCGCACCATCGGCGAGACGGCCTGGACCAGGGTGGCGTCGCGCTTCAGGCGCTCCACGTCTTCCAGGGTCAGCTGCACGCCCGAGTCCGGCCCCATGCGCACGCCGCGCGACTGCATGGAGCCGGGGAAGATGGTCAGCAGGTTGGTGCCCATGCTGGCGATCTGGTCCTGGATGCGCTTCTCGGCTCCCTTGCCGATGGCCACCATGACGATGACGGCGGCGACGCCGATGATGATGCCCAGCATGGTCAGCAGGGTGCGCATCTTGTTCTTGACGATCGACTTGAAGGCCACCTTGATCAGGTTCTTCCATTTCATGGGCGTTCTCCCAGGCCGGAGGCCTGCCAGTGGCCCGTTTCCAGGTCGCGGGCGGCGGCGCGGGGCTCGGCCACTTTCTGGTCGCGGATGATCCGCCCGTCGCGGAACTCGATGATGCGCTTGCAGTAGTCGGCGATGTCGTGCTCGTGGGTGACCAGGATGATGGTGATGCCCTGGCGATTCAATTCCTGGAAGGTGGCCAGGATCTCGATGCTGGTGCGCGTGTCGAGGTTGCCGGTCGGCTCATCGGCCAGCACCATGGCCGGCTGGTTGACCAGGGCGCGGGCGATGGCCACGCGCTGCTGCTGGCCGCCGGAGAGCTGGTTGGGGAAGTGGTGCATGCGGTCGGCCAGGCCCACCCGCTCCAATGCCCGGCGTGTCAGTGCCGCCAGGTCCTGCCCCTCCAGGTGCCGCGAGTACAGCAGGGGCAGCTCGACGTTCTCGAAGGCGCTGGTGCGCGAAAGGAGGTTGAAGCCCTGGAATATGAAGCCGATCTTGCGGTTGCGGATGTCGGCCAGCTGGTCGGGGGCCAGATCGTTGACGTGGATGCCGTCGAGGAAATAGTCGCCGCTGGTCGCGCGGTCGAGGCAGCCGAGGATGTTGAGCATGGTCGATTTTCCCGATCCCGACGCACCCATGATGGCCACCAGCTCGCCGGGCTCGATGCGCAGGTCGATCCCCTTCAGCGCCTCGACCTGGATTTCACCGCTGTCGTAGATCTTGCCGACGCGGGTGGTGCGGATGACGGCTTGCGGGTCGCTCATGCGGCCTTCCCGGGGCGGGTCACAGGATCCTCATGCGCGGCATCCTGCCGGCGGCCTGTTCCTTGGCGGTCAGGTTGATGCTCTTGATGACCTCCATCCCCTCCTTGAGCTCATCGGTCCGGATCTCGGTCATCTGGCCGTCGCTGATGCCCGTCCTGACCCGGGCCGCCTTCACGCTGCCCGAGGCGTCGAGATACCAGAGCAGGGCCATGTCCTTGGGCCGGCTGCGGCCGCTGCCGTTGGCGCCGGGCATGGGCGGGCCGTTGGTCATCGCCGGAGCCTGCCCTGAACCCTCGGCGGCGGCCGCTCCCGGCCGCCCCGCCGTGCGGGCGGCGAATTCCTTGCGCAGGCCGGCGAGCATGTCTTCCGTGGGTTTGACGCGCAGGGCGGCGTTGGCCACGCGCAGGACGCTTCTGGCCTGGCCGACGATGAAGTCGATGGTGGCGGTCATGCCCGGCAGCAGGAGCCCTTCCTTGTTGGCCACGTTGATGACCACGGTATAGTTGACCACGTTGTTCACCGTGGTCGGTTCCAGGCGGATCTGGCTGACCTGGCCGGAAAAGGTGCGGCCGGGCTGGGCCTGGATGGTGAAGCGCACTTCCTGGCCGTTCTGGATCTGGCCGATGTCGCTCTCGTCGACGTCGGCCAGGATCTGCATTTTTTCCAGGTCGTTGGCGATGAGGAACAGGGTGGGCGAGGAGAGGCTGGCGGCCACGGTCTGGCCGACGTCGACGTTTCTCGAGATGACGATGCCGTCGATGGGGGTGTAAATGGAGGCGTAGCCGAGGTTGATGCGGGCGCGCTCCAGGCCGGACTTGGCCGATTTCACGGTGGCCACGGCCAGTTCGTAGTTGACCTGGGACTGCTCGAGGTCGTTCTTGGTCTTGATGTTCTCCTGGAACAGGTAGCGGGCGCGCTCCAGGTCCTGCTTGGCCTGCTTCATCTGGGCCTGGGCTTTGGCATGGGACGCCTCGGCCTCCGAGACGGCCATCTGCAGCCCCGAGGTGTCCAGCAGGGCGACCAAGTCGCCTTTTTTCACGATCTGGTTGAAATCGGTGTAGATCTTGGCGATGCGTCCGGATACCTGGGTGCCGACCTGGACCGTGGTCACGGCGCCGAGCGTGCCGGTCGAGGAAACGACGGCCTCCAGGTCGCCGCGATCGATCGGAGTCATGACGTAGCGGCCCTGGGCCGTTTCTCCCTTCGTGGCCAGAAACCAGGCCAGCGCCGCGATCAGCAGCACGGCCGCCAGCAGAATGATCCATTTTTTCTTGCCGCCTTTCAGTTTCACGATATCCTCCTGGAAATGCCTGTTTTCGCCATGAACGGCCTCGACTCGGTGCAAATCCGTTCTACGATTTTCCGGGCGCGATGGTTTTGCACATTCCGGCAACATTCCCCGGGGGATTTTCTTGCAAGGCGATTGATTTTTGCCGCCGTTTTCGCTACCATGGGCCAACGACGATGAAATGGGAAAAATGGCTGAACGCCGACGCCGGGCCCGTGAGGCGCGTGGACTCCGTCGATCTTTTCCGCTTCATCGTCCTGTTCTTCATGATCCAGGGGCATCTCTTCCGCGCCTACCTGCTGCCGGCCGTGCGCCAGGAACCGTGGTTCAGGTTTCACGAGCTGTTTCACGGCTTCGTGGCGCCGGGATTCCTCTTTGTCGCCGGTTTCGCGGCCTTCCTTTCCTTCCACAACAAGCGCCAGAATTACCTGCGCCTCGACCTGTCCTTTGTCCGGCGCCTGAGGCGAATACTCTTCGTCATCGCCGTCGGCTACTGGATCCACCTGCCGTTCTTCTCGCTGCGCAAGACCCTGGCGTTCGTGTCCCGGGGCCAGGCCGGGGACTTCCTGAAGGCCGACATCCTGCAGTGCATCGGGGTCGGCCTGCTGCTGTTCACGCTGCTGGCCGCGCTGCTGAAGAACGAGCGGGCGGTCGCGCTGGCGGCGGCCGTGGCCGGGGCGCTTTTCTTCCTGCTGCCGGAAGTGACGAAGACCATCCGCCTGCATCCGTTCGTCGACCCCTACCTCGATTACCGCGTCTCGATGTTCCCCCTTTTCCCCTGGCTGGGCTTTCTCTGTCTCGGCATCGTGGCCGCCTTCCTGTATGTGCGGATGGAAAAGGAGCAATTTTTCCTTCTGCTGCTGATCGCCGGCCTGCTCCTGTTTCCCTGGTTCTTTTTCTTTTCGCGAGCGGGTGTCACCCGGACCGAGCTTTTCTGGAGCGGAGTGCTGAACAAGATCGGCGCCGTTTTCCTGCTGCTATGCCTGTGCGACCTGCTGCTGCGCCGCTGGCGCGGCCCCTTCCTGGATCTGCTGAAGCGGGCCGGGAGCGAGTCGCTCTTCGTGTACGTCCTGCACCTGTTCATCATCTTCAGCTCCGTCTTCGGCAGGGGCCTGAAGCCGCTCTTCGCCGGCTCGCTGACCGTTTTCCCCGCCCTGCTCCTCTTCCTGGCCGTCCAGCTGGTCGTCTTCGCCCTGGCCCTTTTGTACCATCATCTCAAGGAGAGGCGACCCCTGCTGTGGCGCTGGGGCTTCCGGGCATTCTGGACGCTGTTCCTGCTGCTGTTCTTCCTGCGCCGCCATTGAACCGGGGCCGGCCGTGGCTTTGAATTCAGAAATCATTAATGATATAATGTGCCCCCCTGGAGGTTCAGATGAAGAAGATTCGGCTCGGCGTCTTCGGGATCCGCTTGCGGATCACGGCCTAGTTCCGGCTGGCACGAGGACCCATGACCCCCGGGCGAAACAGGCTCTGATGCTCGAACCTTCCGGGCCGGCCTCATGAAACGCAAAGAGATCGTACTGATCAAGGAGACCAAGCAGAACGAGTTCGTCCCCAAGATCATGGACCAGATCGCGCCCTTCCTTTCCCTGCGCGCCGGCGACCGGGTGGCCATCAAGATCAACCTGTCCGGGGCCAAGGAGATTTACGCCAACACCCACTACGAGACGGTCGATTCGCTGATCCATTACCTGCGAGACAAGTTCGCCGTCGGCCCGATCACCGTCATCGAGGGCTCCGACGGGGCCTTTTTCTCCGCCAAGACC
Organism: Candidatus Aminicenantes bacterium UBA6072; assembly: GCA_002436105.1. Classification (GTDB taxonomy): domain Bacteria; phylum Acidobacteriota; class Aminicenantia; order UBA2199; family UBA2199; genus UBA2199. Next base: position 120,054 of record DIXU01000008.1, on the reverse strand, counting down.
ACCTGGGACATCTTCTACAAGTTCAAGTACAAGGAGGTGGAGATGCAGGGGGCGAGGCTCAGCAACCTCGACGAGCTGCCCCACGAGCACACGCTGGACATCGAGACCGTCAGCGGGCCGCAGCAGGTGCAGTACTGCCGCTTTCCGTCCGACTACCTGGTCTCGGTGGTGCCGCCCAAGACCCACAACATCTTTCCGGTCTCCCTGTCCATCCCCAACCTGGTCGGTTTCGTCAAGCCCGAGCAGCGCGTGCTCATGTTCGGCGCCTCGGCCCAGGAAATGAAGCGCATCAATTTCACGCAGAGCGAGAGGTACTTCCAGCTGGTGCAGTGCGCAAATCGCAACTTCGTCGCCCTGCTGAAGCAGATCACGCCATCCCTTGTGCTCATCGACGGGCTGTACGGCATGGAGGGCAAGGGTCCGATCAAGGGCAGCCCGGTGTTCCACGGCTTCGCCGTCGCCTCCGAGGATGCCGTGGCCGCCGACGCCCTGGCCACCCATGTGATGGGCTTCAACCCCGATGACGTGCCGTATTTGGAGCTTGCGTTCCATGCCGGCCTGGGCAACAACCGCTGGCAGAACGTCATCGGCATCGACCCGCAGACGGTGAAGTTCCCCTACCGGCCGCACCCGCTTTTCCAGCGGCAGAGAAAGTACCGCGAACGGCTGCGCCCGGCCGGCCCCGTGCCGCAGGCGCCGGCCTCCCCTCCGCTCCATGAAGGAAATCCTGAAGCGAAAGATTAGCGCCCTGCGCCGCGGGGAGCTTGCGGAAAGGGATCTCCTCTCTTTCCTGGAAAACTTTCCCTTCAGCGACGAGCGGAGCATCAAGCTGGACTTCCACCGCCGCCTGCGTCGCGGCATCCCCGAGGTCATTTTCGGGCAGGGGAAGAGCCTGGAGCAGTTGCGGCGCATCATCGGCAAATTCGGCGAGATGGGCGAGGACCTGCTGGTTACCCGCGTCGACGCCCTCCGCTTCGCGGAGCTGAAAAAGGAATTCCCTTTCCTTCGCTACCATGATGCCGCCCGCGTCGTCACCTGCGGGCGCAGGCCCGTGGCGACCCACAAGGGCCGGGTCCTGGTCCTGTCGGCCGGCGCTTCGGACGAAAGGGTCGCCGAGGAAGCCTATGTCTCTTCCCTCTACCTGGGAAACCGCACCGACAGGGAGTACGACGTGGGCATCGCCTGCCTGGCCCGCGTCCTGAGCCTGCGCGCCAGGCTGAACCGCGCCACGGTGATCATCGCCGTGGCCGGCATGGAGGGGGCGCTGCCCTCGGTCGTCGCCGGACTGACCTCGACGCCGGTCATCGCCGTGCCGACCTCGGTGGGCTACGGGGCCAATTTCGCCGGCCTGTCGGCGCTGCTGGCGATGCTCAACTCCTGCGCCGGCGGCATCTCCGTGGTCAACATCGACAACGGCTTCGGCGCCGCCTACCAGGCCACGCTGATCACTCGCAAGTTTTCCTGATCTTCGCGATGCGATCGACGATGCGCTCGAGGTGCGTCCCCGGCCAGTAGAGCCTGCGGCATAGCGCGCAGCGCTGGAAGCGCTCCTGGGTGCGGAAGACGTAGGGCGGGACCAGGTCTTGCACCCGTTCTTTTGCGATCTCCGCCAGCTCGCCGTTGCACACGGAGCAGCGCGGCGGCAGGTCGAAGCGGTCCAGGCGGAAAGCACCGACGATCTCCTCCAGCTGTTCCCGGAGATGAACCGCTGCGACCAGCCGGCCGGCTCCGGCGGGCATCGACCCGTACAGCGCCCTGTCCTTGGTCAGCAGGATGCGCTTCTCCTCGCGGCACAGCCTTTTCAGGTCGGCGTCGGCGGCCCGGTTGTCGTAGAACGTGTCGATGCCCAGCATGCGCAGCCATTTGGCCGTGCTCCCGAGCATGACGTCGCAGGCGAAGCGCGGCGGAGCGTTGCTCATCGGACTTTCAAGGCAAATGAATCCAGGTTCGACGTTCGAAGTTCGATGTTCGATGTTGGCAAAGCTCTGGACGATATCCAAAAAGATTGCTGAATTGCCGCTAACGTCGAACGTCGAACGTGGAACATCGAACTCCGCCTTCAGTATTCCTTGTCGGTCGTGGCCCGCACGGCGCGGTTGTGCGCCCAGCTGCGCACCTTCTTGATCTGTTCCTCCATGGTCGTGGCCAGCGGCACCGAGGAGCCGAAGATGACGAAGAGGTCGTCCTCCTTCAGCTTGCGGTTGTCGGCGAAGGCCTCGTACATGCCGGAGATGATCACCTGCTCGATCTCCGAGCCCGACCAGTTCTTGGTGATCTGGGCCAGCTGCGGGATGTTGTAGTCACCCAGGTCGTTGCCGCGCTTGGTCAAATGGATCTTGAAGATTTCCTCGCGTTCCTTGCGCGTGGGCAGGTCGATGAAGAAGATCTGATCGAAGCGGCCGCGGCGCAGCAGCTCGGCCGGCAGCAGGTCGATGCGGTTGGCGGTGGCGGCGATGAAGATCTCCGACGTGTGCTCCTGCATCCAGGTCAGAAAGTAGCCCAGGATGCGCGAGGAGGAGCTGTCCGATGACTTGTCGCTGATGCCGCTCTCGATCTCGTCGATCCACAGGATGGCCGGCGCCACCGAGTCCATGGTCTTCAGCGAGCGGGCGAAGACGTCCTCGGGCGCCCCGGCGATGCCCGAGTAGACCAGGTTCATGTCCATGCGGAACAGCGGCAGGTTCCACAGCGTGGCGATGACCTTGGAGGCCAGGCTCTTGCCGCAGCCGGTGACGCCCATGGTCAGGATGCCCTTGGGCTTGTCCAGGCCGAATTCGCGCGCCTCCTTGGAAAAGGCCTTCTTCCTTTTCAGCAGCCAGTCCTTCAGCTTGTCCAGCCCGCCCATGTCCTCCAGGGTCAGGACGTGGGTGAAATATTCCAGGACGTTCTCCTTCAGGATCAATTGCTTCTTTTCCAGGTGGATCTTTTCGATCATGCCGATGTGGATGCGGGACTGCCCCTGGAAGGCCTTCATGTAGGCCTTGTAGGCCTCGTCCAGGGTCAGCCCCTGCACGGCGGTGACGAAATTCCTCTTCTCCTCCTCGCTGAGCTGCACCTGGGCGCCGGCTTTGGCCAGCGAGTCCAGGAACTTGCTGAACAGGGTCTCCAGCTCATCGTAATCGGGCAGATCGAACTGGATGATGTCGATCTCCTTTTTCAGGCTCGCCGGCAGGAAGTCGTCGGGGGACAGCAGAAAGAGGAATTTGCGGCTGTTCTTGAACTGCAGGTAGCACTCGCGCACCTGGCGGATCAGGTCCAGCGAATCGCGCAGCCTCGGCGTCAGGTCCTTGAAAATGAAGAAGGCCGGTTCCCTGACCGCCAGGGCCGCGTCCAGGGCCCGCGCCGGGAGGGCGCTGTCGGGCACGGGCGTCTCGCCCAGGCTGAGGCCGTTGCGGCTGTCCCAGGAATAAACGTTCTGGTTCTTCAGCGTCTGCTGGCAGAGCTTTTTCAGGAAGCCCTCGACGCGCTTCTCCTCGAAGGAAACGATCTGCACGATCGGCTGGCCGGCCAGCAGCGAGTCCTTGATGCGGTTGAGCGACGGGTTCATTCGGTGACCTCCAGGCGGGCCAGGTCGGCGACCTCGCCATACTTGAACGTGATGGCCTTGACGCGGGGGCGCAAGGCGATGAAATTCGAGAAGTGGTACAGCGGGATGTACAGCGCCTCGTTCTCCAGATCGGCGCGGATCTCGGCCAGCATGCGGGCCTCATTCACCGTGTCCAAGGTGGGCAGCTTGGCGATCTTGGCCTGCAGCCCGGGCAGGGAGAACTTGCGGACATTGTAATACCCGTTGGGCTCCACCAGGTGCGAGAGGAAATGGAAGGCGGCGGGGTAGTCCGGGATGCCCCCCATGATGATGCTGCCGTCGGCCTCGTAGACGGCGCGCGTGAAGTAATCGTACTGGTCGTCCATGACGACCAGCTTCACGTCCACGTCGAACCGGGCCAGTTCGCGGCGCACGAATTCGCCCACCTGCCCGCGCTTGTCCTTGCTCACCGTCAGCAGGGTGAAGGGGATCTTCCCCGGGGGCAGCCCGGCGCGGATGGCGGCGGCGCGCGAATACTCCAGGCGGTGGTAGGGATTGTGCCCCAGCAGCCCGAAGGGCAGCATGGAATGGGCGGGCAGTGCCTGGTTCTGGAAGACCTGGCGCACGAGCTCCTCGCGGTTGATGGCGTGAAGGATCAGCTGCCTGACCTGGCGCTGCCGCATGAGGTCATTCTCCCCGGGATTCAGGATCAGGAAATTGAGGATGGTGGGGGATGAATTGATGATCGTCAGCCCCGGGTGCATCGACAACTCGAGCATCTCGCTGTCGGAAACGAACACGAGGTCAAATTGATCGAGATCGGCGCTCGCGATGGATGTGTTGCTGGAATAGAAGTCGATGGCCTCCATATTGCCGGTGGGGGCGAAGTAGCCCTTGGTCTTCTCCAGGCTGAAGACGAGGTACTGCCGGGAGCCGACGGTTCGGTTGCCGCTGGCGGCGAGGCGGAAGGGGCCCGTGCCGATCGGGTGCCAGCGAAACTCCTCCTCGCTCTTGCCGGCCAGGTCGGCGGGGAGGATCGCCGTGTACTCGGCGGCCAGGAACGGCAGGAAGAACTTGAACTCGGCATTGAGGCGCACCTGCACGGTATGATCGTCCAGGACAAGGATGCCGCGCACGTGAGCGGAGCGCCGGGCCAGGAAATCCTCGTGACCCTCGATGAAGCGGGTCTCGACGAACCGGCCCTGGGTCTTGGCGATGAGGTTCTCCAGGGTGAAGAGAACGTCGGCGGCGGTGAGAAGCCGCCCGTCATGAAAGCGCACTCCCCGCCGCAGGTGAAAGGTGTACACGCGGTGATCCGCCGAGACCTCCCAGCTCTCGGCCAGCTCGGGGGCCAGGCTGCCCTTGTGATCGGCGTAGACCAGGTTGTTGAAGACGGCGTCGCTGAGCTGGCCGTCGACGTAGCTGAATCCCTCGTGCGGCAGCAGGGAAGAAGGCTGGGGGACGATGATCGCTTTCAGCCGCGGCCGGTGCATGACCGCAGCCGCGGCAGTGCCGCTTTCCCGGCGGGAGCAGGCCGCCAGGCCGAGCAGAACCAGCAAGAGCAGGCCGGCGCTCTTGGTTTTCCGGATGCCCGTGGACATGATCAAACCCTGAAATTCAGGGCCTTTTCGACGAGGGTGAACTCGGCGGGAAGCGTCTCCCCCAATTCGCCGTCGTACTCGATGTGCACCTCGTCGGACGATTCCACCTGGATGTGCCTGGCTTTCAGGATGTGGACCTTGGGGTTGCGCTCGATCGTTCCGGCGTACAGCAGGCGGGAATTGGCCAGGATCTCGAGCCTGCCCATCGGGTCGATGAGCACCAGGTCGAAGTAGCCGTCATCGGGCTCGGCCCGGGGGGCGATGACCATGCCGCCGCCGAAAATGCGCCCGTTGGCCACGGCGCCGATCATGTACTCGCCCTGCAGGGTTTCGCCGCCATCGATGGTCAGGCGCACCTTCTTGCTGCGGTATTTCATCATGGTGGACAGCAGGCCGCGGTAGTAGGTGAGCGCGCCGCGATTCGCGGAGCCGATGGCGGAGACGTTGCGGATGACCTCCGCGCCCAGGCCGAAGTCGGCGACATTGATGAAATACTGCGTGCGGGGGCCGTTGCCGCCGCCATAGGTGATCCGGCCCATGTCGATCCTGCGGTTCCTGGCGTTCTTGATGCGCGCCGCGGACTTCCCGAAGTCCCTGGGGAGCTTCATGTAGCGGATGAAGTCGGAGCCGGTCCCCGAGGGGATGATGCCCACCGCGGCATCGGTGTTGATGGCCTGTCCCGAGCGGGCGTGGAAAAATCCGTTGCTGATCTCGTTCAGCGTGCCGTCGCCGCCGACGCCGATGAGCAGGTCGAAGCCGTCGTTCAGCAGCTCGCGGGCCATCTCGGTCGCCTGCAGGGGCTTTTCGGTGAAGCTGAACTTGAATTCCCGGAAATGGGCGCGGATGGCTTCGCGGATCGCATCCCAGCGCCTCAGGGTGCGGCCGCGGGCGGAAAAGGGATTGACGATGACGTGGACCTTGTTCATCGTTTGCCGTTGGCGGCCGGGCGCAGCAGCCGGCGGGCGGCCAGGCCGGCGAGCCCCCCGGCGACGATGGCCAGCAGCAGGAACATGCCGATGGCCAGGGCCATCATGGCCTTGAATGGACCGGCGGCCATGGCGGCGGTCTGCTCGCTCGCCAGGTACGGCGCGATGGCCCGGGCCGAATCGATCATGCGCTCCAGCTTCTCCTGGTCCATGCCGATGATCGAGAGAAAGCCCAGGAAGGCAAAGAACCCCCCGCCGACGAGGCCGCTCAGGGCCCCGGCCAGAAGCGCGTCGCCGCGGCGCAGCACCGGGTTCGTTCGATAGAGCAGGTGGACGGTCAGCCCGGCGCCCAGGACGATCCAGGTCATGAAAAACAGGTTGAGCAGGTTCAGCCCCGGGAAAATGGAAAGAATGCCCGAGGCACCGCCGCCGAGAAGCACGCTCCTGCCCAAGCCCGCCAGCGGTTCGGAACTGTGTTCAGGCAACGGGTATCCTAATTGAGGACTTCGAGGCGGCCGCCGATCCTGGCGGGAAGCGTGTCGGTGATGATGGTCCTGCCTTCATCGTCCGTGTACTTGTAGATCCTGGTCCTGGTGGGTGCCGGCGTCGACGAGGCGGTGCTCATGCCCATCATGGACATCACGCGCTGGATGTAATTCCGCGTCTCGCGGTAGGGCGGGACGCCGTTGTGTTTGCTGACGGCCTCCTCGCCCGCGTTGTAGGCGGCCAGGGTGAGGGGGATGTTGCCGCGGTATTTTTCGTACAGGTACTTCAGGTGCCGCACCCCGGCCTCGATATTCTCGTGGGCGTTGTAGCGGTTGATGACGCCGTACTGCCGGGCCGTGTCTCTCATCAGCTGCATGATGCCCACGGCGCCCTTGGGCGATACGGCGAAGGGATTGAAGCTCGACTCGGCCCGGGCCACGGCGATGACCAGGTCTTCGCGCATGTCATGCTTCTGGGCCAGGGTCTGGATCTTGTCCTTGTAATGCGCCGGCACGGCAAGGGAGCGGGCGGATGGCAGAATGGTGACCCCGTCGCGGCCACCCGCTGAGCGGTCCAGGGTGTTGGTGAGGACGATGTGGCCGTTCTTGTCCTGGCGGACGACCAGCCCGGCGAAAAGCATGCCGCCGGCGAGCCAGGCGCCGCAGAAAACAATGAGGCTACGCTTCATGGTCCTCCTGCAGGACGCGGCCGATGCGCTCCTTCAACTCTTCCGGGTCGGCGACGGCGTCGCCGCCGGCCTGCGCGAAGTCGCTGCGGCCGCCGCCCTTGCCGTTGACCAGGGGGGCGACCTTTTTAATGATTATATTCGCGTTGAATCTGGCTGTCAAGTCCTTGAAGACCGAAGCCACGACATGCGAGCGCCCATCGCCGCTGGAAAAAAGGACGGCCACGCCGCGGCTGCGGTTCTTGATCTCGTCGGCCAGGGCGCTCAGGGCCTCGCGGTCGGCGTCGGGCAGGGAGGCGATCACGACCGGGACGCCGGCGATGGGTTGCGCGTCCCGGATCAGCCCGGCGATGTCCGGAGGGGCGGCCGGGGTGCCCGGGGCGCCCGGCGCTGCTTTCTTCATTTTTTTTTCGCTTTCCCTGGCGCGGGCTTCGAGCCCCTTGAGGAAATCCAGCAGACCGTCGGGCTTCTGTCCGAAATGGGCCAGGAGCCCCTGCAGCAGGGCCTGGCCGCGCGCCACGTGGCGATAAGCGGCCTCGCCGGCCAGCGCCTCGATGCGGCGGATGCCCGAAGAGATCGAGCTTTCAGCGATGATCTTGAACAGGCCGATCTCGCCGCTGGCCTGCAAGTGGGTGCCGCCGCACAGCTCGCTGGAGAAATCCCCCATGGAGACGACGCGCACGGTATCTCCGTACTTTTCCTCGAAGATGGCCATCGCGCCGGAACGGATGGCCTCCTCGTAAGGCTGCGTGCGCCGGGCCACGGGCAGGTTCTCGCGGATCTTTTCGTTGACGGCGCTCTCGACCTTTTCCAGTTCGTCGGCGCTCACGGCGCTGAAGTGGGTGAAATCGAAGCGCAGCTTGTCGGGAGCGACGCGCGATCCCGCCTGCTTGACGTGCAGGCCCAGGACCTCGCGCAGCGCGGCGTGCAGCATGTGGGTGGCCGTATGGTGCACGGCGATCTGCCGGCGGCGGGAAGCGTCCACCTCCAGCCGCACGGAATCGCCGGTCTTCAGGGTGCCCTCCTGCACCTGCACCTCGTGCAGGATCGCGCCGGCGGCGGTTTTCTTCGTGTCGCGCACCGTGAAATAGGCCTCGCTGCCGCGGCCGCGGCCGCTGTCGCCGACCTGGCCGCCGCTTTCGGCGTAGAAAGGGGTGCGGTCGAAGACCAGGATGCCCGTCTGGCCGGAAGCGACGGTCTCGGCCTGGCGGCCGTCGACATAGGCGGCCCGGAGCACGGCCTCGGCCTGCAGGTCGTCGTAACCGACGAATTCGCTGTGCCAGCGCTCGATCCCGGGCAGGGCGGCGGTTTCGCGGCGCTTCTCCTGCAGGCTGAGCCGCGAGCGTTCCTTCTGCTCCTTCAGAGCCAGCTGAAAGGCGTCGAAATCGATGCCCACGCCCTTCTCCATGGCCAGGTCCCGGGCGAAATCCAGGGGAAATCCGTAGGTGTCGGAGAGGCGGAACAGGTCGGTCCCCGAAAGCGTTTCCTGCTTCGTTTCGAGCGCCGCGGCCAGCAGGTCATCGAAGATCTTCAGACCGTTGGCCAGGGTGCGCTGGAAGCGCTCCTCCTCCATGGCGATCACCCTGGCGATGAAGTCGCGGGCGGGCTCGAGCTCCGGATAGAAGGGCTTCATCACCTCCACGACCCTGCCGCTGAGCTGGTGCAGAAAAGCGTCCTGCAGGCCCAGCGACCTGCCGTGCTTGACGGCGCGGCGCAGCAGGCGGCGCAGCACGTAGCCGCGGCCGTCGTTGGCCGGCATGATGCCGTCGGCGATGAGAAAGGTCAGGGCGCGGACATGGTCGGCCACCACGTTGAGATCGACCTGCCGGGCGGGCGCCTCACGGTCGACCGCGGCCAGCTCGGCGGCGCGCTCGATGATCGGCGCGAACAGGTCGGTGCGGTAGTTGCTGCTGACGCCCTGCAGCACTGCGGCCAGGCGCTCCATGCCCATGCCGGTGTCGATGGAGGGGGCGGGCAGCGGCTGCAGCGTCCCGGTCGCGTCGCGGCTGAACTGCATGAACACCAGGTTCCAGATCTCGACGAAGCGGCGGTTGCCGTCGACGAATTCCGGCGGGCCGAACTCCGGGCCGCGGTCGTAGTGGATTTCCGAGCAGGGGCCGCAGGGGCCGGTGTCGCCCATCTGCCAGAAGTTGTCCTTTTCCCCCAGGCGCTGGATGCGCGCCCGCGGGACGCCGATGCGCTCCTCCCAGATGCGGAATGCCTCGTCGTCATCACGGAAAACGGTGATCCAAAGGCGCTCGGGCGCCAGGCGATAGTGCCTTGTCAGCAGTTCCCAGGAATAAAGGCAGGCCGGCTCCTTGAAATAGTCGCCGAAGGAGAAATTGCCGAGCATCTCGAAGAAGGTGTGGTGGAACTCGGTGCGGCCCACCTCGTCGAAGTCGTTGTGCTTGCCCGAGACGCGCATGCACTTCTGGATGGTGACGGCGCGCCGGTAGTCGCGCTTCTCCTCCTGCAGGAAGACGCCCTTGAACTGGTTCATGCCGGCGTTGGTGAACAGCAGGGTGGGGTCCTTGGCCGGGACCAGCGGCGAGGAGAGGACGCGCTGGTGGCCCTGCTTCTGGAAATACTCGTAGAAGACGCGGCGGATCTCGGCGTTGGCGAGCATCAGTCGAGTTCCAGCAGGTGATGGTCGCGAGTGGTGTCCTCCGGCATCTGGTCCGGGGCGCCGCCGCCGATCTCCGACATGCGCCGCTCCATCTCTTCCATGGACATGTCCTTGGCGCTCTGGACGCCGATCTTCTTGAGCTTGAATTCGTCGGGATTGCTGGCCCATTTCAGCGCCTCGTCGAAGGAGATGAAGTTCCTCTGGTACAGGTAGTAGAGCGACTGGTCGAACGTCTGCATGCCGTACTGCGAGATGCCTTGGGAGATGGCCTCCTTGATCAGCTTGGTCTTTTCCTGGGTGACGATGCAGTCCTGGATGAACGGCGTATTGATCAGGATCTCCACGGCCGGCACGCGGCCCTTGTCGTCGGAGCGCGGCAGCAGCCTCATGGAGATGATGGCCTTGAGGACCGAGGCCAGCTGGATGCGGATCTGCTTCTGGTGGTGGGGAGGGAACATGGAGATGATGCGGTTGACCGTCTCGGGGGCGTCGAGGGTGTGCAGGGTGGACAGGACCAGGTGGCCGGTCTCGGCGGCCAGCAGGGCGGTCTCGATGGTTTCCAGGTCGCGCATTTCGCCGACCAGGATGACGTCGGGGTCCTGGCGCAGGGCGCTGCGCAGCGCCTTGGCGAAGTCATTGGTGTCGGATCCCACCTCGCGCTGGTTGATGATGCTCTTCTTGTCGCGGTGCAGGTATTCGATCGGGTCCTCGATGGTGACGATATGCTCGACGCGGTGGATGTTGATGTAGTCGATCATGGCCGCCAGGGATGTGGACTTGCCGCTGCCGGTGGTGCCGGTGACCAGCACCAGCCCGCGCATCTCCTGGGAGATCTTTTCCAGGACCATCGGCAGGTTCAGGTCGGAGATGCTCTTGATCTGGGTGGGGATGACGCGCAGCACCATGCCCACCGCTCCGCGCTGGTAGAAGACGTTGCAGCGGAAGCGGCCCAGGCCGGGGATGCTGTAGGCCATGTCGATCTCGTGATCGCGCTTGAAGCGGTCCTTCTGCTCGCTGTTCATCATGGCGAACGCCATGGCGATGGTGTCCTCGGGCATCAGGCGCTTCAGCTCCACCAGGGGGTGCAGGGAGCCGTTGATGCGGATCACCGGGTGGTTGCCCACTTTCAGGTGCAGGTCCGATGCCGTCCTTTCCACGCTGATCTTCAGCAAATCGTCAATGTTCATTTTCCGCTCCTCCGTCGCCGCTATTATACAACAGCCGGCGACCGACTTACAAGAAAATGATATAATTGCTGGCATGAAGGCACTCCCGTCCCTGGCCGCCTGCGCCCTGCTCGTTTCCCTGGCCGCCTGCGCCCGTTCTCCCCGTGCCGCGGCCGGGCCCGTCCTCGCTCCGGCCCTGGCCGCTCCTGCCGGCGGCGGCGTCTTCCAGACCGGCGTCGCCTCGTGGTACGGCGATGATTTTCAGGGCAGGGCCACCGCCAACGGCGAGATCTACGACATGCGCAAGCTGACCGCCGCTCACCCGGAACTGCCGTTCCACACCCTGGTGGAGGTGGAGAACCTGGAGAATGGCCGGCGCGTGCTGGTGCGCATCAACGATCGCGGGCCGTTCCTCAAGGGGCGGATCATCGACCTGTCCCAGAAGGCGGCGCAGCGCCTGGATATGGCGGAGAAGGGCACGGCCGCGGTCAACCTGCGCGTGCTGCGCCGGGGCGGCGCCCAGACGGCGGCGGGACCCGGCGCGGTTGCCGGGGGAGAGGCGGCGGGGAGGGGCGGCTTCGTCCAGGCAGGAGCCTTCTCGGTCCGGGAGAACGCCGAGGACCTGCTCCTGACCCTCGAGGAGATCTTTCCCGGCCTGGGCTTCCGCGTCGCCTCCGAGGACGGGCTTTTCAAGCTGATCTCCCCGCGCCTGGACCCGGCCGCCTGCGGCCAGGTTCTGGAAAAGCTCGCCGCTCACGGCCTGCAGGGATTCATCCGCGAGTCGGGGGCAGGCCCGGGAGGATAATTTTCCCTTTCCTCGCTCCCGGTATTGAAAAAAAGATTTCTTTCCTTACAATGGGGCTATCGGCGGAGGGAGGAGCATGGTCTTTTTTGGGCAGGTCACGTTTTCCGGGAAAGGGTGTGCCAATGGTTGAGGAAGAAGACCGGGCCCGTCCCGAGGCCTCTTCCCGTCCCGACTCCAGCGCGCCGCCGGCCAAGAAGATCCTGGTCGTCGACGACGACGACAACGTGCGCGAAGCGCTGAAGGATTTCCTGGAATTCCACGATTTCGCGGTCACGGCGGTCGACGGCGGCGCCCAGGCCCTGGAACACATCGCCGCGGACGACTTCGACCTGGTGATCTCCGACCTGGTCATGCCCAGGATGGACGGCATCGCGCTGATCAAGTCCATCCGCGAGGCGGGAAAAGACGTCCCGCTCCTGGTCATGACCGGCTTCGCCTCGATCGAGTATGCCGTGGAGTCGATGAAGGCCGGGGCCACCGACTTCATCACCAAGCCCCTGAAGTTCGACCACGTCATGCTGATCGTCAACCGCGTGCTCGAGACGTCGGCGCTGCGCCAGATGGCCCGCGAAAGGGAGTATTACAAGGACCTTTCCAACAGCGACGGGCTGACCCAGATCGGCAACTACCGTCATTTCAACCACGTGCTGCGGCTGGAGATCGACCGCCAGAAGCGCTACGGCCGGCCGCTGACGCTGCTGATGATCGATATCGACGACTTCAAGAAGATCAACGACCGCTACGGCCACCTGATCGGCGACATGGTGCTGATCAAGATCGCCTCCCTGCTGCGGGACGAGGTGCGCGGTTTCGATTTTGTCGCCCGTTACGGAGGCGACGAGTTCACCGTCATCCTGCCCGAGGTTCCCGAAAAGGCCGCGGTGGCGGTCGGCCGGCGCATCATGCGCTCCATCAGCCTGCACGAGTTCAGCTCGCCGGAGTACAATGAGGTCGGTCCCATCACCGTGACCATCGGCATCGCCTCGTTCCCCGCAGATGCCGGGGACGCCCAGGACCTGGTGGCCAAGGCCGATCGCGCCATGTATGCCGGCAAGAGCTCCGGCAAGGATTGCCTTTGCGTCTTTGGGGACGAGAAGAACGTCATCCGCCTGCGCAGGCCCACCCCGCCCAAGATCTAGCTGCGAAGCCGGAGGTTCCACGCGCCGGGTTCCACGTTCCACGTTCCAAGTTCCACGTTCCATGTTCCAAGTTCCACGTTCCAAGTTGAAGAGCTTCCAGAAATCGGCATCGGGCGTAAGGTGTAGGGTAGCGGAGAAGAGAACAACAAGTGCTCGTGATAGTGGTTGCGTGAGCAGGGCCAGGAAACTGAACCCAGCCAAACGAATTGTGAATGTAAGGGAATAGATCGATCTATTTTCCGTTATCCCGTACTTGCCACCAGTCATTATAGTTCGGCATAGTACGGTTGCATAATGCCTTGCACCCTGGCGTTTACCCAGAACTCTGAAAGTCCTCGAACGTGGAACGTGGAACGTGGAACCTTTGTTGGTTATTTGCCCAGCGTCGCCACCATCACGGCCTTGATGGTGTGAACGCGGTTTTCGGCCTGGGGGAAGACCTGGGAATGCCGGCTCTCGAAGATCTCGTCGCTGACCTCGCAGATGTCCGGGAACTGGGCGGCCAGCTTCGTTTCCGTGTTATGAAAGGCGGGGAGGCAGTGCAGGAAGGTGCACTCGGGATTGCCCGTCTTGTCGAACAGGGAACGATTGACCTGGAAGGGCTTGAGCAGCCGGATGCGCTCGGGGATCTGTTCTTCCTCGCCCATGGAGGCCCAGACGTCGGTGTAAATGACGTCGGCGCCCTTGACGCCGGCGGCGATATCGTCGGTGACGAGGATGCGGGCGCTCCTCTCCCTGGCGAACTCGTTGCATTCGGCGACCAGTTCACGTGCCGGGAAGAGCGACTTCGGGGCCACGATGCGGAAATCCATGCCCATCTTGGCCGCGCCGATCATCAGCGAGTTGGCCATGTTGTTGCGGCCGTCGCCGACATAAGCGAAGGTGATGCCCTTGAGCCGGCCCCTGACCTCCAGCACGGTCATGAAGTCGGCCAGCACCTGGGTGGGATGGTAGAGGTCGGTCAGCCCGTTCCAGACCGGCACGCCGGCCCATTGCGCCAGGCCCTCCACCGTCTCATGCTTGAAGCCGCGGAACTGAATGCCGTCGAACATGCGGCCCAGAACGCGCGCCGTGTCCTTGACCGTCTCCTTTTTCCCCAGCTGGATGTCGTCCTTGCCGAGATACTCGGGATGGGCGCCCTCGTCGACGCAGGCCACGACGAAGGCGCAGCGGGTGCGCGTCGACGGTTTTTCGAATATCAGCGCGATGTTCTTGCCTTCCAGGTTCCGGCCGCGCAATCCGGCGTACTTGTCCTGTTTCAGCTTGATGGCGAGCTGCAGGAGGAAATCGATCTCCTCGGGAGTGTTGTCCTTCATGGACAGAAAATGTCTTCCTTTCAGGTTGAATGCCATGGGTTGACCTCCAAGATCAAGGCCCCAGTTTACCGTAAAAAGCGGGCCAAGGCAAGGGCTGGGATTTCTCGGGTGCTCGCGCCGCCGCTTGCGGACGGGAATTGACCCGGGGAGGATATTCTGATATCATATTCCATGCAAACCGCCGATAGGCCGATGAACCCGGATGAAGTTGAAATAAAGATCCTCGGCGCCGTTGGGCGTGCCGCCGTCGAGAAACTATACCGCCAGGCCGGCTGGTGGCGGGAGAACGATCAGGCCGCCGACGGAAATTCCTGGATCGATGCCCTGGTGCGGGGATCCTTCTGCTTTGCCGGCGCCTTCGCCGCCGGAGAGATGGTCGGCATGGGCCGTGCCATTTCCGACGGCGTCAGCGACGCTTACATCCAGGATGTCACCGTCCTGCGCGCTTTCCGCGGCCGCGGCATCGGCGCGGAGATCATCCGTCGCCTCTGCCGCGAGCTGCACGCCCGCCGCATCGGCTGGATCGGACTGGTGGCCGAGCCGGGGACGCAGGCTTTTTACCGGCGGTTGGGATTCGCGGAAATGGAGGGTCATGTCCCGATGCTGCTGAAGCAGGGGGAGGGAGGGTCGTGAAGCCGCTGCGCCTGGCGGAATTCGCTCCGGTGACGCTGGCCGACCGCGATATCATCCGGCCGCTGCTGCTGGCGGATGATCCCTGCTTCTGCGAATACAATTTCGCCAACCTCTTCATGTGGGGGGAGATCTACCGAACGCGCTGGCTGCTGAGCGAGGATCGTCTCTGGATCTACAACGGGCATGATGACCTGATGCTGATGCCGGTGGGGCCGGACCTGGATCCGGCCGGACTGCTGGCTGTTTCCGACGGCCTGCGCGGAGAAGGCAAGAGCGGCAATTTCGTCCTGGTCGATCCCGACTACGTCCAGGCCAATCCCGATCTGGGACGCCATTTCCGCGTCGAGCTCGACCCGGACAACGGCGACTATATCTATTCCACCCGCAAGCTGGTCGACTTGAGGGGCAACAAGCTGAACAAGAAGCGCAACCAGGTCAATCAGTTCCTGGCCCTGTACCCGGGCTACTCCAGCCGGGCGCTGGAGAAGGGCGACCTGGAGTCCTGCTTCGCTCTCGCGGAAAAATGGTGCCGCCTGCGCACCTGCCTGGAGCTCGATTTCAGCCATGAAACATCGGCCCTGAAGAAAGCCATGCAGCATTACGATGAACTGGAGTTGCAGGGAGTGCGGATTTCCCATGGCGGGGAATTCGTCGCTTTTTCCATCTTCTCGCCGCTGAGCGCCAACATGGCCGATGTCCATTTTGAGAAGTTCGATCCCGAGGTCAAGGGGGCCGGCCAGATGATCAACTGGGAGACCGCCAAGGCGCTGGTCGGGAACTACAAGTACGTCAACCGCGAGCAGGACCTGGGGATCGAGGGGCTGCGTCAGGCCAAGCGCTCCTATGCCCCGGAATATATCCTCAACACTTATTTTCTGGAAAGAAAGCCCTGAAACCCGCGGCCTGAAGAATTCCCCTTATTGCTCGGGCTCGCGGGCGATGACCCCTTTTTCGATCAGCAGTTCGACCTGTTTGTTGACCATGTCGGCGAAGCGCAGGAAATGGGGGATGGTCAGGTGGGCATAGGTATGGATGGCCACGCGGGCCGGATCCTTGACGTCACGGATGCCCAGTCCCAGGCAGATCTCCTCGGGATTGACGTTGAATGACACCAGATTGGCGTAAACATGCTGGGCATGCAGGTCGGTGATCTCGATCTTTTCCTCTTTTTTTTCCATTCTCGCGCCTCCCCGCGTCCGCGTTCAGCGGCAGCTTTCCCTTTCCAGTCTCTTCAGGACCTTGTACAGCCGCTGCTCGTCGGCGGTCAGCACGATGCGGCTGTTCTTCTGCGTCTGCTCTTCCCTGCGGATCACGCCCATGTCGACCTGGAAGCCGATCTTCTTGAACGCCCTGCGGATGCCGGGGCGACCGGCGATCAGGGCTTCGTAGCTGATGACGATGCTCTTGGGAATGTTCTCATGGGCGGCGACCAGGGCGTTGTTGTTGTCGAACCAGCTGAGCTTGAACTGGGAGATGCCGCGCTTGAACATGCTCGAGCGGACGTCGGCCGGGTTGCGGAAGATGAAGACCACGCGCATCTTCTTGTCCTTGGCGATGTGGCGGAAGAAGAACAGCGCCGGCACGTGGACGATCTTCAGCCCGGTCAGCCCGGCGCCGTCGTTGAGACGCGCGACGATCTTGTTCAGCTCGAGGACGTTCTCCTCGGTCATGGCCTTGTCGATCAGTTTCTTTTCCAGTTCCTTGCCGGTCTCCAGCTCGAAGTAACCCGACTTGTTGTAATCGTCTCCGCCGAAGTCGGATGGGAACCCGACGCCGGCGCTCTGCAGCAGCTGGCAGGCCAGCGAGGTGCCGCTGCGCGGGTGCCCGACGACGAAGATGCCGTTCTTGAGGACGATGGGGCGAATATCCTTCTTCTCGGTCGACTGGGTTTCCAATTGGGCCTCCGTGGCTGGATGATAAAAGGGCATTATACCACAAGTCGCGGACGGCTGGAACCCTGCGGACGGTGGACGGTGTACGGTGAACGGTGAACGGTGTACGGTGGAAGAAAGGTATTCACAGGACCTAAATTCCAAATCCCAAGCAGCAAAAAGCAAAAAAATATCAATTTCCCAATGACCAAAACCAAGAGCAAGCGCTTGTTGACGGGTTGAAGCGTGGAAGGGTTGACGGGTTAACAGCCCAGGATCGGAATATGCCCGAACCCTTCAACTCTTGAACTCTTTAACTCTTCAACTTCTTTGTTTCGGTCATTTGAATTTTGAATTTGGAATTTATTTGGGATTTGGAATTAAATTCCTACGAATTGCTTTCTTCTTCCTTGCATCCTGAACCCTCCGCCTTACGCCGGGTTCGAGTTTCTGTTAGAATGGCTCCTTATGGACAAGTTCAAGGTGCAGCTGTACGAAGAGAGCCAGGTGATGCAGTTCACTCTGGACAGCCGCGGCGGTCGCGAGTTCTCCATCAGGAAGCGGTCGGGGGTTCTGACCCGGAGCTTCGACGGCAGCTGGAGCAGCCGGGCCGTGGAAACCGGATCCCGCGAGGAAGCGGCCCGGGCCCTGTCCTGGAAGACCGGCGGCCGCCTGGCGGCGGAACCTCTCGGGCTGCCCGTCGATGCCGGAGAGATCATGGATGCCAACGGCTTCCTGACCAAGTTCCTGCAGCGGCTCGACCCGCAGGAATGGCGGCTCATGTTCCGTGGCGGCTGCACGCGCCGGCTGATCCGCAATACCCGCCGCCAGGACGTCCAGAACTCCTTCCGCCATTTCAGCGTCACGGCCAAGCTCAGGGTACGGGGCCATGGCGAGGAACTGGAGGTCGGCGAGGGTAGCGCGGAGGAAATGAAGTTCAACCTGGACGGACTGGCGCAGCGCATTGCCGGGGCGGCGGAGGACCTGAAGCACCGCCGCCGCGTCGCCTTTTCCGGCCAGGTCCCGGTCATCCTCCAGGCCGGCGAGGGGGCCATCCTGTTCCATGAGATCCTCGGGCACGCCCTGGAGGCCGATTACGTGTACCAGGGAGTTTCGCCGTTCCATCGCGCCGACCTGGGTCGTCTGATCGTCCCGGAAACCATCACCATCCTCTGCCGCGACGAGCGGGACCCGTTCTTTCGGGATGTCGCCGTCGATGACGAGGGCGAGCCCCGGGCTGGCCCGCTGCTGGTCGAGCGGGGGGTGCTGCGCTGCTTCATCAGCGACTATGCCCACCAGAAGCGGCTGCGCCTCCATGAACGCGGGCATGCCCGCCTGGAATATTTCGCTTGCATTCCCCAGCCGCGCATGTTCGCCACCTATGTCCAGCCCGGCGGCATCCCGCAGGCCGAGATCGTCGCCTCCACGCCCTTCGGCGTCTATGCCAGGGAATTCGGCGATGGCGGCATCGACCTGGCCTCGGGCCGCTTTTATTTCCGCATCCGCCAGCCGTACCTGATCGAAAAGGGACGCCTGGCCGCGCCCATCGCCCCGTTGACGGTCAGCGGCGGCCTGCGTGAGATCCTGAGCGACATCGCCATGGTCGGCGATGATTTCAGGTATGACCGCGGCACCAGCTATTGCCAGAAGAACGGCCAGGTGCTGCCGGTGCGCGTCGGCCAGCCCACCGTCAAGATCGCCAAGCTTTGGGCCCGGGGAGGGCAGGATGCTTGAAACGGTCCTTAAAACCGGGCGCGAGGCCGGCTTCTCGACCGTCGAGGCCTATATGGAAAAGGTCGCGCGCCAGGAGATCGCGGGTGCCGATGGACCGCTAGCGGTCCATGAGGCGCAGGGCGACCGCCTGGCGGCGCGGGCATTCCGGGAAACAGGCGATCCGCTCGGCTTCAGCCTTTCGGCTCCGGATGCCCGCCAGGTCAAGCGCTGTTTTGCCGAGCTCGCCTGCGGATCGGCGGTCGATCGCAAGAAAAATTTCGCCCAGCTGCTGCCCCGGGCCGCGGCCCGGTCCAGGCTGGACATATTCGATCCGGGCATCGAAGCCTGGGACGAGACGCAGGCCTCCGACCTGAGGGAAAGGCTGCGCGAGAGCCTCGTGACCTTCCCGGGATTGAAGTTGAAGGGATTCCAATTCTCGCGGGCGCTGAAAAAGGTTTACCTGGCCAACTCACTGGGTTTCGCGGCCAAGTACAAGAAGACGCTGTTCCAGGTCCAGGCCTGTTTCCAGTCCGGCGACCACCAGCTGGAACTGGCCGAGAACCGTACTCATTTCCACAACTTCGATCCGCAGCGACTGGTCGCCAGGGGGGCGAACCTCCTGGGCTCCCTGCATGCCGAACTGGAGACGCTGCCCGCCACCCTGGAGTTTATCGTCATGTCACCCGAGGCCTCGGCCCAGATGCTCAGGGAATTCTCCCCCGGGCTGAAGCTGGACCGTGCCGGCAGGCGCGAGCGCCCCGTCGCCGCATCGAGCCGGGTGAGCATCCTGGACAACCCGGCGCTGGCGGAGCAGCCCGGCTCGGTGCCCTTTGACGACGAGGGCACGCCGGCGGCGGAAAAGTACCTGCTCAACAAGGGGGTGGCGGCTCTGGCGGCCGCGGACATCCGCACGGCTTTCGAGAAGGGCGGCGCCGCCACCGGCAACGGCTTCCGCGACGAGCAGGGGGTTTTTCCCCGCGTGCAGTTCACCAACCTGTTCTTCAAGCCGTCCAACGCCTCTCTGGCCCAGCTGCTGGGACGCGCGGGCCGCGGCGCCCTGGTCTACCTGGTCAAGCGCCAGGGGCCCGGCCGCCTGCCGGCGGAGGCGGCCTTCGCCGCCCACGGCTTCCTCTTCGAGGGCGGTGAGGTCACGCGGCCGGTGCAGTTCCGGCTGTCCACTTCCATGCGTTCCTACCTGCTGCACGTCATCGAAGTGTCGCGCGAGCTGCGTTTTTTCCACAGCCGGGCCAATATCGGCTCGCCCTACCTCCTCCTGCAGGGCCGGCGCGCCCCGGACATGAATTTCTTCATTTGACGGTGAGATATTCTCCGGGGAGATCTATTTAACAGGAAAACAAGCGAGGTCCGTCATGAAAAAAATATCCTGGCCGCTCGTGATCCTGGGCTTGGGTTTCCTGTTCGGCAGCCCCCTTTGCGGCGACCTGCAGGGCGAAAACGTCGTTGTGGTCGTCACGCCGGGACAGATCCAGGTGGGCGCTGAAGTCCATTTCCGATTCGACCACGATGGAGGCGGCGGGGGCAGCTTCAGCTGGAATTACGGCGACGGCAGCGTCGAAAACACGGGCAACAACCAGGGGCGCCATACCTACGCGGCGGCGGGCGTCTTCCTGGTGACCTGCGTCCTGCAGACGTCCTCGGCTCTGATCACCGCGAACACCAGGATCGTCGTTGTCGACAACCGCCGCGTTTCCCCCCAGGGCGGCGGTTTCCGCCAGGGCCGGCGGGTGAATTTCCAGGCCGAGAACTTCGCCGGCAGCAACCTGACCTGGAATTTCGGTGACGGCACCGTGGAGAGCGGACCGCGCAACCACCATCATGTCTTCGGCAACCCGGGAAGCTTTCAGGTCAAGGTGTACGAATCCGGCAGCGGCGAATCGACGGCCGTCACCTGCCAGGTGACGGTCGAGCCCGACAACCGCCGTCTGAGCGCCGCGCCCTCCGCGCCGCGGGCCAACCAGGCGGTCGCCTTCAGCGCCCAGAATTTCCCCGGCTCCGGGCTGCGCTGGGATTTCGGCGACGGCACGGCCGAGAACGGCGGCGCGGGCATGAGCCATGTTTTCCGCCAGCCCGGTAATTTCCAGGTCAGGGCCTGGGAGATCTCCGAAACGCCGGACAGCGCGATCAGCCTCGCGCTGCAAGTCGCTGCCGACAACCGCCAGCTGAGCGCCGTGCCCTCCACTCCCCGTGCCGGCTCGGCCGTTCAGCTCACGGCCGGCAATTTTTCCGGCAGCGACCTGCGTTGGAGCTATGGCGACGGCAGGACCGAGAGCGGCGGCCCGGTCATGACCCACGTCTATGCGGCCGCGGGCAGCTTCCCGGTCCAGGTATGGGAGGCCGCCCAAGGACAGGAAAGCGCCGTGCGAATCACCCTCGCCGTCCAGCCCGATCTCCGCCAGGTGACGATCGCCGGGCCGCCGGATATTTTTGCGGGGACCGAAGTGGTGTTCGAGGGGCGTAACTTCGCCGGCGCCAGCCTGGAGTGGGATTTCGGCGACGGCACGATCGAGCGCGCCGGCCTGCGCCAGCCGCACCGCTACCAGCGGCAGGGAACTTTCCATGTCAGGGTGGTGGAGAGCGACAGCGGCAACCTGCCGCTGGAAAAGAAAGTCCAGGTGCTGAATGACAATCGCGCGCTGGTTCTGAAGACCGGGGCGGTCTTCGCCGGGAGCGAGTTCGAAATTGAAGCCCGGAACTTCCGCGGCAGCCAGGTCAGCTGGGATTTCGGGGACGGGCCGGTGCAATCCGGGGCCCGGCTGATGAAGCACCGCTACTCCCGCAGCGGGCAGTTCCGCGTGCGCGCGGTCGATTTCGCCGGACGCGACGGCAAGTTCGTTGAGACGGTCATCCAGGTGGAGAATGACCCGCGCCTCATCCAGCTGCCCGCGGAGATCATCGTCGGCGAGGAGATCGCCATGCAGCTGCAGAACGCCGGCCCCGGCAGCTTCGCCTGGAAGTTTTCCGACGGCGACAGCCGCAGCGGCCCGGAGATCCGCGCTAAGGCTTTCCGCACCCCGGGGCCCCACAAGATCACGGTCGTCGACACGGCGGGGAAATTGCCGCCGCTGGAGAAAACGGTGCAGGTGATTCCCGACAACCGTTCCCTGAAGGGCTCATCGGCCTTCATCCTGCCCAAGGAGACCGTGACCTTCACGGCCGCCAATTTCAAGGGTCCCGGCGTCCGCTGGGATTTCGGCGACGGCACGGTCAAGGAGAACGGCCAGCAGGTCGAAAGACATGTCTTTCAGGCGCTGGGGCGGTTCCGGGTGAAGGCCGTCGACTTCAACGGCCGCAGCAGCAAGGAGTTCGAGGTCGACGTGGTGGTGGCGGAGGTGACCCCCGGTTTCGAGATCAGCGCCCTGGAATTCGCCTTCGACAACGGCAAGCATTACCGGGTCATCGCCAAGAACAGCCCCGCCCCCGGCTACCAGCTGCGCGTCAAGACCAGGGGCCGCGGCGTCCTCACCGGCCAGTTCATGCTGGACAACATGAGTCTCGGCCTCTTCCAGCTGGTCATCCAGGAGAACCAGGCGGCGGTCCTCCCCAAAACCCAGATGCCGGCGCTGCCGGCGGTCGACCTGGGACTGCACAGGCTGACGCTGAAGTTCCACAACGACTCCTTCAACCGCCGCATCCCCGTCATCAAGTACTTCGTGACGGCGGCCGGTGTCATCGAGATCGTTTCCCCCGCCATCGACGCCAGGGTGCCGGCCCGGGAAAAGATCGACCTGCGCTGGAGCATCCCGCAACAGGAAACGCGGTTCGAGATCGCCATATCCGGCGTACCCTTCGAGTTCCTCGAGGACAGGCAGGTCGAGTGGCTGCCGGTCCCGGGCGACTCCAGCCACCGGTTCGATCCCGCCCCCTTCAAGCCCGGCGACTGGATCTACTGGCAGGTGAGGCTGCTGGGAGCGAACCGGACGGTGCTGACCACGTCGGAGATCGCCTCCTTCAGGCTGAGCGAGTAGGCCCGGCGCCTGTTGCCGCCGCGCCGATTTGTCAAAAGCCCGCCGATTTGCTATAAAACTCGCATGGAAAACGTGAAGGTGCTGGTCGTCGATGACGAGAAGAACATCCTGGAATCGGTGAAGATGGTCTTGAACTATGAAACGTACAATGTCCAGGTCGCCGGGGACGGCGTGGGAGCGATCGACCTCTTCAAAAAATTCCTGCCCGACATCGTGCTGCTCGACGTGAAAATGCCCGGCCTGGACGGCCTGAAGGTGCTGCGCACCTTCAAGGAGCTGAACCCGACCGCAGAGGTCATCATGATCTCCGGGCATTCGGGCATCGAGGAGGCGGTGGAGGCGTCGCGCCTGGGCGCCTTCGATTTCCTGGAAAAGCCCATCTCCCGCGACAAGCTCGTGCTGACGGTGCGCAACGCCGCCGAAAAGATCTCCCTGCTCAAGGAAAACTTCAGCCTGCGCCACCTGACCATGAAAAAGTACGAGCTGGTGGGCGAATCGCCGGTCATGAAGGCCCTGCAGGAAACGATCCGCCGCGTGGCGCGCAGCGACTCCACGGTGCTGATCTCGGGCGACAGCGGCACCGGCAAGGAGCTGATCGCCCGCCGGGTCCACCAGCAGTCGGCGCGCAGCCAGAACCGCTTCGTGCAGGTCAACTGCGCCGCCATTCCCGACGAGCTGATCGAGAGCGAGCTGTTCGGCCATGAGAAGGGGTCTTTCACCGGCGCCTACGAGAAGAAGATCGGCAAGTTCGAGAGCGCCCACCGCGGCAGCATCTTCCTGGACGAGATCGGCGACCTGAGCCTGAAGGCCCAGGCCAAGGTGCTGCGCGTGCTCGAGGAGGGCGAGGTGCAGCCGGTCGGTTCGCCCGAGATCAAGAAGGTGAACGTGCGCGTCATCGCCGCCACCAACAAGGAGCTGGAGGAGGAGATCGGCAGGGGGAATTTTCGCGAGGACCTCTATTTCCGCCTGAACGTGGTGCCCATCCACTCGCCCTCGCTGCGCGAGCGCCGCGAGGACATCCCGCTGCTGATCGAGCATTTCATCGCCTATTTTTCCGAGGAGAACAACTACCGCCGCAAGTCGTTCGCGCCGGAGGCGCTGCAGCTGCTGCGCGACCACCCGTGGAAGGGCAATGTCCGCGAGCTGCGCAACCTGGTCGAACGGCTGCTGATCATGTGCCGCAACGACCCGATCACCCCGCGCGACCTGCCGGATTACGTCAGCCGCAGCGCCGCCGAGGATGAGTCTCCGCTGCTGCAGCTGGGGAAATGGAAGGAGTTCAAGGCCCGCTCGGAAAAGGCCTTCCTGGAGAAGAAACTGGAGGAGTTCTCCTTCAACGTGGCGCGCACGGCCCGAGAGATCGGCCTGCCGCGCAGCAACCTCTATCAAAAGATCGAATCTCTTGGTATAATGACGGGGCACCAGCAGGACGCGGATGAAGAATCGCCCGGCCCGTGAGGGTCGGGAGGAAAGTCCGGACTCCGCAGGGAAGGATGATCCCCAACAGGGATTCTCCCCCGCAGGATCGGGGGGGCAGGACAGTGTCACAGAGAACAGACCGCCTTGTCGCCCGCGAGGGCGGCAGGCAAGGGTGAAAAGGTGAGGCAAGAGCTCACCGTCCCGGGCGGCGACGTTCCGGGACTGAGACAAACCCCATCCGGAGCAAGGCTGAACAAGGGGCGCCAAGGCTTTCCCGGCCGATGCCCTGGGTTAGCCGCTGGACTCCGCCGGCAACGGCGGGGCTAGATAAATGATTCTTCGCGACAGGATCCGGCTTACAGTCCGCGTCCTGTTGGTGCCTCTGATTCAAGGAACGATCTCCAAGTGTCAGTGACAGTGTCAGTGTCAGCAAGACAATACAAGCAATACGAAATCAAGTGTTAGTGTTAGTGATCTTGTTGGCAGGAGGCCTGCCGGGCCTTAATGATAAGCATTGTGGTAGTTGAAGATCGGAGCAATTCCTGTTCTTTCTCATCACGAATCACTCATCACGACAGTTTACATTATCGGGGCCATAATCTGCTAAAATTTGGGCAAGCAACCAGGAATCAGTTTCAACTATTGAACATGGGACATGGAACGTGGAACGTGGAACATGGAACATGGAACATGGAACGTGGAACGTGGAACATGGAACCTTGCATCGCCATTGACTTCTGCAAGTCCCCTTTTTTTTAACTAGAATGCTTCCGCGAACGTCAGGTAGAACGCGGGCTCGGCGCCGGCGAAGCCGACGTCGAGGCGGACGACCAGGTTTTCGCGGGGATTGAACTTGTAGCGCACGCCGGCGCCGCCCGCCGCGTGGAACCCGTCCAGCTCCAGGAGCGCCGGCTTTTGCTGCACCTGGGCCATGCCGGCGAACGCGCACAATCCGACGCGCCGGCCCAGCCGCAGCCGGTATTCGCCCTGCAGGGCGAGCATGGCCCGGTCGCGGTATCGGCCATCGAAATAGCCGCGCAGCAGGTTCAGGCCGCCGAACCTGGGCAGGGCCTGGAACGGGCAGTCGCCCCAGGCCGACCTGAAGATCCCCTGCAGCGCCAGGACGTTCCGGCCCAGCGGCCAGTAGCCGCGGGCGTCCAGCGCCAGCTGGCCGAAGGCATGGTCGCCTCCCAGCAGGCGGAAAAAGCGGTTCAAGGACAGCGCGGCATAAACGCCGCGGGAGGATGAGAAGGTGTTGTCGCGATTGTCCCATTTGGCGAAAACCCCGAGGCCGTTGACGGTCCCGCCTGCGGCGCCGGGGATGGTCCCGCCGGCCAGCAGGCCGTCATCCTGGCGGGCGCGCATGGAAACGTCGTAGGTTTCCAGGTGCAGGCCGGCGAAAAGATCATCTCCCCAGCGCCGCTGCAGGTTCAGTTGCAGCCGCCAGTTGCTGGAGGTGAAATCCTCCCGGTCTTCCTCGCGCGTGCGGTTGCCGTTGCCGTAGAAGCGGTCGGGGTAATAGGAATACTTGGCCATGCCGTCCAGCAGGAAGCCGCCGCCGGCCAGGTAAAGCTCGTAGTCGACCTGGGCGACGGACTGCTTGTTCTGCGTGCGGATGACGTTGAAACGGTAGTGCGACAGGCGCGCGGATCGGGCGGCGGCGCCAAAGCGGAAATAGTGGATACCGACGAATCCCCAGGCGATGCGCGTCTCCGGCGTGTAATAGACGACCGGGGCGATGATGAATCCCCCCCTGGGCGGCGGGGCTGCCTCTTCGGCGGCGGCGCGCAGGGAGCCGGCGGCCAGGGCCAGGACGAAGGCCACGGCCAGCGCCGGCCTCCTGGCGTTCCGCCGGGTTGCCGCGACCATCAGCCGCGGGCGCCGCGCGCCTTTTTCTTCATCAGGATCTTTTTCAGGGCGTTCTTGCCCATGCCGAAGCGCTGATGGAAAAAGGCGTAGAGGTCGTCGATGTCGTCAAATTCCGGGGCCGGCTCGCGCCGGTCCCTGCCGTTGGCGCCGGCGATCACCAGCACCATCTCGCCCAGGACGGCCGTATCGCCCAGGGCGGCGCGCCATGCGCCCAGCCGGGCGCGCACGATCTTTTCGTGCTTCTTGCTGATCTCCTTGGCCAGGGCGAACTCGCGGTCGCCCAGGACCTCGGCGGCGGCGGCGAGGAGCTCCTCCAGGCGCCGGGGCGACTCATAGAGCACGAGGGCGTAGGGCAGGGCGGAGACATCGGCAAGAAAGCGCCGCAATTCGCCCCGCGCCCGGGGCGGGAAGCCGAGGAACAAAAAGCGGCGGGAGTCGATGCCGGCGGCGGAGAGGGCGGGGACGAAGGCGGTCGCTCCCGGCAGCGGCACGACCTCGATGCCGGCGTCGATCGCCCGGCGCACCAGGATGTGCCCGGGATCGGATATCGCCGGCGTCCCCGAGTCGGTGACCAGGGCGCCGTCCTCGCCGGCGGCCAGCATGGCGACGATCCTTTCCGCCTGCTCCTGCTCCTTCGGGCGGTAGTGGCTGACGATGCGCTTCCTGATCCCCAGGTGGTTCAGCAGCTTGAGCGTGGTGCGGCTGTCCTCGGCGATGACGAAAGCGACGCGCGAGAGGACCTCGACGGCGCGCCGGGTGATGTCGCCCAGGTTGCCGATGGGAGTAGGAACAATGTAGAGTGCCATTACAAAATTCTCTCGGAAGACTTAAATTCCAAATCACAAATCCCAAATCCCAAACAAATTCCAAATTCAAAATTCCAATGACCCAAACGAAAGCCCAGGCAGTCATTTGCTCTTGCCAATGTTTCGATCATTGGGTTAAAGTCCTCTTCGAAGGTCGAACGGCGAGCCTCATTTTATCTTCCTCTTCGCGCGTCACGCGTCACGCGTTACGCGTCACGTTTGTTCGATATTTCACTTGTTCCAGTCCCTGAGATACCTGAAATCGATGCCTATGGTGCGGGCATGGAGCTTGGCGACGGGCGGCATGGTGCGCTTGAACTGCGAGTTGACGATCATCTTGCGCACGCGGCGGATGAGCGGCAGCTTGAAGCCGCGCTCGATGATCTCGCCCTCGTCCCAGCGCATGTCGACCATCAGGTGCAGCAGGACGTCGAGGTCCTCGTAGGCGATGCCGATCTCCCCCTCGTCGGTCTGGCCCGGCCACAGGTCGGCGCTGGGCTTCTTGGCCACGATCTCCCCGGGCACGCCCAGGTGGCGCGCCAGCTCGAACACCTGCGTCTTGTACAGGTCGCCGATGGGCTGGAAGGCGCAGGCCGAGTCGCCGAACTGGGTGGAGTAGCCGATGAGCAGCTCGCTCTTGTTCGAGGTGCCGGCCACCAGAGCCTGCCTGCGGGCCGATTGGTCGTAGAGCACGGCCATGCGCTCGCGGGCGCACTTGTTGCCGACCTGGAGCCTGGTTTCGGCCGGGAAACGCTCGAAGTAGGCGTCGACCGCCGGCGAGATGTCGATCACCTCGAAGGGCACCTTGAACTTCCGGCAGGCCATCTTGCCGTGGCGCAGGCTGTCGGGGTCCGAGGCGTGGTAGGGGAGCAGGAGGGCGAAGGTGCGGGCGGCGCCCAGCGCCTTCCGGCACAGCGCCAGCACCACGGCCGAGTCGAGGCCGCCCGAGACGCCGACGATGGCGTTGCGGAAGCCGTTCTTGATCACGCTGTCCTTGATGAAGGCCGTCAGGATCTTTTCCACCATCCGGCAGTCGATCTTAAGCATGAAGGATCCTCCTCATCTCTTTCAGGACCAGGGCGGGCTGGTCGTCGCGGAGGTACGACGAGGCGATGCGGGCGCGGCGCACGTCGGCGGCGCGCACCTCGGCGTCGAGGACGTCCTCGTCGACATAGGCGGCCTTCTGGACGATGCCGCGCCCGGCGCGGGCGAAAAAGGAGCCGCCGCCGAAGCCGATGCCGTCCTCGAAGCCCACGCGGTTCACGAACAGGTAGTTCTGCTGGTAGAACTGGGAGAAGACGTAGCCCATGGTTTCCCAGAGCTGGAAGGATGAGATGCCGTCGCGGCCGATCCCGCGCTGCGGGCTGTTGGAGATGCCGATCAGCAGGTCGGTCTTCTGCAGGAAGTACAGGTAGGCCAGCATGGGGAACAGGATCTCGCGGCAGATGAGGATGCCGGCGCTGAAGGGGCCGATCCGGAAAGCGAGGAATTCGTCGCCGGGCTTGAAGACCATGCCCTCCTCGAACATGCCGTAGTTGGGCAGCTGCGCCTTGCGGTGCACGTGGAGGGCCCGGCCGCGGGAAAAATAAACGGCCGCGTTGCGGATGATGCCCGGCTCCTCTTCCAGCGGGGCGCCGGCGATGATGTCGATGGCGCGGCTCAGCTTCTCCAGCCGGCGCCACTCGCGGCCGCCCGGGCGCAGGGCCACTTCGGCGGCGAGGTCCTTCAGCTGGTAGCCGCTGAGGCTCAGCTCCGGGAAGACGATCAGTTCCCGCTTGTCCCTGACGGCGCGCTCGACCTGGGCAACATGGAATTCCAGGTTCTTCCCGACGTCACCCAGCGCCGGGGCGAACTGTACGGCTCTGACCTTCATGTGGGGAATATAGCACAGCCGGGTGGGGGAAACAATCCTGCCCGGCCGGGTGACTTTCTGCGGAAGCGCAGGTGTTGCAGTGTCATGGAACGTTTGACACCCGGGCGCCGATGTGGTATTTTCCTTTCCTTGAACGGTCTTTCCCCCGAAGGAATCCAGGTGAAAACAGTGAAAATCCTGCTCGTTCTGCTCATGCTTTTTCACTGCGGATTCCTGGCCGGCCAGGAAGAGGCCGTGACCGCGGCTGACCCAGCGGCGAAGCCGAGGGCGAAGACCGGCCGGGCGTTCATCGAGATGGGCATCAACTGGGGGATCTCGGCGGTCAACTACAATCTCAAGTACTCGAAGTTCATCGAGGACTGGCAGTTCGAACTGTCCTGGAAGGACCAGAAGCGCAAGTTCTTCACTTCCGAGGGGCTGCGGCTGGATTCGAACAACCTGCGCCTGAACTGGACCCACGCCTGGTCCGGGGCCCTGTATTACAACTGGGCGCGCAGCAACCATCTCAGCCCCTTCGTCTCCTTCCTGTTCTCCTCGGGCGGGTCGCTGCTGTGGGAGTATTTCGCCGAATGGCGGGAGATCTCCTCGATCAACGACCATGTCTACACCTGGATGGGCGGCCCGGCCATCGGCGAGCCCCTGTTCCAGATCGCCGATCATTTCCGCCGCCGTCCCGGACTGGCCAGCCGCCTGGCCGAGACGCTCGTCAACCCGCCGCTGGCGATCAACGATCTCCTGGACGGCAGGAACCGGCCGCCCCGGGTGCGACTTCAGGACCGCAACGACTTCCGCCTGAACTTCGGCCTCAAGGACGGCCCCGTTTCTCCCGCCGACGGCTCCGGCAGCCACGCCGTGCTCGACCTCGACCTGCGCCTGGTCACCCTCCCGGGCTACGGCCGCCCCGGTTCCGGCTCGGGATACGCCCACCTGCCGATCGACAATGAATACCGGCTGTTCGCCAGCTTCAACCGGCGCATGGTCGAGGAGCTGGCCTTCTCCACCCGCTGCGTCCTGGCCGGCTGGTGGCGGCGGGACGTGCGCGCCGACGGCAGCGGCGGCCGGCGCGGCTCGGAGTGGTGGCTGGGCGCGGTCACGGCCTGGGACTTCTTCCAGAAGAAGCCGGTCGCCGCCTACGACGGCAACGACCTGGGGATGATCGCGCGCTGGTTCGAGCGCGAGCGGCCGACGCGCTACACCGACAAATTCTCGACCCTGCACCTGATCGGTCCGGCCTTCGACTGGACCGGCTACGCCGGCCGCTTCAGCGCCCGGGTCGGCGTCGACGCCACGCTCGACTTCGGCATGGTCAATTCGCTGGCCTACAACGACTACACCGCCCTCCACGATCCCTGGGGGGTGAAGACGACCCTGCACAACTGGGGCTATTACTATTCGCTGGGCTACACGCTCGGCGGCCGCCTCGACGTCCGTCGCGGAGCCGTGCGCGCCGAGGCCGGGGCGCGCTACCAGCGCTTCCGCTCGATCCAGGGGCTTGACCGCTACCAGGACCAGGTCCTGGACGACTCGCCGCTCTGCGATTCCCGCTTCACATTCAATGCCGGACTTTCTCTTGCCCTGCCGCGCTCGCCCCTCTTCCTTTCCCTGAACCTGGAGGGGATCGACCGCTGGGGCCGCTTCCACGAGGTCAGCCGCAAGAACCATGAGCTGCGCTTCTTTTACAGGCTGGGACTGTCTTTCTGATGCGCGAGCTGAATGATCCCGCCGACCTGGCGGCGCATCTCGCCGGCGAAAAAAAGACGGTGGTCTTTTTCGAGATGAGCGGCTGCCCATATTGCGTCGCCTACCAGGGCCGCTTCGCCGAACTGATGGGTGAGCGCTCCGCCGACCTCGATTTCCTGAGGGTAAAGCTCGACGACCCGCGCAACCCGCTCTGGAATGAATATGCCATCCGCGCCGTGCCCACCTTCATCGCCTTCGAGCGGGGTAATATCGTCGCCCGCGCCGATTCCATCCTGGCCCTGGGCATTCCCCGGCGCCGTTGGGCCGAGTTCCTGGCCGCCCTTTGAGGCGGGAAGCGCCGCTTCTTCGCGCCCGCGCTTGCGCGATTCGTGAAAAAGCGCTACAGTGGCCCTGGGATCGCTCGCCGATCCGGGGAGGCACCATGAGGGAAAAATCCGTGGTAAACAGGGTTCAAAGCAAGGTCCGGCGCGGGGTCCTGGCCTGCGCCGCCGTGATGTTTCTGCTGCCGGTCCATTGTCTTTTCCCGGCCGGGGCGATCGTGATCGACCACACCTGCGCCGATATCAGGAGGATTCCCGAGACGGCCATCCTGGCGGCGAAGGCGAACCTGCATATCGCCTACGGCCACACGTCGCACGGCAGCCAGCTGACCGACGGCATGACCGCCCTGGTGGGCTTCATGAACGGCCTGGGCTACCCGGAAAACCTCTATGCCTGGAACAACGGCGGCAGCGGCGGCGCCCTCGACCTGCACGATTACGCCATGGACGGGGACGTGGGCTATTATCCCGCCTGGGTCAACAACACGCACGATTATCTCGGGTCGGTCAACCCGGCGACCGGCCGCGGCAGCGCCAACCCCGACGTGAACGTCATTGTCTGGTCGTGGTGCGGCCAGGTCTCCTGGCTGAGCGAGCAGGAGATCATCGACGAGTACCTGCTGCCGATGAGCGCCCTGGAGAGCGAGTACTGGGGGGTGAAGTTCGTCTACATGACCAGCCACCTGGACGGCAGCGGCACCGACGGCAACCTGAACCAGCGCAACGACCAGATCCGCTCCTATTGCCTGAGCCACGACAAGATCCTCTATGATTTCGCCGACATCGAGAGCTACGACCCCGACGGCCTCACCCATTACATGCCCCTGCTGGCCGAGGACGGCTGCTATTACGACGTGGACGGCGACGGAGACATCGATTATACCGACGCCGGCAACTGGGCCATCACCTGGCAGGACAGCCACGCGCTGAACGTGGACTGGTTCAACTGCACCGCCCAGCACACCCAGCCGCTGAACGGCAACCTCAAGGCCTACGCCGCCTGGTGGCTTTGGGCGCGGCTGGCCGGCTGGGACGGCATCGGCCCCGCCCTGACGCTCACCGCGCCCAACGGCGGCGAGCACTGGACGCTGGGGGCGGTCAGGAATATCGCCTGGACGGCCGGCGCCTACGCGGGCACGGTGCGCCTGGTCCTCTTCAAGGGCGGCGTCCGCTTCGGCAATATCGCCAAGGGCGTCGACGCCGCCGCGGGCTCTTTCGCCTGGACGGTGGGCGAGTGCATCGAAGGGACGGCAACGGCGGGCTCCGATTACCGCCTCTACCTGCGCAGCGGCGACAACACGATCGTCGATCCTTCCGACTACCGTTTCTCCCTGGTCGACCCGGCCCAGATCCAGGTGACCTCTCCCAACGGCGGCGAGAGCTGGGTGAGCGGCTCGCAGCACGCGATCACCTGGAACGCCAACGGCTACGGGGGCAACGTGCGCCTGATCCTGTTCCGCAACGCGGCCAAGATCGGCCAGATCGCGACCGGCATCCCGGCGGCGCAGGGCACCTACCTGTGGACGGTGGGCGAGCACGCCAACGGCACGGCTCCGCCCGACATCCTTTATTCCATCCGCGTGATCGCCGCCGACGGCTCGCAGTCGGATTACGGCGACGGCCCGTTCACCATCAGCGCGGATTGAGAGACGGCCTTTCCTGTCCCCCGGCTCGATGAGCTCCGGCGGAAGTCCGGCCCGGCTGCTCTGGCAGTCCTTTATTTCCAAAACTCCCTATTGACATTTTTCCGCCATTTATGTATGGATGAAAGCCAAGGAGGAATGCATGCGTAAAAATTTCTTTTTCACCATTTGCCTGATCCTGGTGTTCGCCTTCGCGGCCGGCACGCTTCAAGCCGAGCGCAAGGTGTCCCCCCTGAACAAGGAATTCATCAATTACCCCGTCAACCCCGACATGAAGACGGATGACGGCCATCCGCTGGGCTACCGCCCCGACCCGGCCGACCTGTCGCACATGAAGGGCGTGGTCGACCCGCGGGTGATCGACACCTACGATG
The DNA here is from genome assembly GCA_002436105.1 of Candidatus Aminicenantes bacterium UBA6072. GTDB lineage: Bacteria > Acidobacteriota > Aminicenantia > UBA2199 > UBA2199 > UBA2199. The sequence continues at coordinate 87,570 of DIXU01000008.1, read as the reverse complement.
CCGCTTACGACCTGCGCACCCTGGGCAAGCTCACCGCCGTGCGCGACCAGGCCAACTGCGGCGCCTGCTGGGCATTCGCCAGCTTTGCGTCCCTGGAATCGTACCTGCTGCCCGGCGAAACGCTCGATTTCTCCGAGCAGGACCTGAACGCCAACCACGGCTTCGACTACGCCGAGTGCGCCGGCGGCAACCGCACCATGTCCATGGCTTACCTGACCCGCTGGAGCGGCCCGCTGAACGAATCGGACGTTCCGTATGACCATCCCTTCCTGCCTGAAGGAGATGCGTTCATCCCGCTGAAGCACGTACAGAGGCTCAATTACCTGCCGGCCCGCGCTTCCTACACCGACAACGACACGCTCAAGTACTTCATCACCACCTACGGCGCGGTCCAGGTTTCCTATTACCACAGCAACACCTTCTATAATGCGACCTACACGAGCTATTACAAGAACACGTCGAGCTCCGGCACCAACCACGCCGTGGCGGTCGTCGGCTGGAACGACAATTACCCGGCGGCCAACTTCAACACCGCCGCCCCCGGCGACGGCGCCTTCATCGTCCGCAACAGCTGGGGCAGCGGCTGGGGCGACGGCGGCTACTTCTACATGTCGTACTACGACACCTCGGTGCGCAACTTCGCCAGCTTCAACAACGCCGACGCGGCCACAAATTACGATTACAACTACCAGTACGACCACTTTGGCTTCATTTACGGTTTCGGCAATGCTGCGGTCACGGCCTGGGGCGCGAACATCTTCACCGCCACCGACCCCCTGTCGCTCAAGGCCGTCGGCTTCTTCGCCAACGACGTCAACGCCGGCTACGAGATCTATGTCTACAAGGGAGTGACCGCCGGCAGTCCCACCAGCGGCACCCTGGCGGCCACCAAGACCGGCTCGAATGTCTATTCCGGCTTTTATACCGTCCTGCTGGATACCCCTGTCTCCATCGCCGACGGCGAGCTGTTCTCGGTCGTGGTCAAGTTCATCAACACATCCTATACCTATCCCGTCCCCTGCGACGGCGTGGTCAGCGGGTTCTCATCGGCGTGTACCTCCAATGCCGGGGAGAGCTTCTACAGCGATGACGGCGCGGTCTGGGAGGACCTGTACGCTTATACCGGCTACAACTTGAACTGCAACATCAAGGCCTATGCCGACGAGGCCGCTCCGACCCTGACCCTTACCAGCCCCAACGGCTGGGAACACTGGAACCTGGGGACGGCCAAGACCATCACCTGGACTGCCGAAAACTACACCGGCACGGTGCGCCTGGTCCTGTTCAAGAACGGCGTTCGCTTCGGCAACATCGCCAATGACATCGACGCGGCGGCCGGCTCCTACGACTGGACCGTGGGCTCGACCTATGACAGCGGCATGGCCACGGCCGGCACCGATTTCCGCATGTACCTGCGCAGCACCGACAATACCATCATCGATCCCAGCGACATGCGCTTCGCGCTGGTCACCGCCCCGACCCAGCTCGAGCTGACCTCTCCCAGCGGCGGCGAACTGGAGCTGGGCGCGACCCACAACATCACCTGGAACGCCAACGGCTACACGGGGACGGTGCGCCTGATCCTGTTCAACAAGGCAACCAAGATCGGACAGATCGTGGCCAATATCCCGGCCTCCCAGGGTACGTATTCCTGGACGGTCGGCCAGCATGCGGGCGGCACGGCCCCGCTGGGCGCCAACTATTCCATCCGCCTGCTGGCCGGAGACGGCTCGCAGGAGGATTACAGCGACACTCCCTTCACGATCATTACGGACCTGTAGAGTCCGGAACATCGTTTTCACCCTGTCCGGGCCCGCCCCAGCGGCGGGCCCGGACAATTCCGATTCAAAATCCTGTTCAAGAAGCGAAATCCCGTTCCATATTAAAGGATGGGTTCGACCTGCCTGCGAACGCCGGCAGGCGGCTCCGGGCTTTCCACTTTCCCGGAGGGAAGCAGGCCGCCCAGAAACGCCGGAGATAACCGAAAATGAAAAGGAATATGTCTTTGCAAAGATGATGAAAAAAAAATTGCGTATGCTATTGACAAGCATGAAATTATGCTAGAATGCGGCCATGGAAATACAAAAAACAAAAAACATTTATAGGGTTTCGTGTTGGTTCTTGACCCTGTTCCTGCTGGGGGCTTTGGTGACCTTCGCCGACGCCCCGCAGCAGAAACAAAAGAAAGGGCAAGTCCCCCAGGCAACGGCACAGCTGAAGGGCAGTCCCGACAACGGCGGCAACCCGATCCTGCCCAATAATCCCGACGCCGCCCTGCCCATGCCCCCCATCCCTCCCTATGCTCCGGTGCCGATGACGGCCAGCATCGGCAGCACCGGCCTGGTGGTATACACCAACACCAACGGCGTCGCCATGATCAACCCGCGCACCCAGACCATCTCGCCCATTCTGCTCAACGAGTACGATTACACGATCGATCCCGAGACCGGGGGGCCCATCGGCGGCCCGCTCGGCTCCGAGGGCGGCGGGCGCTTCGATGTGGCCATGACCAGCGACGGCCGCCAGGCCCTGATCTCGAACTTCGGCGACGGGAAGGTTTTTTTCATCAGCCTGACCTCGGGCACGCCCGTGGTGACCGGCATGGTCCAGCTCGATTTCTTCGCCGAGGACATCGCCATCGATCCCAGCAACACCTGGGCCATCGTGGCTGACGGCGGCTTCTCTCCGCGGCTCGCCGTGCTGCATATCCCCACCCGGAGCTGGATCCCGGCCGGCTACGACGAAGTGACCGGCGATCCCTACAGCCTGTCCCTGGTCATCGACGAGGGGGATCCCGCCGATCCATACGACGACCTGTACGCCTATGCCAATGCCGTGGAGATCGCCCCCGACGGCCGCACCGTGATCGTTGCCGACTATTTCGCCGGCTACCTCCATGTCGTCCTGCTCGATCCCGCCACCGGCGGCCTGACCTATTCGGAGTCGTCGGAGCAGCTGTGGAAGCAGGGAACCGATGAAAATTCGCCGTTCCCCTTCCTGTACCGCCCGGTCAACGTCGCCATCTCCCCCGACGGCCGGACCGTCATGGGCGTCAACTGCGTTCGCAGCACCTATCCCGAGGATCCCGACCCGGATGCGTTCTTCGAGGGTAGCAACATTCCCGTTTTCACCATCGACTCCCCGGGGCACATCACCCGCCGAGCCGACGTCGTTCTGCCCAACCGGATCAGCGGCGGCCAGTCGCTGGTCTTTTCCCCAGACGGGCGCCGGGCTTATCTCCACACCATCTACTGGGACGACGAACCGGACCCGTATGATGACGAACTCTATTGGTGGTATTCCGAAGTCCAGGTCCTGGCGATCAGCGGACCCGGCCAGGTGAGCCACATCGGCTCCATGCGCGCGCCCACGATGCGCGGCACCAGCCAGCTCTTCGGAGTCGACAACCTGGCCATCACCCCGGACGGCGGCTTCCTTTATGCCACGAACCCCACCGTTTCCGGTGCCAGCCCGGTCATCGACGTCTTCAATCTGCGCACCCTGGCCCATGTCAAGCAGATCGGCACCCCCACCTGGTATCCCGATCCCATGCGCAACTACCCCGATCCCCCCGACCCTCCCGATCCCAGTGATCCGGGTGATTACATCGAATGGGTCCTGCCGACGGGCATCGCTTTCCCCAAGACTCCGCCCAACAGGCGACCGGTCGCCGTGGTCAGCGTCGACAAGGCGGAGATTCTCGTGGATGCCGGCCAGATCGCGACATTCGACGGCAGCGCTTCTTATGATCCGGAGGAAAGGCCGCTGACCTACGCCTGGACTCTGGTTTCGGCTCCCGCCGGCGCCTCGGCCACCCTGGCCCCGGACGGAGCGACCGCGGTCCTGACCCCCGACCCCGACCTCGAAGGCACCTACCAGGTCGGGCTGGTGGTCAACGACGGCGTTCTCGACAGCGAGATGGCCACGGCTTCCGTGTCCGCCCGCTTCGCCCCGGTGCTGCCCCCCGCCGGCGCCATGCTGCAGCGCCTGGAAAACAACTTCATCTTCTTCAAGGAATACGTCAACCGCCTGGCCTGGAGCGCCAATCCCGGGAACCTGTCCACCATTACGGCCGTCAGGATCTACCGCAAGCAGAAGGGGGCCGGCGACGCCAGTTACACGCTGCTGACTTCGCTGGCGGCCTCGGCCACCGGTTATGACGACAAGGGGCTCGCCCCGGAGCAGCTGTTCACTTACCGCATCACGTCGGTCAACAGCCGCGGCGCGGAAAGCGAGCCGGTCGTGGTCGGCAACTAGGGGATGCAACCATGAAAAAAACAACACTATTCCTCATCATGTTCGGCCTGTTGGCCTGGGGCCTGCAGGCGGTCGACCTCGACCTGGGTTTTTGCTTCGGCACGCGCTCGGTCGCCGACGACCAGATCCGGGACGTCTACGGCAACGGCACCGCCTTCTTCCCCTATGTCTCGGTGGGGATCTGGAAAGGGGTATTCGCCGGCCTGGGCTATGAGTTCGGCTACGACCGCGACGGCAGGATCGGCCTCTTCCAGGAGGAGACGAACCTCAAGGTGACGGGGCTGGAGTTCTTCGCCGGCTACCGCTTCGACCTCGGCAAGGTCTCGCCGTACGTGAAATTGGGCCTGGGCGATTACGCCTACGAACAGACGGTCAGCGGCGCGAGCAAGGTGGACGAGAAGAAGTCGTCCGTCACCCTGGCCGGCGGCGCCAGGTTCTACCCGGCCAAGGGGCTGTTCCTGGCCGCCGAGATCAAATACGTTCCCCTGAAGGTCAAGCCCCGGGACATCGAGGTCGACCTGGGCGGCATGCGCCTGGCGGCCGGCATCGGCTACACGTTCAACCTGTAATTACCTGATTTCTGCAGAGGCGGGAGAACCTTTCTCCCGCCTTTTTTTTCTACCCAGCCTCACCTCCGGCAGGACGGCGGCGCGGCGGAAAATGGGCCCGCCGATTTTGCGGTCAGGATATTTCGGCCAGCAGGTCCTTCACGACCCGGACCACGCGGGCGGGGGTGAAGCCGAATTTTTCCTGCAACGCCGCCAGGGGGGCCGACGCCCCGAACGAATCCATGCCGATGCTGCGTCCCGACGGCCCGACGTACCTGTCCCAGCCCATGGTCGAGGCCTGCTCGACGGAAACCCTGGCCGTGACGCCCGGCAACAGGACGCTCTCCCGGTATTTCCTCGGCTGTTGCTCGAACAATTCCCAGGACGGCATGCTGACCACCCTGGCGGCGATATTCTCCGCCTGGAGCTCGCGGTACGCCGCCAGGCAGAGCGCGACCTCGCTGCCGCTGGCCAGCAGCAGGACCCGGGGCTGGCCGTCTTCGGCATCGGCCAGGACATAGGCCCCCCTGGCGACGCCGGAGGCAGGGCCGGTTTTCGTGCGGTCGAAGGTGGGCAGGTTCTGGCGGCTGAGGATGAGGGCGACCGGCTGGCGGCGCAGCTGCATGGCCACGCGCCAGGCCGCGGTCACTTCATTGGCGTCGGCCGGGCGCAGGACGATCAGTCCCGGGATGGCGCGCAGTGAAGCGAGGTGCTCCACCGGCTGGTGGGTGGGGCCGTCTTCGCCGACGGCGATGGAATCGTGGCTGAAAACGTAGATCACCGGAATTTTCATGATGGCGCTGAGGCGGATGGCGGGGCGGCAGTAGTCGCTGAAGACCAGGAAAGTGGAACCATACGGCCGGACCTTGGCCAGCGCCATCCCGTTGAGAATGGCCGCCATGGCGTGCTCGCGAACGCCGAAATGGATGTTGCGGCCGGAATAATCGCCGGCGGCGAAGTCCCCGGCGCCGGGAAAGGCCAGGCGCGTCTTGGTGGAAGGGGAGAGGTCGGCGGAGCCGCCGAGCAGCCAGGGGATGTTTTTGGCCAGTTCATTCAGGACCAGGCCCGAGCTGACCCGGCTGGCCATGCCCTTGTCATCGGCGGGAAACGAAGGCAGGTCCCTGTCCCAGTCTTCCGGGAGCTGCCCCCGTTCCATCCGCATGAGGGATGCGGCCAGTTCCGGGAACGCTGCTCCATATTCTTTCAGCAGTGACGACCAGGCGGCGCGGCGCTCCCCGCCGCGCCGGCCGATGCCTTCGGCAAAATGGGCCGGCACTTCCGGGGGAACGAGGAAGCGGGCGTCTTCCGGCCAGTTGTAATTGCGCTTGGCCAGGCGGATCTCCTCTTCCCCCAGCGGCTCCCCGTGGGCCGATTCCGAATCCTGCTTGCGGGGCGCCCCGTAGCCGATGTGGCTGGCGATGACGATCAGGGTGGGACGGTCGTCCGTTTGGGCGAAAGCCCGGAATGCCCGGCGCAACGCCGCCAGGTCGTTGGCATCCGCCACGGAAAGCACGTTCCAGCCGTAGCTGCGGAAGCGGGCGGGCACGTCCTCGCTGAAAGCCAGGGAGGTCGCGCCCTCGATGGTGATGCGGTTGCTGTCGTACAGCCAGCACAGGTTGGACAATCGCAAATGCCCGGCCAGGGAGGCGGCCTCGCTGGAAAGGCCTTCCATCATGCAGCCGTCGCCGGCCAGCGCATAGACGTTGAAGTCGAACAGGGTGAAGCCCGGGCGGTTGAAGTATTCGCCCAACCAGCGTCCGGCCATGGCCATGCCGACGCTGTTGGCCAGGCCCTGCGCCAACGGGCCGGTCGTCGTTTCCACGCCCGATGTTTGGCCGTACTCGGGATGACCCGGGGTCCGGCTGTCCAGCTGGCGAAAGCGCTTGATCTCGTCGAGGGAGACCGCCGGCAGCTCCCGGATCGCGCCTTCCGCGTCCACGGCCCTGACGCCGGTCAGGTGCAGCAGGGAATACAGCAGCATGGATGCGTGGCCGGCGGACAGGACGAAGCGATCGCGGTTCGGCCAGAGCGGGTCCTGCGGATCGAAATTCAGGAACTCCTGCCACAGGGTATACGCCGCCGGGGCCATGCCCATGGGGGCGCCGGGATGGCCCGAATTGGCCGCCTGGACGGCATCCATTGCCAGGGTGCGGATGGTGTCGATGCTTTTCTTTACGATCGGATCCGGTTTCGTTGTCTTGCTCATCCGCGTCGTTGCTCCTGCTGGGGGATCATGAAAACCTCGATTGCAAATCGGCTTTGCTTTCATTATACTGAACAACGGGGATTTTACAATCCGAAAGGGAATTGCAAATCGGCACGGGAAGCATTGAAAATGAAAAAAGGTTTCGCTCCGATCATCCTGGCCGGGGACGTGGGCGGCAGCAAAACCGCTCTGGCCGCGTTCTCCAGGGTGGATGACGGGATGCGCCCGCTGGCCCAGGCCGTTTTCCCCAGCGGTGAATTCCCCACCCTGTCGGCCGTGATCGAGCGCTTCCTGGCCGGCCGGCAGCTGGCTCCGGTCGCCGCCGCTTTCGGCGTCGCCGGCCCCGTGGCCGACGGCCGGGTGCAGGCCACCAACCTGCCCTGGCTCGTGGATGAATCCGATCTCAGTTGCAGCCTGGGCGGGATCCCGGTGCGGCTGCTGAATGACCTGGCGGCCCTGGCCCAGGCCGTCCCCGTTCTCCCTTCCGGGGACGTGGAAACGATCCATGCCGGGCTGCCGGTGCGGCATGGCACGCTGGCGGTAATCGCGCCTGGAACCGGCCTGGGCGAAGCGTTTCTGGTCCGGGAAGGGGAGGGTTACCGCGCCGTCGCCTCGGAGGGCGGCCACGCCGATTTCGCTCCCGGCGATGAACTGCAGGCGGAACTGCTGGCTTGGCTGCGCCCGCGTTTCGGCCATGTCAGCTGGGAACGGGTATGTTCGGGAAGCGGCATCCCCAACATTTACGCATTCTTCAAGGACAGCCGGGGCATGCCCGAGCCGCCCTGGCTGGCCGCGCAGCTGGCGGCCGGCGGCGATCCCACGGCGGTGATCGTCGGTTCCGGCCTGGAGAACACGAGCGCGATCTGCCGGGCCGTGCTCGATCTTTTTGTCTCCGTCCTGGCCGCCGAGGCGGGCAACCTGGCCCTGAAGGTCCTGGCGGACGGCGGAGTCTATTTCGGCGGCGGCTTGCCGCCGCGCATCCTGCCGCTGCTGCGCGCTCCCGCCTTCAGCAGGACGTTCGCCGCCAAAGGGCGCTTCACCGGGTTGCTGGAACGCGTTCCGCTGCGGGTGATCACCCGCCCCGAAGCCGGCCTGCGGGGGGCCGCCATCTTTGCGAAAAAAGCTTTGGGCTGACGGTTTTTTTTGCGTTTGCCAAACTTTGCCGGACTCAGTACAATGTAATTCCGCTCTTGCCTGGATCCATGGAAGGGCGGGAAGATACCGCTTACGGAGGTCAGGGATGAAAAAAACCGTCGTCTTGCTGGCATGGGTATTGCTATCCTTTATGAACTTTCCCTTGGGAGCGGGTACGGAAGTTTCCACCATGGTCCCGCAGCCGGCGAACCGCTGGCAGACTCCTCCCGAGGACTGGCTGCAGGTGCTGCATGCCCCGCAATTCTTCAATGTCTGGACGTCGCCGGCCGGGAACTGCCTGCTGCTGGCCGATCCGGTGCTCTATCCCCCCCTGGCCGAGCTGGCGGCGCCGATGCACAAGCTGGCCGGCATGCGGGTGAATCCCGCCACCAACGGTTTCCAGGGCCGGCGCGGGAGCACCTCGCCCCGCCTGGTGCGGGTCGCTGACGGCGTCACGCTGCCGCTGGCGCTGCCGCAGGGAGCCGAGCTCCTCGACGTGGAATGGACCGCCGACGGCCGGCGTTTCGCTCTCACCGTCGGGCAGAGCGACCGCATCGGCCTGTGGGTCGGTTCAGTGCAGGGTGACCTGGCCGTGGTCGAAGGCGTCGCCCTCAATCCGCTGCTGGGCACGCCCGTCAGCTGGCTTCCCGACCAGGAACGGCTGCTGATCCGCGCTGTTCCCCGACGCGGGCCAGCTCCTGCGGCGCCTGCCATCCCGGCCGGACCCGAGATCCAGGAAGGGGCGGGGGCCTCGGCCCGCTCCACCTACGAGGCCCGCAACCTGCTGGAAACCGCCCATGACGATGCCCTCTTTGAATACTACGCCACCTCGCAGCTGATCCTTTTCGATCCGGCGACGGGGAAAAAAGAGACCGTCGGCAAGCCGGCCCCCTACGCCACGGCCGATTTTTCGCCCGACGGGAAATATATTCTCGTCGAGCGGCTGGTCGGGCCCTGGTCCCACGAGGTCGCCTGGTATCGTTTCGCCACCGAGATCGAGGTCTGGGACGCCCTGGGCGAATGGGTGGCCAAGATCGCCTCCCTGCCGGTGGCCGACCAGGTGCCGGTTCATGGAGTGGCGCTGGGGCCGCGTTCGGTCTCCTGGCGTTCAACCGCCCCCCACCAACTCTTCTGGGTCGAGGCCCTGGACGGCGGCAATCCCGTGGCCAAGGTATCCCATCGCGACCGGCTGATGAGCCTGGACGCGCCCTTCACGGATCAGCCCCGGGAGGCGTTCCGGGCCGAGCACCGCATCGAGCCCTGGCGGAACGCCTGGGGCGAGAGCAACGGCATGCTGATGCTCAGCCAGCAGGAGCGGATCCGGCGCTGGCGCTATGTCTGGCTGCTGGACGTGGACCAGGGCACCTCCCGCCTGTGGTACGACCTGGACGAGGACGATCGCTACGGGGACCCGGGCTATCCGCTGTTCCGGCTGCTGGCCAACGGCCGCCCGGTGCTGCGCCAGAAGGGGGACGCCGTTTACTTCCGCGGCAGCGGCGCCGGCGACCAGGGCGACCGCCCCTTCCTGGACCTGCGCTACCTGGACGGCAACAGGACCGAGCGCCTGTTCCGCAGCGATCCCCGGCGCTACGAATACGTCGTGGCCTTCGCCGGCGATGAAGATCGCTTCATCCTGCAATCGGAGTCGGCCAATGAGATGCCCAACTACTACCTGGCCACGCTGGGCAGGGAGATCAAGGCGCCGGCCGGGGAGGGGACCCGGGCGCTGAAGCGCCGCCCGATCACGCGCTTCAAGGATCCCGCGCCCCAGCTGCGGCGGATCGAGAAGCGCATCGTGCGCTACCTGCGCAAGGACGGCATTCCCCTGAGCTTCCAGCTGCTTCTCCCGCCCGGTTACAGGAAAGGGGAGCGCCTGCCCACGGTGCTTTACGCTTACCCCATGGAATATTCCGGGGCGGCCACCGCCGGGCAGGTCAGCGGCTCAATCCAGCGCTTTCAGCGCTTCTATGGTCCCAGCCATCTCTTTTTCCTTCTGCGGGGCTACGCCGTGCTCGACCAGGCCGCCATGCCGATGGTCGGCGACCCCGAGACCACCTACGACACCTTCGTGCCGCAGCTGGTGGCCGACGCCGAGGCCGCGGTCGCCAAGGCCGTGGAGATCGGCGTGGCCGATCCCGAGCGCATCGGCATCATCGGCCACAGCCACGGCGGGCTGATGGTCGCCAACCTGCTGGCCCATACCGACCTGTTCCGGGCCGGCATCGCCCGCAGCGGCTCCTACAACAAGACCAACCAGCCGTTCGGCTTCCAGTCGGAGCGCCGCTCGCTGTTCGAAGCACGCGAGGCCTATATCGCCCTGTCGCCGACCTTCTTCGCCGACAAGGTCAAGGAACCGCTGCTGGTCATCCACGGCGGCGACGACTCCAATCCCGGGACGCGGACCTACCAGTCGGAGGTGTTCTTCGAGGCCGTGCGCGGGTCGGGCGGCGTCACCCGGCTGGTGCTGCTGCCCTTCGAGGACCACGGCTACCGGGCCCGCGAGAGCGTGGAGCACGTGCTGTGGGAACAGCTGCGCTGGTTCGACTTGCACCTGAAGGGAGACGGGTCCCAGCCGACCCAATGATCCGTTTCCAACGCGGCCGGCGCGGTCCGTTCATCGCCTGGGATTTTGATTTATGCGAACTTGAAGTCCGGAAAGGACCGGGGAGGGATACATGCGCAAACGAAAGGTTGCCTTGATCATCGCGGGGCTGGCCCTGTGCGTGCTTACGGTCGGCGCCGCGCCGAAATCGGAACCGGCTTTCGGCGTCTATCTGGGATCGTCGTTCAGCATCGGGAGCAAGTTCATCGACATGACTTCGGGCGGCCACATGGACAACCATTACCAGCCCGGTTTTGTCCTGGGCCTGTATGGTCAGCATGACTTTTCCGATGACTTCGGCCTGCAGCTGAACGTCGCATGCCAGCGTTTCTCCAATGAATGGGATTTCCATTATTTCGACCGCGACGAGTCTGGAACGGACTCCCTGGGCGGCGTATCCGTCAGCCTGAACGGCGTCCTCACGGCGGCCAGGTCGGCCATGAGCGAATTCTACTTTTTGGCCGGCCTCGGTTTTTTGAGCAGTTCCTTCGAGAACCTCGGCGCCCTCTTCCAGGTCTGCGGAGGGATCGGGGTCAAGCTCAGGCTCGCGCCCGGCTCGTCGACCAAGGTCAATTTGGGCACGGTTCTCCATCACGTGATGTACAAGTACGGCAAGGCCCGGCATGCCGATTACGTGAGGCTGCAGGCCGGCCTGGAGTTCCGCCTCTGAGGTAGCGACCAGGGAAAAGCCGAAGGGGGGATTCGAACCCGGACCTGCTGATACGAGCTCGTTTTGATATTCATGATAAATGGCGGTAATGCATTTTCTTGACTTTTTCAACATGCATTCTTAGAATCAGACTATGAGAAAAATCGAATTTCCTATAAATTTTGCTATGGTTGACGCGGCTTCTGCCGCAAGGTTCATGAACCAGTTCCTCGAGATCATAAAGAGCGGCATTTACCTGGATGAGAGAATGTTTTCCTGACAATCACCAGGCAAGTGAAACGCGGTAAAAAACCTGAAATGAAAACTGCCTTTCGCCCGGCAAAATACCGGGATGGCTTGAAGCGGGATATCTATTCCCGGAGTTCAGACGGAAGTTTTTATTCGCCCTTCAGCCTGAGCGTGGACGACATGGAGCATCTCATCCTGGTCAATTTCGAGAAAGATCCGGACGAGTTTTATCATACCTTTGAATTACAGCAGGCACGTGATGATAACGGCAGAAAGAAATTGCTGGTCATCGCCTATCGGAATGATGGAGGAGCTGATGTGTACCATCAGCCAGGATATCCTTTTGCCTCTCAAGCCAGTCTTTTGAATGATGCCGGCTTCACTGCTTGCCCGCTGGAGGGCGCGAGATTCGAAGTGAATGCCGGTCGCCTGGATGTATACTTTGCTTTTAAGGACAAATTTGCCCGTGAAATAAAAGTGAAAGTAATTGAGAACAGAACGACAAAAGGCAAACCTTTCTTCCTGCTCGCACCCATCGGAACGGTTGCAAGGAATCCGCAGTCCTTTCCGGTATATTCGTTGTACGGGATGTCATTCACAAAGCAGAAGCATGCTGATATTAAGATTGAGATCGATGGGGTGAAACACAAGCCGGACACCTTCCCTCTGCCGATTGACTGCGCAAAAAACTACTTCACCCGGTATTCGGCCGATACATTCAATGTGGATTGGAATAAAAACTATCATGGTCGGTTAATGCCGCTTCAGCCGGGAGCAAATAACAGGGTTGGGGATAAAGGGATAATGTACGAGATTGTCAATAACCAGGGACACTGCGAAATAAAGGGCATGAGCGTCGCAAACAGCAGACATCGGATGAACATTGACTTCTGCCCCCCGATTCCTGATTTTGCATGTTTGCGGGACCACCTGATCGTGGATGGAGCTTTTGCCATTACAGCGGACAAATCCCCGGGTGCCATACGCGGGGAATTTCTTGTAAAGAGAAGCGGGAATGAGGTTGAGATGAAACTCCACCGGGCCAAAGGCTGGGAGCCGAATGAAAAGAGATGGATCCTCAAATTATTGTTCCTGATGGTCAAGGTTTTTAAAAAGTGGCCAAAGAGCTATGCCTGGAATGCGAAAATTGAACTGGATGCAATGAATCATCCTCTAATGAGATCGGGTTGGGAAAGGGTATGACCCCATTTACTGAGATGAATGGGTGCTTCGTTTCAAAGACAAAAAACGCAAGGCATATGTCCGTAACAGCCATTTTTTGTTTTCTTGGCTTGTTGGCTGCTGCCATTTTCCCGCAAGAAACCAGACAGAAAGAATCCGCCGACAGGCAGGAGATTTTCATTATCGGCACGATCCACTCGATGCATTTCAATCCCGACTACCATTACTCCATCAACGATCTCCTGGCGCAAATCATTGCCTTGAAACCGGATGTGGTCTGCGGAGAGATCGTACCCGAAGCCTTTGACCGGGCAACGGAGGGATACTTTCCTCCCGAGGCAGCCTTTCTTGCGGAAATGGCGTCTTTAGCAAACTACCGGTATGTTGCTGTCGACTGGAGGCTGGATTATGCCACGCAGGCAAAGGCCGACAGTTCCTATCCTGAGCCCGTGAAGGAGCAGGTCGCGTCATTTGCCGGCACCTATTTCGCACGGATGAAGGAATCCGGCAGCCAATCGATATATGATGATATCCATAGCGAGTCGAACATTGCGGTCATCGATTCAGTGTTTGAGAAGATCATTGGTGCAGACCCCGTCGCTGAAACGGCCCATGGGAACTGGCATGAACGCAACCGGCGCATCGTGGAGAATGGCCTGGCGGCTGCAAAAGGGGCAAAGAGGATTGTTTTTGTCTTTGGAAGCGATCACATTCCCCAAATTCGGAGACAATTGAAGGATCTGGGGGTTGAACCGAAGGTGCCGGAACGCCTGTTTGAATCCGGCAATGACTTCAAAGTGCCTGATGCCGTGCTGAAGCGATGGAGGCGCAACCTGGAGAATCTCAAGCTGATACGCGACAGGAAAATTCCTGTTACTGATGATTATTATCAGAAGATTGCCAATAGCCGAAGAATCCAGGAACTGGAACTTGCCATTCAGAAATCATCTTGATCCGGTCCCATCTTTTAAGACCGGCGCACTCAATCTGATTGCGAACGATCAGGAAGTCCGCCTTATGCGGCGTCGCTTGCCGTTCTTGACAGGCAAGACCATCTCATGCTTGAATTTCCTATCCGTCAATATGCAATTCCGGAGGTGACATATGGCTCAGTCCATTCTTTTCCTGCTTGTTTTTGCTGCATCTGTTCTGTATCAGGCAAGGGAAGTCGGCGGCGGACCCCCATTTAGCGAGGAGCTTGTCACCCCAAACCTGAATGGCCCCGCTACCCCGGCCAATACGATCTTCCGGCTGGAGAACGAGGCCATGGAACAATGGCGTCAGGGCAATCCGCTGCGCTGGGTCGAGATCAGCGCCGACAATGTCACCTATGTCGATCCGGCCCTCGCCGCCCCGGTGATCGGAGCCAAAGCCTACCGGGAATACCTGACTCCGATCCTGGGAAAAGTCCGTTATGACGCCTCCGAATTCGTGAACCCGCGCGTGGCCCTGCTGGGCGACCTGGCCGTTCTCACCTACAACTACCACGCGCTGCGCCGCGGCGCTGACCGGAAGATGAAGCGCGCCTCCTTTTGGAACACCACCCAAGTCTATATCTGCCGGGCCGGCGCCTGGAAGATCCTCCATTCGCACTGGTCCCATATCGGGCACAGCCAGCCCGCCGTGGTCAATGTGCCGCTCCCGATCACGGTCAAGGCAACCCAACTTTCCGCCGCCGCCAGCGAAATCCTGGCCCTGGAGAAAGCAGCCATGAACCGCTGGCGCCAGGGCGACCCCGAAGGTTTCCTGACCCTCTCAGTGCCCCAGGTCACCTATTTCGACCCGATCCTTCCGGAACGGCTCACGGGAATCGCCAGTCTCACGGAATTCTACAACGGCATGCGCGGGACGGGCGGGGGCGCCGCCGCGGTGGAATACGTCGATCCGCGCGTCGATGTCGTGGGCGATGCGGCCCTGCTTACCTACCGTTACCTCTGGGCCGGGCTGGACGCCGACGGCACCGTCACGGCACGCTCTGCCTGGAACTGCACCGAGGTCTATCAGCGCCGGGAAGGGCAATGGCGCATCGTCCACACCCATTGGTCGATTATCGGCGGAGAACGCCCCGACGGCGGCGTGTAGGCGACATCACCGCTTTCTCTCGCCCCGTGCACAGGAGTTGTCATGATGAAAATGGATGTCACTGAATTGCTGTTTGTTTCGCGCGGCGATTTTCGCGCATGGCTGAAAAAAAGCGCGGAGACGCGGAACGGCGTTTGGCTAGTATTCGGCAAGACACAAGCCTTGATTACCGTCTCTGCAAACGACGCGTTGGAGGAAGCCCTTTGCTTCGGGTGGATAGACGGTCAGATGAAGAGCATCGACCGCACAAAATATAAAAAGTACTTTTGCCGGCGGCGCCCCAGGAGTCCCTGGTCTGAAAAAAACAAGAAAACGGTGGAAAGGCTGCGCGAAAAAGGCTTAATGACCGAATTGGGCGAAAAAGCGGTTGAAGACGCAAAACGAAATGGCATGTGGGAAGCTCCGAAGGGCGGATCGATCACTGCGGAGCAGGTAGAAGCGTTCGCGGAACGGTTGGTCGGCATCGCGCCGGCTTATGAGAATTTCAAGGCCATGCCATTGTCCGTTCGGACCACGTACACGAGACGATACCTTTCATTCAAGACAGAGGAAGCCCGGCAACGCGATTTCGAAAAAATTGTCGACAGACTGAACAAAAATCTAAAACCCATGTGACTGTTGGGGAAACGCATGCTCAGGGGCCATGAGGGACCTGTGGGATCAGATCTCCAGATTCCAGAAATCATATTTAGTTGGCCTTCGGGGCAGAGTCTCAAAAATGAAAATTGACAATCTGCTGGGGCATGGATAGAATCCTCTCATGTCACGGCAGTTGCGGACTGGATATGGAAGCGCTATTTGTTGGGCTGCCAGCCATCCAGGGAGCCGTGAAGCCCGGCTCAGGAAAGCATGATGGTGATTGAGTTATTTTCAATTTTGAGACCTGCCCCCAATGCTCTCCGACAGAATCCATTCTGGCTTGGGTATATAGGATTGGCCAAAATATGAGATTAAGTCTTATTCTTCACCAGCACAGAATTGCATGTTCTAATTCTCCAAAAAATGTAAAGAACCATATGCCAACTGAGCGGACTAAGTCTGTGGAACCGGGGGTAACATCTCAATCCAGTCCGGGAAGTGATAGGTATGAGCAAGCTCATGCTGCGTAGCTCCGTTTTCGACGAATTTCCTGGGCCAACTCCAGATCGGACTACGGCCTGGGATAGGATTCTCCTCCTCGTATAAGGATACGGTCTCACTGGAAGCAGCCAAGCGGAGTAAGCCGTCACCAAAACGATTGAGTTTGAATGCAGTGCTCCATTCTTTCTTGAAGTGGCCCACTCGACATCCAAGTAAAGCTACAAAGGCCAAGTTCGGACTTACTCCGGACTTCGTGATGTCCTGGGGAGTAATTGATGCCCGCCCAGCTGCATAAATCGCACCGTTAGAATCAGCATGGGAGTGCCAAGCGATAGCAGCTGTTTCAGGATCTTTCACTAAATATAGGAGTGCTTTTTTTGAGGTTTCTTCTTTTTTTAATGCGAGATTGAAGTATTTTGAATCAAGCGATCCCGAATATTGTTTGTAAGATTCAAGTAATAAACTGTAGTCTTCCTTCGCGTTTCTGATGAGGCCGCGTTCTTCATCGATAGTTAAGTCGCCACACAAAACCCAAATATTCCGATATTGAGACATTCAATTTACTCCAAGGAATTTAAGAAAAAATGCAATAATCATCACTTTTAAAAGTTGAATCACCTAGTCTTTCTCCCCAATATGGACTTGAAGGTTCTTAAAAGACCAACACATGAAGTTTATATTCATATGAAACTCCTACCAGGTTTGATACTGCCCCCTTGAAGTTTCCATTCCCGCCCGTCAGGATCGATGGCACGGAATTTCGATTCGATTTTAGTCCCCCCAAAGCCAAACTTAGCAGTTTCCATCCATGCATCGCGCACGCCAGCTGCGTTGATCTCCTTACCACGCACGCGATTGAAATAATGTTTTCCAGCTCCTATAAAACCCCCACCCAACATGGCATCTACCATTTTCCATCCTGTTAAACCATTAAATCCCAAGAGAACATGTGGCCCAAAAAGGGTACGCATAGTTCGAATTGTTATTTCACTCGAACATATACTGCAACCGCCCCATAAGGCGACGATGCAATTCGCATCAAGGGAGAAATCCTCTGATCCTTTCTTCAGCAGGGCTATTTCGTCCCCCAACTCGAGCGTAACTCCGTTGGTGGCGAAGGTGATTTTTACGGATCCGTCTTCATTCGAAAGTTCTAATCTCCCGAAATGGCCAGCCAAGAATATCCAATTAGGTTTTGACTTGAAGAACCCCCGCAGTTCACTCATTGTGGGAGATCCCTTTTTTATCAAAAGTGGAGTTTGGATGCCTAATCCCTTACATCCTTGTTCCCAGGTCGTTGCATCCTTCCTTGTGCCAAGAGATAGGATTCCTGTACTTAGAGCCAAGGCTGTTATCCAAATAATTTTAATGGATATTTTGATTTAGCCATGCACTGCACGAGAGTTTGAATCAATATAATCAATTGGAACATCGTCACGTTGGCAGCCCTCGATGCCGTCGCGCCCTCCACCCTTTTTGCCATGATATAAGTATTTGAAAATATTGACTCAAATTATCTCTTTTTATCGACCATCATTTATAATCATTTCGAAATAGTTAGGCTTGAAATCGTCTGGCCTGTTCTACCTTAGCCGCAGCCTCCTGGAGTTTTTCAAGGGCCTGGCATGCCCTATTATCTTTCTGCCAATCCATCTTCAGTTTCAATCCACATTTAGAGCAGCAAACTGTGCTTCGCGCAAGCAGCAGGTCAGGTATATTGATAACGATAGCCTCACTACATTGGGGACAAGGGAATCCCGGTTTACGATGGCCTGAGACAACATCGGTGATTGCCTTTATAGCTTTACGGTCTTCCTTAGGCAAACCCTTTCGAAAGATCAATAACGCAAGCCTTACCCTCTTTATGAAGTTGCGAAACCATTGGATAATTTTCATTTGAGCATGCTTCCTAGTGTCTGCTCGATTTTGTTTAAAGTAGTTGATAGTCCAGCCGGAAGATCAGCCTGGCGCATCGTAAGTTTAACTCTTATTTTGGGAATTTCATCTTTTTTATTGGATGTTGTGTCAGAAGAAAAAGGTGCTATTGAGCATTTGAGATCCAAAAAGGGCTGCGCCAAGCCATAGGCTGCTGAACCCAACTCATAGACTTTATTAGGAGATGGTTCTATCTTCCATTCTTCATTCACTTTGGCATAAAATTCGTACTCTACCTGGTCAATTTGCAGAAGTGGGATAGGCAACAGAGACAGGAGGGGCACCCTTATCGTCCTTACCTTGGTTCTGCCTAGATCTTGGACCGTGAACGAAAATGTGACAAATCGAATCATCCCCCAATGATCGCTGCCTTCCTTTTCTCTAACGAAACCGGCTTCTCTAATAAAGTCAGCAGAAGCTTTGGCTGCCTGACTCTCAGCGACAATCAAGTCACCGATAAGGATTCCTAGGATTTCACGAAACGGCAAGGGCTTCATGTCTCTCGACTCCTAGAACTAGGATTTCGTCACTCAAGATCAAAATTCGGATTTTCCTAACATCAGAAGCGCATGATGCTACTATGTCCTTAGTAAGAATTGAAATGTCTTGAAAATCAGCTAGATTGGCTATGCCGCTTTCATTAATAAGTTTCCCGACGTATGGGATTTTTAGTTCGACTTCCATAAGCTCCAGTGGAATGGCGTTTGAAGGATTTTTAATTGTTTGAATGAACAGTTGAGTGACCTCCTCTAGAAGATTGCATTTGTGCCTTACTTTTAAAGCCATTTTTGTGGTTACGCCCCCTCACTTTTAATTAGGCCTGCAAGCATGTCCAATACTTTTGCCATCCCTTTTGGCATTGATTCCGATGAAGCCCGAACGTGGATTGTCATGTTTAATTCAGTTTGATACTTAGACGCGCGCGAGGATGAGCTTGTATGCGTGGTGGAGAGTCCCGCCTTAAAACCTGCGGAAATAGGACCCCATCCGCCCCTTCCATGAGTGGATGCAGACGTTGCAATCTGCTGGGCATCCTTACTGCTTGAAGTAATAGCTTCGGTGATCTTAGCTACAAAATCAATCGTCATTTCCTCAATAGAGAAATATGGAATTGGAACCACTGAAAGTAGAGGAACCGTTATTGTAGCAGTCTTCTGGATAAGGGCATGGATGGCTCCGATAACATCCGCCGATGTTGAGTTAGCAGTAGCCGCAGCAGCTCGGGCTGCTGCCAGGACTTGCCCTTCAGGGCTTTCTGCAGCCGGATTTGGGAAAAGAGTTTGAATCGCCTGAAAAGCTTGTGCTCCAGTTTGCGTTTGCGCTGCAGCAGCAGATGCCCTTTGCGCTGGAGAGACAAGGGGCGCTATAGCCGGGTCTGGATTACTGGTTGAATAGGAAAACATTACCATGCGGGTTTGCCCCACGTTGGTCGATGGATCTGTGTTTGGTACTGGCAGGGTATCAGGTTCTGTAATATCAACCGGATCTGGATCTGGTACTAGGTCTCCCTCCTTGCTGATTGCTGTGGGCGGTAAGAAACCAACTTGTAGGATGAAGTCAATTGTGGCCTTTGCAGCCTGAGTTTGAGCCTCAATACCCGCCATGAGCGGAGCACCAATCAACATCCCAAACGGCAAAGACGAAATAGTCTCAACCGCGTAATTACTTCCCATTTTTCCTCCTCCCTAAACTTAATGGTTTGTTTGTCGGTTTAATAAAAAAATTAACTTTTACCTCTCTCTCCAATACTATCTTTATGAATACTATATATATCAAAAAACAAAGAATTCAATGAAAATAAAGCATACATCACAATCTTCTATATATGCCCGTAAAAGCTTGACTGATCAGTATTACAAGGGTAATTTAAATCACATTTATCACTATTGTCTCTTTATTCTCCAAAATTTATGCTTTTTTTATAACATGTCGAATTGTAGCCGTGAAAATATGCCCTCACCTGAAATGCTTGCAAAGGCCACCGGCAAAAGCTTAGTTATTATTTTGCATGGCTGGCACTTTGTTTTTCCTTTAATGGGTGATGCGAAGTGACCGTCCTTAAATAACGGCTCCGGGGTCAAGTCTCAAAAATGAAAATTGACAATCTGCTGGGGCATGGATAGAATCCTCTCATGTCACGGCAGTTGCGGACTGGATATGGAAGCGCTATTTGTTGGGCTGCCAGCCATCCAGGGAGCCGTGAAGCCCGGCTCAGGAAAGCATGATGGTAATTGAGTTATTTTCAATTTTGAGACCTGCCCCCAATGCTCTCAAGGACATCCAGGACCAAGTGGGGCACAAGGATTCTGCCACAACGTTGCGGATTTATGCCCAGGTGACGACGGAAGGCAAGCAGAAGGTTGTCGATCTGGTGAACTTCTCAGAACCGGCAGGGGAGATGGTCGAACTTCCGAAAGTGCAGAAAAAGTAAGTGGAATGATGATTAAAAATAATGATGATCTTAATACACAAAAATTGATAAAATCGATCAGCGCCATATTTCAGAAAATAGAAAATATAATAACAAACCTCAATGATGATGAGAATCATGTTATTACCATCAATGAATCATTCGAATTATTAAATAATTATGAAAAAATGCTTCCTCAAAAATACAAAAAATTCTTTTTTAATCATTTTGATGGATTGATAAGCGATTTCACGAATACAATTGTTTCAAGTACATCAAAAAACATTGCCAATAAGGAAAAAATCGAGACATTGGAATTGATAAAATCAATCAGATTTGCAATCAGATCTCTACAATATCTTTTATCTCACTATGACGGCAGTGGAAAACGAATATCGATCATCAATGCATTGATTAGGTCGCTTGAAGAATATAAAGATATAGTTCCCAAAAAACATCACGAATCATTTTTAAGACATTTTAATTATTTAAAAAATGAATTCGAAGCAAAAAGAAATCCCGGCAAAATCAATATTCTAAAACAGAACCCTTCAAGGCATCCCGTCTATTCATTTAGCCGAAACGCTAAAGGAGATACTGATATTAAATCAAAACGCAGACCAAAACAGATGGGTTATGGAGTATATTTATTTTATAAAAGTAATACCAAAAAAAATCCTGCTGATCCTTTCCGGATAAAACGGTTAAGAGGAATTTAAGCAAAACAACTTCATTACCAAGAAGATCAATTTATTGAGTGATTTCCAAAAAGACCATCCGGGGAATAGTAAATATTCCAAACCTGATGGCCTTATTCGGCACCAAAGAAGATGCTATTGTTAAAAACAGTTTATGACTGTGACGAAATTGTGACATGATTAATTCAATTTCGGCATGATTTTGGCAATTCCGGTCATGTCTGGGAAATGAGTAAATATTCCTTAAAACCATTGTCGGTAAAGGAATTTGACGGTGGGAACGGAAAGCCGAAGGGGGGATTCGAACCCCCGACCTACTGATTACGAATCAATTGCTCTACCAGCTGAGAACGCCTATATAAAAGTAATAAAATGCTATTGGAACGCGATATGTGATGATTTAGTGATGGTTGATATCGAATGGCGATGCGGTGGACCTTTTTAGAACTGGCCACTATCCCCAGAAAGGGGAGAGGCTGTCACCCCTGGAGGTCGCCCTGGAATCGCTTTTGAGGGAGACTCCGCCTAGGTGGGTGAGTGCCGGGGAAAACTATTTCTGATATGGTTTGGTGCCTTGTTCAAAAAATCAATCGGCCTTCCCGAAATATTCCGAAATTATTCAAGTGAATTGACGGCTGAGTACTTCAAGAAAATGGACACATATAATGCACATGGGTGAAGTTTTTGACATCTTAAATATCCAATAATATAGCCTGTGTGCAAATATTATGTCAAACGTTAAAAAATAAATTAAACTATACACATTGCTTGAAAAATCGATTACACTCAAGGGAAATTTACCTTTATCTGGAGGAAAAAATGCATGTGCTTAGCCTGTTTTTGGAAGCTGCCCTGGACCTTGTTAAGCGGTATGGTTGGCGTTTGCTGCCTGTGGCTCATGGACAAAAGATTCCATTAATCAAGAACTGGTCTGAACTTGCGACCGATGACCCTGTACAACTGAAAAAGTGGTGGGATGAATGGCCTTCAGCCGGGATTGGGGCTTTGCTCGGGCAAGCATCAGGATTAATCGTTGTTGACGTTGATGGTCCAGAGGGAGCAGCCTTTATCGAAAGGATGCGACTTCCCGAGACCCTCACGGCCATAACAACTAAGGGCAAGCATTATTTTTTCCGCTGCCCTGATCATCCTATGAAAAAGAAAATTCGAGTTTTCCCAGAAGTCGATCTACTGGCGGATGGCTGCTTCGTAATAGTTGCCCCAAGCATTCATCCTAGCGGAGAGCCATATCGATTCGAGCATTATGGACATGCAATCGCAAAAATACCAGAAGAAATGCTAGAGCGGTTTGGTTCGCCAGAGATCCAATCCTTAGTCATCAAACCGCCACGACCTGCTTCTGCAGCTCCAATTCTGGAAGGGAAGCGAAATACCATCTTGGCTTCTGAAGCAGGTAAACTCCGACGTTTTGGTAAAGATTATTTGGAGATCAATTCAGCATTAACCGAAATCAATTTTGCACGGTGCGTTCCTCCATTGTCCGGATCGGAAGTGACGGCAATTGCCTCAAGCATTAGCCAATATGAGCCTGCAATTGACTTGGATGAAAGCCACCTTACGGATCTGGGGCTTTGTCGGCGTTTCGTAAACGAGCATGGCGACAAACTGCGCTTTTGCCCGAATCTGGGGTCCTGGCTTATTTGGGATGGCCACAAATGGGACGAGGATGACCGAGACCACGTGTTTCAGCTTGCTAAAAAAACGGTGCGCAACCTATACGTGGAAGCTTCGAAATGCAGCAATCAAAGACAGCGTGAAGTGATTGGCAGGTTTGCATCGAGTTCTGAATCGGCCATAAAAATTTCCGCATTCCTAACGCTTGCGAGGCGAGAACTAACAATCCCCATATCAGACCTTGATGCTGAGCCCTGGTTACTGAACTGTAGAACCGGGGTTGTCAATTTCAAGACTGGCAGAGTCCCATCACCGACCCCCAAAATGATGTTGTCGATGGCAACTGCGGCAGAATATAGACCCGATGCAAAAGCCCCATTGTGGGAGAAGACCCTAATCGAAATTTTTCAAGGAGATAAGGACTTGATCAGATATTTCCAAAAGGCAACCGGCTATGCACTGTTTGGTGAGAATAAGGAGCGCGTTTTTCTAGCGTGCTATGGAATTGGAGCCAATGGCAAATCCGTCTTGTTGAATACGATCTGCAAACTCCTCGGCGATTATGGCTGCTTCACTCCTGCCCAAACTCTGATGGTCAAGCAGCCTGGTTCTATTCCAAATGATATCGCTCGTCTCAAGGGGAAACGATTCGTTGTCGCCTCTGAATCGGATAAGAACGCCAGAATCAGCGAAGAGACCTTAAAACTGCTGGCTGGCGGAAGTGACAATATAAGTGCACGCTTCCTTCACCATGAATGGTTTTCCTTTCATCCTTCATTCCTGGTTTTCCTTATGACAAATTACCGGCCAAGAGTTGCAGGGGATGATGAGGCAATCTGGGACCGTATCCGTCTGATTCCATTTGAACGGAGATTTGAACCGCACGAAAGGAACTTGAATCTGGAAGCCGAGTTAGTCCATGAATGGCCTGGGATTCTGAATTGGCTGATCGAGGGGGCCAAGCTAGCCGCTGCCGAAGGGCTAGGGAAAAATGAAAAGGTAGCTTCAGCTACCGCCTCATATCGACAAGCTCAGAATCCGGTAGCCCGATTCGTAGCAGCCATGTACGAAGAGGGTCCCGGTCATTCCTGTCAGGGTGGAAGGCTTTATTATGACTATAAAACCTGGGCCATAAAAACCGGGGAACAAATTATTTATTCCCAACGTCAGTTTTCGGAAACACTTGAACGTTTAGGTTATAAAAAGGAAAGGCGGGGCGGCCATGTTATTTACTTCGGCTTGAGCCCAGTGTTTGACAAGGGGTTAGAACCTGAACTGCCTTCTAAGGATAAGGATGGGGAGTAACCGATCAGGATAATCAGGACAACTATGACAGTTTAGGAGTTTTTCCACTTAAATATTGTTCTTTGTGACAAAAACAGGAAAGTGTCCTTTTTGTCATGATCATCCTGCTCCCCTCCATCATGGTTAGTCGGCCCTCGCCATTAGGCAGTACCTTTTCCGTATCTCATAGGGAAAAAAACACCCCTATCAAGTTGTTGTGAATTCAATGCAATTTTATTGTGTCGATAATAAATATAGAGGCCCTCGCTCCTTTATCCCTCCCAACCGGTCATTCTGGCCAACAACCACCACATGGCCGCACCTTGGTTGGCTAAGTTCTCGCTTGCCGGCGCTCCAACTGTGGCGCGGTAAGCTGGGTGGCTCACCGCTGTATCATCCTTCAACGCCTGCTCGCCAGAATGCCAGCTCTCGATATCGGCTATGTCGAGCAGGAGGCCCTCGTTCTGCAGTACCAACTCCCGCACCTGGCGGTTGAACTTCGCCAGAATGTCGTTCGGCTCGTCCATGCCCACCGTCGAGCAAGCTAGTTTAACTCCGGGCAGGCGGCTTGATAGTTCATCGATCGCCTTCAGATAGCTTGAGGCATCGAGCCTGTCTGTCAAAAGCGCCTGTTCGTCGGGGCGGATCAATACCACAGTAGCCTGGCTCTCCAATATGGTCCGCTCCAGGTTCCAGCGCCACTCCTGCGCATCGAGCGCCGCGCCCTGCGGCAGCCAGCTCCCTTCCAGCACCATCAGCCCGAGTTCATTAGGAGTTTGCGTGGTTACCAGCCGAGCATCAATATTCCCGTTCATCCTCAGCCCCAAGGTGACTGAGTCGTTGCCCAAGGCGCTCAGCACCAGCAGCCTGTGCTGCCTGGCTTGCTCTAGCCACTGGGAAGGGATGATGTTCAGAGTTGTATGGTGGTGGTCGACGATAAGGGCTTCATTTTCAATAAGAGTCAGCGGGCCATCGCTGAAGTCGTCCTGCGAGCTGTCCCCGGCCTGCAACCGGATAGAGTAGTTGATGCCCGCCGTCGCGGTGCCAGCCTGGTGCGTGCCCACGGTCCAAGCGTAACTGCCTTGGTCGGCCGGTAGGTTGGCCACGATCTGCCCCACCTTGGTTGCCTTCTGGAACAGGATCAGACGCACGGTACCGGTGTAGCCGTTGGCGTTCCAGGTGATGTTCTGGGTTGTGCCCAGCTCCCAGCTCTCGCCGCCGTTGGGCGAGGTCACTTCCAGCTGCGCCGGCTCGATCAGCCCCAGCCGGTAATCGCTGGGGTCGACGATGGTGTTGTCGGTACTGCGTAGGTACAGGCGGTAGTCGGAGCCCTCGGGCGCCATGCCGCTGTCAAAGGTCTGGCCTACGGTCCAGGAGTAGGAACCGGCCGACGCCGGGATGTTGGCGACGATGTTGCCGAACCTGACGCCGTTCTTGAACAGCACCAGGCGCACCGTGCCCGTGTAGTTTACCGCGTTCCATGTGATGGCCTTGGTGCTGCCTATTGTCCAGTGCTCCCAGCCGTTGGGCACGGTCAGTTCCAGGGAGGGGACCAGGGCAGCGGTGTAATCTTGGTCGGTTTGAGGATTAGTGATGTTGCTATAGCTGCGGCTGGTCGGGGTAAATGTGTAACCGGACAGCGTGGGCGTAACGGTGCCCGTCCAGTTGAAGTCGACGGTGGCGGAATAGAATCCCGCCGGGTTAGTAGCCGGGTTGCCGGGCAGGCCGTTCATAACCACACCAGCCAGCGGTGCTTCCTCGCAGGTGATGGTGCCGGAGATGGTTAATGTGAGCGGAGCAGTAATGTGGAATGTCGCGTCGCTTATGTCCGACGGATTGCCATCCACATGCTCTTGAACCTGAACATAGCAATCTGCAGGAGTCGATGATGGGATTATCCAGGAGTAGGAACCATCGTTTTCTGTGTCGGTAGCGATTGGTATCCAATTTGAGCCAAAATCAATGCTATATTTAATATCCACATTGCCTACAATGCCTGTCGAAGCCCAAGTGATCTCATGGTTCTCGCCATAAAACCAGGTCTCACCACCATTAGGTGAGGTAACAGTGATTGACGCGGCAACTGGTTGCACCTGTGGATTTCCATTACTGCCTGCTGTAGTCCAATCAGCATAGGTGTCGGTGTCGACGTTAACATCACTCCGCACGATAGTGCTTCCCGTTGAAGCAGAAGGCAGCGTGGTGCTCCCCCAGCCAGTAGGAAGACCTTCTGAAGTGCCTCCTTCGTAGGACACCACATCTAGAACACTACTCAGGCTATTCCTCAATACTAAAGCATCACCACTATTGCCAAGTGCAACTGCCGTCCCATAATAATAGTCGGCTTCGTAGCCATATAGGTTAGTAAATCCGCCGCTGTTTGCTGCCACCGTGAAATAACTATATGGAGCCATTGTTGTGCTTGCTGGAATTGTGATATGGCCCCCGGCAGGATAATTATCGGTGATCGTCCATCCACTGATATCAACTGTGAGAGCTGATTTATTATGGAGCTCAATCCACTCTTCTATTGAATCTGTGCCGATGGTATCGTAATAGACCTCACTAATCACTATGTTGCTAGGAGGCGGCGTGGTGATAATAGAGAAAACGGCATCACTGTTGTCAGTCGGGCTGCCATCAGTCTCCTGTACTCTTACTAAACATGTGGTTGATGCATCGTCTGGTATGGTCCAGCTGTAGAGACCATCATTTTCAGTATTGCTGATGATTGAGATCCAATTTGATCCACTGTCTATGGAATAATCGATGCTTACATTGCCCACTGTTCCTGCATAGATCCAGGTGATATCATGCGATGAACCTATTACCCAGTTCTCACCACCATTAGGAGCGGTGATGGTGATTGAAGCTTCAATAACTGGTTGGACTTCGGGATTTCCATTACTACCTACGACCTCCCAATCAATATAAGTGTTAGTATCGCTAGTGACATCGGTTCGCATAATTGTACTCCCTGTTGGCGCAGAGGGGAGAGTATCACTTCCCCAACCTGTTGGAATGCCAGCACTAGCACCGCCTTCCCATGCCACCGCATCAATCTCTACTCCTCCACTATCTTTGAGGATCAACGCATCGCCGTCATTATTCAATCCAGGGATGGATCCATATAGATCAGCAGCGTACCCATACAGAGCGGTAAATCCGCCACTATTCACGGCTATCGTGAATTTACTATTCGGGGCCATGGAATTTCCAGCAGGAATGGTATAGGTAGCTCCAGATCCATTGTTGTCTGTTATCTGATAGCCTGAGATGTCAACTGTTCCTGAGGAGCTATTTGAGAGTTCAATCCACTCCTCCAGAGAATCCGTTCCAGGAGTATCATAAAACACTTCACTAAATCGAATTCCACTAACTGTAGTACTTGATGTCGTAAAAGTATATTCAGGGGAAGTCGTTTTATGGGCAGTTGCATCAGTGGATTTAACCACATAAAAATAGGTAGTTGATTCTGTTAGAGAGGAAAGTGACAATTGATGATTTAAGATCTGGGTGTTGTCGCCCATCATGTTGGGGTAACTGCCAGAAGTAGTGCCATACCAGACCTCCGAGTCACCCGTTTCATTAGTGCTCCATTTGATCTGTGTAGAGGAAAAGGTTGTGCCTTCATCATGAACACTATAAATAATTGGTGCGTTATCGATTGCAGTATATTCTTCTAGCTCGAATGTTGCAGGCAAACCGGCAGCAGTTCGCTCATCCGGACCCTGACTCACATCACCGTCTGCACTCACGGAGTAGGAATTGATTCCATCAGTGGTAATCAGGATGTTCCCAACACAGTAACCAGAATAGCTTGTCGATGCCCCAGCAGGATTACCCTCCTCAGTTTGAAGAACTAAGGCTGCCGGAGCAGTAATGCAAGTCCCCCCAGCAAGAAGCACATTATCTACCACTGCAATGCGAGGGTGTTGATAACTGGTGGCTTGCCCTGCTCCGACAGAAATACAGCCAACCATTGGAGTGGAAATATTCATATAATCAGAATTGGTGCTACTTTCGCTACCGTGATGGCCTACATGTAAGACCTCAACGCCATATTCTGAGAGCAATGGATTGATCCCCGCTGGCATAATTGCCGCTATCGTCGGGGTCTCCAGGTTTATCTGTGAGGTGCTACGATCTGTACAAGCGGTATCCTCGTCTCCTCCGCCCATATCCCCGCTGATTAAAAAGTCGAAATTGTTGTATTTAATTAATAGGCAAATCGAACGGTCATTTTCATTTGCCTGGCCACCCGGAACAGCTCCAGTGCCAATCACTGAACCATTTGCAGCCACACAGGTTGCAGTGGCGCCATCACCGAGGTTTATAACTGTGCCTACTGCTAACGGCACAACACTTCCAGCGGTTGTGGTCGCAGCTGCTGTTAAAAACGCCTCAACGTATGTGTTTGTTTTATCGCTGCCGTTGTCATATACATGTAACGCATCATATCCATAATTGATAACTTCTGTCAGTCCAACAAAATGGTCAGTATCTCTATGTGAAGCGATAATGTAATCTAGGATTTGCGAGGTGGTTATTCCTAATGACTGAAGATAGGGAGCAACCCTAGTAGTTCCCTTTGTTTCATAACCACCATCCAACAAGATGGTAGTTCCGTCGGGACCTATGATAAGTGTTGATTGTCCCTGCTGAACATTGATGTAATGAATCTCAAGATGTTGTCCCCAAAGAAATGCTGAAAAAACCAAAACCATCAATAAGATCATTGGCATCAAAATGAGATTTTTTAGATGATGATTCATAGGTGCCTCCCTGTGAGCTGCCTTTTTTTAAATTTAATAAAATAAATCGTTCTCATGACAGAATACAAGAAAAGTTTCCGATTACAGCGGAATACTGAACTTCTTTATGGCAATTTGCAATAACATCATCAAACAAAATAATATTTTTTTCTATGATCCGCATACCTGTGTGTTGCGAAAACTGAGGGGTGAATGGGTTTTATCACAATACTCCCCATGACTTGTTTTTGGGGTCAATTATCTAGGTATATCGAGGATTATCTTTTGTCAATGATCACAAAATTCCTTATTGACATAACATGTTGGCAGGACTATGTGTTTGGATGAAATAGAGCGAGGAGATTACGCAGGTTATCCACCCAAATGGGGGATGCCAGGAGAGGGGAAAAGCATGAGAATCGCAATCATCTCTGACACTCACTTTGGGGATTTTTCAAGCCAGTTAGTAACAGTTGACACATCAGGTCAGATTCAACTGGGGAGCAGATATGCTGCTTTCAGAGATGCCGCAGGCCGTGGCAACGACTATCTGGTGTTGCTTGGAGATATTGTTGATGTAGCAATAAATGAATACAAGATTGCATTGGATATCTTCAAGAGGTTTTTAAGCCAGGTTCATAAGGATGGAATCGCCGAGAGAATCCTGTATATTCCTGGCAACCATGACTATGACCTTTGGCATGCGATTGAGTACCAAGCGAACATCATCAATCCCATTATTGAGCGCAAACCCACAAAGCAGTTCAGAATGTCTGTTCCTGCTGTTCTCGACGATAGGCAATCAGCTAAATATGAAATCTTGTTAGGAAACGTCACCCGCAGACCAGATCCCAAGGAACCATATGGATATATGTTCCTCGATTCATTATGTGATGAAGAAATGCGCTTCTTAGTTGGTTTTCCGAACGCCTATTTGATCACGGATACTGGCGAATGTATCGTGATGACGCACGGCCAGTACTTCCAAGTGTTCTGGTCACTCATTAGCGAATGGGCTCCGAAAGTGTTTCAGGCTGATCTAAGAGTTAATCAACCACTTTCGATAAAAAACGTAGTCGAATTAAACTTTCCGCTATCCCAGTTATCGAGTTCAGGAGTAGGCCAGGCCGGGCCACTAACAGACGTCACCAGGCAGATGCAGTATGACTTCAAGAAGGGGATTCCGGATAGATTGAGAATCTATCTTGATAATTTTTGTAAGAAAATGTGCGCGGAAATACTAAAACCCAAATGGTATAACCCTTTCGATTGGCTAAAAAAGGGAGCATTGAATAGAATAAAGAAATCGATCTTGAAGGGTTTGTCGAAGCCGCATCTTGCCCCAAAAGAAGAAGAAAACTGGGGAGCTAAACCAGAGACTCTTAAAAAAATATCAGAGTACTATCTTTCTGCTTGCGATGAAATCAGATGGCTGAACTCCAGTTACGACATGAATATTCCAGACCGACCTAACAAGCTCATTTTTGGTCATACCCATAAGCCCATCGCCCTACAAGCATTGAAGCCCCCTAGCTTTAAGCCTTTTATTGGAACTCCATTTGAAGTCAGAGTATTTAATACGGGTGCTTGGCTTGAAGGTAAAGGAGCTGAATTATTCCTTTATGAAACAGGCAAGGGATTATGGTCAGTTCCGATTAATTAATTTTGAGGGAAAGTATGGAGGTGGAAGATGTCACGAAGGTATGGAGATCCGCTTAATGGGAACCGTTTCTGTGGCAACACAAACAAGATGGAGGTCCATGATTTGGACAATGAAGACAGAAACGCCTCTGGATGTCAGATTGACGAAATTATCCGAGCTGGCCATGCAAAATCATTTTCTCCTGATACCTTAGCTCAAGCACATGCCGAGCACTTTGATAATTGCGCTAAATGCATTGGGGGCAGTCATAGATAATCTCTTAGTTATTTTAATCAGCTTGTTCTTTTATCAGACACATGTGTTGTGTCTCAAAAGGAGAAAGCTTGTACTCTTGGACACCTCCAATTAAAACTAGAGTCAGTTATAAACGGTCTGAATGTTGCACCAGAATTGCCTATTTGTATCACATTTATCATGATTGCTATTTCTATCTTGGGACTCTTTGCCTTATCAATATTGAAGAGGATATCCCATGGCTACATTAAATAAATCACTGGATTGATAGGAGGTCCAATGCCAACCATCGATGAAAAAAATGTTGAACTCAACGAGGGAATCCTAACTGCACTGCATGAGAAATTAGGTAGGTCAGATCAACCCGCGCCAGCCAGGGGCTTTCGGGGAGATGAGGGAAAAGACAATGTCGCGCAACCGGCTGACTTGTTGAATCAATTGAAGGCTGCTTTTTGGGAATGGTTTGACTCGAACCAGGGCAAGGAATTATTTAAAAAAAGAGTGAGGATCTTGTTTGTAAAAATAAGCATAAAGGTAAAGATCCTCAAACCCATCTTTGAACTGATTTTTCCCAGGTCTAAGTAGCGATTTGATCAGATGGGCCGTGGATCTAGTTGGGAATGACAAACTCAGAGTATACCAACCCCCTTTGTTGAAATTCCTTTAAGAAAATAGTGCAATTGCTCAACGATCATGCATGCAGGGCCACCGTGAAACAATAATCTCCCCCTGCACATGCTGGAATTAAAAATCAACCAAGGAGGGATACATGAGTGTTCACAACAACAATCCAGGCGATTGGAAGCTTCGCACGACCGTAGTTTCTGAGAGAAAAGCACACCGTGATTCCCGTGGCACCGCCGCTGCAGCCGTTCTCCCGCCGGAGTTCCTAAGGGAAGGTGCATACATCGAGGAAGTGCTAGAAGCCGAGCCCGCGGCCCCTGCCCTGGGTAGAGGGGGACTGCTTCCGCTGCTCGATTTCTACGTTGATTGCAATTCTGGCGAAAAAGCGGTCGTGATTGTTCGCCATTCATCGGGGGCTTTGACCATTCATTCTGCTGTCGAGGAAAATGCCTCCGTTCAAGATGTTATGCGGCGTGGCGGAATGCCCGGGGTGGCCCGTTTTCGAATCACCCAGAGGTCAGCGTCTTTGGAGGCGGAACCGGCCCGCGGCTTTGTCTCGCGTTTGCTGAAAATCATTGTAGTCAAAGTTAAAAAAGCAGTCCTGGACAAGTTAATTGCGGCTGGAGTCCGCTTGATTGCCCCGGCCGTGGAGAAGCTTTGGTGGAAAGCCCGCGGCCTCGAGGAAGGATGGTACCGTATCGACGCTGTTGGTCTGAGGAGCGGGAGATTGAAACCTGCCGCGATGAAAGCCCTTCTCCCCGGGGGAAGATCTCTATTGTTCTTGCATGGCACTTTCTCGCATGCAGCTTCTTCATTCAGGAACCTTGCGCAATCGGACGGATCGTTCCTCTCCGCAGTCGACCAACTCTATGCGGGCCGCGTCTTTGCGTTCGACCACTTCACGCTCAGTCGCTCGCTCGAGGAAAACGCAAGGATGCTGCTGGAGAGGCTGCCCGAAAGGGAATGTGTCTTCGATGTTGTCGCTCACTCGCGTGGCGGCCTGCTCCTGCGGACCTTGGAGGAGCAGCAGACCCGACTGGGACCTTCGGCGAGTCGCTTCAAGCTTGGTCACGCGGTATTGGTCGGCACACCGAACAACGGCACACCGCTGGCCACGCCGAACCGCTGGGAGCAGACCATTGGCCTCCTGGCAAACCTATTGGAGAAATTCCCCGATAATCCCTGGACCTTGGCCGCTGAAGTTGTGGCGGACGGCCTGGTCGCCATCGCTAGCCATGCGGCCCTCGATCTTCCCGGCTTGGCATCCATGAATTCCGCCGGGGAAAGTATCGCCATGTTGCAAGGCCCCCCGGGATCAAGTCCCGACTCCTATTCAGCCCTCACCGCCAATTACCATCCCGACGACGCCACCTGGCGGCGATGGGTGGACGCGGGGGTCGACTTATTTTTTGATGGAGCCAATGACCTAGTTGTCCCTACGGAGGGCTCCTGGCTTGTGGATAACTCGTCATGTGCCCTGATCCCGCCTGAGCGGGTTGGTTGCTTCGGGCCGGGCGGCAACATGCCCATTGACGGCCGAACAAACGTCCATCACCTGAATTACTTCGCTCAGAGAGAAACGGCGGCATTCATATTGAATGCTCTCCAGCGGAGGCCGCAGGACAGGCATATCCTGTCACTGGAGGCCGCCCTGCCGTCCCGTCGCCTACGACGCGGCCTCCTTGCATCGCGGCCGGTTCCTCTCCCGCAGTCTTCGGCGGCTACTAGCGCATACTCGGAACCTTCACGCATCGTTGCTATCCGAGACCGTCGCGCGCAAAGCGAGGAATTTCATTTATTGATTCTTGGGAGCAGTGACGAAAGCAAGAGCATTCAAATTCTAGCCACATACGGCGGTGCGCGAGTGTTGGAGCCCTTTGAAACTCGGAATCCCGCACTGGCTCAGAAACATAAGAAAGTGATCCAAGAAGAGAAACTTCATCTTGAATTACCAGGCACGAGATTTCACAACATTTTGCGCATCCATAACAATATAAAAAGATGCCTTGCCGGGGATCCCAAGGCGATGCCGAAAGAGGACGAGCTTAAACAATTCGGGCAGAACCTTTTCGACGCTCTTATGCGCGGAAACATCCGCCGGCTATATGATGTGGCACGATCTGAGCATCGGGAACGCATGCTGAATGTCATTTTCACGAGTTCCATTGCATGGCTTGCGGATATTCCCTGGGAATTCGCCTTTGATCCGAGTCGGAGAAAATATCTTACCTCGGAGGAGGTGCATTTTATCCGCAATGTGATTACCGCGGTACCCGCCCAACGAATCGAAAGAAAGTGCGGGGCGCTAAGCATTTTGGTGGTTTCCGCGCAGCCGTTGGGACTTGCCGGCCTCGGTGTTGATGACGAAATGGAAAAGCTTCGCGATGATTTTCGAGCCCTCACGGATGCCGGGCTTGCTCGGATTGATGTCCTGCCCCGGGCGACTCCTGCCACGCTCCATGATCGTCTTTTAACCGGAAACTTTGATATCGTTCATTTCATCGGGCACGGCCGCTATGATGAGAGGGCGTCGGAAGGCTTTCTGGCTTTCGAAACCGCTGAAGGCGGAATTCAATATGTCGATGTCCGGACGCTTAGGGAATTGCTATGCTTCCGGGGAATTCAGTTGATCTTCCTCAACGCCTGTGAGAGCGGGCGCGATGACCAACGAGTGGAGAACCGGGGAGTCGCCCAGGCATTGGTTGAGGGCGGCCTGCCGGCCGTCGTTGCGAATCAATATAAAGTCCTGGATCCTTCGGCCATCGCATTTGCCGAGAGGTTCTACTGGTCGCTAACGCAAGGCACGACGTTGGGCGAGGCGACCCGCGAGGCGCGAATATCGTTGAATTACTCCATCCAGGGAGAGGCGATAGACTGGGCGATTCCAGTGGTATTCGCGAGGGATCCGAACTACCGCCTGTGCGAAGTCCGTGAAAGCATGATCCCCATACCGGACAAATTCCACAGCCGGTCTCTCGCTCGCATTCCTGAGGTTGAAGCGCAGGGTGTTCGCGGACACGGGTTAACTCGGCGCAAGGAGACGGAGCTGGCGAAACAGGATGTCATTCGGGTTGCTCTGGTCGACCTCGATCGAACCTTCCCCGATCTGGAGACGTGGTTGGCGGACCTGAATGCAGCGCAGCGGCGGTTTCTCTTCACTTTGCAGCAGGTCGTGATCCCCCTAGGATCATGGTTTCTCAGCGATCGACAGCAATACCTTCACGCTGAGGCGTTTGCGGAACGGATCAAGGGAATTCCCTCTGAGCTTGGCGTGGATCTGCTTGCTTGTTTGACAAGTTGGCCCATGATGGAGGAGGCGACTGGAATCGTGGATATTTTTGATTGGTGGGGCGACAAGGATAAAACGCCGGTCACGATATTTTCCACTGCGAACTTGGCCATCCCAGCGCGCGGTCTGGAAACGAACCGGATCCTGACGAACACGCTCGTTGAAAACCTCACCGCCTATTATTCCGGCGCCAAAACGCATCACCGTCGCCCTCGGAATTGCCCGCTTTACTATAACGAAGAAAGGGATATAGATCTCATGAAGGGTCGCATGGAGTTTGATAAAAAATGCCGCGCTATGTTATCCTCGTCCATTCCGGACAAACTGTCGGCATTGGAAGCCCTGTTGGGCGTCTTCCATTCAAGTTAAGGTGGGGAGTTGGCTTACAGTGTAATGACGATTCTTACTGTGTAATTACACCGACATTACAGTCTGTTTCTGGTTCTTCTTTTAAGGCAGCAATAAAGACAAAGTCATCTTAAATGAGTAAGATGACTAAGAAGACTAAAAAGATTAAAACGACTGTACAGGTTCGATTATATGTGTCAGCGAATCCTTGAATTCGAACAGGCATCCATCCATCAAGGTTTGTTGGTCCTCGCCGTTAGATAGTACCCCTTATTGAAAAGATAATGAGTGACCCTTGGGAGAAAGAAGTGTTCCTAGCACTTGACTTGTCGTGAATTATCTCGGCTGAAAAAAAATCAGATAAATGAATTAATCTAGGAGCCTAGAGCCAAATATGAATATCACATTTATCCCCATTGTATCTTCATTCTTTTCTGTTTATAGTATTTATGGATCTGCGGATACGAAAACCGAAAAACTACGCAGCAATGAGCTTAGTCAAGTTGAAGCAACGTGTCGTCAACTAGAGAGGGAAATTCATGCTCGATTGGATGATCGAAGTTATTCTTGACTTGCTATATGATGAGTTTCTGTTAAACGCTATTCACAGCCTCTGTAAACCATACCATGATATAGGAAACTTCATACAGTAATGAAAACCTCAAGGGATAACCATCAGGCAGACCATTGGAAGTTACGCGGTAGTCCGGCGGGCATCCACATATTCAACCGCACCACCGGCCTAAATGTTCTCATCTATGAGATACCCGTTCCCTCCTCACTATATTCTCGAGCGCCCCGTCATGTCTCGATTGCGCTTACAAACCGATGCAATTTGACGTGTGATCATTGTTTTGTGCCTAAGTCCTTTCATGAGCTTCCTTATGATACTGTTATTTGCTGGTTACATGAACTCGATGCAAATGGCACTCTTGGAGTGGGCTTTGGAGGGGGTGAGCCAACACAATATCCTCGCTTTGTCGAATTGTGTAGGCACGTAGCGCGCGAGATGCAGCTCTCTGTAACATTCACTACCCATGGGCACAATATTGACGAATCCATGGCAGATAAGCTTCGTGGGAGTGTAAACTTTATCCGCGTAAGCATGGACGGGATCGGCCATAATTATGAATCCATCCGGCGACGCCCCTTCGATAAATTCATTGCACACATGAAGTTAGTGCGAACCATTGCTAACTTCGGCATCAACTTTATCGTGAACGAGCACACACTGCTTGATCTTGATAATGCTGTCGCTATTGCCGCCGACCTAGGAAGCTGCGAACTATTGCTCCTTCCACAGATGGCTACTCGAAAATGTCCACAGGTTGACAATGACACGTTGAAAGGCCTGCGAAAATGGGTTGAAACGTATCGAGGGACTATGAGACTCTGCATCAATGAGGGATATGCAGAAGGTTTCTCAATATGTAATCCAACCGCGCCAGAGCAGGGTCTTCGTGCATATGCGCATATCGACGCAGCAGGGGTCTTAAAGCTGAGCTCGTACGACGCGACAGGAATGCCAATTGGTTCCGAGGGCATAATGAGCGCACTTGACCGACTTGCACACAAACACCAGGAGAAAGAGACATGAAGATTTGGTACCAGTACGGTTCCGAGCACTCCGCGAACTTGGTGATGATCGGCCACTTCAATGACGAAACCGAGGCAACGAAGGCAATGGAGATCATCGATGCGATCACAGAGCAGGTTTCAAAAGACCAAGACAATGGTACACTCGTCATTGGTAGCCCATCTGAACGATATGGCACGGAGATGCTCGATCTGCTGGGACGTCTGAACATCAACTCCATTGGACCTCAGGAACTCGAGCAATTTGCATACGATGTCAGTGTGATGGTAGAAGGTAACAATGTCGTTTTGAAAACGGATGAACTCGATATCTCAGCCTTTTTGAAGGTCATGTTCAATCACGGAGCGCGTATCGAAGTGTACTCGGCTCACAACCATCCCGACACCAAATATGGGAGAGGGCGGTGAACGCGGAGTCTCCATGCCAGCGTTGAACTGGGACGTTTTCATTAAATTGCCAGGTAACGTCGAAAAGAACTTTGAGCAGCTCTGCAGAGGCATCGTGCGCCTTAACTTCGGAAGCTACGGCGTGTTTCGTGCCCTCGCGAACCAGCCAGGCGTCGAGTTTCATCTCAAGCTCGATCAGCGGTGTGATGCACTCGGCAATCCAAATCGCTGGTGGGGATGGCAATGCAAGTGGTACGATCTCCCAGCCAACGGAGCACTCGGAACGACTAGAAGGATCGATGTTCAAGACGGGATCAGAAAAGCGGAGGCCCACGTTGCAGGGCTCACAGATTGGGTCTTGTGGACTCGACGAACGCTGACCAAACAGGACCAACAGTGGTTCCATGGACTGTCATCGAGAATGACGCTCCATCTCTGGACAGCTGACGAAATCGATATCTATCTTGCGGGTCAGGCTGCCGTTCTCAGGAGTACTTACTTCGGTGAGTTGGTGCTAACGCCAGATATCCTGCGGGAACAGCACGAACAGGCCGTCGCTCCGATTCGCGTGAGGTGGCAGCCAGACGTTCACCACGTGAGCGACGCCGAACGCGACCTGCGCCGCATGCTCGGTGAATCAGAGTCGTGGGATGTGCTCCGAGTGCTATCGATGGATCTCCGCGAGCATTCCCAAGCCGTGGAGGCAGCCCCGCAAGTACCTGAACCGTTTGCGCCGCTGCTAACGAGAGTAGCCACAACTTCAAGGCAGTTTGCGGACGCCCTTGACCGAGTCGCTGGAGGCATCCGCAGCGGCGATCTCGACCGCCTTCATGACGAGCTCATCTTGCAGCAATGCGTTCTCCCTCACGACTTGGCTACGGCCCCTCGGCGACTGCGTTGTAGAAATTACCGGGCGGGTCTGTACGCGACGAATGCCGTCGCAGGATGCCACCAAACCGAGCGATTGCTTGAAGATGTCGAGACAGCATTTTCTTCCCGCGTCGTCGCAGTTCTCGCACCAGCGGGTTGTGGGAAGACGCACCTCGCAGCCCAACTCACGGCAGGAACATCTGTGCGTCCTCACGGCGTGCTGCTACATGGCCGCAACATGCACGCGAACCACACCCTCGACGACTTGGCTCGCCAAGTATTGATCGCGGCTCAGCCTGTTCCGAGCATGGAATCGCTACTTGCAGCGGTAGATTCCGCCGGGCAGCGCGCTCACCACCGTTTGCCCGTGGTCATCGACGGGCTCAACGAGTCGGAAGATCCACGGGCATGGAAGCCTTTACTCGCCTCGTTCGAGGCCACACTCGCAAGGTATCCCTACGTGTTGTTGGTCTGCACATTGCGGCCCGAGTTTGTAGTCGACGCGCTTCCCGACGGAACGCGTCGCGTCGAAATCAACAGCTACGGGGCCGAAGCCGTTGAGGCAATTCGTGAGCACTTCCGTTACTGGAAGATCGATCCAACCGATGCCTCACTGCCGGAATTCCTAAAACACCCGCTGACCCTGCGGCTGTTCTGTGAGGTGACGAACCCGACGCGGCAGAAGGTTGTCGGCGTCGGCGCGATGCCAGGATCTCTGACTGCACTCTTTGACCGCTACCTGGAGCAAGTAGGCAATCGGATCTCAGAGTTAGCACCTCGAACATATCGGTACTTCGCGCAGGACGTGCGAACGGCCCTGACGACCATCGCAAACAAGCTGTGGGACTCGCGAGCTCGATCTATAGACTTCGACGAGCTGAAGCAAGTCCTCGGTGACGCACAGCGCCCGTGGGACCAGTGCCTCGTCCGTGCACTTGAGCATGAGGGGGTCTTGCTCCGCATGCCTTCGAATAGAAAGGGTGAGTACGTCCCCGTGTACGATATGCTTGGCGGTCACATTATCGCCAACGCACTGCTCGCAAAGCACGGTCAGCTTGGCTTCGAGATGTGGATCCGTGGATCATCCACGACGACCTTGTTGGCCGGCGACTACAACATCCGCCATCCACTAGCGGACGATGTTGTGTTGTCGTTGGTTGGACAACTCCCTCGACGATTTCACTCTAAACAGCTTTGGCAATTAGTTGACGAGCCGCTGCGTGAGCGTGCTTTGCGGTCGGCAGCCGGACTTGAACCAGCTTTTCTCGACGCGGCGACCGTCGACGCGCTTTGTGAACTCGTCTATAATGGAGACGTTGAGCTTCTCGCTCGTCTCTGGGAAATACGAGGCACCGCAGGCCATCCACTCAACGCTGACACGCTAGACAGCGTGCTACGTCGTCTGGCGGTATCAGATCGTGACCTTCGATGGACGGAGTGGATTCGCAAGAACCAGGATGAAGTACTCCGCGATCTCGAGAACCTCGAGCGACGCTGGCGACTGAGGAAACCGCGGGCAGGTGATCAGCTACGTGCCCGCTGGGTGATGTGGACACTTACGAGCACAGTCCGGCGGGTGCGTGACCAGGCGACGCGAGCGCTCTATTGGTTCGGACGTGTCGATCCCGGAGGACTATTCCAGTTGACCATCGGAGCGCTGACCGTGAATGACTCCTACGTAGGTGAGCGCATGCTCGCAGCATCGTATGGCGTCGTAATGAGTCACCAAAATAGAGATGCCGAGTTCGGAGCCCACCTGAAGCCGTTTCTCGAACAACTCACAGCGGCGCTTGTAGGTAAAACAGCAAGCGCGCCGACATTCCACTACCTTGCGCGACTCTATGTGCGTGGCATCGTTACCTTCTCTGCGAAATTCTACACATCTGTACAGCCCAATGCACTGAGCGGCATATGGGCGTTCGCATCACCCGCACCTGTCCAGCCGCTCGCCAAGGGTGATGAAGGAGCCGATGAGGCAGGACGGACGCTCCATATGGACTTCGAGAACTACACACTGGGGAGACTGTTCGACGACCGCAGAAACTACGACATGGACCATGTAGGTCACCAAGCGGCTGTGGCTCATGTACGTGGAGTTGTGTGGAAGCTCGGATGGCGAAGATCGTCGTTCGAAACACTTGACAGAAGGATCGCGGAAGATGCGTATGGAAACAGGGGACGTGGGAATCGGCCGCTTGCAGAGCGATACGGCAAGAAGTATTGCTTGATCGGCTTCTTTATATATGCCGGAGTACTAGATGATCAGGGGCTGTTCCCACGTGAGAATCGACCATTCTCTGATGTCGATATCGATCCGTCATTTCCTGACAAACCGCCCACCGATGGGGATGCCTCCGTTTCAAA
This sequence comes from Candidatus Aminicenantes bacterium UBA6072, assembly GCA_002436105.1. GTDB lineage: Bacteria > Acidobacteriota > Aminicenantia > UBA2199 > UBA2199 > UBA2199. Next base: position 47,490 of record DIXU01000008.1, on the reverse strand, counting down.
TACATGGCTGTCACCGACAGTGAAGAGCCACGAACGCTGGATACGAGAGGGCACCACGTCGTTACCACAAAATCTACTTCGTCGAGAGAAGATCGGTGACCACCTTGGCCCGTGGGTTGCGGTCCACGGCTTCGTCAAGGCTGAAGACCGGGTCCTCGGACGTAAGGCTTGTGTTTTTATGTCTGCCTTAGTGACGGATAAATTGAACGCTCCACAACTAGCGTCCGCTCTCAGAAGCGGAACACAGCCAAGAGGGGCTCTTGACGTTCCGAGTGACCACAGTATCTTCGCTGGCGAGATTCCTTGGCACCCAAACTTCGCTTTTGTGGCTCTTGCGGAAAATGCATACCGCGATGAAGTTCGTATCAACAGCGGTGTCGTGGAGATTGAGGTGCTCGCGCACAGCTACGCGTGGGAGAGCTACCATAGCGAAATGAATCTTTCCGGGAACGCACTAGTGCCATCACAACCCTTCTCTACACAGTGTAATCTCTGCAGTGGCCCGCAGAGCTTCGACCAGTTCCTATCCGATGGATCCAGAGCCACGATCACATTAAGTGGCGTGGATGGACTCAATGGAGACATCCTATACGCTCGCGAAGATCTGCTTCGACGTTATGTGGGCGAGCGAGTTATTGTCTGGTTCGCGTTCGGCCGGCGAGATCTGCTGCCTTATCCGCCATCACCTCCGCAATGGCTCGCTGATGCTCAACGGCAACAGACAAATGTGTGGTGCGAGGTGCTGACCGAGGAAGACCTCAAGCAAAAAGCGAAATCGCCTAGGACAATGAAGGTATGCAAACGTCATTCGGCAACAACAAGTACTGCGAAGAAGCCATCCGCCAAGAGGGTTCCGAAGCAAGTTTCATCCAAAAATGCAAAACGGACTCAGAGGAAGCCGTGACCATTCCGCTCAGGGGTTTTCTATTGAGTCGGCCGCTAATAACAAGTTGCAGCAGGCAGCCTGCAGAACGGCCTACCGCAGAACCGAAGCATCTGGCTGGAAGATGATACCGAAATAGGGGAAAAGACGGCCATTATCTCCAGCGGCCCCATGAAGTGTAGTCTACCTGATCCTTTGCGCCGCTCGATCGCTTCGATTACAAACGGCAGTAGGATTAGGGCTACGTATCACCCAGCGAAGTAGTCTTGGCTACATACTATTCCTTGACTATTATCACCCAAGCCTATCTCAAAATAGGCCACAGTTATAGTTTAAGTACCTTCTAAACTAGACACCAGGATGGCCAAAAAACGCTCCAGGATGCCCTAGGAGGCACGATCTTTGTTGGCGCGGCGATAACCATCACTCGGGATTTTAGTCAACCCTACAAAGCCTATTGACAATATCATCATAGGGGTGTTATTGGTAGTATTCAATGAGTCGCAAGAGGAGGTGATATGGGGCTTTATAAAGTCGGGAAGATTTGGTACATCTCGTATGGTGACGGTCATGGCCGGCAGTTTAGGGAGTCATCAGGCTGCCAGAGCAAAGAAGAAGCGAGGATGGTGTTAAACGAAAAGATGCATGATCGCAGAGTCGACAAAAATCCGATATTAAGAAAAGACAAAAAACTCGGGTTCGGCAAATTTGCGGAGACCTACCAAAAGGATTTCTGTCAGACGATTAAAAGCAAACCGTTCTATATTCAGATGCTGAAGCCGTTAACGAAGTTTTTTGGAAAGTACTGTCTCGATGAGATAGACCTCCATCGAGTGCAGCAGTACAGAAATACTAGATTGAGCGATCAGGCTGTGAACAGGGGACGAGAGGTTTCCAAGACAACAGTCAACCGCGAACTGGCGATCTTGCGCCACGCCATGAACAAAGCTGTTGAATGGGGATACCTACGCTTTAATCTTGTTGAGAGGATCAAAATGGAGAAGGAGCCAAAACAGGAGCGTATATTTTCCGATGAAGAGATCTCGGCGCTGATTGCAGAAGCCAGCCCGCCATTGAAGTATTTCATTCTTATTGCTGTAAATACCGGCTGCCGACTGAGTGAGATCACGGGTCTTCGCTGGTCCGAAATCGACCTCAAACGAAAGGTTATTACACTGACTGCGATTCGAACCAAAACGCAAACGATGCGTCATATCAATATGAATGCGACTCTGGTTGAACTGTTCTCCAAGTTGAAGCTCAATCGTGAGGGGAGTGAATACGTCTTTGAGAATCAAGACACTGGCAAACCGTTCAAGTGGATCAGCCACAGTTGGCACCGGCTTCTCAAAAGATGCAAGATTGATCCTCCTGGGCGTTTCCATGACCTTCGCCACACCGTAGCCACGAAAGCTCTTGAACGGGGAGCGAGCATTGTCTCAGTTCAGCATCTTCTTGGGCATCAGAATATCGCCACGACCAACCGTTACTCCCACGCCACCGACGAGGGGAAGAAGGGGGCGGTGAGGTTGATTGAATTTGAGGAACCCAAGGGAGAGGTTGAAGAATTTCAAAAAAAGGCCTGAAACGGTCTTTGAAAGCAGGTGTTCGGTCATTTCCTGGGTATCAGAGAAGTTGACGGGTGTCGCCGAAACATTAACTGTGATGATATTGTGATGGTCTATCATGAATTGTGGTCAGTTTTCAGCATTCTAGCTACCCATAGGTCTAACCCCGAGATAAGTCTGGAAACGCTTGATTATACAGGGAAACTCAGGTGGGAACGGAAAGCCGAAGGGGGGATTCGAACCCCCGACCTACTGATTACGAATCAATTGCTCTACCAGCTGAGCTACTTCGGCCTGTGGATGCCAGCCGGCGACATTCTAATATAATTCCGGCGCAGCGTCAATGGCGGATTGAACGCGGCGCAGGGCACTTTACAAAACCGATGCCGTGCGCTACCATCTGCCCATGATTCCGGAAATGAAAACGACCCGTTGCGGGGAGCATGCCCGCGCCCAGCACCGCCTGGTCGCCTTTCTCAACCGCTTCAGCGGTCTCTGATCCGTTTCTCCGCCGAGAATCATCCCGGACTCGCGAAAAAAGGAGAACAAAATGAAAAAACAGAAAATAATCGTCCTCGGCTCGGGGCTGGTGGGAGCGCCGATGGCCTGCGACCTGGCTCGGGACGCGAAATTCGAGGTCACTGTGGCCGATATCAGCGTTGAGTCGCTGCAGAAATGCCATGCGGACCGGGCGATCCGCACCATCCAGGCCGACCTGTCCGATCCGGACAAGGTCAAGGAGCTGGTCGCCGGGCATGACGTGGTGCTCAGCGCCGTCCCCGGCTTCCTGGGCTATCAGACCCTGCGGGCGGTGATCGACGCCGGGAAGAACGCGGTGGACATCGCCTTCTTCCCCGAGGACGCCTTCATGCTCGACGAGAGCGCGAAGAAGAAGGGGATCACGGCCATCGTCGACTGCGGGGTGGCGCCGGGGATGAGCAACCTGCTGGTCGGCCATGTCCACCACCTGCTGGACAAGACCCAATCGGCGCTGATCTACGTCGGCGGCCTGCCCGAGGTGCGCGTCTGGCCCTGGGAGTACAAGGCCGTCTTTTCGCCCATCGACGTGATCGAGGAGTACGTCCGCCCGGCGCGCTACGTGGAGAACGGCAAGCTGGTGGTGCGGCCGGCGCTTTCCGATCCCGAGTACCTGAACCTCCCCGGCGTCAGCTCGCTGGTGGCCTTCAACAGCGACGGCCTGCGCACGCTGGTGCGCACCCTGGAAATTCCCAACATGAAGGAGAAGACGCTGCGCTATCCCGGCCACATCGAGAAGATCGCCGTGCTGCGCGAGTCGGGCTTCTTCAGCCAGGAGCCCGTCGACATCCACGGCGCCCGTATCCGGCCCATCGACCTGACCGCCAGGCTGCTCTTCCCCATCTGGAAGCTGCAGCCGGGCGAGACCGACCTGACGGTCATGCAGGTCGTCGTCGAGGGCGAGAAGGACGGCGGCAAGGTCCGCCACACCTACGACATGCTCGACCGCTTCGACCTAGCCAACGATGTCCACTCCATGGCGCGCACCACCGGCTACACCGCCACCGCCGCCGTGCGCCTGATCGCCTCCGGCCTGTATTCCCGCCAGGGCATCATCCCGCCGGAGTACGTCGGCGAGGAGCCCCGGTGCGTGGAGTTCATGCTGAAGGAGCTGGCCGAGCGCGGGGTGATTTACAAGCATAAATTAGAGAATATGTGAGCAAACGTGACGCGTAACGCGTGACGCGTGACATGTGAAGAAATAAATTCCAAGCTCCAAATTCCAAATCCCAAATAAATTCCAAATTCCAATTACCAAATGACCAAAACGAAGAAAATGCCATTCCAAGGGACTTTCATTTTGGAAATTGAAATTTGGAGCTTGGAATTTGTTTGGAATTTGGTGCTTGGGATTTGGGATTTAAGTCTTCGTATTGCCTCTTTCTGACCATCAACCGTAAACCGTCTACAGTAGACCGATTTCAATTTTTCTCGCGTCACGCGTTACGCGTTACGCGTCACGAAGGCTCGCTATGCGTAATCCGAAAGGCTCTCCCACACCTGGTCCTGCGGGTCGGGCTCGTCGGCCTTCGCCTGCGGCCCGGGCTGCTCCAGGTGCTCCTGCTCGCGCAGCTTTTTCAAAAAGGTCCCGGCGACGTTGGGGAAAAGCTCGAGCAGCAGCTCCTCCTTCTCGTTGCGCGCCAGGCGCACGTTGCCCAGCCCGGGCAGCAGCGGGTTGTCCTGGCGCTTGTAGCTGGAGGTGTCGTAGGGGGTTTCCTCGCGCGTGCCGGCGATCTTCAGGCGGAAGGCGGGATCGACCGGGATGGGGGTCTTGCCGTAGGTGCCCTTGACCAGGTTGACGAACTGGGTGGATTTCGAGGTGTAGAACGGCTTGCCGTTGGCCTGGTCGATGACGCAGTTGACCGCCTGCACGCCCACGATCTGGCTGGTGGGGGTGACCAGGGGAGGCACGCCGGCGTCGAGGCGCACGCGCGGCACGGTGCGCAGCACCTTGTCCTTCAGGTGCTCCAGCTTGGCCTGCTGCAGCTGGGCCAGCATGTTGGTGTACATGCCGCCCGGGATCTGCGCCACGCGCACGACGTCGTCGGGCGGCGGGAAGTTGAAGTGCCTCTCGATGGCCTGGGTGGCCTGCAGCAGCTCGGCGATGCGCTCGCCCTTCGCCGCCGCGACGGCGCGGTCGAACAGGGCGTCGATCTCCGCGGGCAGCTTGTCCCGGGCGATGTCGAAGGCCAGCGGCAGCAGCTTGTACTGGTCGAACTGCGCCAGCTCGCCGCGGACCTGCAGCAGCTCGCGGTTGATGGCCGAGACCGACTCGCGGTCGACGCCGGTGTCGAGGCCGAGCTTGTCGGCGAAGATCTGCACCAGCTCGAAGGCCGGCGCCGCCGGGCCGCCGGAAAAATTCAGGATGACGGTGTCGACGATGTCGACGCCGTTGACCATGGCCATCAGCACCGACGCCAGGCCGAAGCCCGGGGTGCAATGGGTGTGCATGTCGATGGGGATGCCCACGTTCTTCTTCAGGGCGCGGATCAGCCGCCCCGCCGTCGCCGGGTCGATGAGCCCGGCCATGTCCTTGATGGTGATCATGTCGGCGCCCAGGCCGGCCAGCTGCTCGGCCTTGGTGACGAAATAGCCGATGTCGAAGATCTTCAGGGGCAGCGGCCGGCCGCGCAGCAGGGCCCTGACGCGGTCGCCCACGGTGAAGCGCGGGTCGACGGTGTAGCAGACGGCGCAGTCGGCGATGCCGCCGTTGCGCTTGACGTAGCGGATGGTCGACTTCATGTTGTCGATGTCGTTCAGGGCGTCGAAGATGCGCATGATGTCGATGCCCGAGCCCACGGCATTGCGGCAGAAGCCCTCGATAACCGGGTCGGGGTAGGGGTTGTAGCCGAACAGGTTGCGTCCGCGCGACAGGGCGGTGAGCTTGGACACCGGGCCGATGGCGGCCTTGATCTTCTCCAGGCGCTCCCAGGGGTTCTCGTTGAGGAAGCGCATCACCGAGTCGGGGACGGCGCCGCCCCAGACCTCCATGGCGTAAAACCCCGCCCTTTTATAATGGGGCAGGAGGCGGTCCACCTGGGCCTGGTTCATGCGCGTGGCGAACTGCGACTGCTGCCCGTCGCGGAGCGTCAGGTCGCGGACAAGGATCTTTGCAGCCATTCGGGTCTCCCTGGGATCGTGGCGCCGCTGAAGAACGGCGTTATTCAAGATGAAATTATATTACAAAAATGCGGAAAAAAAAAGAGCGGCGCGCGGCGGGACGGGCGGGTAATCTCCGGCGCTCAGGAAAAGACGCCGGGGATGGGCGTGTCGCAGAAGCGGCAGCGGCCGTCCCTGAGCCCCTCGTTCTCCAGGCTGTACATCAGGCGGCGCAGCAGCACCTTGCCGCAGGCCGGGCAATAGGTATGTTCGGCGTCGGAGAGCAGGTTGCCGACGTAGCAGAAGCGGATGCCGGCGTCCATGGCGATGCGCCTTGCCCCGTGCAGCGTCGCCGGCGGGGTGGGCGGCACGTTCTTCAGCATGTAGGTGGGCGCGAAGCGCGAGAAGTGCAGGGGCACGTCGGGGCCCAGCTCGCGCGCCAGCCAGCGGCACATGCCCTCGATCTCGCGCGGCGAATCGTTCAGACCGGGAATGAGCAGCACCACCACCTCCAGCCAGGTCTTCTCGGCGCGGACGGTCAGCAGCGTGTCCAGGACCGGCTTCAGCTCGCCGCCGCACTGCTCGATGTAGAATGCCTTGGTGAACGCCTTCAGGTCGATCTTGACCGCCCCCAGGTGACGGCACAGCTCGCGCATCGGCTGCTTCTCGATGAAGCCGTTGCTGATCATGACGTTGGGCACGCCGCGTTCCCTTCCCAGCGCGGCGCAGTCGCGCATGTACTCGTAGAAGACGACGGGCTCGCCGTAGGTATGGGCGACGACCCGGCAGCGGTTGCTCTGCGCCTGGCGGATGACCGCCTCGGGCGCCAGGTCGATGGTCTCCACGTCCTCGGGCCGGCGCTGGGAGATCTCCCAGTTCTGGCAGAAGCGGCAGGTGAAGTTGCAGCCGGCCGTGGCCAGTGAAAACGCCCGGCTGCCGGGCAGGTAGTGGAACAGGGGCTTCTTCTCGATCGGGTCGACGTGGACCGAGCAGGGCTGGCCGTAAACCAGGGTGTGGTAGGTACCGCCCCGGTTCTCGCGCACGTTGCAGAGGCCGCGGCCGCCGTCAACGACCCGGCATTGGTGGGGGCACAAGCGGCAGGCGACCCGGTTGCCTGCCAATTTGTCGTAGTAGGCGGCCTCGCGCGCCCGGGGTTTGCGCGTCTTGGCCCGGGCGCGGGCGGGGAGCGGCAGCAGGGCCGCGCCCGAGCAGGCCAGGAGCCTGGCGAAATCACGGCGCGAAAGGGTCATTTGCCGGCCTCGCTCTCGCTGAAAACCTGGGCCTGGAAGGTAAAGAATTTCATGGCCGGCGAGCGGCGGTAGGCGTCGCGCTCCAGCCCGGCCTTCCGGCAGAGCCGGCCCAGGAACTCGTCCAGGTTCCAGCCGGTCTCGGTCGCCACCTGGGGCAAAAAGACGGCCTGGGCGTCGCCGTCGCGGATGACCACGCCGTCGGTCCCCAGGCGGATGGCGCGGTAGTCCGTGACGGGCAGCAGAGGCGTCATCACCGAGATCTCGATCTCCACGCCGTCGAGCTCCCGCTCCGCGAGCGGTGGGAAGCGCGGGTCGGCGAAGGCGGCGTTCAGGGCGTTGGCCGCCACGCCGCGGCAAAGCGGCTCGACGCCGACGATGCTGCCGATGCAGCCGCGCAGCTCGCCCCGCTTGCGCAGGGTGACGAACACTCCCGATTTCCGCAGCAGCCGGGGGCGGCCGGAGAACCGTTCCTCCAGGCCGGCGGGAGCCGGCTGGCCCTGGAAGCGGCCGCGCAGGACGGAGCGGGCCAGCTCCAGCAGCAGCCGCTGCTCGCCGCGATCCAGCGAATCAGGGGCCTCCGCCGCTGTTGCCGCCTCGGTGAAGAGAAGTGAGGCGTAGCTGACGCTGGTCGAGTAGTCGCCGCTCAGGTCGCCCGAGCGGTAATACGCGGCCAGCGATGTCCGGCAGCCTTTTTTCTCGAACAGCCGGATCAGCACGCCGATGGGGACGAAGCCGCAGGCCGTGATCGCCGTCTTCTCGCGGTAGGCGAAATAGCGCTTGAAGTCGAGGTCCAGCACCGGCTCGATAAAGCCCTTGTCCAGCTTTTCCAGGTTGGCGGCCAGGTCGCGGTGGAACGGCGTGTAGCCGAAGTCGGCCCCGTAATGGGTCAGGTCGCTGCTGGCCACGACCAGGGTGCGGCCGTCGATGAGGGGGCGGATGGCGGATGCCATCCGGGAGAAATCACTGTTCTTCAGCGAGCCAAAGAGGATGGGGATGATGCGGTACTCCCTGCCGGCCAATGCCTGCTGCAGGAAGGGAAGCTGGTTCTCCAGCGCGTGCTCGTGGCGCATGACGCCGCGGTCGGTCCTGAACAGGCGGTCCCTGGCCAGGGCTCGGCACGCATCCCCGTCCACCGCGACCGCGCCCAGGGGCGTGGCCCAGGCATCGTGATCGTCGACGCAGGCGCCGTAGAACCCGGAGCGGTGCGAGCTGCCCAGGAGGATGACACGGCGAATGTCCTGGGTTGGAGGAATGGCCCTGTACGCCCTGGCGGCGCAGCGCCCCGAGTACTGGAAACCGGCGTGGGGGGCGACGATGGCGCGCACGGCGATCCCCTGTTCAGGCGGCGGCGGCTCGTTGAAAAAAACGTCGAGCATCCGTTGCAGCTGCGCCGGGTCGGAAGGATACCATGGGCCGGTGTTCAAATAGGGGCGCACGTCTCCGGCGGCTGCCAGAACCAGAGGCAGGAACAGCATTATCCATCCGCGTTTTATCATGGTGCCTGGCTTTATAGTAACCTTAACCAATCCGGGTGTCAATTAAATCAGACGTCAGATGTTAGACGTTAGACGCTAGCAAGAAAAGAATTTTTTTGGAACTTTTTCATGTTTGGTCCTTGGCTTCACTGAAATCCGCCATCCAATTCCTGGAATTTGTCCTGTGTCTTGCTAACGTCTGGCGTCTATCGTCTAACGTCTTTCTTCAATTCAGACGTCAGATGTTAGACGTTAGACGCTAGCAAGAAAAGAATTTTTTTAGAACTTTTTCATGTTTGGTCCTTGGCTTCACTGAAATCCGCCATCCAATTCCTGGAATTTGTCCTGTGTCTTGCTAACGTCTGGCGTCTATCGTCTAACGTCTTTCTTCAATTCAGACGTCAGATGTTAGACGTTAGACGCTAGCAAGAAAAGAATTTTTTTGGAACTTTTTCATGTTTGGTCCTTGGCTGCACTGAAATCCGCCATCCAATTCCTGGAATTTGTCCTGTGTCTTGCTAACGTCTGGCGTCTATCGTCTGACGTCTTTCTTGAATTCTGCAATCGCTCCCTCTCCCGCTTCCCGGAACGCCCGGGACACCCCGCCGACGCCGAGCTTGACGCCGCCGAAGACGCGAGAGACCAGCAACCCGCCCTCCAGGCCCTCGCGGCGCAGGAGCTCGAGCAGCACCCGCCCCGGGTGTCCGACCTCGCCGTCGTCGCGAGACCGCTCGCCATTGCCGCCGCGGAACGCCCAGCAGTGGTGGTTGGCCTTGCGATGCTCTCCTTTCTTCAGCCTGACCATCGTCAGCACGGCCTCCTCGTTGGCGGCGGGGAAGAGTACCGCGAAGAAGCGCGAGCGCTCGCAGACGTGCCTGAATTCAATGACGCGGTCGATCTTCATTCCGGGGGACAGGATAGGCCGGAGACCGGTGCCTGTCAATAGGCGGAAATCAAGGGAAGAAAAAGGGAAAGACAGAGGGAAGAGAGAGGGAAGGCAAGGTGGAAAACAAGTTCAGCAAATGCTTTTCCCACCCCCTCTTCCCTTTTTTCTTCCCTCATTCTTCCCTCTCTCTTCCCAAAGGCTCTCTCTATTGACATGGGCCGGAAATGCCGGTATCATTCCCGAGTTAAAAATAAACGATATCACGGCCCAGCCCGATCGGAAGGCCGGGGAGTTCCCATGATCCTTCATCAGCAGTTCGTGCGCGTCGCCAGGCAGAACGAGGCCAAGCTGGCCATCATCGACCGCACCCTGGACCGCCGCATCACCTACAAGCGGGCGCTGATCGGCTCGCTGGTGCTGGTCAGGAAGTTCGCCGGCTTCGACCCGGGGTTCCTGGGCATCATGATGCCCAACTCGGCCGGTTCGGTGCTGGCCATCCTGGCGACGCTCATGGGCGGCCGCGTGCCGGTGATGATCAACTATTCCACCGGGGCGGCCGCCAATTGCGAGTACGCCCAGAAGAAATGCGCCTTCAAGACGATCATCACCTCGCGGGCGCTGTGCCAGAAGATCAACTGCCCGCATGTCGACGGCATGGTCTACCTGGAAGACATCATGAAAACGGTCTCGATCCTCGACAAGGTCCGGGCCGCCCTGAAGGCCGGGCGCCCCGTGGAACGGCTGCTGAAATCGATCCACGCCGGCGACGAGAACGACACCCTGCTCATCCTGTTCACCAGCGGCAGCGAGAAGGAGCCCAAGGGGGTGCAGCTGACCCACCGCAATATCAGCGCCAACTATCAGAGCTTGAAAAAGGCTTACGATTTCGCCGGGGATGACATCTTCCTGGCCAACCTGCCGTATTTCCATGTCTTCGGCCAGACGGCGAACCTCTGGGTGCCGCTGCTGGAGGGAATGACCCTGGTCACCTACGCCAATCCCCTCGACTTCAAGGCCATCAGCGCCATCGTGCGCGAGGAGAAGGTGACGCTGATGGCCGGGACGCCGACGTTCTTCTGGGGCTACCTGCGCAATTCCAACCCCGGAGATTTCGCCAGCGCCCGCATCCTGCTCAGCGGCGCCGACAAGTGCCCGCAGGCCCTGCGCGACGGCTTCCTGAAGAAGCACGGCAAGACGCTGCTCGAGGCCTACGGGGCCACCGAGACCAGCCCGGGCATCACGGTCAACACGCTGGCCCACAACCGCCCCGGCAGCGTGGGCCGGCCGCTGGACGGCGTCGAGGTGCGCATCGAGCATTACGAGACCGGCGAGACCTGCGCCGTGGGCGAGATCGGCAAGATCCTGGTCAAGGGCGACAACGTGATGAAAGGCTATTTCGACGACTTCGAGCAGACCTCGCTGAGCATCCGCCACGGCTGGTACGACACCGGCGACATGGGCTACATGGACGAGGACGGCTATTTCTGGCACGTGGGCCGGCTGAAGCGCTTCCTGAAGATCGGCGGCGAGATGGTCTCGCTGGTCAAGGTCGAGGATGTGCTGGAGAAGCTGCTGCCCGGCGACGTCGAATGCTGCGTGGTCGAGATCCCCGACCCGCTGCGCGGGGCGCGCATCGTCGCCGCCGTCACCCAGCAGGTCGATGAGAAGGCCATCCTGAGGGAGATGGCCGAGCAGCTGCCCAAGATCGCCCTGCCCAGCCGCTTCGTGGTCATCCCCGAGATGCCCAAGCACGGCAGCGGCAAGATCGACTTCCGTTCCATCACCGAGCGGGCGCGGGAAATGGTGCTGGGCAAATAACCGGAAATCTCGCCCGCCGCTCATTTGACAATGCGCCCGAACCCCATTAGAATCTCCATGGAAAAAATTTCAAGGAGGACCGATATGGGAAAGAAGATTCTGCTGGCGACCGAGAAGCCCTTCGCCAAGATCGCGGTGGAGGGGATCATGGACATCTTCGCCAAGGCGGGCTACGAGCTGCTCCCTTTGGAAGGCTACAAGGCCAAGGAAGACCTGCTCAAGGCCGTCGCCGACGTTGACGGCATGATCATCCGCAGCGACATCGCCGACGAGGCGGTGCTCAACGCCGCCGCCCGACTGAAGATCGTGGTGCGCGCCGGCGCCGGCTACGACAACATCGATCTCAAGGCCGCCAGCGCCAGGGGCGTCGTGGCCATGAACACTCCCGGCCAGAACTCCAACGCCGTCGCCGAGCTGGTTTTCGCCCTGATGCTGTACCTGGCGCGCGGCGCCTTTTCCGGCAAGTCGGGAAGCGAGCTGCGCGGCAAGAAGCTGGGGCTGCAGGCCTACGGCGCCGTCGGCCGCTGCGTGACGCCCATCGCCAGGGGTTTCGGCATGGAGGTCTTCGCCTTCGACCCGTTCATTCCGGCCGAAGCCATCAAGAAGGACGGCGTCACGCCCGTGTCGTCGCTGGACGAACTCTACCAGAACTGCGACTATGTCTCACTGCACATCCCCAAGACCAAGGAAACCGTCAATTCCATCAACTTTAACCTGCTGTCCAGGATGAAAAAGGGCGCCGCCCTGATCAATACCGCCCGCGCCGAGGTGATCGACGAGCCGTCGCTGCTGAAGATGTTCGTCGAGCGCCCTGACTTCAAGTACGGCGCCGACGTCGCCCCGGTCTGCGCCGACGAGATCGCCGGGAAGTACGCCGGCCGCTTCGTCTTTACCGCCAAGAAGATGGGGGCGCAGACCGAGGAGGCCAACGTCAACTCGGGGCTGGCCGCGGCGCGCCAGATCGTGGCCTTCTTCGAGAAGGGCGACAAGACGTTCCAGGTCAACCCGTAAGCTCCCGGTGCTGAAGCACGCGGTCGCCCTGACGGTCGCCGGTTCCGACTCGGGCGGCGGCGCCGGCATCCAGGCCGACCTGAAGACCTTCTCCGCCTGCGGCGTCTACGGCGCCTCGGTCATCACCGCCGTCACCGCCCAGAACCTGGAGGGGGTGCGCGCCATCCAGGCCGTGCGCCCCGCCGTGGTCGAGGCCCAGCTGCGGGCGGTGCTGGAGGGCTACCCGGTCAAGGCCGTCAAGACGGGGATGCTGTTCAGCCGCGCCATCATCACGGCGGTCGCCGCCGTGCTCAGGGACCACCCGCGCATCCCGCTCGTGGTCGACCCGGTGTTCGCCGCCACCTCGGGCGGCCGCCTGATCCGTCCCGGGGCGGTCGCGGCGCTGGCCGAGGATCTTTTCCCGCTGGCGGCCCTGGTCACCCCCAATGTCCCCGAGGCCGAATTCCTCTGCAGCGGCGCGATCCGCTCCCTCGCCGACCTGCGCGAAGCCGGCGAGCTGCTCTGTCGTTATTACGGCGTCCCTTTTCTCATGAAGGGCGGCCACCTGCCGCGGGGCGCGGGAGGTGCCGTCGACCTGCTGATACTGGAGAAAGGAGGGGATATGCTCGAGGCCGGCATGGTCCGGGGCGTGAACAGCCACGGGTCGGGATGCACTTTCTCGGCGGCGATCGCCGCCCACCTCGCCCGCGGCCGCGACCTGCGCTCCGCCGTGGCCGCGGCCAAGGCCTTCATCCACGGCAGCCTGGCCCATGCCCATGCCCTGAAGCCGGGGACGCGGGTGATCGACCACTTTTTCGTCGCGGAGTGACGCCATGGCCGCACCGGCAGTCCACAGGGTGTTCGTGATCGGCGGCGGCAGCTCGGGAATGATGGCCGCCGTCAGCGCCGCCCGCCGCGGCGCCGGGGCGGTACTGCTCGAGCGCAAGGACCGCGTCGGCAGGAAGCTGCTGGCCACCGGCAACGGCCGCTGCAACCTGACCAACCTCGACGGTTCCCTTTCCCGCTTCCACGGCGGCGACCGCGCCTTCATCGCCGCGGTGCTGGCGCGTTTCTCCGCCTCCAGCGCCGTCGATTTCTTCGAGGAGCTCGGCGTCGCCTGCGAGGACGAGGGCGGCGGCAGGATCTATCCCCGGCCGCGGCAGGCCTCGGCGGTGCTCGACGTCCTGCGCTGGGAGCTGGAGCGGCTGCACGTCGACGTGCGCACCGGCTACGAGGTCAGGGCGATCGAGCGCCGGGGAACCGGTTTCGCCCTGGCGCTGGCCGCCGGCGGCGAACTGCCGGCGCAGCGCGTCATCCTGGCATGCGGCGGCATGGCCGGGCCGCAGTTCGGCAGCGACGGCTCGGGACTGCGCCTGGCCGCCGCAAGCGGTCATCGTATCGTCGATCCCGTGGCCACGCTGGTTCCCTTGCGCCTGCGCGCCGATTTCCTGCGCAAGCTGAAGGGGGTGAGCTTCACCGGCCGCGGCGAGGTGCGCTGCCTGGACGAGGTCCTGCGCGGCGAGACGGGGGAGTTCCTCTTCACCGACAGCGGCATCAGCGGTCCGCCCGTTCTGCAGCTCAGCCGTTCCGCGTCCGTTGCCCTGAAGCAGGGGAGGGCGCCGCGCATCGTCCTCGACCTGTTCCCGGACTCGAGCCTGGAGGGGCTGGACTCCGCGCTGGGAGTTCGCTTCCGCCGCCAGGGGCACAAGACGCTGACCGACGGGCTGGTGGGGCTGCTGAACAAGCGGCTGATCCCGGTCGTCCTCTCCGCGGCGGGGATCGACTACCACGCCGTCCCCTGCGCGGAAATGGCCGACGCCGCCAGGAACGCCCTGGCCCGGCTGCTGAAGGGCTGGTCGCTGGAAGTATCGGGCACGATGCCCTGGCCCGAGGCCCACGTCACCGCCGGCGGCGTCGACCTGCGCGACGTGAACCCGGAAACGCTGGAATCACGGATCGTCCCGGGGCTGTTCTTCTGCGGCGAGATCCTCGACGTCGACGGCGACTGCGGCGGCTTCAACCTGCAGTGGGCCTGGTCGTCGGGCTGGCTCGCCGGCCGCACCGCCGCGCTGGGACGCGGCCTCGCCGCCGCCGGCGGTCACTGAAGCGGCGGTTCCTTCTTCAGCAGGAAGTAAAGCGCCCCAGGCTGCCTCATGCCGCCGGCGACGAGCTCGCTCAGCTCGCCGTGGCCGGTGAAGAGGTCGACGCGGTCGGCGCCGCGGATGGCGCCGCCGGTATCCTGGTTGAGCACGAAGCGGCCGAACCTCTCCCAGCCCGTGATCCGCTTCCGGGCGTCAAAGACCGGCTTCTCGCATTCGATCCAGGCCAGGGCGCCCAGCGGGAACAGGCGCGGGTCGCTGGCGACGCTGCGCCAGGGGGTGAGGCGGGCGCCGAAGGTGCCGGTGGCGCTCTGCTCGCTGATCTTGAAGAAGATGTAGCTGGGATTGGCGCTCAGGGCCCCGGGGATGACATCGGGGCGTTCCTTCAGGAAGGTCTTCATCCCCTGCAGCGAGAGCTGGCCCCGGCCGATCAGCTGCTTCTCCAGCAGGTAGTTTCCCAGCGAGCGGAACGGGTGGCCGTTCTGGTCGGCGTAGCCAACGAAGACGCGGCGGCCGTCGTCGAGCTGCACCACGCCCGAGCCCTGGATATGGAGGAAAAAATTGTCGACCAGGCTGTCGGTCCAGGCGATCTCCAGGCCGCGCCCGGCCAGCCGGCCCTGGAAGTCGATCTCTTCCCGGGTATGGTAGGGGACGAGGCGATTGCCGTCGAGGCGGCCGCGGATCTGGGGCAGGTTGTCCTGCTCCCTGTAAAAATAGAACCGCGGCAGGTCGACGGTCACCAGGTCGTCCGGGCGGCCGTAAAGGGGGTACGGGTATTGCGCGGACGGGCGCAGCGCGCCGCGCAGCAGCGGCTCGTAGTAGCCGGTGAACGTCACCCGCGGCGAGGCGCTGGAATAGAAGACGTAGTTCTCGCGCAGGTAGCGGAAGAAAGCGTCGCTCAGGCCCATTTCGGCCAGCCGGGCGCGGAAATCGGTCATGCTGGCGACCACGCGGGCGACGGTGACGGCATTGGCGCCGAAGCGCAGCAGGGCGTCGGGATCCATGGCGGCGAATTTTTCCAGGCTGAGGTCGAGGGCGTCAAGCAGGCCCTGCGCCGGCTGGTCGTCGCGCAGCCAGGGGGCGCCCGGCGCCAGGCGCAGCGCGTTCTCCGCCGTCCACGCCGCCGGCAGCGGCAGCTGCTCGATCACCGGCAGCGGCGGTTTCGCCGGCGGCTCGACCGTCGCGGGCGGCAGCGCCACCGGCGGCGCGACGTAGATCTTTTTCTCCGGCTCGCAGGCCGTATACAGCACGGCGATGACCAGCACGCCGGCCAGGAGAATCGTTCGCGTCGATTTCATCGCGGCCAATATAACATAAGTCCGGACGATGACGAAATCCCCGCTCTGGATCAACGAGATATCAGTGGTAGTGATAGTGGTTGTGGTAGTAGCCAACAATCAACCGATTCTTTTCCAGTATTTTTTTTCTCTACCCCTCTACCTCTCTGCCACTTTACCTCTTTTATCTTCCATCGGCCTCGCGTTACGCGTCACGGAATCATGAATCAGCAACGCCACGGATATTCCGCCGTTGTTGAACAGGATCTTTTTGTCGTGCGGCAATCCCAGCGCCTTTTCGATCTCCAGGCCGGGCACGATGATCGCCCAGCCGCAGCCGGCGTAGTCGCGGCGCACCTTGTCGCCGATGCGGCGGTAGAAGGAGGCGATGTCGCCTCCCGGCTGCTGGCGCTCGCCGTAGGGCGGGTTCAGCGCCAGCAGCACCCGGGCCGGGTCCACGGCGGGGGGATGGAGGCGGAAAAAGTCGGCCGGATCGACTTCAGCGATGGCGGCGAGGTCGGCGCGCTCCAGGTTGCGCCGGGTGGTCTCCGCCGCCCCGGGATCGATGTCCGAGCAGTAGATCTTCCGCGCCCCCGACGGGGCGTTCTCCCGGAAACGCCTTTCCAGTTCGTCCCGCAGGTGCCGGAAGCGCGCCGGCTTGTGGGCGGGCCAGTTTTGGAAGGCGAAGGCGCGGCCGCTGTTGACCGGCCGACCGCAGAAGATCGCCCCGGCCTCGAGGGCGAAGGTCCCCGAACCGCAAAACGGATCGAGCAGCACGCCGTAGCGCTCGATCCCGGCCTCGCGCAGGATGGCGCAGGCCAGGGTCTCGCGCAAGGGCGCGGTCCCGATGAGCTTGTCGCGGCCGCGCCGGTAGAGGAGCTCGCCGCTCGTGTCCAGGCTGACCAGGCAGCGGTTTTCCTCCATGCGGATGAAGATGAGCTGGAGCGGCTCCGGTCCGCTCGCAGCGGCCCCGGGGAAAACGGCGCTGCGGCCATGGGCGGCCAGCCGTCCGGCGACGGCCTGCATCGCCTCCTGCTCCAGCCTGCCCTCGTGCCACAGCCGTGAGCCCGACGAGCTGACCTCGAAGCGCACGCGGGCCCGCTCAGCCAGATGCAGCTCCCAGGGGCAGCCGGCCAGCCTGGCGCGGAACTCGGCGAAGCCGGTGGCCTTGAAGCGGGCCAGGCGCATCAGCAGGCGGCTCAGCGTGCCGGCGCCCATGTTCACCCGCCAGGCGTCCTCCAGCCGGCCGCTGAAGGCGACCCCGCCGCTGCCGCGCACTTCGGGGCCGGCGACGCCCAGCCCCTGCAGCTCGCGACGCGCCGTTTCCTCGAAGCCGGGATGGACGACGGCGAAGAATTCATGGCTGCGGCCCACGACGTGGTCCTTGATGCGCCGCGCCAGCGCCTTCTCGTTCAACGGCGCGACCGTTGGCAGGGTCACTTCACTTTCCAGCCCTTGCCGCGGAAGATATTGTCCATGGATTCCTTGCGCTGGCGCGCCTTGCGCTCCAGCCATTCCCCGGCGATGGAATCGAAGTACTCCTGCGCCGCCCGCAGCTCCGCGAAGTGAACCAGGAATACTTTTTCGCCCGCGAAAGCCGGCGCCGAGTAGAACTCGAACGCGGCGTTGTCCTTGCCGCTGCCGCCCTGGAAGGCGAGCGGGAAGGGGATGTCGAGCAGGTCCCCGACCTGGACCTCCTTGCGGGCGTCGCGCCACTTGCGCGCGAAGATCTCCTCCTTCAGGCCGGCGTTGTAGCCGGCGGCGGCGGCGGCCCAATCGGGGAAGCGCTCACCGTCCAGGATGAACCCCGGTTCCTCGCCGCCGGGCAGTCGGATGTCGGCGGCTTCCAGGCGGTGGAATTGGGCGCGGTCCAGCTTCAGGAACGGCCGCCCTTCATGCATTTCGACCGGGAGCTCCATGTCCCTGGCCTGCAGGCTGGCCGGCCATCCGGCCGCCTTCAGCTTCTTCAGCCAGCGATAGGGGAGGAAGTGGCGCAAAGAGAGGCGCTGCAGCGCCGGATGGAACTGAAAAAAGAAGCGCAGGTCGTCGATCTTGAGGCTGCGGCGCAGCTGGCGGTAGAGGAACTCGCGCAGGGCTTCCTCGAAAGGCGGCAGCTTCTCGCCCAGCGCCTGCTCGGCCTCGGAGAACCAGGCGCGGTTGCGGTCGATCTCGCCGCAGCCGGGAAGGCCGGCGTAGTTGCGCGCGAACCAGTCCAGCGCCAGGGAAAGGATGGCGTGCTTTTCCCCCGGTTGCGTCCAGTCGGGCTCGACCGCCAGGGACTTGACCAGGCGGTTGCCGAAAAACACCTCTTCCGTGACCGTGAGCCGGTCCCCGTCCAGGGCGACGCGGCGGCGCTTTTCATAGCTGAAGGGTTTCAGCTCCTCCAGCTGCTTCAGGGACACCTCGGAGCAGAAGGTGAGCAGCGGGATGAAGCGCTCCTCCTTGACGCCGGTGCGCGGGTCCTCGCGCTGGACCACCAGGTCGAAAGGCAGGCCGGCGGCCATCTCCGGGCGGCTGGCGTTCAGGATGGAGGTGCGCTCGATCTGCCGCTCTTCTCCCTCGCGCCAGTAAACGCCCTCGCCCTTGAAGTAGATCCCGTCGCAGAAGCAGGAGAGGATGGCGCGGAAGAGGTGCTTCTGGTCGTCCAGGGTGAGCGCTCCCCGCCCCGGCTCGGGAATGACCCGCTGGCGGCCCGCGTGGCGCGGCCCGGCGGCCTTGGGCGCCTGCAGCCGCTTTTTCAGCTCCAGGTAGATCTCGCGGGCCAGCGCCGACTTCTTGCGCGAGACCAGGCGGGCGTTGCGCCGCATGTCCTCCAGCAGGTCGAGCTGGTTGAGCAGGTCCGACTTGAAGGGGGAGGCGGGGTTGTAGCACTCGCCGGCGAATTCCTTGCTGACGATGCCCCTGGCTTCAAAGACGGCGATGGCCTTGAGCGCCCGGTCAACGACCCGCGGCCCCCCCTTTTCCGCCTCGAGCAGCAGCCGGGCCGCGCGCAGCGACAGCGGCAGGTCGGCCATGCGCCGGCCGTCGGCGGTCACGCGGTTCTCCGCGTCCGCGGTCAGGGCGCCGAAGGTCCTGAGGTTCTGGATGGCCTTGAGGATCAGGCTGCGGTTGGGCTTGTGGAAAAAGGTGAACTCCAGGGGCGACAGACCCCAGGTGAACATGCGCAGCACCACGCTCTCCAGGTTGAGGCGGCGGATCTCGGGCTCGGGATAGTCGAGCCGGTCCTCCATGCCGCGTTCGGAACAGAGGATGTACCAGCCTTTCTTGACGCGGCCGGCACGGCCGGCGCGCTGCTTGCATTCCGAGGCGGATATCTCGGTGGGATAGAGCCCCTCGATGCCGCTGACCAGGCGCACCTCCTTCTTGAGGCCGCTGTCGATGACGGCGTCAATGTCGTCGATGGTCAGGCTGGTCTGGGCGATGTCGGTGGCGATCACCGCCTTGGGCAGGGGGTAGTTGCGGAACACTTTGGACTGCTCGCTGATGGACAGCTCGGAGTGCAGCGGCAGGATCACCGCCTTGCGGTCGTCGTGCTCCAGCAGCTCCTTCAGGTTCTCGATGGTGTCGTCGATCTCCTGCTTGCCGGGCTGGAACACCAGGACGTTATGGCCTTCCTCCAGCAGGGTGGCGGCGTCAGGGAGCAGGAAGCAGGGATGGCGGCGCTGGCAGTCGACCGGGAAGCCTCGGCCGGGCACGGTGATCACCGGGGCGTGGTGCAGGAATGCCGATATCTGCCTGGCCTTGAGGGTGGCGCTCATGATCAGGGCGCGCTTGCCCGAGCGCCGGAAGACGCCCTCGTCGAGATTCTTGCGCATCTGGCCGACGAGCACCTCCTGGTTCAGGTTCCATTCGTGGACCTCGTCGAGGACCAGCACGTCGTAATCGCGGCGCCCCTGGATCTCGCGCACCATCTGCACGCCGTCGGTCAGGTACAGCAGGGTGGTGGCCGGCGACTTGTTGGAGTCCAGGCCGGTCTGGTAGCCGATCTCCCGGCCCCACGGCACGCCGCAGGAGCGGGCCAGGTAGTTGGAAAGGGCGCGGGCGGCGATGCGCCGCGGCTGGGTGACATGGACCCTCTTCCCGGCCTGCCACAGCCACCAGGGAACGCGGGTCGACTTGCCGGCGCCGGTTTCGGCGGTAAGGATCACCACCGGATTTTCGGCGACGGCGCGCTCGATCTCGGCGCGGAAGTCGTCGACGGGCAAGCGGGAGCTGAAATCCATGGTTTATTATAGCAGATGTCCTTCGTGACGCGTAACGCGTAACGCGTGACGCGTGAAGAGAGGCAAAGGGCGAGATCAAAGGAGAAATGGCAGTCACCGTCAGCCGATCTTCGTGACGCGTAACGCGTCACGAAATTTCGTTTAAGCGCCTTGTTTTTGGGCGAAATTCGCGCTACAATCGTATAACCCGCTGAGGAAGATCAATGAAAGGCAAATTGTTCCTGATCCTGCTGTTGTCCCTGCTGCTGTCCGGAGCCCTGCAGCCCGGCTCCCCGCTCCCCGAGCGCGAAAAGGTCCTCAGCAAGATGATCGCCAACTGGCTGGCCAACTGGCATTACAGCGGCAGGAAGATCGACGACGATTTCTCGGCCAAAAGCTTCGCCCAGTTCACGAAATACCTGGACAACGGCAAGAATTTCCTGATCCAGGCCGACCTGGAGGCGCTCAAGCCCTACACCCACAAGATCGACGACGGCCTGCTGGGAGGAGACTTCGCGATCCCCCGCCTGGGCCGGGAACTCCTGCGCCAGCGCGTGCTGCAGGTGCAGGGCTTTGCCCGCGAGATCCTCTCCCGGCCCTTTGACTTCTCCCTGGACGACTCCATCGAGCTCGATGCCGACAAGCGCGAGACCAGCCGTGACCTCGACCAGTTGCGTTCCTGGTGGGGCAAGTGGCTGAAGTACCTGACGCTCACCCAGTACATCAACCTGCAGAAGGCGGCATTGAAGGACGTGCCGCCGCGCATGGACGGGGCTCCCGCTGAAAGGGCCAGCGGCAAGAAGGAGAAAGAGCAGGATGCCCCTCCCGTCGTCCCCGCCTTCTCCCCCGAGCTCGAGGCCAAGGCGCGGCAGACGGTGGGCAAGAGCGTCGAGCGGCTTTTCGGCCGCCTGCTCAAGGAGAGATCGGAGGAGATGCAGTCGCTCTACTTCAACTCCCTGACCTCCATCTTCGATCCGCACAGCCAGTATTTCCCGCCGCGGGCCAAGGAGGATTTCGACATCGAGATGTCGGGCACGCTGGAGGGCATCGGCGCCCTGCTGGGCGAGGACGACGGATTCATCAAGATCTTCGATGTCATTGCCGGCAGCCCGGCCTGGATCCAGGGCATCCTCAAGGTCGAGGACATCATCCTCAAGGTCGGCCAGGGCGACGAGGAACCGGTCGACATCGTGGGCATGAGCGTCGCCGACGCCGCCCGCCTGGTGCGCGGCAAAAAAGGGAGCATGGTGCGCCTGACCGTGCGCAAGCCCGACGGCCGCATCCTGCAGGTCGCCCTGGTGCGCAACGTGGTCGAGCTGAAGGAGACCTACGCGCGCTCGGCGCTCCTGGCCAACGATCAGCTGAAGCGCTCGTTCGGCTACGTCTACCTGCCCAAGTTCTATCATGACTTCAACCACTCGGGAGGCCGCAACGCCGCCGCCGACGTGAAGAAGGAGATCCGCAAGCTGGCGGCGCGCGGGGTGGAGGGGATGATCCTCGACCTGCGCGGCAACGGCGGCGGCGCCCTGGATGACGCGGTGAAAATGTCGGGGCTGTTCATCGAGAAGGGCCCCGTGGTCCAGGTCAAGGACCGCCATTCGGCGCCCCAGGTCTACGAGGACCGTGACGGGGAGATCAGCTGGGACGGGCCGCTCGTCGTCCTGGTCAACTCCTTCAGCGCCTCGGCCTCGGAGATCGTCGCCGCCGCCCTGCAGGATTACCGCAGGGCCTTGATCGTCGGCGACCAGACCTTCGGCAAGGGGACCGTGCAGGTCATGCTGGACCTCGACCGCTTCCTTGCCCCGGACCTGGGGCATCTGAGGCCGCTGGGGGCCCTGACCCTGACCGTGCAGAAGTACTACCGCATCACCGGCGGCTCCACCCAGTACCAGGGGGTCGTTCCCGACGTCAGGCTGCCCGATGTCTACGCCTATCTCGAGACGGGCGAAAAGACCCAGGAGCATTCGCTGCCCTGGGACACCGTCGCCTCCCTCTCCTTTGCCACCTGGAAGAAACCGGGCCCCGGGCTGTCCGAGATCCAGACGCGAAGCCAGCAGCGCCTGGCGGCCAATCCGCGCTTGCGCATCGTGGCGGAGAATGTCGCCCGCCTGAAGAAGCAGCGGCAGAAGACGGTGGCGACCCTGAATATCGAGCATTTCATGGCCGAGCAGGAATCGCTCCACCGCCAGGCCGAGGCGTACCGGCGCGAGCAGGTCGCTTATCCCCACCTGCGCGCCCTGGCCAGCGACGAGCCCGCCGCTGCCGCCGTCGACGAGGGGAAGCGCAGGGAGTGGCTCGAGGACCTGCGCCGTGACCCGGTCATCGAGGAAGCCACCCGCATCCTGGACGACCTGAGGGCCGCACCGCCCCGCAACGACGGCTAGAGGGGCCCTGTGAGTCCCGACGTCCCGGTCCCTTCGGACTGGGGGGCCGCACCGCCCGCCAATTCGGCGTTTCCGCTACCTCCTGCCGCCGCCTGAGGCGGCATCCCGGCCGGTCTTCCCCGGGACAACCAGCAGCAGCAGGCCGGACGCCAGCGCCAGGAAGGAAATGAGCAGCAGGCTGCTGGCCGTGCCCAGCAGCGGCAGGAAAAACGCAGCCATGAGCAGCGAGCCGATGGCGCCGCCCAGGTAATCCCCGGCATTCAGGAATCCTGCGGCCTGGCCGGCCGGGCGACGGTCGAGGACGCACAGTCCCAGGGGCAGGATCGATCCCCCCAGCAGCCCCATCAGCCCGAGCCAGGCGGCCAGGAGCGCCTGCCCCGACCAGCCCGTCGCCAGCCCGAGACGCAACAGCAGGAGCAGCGCCAGGTTGAGAACGGCGATCAGCGCCAGCAGCGTCGCCAGGAGCCGCGAGGCACGGGCCGGTGCCGGCGATCTTTTTTCCACCCAGCGGCCGGTCCAGGCGGAGCCGGCACCCAGGCCCAGCATGAACAGGGCGATCAGCATGCCCACGGCCTGGTAGACGAAGCCCCAATTGTTCTGGAAGATGAAGATGGCCGTGATCTCGAAAGAAAGACCGGCGAAGCCCCCGCAAAAGGCGGCCAGCAGGGCCGGCAGCGCCCGGGTGCGTCCATGGCGCACGATCAGCGCCGGCAGCGCCACCGGCAGCAGCAGCAGGGCCAATGCCAGCAGGGCGGTGAAGAAAGTGAAGCGGCCGAAAAACTCGAACAGGCCGGAGATGGGTCCGCCCGAGCTCCAGGAAAGGAGTCTTCCGCCCAGGAAATAGGCGATGGGGCGGTCGTCGCGGTTGAGCGCCGGCGGCTTGTTTCTTTCCAGGGCGGCGGTGATGAAGGCGGTCTTGCCCTCGGGGTAGAACGAGTTGAACAGGGGCGCGAGGCGGGCCGGAGCCGGAGCCAGCGCCCGGTAACGCCGCGCCAGCAGCCCGGGATCGTCGCTGACGCTGGCGGGGGAGCTGGAGGCGAAAAAGGAGTTGCTCATTCCCGGCTGCACGGCCACTGCCGGCAGGACGCTCTTCAGGGTATGGTAAATGGACGCCGTGTAGGGAATGACGATCTCCGATGAATAATTCTCCGCCGAAGCCAGGCGCAGGGCCACGACCCCGCCCGGGGCCAGGATCTTCCGCAAATCGAGAAAGAACTCCCTCGTGTAGTAGCGGTTGAGCTGGGCGGTCCAGGCGTCCGGCTGGTGGATGAAGACCAGGTCGTAGCGCTGCCGCTTTCCGGGGTCGTGGCGCGCCCCCAGCAGGACATAGCGGCGCCCGTCCATCGTGCGCGTGCGCAGGCGCCCGTCGCCCAGCCAGGCGCGGTCACCCGCGGCCAGGTGCTCGCGGATCAATGCCGAATGGCCGGCGTCGATCTCCACCGCGGTGAGCGTGGCCAGGGGGTAGCGCAACAGCTCCCGCCCCAGCCCGGCGAAGACGTCGCCGATGACCAGGACGCTGCGCGGCCGCGGATGCTGGCTGAGCAGCTGGGCGGCAAGCATCTCGTCTCCGGCCGGGTCCGGGAAAATCGCCGACAGCTGGCCGTTGGCGAACAGGCTGTATTGGCCGTTGGCGAATCCCAGCTGCAAGTTCTGGTACTTGGTATCCCGGGCGGCGACGAGCTTTCCGGCGGCGATGCCCAGCCAGCGCTGGCGTACCAGCAGCGACTCGCCGCCGGCGGCCGCGCCGCTGAACAGGGCGCCGGTCGCCAGCATGGCGGCCAGCAGGCAGGCGCCGCGGGCCGGTGGGTTGCCGTTATCCCGGGAAACCCTCGCCGCGGCCAGCAGCAGGGGCAGGGCGAGCAGGGTCACGATCGAGACCGGGTCGAGCCAGCCCACCAGCCCGAAGGTGTAGACCAGCCCGCCGGCCATCGCACCCAGCGATTCCCAGGCGTAGGCGCCGGCCATGACGCGCGGCGACCTGGCGGCGGCCAGCGGGTGCAACTTGTCGGCAAGGGGAAAGGCGAAGCCGCTCAGGAAGCTGAGCGGCAGCATGAGCAACGGGACCAGGTAGAGCGTCCTGGACAGCGGCAGCAGCGCCCCCTGGGGCATGGCGCCCAGGCGGTACAGGCTGCGCGCCGCCGCCAGCAGCAGCGGCGCGAAGAGGCACATGGCCAGTGCCGTCCAGGAAAAGGCGGCGCTGGTCGAGCCCCGGTTCCTGGTGAACCAGGCCCCGGCCAGCGAACCGGCGCCGACGCCGAGCAGCCATCCGGCCATGGCGATGCCGAACGAGATCTCGTTGCCGGCCGCCACCACGAAGAACTCGCGCAGCAGGATGGTCTGCATGACCATGGCGAAAGCGCCCAGGGCGCCGTAGGCGAGGCGGATGATCCAGGGCATGCGAAGATTATAGAGTGACGAGTGACAAGTGACAAGTGACGAGCGACTGAAAAGCGGATCTTCGTGACGCGTAACGCGTGACGCGTGACGCGGAAGAGGGAAAACTCCATGCACCAAATTCCAATTTCCAAAACAAAAGCCCTTGGAATCGCATTTTCTTCGTTTGGGTCATTTGGTCATTGGAATTTGGAATTTGGTGCTTGGAATTTAATTCTTCACATGTCACGCGTCACGCGTTACGTGTCACGGTTTTTAGAAAGGCCCCCAGTTCATCAAGACCGGCGGGATGAGAAGCAACAGGCTCAGGGCCATCAGGATCAGCAGCAGCGGCAGGAACCAGCGCGCCCATTTCTCGTAGGGGATGCGGGCCACGGCCAGCACCCCCATGGTCACGGCAGAGGTGGGCAGGATGGGATTGACGAACTCGCAGAGCTGGAAGGCGAAGACCGAGGTCTGGCGCGTGATGCCCACCAGGTCGCTCAGGGGCGCCATGATGGGCATGGTCAGGGCGGCCTGCGCCGTTCCCGAGTGGACGAAGAAGTTGATCACGCTCTGGGTCAGGAACATCATCTGGGCGCTGATGACGCGCGGGAACAGCGAAATGAAGCCGGCGGCGTGGAACAGCAGGGTGTCCAGTATCCTGGCGTCCTGGGCCACGATCAGCACGGCCCGGCCGCAGGCGATGACGAAGGCCACGCCGACGAAATCGCGGGCGCCGGCGACGAAGTTTTTCGCGATGCGGCTGGGTCCCTGGCCGCCGATGACGCCGGAGGCCAGGCCCAGGGCCAGGAACAGGGCGGCGATCTCCTCGATGTACCAGTGCTTGACCAGGATGCCCAGCACCAGCGCCACGATCCCCAGGCCGAAGACCGACAGGACCGCCCGGTGGCGCCAGTTCCAGTTCGCGAGGTCGGGAACCGCGGCAGCCGTGGCGGCGCGTTCCCTGTCCAGGGCATGCACCGGGCTGCTTGACGGATCGCGGCGGATCTTCGCGGCGTAGGCCATGACAAAGGCGATGGTCAGCGCCGTGCCCAGCGCCCAGGCCAGCAGGCGGTATTTCAGCCCGGAGTAGAGGGGCAGGTTGGCCAGGCCCTGGGCCACGCCGACGGTGAAGGGATTGAAGAAAGCCGCGGCGAAGCCGGCGGCGGCGCCGAGGAAGGGGATGGCCACGCCGACGATCGAGTCGTAGCCCAGCGATATCGCCAGCGGGATGAAGATAAGGACGAAGGGTATGGTCTCCTCGCACATGCCGAATATCGAGCCGCCCAGGGAAAAGACCAGCATCAGCGCCGGAATGATGAAGCGCTGCAGGCGCGGCCGGCGCGAGAAGGCGACGGTCATTCTGCGGATGGCCATGTCGATGGCCCCGGTTTCGCTGATCACCTGGAATGCGCCGCCGATGATGAACAGGAAGACGATGATCAGCATGCCGTCCTGAAAGCCGCGGATCGGCGCCAGCAGCAGCGCTTCCGGGCCGGCCGGCTGCGGGGGGACATGGTGGAACGAGCCCGGGACCGTGACCAGGCGGGCGTTGCCGCCCACCTCGGTCTTGACGCGCTGGAACTCCCCGGCCGGGACGACCCAGGTGAGGACGACCATCAGGATGACCAGGGCGTAGATCAGGACGATGGGGTGCGGCAGGGAGAAGCGGGGCTTTTTCGTCGGTTCAGTCATTTCGGGATTATAAGGAATCGGGAAATGAATATCAATGGACAGAGGTGAGAGGTCAGAGGTCAGAGGACAGAAGTCAGAGGTCAGACAGGCAAGCATTAGTAAGAATTAAATTCCAAATCCCAAGCACCAAATCCCCAACAAATTCCAAATTCCAATTACCCAATGACCAAAACCAAGAGCAAGCGCTTGTTGACGGTTTGAAGCGTGGAAGGGTTGACGGGTTAACAGCCCAGGATCGGAATATGCCCGAACCCTTCAACTCTTGAACTCTTTAACTCTTCAACTTCTTCGTCTGGGTCATTTGAATTTGGAATTTGGATATTATTTGTTATTTGGAATTTGGTTTGTGGAAAATCATCTCTTCCTCGTCACTCGTTACTCGTCACATGTTACTGAGCCTAGACTTGCCAGTATGCCGCGTAATCCCTGGCTCCGGGCACTTTCAGGGTCAGCGGCTCATGGGCGGGTATGGACTGGAAAGGCTGGCCGTTGAAGGACCAGAACATCCGCAATTGGAATTCGTCGCCCTGCCCTGCGGCCAGGGCGGCCAGCGGCAGCCGCCACTCGACGATGCGGCCGACCGCGGCGGCGGCGCCGGGCGGCAGGCCCTTCGTCTCCGGCGCCTCGCCGGAGAAGCCGATCTCGCACTGCAGGCCGCGGCCGGTGCCCTGCAGCTCGAGACGTAGCGAGAAGCCGGTCTCGAAATAGGTGCGGGCGTGCTTCTTGGTGTCGATCCGGAGATAAACGTGGTCGGGATCGAAGCCGAAAAAGAGGGTCTTGACCAGCGGGTTGGCGATGTTCATCGCGCCGCCGAAGGCGAGGATGTCGACGCGTCCGGCATCGAGCCACTCGAAGTAGTCGCTGACCTCCCCGTCGACGCGGGCCGTCATGGCCTCGCGCGGCGCCTCGAACTGCAAACGGCCGGCCGGGGCGGCGGCGGGGACGGGATGGAGCAGCGCCTCGGGCGGCGCCAGGCCGAGCAGCGAATAAACCTTCTGCAGGTTCAGGCGGAAGAGGTTGTCGAAGATGTCGAGGTCCGGCGTGTAGTTCTCCCTGCCGTACCACCAGAACCAGTCGCTGCCCTGGGCGACGCGAAGCAGTTCCTCGATCTCCCGGGCCGTTTCGCCGGCCAGGGAACCGCGGGCGGCGAGAAAGGCGTCCCGGGCCTCCTTCAGCAGTTCCCAGGCCTTCTGGTCGTCGCGGTCGCCGATCCAGATGTCGAAGTTGCCGTTGATCCAGGAGCCGCATTTCAGCTTCGCCAGCTCGCGCCCCGCGCCGGCGGCGGCCGCGGAAAAGGTCACGGTCTCGATGCCGTTGTCCGCGCAGAGCAGGCGGTAGAATTCGCGCAGGAAATCGCGCCCCGAGCGCGGGTAGAATTCCCAGGCATTCTCGCCGTCGAGGATGACCGGTATGATCATGCCGGCCGGGCCGGAGGCGGCGATGGCCTGGATGCGCCGGAAGAGGTCGGCGGCGGCCTCGCGGGGGGGGAATTTCTGATAATAGAATCCGATCAGGTCGGAGAGCAGGTGGTCGCGGAAAAAGATCTTCACCGGCAGGCCCGAAAGCGCATAGGGTGAATAAAGGGCCCCGGGATCGCTGATCGCCATGTGGCCGTCGCGTTCCAGCGGCCTGGGCAGCGAGCGGCTCAGCACCTCCTCGTCGGACGCGGTCCAGGCGATGCCCGTTCCCGACAGCAGGCGCAGCGTGGGCTCCGACAGCCCGCCCTCGGGCGGCCAGACTCCGCAGGGACGGACGCCGAACGTCCGTTCCATCAGGTCGAGCCCCGATTGCAGCTGCGCCCGGGCATCCTCCTCCCAGCAGAAATCGAGGTCATACGGCGCCAGGCTCTCGTTGGCCTTGCGGCCGGCCTGCGGGTCGAGCAGCAGCGGCAGGATCGGATGGTAGAAAGGGCTGGTGCAAAGCTCCGCCTGGCCGTTATCCTGGAACTTCCTGTATTCCGGCAGCACGCGGCGCAGGATCTCGTTCTCGACGGCGATCACCGTCTCCTTGTCCGCTTCCGTGAATCCCTGCCCCTTGCGCAGCAGGGCGATCACCCGGGGATCGGTCTCCTTGTAGCTTTCGTCGATATAGGTCAGCTGGAACCAGACCTGCAGGTCGCGCAGCTCGGCCACGCTGAATACCTGGCGCCAATCAGGGTCGTCCCGGCTCCCCAGTCGCTCCATCTTCTTGCGGTAAAGAAGGTCGTAGCGCCGGTAGGGCTTGATATGGGTCTCGTGGTGGATGGAGAAAAAATGACGCACCAGGTATTGCACTTCCTCGGGAGCCAGGTCGGCGGCGGGCTTGCGGAAAACCTCGGCGAAGGCGTCGACGGCGCCCCGGGTGTACTGCTCCAGCCCGGCCAGGAGCGAGGGGACCAGGTTGAAGGTCAGGCGCAGGCCGGGGAACTCCTCCAGGAGATGGACCATGCCGAAATAGTCCTTCAGCGCGTGCAGGCGCAGCCAGGGGAGATCGAAACGGCCGCTGGTGGGGTTCCGGTAGCACGGCTGGTGCATGTGCCACAGGACGGCCAGGCGGGTCTTAGCTGGCATCTCCCTTCTGCTGCAGCTCGTACAGCACGCCGGAGAAGCTTTTCGGATGGGCGAAGGCGATGCGGGCGTTATGTGCGCCCAGGCGGGGCTCGCGGTCGATCATGCGCACGTCCTTTTCCTGCAGCTGGCGGATGGCGGCCTGGATGTCGTCCACTTCCAGGGAAAGATGGTGCAGGCCGCCCCCTTTCTTCTCGATGAAGGCGCTGATCGGCGAATCGGGCGAGAGGGGCTCGAGCAGCTCGATGCGGACGTCTCCCACCT
This sequence comes from Candidatus Aminicenantes bacterium UBA6072, assembly GCA_002436105.1. Classification (GTDB taxonomy): domain Bacteria; phylum Acidobacteriota; class Aminicenantia; order UBA2199; family UBA2199; genus UBA2199. The sequence goes on along the minus strand of DIXU01000008.1, from coordinate 18,141 downwards.
GGAAGAAAGCCACGGTCACCTTCTGTTCGGGCACGACCTCGGTTCCCAGGAACTCCAGTCCCAGCACGTCGCGGTAGCGGGCGATCTCCTCCTGCAGGTTCTGGACGGCGATGGCGATATGATCAATCTTTTTTATCATGAATGCCTCCTGTGGTCAGCAGCTCGAGAATGCGCTCGGCCGCCTGGTAGGGGTTGGCTGCCCCGATCCCGCGGATCAAGGCGCTGACAGAGGGATCGCGGCGCATCTTTTCCTGGATGCGCTCGACGACGATCTTTTCGATGTAGTTCTCCCTCATGCGCAAGCTCTTATCGATGATGCGGCCGCTCTCCTGGTCCTGGAAACGGCGGATCCCCGCCAGCAGTTCGGGGATGCCGCGGTCCTCCTTGACCGAGGTGGGGAAGATCAGCGGCTCGCGTCCCGACAGGGCGAAATAGTTGCGGATCTCGGCGACCTTGTTGTCGCTACCCCCCAGGTCGGACTTGTTGATGACGAAGATGTCGGCGATCTCGATGATGCCGGCCTTGAAGATCTGGATCTCGTCGCCGCTTTCGGGGTTGAGCACCATCAGCACCACGTCGGCGACGTTGACGATGTCCACCTCGGACTGGCCGACGCCGACCGTTTCGATGATGATGACGTCCTTGCCGGCGGCCTGCAGCAGGTCGATGATCTCGTGGGTGGAAAGGCTCAGCCCCCCGAGGTGGCCGCGGTTGGCGATGCTGCGGATGAAGACGTTGGGATCGTTGCTGTGCTGGATCATGCGCAGGCGGTCGCCGAGGAGCGCCCCGCCCGAGAGAGGGGAGGAAGGGTCGACGGCCAGGACCGCCAGCGACAGGCCCTGCACCTTGAGCGCGGCGATCAGCTTCTCGATCAGCGAGCTCTTGCCGCTGCCGGGTGCCCCGGTAATGCCGATCTTCAGGGCCGTCCTGCCAAGAGGATAGATGGCTTCCAGAAGTTTCCCGTAATCCTTTTTGCGATTCTCCACCATGGAGATGGCTTTGGCCAGGGCGACAGGGTCGTTTTGACGCAAGCGGGATAGCAATTCCTGGGTTTTCATCAGTTTTTACTATAGACCATCCTGTTGTCAAAATCAATAGGTAAATATGTTATATATTGACAGTAATAGACTCAAGTATACTTAATAAAAAATAAATAAGATTTGTTGACAAAAAACAGTTTTTATTCTATATAGTTCATGAAAAAAGGAGGTTATAATGAGAATAACAAAATGGCAACCCTATTCGGATCTGGTCAATATCGCCGACCGCTGGAATCGCTTCTTCAATGAGGATTGGTTCGATGAGTCGACGAAGAACGGCCTGGTCCCGAGTGCCTGGCGCCCCATGACCGACATTTACGAGAACAAGGACGCCTACGTGTTCAAGGTGGAATTGCCGGGATTCAGGAAAGAGGACATCAAGGTGGAATTCGCCAACGAAACCCTCACCCTGCGCGGCGAGAGGAAGCAGGAAGCGGAGACCAAGGAGGAGAACTGCCACCGCCTCGAGCGCAGCTACGGCATGTTCGAGCGCTCGTTCGCCATCCCCAAGAACGTCGACCCCAAGAAGATCGACGCTTCCCTCAAGGACGGCGTCCTGGTGCTGACCATTCCCAAGGTGGAGGAAGCCAAGACCAAGGCCATTCCCATTTCAGTGAAGTAACGGCCAAAAAAAAATGGCGGCTTCGCATGAAGCCGCCATTTTTTTATTCCGAGTGACAAGTGACGAGTAACGAGTGACGAGGGAAAAGTTGGAATCAAATTCCAAATAGCAAATCCAAATAAACACCAAATGCCAATCCCCTTGGCAAGGACTTTGATCAATGACCCAAATAAAGATCCCAAACATGGAACAGAAAAAGTTGAAGTGTTGCAGCGTTGAAACGTTGAAACGAAAGAACAAGAATTTGCTCCAAGGCGCTTGCTGACACTGGCACTGTCACTGACACTCATTGTGGATTTCGTTTTGGAATTTTGGATTTGCTGCTTGGTATTTTATTCTTTCTTGTCACTTGTTACTTGTCACTTGTCACTTGTCACTGATATCGGTATACTGGCTTCATGAAGCGCGAGATCTTTGTCGGCAAGGTGGGCATCGGCGGCGATCATCCCGTTTCGATCCAGTCGATGACCAACACGGACGCCGGCGATGTCGAGGGAACGCTGCGCCAGATCCGCCGGCTGAAGGCGGCGGGCTGCGACATCGTTCGCGTCGCCGTCCCCCGGAAGGCGGCCCTGGCTCCTTTCCAGCGCATCGTCGCCCGCTCGGCGCTGCCGGTCATCGCCGACATCCATTTCGATGCCGCGCTGGCGCTGGGCGCCCTGGAGAAGGGCGCCCACGGCGTGCGCATCAATCCCGGCAACATCGGCGGCAGCGAGAAGCTGAAGGCCGTCATCCGCCTGGCGGCGCAGAAAAAGGCCCCCATCCGCATCGGGGTGAACGCCGGCTCGCTGGAAAAGAAGTACCGCCGCCCGGGGCTGGAGCGGGCCGAGGCCATGGTCGCTTCCCTCCTTGACAGGGTCAAGTTCTTCGAGGACCAGGGCTTTTTCGATCTGAAGCTTTCCCTGAAATCCCACGATGTGGCCGAAACGGTGGCCGCCAACCGCCTGGCCGACCGCTCTTGCGCCTACCCCCTGCACCTGGGCGTCACCGAAGCCGGATCTTATTTCGCAGGCGCCATCCGATCCGCCGTGGGCATTGGCAGCCTGCTGCTGGCCGGCATCGGCAATACCATCCGCGTCTCCCTGACCGCCGACCCGGTGCGCGAGATCCGCGTGGCGCGCCAGATCCTGGCCAGCGTCGGCCTGGGCCGCGGCGGCATCGACGTGGTTTCCTGCCCGACCTGCGCCCGCACCTCGGTGGACCTGATCCCGCTGGTGGAGGAATTTGAGAGAAAGGCGCGCCGCCTGCGCTTCCCGGGCCGCCTGCGCGTGGCCCTCATGGGCTGCGAGGTCAACGGCCCCGGCGAAGCCAGGGATGCCGACGTCGGGGTGGCGTTCTCCCGCCAGCGCGCGTTTTTATTCCGGAAAGGGAAGATCGTGGCCCGGGTCGGCGCCAAAGAGGCCATACCGCGCCTCCTGGATCTGATCCGCGAGCTGGCAACGGAGGCTGATCGTGCCTGACATCGTCGCCTGCCCCGCCTGCGGCGCCAAGAACCGCATCCGCCCAGGCATGCGCGGCGTCCCGCTGTGCGGACGCTGCCGGAAGCCCCTGCAGCCTCCCCGGGACGCCGGGATCCGGGTACTGACCACCGACAGCTTTGAGTCGGCGATCGCAATGAACCCCCAGCCGATGCTGGTCGATTTCTGGGCCTCGTGGTGCCAGCCCTGCCGCGCCATGGCGGACGTCCTGGAACGCTTCGCGGCGCATCGCGACGACGTCACCATGGCCAAGGTCGATATCGACGCCGAGCCCGGCCTGGCCTCGCAATACCAGATCTTCGGCGTGCCCACCCTGGTCCTGTTCGTCAAGGGGCATGAAGTGCACCGCGTGAGCGGCGCCGTGAGCGAAGCGCGGCTGCAGGCCGAGTTCAAGCCCTGGCTGGGGAAGAAATAGTTGAAAAAAAAGTGTCAGTGTCAGTGACAGTGTCAGCAAGAATGAAATGCAATCGGTTTATGGGAAACGTTGATGCATTACGGGAAGAGAAGAGGGCTACCTTAAACCTTACGTCCTACGCCTTACGCCGTACACTGATTGCCCTTTCTTTTTCCCTCTCGCCCCTAGCCCTTAGCCCCTCGTCTACTCGTCACTCGTCACTCGTCACTTGTGACTTGTCACGCCTCAAGCCTTTTCGTTATAGTCGCTAGCGCGTTTCCAACTGCATGTTCGTCGGGGCACCGGTGCAGTCGTAGCCGGCCTTTGTCCGGGCGTCGGTATACCCTGCCTTGCCCGGGAATTTCGCGATGTAAGTGAAGCCGGCCGAGCTTTTCGCCTCGGCGGGGACGTCGCAGGAGAAAACATAGCTGGTGTTGGCGGACACGTTGAATTCCTTGGTGGCGCTGCCCTTGCTGGTGCTGATCGTCATGCCGATCTTGCCGCTGCCGCCGATGTTCTTCACGTAGCTGAAGAACCGGAAGCCGTTCGCCAGGACCTCCTCCAGGGGGCATCCCGCGCAGGCGCTCTCGATGAAGTTGGGATCTTCGCTGTCGTTGCCGTTGTTGTCATCATCTCCCCCTCCGAGGCAGGAGAATGCGCTCAGTACGCACAGCGCAAGAACCGCGACCCAAAACAAGCGCATTGTCTTCATCTTGTTCTCCTTATGCCGGGGGGATCTTCGCTGTCCTGTATCCCCCCCCCTGCGTATTCTCAGGCAATGGAATGGCAATGTCAATAACAAAAGACAGATGCCAGCGACAATCTGACCTCTGTCCTCTGACTTCTGTTTTGTCCCTAGAACTTAGCTCTTTTTGATCTTTTCGTACAGGTTCTGGGCGTAATTGTCGGTCATGCCGGCGATGAAGTCGATGGTGCGCCGGGCCACGCTGTCGCCGGCGGGGAAGGGATTGATGAATTCACCGCTGTGGCGGCTCACATGGGCGTGGATGGCCATGAGAACTTCGCGGATCTCCTGTTTTTCGACCAGGCGCTCCTCGCGGAAGTAGACGTTCTGGAAAAGGAAGGCGCGCAGCTTCAGCAGTTCGGCGAATACCGGCGGCGACATGGCGATCATCCCCAGGCCGTTCTTCAGGGTTTCGTCGATGACGTCAATGACGATGGTGTCGATGCGCCGGTTGTACTTCGTGCCCAGCAGCCGGCGGCTGGATTCGGGCAGGTCGGAGTCGGAGATGATCCGGGCGCGCTTGGCGTCGTCGATGTCGTGGTTGACGTAGGCGATCATGTCGGCCAGGCGCACGATCTGTCCCTCCAGGGTGAACGGCAGCAGCCTGCGGTCCCGGGGAATGACCTCGCCCTGTCCCTTGGAGTGCTTGAGGATGCCGTCGCGGACCTCGCGGGTCAGGTTCAGCCCCCGGCCGCCGTTCTCCAGCTTGTCGACCACGCGCAGGCTCTGCTCGTAATGGCGGAAGCCGCCGGCGCAAAGCTTGTCCAGGACCGCCTCGCCGATGTGCCCGAACGGCGTGTGGCCGAGATCGTGACCCAGGGCGATGGCCTCGGTCAGGTCCTCGTTCAGGTTCAGCGCCCGGGCGATGGTGCGCGCGATCTGGCTCAGCTCCAGCGTGTGGGTCAGGCGCGTGCGGTAGTGGTCGCCCTCGGGCGAGATGAACACCTGGGTCTTGTGCTTCAGGCGGCGGAAGGACTTGGAGTGCAGGATGCGGTCGCGGTCGCGCTGGAACTCGGTGCGCACCGGCGAGGGCTTTTCGGCGCTCTCGCGGCGGGAGCCGGCGCTGCGCGCGGCGAGCGGGTGCAGGACGGCATTCTCTCGGGATTCGAGCTCCAGGCGGATGGGCTTCATGGGTTGCTCGAGCAGTCGGGGCAGCAGAAGGAATCCCCGGTGCACTGCAGCGGGCAGCCGCCTCCGCAAGTCGGCAGCCATTCGCAATCCCGGCATTTTTCCATGACCCACTCGCGGCCACGCAGTGCGGCCAGGAAGTCGTGGCCGTAGATCGTGGCGAAGGGGTCATGGAGGATGTTTCCCAGCGGCCGGAAGAAGCTCTGGCAGGGAATGACGGTGCCGTCGGGCTCGACGGCCATGTTGTATTTGCCGGCCGTGCACTGCTTGACGCCCAGGTCGTTCTCCACCGGGTTCAGCCGGCAGTACTGGGTCGGCGTGTACCAGATGAACTTCATGCCGTGGTCCCCGGCCAGCTGCCGCAGGCGCCGCAGCAGCGGCAGCAGCTCCTCCTCGCCCAGGCCGCGGTCGACGTGCCGGGACCGTCCGGCGCGGATGATGGAGTTGACGGCGAACGAGCTCGTGCCCAGTCCCTTCAGGAACGGGACGATCTCCTCGATGCCGTCGCGGTTGGCCCGGGTGATCGTCGTGTTGGTCAGCACGTGGATGCCCGCCTCGGCCAGGTTGCGGATGCCCTGCACGGTCAGGGCGTGGGCCTCGGCGCCCACCATGCGGTCGTGGACATCGGCGCGGGCCGACTCCAGGGTGACCTGCGCGTAGTCCAGCCCGGCCTGCTGGAGGCGGCGTACGAATTCCTTGTCGGCCAGGCGGACGCCGTTGGTCAGCAGCCCGGTGATGGCCCCCAGATCCTCGGCGAAAGTGACCAGATCGGCCAGGTCGTCGCGCAGGGTGGGCTCGCCGCCGGTGAAGTCGACGTGGGGGACGCCGTGCTCCCAGAGGGTGCGGATGATCCGCCGCCACTCGTCCGTGCCGAGCTCGGCAGACTCGCGGCGCTGATTGTAGCAGTGGCCGCAATTGATGTTGCAACGGTAGGTCAGCGCCAGGTCCATGCGGTAGGGAGCCGAGACCGGGGTCTGGAAGGCGGCGATCGGTTCGATGCCGTAGTAGGTCAGGGGGCAGACGTCGGCGCGGTTGACCAACAGGTCGATCTTCTCCAGGGTTTCGCGGTAGTCGCGTTCGGCCTGGGCACGGCGGACACGAAAGGCGTCGGCCAGCCGCACGCGGGTTTCCCGTCGCGGAAAATCGTCCAGGAAATACTTGACCATGGCCGCGGCGGTGGCATTCAGGTGGATCACGCGGTAGGCGTCGACCATCAGGATGGCGCTGCCGTCGCGCTCCACGCGCAGGTGCAGGCGCCGGGCGCCGAATTTTTTCGTGTCGTAATAATGGTAAAGCCCGGGGGCCATGAGTTGCGCATGGCTTTTGCGGGCGTAGGCGCGCCAGAGCAGCGGCGCCAGCAGCAGCTGCACGGCCAGGAAGACCAGCAGCGCCGGCAGCAGCCCGTCGGCGCTGCCGTAACGGGAAACCCCCAGGTCGATGGCCAGGAAGCGGCCGTGGCTGAACAGGCGCGCGGTGAAAGCGGCGGCGAAGGCGGCGGCGGCCAGGGCGACCAGGGAGGCCGCGAGCCCCTTTTTCAGCGAATAGGTCCTCATCGCCCGCCTCCGGCGCAGGCACAGGCGCAGCCGGCGCAGGCACAGGCGCAGGCGCAGCTGCCGCCACCGCTGTGGCCGCTGCCGCCGGCGGAGGGCGCCGGCGGCGGATTGGTCACCCGGGTGATCGCCGAGGTGAACGCCGCGCTGTCGCCGAGCAGGGCGGCCGAGAAACTCTGCAGGCTGCCGACGAGGTTGGCGGCCGCCTGGCCGACGCCCCGGGCGCTTCCCGAACCCGGGACGGATGATCCGCCTGCGGTCGAGCGTTGGGGAAAATGTTGGTACCAGTGATCCGTGCCGCCGGGCAGGAAGACCGCGTTGTCGGCGTAAGGCTCCAGCTTCTTTTCGTATTCCGGGTCCAGGACCAGCCATTCGAGCGACTGCGCCAGCTCCGCGGGCAGCTGGCCGGGCGGGCAGTTCCTGACCTGCTCCCAGGCCTTGTTCATGATCGTCTGGTAGAAGGCATTGGTCTCGCGCCGGGAGAAGCCGGTCATTTTCTTCTCCAGCGCGGCGATCATGGCCGTGAACAGCGTGCGCAGTTTGCCCTTGTCCAGGAGGTTGTCCCTGTTGATGGCGGCTAGGAAGGAGGCCTCGTATTCATGCAGTTCCAGGCCCTCGCGCGCCTGCTCATGGTAGCGGAAATCCCCGGCGGCGATCTCCTTGATCGCCAATTTCCCCTTTTTCAGCAGCCCGAACGCGATCAGCAGCAGCACCTTGGACAGCGGCAGCTCCTGGAGCAGCGCCGACTCCGCCGGGGACAGGCCGCGCTTGATGCCGCCGCTCTCGATGCCGATGCGGGGCGGCAGGTAGCGCTGCAGGCGACGCCGGTTGCTGCGCACGGCGAGTATGATGATCAGCAAGATGATCCAGACGGGCGCCAGGGACAGGACGAAGGCGATCAGGGCGAAGAACACCGCGGCGACCGCCTTGAGGATGGAGCGCCGGGGCGGGACGCTGACGCCGGCCACCAGGCTCCTGGGGAAGGAGGCGCCGGCGGCGCAGGGACCGGTGGCCGGCCGGTCGAGCCACAGCCAGCGATAGACCACGCGGTCTCCGTCCAGGAACATCTCGCTCGGTTCATGGCCGTTGCTGAAGTCGTGGTATTTCACTTCCTCGGGCCGGCTGCCCGGCGGCAGGTGGAAGCGGATCTCGATGCGCTCGGCATTGCCCGCCACGTACCGGTCGTCGAACCAGGTGGTCTTGAACTGCAGGGAGGCGAAGCGCGCGTCCTCGCTGTCGGCATAGACCATGCGCGGCAGCAGGATCGAGAATTCCAGCGTCCCGGTACGGCCGGGAACGATGGCCTGGGCCCCGAGGTGCACCTCGACGCCCGGCTTGACGTAGGACGAGCGCCGGATGTCGGCCAGCTTCGTTCCGGCGATGGCGGCACGGGCGGAGCCCAGCTCATAGCTCTCATTGGGCATGCCGATGTCGACGATATCGACCGGGTGGCTGCCCGGCTCCGGCGTGAACGTCAGGGCGTAGCGAAGCTCGACCAGCCCGTCGGCCCGGACGGTGAGCTCGGCCGTCATGTCGTTTACGGTGAAGCGGTAGTCGGCGGCGAGCGCCGGCAGGCTGAGAAGCAGCGCCAGCAGCGGCGCCGCGAGGCGGCCGCGCCTCACCATTTCGGCTCCTCCTCCAGCTGGTACTGGCTGTGGCAGTAGGGGCAGGCGATGAACACGGCGCCCTGTTTCACATCCATGGACTCCCGGCTCAACCCGGCCCCGCAGTTCCGGCACTTGAGCAGCTGCGAGCTGACATCGCCGCCGATCTCGATCTTCTGCTGCAGGACCACCGCCTCCCTGCGGCGGAAGGCGAGGTAGGCGAGGAACAGGGAGACCGCGATCAGCAGCAGGCCGACGGCGAAGCGCCCGGTGATCAGGAAGGCCAGCCCGATGACGAAAACGACGAAAGAGAAGATTAGCGCCAGGACCTTTTCCATGCCAGGAACATAACAAATCCCCGCCGCTTTTGCAATCTTTACTTTTGCCCTCCCTTCATGGTATGTTGATGCGCATGAATCAGCATAAAGCCCGTCCCCGCATCGCGCTGGCAGTCGCTCTTTTCACGTGGATGGCGTGCCTCCCGGCCCTCAGCGCCTCCCCGCAGGCGTCCGCCGAGGAAGCGTTCGTGCGCGTGGCGGTCCGCTTTGCCAAGGCCCGCGCTTTGCCCGATCCCGGCGCCCGCGTCGTGCGCGAGATCGGCTTCGGGACCCTGCTGCGGGTCCTGGAAACAAAAGGCGACTTCCTGCGCGTCGCTCCGCTCAACCTGCCGGATGCGGACGTGCCCGCGCCGTGGTACGTCCTGCGCAGCGATGTCGAAAATGCCGCCGCGGAGACCGCCCAGGCCGTGGTGGAGACCCGGAGCGTGACCTTCAGCCCGCAGGCTCCCGTTGCCGGGAAGCCCGTCCTGTTCACGGCCAGGGGCTTCCGCACCCCGAATCTGCTGAAGTGGGACATGGGCGACGGCACGAAACTGACCAGCGGCGGCAAGGCCTCGCCCGGCGATGACGCCACTCTTTCCTACGCCTATGCCGCCCCCGGGAGTTACCAGGTCAAGGTGCATGACGAGGGCGGCAGGAATTCCCTGCCCCCGGTCACCGCGCAGGTGACGGTCTCCGCTTTTCCCCGCAGCCTGCGTGCCAGCCCGGAACGGCCCGCGGCCAATCATCCCGTGGAGATCACTGCCCTCAATTTTCGCGAGCCGGAGAAGATCGCCTGGGATCTCGGCGACGGGACACGGCTCAAGCCCGGTTCCGGAACCGGTGTGGTCCAGGCCGGTTTCCTGATCCGCCATGCGTACGAAAAGGCCGGCACCTATGTCGTAAAGGCTTATGACGGGGGCGATGAGAGCCGGCCGCCCCTGACGATCGAGCTGCAGGTGGCCGCCGATCCGCGGCTCATCCGGGTGAAGCCGGATCAAGCCGTTGCCGGCGCCGAACTGGAATTCAGCGCCCTCCATTTCAACACCCCGGACGACCTGCGCTGGGACATGGGGGACGGGACCATGTTCCCTTCCGAAAAGGACGCTGCCGCCAGGGCCGGCTCGCGGGTCCGTCACCGCTATTCCAGGCCCGGCAGCTACGTGGTCCGTGTCTTTGACTGGAATGGAAACCCCGATAGCCGGCCCGTTCAGCTCGAGGTTGCAATGCGGGCGAGTGCCCGGGAGGCCGCAACGGAGCCGTCGCCCGGTGTTGCCGCGGCCGCGCCGGCCGCTGCCCCGCCGGCCGCCCCGGCGCGACCGGCTAGGAAAAAATACAACCGGATCAAGTTCGGCCCCTACGCCGGCTACTTCCAGCCCCAGGACGAGTGGTTCAAAACGATCTATGGCGACGGCGACATGCTGTATGGCGCCAGGCTGGGGGTCCACGTCTGGAACGGTTTTCACGCCTGGATTTCGCTCTCCCGCTACGAGGCCGTCGCCGGCACGACCTACACCGCCGACCGGACGACCCTGACGCTGATGCCGTTCAGCGCTTTCCTGCGCTTCAACGTCGGCACGGGCTTCTTCAGCCCCTATGCCGGCGTCGGCTATACGTTCATGAGCGTCGAGGAGAAATCGGAATTCGTCGGCAGCTTCAAGGGCAACGGCGGCAACATCGCCGCCGAAGCCGGGTTCGAGATCAGGGTCAACCGCCATTTCTTCATGGATCTGGGGATTCGCTTCGACCAGATCAAGATCAAGCCCGAGCAAAGCCCCAATGAGATCGACCTGGGCGGCCTCCAGGCGGGCATTTCGCTGCTGGTTTCTTTTTAATCGCAGGCGTTTTAGTTGACAGCCGGCGAAAAATATCGCAATATAGTATTTAATATAGATCTTTTTAATGGATTTTAAAGAAAAAATAAAAGAGCAGATCTCTATCGTCGATGTCGCTTCGCTTTATGTGAGCCTGAAACCGGCAGGCAAGAACTTTAAAGCGCTGTGTCCTTTCCATAGTGAAAAAACCCCCTCTTTCTTCGTCATGCCCGAAAAGAATTCCTTCAGTTGCTTCGGCTGCAACCGCTTTGGCGACATCTTTACCATGGTCCAGGAGATGGAGAACATCTCGTTCGTCGAGGCCATGCATTTCCTGGCCGACAAGTTCAATATCCCGATCGAAAAGGGGCGTTTCCAGGCGGTCAAGAAAGACGATTACCTGCAGCTGAACGAGATCGCCCTGGAGTTCTTCAGGGAAAACCTGTTCTCCTCCGTTGCCGGCAAGGCGGCGCTGGATTACCTGGGGCGGCGCGGCCTGAAGCGGGAGACCATTGAGCTCTTTTCCCTGGGGTACGCACCCGACGCCTGGGACGGGCTGACCGGGCTCCTGCGGCGGAAGCGGGCCTCCCTGGACAAGGCGCTGGAGCTCGGCCTGCTGGTAAAGAACGAAAAGGGGCGCACCTATGACCGTTTCCGCGGCCGGGTCATCTTCCCGATCTTCTCCGAAACCGGCTCCATCCTGGCTTTCGGCGGCCGCACCGTCCCTGACAGTGCCAGCGCCGGCAACAGCGTCCCCGGGGCAAAATACCTGAATTCTCCCGATTCGCCGGTATACCGCAAGGGCAACCATCTGTACGGTTTCCAGCTGAGCAAGAATTACATGAAGGAGGAGAAGGCCGGCCTGCTGGTCGAGGGCTACCTGGACATGATCAGCCTCTACCAGTCGGGTTTCCGCCACGCGGCCGCCTCGCTGGGCACCGCCCTGACCGACAAGCAGGTCCACCTGCTCAAGCGCTTCTGCAGCCAGATCCATCTCTTCTATGACCGGGACGCCGCCGGCGAGGCGGCCACCATCCGCAACATCGAGAAGCTTTTCGAGCAGAACGTCAACCCGCGCATCGTCGTCATCGAGGGAGCCAAGGATCCCGATGAATTCGTCCGCAGCCAGGGCGCGCCGGCCTTGCGCGACGCCCTGCAGCGCACCGAGGACGGCTTCAATTTCCTTCTGAACAAGGCCGCCCGCGAATTCGACCTGTCCGACCCGGCGGGAAAGCGCCGCGGGCTTGACCTGGCGCTGGGCGCCGTCGGCCGCATCGGCGACCCGATCATCCGCGACGAGTACGTGCAGCGCCTGGCCTCCTTTTTCCAGGTGCGCGCCGACCTGATCCGGGTGGATGCCGCGGGCGCCCAGCCTTCCGCCGCGCCGGCAGCGGAGCATGCCGCGCCCCTGGAGATCAGCCTCATGGAGGAAAAGATCCTCGAGGCGATCCTGCGCGCCCCGGAAGTGGTGCCGGAGATCCGCGAATTCTTCAGCGACGAACTGCTGGCCGCCCTGGCCGGGCGCAACATCATCCGCCAGCTGTTCTCCAGCTACGACAAGTACAACGAATTCCGTTTCAGCGAGATCCACCGCAAATTGAGTTCGGCGGAGAAGGCCCGGCTCAACGATGTCTTCGCCAAGAAAATGCTGATGCGCAAGGAGCGCTCGGAGATCGAGAAGGACATCATCGCCGGCATCAACAATTTCCAGCGCAAGCTGGTCCTGAACCGGACCCGCTTGCTGAACCAGGAGATCGCCGCGGCCGAAAGGGAACGGAACAGCGACAAATTGCAGCAATTGATGAAGCAGAAGGCCGCCATGGTCAGGGACCGGGCCGGACGTTCGCCGGAGGAACCAGTTGAAAAAACCAGTTAAGAAGAAGGCAGCGGCCGGGCCCGCCAAAAAGAAGGCCGTCGTCCCGAAGGCTCCCGCCAAGCCGGTCAAGCGGTCCGCGGCGCAAGCGGCCGCCAGGCCTGCGCCCAAATCGGCGGCCAAGCCGGCGGCCAAGGTCCCGGCCAAGCCGCCGGCCGCGAAAAAATCGCTCCACGCCGGGAAGCCGGCAGGGAAAGCCCCCGCCGGGAAGGGCTCCGCACCGGCGTCCGGGAAACAGGCGCCGCAGGGGAAGCGGAAGGCTACGGCCGCACCGTCCCGCCCAGAAAAAAAACGCCCGCCGCGATCGGCCGTTTCGGTGGCCAAGGGAGCGGTTTCCTCGGTCATGCTCAAGGAGATCGTGGCCCGGGCGCAGAACGACGATTCCAAGATCAGCCACGAAGCGTTCATGACCTTCCTGAGCGAGAACAACCTGCTGACGAGAAAGAAGGAGATCGTCTCTCACCTGGAGTCGCTCAGCATCCGCATCCTGAAGAAAAAGTCGGCCTTGAGCCTGGAAAAGATGAACGAATACAACGCTTTCCGGGAAAACTTCCAGAAGGAGCTGAAGGCCATCCTCAAGCGGGTGAAAAAGGGCCTGGGCATCATCGAGACCGCCGCCATCAACTACATCTTCGGCGGCGACGAGGCGGTGCGCAAGAACCAGAAGTACATCAAGCACTTCCTCAAGGAGAATGCGATCCGCCCGACCAAGGCCCCGGCGAAGAAGGCGGCCAAGCCCGGAGGCGAAAGGACCGAGATCGTCGGCGACCCGGTGCGCCAGTACCTGCGGGAGATGGGCAGCGTCAACCTGCTGTCGCGCAACGAGGAGATCAGCATCGCCCGCAAGATCGAGCGCGGCGAAAAGAAGGTGATCAAGGCCCTGTCCAAGACCAACATCGTGCTGAACCTGGTGATCAAGCTGGGCCAGGACGTCCTCGAGGGCCACAAGAACATCGACGAGGTCATCGAGGTCAGCGAGGATATCTACGACGAGTCCAAGAAGCAGGAGCTGCGCGACAATTTCCTGCGCCAGTACGAGGAATTGAACCGCCTGAAGCGCGAGTTCAAGAGCCTCAAGAAGTCCAAGTCCTCCAACTTCGTCCGCGCCAAGAAGCTGGTCGAGATCACGCACCTGATCCAGGACATGTCCATCCTTGACGAGCACCGCCGCGAGTTCATCAAGAAGATCATGGACCTGCAGGCCAACTACGAGCACGTGCGCGAGCGGGTGAAGAAGCTGAGGGGGCAGATGTCCCGCTGCTCCTCGCGCTCGGCGGAGCGCAAGCGCATCGGCGGCGAGATCGAGGAGCTGCACAAGCGCCTGGAGCGCAACAACGAGAAATTCGAAACCAACGAGGAGGACCTGGAGAAGACCTGCGGCGACATCAAGGACGGGCTGAAGCTGATCGAGCTTTCCAAGAACGACCTGGTCGAGTCCAACCTGCGCCTGGTCGTCTCCATCGCCAAGAAATACATCAACCGCGGCCTGCAGTTCTCCGACCTGATCCAGGAGGGCAACATCGGGCTGATGAAGGCGGTCGAGAAGTTCGAGTACCAGCGCGGCTACAAGTTCTCCACCTACGCCACCTGGTGGATCCGCCAGGCCATCACCCGGGCCATCGCCGACCAGGCGCGCACCATCCGCATCCCGGTGCACATGATCGAGACCATCCACAAGATCAACCGCACCCAGCGCCGGCTGGTGCAGGAGCTGGGCCGCGAGCCCACCGAGGACGAGATCGCCAAGGAGAGCGCCTTCACGTCGGAGAAGATCCGCAAGATCCTGAAGATCGCCCAGGAGCCGATCTCCCTGGAGACGCCGGTGGGCGATGACGACTCGCACCTGGGCGACTTCCTCGAGGACGAGAAGACGGTCTCGCCGCCGGAGATCGTCTCGCAGATGAACCTGAAGGAGCAGCTGGAGGCGATCCTCTCGACGCTCACCGAGCGCGAGGCGCGGGTCATCCAGATGCGCTTCGGCCTGAACGACGGCAACGAGCACACCCTGGAGGAAGTGGGGCAGGAGTTCCAGGTCACCCGCGAGCGCATCCGCCAGATCGAGGCCAAGGCGCTGCGCAAGCTGAAAAAGAAGTCAAAGAAACTCGTGAACTTCCTGGACAAGCCCGAGAACTATCGATAAGCACCGATCAAAGTGACGAGTGACGCGTGACAAGTGACAAGGAAGAGCAAGAGTTTGAGCCATTGCGGTTTTCTTCCCTCGTTACTCGTCACTTGTTACTTGTCACTGAATTTCGTTTGACAGTAATTCCGTAATCATCTATACTTTTCCCAATGGAAAACGACCGCGTCACCCTGAAGATCCCGCGCCCCCTTTACGAGAAGCTCAAGACCGTCATCCAGGGCAGCGGCTTCCGCAGCGTCAACGAGTTCGTGGTCTATGTGCTCCGCGACCTGGTGGCGCTGAAGCGCGGTGAGGCGGAGACAGGCAAGGACCTTTCCAAGGACGAGATCGACGCCATCAAGCAGCGCTTGAAGAATCTCGGCTATTTCTGATTTTTTGGAATTATTGTTGATAATCTATTACAATTGTAGTACAATTGGAGTATGAGATTCCGGAGAGTATCCCTCATGCCCAGACGGGTGAAAGACCTGCTGGCCGGAAAGGTCCTGCTGCTGCTGACCATCCTGGCGGCCCTCCTGGTCCTGGTAATGATCGCCGGGCTTTACTTGAAATCCAAGCCGGTACTGGACAGCCACTCCCTGAGCGAACTGCTGTTCTCCACGAGATGGCGGCCTTTCCGCGGCCAGTTCGGTTTCCTGCCCTTCATCATGGGTACCCTGTGGGTGACGGGCGTTGCCATCGCGATCGCCGTGCCGCTCTGCCTGCTGACGGCCATTTACCTCTCCGAGTACGCCCATTCCCGGGTGCGCGAGTGGGTCAAGCCGCTGATCGACATCCTGGCCGGCATCCCCTCGGTGGTGTTCGGGGTGTGGGGCATGCTGGTCATCGTCCCCTTCATCAAGGACGTGGTGGCGCCGTTCTTCAAGGTTTTCTCCACCGGCTACAGCGTGCTGGCCGGCGGCATCGTCCTGGCCATCATGATCTTCCCGGTCATCATCCACGTCTCGCTGGAGGTCTTGCGCGCCGTGCCCGAAGAGGTGCGCGAAGCCTCGCTGGCCCTGGGCGCCACGCGCTGGCAGACCGTCAAGCGCGTGGTGCTGCGCAAGGCGCTGCCCGGGGTGGCCGCGGCCATCATCCTCGGCATCTCGCGCGCCTTCGGCGAGACCATGGCCGTGCTGATGGTCGTGGGAAACGTGCCGAAGGTTCCCGCTTCGGTCCTCGACCCCGCCTATCCGCTGCCGGCGCTGATCGCCAACAACTACGGCGAGATGCTTTCGGTTCCGCTCTTCGATTCGGCCCTCATGCTGGCGGCCCTGATCCTGCTGCTGGTGATCCTGCTGTTCAACATCGCTTCCCGCGCCGTCCTGCTGCGGCTGGGGCGGAGCGTCCGCTGATGGCCATGGACCGCCGCTTCGCCGAGGAAAGGCTGTTCCAGGGGCTGATGATCCTGGCCACGGTGCTGATCATTTCCAGCCTGCTCCTGATCCTGCTGACCGTCCTGCTCAAGGGGCTGCCCTACATGAGCCTGGACATGGTCACCAGGACGCCGCAGGGCGGCTACTACCTGGGCAAGGGCGGCGGCATCCTGAACGCCATCGTCGGCTCGCTCTACCTGGCCGGCGGCGCCACGCTGCTGGCCATCCTCTTCGGCCTGCCGGTGGCGCTCTACATGAACGTCTTCTCGCGGCCCGGCGCCCGCTTCGTCGGCGCCTGCCGCTTCGCCTTCGACGTGCTCAACGGCGTCCCCTCGATCGTTTTCGGCGCCTTCGGCTTCACCATCATGATCTTTTTCGGCCTGCGCGCCTCGCTGCTGGGCGGCATCATCGCCATCGCCCTGCTCATCCTGCCGATGATGGTGCGCTCCATCGACGAGGTGCTGCGCCTGGTGCCGCGCGAGCTGCTGGACGCGTCGTACGCCCTCGGCGCCACCCGCTGGGAGACGGCGCTGAAGGTGGCCGTGCGCCAGGCGCTGCCCGGCATCCTGACCGCGGTGCTCATCGCCTTCGGCCGGGGCATCGGCGACGCCGCCGCCGTGATCTTCACCGCCGGCTTCACCGATTCCATCCCCGGTTCGCTGCTGCGCCCGGCGGCCACCCTGCCGCTGGCCATTTTTTTCCAGCTCGGGGTGCCCATCCCCGAGGTCCAGGGCCGCGCCTACGCCTCGGCGCTGATCCTGACCCTGATGATCTTGATCATCAGCCTGGCGGCGCGTCTGCTGTCGCGGCGCCTGACCCGCCACGTCGTCAAATAGGAGCCCGACATGGAGAATCGCACCCATATCAGCGTCCAGGGCCTGAACGTGCATATCCGCAGCGAGCATGTCCTGAAGGACATCAGCCTGAGCATACCCGACCGCAAGATCACCGCCATCATCGGCCCCTCGGGCTGCGGCAAGACCACGCTGCTGCGCTCCTTCAACCGCCTCATCGATTCCACGGAGGGCGTGAGGGTCTCGGGCAGCGTCCTGGTCGACGGCGAGAACATCCTCGACCCCAAGGCCGAGGTGACCCACATCCGCAAGAAAATGGGGCTGCTGCTGCAGAAGCCCTACCCGCTGCCCATGTCCATCTACGACAACGTGGCCTATGGGCCGCGCATCCACGGCATCCGCGACCGGCGGAGCCTCGACGAGATCGTCGAGCGCTTCCTGAAAAAGGCCAGCCTGTGGGACGAGGTGCGGGAGAGGCTGAGCCAGCCGGCGTCGGCGCTCTCGCTGGGGCAGCAGCAGCGCCTGTGCCTGGCCCGCGGCCTGGCCGTGGAGCCCGCGATCATCCTGGGCGACGAGCCCACCTCGGCCCTTGACCCGCAGTCGAGCCAGAGGATCGAGGGGACGTTCACCGAGCTCAAGCGCGATTACACCATCGTCATCGTCACCCATATCCTGCGCCAGGCGCGCCGCCTGGCCGACCACGTGATCTTCCTCTACCTGGGCGAGCTGGTCGAGCAGGGCCCGGCCTGGGACTTCTTCAACCATCCCAAGCAGCCGATGACGAGGGAATATATCAAGGGCCTGATCAGCTGAGAATCAGACGTCAGACGTTAGACGTTAGAAGTTAGCAAGAAGATGAGAGATAGTGGATGTCCATCACAAGTATTTAACAAAAAAACAATTCTCCACTCGCCTCTCTTTCTATTCTTTCTTGCTAACGTATGGCGTCTAACGTCTGACGTCTGATTCTGGTCTTTCTTGCTAACGTCTAGCGTCTAACATCTAGCATCTGATTCTCGACTTCGTTGCGAAATAGTGATAGAATGCACGCTATTGCACTAGCGCCTGTAGCTCAATGGATAGAGCGTTGGCCTCCGGAGCCAAAGGCTATGGGTTCGAATCCCGTCAGGCGCGTTCTTTCACAAACGGATACCCGCCCATCCATCAGCAGATATCAAAGAACGGGAATCGTCCATGCATACTTGCCAACTTGGAACGTGGAACCTGGAACGTGGAACGTGGAACGTGGAACGTGGAACGAGATATTGTCAAATGTTGTGTACG
>DIXU01000019.1 GCA_002436105.1 Candidatus Aminicenantes bacterium UBA6072 | reverse complement strand
CTTATCACTCATCACGATTTCCTTAGCAGGAGGCCTTACGGGCCAAAGTGGTAGTGATAGTGATAGTGGTAGTCGAAGATCAGAAGGAAGTTCAGTTCTTTCGCGTCACGCGTTACGCGTCACGAAGATCAATTTCCAACCTGGAACATGGAACATGGAACGTGGAACCCTGAACCCTACGCCTTACGCCGATTGCCATGTCTTCTCCCCTCTCACCCCTCGCCTCTCGCCCCTCACCTCTCGCCTCTTGCCCACGGAATGAAATTGAATTGTTGATATTTCTCCGGAATTACTGCTAGAATCGGTCTGGAGGCATAATGAAAAAATCTCTCTCCATCCTGTTACTTTCATTCTTTTTTTTCCCATCGCCCGTCTGCGGCGATACCGTCGGGGAACTGATCCAGAAGGGCGATGAGCTCTATGCCCGGCGCGGAGAAGCCGGCATGGCCGCCGACGCCCTGGCCGCGTACCGCGAGGCCCTGCGGCTTGCCCCCGACGACTACGATGCCATGGTGAAGAACCTGCAGGCCATGTACTTCATCGGCGACCATGCCAACGGCAGGGACGAGAAGCAGAAGGTGTTCAAGGAGGCCATGGACCTCAGCCGCAGGGCGATCGCGCTGCGTCCCGACCGCGTCGAGGGCCATTACTGGCTGGGCGTGCACACCGGCAGCTACGGCGAGGCCCGGGGCGTGCTCAAGTCGCTTTTCCTGAAAAACGACATCATCCGCGCCATGGAGCGTTCCATCGCCATCGACGGCGCCTACGAGCACGCCGGAGCTTATTGCGTCCTGGGGCGCCTTTATTTCAAGGTGCCGGGCATTTTCGGCGGCAGCAAGAAGAAGTCGCGGCAGTATCTGGAGAAATGCCGCGGGATCGCCCCGAAAAGCTCGGTCTGCCTCCTTTTCCTTGCCGAGACCTACTGGTCGCTGGGGGAAAAGAGCCTGGCCGTCAGAACGCTGGAGGAGCTCCAGGCCATGGAGCCCGACCCACTCTGGCTGCCGGAGACCGAAAAGGACCGGCAGGCCGGCGCCCTGCTGCTGGAAAAGTACAAAAAATAGGGATCCCCCTTGAAATCGCCGGATTTTTGAGGTAAATTTAAAAATGGCAAACAAATTCGTGCTCGCGATAAACCCCGGTTCCACCTCGACCAAGATCGCCATCTTCAACGGCGACGAGAAGATCCTCGGCCAGAACATCTCCCATGCGGCCGACGAGCTCGCCCCCTTCCCGCGCATCATCGACCAGCATCATTTCCGCCACCAGGTGATCCTCCGCTTCCTGAAGGAGCACGACTTCGACCTCAGGCAGCTGGCCGCCGTCGTCGGCCGCGGCGGGCTGCTGGGCCCGATGGCCTCGGGCACCTACCGCGTCCGCGCGGAGATGACCGAATACCTGAAGCAGACGAAGACCGAGCACGCCTCCAACCTGGGAGCGCTCCTGGCCAGCGACATCGCCGGCGACATCGGGGTCGAGGCCTACATCGTCGACCCGGTGACCGTGGACGAGATGACCGACGTGGCCCGCATCACCGGCCGGCCCGAGATTCCGCGCATCAGCATCTTCCACGCCCTGAACCAGAAGGCGGCCGCCCGCCTGGCGGCCGGGCAGCTCGGCAAGCCCTACGATCAATGCCGCCTGATCGTCGCCCACCTGGGCGGCGGCATCTCGGTGGGCGCCCATCTCGACGGCAAGGTCGTCGACGTCAACAACGCCCTCAACGGCGACGGCCCCTTCGCTCCCGAGCGCGCCGGCTCGCTGCCCAGCTGGAGCCTGGTCGAACTCGCCCTGTCGGGCAAGTACGACGCGCCCACCCTGAAGAAAATGATCACCGGCCAGGGCGGCATCGTCGCCCACCTGCATGTCAATGACATGCGCAAGGTGGAGGACATGGTCAAGGCGGGGGACGCCAGGGCCACCCTGGTCTTCGAGGCCATGGCCTACAACGTGGCCAAGGAGATCGGCGCCCTGGCCGCGGTGCTGGAAGGCAGGATCGACGCCATCGTCCTGACCGGCGGCATCGCCTTTGACAAGTATTTCGTTGAACTCGTCCGCCGCCGCGTCGAGTTCGCGGGGCGGCTGATCGTCCTGCCCGGAGAGGACGAGATGACGTCCCTGGCCCAGGGGGCGCTGCGCGTGCTGCTCGGTGAGGAAAAAGCGAAGGAATGGACCCATGCAGGAGGAAACGCATGAACGCGATGAGAAAGTTGAGCGAGATCGAGACCCTGGTCAAGTCGAAAAAGAACTTCCAGATGGTCGTGGCCTACGGACAGGACGAGGACACCATCCTGGCGGTCAAGCGCGCCGTCGAGAACAAGGTCGTCGACGCCATCATGGTCGGCAATGAGAAGGTCATCCGCGACCTCTGCGCCAGGCTGAAGGTCGACCCGGGAATGTTCGAGATCGTCAACGAGCCCGACGAGAAGAAAAGCGGCGACAAGGCTGTGCGCCTGATCCTCGACGGCAAGGCCCAGATCCTGATGAAGGGCCTGATCTCAACGCCCTACTACCTGAAGCCCATCCTGAACAAGGAATACAACCTGGTCCCCAAAAACGGCGTCCTGTCGCACACCACCATCCTGGAAGTGCCGACCTACGACAAGCTGCTGCTGGTATCCGACGTGGCCATGATCCCCTATCCCGACCTGGACCAGAAGGTGCAGATGATCAATTACAACGTCAGGATCGCCGCCAAGCTGGGCATCGAGAATCCCAAGGTGGCCATCCTGGCCGCCAACGAAAAGGTCTCGGAAAAGATGCCCTGCACCATGGAGGCGGCGGTCATCGCCAAGATGGCCGAGCGCAAGCAGATCAAGGGAGCGATCATCGACGGCCCGCTGGCCCTGGACGTGGCCATCTCCAGGCACGCCCTGGACGTGAAGGGACTGAAGTCTCCGGTCGAGGGCTACGCCGACATCCTGATCATGCCCAACATCGAGGCGGGGAACATCTTCTACAAGGCGACGACCCTCCTGGCCAAGGGCATGCTGGCCGCCGTGGTCACCGGCGCGTCCTTCCCGGCGATATTGACTTCCCGGGCGGACGACGACGATTCCAAGTATTATTCAATAGTTCTAGCGGCAGCGTTAGTATGAAATGGACTACGTGACGCGTAACGCGTGACGCGTGACACGAGAATACATGAAATCGATTTTCGCTACACGATAGGCGAACAGAGGCAATAAGAAGACTTAAATTCCAAATCACAAGCACCAAATCCCAAATAAATTCCAAATTCCAATGACCCAATTTCCCAAACGAAGAGAAAATGCTATTTCAAGGAGCTTTCGTTTTGGTAATTGGAATTTGGAGCTTGGAATTTGTTTGTTATTTGGAATTTGGGATTTGGAATTTAAGTCCTATTAATACCTTATTCTTCCAATTTTTTAATTTTTCGCATAACGAATAACGCATAACGAAAGTCTTTTTTTCTACTCGTTACGCGTTACGCGTTACGCGTCACGAAGAACTTATTCTTCTATTCTTCGGTTCCGGGAATGATGCTCGTCTCGCTATAGCCGGCAGGGATCTCGAAGAACGAGGCCGGCAGGTTCTTGCTGCCCAGCGAGAGCACTTCCAGCACCTGGCGGCTCTTTTCCTTTTCCTTGCCCTTTTTGCCGATGGAGGTGGTGACGGTGATCATCTTCAGCGGGAAGCCCAGCCCGGCCTCGGCTTTCATCTGCTGCTCGATCAGGGCGTCCAGGTCCTCCATGCCAGTCTTGAAGTCGCGGAAGCGGAACGATTCGGCCATTTCCTCCAGGCCCCTGAACCTGGGGGTCGACCAGGTTTCCTTCTCGATCTTCTCATGGCTCTTGCTCTTGATGATGGCGACCTTCACTTCCATGTCGTATTCCATGAGCATCTTGCTGTGCTGGCAGGGATAGCCGAGGATCGTCTCCGTCCCCAGCTTCTCCACGTTGATGACGGGATTCTTGATCTTGATCTTGACCAGCTTGCCCACGACGCCGGCCACCTGCATCATGGCGTTGATCGGCAGGCGCGCGTAGGTTTTCTCTTCCGGGTTCACCATGTACAGGGAATCGTCGGCGGCCTTGAACAGCCAGTACGAGCCTTTCTTGAACATCTCGTTCTCGTAGGCCACGCTCTCGAAGACCATCTTGACGTTGCCGCCCTGGGCGAAGACCTGCTGGACGACCGTATTGCTCTGTCCCTTGGCCTCGGCCTGGGTCACGATGCGCGTCTTCCACTCGACGCCGGCGAAGGCGCTGGCGGCCAGGATAAAAATAAACAAGCCGATCAGAATAGCTTTTTTCATTGTGGTTCCTCCTTAGGGTCTGGGTGGATTATACCTTAAAACGTGTCGAAATGAAATGGCATACGTGACGCGTAACGCGTGACGCGTGACGAGAGAATGGATGAAATCGGTTCAGGGTTTACGGTGGACGGTAGACGGTAAGAACAGAGGCAATACGAAGGCTTAAATTCCAAATCTCAAATTCCAAATCCCAAACAAGCACCAAATTCCAATTTCCAATTTCCAAAACGAAGAAAAAAAGTGTTAGTGTTAGTGACAGTGTCAGCAGGAGGGCTTACGGACCTAAGTGGCAGTGATAGTGATAGTGGTAGTGGTTGCAGGAGCAATACAAGGGCAAGTGACCGTGTCAGCAAGAGCCTTGGGAAAAGCTCTTTTTCTTTCGCTTCAGCGTTTCAACGCTTCAACGTTCTTTGTTCTTTCGTGTCACGCGTCACGCGTTACGCGTCACGAAATAACAACCGTCTTGATATTGACGAATTCCTTGATCCCGTAACTGGACAGCTCGCGGCCGAAACCCGACATCTTGATGCCGCCGAAAGGCAGGCGCGGGTCGGACTTGACCATGCCGTTGATGAAGACCGAGCCGGCCTCGACGCGCGCGGCCAGCGCCTCCGCCTTTTCGCGGTTCGCCGTCCAGATGGAGGCGCCGAGCCCGAAAGGCGTGTCGTTGGCGATGCGCAGCGCGTCCTCCTCGTCGTCGGCGCGGATCAGGGCGGCCACCGGGCCGAACAATTCCTCGTCATAGGCCGGCATGCCGGGCCGTACCCCCTCCAGGACCGTGGGCTGGAAAAAAAAGCCGGGGCCTTTGATGCGGTTGCCGCCGGCCAGGACCGCGGCGCCGAGGCGGACCGATTCCCTGACCTGGCGCTCGAGCTCATCGACGAGGTCGGCGCGCGCCAACGGCCCCAGGTCGTTGCTCTCGTCGAGGGGGTTGCCGGTCTTCAGCCCGGCGACGGCGGCGGTGAAGGCCCTGCGAAAACGGCTGTAGATGGCGCCGACGACGATGAAGCGCTTGGCGGCGATGCAGCTCTGGCCGCTGTTGATCATGCGCGAGCTCACGGCCGCCGCCACGCAGGGCGAAAGGGGCGCATCGGCCAGCACGATGAACGGGTCGCTGCCCCCCAGCTCCAGGACCGATTTTTTCAGGTGCCGGCCCGCCGCGGCCGCGACGGCGCGCCCGGCGGCGTCGCTGCCGGTCAGGGTGACGGCGCGCACCTGGGGCAGTGCCAGCAGCGCCTCGACCTGCGCCGACCCGATGCGCAGGGCGGTAAAAACATGCGCGGGAAAGGCGGCGCGGCGGAAAACCTCCTCGATGCGCGCGGCGCAGCGGCTGACGCCGGAGGCATGCTTCAGCAGGCACGTGTTGCCTGCCAGCAGCGCCGGCGCCGCGAAGCGAAAGACCTGCCATAAAGGGAAATTCCACGGCATGACGGCCAGGATCACCCCCAGCGGGTCGAAGCGCACGAAGCTGTCGGCGGCGTCGGAAGCGATGCGCTCCGGCCGGAGCATGGCCGGGCCGTGTTCCGCGTAGTATTCACAGACCAGGGCGCACTTGTCGACCTCGGCGCTGGCCTGCAGGACAGGCTTGCCCATTTCCTCGCTCATCATGCGCGCCAGGGCGGTCTTTTCGGCCCGCAGGACGGCCGCCGCCTTCCTGAGCGGGGCGGAGCGCCGTTTCATGTCGAGACCGCTCCAGGAAGTGAACGCCTGGTGGGCTTTCTTCACGGCCGCCTTCACTTCCTCCGCCGTCTGCTCGCTGAAGCTCTCCAGCAGCTCGCCGGTGGCCGGATTGATCGATCGCAATGCCATGGGTACCCTCCCTAACCTCAGGGTGATATGAATTGTAGATAAGTCGCCAGGCAATAGCAACTATACTTCAGTGACGAGTGACAAGTGACAAGTAACAAGGAAGAAAGAACTCATAAACGATAGTTTTAAAAATGCATTCCAAACTAATCTTTGCAAAAGAGCGCTCTTGGCAGCTTCTCGTCACTCGTTACTCGTCACTTGTCACTTAGCTACTTTGACATGCAGCCTCCGCTTTGGTATAAGTGAATTTCAAGCTGGCAACCGGCGGCACTCAACCAACCTGGAGAGCACTCATGGGCGGATTCTTCGGCGTGGCGTCCAAGGGCAACTGCCTGGCGGACGTCTTCTACGGCACCGACTACCACTCCCACCTGGGGACCAAGCGCGGCGGCCTGGCCATCGTCAGCGACAACGGCTTCGTGCGCGTCATCCACAACATCGAGAACACCCAGTTCCGTTCCAAGTTCGATCCCGACCTGGGGCGCCTGCAGGGGCGCAGCGGCATCGGCGTCATCAGCGACACCGACGACCAGCCGCTGCTCATCCGCTCGCACCTGGGCGACTACGCCATCGTCACCGTGGGGGTGGTGGCCAACGCCGAAGCCCTGGCCCGCGAGGCCTTCGGCCGCCGGCGCATCCACCTGGCGGAGATGGGCAGCGGCGACATCAACCCCACCGAGGTCGTCGCCTCGCTCATCGACATGGAGGACAGCTTCGAGGCCGGCATCGGACGAGCCCTGGCCGAGATCGAAGGGTCCTGCTCGCTGCTGGTCCTTACCCGCGACCGCATCTATGCCGCCCGCGACCGCCTCGGCCGCACCCCGGTCGTCATCGGCAGCAAGCAGGACGCCATGGCGGTCAGCTTCGAATCCTGCGCCTTCCCCAACCTCGAATTCCAGACGCTCAAGGCCCTGGGGCCCGGGGAGGTCGGCTTTATCACCGCCGAAGGCTGGCAGGGCCTCAAGCCGCCGGAGAAGCGCCTGCAGATCTGCAGCTTCCTCTGGGTCTATTACGGCTACCCGGCGTCGACCTACGAGGGCATCAACGTCGAGGACGTGCGCAACCGCTGCGGCGCCGCCCTGGCCCGCCGCTTCCCGGCCGCGGTCGACTACGTGGCCGGCATTCCCGATTCCGGCATCGGGCACGGGCTGGGCTACGCCAACGAGTCGGCCATCCCCTTCAAGCGCCCCTTCGTCAAGTACTCCCCCACCTGGGCCCGCAGCTTCATGCCCCAGCACCAGGACGTGCGCGACCTGGTGGCGCGCATGAAGCTGATCCCCATCCGCGAGCTGATCGCCGGCAAGCGCATCCTCTTCTGCGAGGACTCGATCGTGCGCGGCACGCAGCTGCGCGACACCATCCGCCGCCTGTACGACGCCGGCGCCGCCGAGATCCACATGCGCCCGGCCTGCCCGCCGCTGCTCCATGCCTGCAAGTTCCTCAACTTCTCGCGCTCGCGCTCGGAGATGGACCTGGCCACCCGCAAGGCGATCCGCGACCTGGCCGGGGCGGACCCCGGCGCCGCGGCCCTGGCGCCGTACGCCCGCGCCGGCACTCCCGCCTACGAGGGGATGGAGGAATGGATCCGCCGCCACCTCGGCCTGACCACGCTCAAGTACCAGCTGATGGACGACATGGTGGCGGCCATCGGCCTGTCCAAGGACCGGCTCTGCACGTATTGCTGGGACGGAGAGGAATAAAATGAACTTCGTGACGCGTAACGCGTGACGCGTGACACGTAACAACAAAGCAATGAATTACAGAGGATTCGGGAATAAGAAGGAATACCAGGCCAGGCCGGCTCCGTTGCCTTTACTTTTACCTTTTTACTTTGGCTTCACCGGAGGTAACTCTATGAAACACGTTCTATTCATCATCGCCATCTGCCTTTGCCTTGTCCCCGCCCTGCCCGCCGAGGAGGGCATGTTCCCCCTGAGCGAGATCCACAAGCTTGACCTCAGGGAGCGCGGCTTCGCGATCGAGCCCGGCGAGCTGTACAACCCCAGCGGCGTCAGCCTGGTCGACGGCATCATCAACCTGGGCGGCTGCACGGCCAGCTTCATCTCTCCCGACGGCCTGATCCTGACCAACTACCACTGCGCCTTCGGCGCCATCCAGTCGCTGACCAGCACCGAGAACGACTACTTGCGCGACGGCTTTGCCGCCGCCGACGCCGCCGGCGAGCTCCCGGCCCCGCGCTATACCGCGCAGCTGATCGAGTCCTACCGCGACGTTTCGCGCCAGGTCCTTTCCGCGGTCAGCGGCCGCATGGGCCACGCCGAGCGCAGCAAGACCATCGAGGAGAAGATCAAGCGCATGGTCGTCGCCGTCGAGAAGGCCAACCCCGGACGGCGGGCCGAGATCGCCGAGATGTTCCGCGGCAAGACCTACGTGCTGTTCGTCTATGCCAACATCAAGGACGTGCGCCTGGTCTACGCTCCGCCGCGCGCCATCGGCGAGTTCGGCGGCGAGGTCGACAACTGGGCCTGGCCGCGCCACACCGGAGATTTCGCCCTGCTGCGCGCCTACGTCGCCCCCGACGGCTCGTTCGCCGACCACTCGCCGCGGAACGTCCCCTACCGCCCCAAGAAGCACTTCCAGGTGTCGGCGGCCGGCGTCCAGGAAGGGGATTTCGTCTTCGCCCTGGGCTACCCCGGCAGCACCCACCGCCACAAGTCGTCGCATTACCTGGCCTGGGAGGAGGAGGTGAGCCTGCCGGCCGCCGTCGATCTCGGCCGCTGGATCATCGCCCTCAAGGAAAAGATGAGCGAAACGGGCCGCGATACGGCCATCAAGCTCTCCGCCTCGCTGCAGGGATTGTGGAACTACGTCAAGCGCAGCGAGGGCCAGCTCAAGGGGCTGAAGAACCTGGGGCTGGCGGCGCGGCGCCGGGCGCAGGAGGCCGAGCTGCAGCGCTTCATCAGCGCCGATCCCAAGCGCAAAAAGAAATACGGCGACCTGTTCGCCGGTCTCGACCGTGCCTACGCCGACATGCGCCGGCGTGCGCCCCGCGACATCGCCCTGAACAACCTGGTCAGCCGGCGCTACTCGCTGATCATGGGCAACGCCTTCGCCATCTGCGAGGCTTCGGTCGAGCGCGCCAAAAAGGACACGCAGCGCGAGGCGGCCTTCATGGACCGCAACTTCGAGCGCACCGAGAAGCAGATGACCCTGGCCCTGCGCAATTACTACGAGCCTGCCGAAAAGGCGGTGCTCGGGGAGCTGCTCCGCCGGGCCGCCGCCCTGCCCGACGGGGAGGCCATCGCCGCCGTCCGCGACCTGGCCGGCCAGGGCGATCCCGAAAAGGCACTGGCGTCGTTCCTGGAACAGGCATTCGCCCGGACGCAGCTGAAGGACCCGGCCGTGGTCAGCGCCTGGCTGCGCAAATCCAACGCCGAATTGCGCGCCCTGGACGACCCGTTCATCCGCCTGGGCCTGGCCCTCTATCCCGATTACCAGGAGATGAAGGAGGCCGACAAGCGCGAGAAAGGGGTCCTCGACCCGCTGCTGGCGCAGCTGGTCGATGCCAAGAAGGAACAGCAGGGGACCGAGTTCATTCCCGACGCCAACAGCACCCTGCGCCTCACCTACGGCCGCGTCCGCGGCTATTCGCCCGCCGATGCCGTCCACATGCAGCCCTTCACCACGCTGAACGGCATCGTCGAAAAGACGGTTGCCAACCCGGGAACGGAGGATTTCAGCGCGCCGCAGAGGCTCCTCGACCTGGCCGCGGCCGGGGCCCATGGCGCCTACGCCCACCCCGGCCTCGGCGACGTCCCGGTGGCCATGCTTTACGACATGGACACGACAGGGGGCAACTCGGGCTCGCCGGTGTTCAACGCCCGCGGCGAGCTCATCGGCCTTAACTTCGACCGCGTCTACGAGGCGACGATCAACGACTTCGCCTGGGACCCGTCCTACAGCCGCTCCATCGGCGTCGACGCCCGTTTCATCCTCTGGTCCCTGGACCAGTTCAGTGGCGCCAGGAGATTGCTGAAGGAGATGGGAATAGAAACTCAGTGACAAGTGACGAGTGACAAGTGACAAGGAACCTCAAGTACCTGGCCTGGTTCTGTTTCTCTTCCCTCGTCACTCGTTACTTGTCACTCGTCACTTCAGTTCGCTAGTTCTTATTCAACAACTCTAAGACCTGACCTGCCGCCTCTATTTCGTCCTTGTCCCGGCTTCTCAACAATTTCCAGCGGAACTTGAGCCATAGATAGAGCTTCAAGGCCCTGAGCTGCCACCCGGGCAAGTGCTTCCTGTAGACATGCAATTGGCTGCGGCGGTACTCGACGGCGGTGCGCGCCGGGATGGCGCTGACGCTGGCGCCGCCGAGATGGACGATGCGAGCGGGCGGGAAAAAGAACACCCGCCGGCCCTGGCGCCGCAGCCGGGCGCACAGCTCGCTGTCGTCGAAATAGAGGAAAATCCCCTCGTCGAAGGCCTTGCCGCCCGGGAAATATTCGCGCCGGGTGAGCAGGCAGCAGCCGCTGACCCAGCCGACCTCGCGCGTCTTCAGCGTGCGGGTGTCGACGTGCCGGGAAGCGGGCGTGGCCCACGCCTTCTGCCTGAACTCGGAGAACAGGGACAAAGGCGCGCCGTACGAAAGCTGGAAAGAGCCGTCGGGATTGAGGACCAGCGGCCCGACCGCCCCGGCCCGCGGCTCGCTGTCGGCGAACCCGGCCAGGCGCGCGAAGGTGTCGGGAAAGACCCGGGTGTCGCTGTTGAGGAAGAGCAGGTACTCGCCCCGGGCGATCTCCGCCCCGAGGTTGTTGGCGCGGGTGAAGCCCAGGTTCTCGCCGTTGTGCAGGACGCGGATCCTCCCCGCAAAAGGCTTCAGCTTGGCCTCGACATCGGCGGCGGCGTTGTCCACGACGATGATCTCGAAGGGAAAGGACGCCTCGCTGGCGAGGGCCGACCGCAGGGCGTCATGGATGACCGGCGTCGGCTCGTGGCTGATGACCAGGATGACCGAGAGCTTCATCGGCCTTTGGCGGGTCCCCCGCGGGTATGGCGGACCGTCGGCCCGCCGGCCCTACTCCAGGATGATCTTGCCGGCATTGCCCGAGAGCCCGATCTCGAAGGCCCGCTTGAAATCCTGCAACGGGAAGCGGTGGGTGATCAGCGGCGCCAGGTCGACCTTGCCCGAGACCAGCAGGGCGTCCATCTGGTACCAGGTGTCGTACATGCGCCGGCCGTTGATGCCCTGGACGGTGATGCCGGGGAAGATGACGTCCCTGGCCAGGTCGAGGCTGAGCGGCTTGGCCGGGATGCCCAGCAGCGAGTAGCGGCCGTTCTTGCGGATGGAGCGGAACCCTTGGGCGATGGCCGCCGGGTGGCCCGACATCTCCAGCACCACGTCGACGCCCTGCCCGTCGGTCGCCGCGCGCACGATCTCCTCCACGTTCTCCCGCGAGGGATCGATGACGCGGTCGGCGCCCATTTTTTTGGCCAGCTCCTGGCGGAAGGGCATCACCTCGCTGACCATGACCAGGGAGGCTCCGGCCGCCTTGCACACCGGGATGGCGGCGATGCCGATGGGCCCGCCGCCCAGGATGAGGAACGTCTTGCCCACGGTGGCCCCGGCCATGACCGTGTGCACGGCGTTGCCGAAGGGGTCGTAGATCGCCGCCCACTCCGGGTCGATGCCCTTGGGCACGCGCCACAGGTTGGACTCGGGCACGGCGATGTAGTCGGCGAAGCAGCCGTCGCCGTCGACGCCGAGGATGACCACGTTCTCGCAGAGGTGGGCGTTGCCGGTGCGGCACTGGAAGCACTGGTGGCAGACCACGTGCATCTCGGCGGTCACCAGGTCCCCCACCCGGTAGTGGCGCACGTCAGCGCCGGCCTCCACGATCTCGCCGTAGAACTCGTGGCCGGTGGTGACCGGCGGCTTGATGCGGTTCTGCGACCACTCGTCCCACTTGTAAATGTGCAGGTCGGTGCCGCAGATGGCCCGCTTGCGGACCTGGATCAGCACTTCGCCGCCCTTGATGGCGGGGATGGGGACCTGCTGCATCTCCAGCCCGGGGCCGGGCTTCATCTTGCGCAGGGCGTTCATATTGCCTTTCATAGTAGGGATTCTCCTTATGACGAAGATGCCATTCTAGTATGATCGGCGGGGTTTGGCAAGGGGACAGGTTGGGGGAGGTTCCATGTTCCAGGTTCCAAGGTCCATGTTCCAGGTTCCACGTTCCATGTTCCAGGTTCCAGGTTCCACGTTCCATGTTCCAGGTTCCACGTTCCACGTTCCAGGTTCCATGTTCCAAGTTCCATGTTGGAAATGGATATTTGTTGGCAGGAAACGGTTTACGGAAAAAGCAATTGATGAAAAAGGTTGCTGTTTGAAGTTTTCGTCTATTTCCAACCGCAATGCGTATAACGAGTTCTAGTCGCGAATCTTTTTGGCAGTTTCGACCTTTCCCGTCTTGTAGTCCAATTCAGATCCCAACATGGAATGAGGGATCAGATACACCGCCACCATCAGCAGGGTCGCTGCCACAACCCAGAAGCGGCTCTTTCTCTTGAGGAAAAGGGCGGCAAGCCAGATCAGGACGACGAACAAGGTTTTACTGTCGGTCAGGTCGCCGCCCAAGGGGAAGCCGGTCCAGAAGGCACCGAAAGCGTATTTTTGCACCAGCGGCCCCAGGAATAGCCCGCCGACCGCCGTCACCGCAAGGGTCCAGGGCAGAAGCTTTCGCCACGTCTCGTCTCCCAGAAGCGCTCCCAGGCCGGTACGGAAAGCCAGCAGCAGGCCGGCGAACATGAACAGGACGTGCAGGATCAAGATCCAGGCAGGGACCTCGTCCTTGAAGCGGGCCACGACCGGCTGGCCGTTGTTCAACCAGGCGCTTCCCGCAGCCGTGACCGCTTCGATCCGGTAGGCCACCTTGCCGGCGGCCGGCTGGCCCGGCACCTGTCCTTCGAAGGCCCCCTCACGAGTCTCCATGGTCACCGGGATCCAATCCTCGCCCACGATCAGGGGGAAGCGGCGGTGATGCAGGCGCATGGAGACCAGGCCGTCGCCGGTCACCCTGACCGGCAGAGGCCGGTGGCTGGTCCAGCTGCGGAGGAACTTGTAAGTTACGCGGGCGCCGCCTACCCCTTCGGTCCCCTTCAGCGGGTGGGTCGGGCCGCTCAGGCGCTGGTAAACGGCCAGAAGAAGCGTCAGCAGCAGTGCCAGGAGCCATAGAATGACGGACTTTTTCATAGATGTATTATATCCAAGAACAAGCCAAATGCAACTTCATGATGCCTTTTGCACAAACGTGGAACCTGGAACGTGGAACCTGGAACGTGGAACATGGAACTTGGAACATGGAACCTTTTCTTAGTCTATAATCCTAAGCCGGAAAACGTCTCTTCCGCCTCGGCCACCAGTCCATTGACGATTTCCTTTACCGGCCTGCTATCCTGGATCAGGCCCACGCTCTGGCCGGCCATCAGCGAGCCGTGCTCGACGTCGCCGTCCTGGACGGCGCGGCGCAGGGCGCCCACCCAGTACTTCTCCACCTCGTACTGGGCCTGGATGCGGGAGATCTCGCCGCGCTCCAGCTTCTGGATCAGCTCCAGCTGCAGGCGGCCGAACTCCTCGCTGCCCTTGTTTTTCAGGGCGCGGACGGCGACCACCGGCAGGGCCGAGCTGTACTGCGGCGTGGCGAAGGCCTCGCGGGCCCGCGCCTTGCGGAAGCGCTCCTTGAAGGCCGGGTGGCAGGGGCTCTCCTCGGCCATGGCGAAGATCGTCCCCATCTGCACGCCGGCGGCCCCCATCAGCAGCAGGTGGGCGATCATGCGGCCGGTGGCGATGCCGCCGGCGACGAAGACCGGAACTTGGGGATAATGGAACAGGACCTGCTGGATGAGGACGATGGTCGAGACGTGGCCGATATGGCCGCCGGCCTCGCTCCCCTCCAGGATCAGGGCGTCGGCGCCGTAGGCGATCATACGCTCGGCGATGGAGTCGTTGGAGGCGAAGCACAGCACCTTGGCGCCGCTCTCCTTGGCGATTCGCACCTCTTCCTGGCGCGGGAAGCTGCCGGCGAAGACGATGTAGGGTACGCGCCAGGAGGCGACTTTCTCCAAGTGCGACGAATAATTGGGGGCAATGGTGATCAGGTTGACGGCGAAGCGGCAGCCGCAGCCCTGCAGGGTGCGCACTTCCTTTTCCAGCAGGTCGGCCGGCATGTTGCCCGCGGCCAGGACGCCGAAGGCGCCGGCATCGGCCACCGCCCTGACCAGGCCCGAGGTGGAGATCCAGGTCATGGCCCCGGCGATCAGCGGGTACTCGACGCCGAGGAAATCGCGGCCTCTTTGCCAGTATTTCAGGTGCTTTTTGCCTATCATACGACAATTTTAGCATAAAAAGAGGCCAATACCAAGAGAGATATGGACAAGTGGTAGTGGTAGTGATAGTGGTTGTGAAAAAAAAGAAATCAATGAAATGCATGCCATAAAAGCAAATTCCAATTACAAAATGACCAAAACGAAGATCCCGAATTCAAGAGCAGAAATTGTTGAAGCGTTGAAGCGTTGAAACGTTGAAGCGAAAGAACATTGGGTCAATTCCCCATGGCGGGTCTTCTTTCGGTAGGGGCGACCGGCCGGTCGCCCCTACATGCGGACAAATCCGAGATCATCCCTTGATTTTTCCGCGTAAGCCTCCTGCTAACACTAACACTTGTCTTCGTATCGCCTTTCTTGCTGACACTGTCACTGACACTCGTCTTTGTATTGCCTCCTGCAACCACTATCACTATCACTACCACTGATGGCTCAAAGGCCTCCTGCTACCACTACCACTATCACTACCACTTTAGCCCGTAAGGCCTCCTGCTGACACTGTCACTGACACTGACACTTGCCATTTTTTCGCCTGGATCGTTATTGAATTCGGCGAAAAAATGGAATATAATGAGCCATCCGTTCATGAAAACCATTGAATTCAACCCCGACGGCAAGTCGACTGTCATTTCAGCGGAGGTTTCCGCCCGCGACGACGACACCCGCAACGAAGTGCTGCTCGAGGTCCTGCCCCTGATCCTACACAAGCTGAAGAACAAGCTGACGCCCATTCTCGGCTACGCGCAGATCCTCAAGTCCCGCTCCCAGGACGAGTTTCTTCGCGAGCGTTTGGAGCGCATCGAGCGCAACACGGCCGAGATGGCCGAGCACTTCAACACCCTGAAGGATTACGGCCGGCGCCGCGCCTGCCCGCTCCGTCCCGCCGCCATCGGCGCCCTGCTGCAGGCCATGGCCCCGGAATGGCAGGCCGTTGCCGGCGCCGCGTCGGCGCGGGTCGTCATCGAGATCGAGCCGGAGTTGCCCGACCTGCCCGTCAACGAGGCCCGGCTGCGGGTGCTGCTGCTCGACCTGGTCGCCAACGCGGCCAGGGCGCTCGGCGAAAAGCCGAGCCCGGAGCGCGAGATCCGCATCTGCCTGCGCCGCGCCGGCGGCGCGCTGAAGCTCTCCGTCCGCGACAACGGCGGCGGCATGAACGGAGAGGAAATGGCGCTGGCCTGGACGCCCTTCCATGCCGGTTTCCCCGGCGGCGCCGGACTCGGGCTGTCGCTTTGCGAGAAAGTCATCGCCGACCACGGCGCCAGCGGTTCGATCGCCTCCAGCG
This sequence comes from Candidatus Aminicenantes bacterium UBA6072, assembly GCA_002436105.1. Lineage (GTDB taxonomy): Bacteria > Acidobacteriota > Aminicenantia > UBA2199 > UBA2199 > UBA2199. Next base: position 9,574 of record DIXU01000019.1, on the reverse strand, counting down.
TCGGCGAGTTCAGCGAGGTCACGGTCACTTTTCCCCTGCCGGCCGTCCCGGTCAATGCGAACCCAAGCGCGGAAGCCCAATCCCGCGCGCGATCATAAAGGAGGACCCATGAAGAACAAATTCGTGTATTTTTTCTCGAAGAAACAGAGCGAAGGCAACAAGGAGATGAAGAACCTCCTGGGCGGGAAGGGCGCCGGCCTGGCCGAGATGGCCAGCATCGGCCTGCCGGTCCCGGCAGGCTTCACCATCACCACCGAAGTCTGCGACCTGTACTATAAAAACAACAGGCGCTACCCCGCCGGCCTGGACCGGGAAGTCGACGACAACATGCGCAAGCTGGAGCGGGAAACAGGCAAGAAGTTCGGCGACCCCTCCGATCCGCTGCTGGTCTCGGTGCGCTCGGGCGCTCCCCTCTCCATGCCCGGCATGATGGAGACCATCCTCAACCTGGGGCTGAACGACCGCTCGGTGGAAGGGCTGGCCGCCAAGACCGGCAACCGCCGCTTCGCCCTCGACGCCTACCGCCGCTTCATCATGATGTACGGCTCGACCGCCAAGGGCATCGAGCGCGAGGAGTTCAGCCACGCCTTCGAGATGCTCAAGAACGGCCGCACGCGCCAGCGCCTGGGCCTGGCCCCGCACCTCAAGGTCAACGATACCGACGTGAACGAGAGCGAGCTGCAGGCGCTGGTCGAGGAGTTCAAGGCCATCTACAAGCGCAACATCGGCCGGGACTTCCCGCAGGAGCCCCGCGAGCAACTGTGGGGCTCGGTCGACGCCGTGTTCGGCTCCTGGATGGCCGAGAAGGCGGTCACCTACCGCCGCGTGGAAAAGATCCAGGGCGTGATCGGCACCGCCGTCAACGTGCAGCAGATGGTCTTCGGCAACATGGGGCCCAAGAGCGGCACCGGCGTCTGCTTCACCCGCGACCCCAACAGCGGCGAGAACATCTTCTACGGCGACTACCTGGTCAACGCCCAGGGCGAGGACGTGGTGGCCGGCATCCGCACCCCGATCAAGCTCTCGGAGTTCGAGGACGCCGACCCGGTCTCCTACAAGCAGCTGGTCGACGTGCGCCGCATCCTGGAAAGGCACTTCAAGGACATGCAGGACCTGGAGTTCACCGTCGAGGAGGGCCGCCTGTACATGCTGCAGTGCCGCACCGGCAAAAGGTCGCCGGCGGCCGCCTTCCGCATCGCCGTGGACATGGCCGGGGAAAAGCTGATCCGCCGCGAGGACGCCATCCTGCGCATCAAGGACAAGGACATCGAGGGCATCTTCTACCCGATCATCGACCCCGACCAGAAGGAGGAGATGCGCAAGAACTACCTGGTCAGCGGCATCGACGCCGTCCCCGGCGCCGCCAGCGGCAAGGTGGTTTTCAACGCCAGGGACGCCGAGGCCGCGGCCGCCCACGGCGAGAAGGTCATCCTGGTGCGCAAGGAGACCAGCCCCGAGGACGTCGGCGGCATGCACGCCGCCCAGGGCATCCTGACCGCCACCGGCGGCAAGACCTCGCACGCCGCCGTGGTGGCGCGCGGCTGGGGCAAGTGCTGCATCGTCGGCTGCGAGAAGCTCAACATCAACTACGAGAAGGAGGAGATGGCGGTGGGCGACGCCGTGGTGCGCAAGGGCGAGGAGATCACCCTGAACGGCTCCACCGGCCAGGTCTACCGCGGCGGACTGCGCCTGATCAAGCCCGAGCCTCCCGAGGCGTTCAAGACGCTGATGGGCTGGGTGGACCTGGCGCGCGCCATCCGCGTGCGCACCAACGCCGACACCCCCTACGACGCGGCCAAGGCCGTCGAGCTCGGCGCCGAGGGCATCGGCCTGTGCCGCACCGAACACATGTTCTTCGACACCGAGGAGCGCCGCCTGGCCATCCAGGAGATGATCGTGGCCGACACCCTGCAGGGCCGCGTCGAGGCGCTGAACCGGCTGCTCCCCTTCCAGAAGCAGGACTTCAAGGGCATCTTCAAGGCCATGAACGGCTTCCCGGTCACCATCCGCCTCATCGACCCGCCGCTGCACGAGTTCGTCCCCCACACCGAGGAGAAGCAGATCCAGCTGGCGGACAAGATCGGGGTCCCCTTTGAGAAAGTGCGCCAGCGCGTCGAGCAGCTGCACGAGGCCAACCCCATGCTGGGCCACCGCGGCTGCCGCCTGGCCATCACCTACCCCGAGATCCTCGACATGCAGGTGCGGGCCGTCATCGAGGCCGCCTGCGAGTGCAGCGCCGAGGGCGTCGACGTGCTGCCCGAGATCATGATCCCGCTGACCATCGACAAGAAGGAGCTGGGCATCCTGGCCATGCGCACCCGGCTGGTGGCCGACGCCGTCATCAAGGAAAAGCAGGCGCGGCTGAAATACCTGGTCGGCACCATGATCGAGGTGCCGCGCGCGGCGCTGCTGGCCGACGAGATCGCCGAAGTGGCCGAGTTCTTTTCCTTCGGCACCAACGACCTGACGCAGATGACCATGGGCATCTCGCGCGACGACGCCGGCAAGTTCCTTCCCGACTACGTCGACGAGAAGAAAGCCGGCGTCTTCGCCGAGGATCCCTTCCAGTCGCTCGACCAGGCCGGCGTGGGCATGCTGGTCAGGATGGGCATCGAGAAGGGCCGCAAGACCAAGCCCGGCCTCAAGATCGGCATCTGCGGCGAGCACGGCGGCGAGGCCAAGTCGGTCGAGTTCTGCTGCCGGGTGGGAATGAACTACGTCTCCTGCTCCCCTTTCCGCGTGCCCATCGCCCGGCTGGCCGCCGCCCAGGCCGAGATCAAGCGCAAAGCCACCGCCGCTCCCGCCAAGCCGAAAAAGGCCGCCGCCAAGAAAGCTCCGGCCAAAAAAGCGCCCGTCAAAAAGACCGTGAAAAAAGCAAAGCCCGCAAAAAAAGCGGCGGTCAAGAAGATCGTGAAAAAAACAAAGCCGGTCAAAAAAGAAGGGAAAAAACCGGCGCCGGCTAAAAAGACCTTAAAAAAGGCCAAAAAGAGATAAACCCGGCATATCGATTTGTAGGGGCGGCCCCCCGTGGCCGCCCTTTTTTTTGCCCGTTTTTTTTATTCCCTGCGTATTCTTCCCTTTCTTTTTGATCGGAAACGGGCGGACACAGGGGTCCGCCCCTACAACCTCTGACCCCTCACCCCTTTCTTTCTGATTGCTTGGGAACGGGCGGACACAGGGGTCCGCCCCTACATCCCCGCACCCCTAACCTCTCACCTCTAACCTCTAACCCCTCACCCAGTACCGCCTTGACATTTTTCCGCCCATTTCCTAAAATCCAGCCATCACCATGAAAGCACTGGAAATCAAGGGATTGAAGAAGTCGTTCCGCTCGAATTTTCTCATCAGGAAATACAACATCCTGAAGGGCATCGACCTCGACGTCGAAAAGGGGGAGATCTACGGCTTCCTGGGCCCCAACGGCGCCGGCAAGACCACCACCATCAAGTGCATCATGGGACTGCTCTCCCCCGACGCCGGCGAGGTGCAGGTCGACGGCCGGCCCGCCGACACCGCGGCCGCCCGGCAGCGCATCGGCTTCCTGCCCGAGAACCCCTATTTCTACGACTACCTCACGGCGCGCGAGTTCCTGCTCTTTTCCGCCTCGCTGTTCAACATCCCCGAGAAGGAAGCGCGCGACAAGGTCGCCGCCCTCATCCACCGCGTCGGCTTGAGCGGCCACGAGGACCTGAAGCTGCGCAAGTTCTCCAAGGGCATGATCCAGCGCCTGGGCGTGGCCCAGGCGCTGGTCAACGATCCCGACCTGCTCATCCTCGACGAGCCCTTCTCCGGCCTCGACCCCGTCGGCCGCAAGGACCTGCGCCTGCTCATCCTGGCGCTGCGCGAGCAGGGCAAGACCGTCTTCTTCTCCTCGCACATCCTGCAGGACATGGAGCTGATGGTCGACCGCGTGGGCATCATCCTGGACGGCACGATCCGCCGCCAGGGCAAGCTGTCGGAGCTGGTCGCCCGCAGCACCCAGTACGTCGAGGTCGTCTGCGACCGCATCGACCGCAGGGAGCTGGCCCGGATCCATCCCGACTCCACCGTTCGCGACAACCAGTTCATCCTCACCCTGGCCAGCGACGCCGACGTCAACCTGGTGGTGGAGTCGATCATCCACAACGGCGGCCGCATCCTGGCCGTCAACCCGGTCAAGATGACGCTGGAGGACATCTTCTTCAGCGAGATGACCGGAGGGGCCAATGGGATCCCGACGTCCCGGTCCAACGGGACCGGGGCGCCGCCCGACCCCGCAACCCCGGGAGGAAAGCCATGAAGCCCGGGATCCGCGGCATCGCCGTCAACACCTTCCGCGAGTCCGCGCGCAACAAGATGTTCTACCTGCTGGTCTTTTTCGGCATCCTTTTCGCCCTCAGCTCCAAGCTGGTCAGCTTCCTCACCCTGGGCGACGCCATGAAGGTGCTCAAGGACACCGGGTTGGCGGCCATCAACTTTTTCTGCGTGCTGATCGCCATCTTCACCGGCATCAACCTGGTCTACAAGGAGATCGAGAAGAAGACGGTGTTCAACATCCTGAGCAAGCCGGTCTCGCGCGACGAGTTCATCGCCGGCAAGTTCCTGGGCCTGGCCCTGACCATGCTGACGGCGCTGGGCGCCATGGCCGTCATCTTCTTCGCCTTCGTCGCCGTCAGCGGCGGCGGCTTCGACCTGGGCATCCTCCTCTACTTCGTCATGCTCTACCTGGAGCTGCTGGTCATCGTGGCCATCTCGCTGCTGTTCTCCTCCTTCACCACCCCCATCCTTTCCTTCATCTTCACGGTGTCGCTCTACCTGATCGGCCACGTCATGTGGACCTACAACGAGTTCAAGGACTACCTGGCCATCCCCCTGTGGCGGGCGTTCACCCAGGGGCTCTATTACCTGCTGCCCAACCTGCACAAGTTCAACATCAAGAACGAGGTGGTGCTGGGCATGGCCATCGACCCCTGGTCCGTGCTGTTCTCCGTGCTCTACGCCCTGGCCTACGTCCTGGCCGTGCTGGCCCTGACCGTGCTGATCTTCCGCCGGCGGGAATTCCAATGACGCGCCGCCGCTGGCTCGCCGTGGCGGCGCTCTCCGGCCTGCTGCTGGCGGCGGGGATGCAGCAGCGCTACGACTCCACCGTCGACTACTTCGGCGAGCGCAGCGCCTTCGTCTCCCTGCCCCCGGGCAAGACGCTGCGCATCCTCTCCTTCGGCTACCGCAACCTGGCCGCCGACATGCTCTTCATCTGGTCGATCCAGTTCTACTCCGCCTACAACATCCGCAACCGCTTCGACTTCATCGAGAGCGTGTACGACACCATCACCGACATCACGCCCGGGTACAAGGAGCCCTACATCGTCGGCTCGCTGATCATGGCCCACGAGGCCAAGGACGTGCCCATGGCGCTGCGCCTGCTCGACAAGGGCTCGCGCCTCAACCCCGGCGAGTGGATATTCGACCACGACGCGGGGTTCTACTGCTACAAGTACCTCAAGGATTACGCCAAGGCGGAGGAATACTACAACCGCGCCGCCGCCAAGCCCGACGCCCCCGTTTTCATCAAGCGCATGAAGGCCCACCTGGTCTACCTGCGCGACGACCCCGAGGTGGCCACCCGCATGTGGCTCGACATCTACCGCAGCGCCGAGGACGCCCTGACCCGCGACTCGGCCTTCAACCATCTCTACCAGATCAAGGCCGAGGCCGACCTGCCGCTGCTGCGGGAGAGGATCGCCGAGTACCGGCGGCGCTACCGGCGGCTGCCGGCGGCGCTGTCCGACCTGGCGGGCGCCGGGCTGCTCCGCGAGGTCCCCCGCGACTTCGCCGGCAACGAATACATCTACGACGCCGCCGACGGCACGGTGACGGCACGGAGGATATTCCGATGGAAGAAGCGCTGAGCATCGTCTTCGGGCTCATCGTCGGCAGCTTCCTCAACGTGGTCATCCACCGCCTGCCGCTGAAGCAGGACATCGTCTTCCGCCCCTCGCACTGCCCGCGCTGCCAGGCCGCCATCCCCTTCTACCTGAACGTCCCCGTCCTGAGCTGGATCGTTCTGCTGGGGCGCTGCCGCTCCTGCCGCGCGCCCATCTCGCCGCGCTATCCCCTGGTCGAGGCGCTGACCGCCTTCAGCTTCTGGCTGGCCCTGGGCCGCTATGGGCTCAGCCCGCACGCCGGCGCCGCCGCCGTTTTCCTTTGCCTGCTGATCGTCCTGGCCTTCATCGACCTGCAGCACATGATCCTCCCCGACGAGCTGACCCTGGGGGGCGCCGCGCTGTTCCTGGCCTACTCGTTCTTCCACCCGGAGATCAGCTGGCTGAACGCCGTGCTCACCGGCCTGGGCGCGGCGCTGTTCTTCGCCGGGCTCTTCTATTTCTACCTCAAGGTGCGCAGGATCGAGGGCCTCGGCTTCGGCGACGTGAAGATGGCGCTGATGATGGGCCTGTTCCTCGGCCTGCACCGCCTGGCGGTGGCCGTCATGCTGGCCTCGCTGTCCGGGGTGCTGGTGGGGCTCTACTTCATTCTCTTCAGGAAGAAGAACCTCCAGCTCGCCCTGCCCTTCGGCCCCTTCCTGGCCCTGGGCGGCTACGCCGCCCTCTTCTGGGGCGACGCGCTCCTGGCCTGGGTAGGCGCGCTGTGGGGTCTGCCGTGAGAAAGTCTTCGCTGTTCCTGCTGCTGGTGGTCGAGATCCTGGCCCTTTTCATTTTCGAGAACATGCGCGCCCTGTTCACGACCCTGGAGAAAAACGAGCGCGAGGCCATTATCGCCCACGCCGACCTGCAGGCCGAGATGCACATCCTGCTCGCGCTGCGGGACGGCCGGCCGCCGGGGCAGTCAAAGCACTTCGACCGCGTCACTCCCCTGCGCCTGGCCGAGCCGGGACAGCAGCTCGTCGTTGACGACGGCGAGCTGCGCCTGGAGATCCGCAAGCCGCTGGCTGAAGGCAGGGGGCTGCTCTTCAGCAGGGTCGTGCGCTCGCCCCAGCTCCGCTCCTTCCAGGGGATGAAGAAGGTCCTGTCGCTCATGGTCCTGCTCCTGGGTCTGGCCATCGCCGCCAGCGGCATCTACTTCATGGTGCTGCTGCGCAGGAAAAAGACCGAGCCGGCCTTGGGCGCCGGCTCCCCGCTGCAGGACTACCTGGTGGACCTGAAGAGCGCCCAGCTGGAGCTGCAGGACCTGGTCGCCAGCCAGCAGCGCGCCTCCAGCGCCCAGGAGCAGCTGAACAAGAGCATCATCAACAACGCCCGCCTGGGCATGATCTACCTTTCGTCCGGCGGCCGGGTGGAGATATTCAACCCGGCGGCGCAGGAGCTGTTCAACCGCGGCTTCGCCGCCGTCAAGAACCTGCCGCTGGCGCAGGCGCTTCCCGACCATGCCGAGCTGGCGGAGTTCATCCTGGCCGGCGACAGGAAAAGCTCCTGCGAGTTCGAGATCGGGCCCTCCATCCTCGCCGTCGACGTGGTCCCCGTCGGAGCGGGGCGAGACGGTCCCGTCGTTACGGGAGAAAACGGCCACCGCGGCGTCGACTCCAGCGGCCGGCTGGCGCTGATCCGCGACGTCAGCCAGGAGCGCAAGCGCGAGCGCGTGCGCCGCCAGAAGGACAACCTGCTCATGCTCGGCGAGATGGCCGCTTCCCTGGCCCACGAGGTGCGCAACTCGCTGGGCGTCATCCTGGGCTACACCAAGGCCATGAGCGGCGAACCGGAAAAAACGGCCAAGGTCGTCCGCGAGGTGCAGTTCGTGACCGAGATGATGGAGAGCTTCCTGCGCTTCGCCCGTCCGGTGGAGAAGGTCGCCCGCAAGCCGGTCGACATCGGCCCGCTGATCGCCGCCTCTGCCGCCGCCCATGACCTGGCCAGCGAATTGCCCGCCGGGCGCCTGGAGCTGCAGAGCGACCCGCTGCTGCTCAACGTCCTCTTCGGCAACCTGGCGCTCAACGCCAGACAGGCCGGCGCCGGGATCCTGCGCGTCGAATTCGCTTCCGGGGACGCCCCCGGGGTCATCCTGGCCGACGACGGCCAGGGGATCGCCGCGGCCAACGCCGACAAGATCTGGCTCCCCTTCTTCACCTCCAGGGACAAGGGGACGGGGATGGGCCTGGCCACGGTCAAGAAAATCGCCAGCGCGCTGGGAGCCGACATCCAGTTGCTCAATCCAGGAGAACCCGGAGCCAGGTTCAAGATCACATTCTATTCGTGACGCGTAACGCGTGACGCGTGACGAGAGAAGAGATGAAATCGGTTGATGGTAGACGGTATCAGCCAAGAAGTGAAATCGGTTTAAGGTAGACGGTTTACGGGAAGAGAAGATGTAATAGTAAGAATAAAATTCCAAACTCCAAGCACCAAATTCCAAATAAATTCCAAATTCCAATCCCCTTAGCGGGGACTTTGACCAAATGACCCAAACGAAAACAAAAGGCAAAACGGCGTAGGGGCGACCGGCGGGTCGCCCTGAATCATAGGGGAAGATCTTAGACCCGCCCTTACACAAAGAAGAATGCTCATAAGGGATCTCCCGAATACTCTTTCTCGTCACGCATCACGCATAACGATAGGTCGTCCCTGTAATTCCCGCGAAGATTTAATTCAGGTTGCAATTCATTTATAATGACATCATGAAAACTATCGCAATCGTCCTGGCCGGCGGCACGGGAACGAGATTGAAAGGGCCTGAGCCCAAGCAATTCCGGAAAATCGGCGGCAAGGCACTGCTGGAGATCTGCCTGGATAGATTCCAGGCCCAAAAGGGCATCAGCGGCATGGTGCTGGTCTGTCCCAAGGCGTACCTGCAGCGCGCGAAGCGGATCGCCGGCAATTATTCCAAGGTGACCACCGTACTCGCCGGGGGAAAGACGAGACAGGCGTCGGCGGCGATCGGCGTCGCCGCAGCCATAGGCGCTGAAATGGTGCTCATTCACGACGCCGCGCGGGCGCTTGTCCCCGCGCCAATGATCGGCCGCGTGCTGGCGGCGTTGAAAAAGAGCGCGGCGGTCATGCCCGTCGTCCCCGCCGGCGACACCACCGTGCGTGTCGACGACAGAGGTTCCGTCACCGCGGTCCTGGACCGCGACAAGCTCCGCCGCGTCCAGACCCCGCAGGGCTTCCGGGCCGACATCATCCGCATCGCCCACAAACTGGCCAACGAGGAGGGCGTTCGCGATGCCGGCGACGATTGCTCGCTGGTGCTGAGATACGGCCTGGCCCCGGTGGTGACGGTCGAGGGCGATGTGGCCAATATCAAAATCACGGTGCCGCAAGATCTGGTCGTTGCGGAATCGATCCTGGCCGGGATAAAAAAGAAACGTTGAAGCAAAAAAACATGGGGCGATTCCCCATGGCGGGTCTTCTTTCGGTAGGGGCGACCGGCCGGTCGCCCCTACATGCGGACAAATCCGAGATCATCCCTTGATTTTTCCGCGTAAGCCTCCTGCTAACACCAACACTTGTCTTCGTATCGCCTTTCTTGCTGACACTGTCACTGACACTGTCACTCGTCTTTGTATTGCCTCCTGCAACCACTATCACTATCACTACCACTAAGGCCCGCCAGACCTCCTGATAAGGAAATCGTGATGAGTGATAAG
>DIXU01000018.1:56942-58853 GCA_002436105.1 Candidatus Aminicenantes bacterium UBA6072 | reverse complement strand
GAGGTTCGATGTTCGACGTTCGATGTGGGTGAGCACCGGAGATCACATCGATTGAATAAAAAAGGCAATAGTAAAAAGGCAAAAGTAAGAAAAACATATTTTTACCTCGGTTCATCCTTATCCGATCGTCCCATTGCTCCTCCGAATCACGAATTACGAATTACGAATCACTCATTACTCATCAAGATAGCTCGATCTATGGCTTTGGGAGGCATCAGGGTCAGGTCTTGAAATGACAGTTTTGATTAAAATCCAGGTCAAAAAAAGATTAAAAAGATCATTCTAAAGGCAGATCTGATAATTCAAGACCTGACCTCCATTTCCCCGGGACCCGGAGGATTCCTTTTCTTTCGCGGCCGGATTTCTCCTGAGAGTTTGGGGTTACCTGTAAACGAATGTGTAGTGCACCTTGCCGTTCAAACTTGCGGCCTGCAGGATCACTTCGATGACCATGCGGTCGCCGGGTTTTCCCTGCGGCGCGGTGAACTTGCCGGTGGCCCTGGGCGGGCCCGTATACTGCGATTCTCCGGCCAATACGATGTTCGAGCCGTTGAGCTTGATCTGCAGCCATGACCCGAAGTTCCTGCTGCCGCAGGTATTGTTGGCCTTGGTCCCGGCGGTCGCCGTGATCTCGACTTCCTTTCCCGGCTGCAGGTACGCGGGCGGCGGCGACCAGGTCACCGAGCCTACGTAGGTGCCGGTGCATTTCGGGGGATTGCCGGGGCATTCCGCCCACTCGCGTATTCCGGTGGCGGCGCCGTCGGAAATATCCAGCGTGGAACTGGGGTAGCAGGCGTCGGCCTGGGGCAGGGTCTTTTCCGTCTTGGGGGCCCCGTCCCGATGCCAGCCGGGCTGGCCTGGGATTGAAACAGTGGTGGCCGTCTTTGAAGTAGCGCCGGTTTTTATTGTCCCCGCCTTAGCCATCTTTTTTTCGATGGACTCCAGCCGGCGGCGATGGGAATCCAGAAGCCGGTCGAGGATTTCGACTCGCCCGATCGCGATGTTCGCCTCGCTGCCCGATCGATCCACCGGGTGATCCGGGTGCTGACGCACGTACTCGTTGTACCTGTTCTGCTTCTCGATCTTCGTCTCCCATTCGCTCAGGCGGATGAGCTGCCACTGCGACTGCTGGGTGGTGAGCAGCTCCATCTCAACCGCCTGCTGCACTTCGGCGCCTACGGCTTCGCGTCGGCCGTCGTCCGCGCCCAACGAGTTCAGGTGCCGCTCGAGGGCGGCAAGGATCCGATCCGCCATCTCGACCCTCCCCGTCGCCTGTTGGGCCTCGGCGGCAACCCGGTCGATCGTGGGGCTGGGGATCATGTCGGCAGGGGAGGCGGTCTCTCTGCTGCGAACATACTGATCGTACTGAGCCTTCTTGTGCCGGGCTTCTTTCCAATCCTTCGCGCGGGTCGTTTGCAGGTCCGCAATTTGCGCTTCGAGCAGGTCTCTTTGGACCTGCTGGGAGATTGCGGTTGGAATCGAATATTCCGGCGCGTCCGCCGCCTGGGCCGGCGTGACGCTTGCCAGCAGGAGCACGTAGGAAAAGGCGACCAGCAGGCCTGCCTTCTTCCTGGGGTTGCGGCTTATTGGCTTGCATGCTTTGGGACGACTCATTTTCGTCACCTCCCTGGTTAGAGTGAAAGGAAAAGCAATTATATTTATTGATGGATTCTAGCGATGGTTTTTTGAAATGTCAAAGCCGCGATCCGGGGGTCGATTCCGGGGCCCGCTCGCAGATCCGCTGCGCTTCCCTCCACCGGGATACTAGAGTCGGGTCTTGTAATGACAGTTTTGATTATTCGCCAGGTTAAAAATAGATTAAAAGTTTATTCTAAAGGTAGATATGATTTTCGATGAACCGACATGAAAAGAAGGCGCAAAGATGATTAGTCAAAGTGGGGACGGTGCTTG
>DIXU01000018.1:0-56888 GCA_002436105.1 Candidatus Aminicenantes bacterium UBA6072 | reverse complement strand
ATCATGTCATGAATCGAGGCATCAGGGGAGAATTCATATTCCCCGATGATGAGGACAAACAAACCTTCTTGGAAATCCTTTCCGAGAGGGCAAAACTGCTGGGTGTGCGTCTTGTCGGGTTTTGCGTGATGAACAACCATTACCATTTGCTGCTGGAGAACAGTTCCGGCCGCATGAGCTCTCTGCTCAAAGTCGTCAACGGTTCCTACGGCATCCATTACCGCCGCAAGCACGGCGGCAAGGGGTATGTTTTTCAAAACCGCTTTCGATCCACTCTGATCCAGAATGATGAATACCTGCGCCTGGCCATTCTCTATCTGCTGCAGAATCCGGTACGTGCCGGCCTGGCGGCCACTTGCATTGAATACCCCTGGTCAAGCGCGGGGGAGTACGCAGGCAAAGCCAAAAAGGCTGTCACGGATGTGCCATTTGTCCATGGGTTATGGGGCGGCAAGAAACACATGATGAAAGAGATCAAGGGCGCACGACCGGACAAGCTGCCGATCAGGAAAAGCGATTTTGGCGATTGGCTGGGCGAGGACGAGTTTCTGGTCAAGGCCTTGGAGAGGCGTGACAAGCGCAAGGATGAGAAGTCCCTGGAAAAGCGGCGCAAGGACGACGCGTGTTTTGAACCGGTCGGAAAAGCATACCGGGAGCTGGAAAAAGAACACAGGATGAAGTTCGAACAACTCGATTATGGAACGCTGGCCGGGAAACAACTACGGGGAGAGCTGCTGGTCAGGTTGAAGGAATTGTCCGGGCTTACCTACAGGGAGATTGCGCAGTTGCCCGAATTTCGCGATATCAAATTGCACTCATTGGCCAAGCTGTACAAGGATGCCCGGAAGCGGATTGCGGCGAAAAAATGCTAAAGTCACAAAGTCAAGCACCGTCCCCAAATCTGATGGATAATCATTATCACCCGAGTCAGGCACCGTGCAGGTTGACAGGGAGGAATGCCGGATGACCGATGTGTTGAAGACGGCCAAGAACTGCCGGCACTATGCCATGTGCAAGATCGATTTTCTGGGCAGCGGCCTGTGCCGGTCGGGAGAGGAGCGGCATTACGTCAGCTTCTATCCCCAGGGGCGGATGGACCTCTATGCCGCCCTGGCGGAGAACAGGGTCCCGGTCACCCCGCAGTGCGTCGAGATCGCGGAGAGTTGCGACCTCTGCGGCCGCTGCGACTACCCATGCTATTTTGTGACCGAAATGAAGCCTTCGGCCGTGATGAAGGCCCTGAAGGAGCATGTGCGGCGTTACCTGGAGAGCGGCGGCGAGGTGCTCGCCCCTGAAAAAGACGGCATCCTGGACGGGATGAAGGGGATCGTGGGCGACGGCTGGGCGACGAACGACAGAGCGATCGCCGTTACCTATGCGGATGATCCCTGCCCCGCGGCCGCGCCGCGCCTGCCGGCTTATGTCGTCATGCCGGATTCCAGCGCTGAAATTTCGGCGCTGGTCAAATTCCTGAACCGTCATGGAATTCCCTACGCCGTGAGAGGGAACGGGTCCAGCGTCATGGGCTTTGTCATGAGCGAGGGCGCCGTGATCGACCTGGGCCGGATGAAAACGATCGACTTCGACGAGAAGAACTGGCTGGTGAAGGTCGGCGCCGGCGTGGCCGCCTTCGACCTGCAAAAAGCGGTGGTCGCGCGCGGTTACCGGGTGAATGTCGCGGAACCTTCGGCGCTGGTTTGCGCCAACATCATGTGCTCGGGGATTTTCTCCACCTTCTCGGCGAGCTACGGCACCGCCGCCGACAATTACGTCGACGCGGAATTCGTCGGGCCCGACGGCGGCGTCTTCCGCCTGAGCGACCCGGCCGCGCCCAACCTCTTCGGCTTCCGCCGGGAGGACGCCGCGCTGCCGGGGATCTGCGCATCGGCCGCCATCCGCCTGCATGCGGTCACGGCCGACGAAAGCGCCGTATTCGTCCCCTTCACTTCCCTCGCGGGCGCCCTCGATTTTTCCCGGGAATGCGCCATGCGCCGCATCGGGCTGGCCATCGGCGTCCTGGGCGGCGAATATATCTCGACGTTTCTCTCTCCCACGGCGAAGCTTGCCGACCAGGTCAAGAGCGCCTTCCGCGACAAGCTGAAGATCGCCTTCCTGGTGCTGGTGATCGGGGATGCCCACGCGCTGCGGGCTGTCAGGGAAATGGGTTATCACGGCTTCGACAGCCGCCTGATGCGCATCCTGAACCTCGGACTTCCTTCGCTCACCTCGGCCGGCTGGCTGGACCTCATCGGCGAGCTCGAGGAAGAGGAGCCGTTCTCCTACCTGGGGCTGGCCCATTTCGCCGACCTGGCCGAGGCGGCGCTGGCGCCGTCGCCCGCCCAGCTGGCAGCGGCTGTCGACCCGGAGCTGCGGCCTTTCTTCGAGGAAATCTATGCGCGGCCCGAGATGACCGACCCGGTGTGGCTGAACATGTTCCGCATCGTCAGCGCGCGCATGGGCCGGGAGAAGCATGTGGTGGCCATGATCGTCTATCTGCCGATCGACAACCGCCTGATCGCCGAGATCGACGCCGAATTCAGGCGCATCGCCGGCCGCCACGGGCTGAAGAACGACTTCGGCTTCATCACCCCCCTGGACAACGGCAAGCGCTGCGTATTCGAATACGACTATTACCTGGACCAGAACGACGAGGAAGAAAAGGACCGGATGCGCCAGGCCATGATGGAAGCCGGAATGATGATCGGGAAATTCGCGGCCGAGACCGGGACGGTGACCTGGATCCGCCATGTGTTCCGCCAGGGCTTCTGCCGCAAGGAATGCTTTCTGTACCAGGGCGCCGGGGTCAGCGAATGAATCGGGGCGGCGCAACGGCGGGCGGCCCGTACCTGCTGACCGGCGCCACCGGCTTTCTGGGAAGCCATGTCATGGCCGGGCTCCTGAAAAAAGGCGAAGGGGTCGTTGTCGTCGGGCGGCGCGCCGGCGGGGAGTCGCTGGCGGAAAGGATTCGCCGGTTGCTGGAGTGGTTCGGGATCGAGCACCTGCAGGAGCGGCTGGAGCTTCATGAAGCCGATTTTCGCGAGCCGCGGCTGGGGCTGCGTCCCGATGAATATGAACTCCTGCGCCGCCGGGCCCTGCCCATCATCCACTGCGCCTCGGATACGCGCTTTGCAGAGAAGAACCGCGAGGCGGTGATGGCGGCCAACGTGGGGAGCCTTGCCGGGATCCTGGATCTCGCCCGCGGCGGCCCGGCACGGTGTTTCCACTTCATCAGCTCCGCCTACGCGGCCGGCAGCGACGGGGCGGAATGCCGCGAGATCCCGGTGCATTCGCGGAATTTCAACAACGTGTACGAGGAAAGCAAGGCACTGGCCGAGAGCGCGGTTCTTGCGTTCTGCCGGCAGCACGGCGTTGCCCACACCATCATCCGTCCGGCGATCGTCTATGGCGACGCGCGCACGGGCCGGTCGCTCAAGTTCAACGCCCTGTATCACCCGGTCAGGTCCCTGCTGCAGCTCCGGGACATCTACCTGGCTGACCTCGGGAAGAACCGGGGAAAAAAGTCGGCCGCATGCGGTGTCCGCCTGCTCAAGGACGGCAGGCTGCACCTGCCGCTCAGGATATGCATCCCCAACGAGGGAAAGATCAACCTGGTCCCGGTGGATTATTTCACCGCCGCGACCCTCGCCATACTGGATGGACCGGAAAACGGCGCGATCTATCATGTCGCCAGCCGCCGCCCTGCCGCCATGGCCCAGTTGACCGCGTTCTCGGCGCGGTTCCTGGGGCTCAGCGGCATCGAGGTGATCCACGGCGCCGCGCCCGCCGCGGAGACGAGGAATCCTCCCGAGGAGCTTTTTGATTATTTCATCAGGCCCTACCGCCCGTACATCTCGGACCGGCGGGTCTTCCTGAGGGAGAATACGGACCGGGCCACGGGCGCCATGGATCCGCCCGATTTCGATTATGACGTTTTCCGGCGCTGCATGGAGTACGCCGTCGCGGCCGACTGGGGAAGGAAGCTCTTTTCAATTCCCGGAGGGCAGGGGGAGAAAGAAGGGAAGAGAGATAAAGGGGTAGAGAGGTAGAGGGGTAAAGACGTAAAGAAGGGCAATAGACAAAGGGACATTTGGGGACGGAAGGACATTTGGGGATGGTGCTTGACTTCTCAATGACCCCCTTTATTAGCATGGTCATGAGGAGATATGAACAAGTTCAATGATCGACCTGATAATTCAAGACTCCGAATCGAACATGGGGTAGTTCAGACTATTTTTCGCGATCCTTTCTCCTCCATTCTGGTTTTCCTGAACTAGGGCCGCTTCGCTCCGAAGGCGATGAGGTCCGCCGTGGTCTGGGTGGCGGGATCGAAGGTGATGGTGCGGCGGAAAGCGGCGCTCGCGAAAAGGGGAATGTACAGCAGGATGGTGACCGCGAAGCTGACCGAGATCAGGATGCGGATGGGGATAAACTCGGCCAGTACGCCGCCCATAACCATGGCCAGGGGCATGAGGCCCGTGCTGATGCTGCCCAGGATGCCGAACACCTTGCCGCGCATCTCCTGGGGCACGGTGAACTGGATGACACTGGCCATAAAGGTGTTGAGCAGCGCCGAAGCCACGCCGCCCACAAAGGCCAGCAGCGCCATGAGCGGGAAGTAAAGGAAGAGGGGAAACAGGATCATGCTGAACGAGGAGATGAAGCCGCAGGCCGCGAAGAGCCGGAAGCGCCTGGACGGCCGGATGTGCACGAGAGAGGAAAAAAGCAGGCCGGCCAGGAGACCGCCGGTGAAGCAGGCCATCACCAGGCCGTACAGCGCGGGCCCCAGGTGGCGCTGGCGCTCGAATAGCGGCAGGATCAGCATGACGCCCATGGAAGCGAAAAAATTCATGATGGCGGCAAACGCCAGCAGGTGGCGGAGGCCGATGAAGCGCCAGACGAAGGCGAAGCCCTCCTTCATGTCGGAAAAGAAATGGGAGCGCTCCTCTTTGGCTTCGATCTTGGGAATCTTCACGAAGGGGATGACCAGGGCCGAAAACAGGTAGGAGAGGCCGTTGAAGAGGAACATGACCGGAGCGCCGAGGACTTTAAAAAGGATGCCGCCGGCCGAATTTCCCACCAGGCCCGACAGCGTGTAGATCATATGAAAGACGGAATTGGCCTGCACAAGCTTGTCGCGCCGGACGATGTCGGGAAGGGAGCTGGCCACTGCCGGATTGAAGAATGCGCCTCCCAGGCCGATCACGATGGCAGCCGAAAATATCATCCAGACCTGGATGAATTCCAGCAGTGCGGCTACTCCGACCAGGGCCACGGCCAGGCCGCGGACCGTATCCGTGAGGATCAGCAGGCGCCTGCGGTCGCAGCGGTCGACCAGCACGCCGGCGAAGGGGGAAGCCAGCACCCGCGGCAGGGAGGCGGCCGCCAGCAGGGCGCCCATCAGGGCCGTGGAGCCTGTTTTGGCCAGGATCCAGAAACCCAGGGCGATGGAATAGATGACATCGCCCAGGGCCGAGACCAGCTGCCCCTGCCACAGAATGAAAAAATCGCGGTTCCAGAGCTTTCCCCCGGCCGGTATCCTGTTGGCAGGATCAGTTGTTGTATCCATTCTGAATGGCAACCTCGCCAGGGGCATTCAGGGTGTCACTGACACCATTCGCTTGCCCATATTTATTATCTTGGCTTTGCTGACATAACCATTAACACTGAGATGTCGGCTAAGTTCTTCTTAACGGCTTTCGGGGATGATGATGTCCACCGTCTCGAAGCCCAGCAGGCGGAAGAACTTCTCCAGCATCTCCCGCCCCTGCTCGGCGCTGTTCCTGAGGATGCCCTTGCGCAGGGCGTTGCGCTCGAAGATGCGCCGGGCGTCCTCGTGGTACTTCTTGCTGTCCTCGAAGGTGATCACGCCCTTCTCGATGAAGGTCTCGAAGCCGCTGGGGTTGATGATCACCTCCAGGACGCGCGCCGGCGGCAGCTTGACCACGATCGCCCGCTCGCGGCGGATGATCGAGCTCTCGCTCAGCTCCGACAGGTCAAAGCCGGCGATCACCTCGCCCTTGGCGATGAAGATCAGCCGCTTGTCCTGGTTGAAGACCGGCGTGCGGATGAGGCCGGTATCGTAGACGTACTCGTCGTAGTAGGTCTGGGTGAACATCTGGGCGATGTTCTTGACCTGCTGGACGATCACCGGCGTCTCCTCGATCGTGAGCGGGCTGCTGCGGAACAGCGAGGGCAGCGAGGGCAGCAGGCCGAGCCTGGCCAGCGGGGTGTACAGCAGCAGGGCGATCGCCAGCAGGGCGGCGATGTTGAACGCCAGGGCGAGCTTTTTCATTTCCGCCCTCCCGGGCCGCGGAACTCGACGCGCACGCTGGCGAATCCCATGCGGGTGAGCCACGACTCGACCAGGATGCGGGCGTTGCGCGCGGCGCGCTCGAGGATGTCCATCGTCGCCACCTTGGCGCGGATGTCCTTCTCGCCCAGGCTGAGCAGGGCGTCCTTCTCCTGGTTGGAGAAATCGCTGCGCAGGACTCCCGACTCGTTGAAGATCTCGTGCATGTGCTCGGGCTTCATGTTGAACAGGAGGATCCTGGGCCGCGGCAGGGTGACGGTCACCGCCTGGTAGCCCTCGCGGCGGATATCGCCGTCGCTGAGCTCGTTCAGGTCGATGCCGGCCTTGACGATGGCGGCCGTCTCGAAGAGGATCTTGCGGTCGCCGTACCAGGCGACGTCCTTGTGAGAGATGATCTTGGTCACGCTGTACTCGACGGTGGCCAGCTCGGCCAGGTCCTTGAGCGTGCGGGCGTTCAGCGGCGGCGGCGTCTTTTTCCGCGGCACCGCCACGTTGATCGCCAGCAGCGCCAGGATCACGGCGCCCAGGATGAGCAGCCGCCTTTTGGCGCGGGACTTTTTTCGCGGATCCGGGTTCATCGCAGTTTCTCCCAGGCGCGGCGGGGACCGCGCAGACCCATTATAACAGCCTGGGAACAATATGCAAATCGCGCCCCGCGCCCCGGCCCCAACCCCGCAGCGCTCGCCCGCCGCCGGTCATGATTTTGCGATCCGGACGGCTTGTGCTATAATCCCGGCAATGTTTTGCATCGCGGCACTTGCCGGCCTGCACCGCCATTTCCATCATGGGCGCCCCACGCCCATAAAAAACTAAACCACCCTCCCATCCATTTTTTCAATTTTCACAGGAGGACTCCCATCATGAGGTTCAAAGGTTTAGTTTCGGAAAATGCGGCCGGGCGGCGAGGTGCCTCGTGCCCGGCCTGAAGATCATCATTCCCAAGGGCCGGCTGCACGGCCGGGTCGTCGAGCTGCTCAACGACTGCGGCTTCGGCGTCGACAGCGACGAGCGCAGCTACATCCCCCGCGTCGCGGACCGCGGGATCGAGGCCAAGCTGCTCAAGCCGCAGAACGCGCCGCGGCTGATCGAGCTGGGGTCGCACGACGCCGGCTTCTGCGGCCGCGACTGGGTCGAGGAGACGGGCGCCGACGTGGTCGAGGTCATGGACCTGGGGTTCGACCCGGTCACGATCGTGGCCGCGGCCGCCCGCGCTTTCCGCGGGCCGAGGCGCCGCCGGCCGGTCGTGGCCGCCTCCGAGTACGAGCGGCTGGCCCGGCGCTTTCTCGAGCGCCGCTACCGCCGGTACATCTTCATCCGCACCTTCGGCGCCACCGAGGTCTTCCCGCCCGACGACGCCGACGTCATCGTCGACAACATGGCCAGCGGCCGCACCCTGCGGGAGCACGGCCTGAAGGTCATCGCCACCCTGCTCGAATCGTCGACGCGCTTCATCGCCAGCCGCCGGGCGCTGCGCGACCCCCGCAAGCGCGAAAAGATCGGCCAGATGAAGACGCTGTTCCAGGCCGTGCTCGATGCCCGCGAGCGGGTGATGCTCGAGATGAACGTCGCCGAAAACAAGCTGGCCGAGGTCGTCCGGGTGCTGCCCTGCATGCGGGCGCCCACGGTTTCGCCGCTGTTCGGCGGCAAGGGCTACGCGGTCAAGACCGCGGTCAGGAAATTGGAGGCGGCCGGGCTGATCACCCGATTGAAAAAGATGGGGGCCCGCGACATCCTGGAGACCGAATTCCGCAAGGTGGTGGTGTGACATGGGCAGGCGAAAATTCCTCGCCGCCGTCGTTCCCTACGCCAAGGTTGGCGGGTCGCGGCAGGGGTCCGTCCGCCTCGACCTCAACGAGAACCGCTTCCCGCCCGCGCCCGGGGTCGCGCGGGCGCTGCGCCGGCTGCGCCCGCACGACCTGGCCATGTATCCCGAGAGCGAGCCCTTGCGGCGCGAGCTGGCGAAATTCCACGGCCTGGCAGCGGAGAACGTCCTGTTGGCCGCCGGCGGCGACCAGGCCATCCGCTGGGTCTTCGAAGCCCTGCTCGATCCCGGCGCCGCGGTCGCCTGGGCCGCGCCCACCTTCAGCGTCTATCCGCTGGCCGCCCGCCTGCGCCAGGCCCGCATCCGGGCCGTTCCCTTCGCGGAAGATTTCCGCTTCCCCCTTCCCGGGATCCTCGCCGTTCTGGCAGCGAAGCCCGCCCTGCTGGTGCTGGTCAGCCCCAACAACCCGACCGGCACCGTGATCGCCGACGCCGAGCTGCGGCAGGTCCTGGCCCGGGCCGGGAGAACGCCGGTCCTGCTCGACGAGGCCTACGGGTTTTTCTCCGGCCGCGACCACGCCGCCTGGATCGGGGAGTTCCCCAACCTGGTCATCCTGAACTCGTTTTCCAAGTCGTTCGCCCTGGCCGGCCTGCGCCTCGGCTACCTGCTGGGCGCGGGCGGCCTGCTCGGGGAAATTGAAAAAGTCGCCCCGCCGTTTCCCCTGTCCGCCGCGGCCATCCAGGCGGGGCTGGCGGCGCTTTCCGCCGTCGGGCACGCCCGGCAACAGGCCCGCCGCATGCAGCGGCAGAAAAAGTCGCTGGTCAGGGCACTGGCGAAACTGGGTGTTTCCTGCCGCGACACGGAGGCCAATTTCCTGCTGGCCCGCCTTGACGATGCCGGGGCGGTATGGGAAAAGCTGCGCCAAAGGGGCGTCCTGGTCAAGCGCCTGGACCGGGAGCCGCAGCTGGCCGATCGCCTGCGCATAACCGTCGGGACCCGCGATGACCATCGCCGCCTGCTCGCGGCGCTGGCGGAGATTCTTCCCCCCCAGGCGCTCCTTCTCGACATGGACGGGGTGCTGGTCGATTCCCGCCTCTCCTGCGACGAAACGATCCTGCGCACGGTCAGGCATTTCTGCGGCTGCCGCCCGCGGCTGCGCCGGTTGCGCGACCTGCGCATGGCCGCCGGGTACAACAACGACTGGCGGGCCGCCGCGGCGCTGATCCGCGGCAACGGTTGCCGGGTGAGCTTCGCCCGGGTCAAGGCGCGTTTCCAGGAGATCTATCTGGGCGGCGGCAACGGGGACGGCCTGCGCTGCCGCGAGAAGTGGCTGGCGATGCCGGCGCTGCTGGCCCGGCTGTGCCAACGCTTTCGCCTGGGGATCGTCACCGGCCGTCCCCGCGCCGAGGCCTTGTGGACCCTGGAGCGATCGGGCTGCGCCCGCTATTTCGACGTGCTGGTCGCCGCAGAGGAAACCGGCGACCGGCCGAAGCCGCATCCCCGCGGCCTGCGCCTGGCCCTGGCCGGGCTGGGAGCGCGCCGCGCCCTCTACGTCGGCGACCAGGTCGACGACATGCTGGCGGCCCGGGCGGCGGGCGTCGGCGCCGTGGCCGTCGTACCGGCGGCGATCGCGGACGGCTCGCGCCGGCGGCGGGAACTGCGCCGCGCCGGCGCCGGAAAATTCATCCGTGACATCAACGAGATCGAGGAGGTATTTCATGAGAAAGGGATTTGTTGAACGGAAGACCCGGGAGACCGCGATCGCCCTGGGTATCGACCTCGACGGCCGCGGCCGCTTCCAGGGGGGCTGCCCGATCGCTTTTCTCGGCCACATGCTCGAGGCCTTCTGCTGCCACGGCCTGTTCGATATCGACCTGCGCGCCGTTGGCGACGCGGACGTCGATCCCCACCACCTGGTCGAGGACTGCGGCCTGGTGCTGGGGCAGGCCTTCAGCCAGGCGCTGGGCGACCGCTCGGGGATCGCCCGCGCCGCCTCGTTCATCATGCCCATGGACGAGGCGCTGGCCGAGGTCGCCGTCGACCTGAGCGGCCGGCCGTTTTTCGTGTTCCGCGGCCAACTGAACGGCGTGGCGCTGGGAAACTTCGCCCCGACGCTGGCCGTCGACTTTCTCGTCGCCCTGAGCCGGGGGCTGGGGGCGACGATCCATGCCGCGGTGCGCCGCGGCCGCAGCGGCCACCACAAGCTCGAGGCCCTGTTCAAGGCGCTGGCCAGGGCGCTGGCGGCCGCCAGCCGCGTCGAGCCGCGCCGGGAAGGAGAGATCCCTTCGAGCAAGGGGGCCCTGTGATCGGCGTCATCGATTACGGCGCCGGCAACCTGCACTCGGTGCGCAAGGCGCTCGATTACCTGGGCCTGGCCAACTCGATGATCCGCAACGCCGGAGAGACGGCCGCCTGTGACAGGCTGCTTCTGCCCGGGGTCGGCCACTTCGGCAGCGCCATGGAGCGCCTGCAGGCTTCGGCCATGGCGGCGGCATTGCAGGACTGGCTGGCGGCGGATCGGCCTTTTTTGGGCATCTGCCTGGGCATGCAGCTGCTGTTCAGCGCCAGTGCAGAGGCGCCCGGCGTCCAAGGCCTCGGTTTTTTCGCAGGCCATGCCCGTGCATACGCCTGCCGGCCGCGTTTGCAGATCGGCTGGAACAGGGTCCATGCGGCCAGGCCCTCGGCGATCTGGCAAAACACGGTCAGCGAATATCATTATTACGTCAACGGCTATCATGCCGTGCCGGCCGATCGAAGCATCGTGGCCGCGGTCAGTGACTACGGCGGCGAATTCGCCGCGGCGGTGCAATGCGGCAGGGTTTGGGGCGTCCAGTTCCACCCGGAAAAGAGCGCCGCTTGCGGACTGGACCTGTTGCGGCGCTGGGGGACATCATGATCGCCACGCGCATCATTCCCTGCCTGGATGTCGATTGCGGTCGGGTCGTCAAAGGGGTCGCCTTCAGGGACATCCGCCAGGTCGGCGACCCGGTGGAAATGGCCCGGCGCTACTATCAACAGGGCGCCGATGAGCTGGCTTTTCTCGATATCGGCGCCACGTTCCGCAGCCGGAAGACCATGGTCGGCATCGTCGAGCGCGTTTCGCGGGAGATCTTCATCCCCCTGACCGTGGGCGGCGGCCTGCGCAGCGTGGAAGACGTCCGCC
Source organism: Candidatus Aminicenantes bacterium UBA6072 (assembly GCA_002436105.1). Lineage (GTDB taxonomy): Bacteria > Acidobacteriota > Aminicenantia > UBA2199 > UBA2199 > UBA2199. The sequence goes on along the minus strand of DIXU01000018.1, from coordinate 45,653 downwards.
GGGTGCTGCAGGCCGGGGCCGACAAGGTCTCCCTGGGCAGCGCCGCCCTGGCCGACCCGCAGCTGCTGTCCCGCGCCGCGGCCCGCTTCGGCTCGCAATGCGTCGTCCTCTCCATCGACGCCGGGCGCGACAACGGCGCCTGGCGGGTTTACAGCAACGGCGGCCGCCGGGAGACCGGGTGGGACGCGGTCGGCTGGGCGCGCCGCGGCGAGGAGCTGGGGGCGGGCGAGATCCTGCTCAACTCGATCGACCGCGACGGGACCGGCCTGGGCTACGACCTGGATCTTCTGCGCGGCGTCTCGGCCGCGGTCGCCATCCCGGTCATCGCCTCGGGCGGCGCCGGCAGCCTGGAACAGCTGGCGCCCGCCGTTCTCAGCGGCGGCGCCCATGCCATCCTGCTGGCCTCGCTGCTGCACGACGGCAGACAAACGGTCCCCGAAATCAAGGCGTTCCTGCGCGAACAAGGAGTGATTTGCCGATGATCATCGCATCCATCGACCTGCAAGAAGGTAAGGCCGTGCAATTGCGCAACGGCCGGGAAAAGGTACTGCAAAAGGACGACCCGCTGGCGCTGGCCGCGGAATTCGACCGCTGCGGCGACGTGGCGCTCATCGACCTCGACGCCGCGCTCGGGCGGGGCGACAACGAAGCCCTGATGCGGCGGATCCTGCCCCTGGCCCGCTGCCGGGTCGGCGGCGGCGTCCGCAGCGTGGAAAAGGCGAAGGAATGGCTGGACAAGGGCGCGGCCAAGGTCATCATCGGCTCGGCCGCTTTCAGCCGGGGCGGGATCGACCGGCCCTTCCTGGAGGAATTGCTGCAAGCCGTCGATCCGCGCAGGGTGATCATCGCCGTCGACGCCGATCGGGGAGAGGTGGTCAGCCACGGCTGGCGGCAGGGCACCGGCCTGTCCGTCGCCGAGGCGGTCAGGGAACTGGCGCCCTATTGCGGCGAGTTCCTGTATACCTGCGTCGAGCGGGAGGGGACCCTGCAGGGCATCGATGCCGGGCAGGTGGCCCGGCTCAGGGGTTTGACCGGTCACCGCCTGACCGTCGCCGGCGGCGTGGCCGGCCCGGAGGAGGTGGAGAACCTTTCGCGGCTGGAAGTGGACATCCAGCTGGGCATGGCCCTGTACTCCGGGCGCATGACCCTGGCCGCCGCGTTCATCGCCGCCCTCGACTGGCGCCGGGAGCTGATGCCGACCGTCGTCCGCGACGAGGCGGGCCGCGTCCTGATGCTGGCCTACAGCAGCCGCGAGTCATTGGACCGCACCTTCAAGGAGGGGCGCATGAGCTATTTTTCGCGTTCGCGTCAATGCCTGTGGCGCAAGGGCGACACGTCGGGAAACAGCCAGGAGCTGCTGCGCCTGCGCGCCGATTGCGACGCCGACGCCCTGCTGGCCACGGTGAGGCCGGCCGGGCCGGCCTGCCACCGCGGCGATGCCTCGTGCTTCGGCGACGAGCGCTTCGCCTGGCACGACCTGTTCGCCGTGGTCAGCGAGCGGCTGCGGAAACCCGGGCCCGGTTCGTACACCCGCTCCCTGACCAGAATCAAAGTGCGCCAGAAGCTGCTGGAGGAGGCGGCGGAGGTGATCCTGGCCCGGAAGCGGAGCGAGCTGGTCTGGGAGGCGGCCGACCTGCTCTATTTCATGACGGTCCTGCTGGCCAGGGAGAAGATCGGCCTGGAGCCGGTCATGCGGGAACTGGAGCGGCGGAGGCGAAAATGAAGATCATCCCCTTGGATCGCTATCGTCCGCAGGAACAGGCAACGGAACTTGAAGACGCGCGGCGAACGGTGCGGGCGATCATCGCCGCCGTGGAGCGGCATGGCGACGCGGCGCTGCGGAAGTTCAGTTGGCGCTACGATCGCGTCGTGCCGCGACGGTTCCGGGTGGAGGCCGATGAGATCGCGGCGGCCCTGGAAGGCTGTCCCGGCGATCTGCGCCGGGCGATGGTCCTGGCGGCGGGCAACCTGCGTTGCTTCGCCCGCCGGCAAATGAGAGCGTACCGCGATTTTTCCCTGGACGTCGCCGGCGGGGTGACGGCCGGGCAACGGGTGCTCCCCATCGAAAGGATCGGGGTGTACGTCCCGGGAGGCCGCTTCCCCCTGTTCTCCTCGCTGCTCATGGCAGCGGTCCCGGCCCGGGCCGCCGGAGTGAAGGAGATCGCGGTCTTTTCCCCCCCGACCGCCGGCGGCCGGGTGGCGGCGCCTGTGCTGGCCGCCGCCGGCCTGCTCGAAATCAAAGAGGTCTACGCCCTGGGCGGGGCGCAGGCGGTCGCCGCCATGGCCTGCGGCAGTGAAAGCATCCCCCCGGTGCACAAGATCGTCGGCCCGGGGAATTGCTACGTCAACCTGGCCAAGCTGGCGGTGTTCGGCAGGGTGGGGATCGACCTGCCCGCCGGCCCCAGCGAGATCGTCATCCTGGCCGACGATTCGGCGCGGCCCGGGGTCCTGGCCGCCGACCTGCTGGCCCAGGCCGAGCACGATCCGCGGGCCGTTGCCCTGCTGGTCACCCCGTCGCCCCGCCTGGCCGCGGCCGTCCGGCATGAAGTGAAAAAGCAGCTTCGCCAGCTGCCGCCGGCCAGCCCGGCACGGCTGAGCGTCAAGGGGCAGGGCGCCATCCTGCTGGCCGCTTCCCTGGCGCAGGCGGTCGCTTTCATCAACGGGCGCGCCCCCGAGCACCTTGAACTGCAGGTCGGGCGGCCGGGGAGGCTCGTCGGGCGCTTCAGCGCCTTCGGCTCGCTGTTCATCGGGCCCGCTGCGGCCGAGGCGCTCGGCGACTACAGCAGCGGCCTCAACCACGTGCTGCCCACCGCCGGCGCCGCCCGCTTCAGCGCCGGCCTCTCGGTGCGCGATTTCCTGCGCCTGGCGACCACGCTGCGGGTCAGCGCCGCGGGCCTGGGGCGCATCGGCCCGGCGGCCCGGCGCCTGGCCGAAGCCGAAAACCTGTCCGCCCACGCCCGCTCGCTGGACATGCGCCTTCAAGCTCTTGGAGTCAGGCCTCCGGATTTCGACAAGTAAGACTTAAATTCCAAATCACAAGCACCAAATTCCAAATAAATTCCAAGCACCAATGAGCAAATGACCAAAACAAAGAGAAGAATCTTACCGGGTCTTTGTTTGGGTAATTGGGAATTGTATTGCAGCTTTGAGGCAAGGCCTCGATTTTATTTGTTGGATCGCAGGCAGCCATTGATCAGGGAGACGACAACGGCCGCGTCCCCTGCCGCCAGCAGCGCGGCGCGGAAATCCTCGTGCATCAGTTGCCGCGACAGGCGGGCGATGAGGCGCAGGTGCTCCTCGCCCCGGGCGGCGGCGGGGACGGCGATCAGCAGCACCCCCCGCACCCCCGGCGGGCCCTTGCCGCTCCAGCGCATGGGGCGCGCAGGGCGCAGGAAGGCGACGGAAGCGGAACGCACCGTGTCCGACTTGCCGTGGGGCAGGGCAAAGCCCAGGCCGAGGTCGGTGGCGTAGGTCTCCTCGCGCTTCCAGACGGCTTCCTCCAGCAGCGCCGCGTCGCCCACCCGTCCCTCCAGCTCCAGCAGGGAGCACAACTCCTTGATGGCCTCGGACGGGGTGCGGCTGTTCGAGCCCAGGCGGACCAGCTCCGCGGCGACGACCCCGGCGCCGCCGCCGCGGCCGTTGAATTTCCGCAGCAGCGCGCGCGTTGCGGCGGCGTCCTCCGCCTTCAGCGCGCGGCGCAGCAGGGCGCGGCACTCGCTGCCGTCGAGCTGCGCCAGCCTCTCCCGGACGGCCGGGACCAGCGCCGGCACCATGCTCAGCTCGTCGAAGCCGATGCCGGCCAGCAGCGGCAGGAGCTCGCTGTCCCCCGCCATTTCGCCGCAGATGCCCAGCCAGCGCTTCGCTTGGCGGGCCTGCGTCGCCGCCTGCTGCAGCAGGCGCAGGAAAGCCGGGTGCAGCGGGTCGTAGAGGCCGGCCAGGGCGGCGTTGCCGCGGTCGACGGCCATCGTGTACTGCAGCAGGTCGTTGCTGCCGACGCTGAAGAAGGCGGCCTCGCGCGCCAGGCTGTCGATGGCCAGCGCCGCCGCCGGCGTCTCGACCATGATGCCCAGCTCGATGCGCCCGGGGACGGCTGCCTTGCGGGCGCGCAGCTCGGAAACCGCCTCGGACAGCAGGCGGCGGGCCAGGCGCACCTCCTCCACAACGGTGACCATGGGCACCATGACCCGCAGGCAACCGCTGCGCGCGGTCGCCCGCAGCAGGGCGCGCAGCTGGCAGCGGATCAGGTCCGCGTGCCCGCTGTAAAAGCGGACGGCGCGGCAGCCGAGGAAGGGGTTCTCCTCGCGCGGCAGCCCCAGGAAGGGCAGGGGCTTGTCGCCGCCGATGTCGAGGGTGCGGAAGATGATGCGCCGCTCCCCGGCCGAGCGCGCCGCCAGGGAATACGCGGCATGCTGCTCTTCCTCGCCCGGCGGCGCCTCGCGGCCGAGAAAGAGGAATTCGCTGCGGAAGAGGCCGACGCCCTCGGCTCCGTTGCGCCAGGCGCTGTCCAGCTCGGCGGGGGCGGCGATGTTGGCCGCGATCTCGACGCGGACCTTGTCGTGGGTCGCTGCCGGCCGGCGGTTCAGGCAAGCCAGCCGCTGCCGCCGCATTTCGGCCGCCTGCTGCTCGAGGCGGTAGTAGCGCTTCAGCTCAGCCCCGGGGGAAACGACCGCCAGGCCGCGCCGGCCGTCGACGATCACCTCGGCGCCGTCGGGGATGCCGGCCAGCTCGGCCGGCGGCAGGGAGACGGCGGGGATGGCCAGCGAGCGCGCCAGGATGGCGGCATGCGACGTGAAGCCGACCGGACCGAGGATCAGGCCGCGCAAGCGGCGGCGGTCCAAGGCGAGCAGAGCGGAAGGGGAGAGGGAAGCGGCCACCGCCACCAGCGGTCCCCTGGGGACCCGCGGCCCGCGCCCAAGGGGCGGCGCCTGCCGGGGAGCCGGGCCGGCCAGCTTCTCGCCGAGCCGGGCGGCGATGTCCTCGATGTCGCCGGCCCGCTCCTGCAGGTAGGCGCTGGGCGCGCGCCGCAGGATGCCGGCAAAATGAGCCGCGGCCTCGCGGATGGCCCTGCCGGCCGGCCTTTTTTTGTCAGCGATCAGCGCGGCGATCATTTCCCTGAAGCCGGGGTCGCGGACGATCTCCAGGTGCGCTTTCAGGATGCCGGCGGCAATGGCGTCCCGCAGCGGGGCGATCTCGTCGCGAAGTTCCGCCTCCAGCCGGCGGCAGGCCCGGCGGAAAAGCTCCAATTCCTTTTTCGCGTCCCGGATGCCGGCGACGGGGCGTTCCGGAAGCAGACGCGACCGGCCGACGCGAGCGGCCCGGGCGCGGCCGCTGCCCGCCGCCAGCGCCCGTCCGCGCCGCAGGGTCCCGCCGCCGGAAAGAAACACGGGCGGCAGCCAGGATGCCCGTTCCGGGGCGGCGACAGGCGGCGCGGGCGGAGCCCCGTCGTCGGCCCGCGGCAGGTCATGCTCCAGGAAAGCCCGTAAAGCGTCCACCGCCTCCCGTTCCTGCGGCCCGGCGATCTCCAGCCGGCAGGGGTCGTTGTGCAGGGTGGCGCTGGCCACCAGCTCCAGCACGCTGGCCGCGTCGGCGCTTCTGCGGCTGCGTTGGTTGCGCAGGAGGACGGTGGCCTTGAAGGGGCGGCAGGCGTCGCGCAGCAGGCTGGCCGGCCGTGCATGCAGGCCGTTGGCCAGGGGAAAGGCGAAGTCGATCCCGGTCAAGGGCGTCCCTTGTTCGCCAGGCGGGCGAACAGGGCTTCGGGGTGCTTGATCGCCTCCTGGACGCTCGTCTCGACGATCCTCTTGCCGGCGAAGCGTTCGCCATCCTGCACGGCGATGTCGGCGGCGAAAATGACGGCATCGGCGTCGCGAATGTCGGCGGCCTCGAGCCGGTCTTCGATGCCCATGGAACCCTGGGTCTCCACGCGAATGGCATGGCCGAGCCTGCGCGCGGTCTTTTCCAGCTGCTCGGCCGCCATGTAGGTGTGGGCGATGCCGGTCGGGCAGGCGGTCACGGCGACGATCTTCATCTCATCCTCCTCAGCAATTGGCCCCGCGCCATTTGCGCAGGGCGTTGGCCAGCAGCGCCACCAGCAGCGTGCCGGCGACGATGGCCGCGACGTAGGCCAGGCGGTTGTCCACCACCGGCAGCACGATGGGGCCGCCGTGGGGGGCGTGGCCGCCGACGCCGCCCAGCATGGCCATCACCGCGGCCAGCATCGAGCCCAGCATGATGGTGGGGATGACGCGCAGCGGCTCGGCGGCGGCGAAGGGGATGGCCCCCTCGGTGATGCCGATCATGCCCATGGCCAGGCTGGCGTAGCCCGCCTCGCGCTCCTGCTGCGTCCACAGCCGGCGTCCCAGCAGGGTGGCCAGCCCCATGCCCAGCGGCGGCACGCAGATGGCGGCGGCGCAGGCGCCCATGGGGGCGAAGTTGCCCTCCTTGATCATGGCGGCGCTGAAGAAGAAGGCGACCTTGTTCACCGGCCCGCCCATGTCGAAGGCGATCATGGCGCCCAGTACCGCCGCCAGCGCGATGCGGTTGCCCGTGCCCATCACCTGCAGCCAGGCCGACATCGATGCCATCAGGTCGCGGATCGGCACGCCGATGAAGCGGAACATGACGAAGCCCACGATCAGCGAGGCGACGACCGGGATGACCAGGATGGGCATCACCGGGCGGAAGTAGATGGGAACCTTCACCTTCTTGATCAGCATCACCACCAGCCCGGCCAGCAGGCCGGCCGCCAGCCCGCCCAGGAAGCCGGCGCCGATCTGGTGGGCGATGGCGCCGCCGACGAACCCCGGCACCAGCCCCGGGCGGTCGGCCATGCCGAAGGCGATGTAGCCGGCCAGCACCGGCACCAGCAGCGAGAAGGCGGTGCCGCCGATGTCCATCAGCATCTTCAGGAAGGGCGAGTTGGAGAAGTCGGGCCCCTCGGGGCCCATGGGGGCGAAGGCGATGGCCACGGCGATGAGGATGCCGCCGCAGGCGACGAAAGGGATGGCGTAGGAGACGCCGGAGAGCAGGTACTGCCGGACCTTGAACAGGTGCTTTTTCATCGTTCCTCTTTCATTTCTTGGCGAACGTGACCTTGACCGTCTTGATCTCAAAGGGGCGGAACGACAGCTCCAGGAGGTCGTCCTTCAGGTTCAGAGCGCCCTTCTCTTTTTCCAGCAGGTCGGTTGCCGCTGCCCGCTCGGGTTTGCGGAAGAACGTCATCGTCGCGTTCTCCGCCCTGCCGTTGGCTTCATAGAGGCGGAATATCAGCCCTTCGCCGTCCTCGGCCAGCTTGATGGCGTCCAGGATGACCCCGGAGCCGTCGACGGCGAAAAAGCCTTTCGCGCGGGGCAGGATCCCCACCTGGTTCACCGGGAGCGTGCGAACCACGAGGGGCTGGTTCAGCTCCTGGCCGCGGCGCACCACCTGCGCCTCGCTCCATGAACCGGCGTGGGGATAGAGCGAATAAGTGAACTCGTGCCGGCCGCGGTCGGCCGCGGGGTCGGGCCAGGTGGGCGAGCGCAGCAGCGAAAGCTTCATGACGCTGCCGTGGATGTCGTGGCCGTACTTGGAGTCGTTGAGCAGGGCCAGGCCGCCCTTGTCGTCGGAGAGGTCGGCCCAGCGCAGGGCCGGCACCTCGTAGCGCGCCTTCTCCCACAGCGTCTCGAAGCGCGTGGTGCGGCCGATGGCGGCGAAGGGAATTTCGTAGAACGCCTGGTCGGCTATCACGTCGAGGGGGAAGCAGGCCTTGAGCGACAGGTGGTCCTCCCACCAGTCGGCCTCGGTGCGGACATCGATGCGGTCGAGCCCCTTGTACAATGTGATGTATTGCGTGAAGAAGGAGGACGGGAAGTTCTCGGTCGGGTAGTAGCGTTCCTTGGAAATGCCCAGGAAGCTCTTGTCGACGCGATAGACGGTCTTGACCGGTCCGGCACTGACCCGCTCCACCTTGTCGGCCTTGTTCAGTTCCCAGCCGCGGCCGGTATAGCCGATGTTCCAGGCGTCCCAGCTCTCGGGCCGGTCCTCGTAGACCCACAGCTTGTTGGCCTGCTCGCCCGGCGCCACGAACTCGCGCTTCAGGCGCTTGTCGAAGATGCTCTTCAGGTTGCCGCTGTCCGGATCGATCACGACGCGCAAAACCTCGTTCTCCATCATGCCGTCCGCCCCGGGGGCGGTCCCCTCGCCGGCGCGGCTTGCCCCGCCTTTCCCGGCGACGATGGAAAACACCCGGTAGCCCAGGGGCGGAATTCTGCGGGCCAGGAAGGATATCTCGGCCTTGCCGTCGTCCCCGGTCGCTCCCGCCTCGCAGGGAACCTCGACTCCCGCGTCGTCGAAAAGCCGCAGGGAGAAGCCCGGGGGGACGGGGTGGCGCAGGCTCACCGCGTCGTCGCGCTCCCAGGAGAGGGGGTTGAACACGAGCAGCGGCGTGCCGCTCGCCTTCGTCGTGTCGATCATGGAGCCGATCCGCTCCAGGGTCCGGTCATCCATGGCGCGCAGCTCCTTGTGCACTCTCTGGTAGGCGGCCAGGGCGTCGTGGTAGACCGGGGTGATGCTCGAGCCGGGGAGAATGTCGTGGAACTGCATCGTGAGGGCGCTTTTCCAGCACTGCTCCAGCTCGGCGGCGGGATATTGGAAGCGGTCCCTGAGCAGGAGGGCGATGGCGGCGAGCTTCTCGGTCGTCGCCAGCATGGCCTCGGTGCGGCGGTTGTTCTTCTTGACGGCTCCCTGGGTGGTGAAGGTCCCCTGGTGGTACTCCAGGTAGAGCTCGTCCTTCCATAACGGCAGGTCGAGCTTCTCGCGGCGCTTTTGCTGCAGGAAGGGGCCGGCGGTGGTATGGGTGAATTTCGGCGCCAGCGGCAGCCGGCCGTAATCGCGCACGCGGTCGAGGATCGCGCGGTTGGGGCCGCCGCCGTGGTCGCCCAGGCCGTAGAGGATCAGGCTTTCCTTGCTGCCGGTGGTGGCCTCGTACTTGGAGACGCCGTTGGCCACTTCCCTCAGCTTCAGCTGCGTGGCGTAGCTCAGCGGCGGCATGTAGGTGAGGATGGTGCTGCCGTCCACCCCCTGCCAGTTGAACAGGAAGTGGGGAAAGACGGTGGTGTCGTTCCACCACAGCTTCTGGGTGATGAAGCTGTCGATGCCGCCCAGCTTGTAGAGCTGGGGCATGTTCCAGTTGTAGCCGAACGAGTCGGGGTTCCAGCCGATGCGCACGTCGACGCCGAATTTCTCCTGGAAGTACTTCTTGCCGTAGAGGATCTGCCGCGCCCAGCTCTCGCCGGCGATCAGGTTGCAGTCGGGCTCGACCCACATGCCGCCGACGATCTCCCAGCGGCCGCTCCTCACTTTTTCCTTGATGGCCCGGAAGAGGTCGGGATGCTTCTGCTCGATCCAGTCGTAGGTCAGGGCCTGGCTCTGGGCATAGGTCAGCTCGGGATACTCGCCCATGTTCTGGATGACCGTCTCGTACGTGTTCCTGCTCAGGGCCATGGTCTCGGCCATGCGCCACAGCCAGGCGATGTCGATGTGGGCGTTGCCCACCAGGTGGATCTCGAATTCCTTCAGGTAGTCCCTGACCGGGGCGGCCAGGCGCAGCGAGCGCTGCAGCGACTCCCGCGTCCGCTGCCAGTCGCCCGCTGCCAGCGCCTGCATGTCCAGGGCGGCGACGGCTTTCTCGAAGGCGGCGTTGAGTTGCGCCAGCTTCGCCGGGTCCACGGTGCGCCGGTCGGGAATGTCATAGGGCTTGCCGGTGAAAGTGAAGCGCTTCAGCTCCGGGTTGAGCAGGATGTCGGCGAACAGGAAGGAATGCCACCATTCCCTCAGGGCGGCCAGGTTCTTCTCGGCCGCCGGGTATTTCAGTTCCGCGGCTTCCAGGATGAAGGATATCCCCTCGTCGGCCGGGGGGCCGCCCCGGCGCTCGGGCCAGTAGGCGGTGCGGAACGGGGCGAAGCCGCCGTTCTCCACCGCGATCTCCAGCACGTGTTCCCGCCCGTCGGCCGGGTCGGCCAGGGGAACCGTGCAGGACTGCTCGACGGCCGTGCCGCTCTCGCCGTGCAGCGTCGCCTGCTGCAATTCGCGGCCGTCGAGGAAGAATGTCGCCTTGGCCAGGCCGCGGGCGCTCAGGGTCGCCGCCAGGTTCAGCGGCGTACCGGCGACCTTGACGGCGGCAAAGACCGCCGGGAAGCGGAAGGCCGCGCGCAGGCGGAACGAGGGGGCCGCGATGGCGCGCCCCGGCCGGTACGGCTCCCAGCGGCTGCCGTCGGCCGACTGCTTCCAGGCCGCGATGCGGAGGTCAAGCTCCTTGTCCAGGGCGGCCAGCTTGTCTCTTGCCGTATCGGCGGCGAGCCGCGGCGCCAGCGCGCCGATCATCATCACCGCCAGAAGGATCATCCTGCTTTTCATTTTGCGCTCCTTTGTCATCACGTTGCGTGGGACTTCGCTCCAGGGCCATATTCTATTGGGAAGCGCCCGGATTTACAAGCCCGGACAAATAGGGTATAATCATGAAGTCACGGAACCAGCCGCTCGGATCTCCGCTCCCCATACCCGGAACCAGGAATCGTGATCTTTTTCGCGCAAGAAAACAGATGAAGAAATTCAAGAACATCGCCATCATCGCCCACGTCGACCACGGCAAGACGACGCTGGTCGACGCCATGCTCAAGCAGGCCGGCGTCTTCCGCGACAACCAGAACGTGGCCGAGCGCGTGATGGACTCCAACGACCTGGAGCGCGAGCGCGGCATCACCATCTTCTCCAAGAACGCCGCCCTCCAGTACCAGGGCTGCAAGATCAACATCGTCGACACGCCGGGCCACGCCGACTTCGGCGGCGAGGTGCAGCGCATCATGAAGATGGTCGATTCGGCGCTGCTGCTGGTCGACGCCTTCGAGGGGCCCATGCCCCAGACCAAGTACGTGCTGAAGAAGTCGCTGGAGCAGGGCCACCGGCCGATCGTGGTCATCAACAAGATCGACCGCCCCAACGCCCGCCCCGACGAGGTGCTCAACGCCGTCTTCGACCTGTTCGTGGAGCTGGGCGCCGACGAGCACCAGCTCGACTTCCCGGTGCTCTACGCCTCGGCCAAGGAGGGCGTCGCCCGCGCCGAGCTGCACGACAGGAACAAGAACCTGAAGCCCCTTTTCGAGACGATCCTGCGCCACGTGCGCGAGCCCGAGGGCGACCGCGACGCCCCGTTCCAGTTCATGGCCTCGGCGATCAGCTACGACAACTACCTGGGCAAGATCGGCACCGGCCGCATCCACAACGGCACGGTGACCCAGGGCGAGGAGGTCATGCTGATCAAGCGCGACGGCGAGCGCAGGCCCTGCAAGGTCACGCGCATCTTCACCTACGACGGCATCCAGCGCGTCAGCGTCCCCGAGGCCGTCGCCGGCGACATCGTCTCGCTGGCCGGCATCGAGACCATCGACCTGGGCGAGACGGTGGCCGACTTCGACCAGCCGCTGGCGCTGCCGGCCATGGACATCGACGAGCCCACCCTGGCCATGACCTTCGCCGTCAACGACTCGCCGTTCGCCGGCCAGGACGGCCGCTTCGTCACCTCGACCCAGCTGCACGAGCGCCTGCGCCGCGAGATACTGAACAACGCCAGCTTGCGCCTGGAGGAGACCGCCTCCAGGAAGGCCTTCGTGGTCAAGGGGCGCGGCACCCTGCAGCTGTCGATCCTGATCGAGAACATGCGTCGCGAGGGCTACGAGTTCCAGGTGTCCCGGCCCGAGGTGATCCAGCGCATCGTCAAGGGCGAGCGCTGCGAGCCCATGGAACTGGCGGTGATCGACGTCGCCGACGCCTACTCGGGCGTGGTCATCGAGATGCTGGGCCAGCGCAAGGGCGAGCTGCAGCACCTGCTGCCCGGCTCCGACGGCTACACGCGCCTCGAGTTCAGGATCCCGGCGCGCGGCTTGATCGGCGTGAACAACGACTTCCTCACCGCCACCCACGGCACCGGCATCCTCAACCACTCCTTCATGGGCTACGAGCCATTCAAGGGCGAGATGAACCGCAAGACCAAGGGGGTGCTGATCGCCCACGAGCCCGGCGTCTCGGTGGCCTACGGCCTCTTCGGCCTGCAGGAGCGCGGCAGCCTGTTCATCGGCGCCGGCGTCCCGGTCTATACCGGCATGATCGTCGGCGAGCACAGCAAGGACAACGACCTGACGGTCAACGTCAGCCGCGGCAAGAAGCTGACCAACATGCGCGCCGCCGGCTCCGACGACGCCGTGCGCCTGACGCCGCCGCGGCAGTTCTCCCTGGAGCAGGCGCTGGACTACATCGAGGACGACGAGCTGCTCGAGGTCACCCCGAAGAACGTGCGCATGCGCAAGAAGAAGCTCGACGCCAACGAGCGCAAGCAGGACGAGAAGACCAGAAAAGCCGGCTGACGTCCGGAATCCTAAAAGAAAGGGCGGACACGGGGTCCGCCCCTTCAGGCAAACAACCTGCAATATTTTCCACATGAATAGGTTTTGCCCGTTTTTGTAGGGGCAGGCCCCCGTGCCTGCCCCTCTGTTTCGATGGATGCGATTGTTCTCAAGGAGACAGGGCGGACACGGGGGTCCGCCCCTACGAATCATGCCACGGCGGTTCACCTCCCATTGAATAATATATCCAGGGCGACTAAAATGTCGCCGATTATTATTCCGTGTACTGAGAGGGCCCATGAAAAAATGGACGTTGGTCTTGCTGGCGATGTGTTCGCTTCTGCTTTTGGCCGGCGATTACAATGAAGAAAGGCTTATAAAGGATTTCGACAAGCTGTTCAAGCTCGAAACCGTCGAATATGAAGGGAACAAAGAGATGTTTGTCGCTGTCAACGATGCGGATGCTGCAGAGTATGGGGATTTTTTGAAGCAATTTAATCTTTATCTGGCGATGATCAATCAATTGGCGGAAACGCACAAGATTCTCGATTCTTTGAAGAACTTCACGCTGGCAGACGCTGAAGCGGAAATGATGACCCAGCTTCGCGCCAATCCATTATTGAAAAAGGAGTTGCTTCCTCTCTTGGCCTGTTATCTGCAGGCCAATGGCCATTCTGTGAGCATGGCAAGCGAGCCGAAGCTGACGTATGGTTTAAAGGAGGTGCTGCCGGTTGCCGCCAGGTTTTTTTATCCTCATATGGTGGGCGGCAAGTTTACCCTGCATATTTGTGTTGGCTTTAACGGCCTCGATACATTGATCCCCGCGCCTCCCGCCGCCCTCGCTGCTTTCAGCTTTCAGGCCATCATGTCGGATCGGCCGGAATTCATCGAATTCATCAGATATATAAATAAATCCAGGGCAGAAAAAGAGGTTCAGGGTATTCAGGTCTTTCAAAAAGAGATCTGGGAATGGCTGGAGAACAACCCCAAGTTGAAAAATCTCTTGATTGAAGAATACGAAAAAAGAAAGGACATCCTCCCTTTCATGCTGGTCGCAGGGCAAGACGCCAGCGCATGAATGATATGATCTTTGCGTGGGAGCAGGCCTCCGTGCCTGCCCCTCTTTCATATTTCAAATCACCTGCAATCAAAGAAGGGCGGACACGGGGGTCCGCCCCTACAGGCGATGCATATGATTACTGAAATCCGTGGCCGGCGGTCGATTCGTCTCAAGGGCTGGAATTACGCCACACCAGGCTGGTATTTCGCCACCATTTGTGTTCAGAACCGGGAATGCCTGTTCGGGTGTGTTGCGAGCAATAAAGTCGACCTCACCGCTTCCGGCAGGATGGTTGAGAAAAACTTGCTCGAATTACCCTCACGGTATCCAGGAATCACATTGGACGAATGTGTGATTATGCCCAACCATATTCATGCAATTCTCGGTCTTTTCGTAGGGGCAGGCCCCCGTGCCTGCCCTTCTTGTGCATGGGATGCGATCGATAAAGAGGAAAATGGGCGGACACGGGGGTCCACCCCTACAGGGAATCGATTGACCTTGCCGGACGTAATCCGACAATTTAAAACAATTACCACGAAAAAATATTCGGAAGGCGTGTTTCAGGGTGATTGGCCCGAATTCCAGAAACGTCTCTGGCAGCGCAATTATTACGAGCATATCATCCGCAGCGACAAGGAACTTGACCAGACCCGCCAATATATCCGTGACAATCCGGCATCCTGGCCTCTGGATGATGAAAACCCATTTAAGAAGATTCTGTAGGGGCAGGCCCCCGTGCCTGCCCCTCTGTTTCGATGGATGCGATTGTTCTCAAGGAGACAGGGCGGACACGGGGGTCCGCCCCTACGAATCATGCCACGGCGGTTCACCTCCCATGGTTCTGGCCGCAATTGAAAAAAGAAAGGGCGGACACGGGGTCCGCCCCGCCATTGACTGTCGGGGCCCGGCCGTGGTATGATACGCTTTCATCAGGAAGAAACACTCCAGACAGAGAATAAACCGTCTCACTTCCAGCGGTGGTCACGTTTTATGGTTGCGATTTTCCTTGTGCAGCGACCGTTTCTGGCCAAAGCCCTTTTCAAACGGCGCCCCCCTTCCTGCTGCAGAGGAAACCGACCATGCTGAAGAAGAAATTTTCCGATTTCAACCTTTCCCATGAAATGAACAAGGCCATCGCCGAGATGGGCTTCGAGGAGGCCACGCCGATCCAGTCACTGGCCATCGGCCCGGTGCTCGCCGGCGCCGACATCATCGGCCAGGCCCAGACCGGCACCGGCAAGACCGCCGCCTTCGGCATTCCGATCCTCGAGCGCATCGAGCCCGCCCTCAAGAAGGTGCAGGCGCTGATCCTCTGCCCCACGCGCGAGCTGGCCGTGCAGATCGCCGGGGAGCTGAAGCTGCTCGGCAAGCACAAGAAGGACCTGCGCATCCTGCCGGTGTACGGCGGCCAGCCCATCGAGCGCCAGATCGCCGCCCTGCAGCGCGGCGTGCAGGTGGTGGTGGGCACCCCCGGCCGCGTCCGCGACCACATGGAGCGCAGGACCCTGCAGCTGGACGCGGCGCGCACGGTGGTGCTCGACGAGGCCGACGAGATGCTGGACATGGGCTTCGTCGACGAGATGAAATTCATTTTGGGCGCCACCCCGGTCGGGCACCAGACGCTGCTCTTTTCGGCAACCATGCCCAAAGCCATCCTCTCCCTGAGCAAGGCGTTTCAAAACAAGCCCGAGCTGCTTCGGGTGGTGCACGAGGAGCTGACCGTTCCCGGCGTCGAGCAGACGTACTACGAGGTCAAGGAATTCCAGAAGGCCGAGATCCTGGCGCGGCTGATCGACATCCAGGACATGAAGCGGGCCCTGGTCTTCTGCAACACCAAGATCCGCGTCGACGAGCTGGTCGAAAAGCTGCAGGCGCGGGGCTACGCGGCCAGCGGCCTGCACGGCGACATGAAGCAGATGTTCCGCGACCGGGTGATGAACCAGTTCCGCAGCGGCCGCTTGGAGATCCTGGTGGCCACCGACGTGGCGGCGCGCGGCCTCGACGTCGACGACATCGAGGTGGTGGTCAACTACGACGTGCCCCGCGACGAGGAATACTACGTGCACCGCATCGGGCGCACGGCCCGGGCCGGCCGGAGCGGCCGCGCCCTCACCTTCGTCGGCGGCCGCGAGCTGTTCAAGCTCGCCGAGATCCAGCGATTCGCCAAGACGCGCATCCGCCGCCAGCGCCTGCCCTCGACCGACGACGTCGAGGAGATCCGCAACGGCGCCGTGCTGGAAAAGGTGCGCCGGATCATGGAGACGGAAGCCGGGGAGAAATACGCCGCCCTGGTCGAAAAACTGACCGGGGATGACCATTCATCGCTGGACGTCGCCGCGGCGCTGCTGAAAATGATCATGGAAAGGGACGGCAAGCCCGGGAGCTCCCCGGCGGCCGGCGAGCCCATGCCTGAGGCCGACGCGGGCGGATCGGCGCGGACGAAGGGCAAGCCCGGCAAGAAAAAGGAACGCGTCGCCGCGGCTGAACCCGGGCCGCGCCTGACCGCGGGCGAAGCGACGCGGCTGAAGATCAAGCTGGGCAAGCTTCAGGGCGTCCGCCCCGGGGACATCGTCGGGGCCATCACCGGCGAGACCGGTCTCACCGGGCGCCAGATCGGCGCCATCGAGATCCATGACGGCTTCAGCCTGGTCGACGTTCCCGCGGCGCTGGCCGCCCGGGTGATCGAGGTCATGCGCCGCTGCCAGATCAAGGGCCACCCGGTGTTCATCCAGCCGGACAAGCGCAAGGACGGCAAGAAGTAGGGGAACAGCGTGCCGTGCCCATTCGTCTCTTCGCTGATCCTCCGCACCGCGCTTGACCGGCCGGTCACGTCCGCTATACCATTCCGGATATGAGCGAACCCTGCCCCCTTTGCCGCGGCCGGGCGGCTTTTTTCGCCGCGACCAGGAAGCGGGCCTACCATCTGTGCAATCATTGCGGCGCCGTTTTCATGGCGCCAGGGCATTACCTTTCCGTTGAGGCCGAGAAAAGGCGGTACGAGGCGCATTGCAACGACGTCGACGATCCCCGCTACCGGGCATTCGTGCGGCCGTTGGTGGACCTGGTGCTGGAACAGCGCCGCCCGGAGCACGATGGCCTGGATTTCGGCTGCGGCAGCGGCCCGGTCGTCTCCAGGCTGCTGGCGGAGCGGAGGTACCGCCTCGCGCAGTACGACCCTTTCTTCCGCGACCTTCCGGAACTGCTGCGGCGGACCTATGATTACGTCATCTGCTGCGAGGTGATCGAGCACTTCCGCGACCCGGCCCGGGAGTTCCGCCTGCTGCGCTCGCTGCTGAAAAAGGGAGGCAGGCTGTTCTGCCAGACCGAGCTCTTCGCGCCGGGGATCGAGCTCGCGGCGTGGCCGTATGCCAACGACGCGACCCATGTCTTTTTCTACCGGGAGCGCACCCTGGAATGGATCCGGGACCATTACGACTTTTCCGAACTGGCCGTCTCCGGCCGGCTTGCGGTGCTCACGGCCTGATACCCGGCGATATTCGTGACGCGTAACGCGTGACGCGTGACATGTGAAGAATTAAATTCCAAGCACCAAATTCCAAATAACAAATAAATTCCAATTACCAAATGACCAAAACGAAGAAAAAAGTATTGCAAGGAGCTTTCGTTTTGGAAATTGGAATTTGGAATTTGGGATTTGTTTGGAATTTGGTGCTTGGGATTTGGGATTTTAAGTCTTAGTATTCATTTTTCTGACCGTCTACCGTAAACCGATTTCGCTTTCCTTAGCGTTTCAACGGTTCCTGCTTTTCCCTAACAGGCTGAAGAGCGGCGTCGTTGCCAATGACACCATCATGCCCACCGTGCCGGCCTCGGGCGAGGGTCGGCCCGCCAAATACATGGCCAGGCAGACGGCCAGGGCCAGGACCGACGACGCGATGGCGCCGAAGCGGTTCGCCCACTTCGTGAACAGCCCCCAGATGAAGGGCCCCAGGAACACGGCGCCGATGGCGCCCCAGGAGATGCCCAGGATGGAGACGATGGTCGCCGGCCGGGTGTAGGCCAGGATCACCGACAGCAGGATGAAAAAGGCGCTGAGGAAGCGCATCAGCCGGGTCAGACTGCGGTCGGACACCCGGGGGTTGACGAAGCCGGCGTAGAGGTCCTTGGCCACCGACGAGCTGGAGACCAGCACCAGCGCCGCCAGCGTCGACATCGACGCCGACAGGATCAGCAGCATGATGAAGATGATCAGCGAGGACGGCACCGCCTTGGCGATGAGCTCGGGCACCAGGGCGTCGAAGACGGGCTGGCCGGCGGCGAAAGCGCCGGGCGCGTTTTCGGGCGTGAGCAGCAGCCGCGAGAAACTGCCGGAGAAGTAGGCGATCGTCGTCAGCACCAGGGCGAAGGCC
Organism: Candidatus Aminicenantes bacterium UBA6072; assembly: GCA_002436105.1. Taxonomy (GTDB): domain Bacteria; phylum Acidobacteriota; class Aminicenantia; order UBA2199; family UBA2199; genus UBA2199. The sequence goes on along the minus strand of DIXU01000018.1, from coordinate 27,849 downwards.
GTGGAGATCCACATGCCGGCGCGGATGGCCCGGCGGTCGCGGATGGCGTAGAACTTCTGCACCAGCTGCGGCATGGCGAACGGCGCCGCCGAGGTCAGGAACACGAGGCAGAACAGGGGCCAGGCGCCGGGGGGGCCGATCGCCGCGGTCAGCCTGGGGTCGATGGCCGCCAGCTGCGCCGTGCCCGCGGCCAGGCCGCCGGCCTTGCCGATGACGCTGAAGATGAACACGCCGCCGCCGATGAGCATCAGCACGCCGAAGAGGACGTCGATCGTGCTCATCGACTTGTAGCCGCCCAGCACCATGTACACGGCGGTGAACAGCCCCATGAAGGCCAGCGCCTGCCAGAACTCGGTGCCGAAGTTCAGCTGGAACAGGTAGGAGAGGCCGATGAACACGGCGGCCGAGTAGGGGATGAAGAAGACGAACACGGCCACGGCGGAAAAAATCTTCATGAACCGGCTCTGGTAGCGTTTCTCGAAATACTCTGCCATGGTGCTGGCCCCGGTCTCCTGGGACATTTTCTTGACCCGCCAGCCCAGCAGCCACCAGACGAGCAGCACCCCGACCAGGGTGTTGCCCGCGGCGATCCACACGCCGGAGTAGCCGAATTGCCAGCCGATCTTGCCCGAGAAGCCGATGAAGATCACCGCCGAGAAGTAGGCGGCGCCGTAGGTGAAGGCGGTCATCCAGGGGCCGATCTTGCCGCCGCCGAGGAAAAAGTCGTTGAAAGTCGTGGTTTTCCTGCCGCGCAGGACGCCGATGGCCACGATGGCCAGCACGTAAAGGGTCAATACCGTGATCTTCAGGATCATGATTGTCTCCTCGTTTTAAAAGCGGAAAAACAACTCGAACTGCAGCCAATGGTACGGGTCGGCGCCGGTGACATAAAAATTGCCCGGATTGAAGTATTCCCAGATGAGGCGGCCGGCCAGGTTTTTGGAGACGTCGTAGGCGACCTTGGCGATCAGCAGGCTGCCGCGGTCGCGGCCGGCGCCGCTGAGCAGGGCCGAGGGCGCCGTCTTCTCGGGGGCGGTCAGCTTGTGCCAGGTCAGGTGGATCTTCACCCGCTCGGCCGGCTCGAACACCGCCCCGGCGTAGAGGGAGGCGAAGTTGACCCAGTCGGCCACGCGCGTCTCCCTGGCCTGCAGGTAGATGAGCGAGTCGCTCCATTTCGGCCACCTGCTGAAGGCGGCGTCCCAACCCTCATGGCGCGGCGTGGCCGGGTCGTCGCCGCTCAGCCAGATCCCGCCCAGGGTGAGTTGGGCGGGGCGGGGGAAAGGCCGGCCGCACTTGTAATCCAGATGAAAATATCCGCCCAGGCCGCTGCGGTTCTCCCGGCCCAGCGTTCCCAGTTGCAATGCGGCCTCGGCGGTCAGCGACAGCTTTGCCGTGAACGGGTGGACCAGGCGCCCGCCGGCCACGTGCAGCGCCCCCTTGGGCAGCGGGCCGTGGGCGAAGGCGTCCTTGCGGAACAGGTAGGCCTCCAGTCCGGTCTTTTTTGCGTGAGCGCTGAAATAGAGGCCGACCCCCTGCTCCTCCTGCTCGACCATGGCCTGCTCCTTGTCGTTTATGACAGGGAGCAGTATGTCGGTCCGGGGCTGGCGGACGAAAAAGAAAGTCAGGTTGTTCTTGTTCTTTAAAGAATAGTCCAGGCGCAGGCCGTTGAAGTAGCCCGTGCGCGAGCCGTCGAGCGGGCCGCCGTCCATGACCAGGAAGCCCTCGCCCAGCATCATGTCAAAGCGGCCCAGGGTGAGGGACAGGCTTGGCCTCCGCGGGCTCGTCCATTTGACGTACAGCTGGTCGAAGATGACCTCGTGGACGTTGAAGTCGGTCTTCAGCCGCGGATCCAGCTTCGGGGCCAGGTAGACGCGGTTTTCGTTGGTCAGGCGCAGGTGGACAGCCCATGACTTGCCCGGCGTCCACAGGGCGCCGAGGCTCGTGCGCAGGCGCACATAGGCGCTGGTGTCGGCGGCCGCCTCGTCGAGGCTCATGGCGTTGTCCCAGCTCTCCTGGCGCACCCGCTCCCAGAAGTAGAAACGCAGGCGCGCCGTGTCCGAAGTTTCCTGCGCCTGGGCCGGCAGGGCCACGCCAACGGCGATGACCGCGGCCATGAGCAAGACCTTGAGTTCACGGACCATTTTTCCTCCCGCTGGATGATGTTGTGCCGTTTGTTCCCCGGAGCGCTTCAAGAGGGCGGCAAGCGGCGAAAGACAAAAATACCGCAAAACGGCGGAAAAAGCAATCGTTGCGGCAGTTCCGCGCCCGGGCGAGCGCGGCGCCGGTTTACTCGCCGCTGCCGACGGGATACAATGACGCCGCGCAAGGAGTCGGGAAATGCTCTGGAAGCTGATCATCCTTTTTGCCCTGGGCGTGGCCGAACTCTGGGCCGCCGCGCCCGCCGGCGTGGCCATGGGTTTGGACCCCGTGCTGGTCTGCCTGGTCGCCGCTTTCGGTGCCGTCTGCGGCGGCACCGTGGTGATCCTGCTGGGAGAACGCGTCAAGGCCTGGCTGCAGAAGCGCAAAAAGCGCGAGCAGCTCGAGGAGAAGCGCGGGCTGCTTTGGCGGATCTGGCAGCGCTACGGCGTCATCGGCTGGGGGCTGCTGGCGCCATTGCTGGTCGGCTCGCCGCTGGGCGCGGCTTTCGGCCTGGTGCTGGGGGCGCCGCCAAGGAGGCTCCTGCCATGGCTGGCGGCGGGGTCGGTCCTGTGGGCCATCGTTTTCTCGGTATTGGCGATGGCAGGGAAGCAATTACTGTAAATGTATAGACGTTAGACGTTAGACGCGAGTGGTTAGCAAGAATAAAACATCTTTTAGACTCTTCCTCTTGCTAACGTCTAACGTCTGGTGTCTAGCGTCTTCCTCTTGCTAACGTCTAACGTCTAACTTCTTATTTTAACGCCTCGACTCCCTTGAATTCCCGGTCGGGCAAAAAGCTCTCGAGGATGTGTCGGTCGTCCTTCGTCTCTTCGCTCCTGACGATGCGCGTGAGCAGCTCGCCGAGGCCGGGCCCCAGCATGAAGCCCTGGCCGCACATGCCCACGGCGTGGATGTAGTTGACGACCTTCTGGTCGCGGCCGACGATGGGGAAGCCGTCGGGGGTCATGGGGTACTGGCCGCGCCAGGAGCGGCGCACGCGCAGCGAGGCCAGGCGCGGATACAGCTGCACCATGCGCTTCGCCACCTGCGGGAAGAACACCGAGGTCGACTCGTTGAGCACGCCCAGGATCGGCGGGTCGGGGGTGATGCAGAAGACGACCTGCCCCTCGTTGTTCTGGTAGAAATAGTAGTTGGCCGAGCCGGGCTCGGGGCGGATGTCGACCACCATCGGACCGAAGAAGCGCTTGACCGGCTCGGTGATCGCCCCTTCGTGGTTGTCGGGCTCCACCGGGACATCGAGTCCGGCCAGGCGGGCGATGGCGCGGCCGCTGTTGCCGGCGGCGTTGATCATTTGGCCGCAGCCGTACTCGCCCTTGTCGGTGACGACCGAGGCCACCTTGCCCTTGTCCAGGCGCAGGCCGGTGACCTTCTCGTTGAAGCGGTACTCGGCCCCCGCCGCCAGGCTCTTGAAGTAGAAGGCGTTGACGGCCAGCAGCGGCGAGGCGCTGCCGTCTTCGGGCGAGTAGGTGGAGCCGCGCAGCCCCTCCATGTTGATCCCCGGCACCAGCTGGTTGTATTCTTCGGGCGAGACCCAGCGGATGTTGAGGCCGAAGGAGTGCTGCACCTTCATCAGCTCCTTCAGCTTCCTCTCCATGTCAGCGGAGTAGGCGGGATAGCTGTAGCCGTTGCTCAGCCAGCCGATCTCGTCGCCCTCCTTCTCCTTCCAGCCGGCAAAGATCTCGATGCTGCGCTGGCAGACCCTGATCTTGCCGAAGTCGGAGTGGGTGGCGCGGATGCCGCCGATGGCCTTCTTGTTGCTCAGCTGGCCCGGCGAGGCCATCTCGTCCAGCACCAGGACGCGGATGCCGGCGCGGGCCAGGGAAAGGGCCGTCGGCACGCCCAGCGATCCGGCGCCGATGACAACGACGTCGTAGCTCTTGCCCATGGTCATTCCCCCTTGCCTTCGCCGCCGGAGCCGGCCAGGGTGCCGAGCGGCACCTCGACGAACAGCGGCCGCTTGGTTCCGGGGGTAATACGGCCGGAGTCGATTCCTTCCTGGCGGAAAATGGAGCGGATCAGCGTGTCGCACGACTTGCCGCCGCAGGCGCCCATGCCGGCGCGGGTGACGGCCTTGATCTGGTTGATGTCGGTGACGCCGGAGCGGATCAGGCGGCGCACCTCCTCGGCCGATACCCGCTCGCACAGGCAGGCCATGGCCTGGTTTTCGCCCGCGGCCGCAGCCCCGGGCATCGGCTTCGTCGCCTCGGCGCCCTGGAGGCGGAAAGCCACCACCCGCTTGGCCAGGGCGCGGGGGACGCGCAGGCGCACCAGGCGGGTCAGGTTCTCGCGGTTCTGCTGCAGCGCCGCCACCTCGAACTCGCCCAGTTCGTTGCCGTCGATGTCTACGCCGGCGACCTTGTCGCCGACGGCCAGCGGGACATGCGACATCTCGTAGGGGACGGTGACAATGGGCATCTCGCGGTCGCGGCGGTAGTCGACCAGGGTGATGGCCAGCCCCGGGCAGACCAGCACGCACTTGGCGCAGCCGATGCAGCGGCCGTCGTAGCGCGGCAGCCCCAGCAGCGGGTCGCCCTCCATGCGGATCGACTCGGTTGGGCAGACGGTCGAGCAGGGATTGCAGGGGATCTCCTGCAGGCAGTGGATGACGGGCAGCACCCCCTCCTCGGCCTCGGGGAACACCTGGGCCTCGACCTTGCCGGGGTGGGACTTGAGCTGCTCGGCCTTTGCCTGCCAGGAGGCGGGGACCTCCTCGACTTTGGCGCCCAGGGCCCTGGCCACGGCCAGGCCGGCGATGCGGCCGTTGAACATGGCCGACGAGGCCTCGGCGATCTCGGCGGCGTCGCCCGCCGAAAAGACGGGCAAGCCGGCCGCCTCGGCCTGGGCGGTGAACTCGGCGATGGGATCCAGTCCCACCGCGACCAGCAGCGTGTCGCAGGCGAAGGTCTGCTCTGTTCCGGGAACCGGGCGGAAGCGCTCGTCGACCCGGGCGATGGTCACCGATTCGACGCGCTCGCCGCCGTTGGCCGACAGCACGGTGTGCGAGGTGTAGATGGGCACGCCCAGGCGCTTCAGCTTGTCGGCGTGGACCTTGTAGCCGCCGCACTCGGGCAGGGCCTCGGCCAGACCGACCACGGTGATCCCCGCCTGGATGGCGTGGTAGCCGGCGATGAGGCCGACGTTGCCGCCGCCGACGATGAACAGGCGTTGCGAGGGCCGCACCAGGTCGCGGTTGACCAGGGTCTGGAAGGCGCCGGCGCCGTAGACGCCGATGAGGTGGTTGCCGGGAAAGACCAGCGACTTCTCGCGGGCGCCGGCGGCGTTGAGGATCACCCTGGGGGTGACCAGGTGATACTTGCCGTTGCGCAGGATGCCGACCTTGCGGTCGGAGTAGACGTAGAGCACGGTGCTGTCGGGCCAGACGGTCACGTGCGGGTCGGCGGCCACCGCCTCCGCCAGCTTGCGGCCGATGCGGATGCCGCGCGTGCCGGCCTGCGAGTCCTCGACCGAGCCGAAGAACTTGTGGGTCTGCAGCACCAGCTTGCCGCCCGGCTCGTGCTTGTCGTCGACCAGCAGGGTGGCGATGCCCAGCCGCCCCAGCTCGACGGCGGCCGACAGCCCGGCCGGCCCGGCGCCGATGACCAGCGCATCGACCTCGACCTCGGGCACGGCGCCGATCCCGGCCGTCTCGCCGGTCTCCGGCAGCTCGGGCAGGTCATTGGCGGCGTTCACCTTCATCCCCCCCCGCAGCGGGGTCATGCACGACTTCACCGGCTTGCCGTCGGCGATCACCAGGCACTTGGAGCACTGGCCGTTGGCGCAGAAGATCCCCTGCGGCGCGTGGTCGTGGGCGTTGCGCCCGAAAGCGGCGATGCCGGCGGCGATCAGCGCCGAGGAGAGGGCCTCGCCCTTCCTGCCCTCAACGGGCTCGTTGTTCCAGTAGAACGTGACCGTCTCCCCCGGCTCCACCGGCAGGACCGGGTGTTCGAGAATGCGCTGCTGCTCGCTCATGCCGCTGACCTCCGGCTCCTTTTCCTGTCCTGGAAAGAGCCTATTCCATTCATATAGCACAACTTTTTCAATCAATGAATGAAATAATGAATTATTCTTTAAATGTTTTACAATACTTTTAAATTAATTAATTTATATAGTAATTGTAAAAATAAAGTGATATGATTTGAACAAATGAACATGATGATTGATTTCGACGAAACCGATCGGGCCATCCTGCGCGAGCTGAGCCTCAACGGACGCGAGAGCCTGACGCGCCTGGCCGAAAAGCTGCGGCTGTCCAAGCAGCGGCTCGGCTACCGCCTGCGCGGCCTGCAGCGCCGCGGCGTTCTGACCGGCTTCTTCGCCGTCCCCAACATCTTCCGCCTGGGCTTCGACCACTTCCGCGTCTTCGTCAGGTTCCAGCGCCTCACCGAGGCGCGCGAGAAGGAGCTGCTCGACCACCTGCTCACCCGCTCCGACGTCTCCTGGCTCACCCAGCTTGACGGCGACTTCGACCTGGAGTTCGTCGTCTGGGCCCAGGGGGTGCCGGCGTTCGAGTCGGCCTACGACGACATCCTCGGGCAGTTCGGCCCGCTGTTCCAGGAGAAATACTTCTCGCTGGCCACGCGCATCGAGTTCCTGCCCTGGCGCTTCCTGGCCGACGGCGCCGACAATGCCGGCGTGGTCCTGGAGAGCCGGGGCGGACCGCTGGCCATCGACGCCAGCGACCGCCGGCTGCTGGCCGAGCTCAGCCGCAACGGCCGCCTCTCGCTGGCCGCCCTGGCGCGGCGCTGCCGCATCTCGCCCGCGCTCGTTGCCGTGCGCCTGCGCGCCCTGAGGAAGAGCGGGGCGGTCGCCGGCTTCGGCGCCAAGATCGACCACGCGCTGCTGGGCCGCACCTACCGCAAGGTTTTCCTGCGCCTGGAGCGACCGGCCGGCGCGGCCCTGGACGGGCTCTCCGCCTGGCTGCGTTCGCGGCCCGAGGTGATCTTCCTGGTCAAGACCATCGGCAGCTGGGACCTGGAGGTGGAGCTGATGACCGGCCCCGGCGACGAGTTCCTGGTTTTCATGCGCCGCCTGCGCACGGCGTTCGCCGCCGACATCGCCGACTTCCGCAGCGTCATCGTGCTCAGGGAATTGAAATACGGGCAATATCCGGCCTAGATCAATTACCAGGAGATCGGTTCACGGTTGACGGTGGGCGGCATACGAAGGAAAAGTGGTAGTGATAGTGGTGGTGATAGTGAAGAAAGGAATTTGGTGCCAAGTTATTCCCCTAAGGCAATCAGACCTGAATGTAAATTTCCGAAACGAAGACCCTTCCAGCGCCTTTTCTCTGTGAAGTGTCTTTTCTTACTTTAAACTTTGTACTTTGAACTTGATACTTTTGCATTGGAATGTCATCTTCCCTCCGCCCTCCGCCGAGTCCTATTCTTCCTTGTCACGCGTGGCGCGGAGGAGAAAAGGCGAAAGCAAGGGATGTCATTCCTGTGACACGATCGTTTATTCGAAGAATCTCCCTGTTTGACGATCATGCAGAATAATAAACAAACAGGAGAAAAATGATTGATATTAATATGTGATTCAATTAGAATTCATGGTACCCAGGGGAGAAGGAGGGATTTTTTAAAGATGACAGCGGAATCGTCCTTTCACCAGTCTGCGAACGTGAAGAGGAATATGTTCCCGCAGGCATTGAATAAGGGAGGGAGAGAGTGAAAAAACATCAAAGGCTGTTGCGGGTGTGCGTGGTGGCGATCCTGGTCATGATGGCGCCGGCATGTGAAACGCAGGACAGAGAGGATGACATCGAGTTTGTGTCGCTGGCCTCTACGATCATCCCGCAATACGACGAGATGGGCGAAGTGATCTTTGTGGCGGCTATCCGGGTGAAAACGTACTCCGGCACGAACGTGATCGGGAAGTTTTCCCTGAATTCCCTGGAACGGATCAGCAACATTGACGTTTCTGCATCCAATGGGCAGTGGCGGGACATCCAGCTGTCGGCGGCCGATCACACGCCTGTCCCGGGCACTTATGAGGTCAAGGTGGTGTGTACGCTGAGCAGCAACGGCAAGACCGTGACGGGCACGGCCACGCTGGTCGTTGATTAACCCGCCAAGCAAAAGCATTGCCATTATTCATCGAAGTCTTCGGAAAACGAAAGGAATCGGTTTACGGTTTCCGGTGGAAGGTAGACGGTTGACGGGAAGAGAAGAAGTAATCGTAAGACTAAAATTCCAAGCACCAAGCACCAAATTCCAAACAAATCCCAAATTCCAAATTCCAATTTCCGAAACAAAGGCCCTTCCAGCGCCTTTTCTCCGTGAAGTGCCTTTTCTTACTTTAAACTTTTTACTTTAAACTTTAGACTTTTACATTGGAATGTCATCTTCACTTTTGCCTTACTTCACCCCTCTACCCCTTTACCCTCTACCCCTTTGCCTCTATAATAAGTCTTTATTATTATTCTCCCCGGGAGGCGCAGCATGAAGATCAAGACCATCGCCCTTCTGGCCCTGCTCCTGGGCCTGGCGCTCCTTTTCCCGTCGTGCAAGAAGGAAAAGGACCTCTATTGGGTCTCCTGGGGCGAGGGGAACATCTCCTACAATTCGACGAGGAACGAGACGTCGCTCCGGATCACCTTCGCCGTGGTGAGCTGGAACAGCATCGACGCCCGGATCACCGGCTGGCGCATCGTCTTCAAGGCCAAGAAGGAGCAACTGCTGGAAGTCAACGACGGCAACCACCCGGCCTACGCCCCCTTCGTCGCCTACAACGACATTCGCCATAACGACACGGCGATCTTTCTCATGCAGAGCGTCAATCCGGCCAATGCCGCGGACCAGCGGCCCTATCCGGGCAAGCTCTTCCCCGGCAATCCCCCGGACAACATCGACGTCTTCGTGACCATCACCGACGACGAGGGCCGCACGGAGACCACCGAACAGAACCTGTTGGTCACGTATTCCACGACGCAATAGCCGTTCCCGGGAATTCATGATCCTGTAGTGTCAGTGACAGTGTCAGTGTCAGCAGGAAATTCAAAGAAATGAGTGGTCGTGATAGTGGTAGTGATAGAGGCAATGGTGAGCGATAGATCGATCCCTTGTTTTTTCTTCTCACCGTGCATTGGCAGTTCACTATCTGCTTTTCCTGCCACGAGGGCTCGATCGATTGACAACCGGTTTCGGCGGGAATATGCTGGTTTCGCTTGGCAGCTGGATCGCCTCGCAGCGAGGCGGGGAGGTAGGATGCGTAACATCCGTCGTTTCTGGCCCCTGTTGGCGCTCCTGGTTCCGCTGCTGTTCCTGGGCGGCTGTTCCCAGGATGACCCCGCCCCCGACGACGATGAACCGATCGTGCCGCTGAAGCTGGCCCTGTCCTGGTCGACCTACTGGGGCGGCTCGGGCGGCGACGGCGCCACCCGCGGCAACGACCTGGCCGTCGCTCCTGGCGGCGATATCGTGGTCGTCGGCGAGACCCAGTGCCCCTCGTTCTTTCTGAAGAATCCGGTGGCCGATGTCCGCCAGTCATTCTCCAAGGGGTTCGTCACCCGCTTCGCGGCCGGCGGCCGGGAGGTGGTCTCTTCCACACGCATCGGCTCCAGCGGCCGCTATGACTGGTGCACCGGCGTGGCCATTGATGCCGCCGGCAACGCCCTGGTAGTGGGGCAGGCCGGCGGCGACGGGTTTCCCTTGAAAAACCCGCTGTTCAGCGAATTTGATTTCGGCGATGGACGGGAATGCGGTTTCCTGTGCTCGATCCCGCCGCAGGGGGGTGGCCTGAACTTTTCCACCCTGATTCCCCAGGGCGTGGCGACGGCGGTCGCCGCTGGCGCCGACGGCGCCATCTACCTGGCCACGGTCGACAATCACGTGCTGAAGTTCTCCGCCGACGGCGGCCGGCTGCTCTACGACTATCTGGTCTCCGGCAACGCGGCCGGGACCATAATCGCGGCGATCGCCGTCGACGGCAGCGGCCGGGCCTGGATCACCGGCAGCGCCGACTACGGCTTCTCGCCCCTGCTGAACCCCCTGCAGCCTGGAAGCGGTTTTCATGGTTCCGATGTGCTGCTGGCGCGAATCAACGCCGACGGCACCGGCCTCGACTTTTCCACCCTGCTGGGCGGAGCCGGCTATGACTATGGAATCCGGATCGCCCTCGGCGCCGACGGCGCGGTCTTCGTTGTCGGCAGCACCAATTCGGGCGATTTTCCGGTAAAGAACGCCGCCACCATCGGCTGGGGGGGCGATTATGACGGCCTGCTGCTCAAGGTCGATCCCGCGATCCCGCGCGTCGTCTACGCCACCTACGTGGGCGGGGACTGGGAGGACCGCGGCACCGGCCTGGCCGTGACCCCGGGCGGCGAAGCGTGGGTCGCCGGCCTTACCACCAGCCACGACCTGCCGGTGACCGGTTCCTACCGGGACCGACTGGCCGGGGTCAAGGACGCCTTCATCGCCCGGCTCTCGGCCGACGGCAGCCGCTGGGAGGCGATGAGCTACTTCGGCGGTTCGCAGACCAGCAACCATTCCGAGGTCGGCGCCGACTGGGGCAACGACCTGTGCCTGGGCACGGACGGAACGATCTACATGACCGGTGAAACATACTCCTCCGACTTCCCGCTGCAGGACGCGATCGATCCCGTCTACAGCCTGCCCAAGGCTTTTGTGACAGCTTTCCGGGAGAAGCAATAGTGTGTCGGTGACAGTGTCCGTGCCAGCAGGAAATTCATTGAAATGAGTGGTCGTGATAGTGGTGGTGGCAGCAGGAGAGCCGATCGAATTTCAGTGGCAGTGTCAATGACCGTTTCAACAGGAAGCTCAGGAAACTGATTCTGCTTCGAATCACGAATTACGAATCACGAATCACGACAGATCGCTTCTTTGTTATTTTCCTATGCCTTTCGCCTTACACCGAGATTAATTCTTTCAGCGATCAGCATCTGCTGCAATCTCAGCACCCCTCCAAACATCATTTTCCAACGTGCAACATGGAACGTGGAACGTGGAACATGGAACGTGGAACATGGAACGTGGAACATGGAACATGGAACGTGGAACATGGAACCTCTGGCTTCTCCGTTCTTTTGTCCTATGCCGAAAGCCTCAGTATTTCCACCAGCATGCGCAGGGCCTTCTCCATGTCGGCGACGAGGATGTGCTCCGTGGTGGAATGCTCGTCGCGGGCGCCGATACCCACCACCGCCATCTCGATCCCCTTGTTGTTGTAGATCGAGGCGTCGGTGAAGCCGGTGATGAACGTGGTCTTGGCCTTGATGCCGACGGTGCGCAGGGCTTTCTGCGCCGTGACCACGGTCCAGGCGTTGGGCGAGATCTCTACCGCCCGGCACAGGTTGTCGGTCTTGATGACCACCTTGGCCCCCGCCTTGGCCACCTCGCGCCGGATGATCTTTTCCATCTCAATGGCCAGCGCCTGGGCCTTCTTGTGCTTCAGGCTGCGGCACTCGGCCAGGAAGCAGGCGGTCGCCGGCACGCCGTTGCGGATGATGCCGCCGCTGATCACGCCGACGTTGGCCGTGGTTTCATGGTCGAGACGCCCCAGCTTCAGGGCGGCGATGGCCCTGGCGGCGGCGGCGATGGCGTTGATCCCCTTCTCGGGCTCCATGCCGGCGTGGGCCGAGCGCCCGGTGACCTCGACGTCGATGGCGAAGTAGGAGGGGCCGCCGATGACGATGGTGTCCAGGGTGTCGTTGTCCAGCAGGAAGCCGCGCCTGGCCTTCAGCAGCCTGAAGTCGAGGTTCTTGACCCCGTGCAGCCCCACTTCCTCCTGGCGGCTGATCGCCACCTCGACCGGCGGCCGCACCGGGGCCAGTCGCAGCGCCTCGAGCATCTCGGCGATGCCGGCCTTGTCGTCGGCGCCCAGGATGGTGTCGCCCGAGGAGCGGATCACGCCTTTCACCAGTTTCGGCCTGATGCCTTTGCCGGGCTGGACGGTGTCGGCATGGCAGGAGAGGAGGATCGGTTCCTTGCTTTTGCTGTTTTTGGCCGGGAGCTTGGCCACCAGGTTGCCGTAGGCGTCCTTTTTCGCCGCCGCCCCCAGCTTCTTGAATTCCTTCAGCAGGTAGTCGATGAAGCGGGCCTCGTTGCCCGATTCGCTGTCGATCTGCACCATCTCCATGAACTGCTTTATCATTCTCTGCGACATGCTTCACCTCGCTGTGGATTTTCAACACATTGTAGCGGCCGCGCCGGGGTTTGTAAAGCTCAGGGCTCGGCCCGGGGGCAAATGAACAGGATGGCGAATTTGCGGGATGCGCCCGGAGGAGAGGCGGCCGCTGATCCCTTATTTGCAGGCCAGGACTCCATGGGCGGCCGGTTTCGGGACGATGCGCTGGAAACCGGCCGCGCGCAGGCGCTGCATGACCCCCGGGGCCACGCGCTTGCCCAGGGAGCTGCCCGGGTCGCCCAGGTAGTGAAACATGCGGCCGTTGGCGGCCAGCACGCGCCAGGCCTGGCGGTAAAAGGTCCCGGCATAGAGGTCGCCCGCCAGGCTCATGCTGGGCGGATCATGGATGATGACGCTGAAGTGGCGGTCGGGGAATTTGCCGATCTCCTCGCTGCTGTCGCCGAGAATGCGGCGGATGGCGGGGTGCTGGAACAGCGCCTGCGACCAGGGGTTGGCGCGCGCCATTTCCACGACGCCGGGATCGATCTCGATGGTGACCACCTCGGCGGCACCGGCGGCCTCGGCGATGGCCGCATAGCCGAGCCCGGTGGCGGTGTCGAGCACCCGGCCGCGGACCGGCGCAGCGGCCCTGACCATCTCCAGCGCCGCCCGGCGCGGCGAGATGCCCTTGAAGCGGTGCATGGTGAAGCCGGCGATCATCAGCCCCGGGGCCTCCGCGGTCGGGAACAGGCGGCAGGGGCGTTGGCTCGACTCGGAAAAACCGCGGATCTCCTCGCAGGTGCCGTCCCGGACCCGGAAGCAGCCGTTTTCCGACCCGGCGATGGCCTGCAGTTGCGCCCAGGCGAGAAGCAGCCGCCCGTCGGCATGGACGCCCGTGGCGTCGAGCCCGACCTCCTGCCGGCTGAGCCCGAGGTCGAGGGAGGTCCCAGCGCTCGGGCGGCCCGCCTCCCGGGCCCGCAGCAGCTCGGCTGCCTGGAACCTGGAGAGCACAGCGAAGGGAAGCGGGGAATGGTCGGATTCGCTCATCGGCACCTGATCCGGGGATTATGCCACGGCGGCCGCGGCCGCACAAGACCCGCCCGCATGGGAATGGGGGAGTGCTTGCATAAGGAACCGGGCATCTCTAAGTGGCGTCCCTGAGTGGCCAGGTGGCCCAAAGGGAGGTCCGCTTATGTATCAATCGCCTTGAGCCGGTACTTGCATTAGCGTTTGCTTCAGGTAGATTTATATATGAGTCAACGATACCCTCTTCAAGCTGATGGGTGATGAGGCCATGCGGCGGATTGACATATTCACTGTTTATGGGTAATATGGGCCGCATTTTTGAATAAGCGATATTTTCTGAACGGAGGTATTCATGTTGCATGAACCGATTTCTGAAACGGGCACGGACCGCTCGATCCCCAAGAAGACAAGGCTGGGGATATTCATGTTCCTTTTTTACATGGTCGTGTATGCAGGATTCGTTTTCATCGGCATGATGTTCCCCAGGGCCATGGGCGCGGAGGTGATCGGCGGCCAGAACCTGGCCGCCGTGTACGGCTTCGGCCTGATCCTGCTGGCGGTGCTCATGGGGCTGATCTACAATTTCTTGTGCACGCGCTATGAAAACAGGATGAACGCGGGAGGTGCGGAATGATCTACCAGGTCTCCTTCACCGCGATCGTCATCTTCGGCATTTTCGTTCTGTCCGTTCTCGGGCTCTCCTTTTTCTTCGCCCGCAAGGCGAAATCCGCCAGCGGCTATTACGCGGCCGGCGGCCAGATCCACTGGCTGGTCAATGGCATCGCCTTCGCCGGCGATTATCTCTCGGCCGCCTCCTTCCTGGGCATCTGCGGCATGATCGCCTTTTTTGGCTATGACGGTTTTCTCTACTCCATCGGCTACCTGGCCGGCTGGGTCGTGGCCCTTTTCCTCGTGGCCGAGCCCCTGAAACGGATGGGGAAATATACGTTCGCCGACGCCCTGGACGCCAAGTTCAACTCCCGGTCCATCAAGCTGACCGCGGCCATCAGCACGCTGGTGGTCTCCATCTTCTACCTGATCCCGCAGATGGTCGGCGCCGGCGCCCTGGTCACCCCGCTTCTCGGCCTTCCCCATTGGATCGGGGTCGTGATCGTGGGCTCGGTGGTGATCTTCATCGTGGCCACGGCGGGCATGACCTCGACGACCTACGTGCAATTCATCAAGGGTGCCCTGCTGATCGTTTTCTCCTTCGCCCTGGTGGTGATGGTGCTGAACAAGGGCATCAACCTGAGCCCCAGCAAGGAATACCACCGCTTCGTCACCCTGGAGGCTTCGTTGTCCGCGGGCCGGGTGCAGGGTGTGGCCCACCCCGATTACCGCGTGCTCGGCCAGCACCGGGAAGGGGAGCTGACGTTCGTGAAGCTGGAAAGGAACGGCGTGACCTCCTGGTGGAAGCTGGCCGCCGCCGGCGCGAAGCCCATTCTGGAGGAAGCGCTTTCCATCGTGTCCCTGGAGGACGGCACCGTCCTGTACAACGGGGAACCGAAGGAAAACAGGAAATTTTACCAGGTCGGGCATGTCAACAAGATCGTCGTCGACGGCAAGGAAGTCGCGGCGACGGGACCGCTGGGCCCCTTCGCCTTCCTCAACCGCATCAAGGACTCGGAGATCACCCGTTTCACCTCGAAAGCCTTCCGCTTCGGCTCCGAGAACGTCAGGCTCTTCTACCAGAACGTCACGCCGGGCAGGGAAGTGATCAAGCCCGGTTTGTATTACAAGCTCGACAAGGGGGCCACGATCTGGTCGCGCCTCGATTTCCTTTCCCTGATGCTGGCCCTGTTCCTGGGCACGTCCGCCCTGCCGCATATCCTGATCCGCTATTACACGGTTCCCAGCCAGAGGGCGGCCCGCAAGTCGACGATCGTGGCCATCTCGGCGATCGGGCTGTTCTATATTTTAACGCTGTTCATGGGCACGGGAGCCATGATCAACGGCGGCCTTGACGTGCAGAACTCGAACATGTCGGCGCCGCTGCTGGCAAAGACATTCGGCCTGACCCTCTTTTCCATCATCTCGGCCATCGCCTTCGCCACCATCCTGGGCACGGTCAGCGGCTTGATCGTCGCCGCCTCGGGGGCCGTGGCCCATGACCTGATGGACAAGTTCCTGAAGATCGAAATGAGCGAAAAGGGAAAGGTCAAGGCCGGCAGGATCGCCGCCGTCGCAGTGGGGATCGTCGCCATCATCCTGGGCATCATATTCGAGAAGCAAAACGTCAACTTCCTCGTGGGCCTGGCTTTCGCGATCGCGGCGTCGGCCAACCTGCCCGCGATCCTCATGCTCCTGTTCTGGAAGAAGACGACCTCCCGGGGGATATCCTGGGCCATCAGCGTCGGCGTGCTGTCCTCATTGGGCATCATCCTGTTTTCGCCCACCTTGTACGAGATCTACGGGCTGTCGCCTGCGCAAGCCCCGATCCCCCTGCAGAACCCCGGGATCATCTCCATCCCGCTTGGATTCATCACCCTGGTCGTGGCCTCGCTGCTGACCGGCAAGCGGGCCGCGAAAAAAGCGTAGGCAACGGGGGCTTGACGGTTTGCGGCAGGAGATGAACGAAGGGGGAAGATGCGGGGGGTCCGATGAGATTGGGAGTCGTCAGCGACATCCATGAGGACGCGGAACGCCTGGCCGAGGCGCTCCGCATCCTTGAAAAGAGGAATTGCGACGACATCGCCTGCCTGGGCGACATCGTCGGATTCGATGTCCTGGTCTACCGCCACCTGAACAGCCGCAATGCCTCCCGCTGCCTGGCCATGGTCCGCGAAAATTGCCGCCACGCGGTCATCGGCAACCACGACCTGTTCGCCGTCCGCCGCCTGCCGGCGGGCAATTCCCTCTTCACCTTCCCCGCGGACTGGTACGCCATGGATTTCAGGGACAGGGAGGAATTGGCAAGGGGCAGCGTTTGGCTCTATGAACCGCGGGAGCTTTCCGCCATGCTGGGCAGGAAGGAGATCGATTACCTTTCCTCGCTGCCGGAGTTCCTGGCCGTTGAAACCGGTGACGCTCGCGTCCTGTTCTCGCACTCCCTGTATCCCGACCTGACGGGGTCGCTGTTGTGGCGCCCCGAAAACGCCTGGGATTTTCACCGGCATTTTCAATTCATGGAAGCACAGCAATGCGCCTTCGGTTTTTCGGGCCATCTTCATCCCCCCGGCCTGGGGCGGGCCGATCGCGCCGATTTTTCCTTTTCGCGGTTCCGCAAGGTGAAAATGGGCGGGGAAATGGTACAATACGTATGTCCCTGCACGGCCAGCACCGGCGGCAGGAACGGGGTGCTGGTGCTGGACACGAAGCTGTGCACCGTCGAGGCCGTGCCCCTGAAGGCGGGGAGATATGCGATCGGGTCGCGCCGATGAGAAAAGGAAAGGCATGATCAACCGCAGGAACTTTTTCCTGAACATCATCCTCCCCACCCTCCTGGCCATCGGCTTGTTCATCGTCCTGATCTTCCGCTTCATCATCCCGTATTTCGAGCAGAACATGCTGAACGGGAAGAAGGAAATGATCCGCGAGCTGGTGCAGGCCTCGATCAGCATCGTTTCCCGGCATGAGCGCGATGCCGCCGCGGGCCGGATCAGCGCGGACGAGGCCAGGAAGAAGGCGGTCGCCGCCCTGCGGCACCTGCGCTATGGGATCGACAACAAGGATTATTGCTGGATCACCGACCGTCAGCCGCGCATGATCATGCATCCCTACCGCCCGGATCTGAACGGCCGCGATCTTTCCGACTTCAAGGACCCCGAGGGCAAAAAACTCTTTGTGGAGATGGTCCAGGCGGTGGAGCGGGGCGGCGAGGGCTATGTCGATTACATCTGGCAATGGATGGACGACAGCGCGCGCCTGGTCCCCAAGATATCCTATGTCAAGGAATTCCGCCCCTGGGGCTGGATCATCGGCACGGGCGTTTATATCGAGGACGTGCGCCGGGAGACGGCGGCCATCCGCGGGCGCCTGACGCTGGTGTCCCTCGTGATCTCGATCCTGATGGGCCTGCTCCTGACGTTCATCGCCCGCCAGAACTTGTTCGTGGAGAAGCGGCGTTCGCGGGCCGAGTCCGAATTGAAGGAATCGCGGGAAAAGTACAAGGCCCTGGTGGAAGCCTCGACCGAAGGGACCTGGATGGTCCTGGAGGGGAAGACCATTTATGCCAACCCCAGGGCCCGCGAGATCCTGTCGGGGAGCGTGCTGGAGCGCATCAGCGAGGATCTTCATGAGATCGTCGATCCCGGCCGCGGGCGGGACAGGCAGCGCCTCGCTGATTTTTTCAGGGAGGACGGGAACTATCTCCAGCTCGAGACCCGGATCCTGATGGCGTCCGGGAGTTCGGCGGCCGTCATCCTCTCCCTGTCAAAGGTCATGCTGGCCGGAAAACGGGGAGTGATCGCCATGGTCAGGGAACTCACCCCCGCGGAAAAGGAGGAAGGGGAGGGCGCCGGGTCCGTCGGCGAGCTGGCGCGGTCCGCCGAATTGCTCGGCGCCGGATTCTTCCGGGTCGCGCCGGGCCGCAAGGGCCGGATCATCGATATCAATGGCCGGGGAGTGGCGTTGCTCGGATATTCCTCCCGGCGGCAAGTGCTGGATCTGGACCTGCTCGATTTCATCGCCGACCGGGAAGAATGGAAGGGATTGGTGCTGCGGCTTGGGCGCCAGGGCCTGGTCAGGGAGTATCCCCTTCATGTCCGGACCCGGGAGCGGGGGATACGCGTCTTTTCCCTTTGCGCGCAGGTCGATCGGGACGGCAGCGGCCGGGTGACCGGCACAACGGGAATTTTTGCGGACATCACGGAATTCAGGGAGCGGCAGGAATGGCGGGACGACGCGCTGCTGGAAATGCAGTCCACGCTCTCTTTTTTAAACCAGGCGCTGGGAACCCTCGCCGTTGAGCCCCTCTATTGCGGCATCCACGCCGCCATCCGCGAGGCGGCGGTGTTGATGACCGGCCACGACCGGGATGAACTGCTGCTCCGCACCCCTGCGGGCGAGGTCGTGGGCATTGTCACCGACCACGACATCCGCCGCCGCGCGGTCGCCGCCGGCCTGGACTCCAGCCGCCCTGTTCTTGAGGTGATGAGCTCGCCCGTGATCGGCGTGGATGAGAGCACCCCGGTCGCCGAGGCGATCCTCCTCATGCGCAGGGAGGGGATCGGCCGGCTGGCGGTCAGGAAAGGGGACCGGATCGCCGGGATGTTCAGGCGCGATGACTCGGACATGATGCTCCAAGGCAGCGAAAAAATGCTCCTGTCCCGCATCCGCAACGCGGCGACGCTGGAGGATATCCGCTCGGTCTTTCCCCGCCTGCCCGTCTTTGTCGGCGCCCTGGTGACGGGCGGTGCCCGCACCGGCCTGATCACGCGGCTGATCTCCTCCGTGACCGATGGCATCAGCCGGAAGCTGATCGCGCTGACCGTGACCGAACTGGGCGCCCCGCCGGTCCCATTCGCATTCATTGCCCTGGGGAGCGAGGGGCGGGCGGAACAGACGCTGCTGACCGACCAGGACAACGCCTTGATCTACCGTGACGTCGACGGCCCGCAAGCGGTCATGGTTCAGGACTATTTCCTGCGCTTCGCCTCGCGGATGAACGAACTCCTGGCCCGGTCGGGCTTCGCATTGTGCAAGGGCGGGATCATGGCCGGGAATCCCCGCTGGAATCAAAGCCTGTCGGTCTGGAAGCAATACTTCAGCCAATGGATCGCGGAGCCCGAGCCGCAGAATCTTCTGGACATCACCACGTTTTTCGATTTGCGCGCGGTGCATGGCGACCTGAGCCTGGCGCAGGACCTGAACGGGCATATCGCGGTCGCCTTGAAGGCCCATCCCGCGTTTTTCGCTCACCTGGCCCGAGTCTGCATGGGCTACAAGACCCCGCTGGGGCTGTTCGGGAAAATTCACACCGAATCCGGGGCGGGACATGAAAACAGCGTCAATATCAAGAACGCCACCCGGGTGATCGTCAACCTGGTCCGCTTGTATGCCATGGTTCATGAGATCGGCGAGACCAACACCATCCAGCGCATGCGCCGCCTGTACGAGCGCGAGGTTTTCAGCGCCCCGTTCCTTCATGACCTGCTCTATGCCTTTGATTTCCTGCATGTCCTCCAGTTTCGCAGCCAGGCCAAGGCCTTCAGGGAAAACCGGGACATGGACCATTTTGTGGAGTTGCGGGACCTGTCCGCCATCGAGATCGATACCCTGAAGTCGATTTTTTCCCAGATCGGTCTCTTTCAGTCCAAGCTGAAGCAGGATTTCGCGATAAAAGAGTGATCGCGGCCCGGACCCCGCCTTGCCGGCACCGTCCTTAAGGCTCGTTACCAAGGACCGGGAACGAGGCGATAGGGTACCCGGCGGGCAGTAAGCATGCGGCCAGCAGAATGGCAGGTAACAGCATCATCCTGAGAACGGGAAGAACCGGTTTCATTTTCATGCCCGATAATGTCAAGGCCGGAGCGGTTGCCGGATGGGGGTCAATCGATCACGAAGGGTGGAGTTGGATCGCCATGCCGCCCGGGTTGGCCTGAAGAATGGATGGCGTGTACAAAAAAGCATGCAGCGGCCCCGTTCGTTGACTTGCCCGGGGCCGGGAGATAGAATTTCCTCATCATGAAAGCCGCGACCCGCCTGCCCGCCGGCATGCCCGCCGGCGCCGCCTCCACCGCCGGGCTGAGGGAGATCGCCGACCAGGCCTTCTCGCGCGCCGCCGGCGCGCCGCTGGTGGAGGGCAACGACGTCCAGCTGCTGCTCGACGCCGCCCGGAACTACCCGGCCTGGCTCGACGCCATCCGCGGCGCCGGGCACCACGTCCACCTCGAGAACTACATCATCCATGACGACGCGACCGGGCGCCGCTTCGCCGACGCCCTGCTGGAGCGCGCCGCCGCCGGCGTGCGCGTGCGCGTCCTCTACGACTGGCTGGGGTGCCTGGGCCGGGCGTCGCGGCGCTTCTGGCAGCGCCTGCGCGCCGGCGGGGTCGAGGTGCGCTGCTTCAACCCGCTGCGCCTCGACCGTCCCCTGGGCTGGCTGTCGCGCGACCACCGCAAGATGCTCGCCGTGGACGGCCGCGTCGCCTTCGTCACCGGGCTGTGCATCGGCCGCCCCTGGGAGGGCATCCCCGAGAAGGGGCGGGAACCCTGGCGCGACACGGGCATCGGGTTGCGCGGGCCCGCGGTCCGCGACGTGGAGGCGGCGTTCGCCGGCGTCTGGGCCATGGCCGGCCCGCCCCTGCCCGATGATGCCCTGGACGTTCCCGTCCCGGAGCGCGCCGGCGAAGTGAGCATGCGGGTGGTGGCGAGCGTGCCGGCCACCTCCGGCATGCTGCGCCTGGACCTGCTCGTGACCGCGCTGGCGCGCCGGCGGGTCTGGCTGAGCGACGCCTATTACGCCGGGTTCGCCGCCTACGTGCAGACGCTGCGCGCCGCGGCGCGGGACGGAGTGGACGTGCGCCTGCTCGTGCCCGGGGCCTCGGACCTGCCGCTGGTCAAGACCCTGTCGCGGGCCGGCTACCGCGCGCTGCTGGAGGCCGGGGTGAGGATCTACGAGTGGAACGGCACCATGCTGCATGCCAAGACCGCCGTGGTCGACGGCCGCTGGACGCGGGTGGGCTCGACCAACCTCAACATCAGCAGCTGGCTGGGCAACTGCGAGCTGGACGCGGTGATCGAGGACGAGGCCTTCGCCCGGACCATGGAGGAGGCGTACCGGCGCGACCTGGAGAACGCGACCGAGATCGTCCTGGGCCGGCGGCGGCGCATGTGCGCGCCGGGCGGTGACGGCTGCGGGCGCCGCGCGGTACGCGGCGGCGGCGGCGTGAGCCGGACCGCCGCCGGGGCCATCCGCATCGGCAACGCCATCGGCGCGGCCTTCGCCGACCGGCGCGCGCTGGAGGCGATCGAGTCGCGCACCATGGTGCTGGGCGGCCTGCTGCTGCTGGCGCTCGCGGCCGGCTTCGCCCTGTTCCCGCGCCTGGTCGCCTATCCGCTCGCCGCGGCGGGCGCCTGGATCGCCGTCACCCTGCTGGTCCGCGGACTGCGCCTGCGCCGCCGTCCCCGCCCCAAATGAGTATCGTCCCCAGCGGGTCCTTGGCTGAGCGGCGAGGAGTGAGATAAATCGCGGCGCCGGCGTATTCATCGATCAGAGTGCCGGGAGCCGCGGAGCGCCGGTATCTTCCAGGAGGAATTGCAAATGAAAAATCGGAAAATGCTTGGCGGGTTGGCACTGGCCGCCCTGCTGCTCGCCGCGCCGGTGGTCGTTCCCGCCCAAGCCTTACCCGACCTGCTGGTGACGTCGATCACCTGCGTGCCCCCCGGCGGGCTTCTGGCCTTTCAAATCGTCAACCGCGGCAATGTCCCGCTGCCGGCCAAATGGAAGGCGCTTGCCAGCGTGAAAATGGCCGGCGCCCTGGCCGGTTACATCGATCTCGGCCGGCCGACCTCCGGTGACCTGACCCCGGCCGGCGGCAGCGCGTACTATGTGACCACTTTCGTGATCCGGCGTACCGTGAAGGTCACCGTCAAGGCGGACGCCACCAACGACATCCGCGAGGCTGACGAGGGCAACAACCAGCTCACCGTCCTGCGCAGGCCGTGCGCCGCCGCCCCGCGAAAGCCCGACCTGACCGTCAGCGAAATCCGCTTCGTGCCGACGACACGGACCGTGGACGGCCGGACCGTCAGGGACTGCAACCTGGAGATCACCCTGCGCAACGTCGGAACCGGAGCCCTGCCGGACGCCGCCTACGGCCATGAGACCGGGCTGGCGCTGCAGATCTGGATCGACGGCGAGGCGCGCGGCGGCGGCGGCCTGTGGTGGGCCGATCCGGGCTGCGCGCTGCAGCCGGCCGGCGGTTCCCTGCCCTTTCTCTGGGGCCCCGGCTCCGCCAGGCCGCTCATCGGCGCCGGCCCGCACACGGTAAAGGCGGTGATCGTCGATGTCGGCGATGTGGTCGACGAGAATGAGGCCAACAACCAGCTGACGCGAAACTTGAGCTGCGGCGTGCTGCCGCTTACCCACCGCTGATGTGGGTTCCCGAGGGGGCGGCGGGCCTCGCCCCCGTCCCTCCGCCTCGCCCCGGTGAGTTGAAAGCCGGGGAATGAATCTTGGGAATATGACAAGCGCCTGCCGGCAGCCTTGGCCTGAGACAGACGGGGAGGGGGAGGCCCGGGGACAGAGCCTGACTCTGTGACTTTGGAACCGAGGTGACGGGTCCTGCATTCCGGCAATTGGCCCTGGGACGGTCATCGCCGCGCATATTCCAGCGGGTATCCGCCATACCTCCCGATGTATCCCGGGGAAAGGAAAGCCGTCGAGGCGGTTACAGATCAATAAGGCGGGGGAGCGGGCAGGGGAGAAAACAAGCGCGGCCGGGGAGGATCGTTTCCCGAATGCATGATTCCCCCGTTATTTCCTGCCTTTCAGCTGCTTCTTTGCCGTCTTGATGAACTTGCCGAAGTCCCTGTCCTTCTTCCGCTTTTCCACGAAGGACATCTCGTGATGCTCCGACTCCTTTTTCAGCTTGACATAGCTCGCATAGCGGTCCGCGTCCAGCCCCCCGCCCTCGATCGCCGCCCGCACGGCGCAGCCCGGCTCCCCGCTGTGGCTGCAGTCGGCAAAACGGCAGCCCCGGGAGAGGTCGAGTATCTCCGCGAAGCTGTCATCCAGGCCCGCGTCCGCTCCCAGGATGCCCAGCTCCCTCATGCCCGGGGTGTCGACCAGCAGCGCCCCCTGCTCGAGGACGATCAGCTGGCGGCGGGAGGTGGCGTGTGTTCCTTCCCCGGTATGGTGGCTGGTGGCCCTGGTCGCGAACGCCTCGCGGCCAAGCAGGCGGTTGATCAGCGTGGTCTTGCCCACGCCCGACGATCCCAGCAGGCAGTATGTCCTGCCCGGGGCCATGAGCCGCCGGAACTCGTCCAGCCCGGCGCCGGTGGCGTTGCTCAATGCCAGGATCCCGGCCGTGATGCCGGCCCGGCGGATGGCCGCGACCGTCTTCTCCAGTTCTTCCGGGCTGACCAGGTCGGTCTTGGTCAGGATCAGGACCGGTTCGATATGCCCCTCATTCGCCATCACCAGGTAGCGGTCCAGCCGGTGCAGGTTGAAATCATAGTGGCATGACTGGACGATGAAGGCGGTATCGATGTTCGCCGCGATCATCTGGAAGTCCACGTCCCTGCCCGCCGATTTGCGGCGCAGGAATGTCCTTCTCGGCAGGACCCCGTGGATGACGGCCAGGGTTCCCTGGTTGTGGTACTGAACATACGCCCAATCGCCCACGCAGGGCAGGTCGGCGGGCGACCCGGCATTGAAGCGGAACTTGCCCGCCAGCTCGGCCGTGAGGCTGCCGGCTTCATTGACCATGAGATAAGCGCCGCGGTCGACCGCCGAGACGCGCGCCAGGGAGTGGGTCCCCGCCAGCGTCCCGTCGAGGCGCGCGGCGAACCAGTCGTCGAATCCCAGCTCGTTCAATCGGATCCTTGTCTCTTGTTCGTTCAATTTCGTTGCTCCTTTGCTGTTTGGGTTGGATGGAATGGATGACGCCCGACGTGGGATCAGGCGCTGCAGACAGAAGAAGCTTTAAAAAACAAGGACCATGTGCCTGGATCATACATGATCGTCGAGCGCTTGTCAAATCCCGGCCCCATGGATGTCGCTTCGCGCGCGGGCAGCTCGCTCTGGAAACTCTTCGGCTGGCGGCAGCCGCCGTGGGAGGGCAGCAGGTCATTTTCATCCTGCGCTTCCGGATCCACCGCTCAGGCACTTTTCCTTGTTAGCGAGAAGGGTCTTTTGCTATGGGGAATTGTGTGATACTCTGCTCTTGGATGTTCGCTGGGACGGCCGGGGATGTTTTCAAGGAGAACTTGATGAAGAATAAAAGCATCATGCGCATCGCGCTCGTGACGGGGTTCATTCTGCTGGTTCCCCTGGCGGCGATGCAGTTCACTGACGACATGGACTGGGATCTGTTCGATTTCGTAGTCGCCGGCGCGCTGCTGTTCGGCAGCGGTCTCACGTATGAGCTGATCGCGCGCAAGGGGGGCAATGTCGCCTACCGGGCCGCCGTGGGCGTGGCGGTGGCGGCGGCGCTCCTGCTGGTCTGGATCAATTTGGCCGTGGGCATCATCGGCAGCGAGGACAATCCCGTCAACGCGCTGTACTTTCTGGTGGTTTTCATCGGCATCATCGGCGTGGGCATCGCGCGCTTCCGGCCGCGGGGCATGGCCTGGGCCCTGTTCGCGACGGCCTTCGCCCAGTTGCTGGTCCCGGTGGTCGCGCTGGTCATCGGCAAGTCCCTGGCGCGCGCCCTGCAGGATCCTCCCGGGTTTGCGGGCGTGCTGGCCCTGAACGCGTTCTTCGCCATGCTGTTCGTCGTGTCGGGCCTGCTGTTCCGCCGCTCGGCGCAGGATCGGCCCGCAAAGGACGCGGCTTGACCCGCCGCCGCAGGAGGACGCGATGTGGGTGTTGAACAAGGGCTGGTGGTGGACGTGGGTGGTGCTGCTGGCGCCGGGCGTGGTGACGCTGGTGATCGGCATCCTCGATCCCGGCGCCCGCGCCAGCGACGACAGCATGTCGCTGCGGACGTTCGGCATCGTCTGGATCGTCCTGCAGCTTATGATCATGGGCGCCATGCTGGCCTTCATGAAGCGCCAGAAGCATCAGGCGGCCTGCTTGCGGGAGAACGGCATCCCGGGCACCGCCACCATCCTCAGCGCCGACACGACCGGAACCACGGTGAACGACATGCCGCAGATCGAGCTGCAACTGGAGATCGAGGCGCCCGGGCGCAACCGCTACACCATCACCGACCGGCGCTGCTGGAACCCGCTCTCGCTGGCCATGCTGCAGAAGGGAGCGAAGCTGCCGGTGCTGGTGGACCCGCGCCGCCCGAAGAAGATCATGTTCCCGGACGACGGGGGTTTATAGGGCGGGAGAATCGGGTTCAAGTCCTGAATTGTCAGATCGATCTTTGGGAAAACCTTTTTGCAGCTTATTTTTGACTTGCATTATAAAAAAAGTAGTGCTCTATAGTTGACCCTGATGCCCCGGTCTTCACCGGGATAAATTCAGAAAATTGAATTTATTCCGTTCCATTCCGGCCTATTTGAAAAAAATTTCCGGCAGCGGGAACAAACATGAGCTCGCTGTCGTACCATTTTTGGAGGAAGAGAAGCTACATGAAAAAAACAGCGTTTTTTATCGCCGCATTTCTAACATTGTCATGGATTGCCCCGGGTTTTATCGCCGGCCAGGAAGCCGCGGCCAAAGACCCCGTGTTGAATTTCGAGCATGTCTGGAAGACCATCGACCGCAATTACGGCCAGTTCCAGGTCAAGCACGTCGACTGGGACGCCCTGTACCGCGTCTATCGCCCCATGGTCACGGCAGCGACGACCGACCAGGAATTGTGGGACATCCTGCTGGGCATGCTGGGCCACTTGAACGACGCGCACGTATGTCTGGCCGACGGCAAACGGCGCGTCGGCGGCAGCCGCAACGAGGGATTCATTAACGATGCTTTTTCCCTGGACCTGGTGAAGTCGAAATATCTGCAGAACAAGTTCAGTGATGCCCTGGGCGGCAGTTTCAGCAGCGGCTGGCTGGCCGAAGGGGTCGGCTACCTGAATATCGGCGACCTGAAGGACGGCCTGGGGCCGATCACCCAGGCCATCGACGCCGTCATGGCTGAATTCCACAAGGCCAGGGTCATGATCGTCGACGTACGCAACAACCCGGGCGGCACCGGCCGTTCCGTGGAGATCGTGGCCGGCCGTTTTGCCGACCGCCGGCGCCACTTCGAAACAGACCGGACCCGTTATGGCCCGAAGCATGACGATTTCTGGCCCGAAAGCTTCCGCCACATCGAGCCGGGCGGGCCGCTGCAGTTCACCGGGCCCACGGTGCTGCTGACGGACCGGGTCAGCGCCAGCGCCGCCGAAGGCTTCACCATGGCCATGCGCGTGCTGCCGCATGTCACGGTGGTGGGCGATACCACCGAAGGAGCTTTCTCCTCCCAGTTTCCCGAAAGGATGCCCAACGGCTGGACCCTCTGGGTGGCCTTCAAGGAAAGCCGGGACCATGAAGGCGTCTGCTGGGACGGCGTCGGTATCCCGCCCGACCTGCGCGTCATCAACACCGCGGCCGATATCGCCGCCGGACGCGACCGGATGCTGGAATTCGCCAGGATGTACCTGGAAAAGGGCGTTCCCGCGCTCCAGGATGAGGCGAAAAGCCTCGTGGATGTAAAAATATCATTGGTGGATGAATATGCACGACTGGCGAAGGACAATGGGGCCGAAGCGGCCATCGCCATGCTCAATCGCGAATTAACGGCAAAAAGCGGCACGTACTACTTCGCCCCCGAAGAAGCCTTGCAGCAGGCGGTTCAGCTCCTGGGACGCCGGCAATACGCCGAGACCATCGGCCTGCTGCGCGCCTGCCGCGCGAACTTTCCCGAAATCGCCGACACGTATTCCTCGCTGGCGCAAGCCTATCTCGGTTTGGGCGACGTCGCAAGCGCCGAGGCGAGCATGAAAGAGGGCGAAACCATCGAGCCCATGTTCTCCTGGGAGCGACCGCGGATCGAGCAGGCCAGGCTGGCGCTGCGCAAGGCCAGGCTGGGCTCCGCCGCCGAGCTCTTCGGCAAGGCCCTGGCCGAGGGCGGTATCCCGGCCGCGGAGAAAAAGCTCCAGGAGCTTCTGGCCGGGCGCGAGAGCAACGGCCCGGTGTTTGACGAGGGCGATTTCAACGCTCTGGGCTACCGGCTGCTGCAGGAGAACCGCATCGACGCCGCCCTCTTCGTGTTCGAGAAGAACACTCAGCTTTTCCCGGGCTCAGGGAATGCCTGGGACAGCCTGGGCGAGGCCCTGGCCAAGGCCGGCCGGAAAGAGCAGGCGATCGCCAGCTACCGCAAATCGCTGGAATTGGACCCGAACAACCGCAACGGCCGGGAAATGCTCAAGAAGTTGGAACAGTAGCTCGAATTAAAAATCGATCCCCAGGAGGATGGAATGAAAAGAATCACCGGAGTCATGCTGGTTATGTTGCTGGGCTGCGGGTTCATGTGGGCCGCGCCCGAAGGGGAAGACGAGGCGGCCATCCAGGCGGTCATTTTGAGCGCCTATCGCGACGGGCTGTGCAACGTCGGCGACGTGGAGCTGGTCAGGAAGGGCTTTCATCCCGAGTTCCGCCTGCTGGGGATCAAGGACGACGCCCTGGCCATCCTGCCCATCGCCGACTGGATCAAGATGACCGAGGCGAAAAAGGCGGCCGGCAAGTTCCCGCCGGCGAATTTGATCAACATGGAGTTCCCGCTCATCGACATCACCGGCAACGCGGCCGTGGCCAAGGTGAAATTTTTGGTCGGCGACAAGCACGTCTATACCGATTACCTTTCGCTCCTGCGCTTCGCCGCGGGCTGGAAGATCGTCAACAAGATCTATACCAGCCATTAGGCTTCAGCGAAAAGTAAATAATCAATCCTCCGTCCCCGCTGGCTTCCGTCCCCATTCTTTCCAAAGTCACAAAGTCAAGCACTGATAATCATACTACCCCTTTACCACTCTACCCCTT
>DIXU01000015.1 GCA_002436105.1 Candidatus Aminicenantes bacterium UBA6072 | reverse complement strand
TCAACAAAAGTGTTAACTAATGCACAACCGATCGCTTTGATGTCTTGCTGACACTGTCACTGACACTGTTGCTTATCTTCAGATCTGCGTTCTGAATCGAGGATGCCGGGCCGCGGCCAGGTTCACGATGCGGCTGCCCATTTCGCCGTAGGAATAACCGGCATCGGCGGCGGCCTGGGTCAGCGAGGTCAGCGGGTTGATGTCGGGGTTGGGGTTGACGTCGATCACATGGAAAACGCCGCCGCGCAGGCGGACGTCGATGCGCCCGTAGTCGCGGCAGCCGGAGGCCTGGTAGGCGGCCAGGACGATGCGCTCGAGCTCGCTTTCCTCAGCCGGTTCCAGCAGCGCCGGCACGTGCAAGGCGATCTTTTCATACAGCCGCGACCTGGGATCGTACTTGGCCTCGTAGGTGAACAGCCGCTCACGCACGTCGGTCAGCTCGCCATAATCCATCTCCGTCGCCGGCAGGGCGGAAACCTTGCCGTTTCCCCAGGCCCCCTGGTGCAGCTCCCGCCCGTCGATGAACTCCTCGACCAGCGCGGGCTGGCGGTGGGTTTCCAGGATGAAGGCGACGCGGCGTTCCAACTCGGCGGGCGAATTAACGACCGATTCGGTCGAGATGCCGATGCTGCAATGCTCGTGGGCCGCCTTGACGATGGCCGGGAAAATGTCCCACTCGCCCGCATCGGGAGCGTGGAATACGGCCCAGGGCGGCGTGGGCAGGCGCGCCTCGTCCAGGAGGCGCTTGACCCGCGGCTTGTCGTAGGAAAGCGACAGCACCTCGCGCGAGGAACCGGTGAAGACAAAGCCCAGATGCTCCAGCACGGCGGCGACATCCGGCTCGCTGTGCGAGACGCCGGGCAGCTGCTCGCACCAGTTGAACACGATGTGCCCGCCGGGATCGAAGCCGCTCAGGCGCTTGGCCAGGCGTTCGTCCTCGAGCGCCACGACCTCAAGGGGATGCCCCACTTCCTGCAGGGCCTCGGCGAATGCCGTGACATCCTCCTGGGTTTCCCTGCGCTCTTCCGGCGTCCACTCGGGGTTCAGGTTGTGGAGCAGCAGGACGGGCAGGTCGCAACGCTGCTCAGCCATCGCCCCTGAACGTCGGGATCAGGCGCAGCGCGCCTTTCGGCAAAGAAGACGCATTCCCTTTCATTGATTCCAGTATAGCAAAAAAGATTCATTTTTAAAATCATTCAACAACTTGTCAGCACGACGGTCCTGCGGAGGTTCACGCTCCATGTTCCATGTTCCACGTTCCATGTTCCACGTTCCACGTTGGCAGCGGATGCTTGGCTGCATGCCGGGCGTTCAGCGATGATTGAACCTCAGTGAAAAGAAACCGGGGAAAAGTGAAAGGGAGGAAATCCGCCCCTGCGGGTCCAATCACCCGTTACAAGGGTCAGTACGACCGCTTGCCGTCACGAATCACGAATCGTGAATCACGATGGATCGTTTCCTTTCATCGACGACTCCAGCCTCGATCACGACCATCAACCGTTCAGAAAAGCCCCGTTTTTTTTTGCTGGCACGAACACTCACACTAAGAGTTGGCTGGCTGCTTCTTCCGGGGCTGATGCACGACCATTTGCGGAAAGGGGATCTCGATCCCCTCGCGGGCGAAGGCAACGAGGAGGCGCCGGCGCACTTCCCCGGCCACGTCCCACTGCTTCTGCGGCTGCGTGTCGCCCAGGACCTTGATGACCACCGCCGATTCGGCGAGATCCTGGACGCGCACGAATCGCGGTGGCGTGATGATCAGTGTTCGCCAGCGCGGGTCCTCGGCCAGTTCGCGGCCGACGCGATCCACCGTCGCGGCGACCCGCTCGATATCCGAGCCGTAGGCCACGCCGATATCCAGGTTCACCCGGGAAAAACTCTTGGAGAGATTGGACACGGTCTTGATTTCCCCGTGCGGAACATAGTGCACCGTGCCGTCCAGGTCGCGCAGGACGGTGCGCCGCAGGCTGATGTCCTCCACCAGGCCGGCCGTGCCGCCGAAGTCGACCACGTCGCCGATGCGGTACTGGTTCTCCAGGACGATGAACAGCCCGGCGATGACGTCGCGGATGAGGTACTGGCCGCCGAAACCGAAGGCCAGGCCGACGATGCCGGCGCCGGCCAGGATGGGCGCGATCATCACCCCCAACTCCTGGAGCACCATCAGCAGCGCCATCATCAGAACGATGACGCGCAGGGTGACGGCGAAAATATGGATCAGCGTGTCCTCGCGCTTCTTCTCGGCCTCGGGAGAGGAGAAATCTTCGCCGCGCACGGCCAGGCGCACCGTCTTCTCGATGAGTTTGCGCGCGATCCTGTTCAGCAGCCAGGCACCGACGACGATGAGCGCGATGCGCGGTCCGTGCGCCAGCAGCCAGGGCACGATCGATTCCACCCAGCGAACGAGGTCTTCTTTCATGGTGATCCTTCTCCCGGCCAAGGATAAAGGAAACTCGCCGGCGATGCAACCCTCGCTGCCGGAACAACGGCATTGGCCGCCGGCCGCCGGGGTTGTAAAGAGGGGGGGGATTCCCTATAATCCGGATCAGGACCGCTTGTGACCCGGTGGAGGAAGTCATGAAGAAAAGCAGAGGCATCCTGTTCGAGCCAAGGAAATTCAATCAGTTCCGGCTGTGGCGCGGGGTGGACGAAATGCAGTGGAACGATCCGCGCTGGCAGCTGCAGAACTCGATCCGCAGCGTCGACCAGCTCAAGAAGGTGATTCGCTTGAGCTCCTTCCAGGAACGGGAAATCGCCCGCACCGTGGACACGCTGCGCTCCCAGGGCAAGCAGCCGCTGCGCATCACCCCCTATTATGCCTCGCTCATGCAGGAAGATCCATTCCACCCGGAGATGCTGCCCGGGGAAAAGGCGCACAAGCGGCTCGATCCCGTCTTCTGGCAGAGCGTGCCCACGCCGGCCAACCTGCTCTTTCCCGATACGGGCGTGGAGGGCGCCATGAACGAGAGCTCGCGCAGTTTCGGCTCGGTCTACCAGCGCTACCCCAACCGCGTGGCCCTGTTCGTGGCCCAGAACACCAGCTGCGCCTCCTATTGCGTTCATTGCCAGCGGGCCAAGTCCCTCGACGACACGGTGGAGGTCAACCGCGCCGAGATCGACCGCGGGCTTTTCTACATCGGCCTCAACCGCAATATCAGCGAGGTGCTGGTCACCGGCGGCGACGCACTGATGATCAGCCGCCCGCGCCTGCAGTACGTGCTGGAGGAATTGAGCCGCATCGAGCACCTGCGCGTCATCCGCATCGCCACCCGCGTCCCGGTGGTCCTGCCCATGGCCGTGACCGACGACCTGCTGGAATTGATCAAGGCTTCGGCCAACCGCTACTCCGGCCACATCGAGAAGTACGTGTATTTCATGACCCACATCAACCATTACCGTGAGATCACCGCCGACCTGGCCGCAGCCGTCCGGCGCATCCGCGGGCACGGCTTCACCGTGCGCAACCAGACCGTGCTGCTGAACCACGTCAACGACTACTACCGCACGCTGGCCGAGACCTTCCGCCGCATGTTCTGGATCGGCGTCCACCCCTACTACCTGCTGCAGTGCCACAAGGAGAAAGGCATCGTTCACTTCATCACCCCGATCCAGGTCGGCAAGCTGTACATGAAGCACCTGCAGGGCTGGATGGCGGGCATCACCGTGCCCAAGTACGCCGCCAACGTGGAAGGCGGCGGCGGCAAGATCCTGCTGATGCCCAGCGGCCATGACACCCTGAACCTGGACGCGCCCATCGACTCCAAGATCTCGGAGAGCTGGGCCACGGTGACCACCTGGGACGGCCGCGAGATCTATCGCTACGAGGCGCTGGGCCGGGCCTCGCGCGCGGAATTCGAGGAGGCCGAGCGCATCATGGAGGCCTTCATCGGCCGTCCCGGCGTCTTTCTGCCCAAGGTGATCCTGGTCGACGGGAGAGGCCGCCACCTGGAAACGACCCACCGCACCAAGCTGCCGGGCCTGGAAAAAATCAAGAAAGCGCGGTTGCTGGATTATGAGGTCCAGGCCGACGGCATGCCGCTGACCAATCCCGCCGACATCGCCGGCGAGCTGGAGAAAAAGTTCCGCCGCTCAAGGTTCGCCTCGTCCTGAGTGTGTCCCCGCAGCCGGCGCCTCTTTCCTCCCCGCCTGCGATAGGCTACAATCTGGGCCGATGAATTTCCGGAGGTGCAAGTTCAAGCGGTTCAAGTGGTTGCTCAAACGGCTCCGCTCCCTCCCGGCCCGGGCCCGTGCCTGTGCCCAGCCGGCGCGGGCGGTCCTGCGGGGTTTCTGGGCGGCGCTGCGGCGCCGCCTGGCCGCCAAGCCGACCCGCAGAGCCCTGCGCTGCGCCGGGCTGATCGCGCTGGGCATCATTGCCGCTCTGGCCCTGGGGTTCTTCGCTTTCCGCAACGCCGTCCTGCGCGGCGTCCTCGACAACAGGCTTCGCTCCTTCGCCCGGGACAACCCCGGAACGATCGTCGAGATCGGCGCGGCAAGATTCCACGGCCTGGCCAGGGTCGAGATGCATAAGATCAGGCTGCGGGCAGCCGACGGTTCGCTGGCTGTTTCCCTGGAGCGGGCGCTGGTCGCCATGGACCCCGGCAAGATGCTGCTGGGCAAGGCTCTCCCCCGGCGCCTGGCGCTGAGCGGCCTGCAGGTCGACCTGCGGCCGGGGAACACCCCGCCGTCGCCGGCCGCCGCCGCCATGCCCAAGAAGGCCGAAGCGCAGACGATGAAAGCGCCTCCCTCCGCCTCCGGCCCGGCACCGGACTACGGGGCCCGGGCCGATCGCCTGCTCGACGTGGTTTTCCGCCTGCTCCCCGACAGCGTGGAGATCGACCGCTTCACGCTGCACAGCGCCATCGACGGCGTCCAGCAGGCCCTCTACATCCCGCGCCTGGAGTTTCGGGGACCGGCCTTTGAAACGATGCTGGAAGTATTCGACCAGGGCCGCAAATGGGCCTGCCGGGTCAAGGGCAGGATCGAGCGCAACAGCCGGCGGCTGGAGCTCCGCCTGCACCCGCGGCCGCTCCCCGGGGATTCGTCCCTGCCGTTCAGCGAACGGCAATGGGGGCTGAAGGTCGGCTTCGAATCGGCGAAGATCATGCTGGCCAGCCGCGGCCGCCGGCAGGAGGTGTTCCGCCTCGAGGGATCTCTGGCCGTCAGCGGACTGGCGCTGAACCATGCGCGCATCGCCGCCGGCGACGTGCTCCTCCCCGCCGCCTCCCTGGACTTCGCCCTGGACATCGGGCGCGATCATTTCGAGCTGCGCGAACCGACCCGGGCCCGGCTCCACAAGCTCCGCTTCCGGCCGGCCATCCGTTTCCAGACGCGGCCGACCCGGCAGCTGCGGCTGCATATCCCCGAGACGCGCTTCGCCGCCGGCGACCTGTTCACCTCGCTGCCGGCGGGCCTCTTCACCCGTCTGGCCGGCATGCGCGCCGGCGGTGAGCTGGCCTTCCATCTCGACTTCGCCATCGACCTCTCGCGCCCCGAGGAGCTCGAGCTCGATGTTGACCTGAAAAAGAGCGGCTTCCGCATCCGCCGCTTCGGTAACACCGACTTCCGCCACTTCGCCAACCCTTTCCAATATACGGTTTACGAGGGCGACCGGCCGTTGCGTTCCTTCGTGGTCGGTTCCGAGAATCCCGACTTCGTACCACTCGGCGACCTTCCCGACTTCCTGAAGCACGCGGTGCTGATCTCCGAGGACGGCGCCTTCTTCAGCCACAACGGTTTCCTGCTCGAGCCCTTCAAGGACTCGATCGTCGCCAACCTCAAGGCGGGGCGCTTCGTGCGCGGCGCCAGCACCATCTCCATGCAGCTGGTCAAAAACCTCTACCTGCGCCGGCACAAGACCATCGCCCGCAAGCTGGAGGAGCTGCTCATCACCTGGCTCATCGAGGCCAACCGCCTGGTCTCCAAGGAACGCATGCTGGAGACCTATTTGAACATCATCGAGTGGGGGCCGGACGTCTACGGCGCCCGCGAGGCGGCGCGCTTTTATTTCGCCAAGGAGCCGGCGGCGCTGACGCTGGCTGAAGCCATTTTCATGGCGGCGATCATCCCGCGTCCCAAGCGTTTCGCCGGCTTCTTCGGCGACGAAGGGCGGCTGCGCCCCTGGCTGCAGGGTTATTACGCCGACGTTTCGCGCAAGATGCTGGCCCGCGGCTGGATCAGTCCGTTCGACTACGACACGCTGCTGCCCGAGGTGACACTCAGCGGCCCGGCGCGAATGCTGTTGAAGGGCGCCGATGCGGCCGAAGACGAGCCGGCGGACGGCATGCGACTGACAATGGACGGCTGAATCCTTCTGCCAACCCAGGCCGGCCCGGCCTTTCATGGCGAAGCGCGAAAACTTTTTTTAACACGGCTTCCCGGGCGGTCATTCTTCCCAAGGTGACTCTCCGCCTCATCCCGGGTGTTCCACCCATGGCATGCGCTCCATGCCAGGGGGGAAAAACATGAGGAAAAGAACATTCATCGCCGCGCTGTGCCTGCTGACGCTGCCGGCATGGGGAGTGGCCCAGTCGCTCCTGCTGCAAGGCCCGCCGCCCGAAGGCAAGGGCCAGATCACGCTGCGCTACTTCTGGCCGCAAGCGGGTACCGATGAGGACAACGGCACGGACGTGCTGTCGGGGCTGTACGACCTGTCGGCCTGCTATCGCATCAGCGATCGGCTCCAGCTGGTCGCGGCGCTGCCGTACCTGCGCTACCGGAATTCGTTCGTCAACTGGAATCAGGAGAAGACGACCGAATCCGCCGGCGGACTGGGCTGCGTCTCCTTCGCGCTGCGCGGCATCCTGAAAAAGAAGGAGAACCGGAGCACCTCGTTCACGGCCGGCGTCTACCTGCCGACCATGAACTGTTCCCGGGGCGGCTACCGGGAGTGCACGCTCCTGCAGACGATCGGCATTCAGGCCGACTTTCCCGAATTTCCCAAATCGTTGGACGTCACGACGCCCTTCGTGCGGGTCAGCCATTACCAGACCCTGAAGGGCGGCTGGCGCGCCGGGCTGGAGGGGGGAGCGCTCATTATGCTGCCGCGCGGCGGAGACGCCAATCCACTGTATGTCCAGGGCGGAATCTCCGCCGGCAAGAGCAT
The DNA here is from genome assembly GCA_002436105.1 of Candidatus Aminicenantes bacterium UBA6072. Classification (GTDB taxonomy): domain Bacteria; phylum Acidobacteriota; class Aminicenantia; order UBA2199; family UBA2199; genus UBA2199. Next base: position 49,404 of record DIXU01000015.1, on the reverse strand, counting down.
CGGACCGCTAGAGCTGAAGGCAGAATGGGCCGGTAGTGTTCACCTGACCGGTTTCCACGACGAGTTCTTTTTTCACCTCTACCATCAGGCGGCGCTGGGAATCTCCTGGAGTCGGGGCCGGCTGCGCCCGGGGATCTTCTATACCATGTTCCTGGACCAGGTCTACCGCGAGGAAAGCCGCGGTACTGTCGGAGTCAGGCTGAGCTACGAACTCTAGTGAAAAATGGCGAGGAACAGCAACAGAGCGATCGCTTGCTTTGTCGAATCACGTATGGCGACAGCTCGCAATTTGGCTGCTAATCAAACTGACCCGATCTCTGAAACCACCAGATCGTTCCTTGACCTGACAATCAGAACCTATGCCGCTCCTCTTCCGCTTCAGCAACGCCGGCCAGCCGGCTCTCGTCGATATCGATCTCCAGCCACCGCTCGAGCGCGGCGATCACTGCGCCCTGCTGGTCCAAGTCCCTGATCTTCACGCCGTGGTTTGCGCCCGGCTGCACCACCTGCAGGACGTCGAGCCCGGGCGCGGGGTCGAGCGCCGCCGCCGTCCAGGGATCGTTGCCGCCGTAAACATAAACGATGCGCTCGCCCTGGTTCCGCAGCCAGGGAGCGACCGCCGCCATGACCTCGGGACGGAACACCAGCTCCACATCGCGCGGGGCGAAGGCGCGGTAGGAAGGCTCGGGGACCGCCAGCAGCAGGTCGCGGATGCCGTCGACGACATAGGGGCAATAACCGATCTCGGTGTAGGCCTGGTAGAAGAGCGGACGATAATGGCGGTAGTCGGCATCGGCGTAAAAAGAGAGCGGCGATACGGCGACCAGGTGGTCAAACAACTCCTGGTCGGAGGCGCTCTCGGCGGGAATGGCGCCACAGTCGCCGCTGCCGTACTGCCAGAAGGCGAAGGGATACTCGCTGACGGCATACTCGAATGCCTCGGCCACGCTGAAGACGGTGAAGGCATAGCCTCTATCCAGGGCGTGGGAGTGCGCCAGGGCGAGCATGGCCGTCCGCCGCCCCAAGACCTGGCGCTGAAAGCGGCGGATCCTTTCACGGCACGCCGTTGTTCCCAGCGAGCCGAGGAAGGAGGCGAAGCGCGGATCGTCGGCCTGCTCCATGATCGGCGCCACGTAGGCGATCGTGGCCGCGACGTCGCCCGGATGATAGAAGCGGTAATAGAGGGCGGTCATCCCCCCCTTGCTGGCGCCGCTGCTGACCCACTTGCCGGGCAGTACGCCCGCCAGCTTCTCCCGCACCCGGTGCTGGTCGGCAGCAGCCTGGGCGGTAGTGAGGAACGTCCAGTCAGTCGCTGAGGGGACGGCGTCGGGAAAATAGCGGTGGACCAGCAGCACCTGGTTGGCCTGCAGCAAGGCGGCTGGCTCGCTCTCATAGTTGCGCGAGACGCCGTAGCCCGTGGTGTAAAAAACAGTCGGCGCATCCTCGTCGCGGAAAGAGAGGTAGAGGCGCTGTTGGAATGTCCCCCGGGACGGGGCGGCATGGTCGATGTCCTGGGTGAGATCGACCTGGAAAGCCTGGGCGAAGCCGGCCAGGGGAGCGATCTCGGTCACGGCCAGCCCGGGAATCCGCTGCAGCCTCTCCAACAGCGCGAGATCCTCATGACGGTCGCAGGAAACGAGAAGGCCGAGAGAAACCAGGATAAGGAAAAGGATCCTTGATCGGCGCATGGGCACTCCTTGAAGATATTGTATCATTTCTCCAGTGACGGTGACAGGAAAAAGCGGATTCTTCCTGGAAGCCCGGCTCGACACGAACTGGGATTGTCTGATATAACAAGCGCATGAAAAATGTTTCCGGCAAGCTGAAAGCGGTCGTCCTGGGCGGCGGCGCCATCGGCTCGGTCATCGCCGCCGCGCTGGCGCAGAAATCCGGCCGGGAGACACTCCTGGTCGGCCGCCGCGACCACGTGCGGGCCGTCAATGAAACCGGGCTGAAAGTCGAAGGGATGTTCACCGGGGCGGTCCGGCTCCGGGCCCGCGAGGCGGTCGACTTCCCCCTCGACGATACGCTGTTGATCGTCACCGTCAAGGCCGGCGACCTGGAAGCGGCGCTTGCGGCTTGCATCCCTTTCCTGCGGCCGACGACGGCGGTGCTGCTGCTGCAGAACGGCCACGGCATAAAGGATCTGGCAATCAAGGCCCTGCGAACCGCGCCACTGCGGCCGGAGAACGTCTTCATCGGCATCGTGGCCATGGGAGCGACCTTCATCGCCCCCGGGCACGTGCGCTGCTTCAGCGGCAGTATCCGCGTCGAGCCCGCCTTCGCCGCGACGCCGTTTTTCCCGCTGCTGCAGGGCTTGCCGGTTCAAGTCGCGGAAAGCAGGGATATCCGGAAGGACCTCTGGACCAAGCTGCTGGTCAACGCGGTGATCAACCCCCTCTCGGTCCTGCTGCAGGGGCACAACCGCCTGGTGGCCGGGGAACGCTTCGATCCCCTCAAGGAGCCGATCCTGGATGAGGGCCGCGCCGTGGCCGCCGCCGAGGGAGTGGAGATCGGCGTCGACGCCGCCTTCGTCAACCGCTTCGTCACCTCCGACAACATCACCTCCATGCTGCAGGATTTCCGCCGCGGCCGGCCCACCGAGATCGACTTCATCAACGGCGCCATCGCGGAGCTGGGCAGGAGGCACGGCATCCCCACGCCGGTGAATGAGTTCGTCACGGCGCTGATCAAGGCGCTGGAATCACTAAGATAGAAGAAATAAGGTTCGACGTTCGAAGTTCGATGTTCGACGTTGAAGAAAGAAAATAAACAGCAATGGAGTCGACCTCATGCTGTTTTCCAATACTTCGAACCTCGAACGTCGAACTTCGAACGTCTACTTACTTTTCTTCATGTCTGGCATATGCCTTTTCCAGCAAATGGCGCAGCAACGGCCACAGGGCGGCGGGCAGGCCGAGGCCGATGAGCAGCGGGTGCAGCGTGGGCAGGTCGAAGGCGAAATCGGGCCTCGTGCCGAAGACGAAAGGATAAAACTGCCAGAACTCGAGCCAGAAGACCGCCTGCACGATGAGGCAGAGGGCGCAGCCGCGCTTCATCCGGAAGACCTGGTACGCCACCGAGAAGACCGTGTAGGGCAGCGTCAGCAGGTTGAGCAGCCCCAGGTAGAGCGCCTGGTAGTAGAAGCCGGGGCTGAAGGCGGAGATAAGCAGGACCAGCAGCGTGCCGGAGAAATAGAGCACCCCCAGGTCGGCTGTATGGACCAGGCCGAGCACCATCCCCGCCGGCGAGTCGATGACCCGCTTGCAGTCGAAAATGGGATTCCTCGGGCAGAAGCGCTTGAATACCGGTGCGTCCAGGGTGCCCAGCACCAGCACGAAGGAGGCGAGCAGTCCGACGACCTTCAGCAGCAGGATCAGGACACAGAGCTGTTCGTTGCCGCCGTGCAGGTAGAGGCGGACGAAGAAATAGCCCAGCAGCAGCATCAGGCCGGCGGAAGAAACGATGAGCGCGACGAAAGGCTTTCGCTGAACAGGCATGATTGATTATAACACAGAGTTCGCCGTTCGCCGTTCGCCGTTCGCCGTTAAAGAAAGCGGTCGTTGACATTTTTTATCCCTCCTCTTAAAATTAATTTTCAGGAGGTCGTTCATGAAAAAAATGACATTCACCGCCTTGGCAATTCTTTTCCTGACGATCTTCCTGTTTTCCGGACCCGGCACGGTGGTCAAAAAGCTGCCCGCTCCTTCGCCCTGCACAACGGGCCTGGCCTTCGACGGCCAGGCGTTCTGGACCGTAGACCGCGACAGCGACATGCTCTACCGCATCGACGCGGCCGACGGCAAGGTGCTGGCGACCTTTGATGCTCCCGGTTATTTCTGCACCGCCCTGGCCTGGGACGGCCGGGCTCTCTGGATCGCCGACATGGATTTCACCAACACCTCCGCCGAGGACTATTGCGGCAAGATCTACCAAATCGACCCGGCCAGCGGCCGCACCCTGAAGGTGATCATGGCGCCGGCCTCCGACCCGCAGGGGCTGGCCTGGGACGGCAGGACCCTGTGGGTCTCCGACAACGGCACAAAAGAGATCTTTCAGATCAGTCCCGACGATGGGACGACGATCAGGACCCTGAAGGCCCCCGCCGGCGACCCGCGCGGCCTGGCCTGGGACGGGAATTACCTGTGGCTGGCCGATCGCTCGAGGGACGAGCTCTACCGCATCGACCCGGTCAAGGGACGCGTCATCATGGTCCTGCCCGCCCCCGGCCCCTATCCCTGGGGCATGACCTGGGCAAGGAACGGCCTGTGGGTCGCCGACTACCAGAATGACGAGATCGCCGGGGTCGCCGTCTTCGTTGACGGCGCGTACACGCGCGCCAGGGAGCGGAATGCCCTGGTCACCTTCACCCACGACGTCATCAACTTCGGCCCCGGCACCGTGACCGATCTGGATGTTTACCTGGCCCTGCCCAAGCAGCGCTCCACCCAGGACATCCTGGCTGTCGAGTTCCCCGAGGTCCCGGATGCCAGGCTGATCGACCGCTGGGGCCAGGAGGTGGCCCGCTTCCGGAAAACCTCCCTCAAGCCCGGTGAGCGCGCCTCGACCCGCATGCGCGTCAAGGCCAAAATTTACGACGTGATGTACCATCTCTTCCCGGAGAAGGCGGGAACGCTGAAGGACATCCCCGCCGACGTGCGCAACCGCTACCTGGCCGACGACGACAAGTACCGCCTCCAGGACCCGGTCATCCAGGCGGCGATCAAGGAGGCCGTCACCCGTCCGGACAACCCCTACTGGATCGCCCGCGACCTCTACGACTGGCTGCACGACAGGATGGTCTACCTGCGCATCGGCGGCTGGGACGTGGCGCCCACGGTGCTGCAGCGCGGCTCGGGCTCCTGCTCGGAGTACGCTTTCGTCTACATCGCCATGTGCCGCGCCGCCGGGCTGCCGGCGCGCTACGCGGGCTCGGTGGTCGTGCGCGGCGAGGACGCCAGCTTCGACTTCGTCTACCACCGCTGGGTGGAGGTGTACCTGCCCAATAACGGCTGGGTGCCGGTCGATCCCAGCGGCGGCGACCAGGAGTCGACGCGCGACCAGGCCATGTACTTCGGCCATCTGGAAAACCGCTTCCTGATCACCACCGAGAGCGGCGGCGGCTCCGAGTACCTGAAGTGGGACTACAACTCCTCGGAGAGCTGGCAGGCCGACGGCCGCGTGCAATTGCGGCTGGAAATGATTGCCGATTGGGACCGGCTTGAGTAACCGGCAAAAAACTCAACGAACTCCTTGTGCCCGTGTTCGTGCAAGCAGGAGCCCGGAGCGAAATTCAGTGGAAGTGTAATCAATAGAAATCGCAATCGGTTTACGGTTTACGGAAAGGAAGGAGCCCGGCCATCTTTTTTCGCGACGAAATTGATCGATTCTTCTCTTTTTTCGCGTCACGCGTCACGCGTCACGCGTTACGCGTCACGAAGTCGGGACTGCTCATTTTCGAACCAACCGTTTCCTTGCGTTTCCCCGGGAACAAACGGCCTCTCCGCTTCGTATACTCCCATAGCGTGCCAGGAAGATGCCCCCCGATCCCCGACGGCTTGATGCATAAAATCGGGAGGCCGGCGGCACGCGCAAGGAGAAAAGACAGATGGCCAATGGAAAGAACGGCAAAAAAGTGAAGTCGCGCAAAAAAATCGTCTGGATCGCCGTGGGGAGCATTGTCCTCCTGCTGATACTGAAATCGGTGGTATGCGGCAAGAGGGATCCCGGCATCATGGTGCAGACCGAGAAGGCCGCCCGGCGCGACATCACCCAGCTGGTGTCGGCCACCGGCATCATCAATCCCGTCTACCAGGTGGTCATCACCCCGGAAGTGACCGGCGAGATCGTCGAGCTGCCGGTCCAGGAAGGCGATCGCGTCAAAAAGAACCAGCTGCTGATCCGCATCAAACCCGACTCCTATGCCGCCCAGCGCGATCGGGCCAAGGCCAACCTGGAATCGGCCCAGGCCACCCTGGAGATGAAAAAGGTCGAGATGAACTTCATCGAGGCCAACTACCGGCGCACTCAGGAGCTCTTCCGCAGCGGCTTCACCAACCAGCAGGAGCTGGACAAGATGAAGGCCGACCTGGACTCCAGCCGCGCCCAGCTGGAAGCCCAGCAGGGCTATGTCCAGCAGGCGCAGGCGGCACTGAAGGAGTCCGGCGAGAGCCTGAACAAGACGGCCATCTACTCGCCCATGGACGGCACGGTCAGCAAACTCAACGTCGAGCTGGGCGAGCGCGTGCTGGGCAGCGGCTTCAGCCAGGGCACCAACCTGATGACCGTGGCCGACCTGGGCAAGATGGAGGCCATCGTCGACGTGGACGAGAACGACGTGGTGCTGGTGTCGATCGGCGACACGGCCAGGATCGAGCTCGACGCCTTCAAGAACATCACCTACAACGGCAAGGTCACCCAGATCGCCAACTCGGCCAAGACCACCGGCATGGGCACACAGGAGGAAGTGGTCAATTTCGCCATCAAGATCGCCCTCAGCGACTTCAACCCCCAGGTGCGCCCGGGCATGTCCTGCAACGCCGACATCGAGGTCGAAACCAAGGACAACGTTCTGACAGTCCCGATCCAGAGCGTCACCGCCCGCTCCGCCGAGGAAGCCGCCTCCGGCGCGACTCCGGACTCCAGCCGCGAGCTGATCGCCGGCAAGACCAGCAGGAAAAAGCAGAGCAAGCCCAAGGAGGTCGTCTTCGTGGTGGACAAGGGCGCCGTGGCCATGAAGGAAGTGAAGATCGGCATCAGCGACAACGAATACATCGAGATCATCTCCGGCCTGAAAGCGGGCGAGGAAGTGGTCAGCGGCCCCTACCGGGCCATCTCCAGCGAGCTGCAGGACAAGTCCAAGGTGCAGCTGGAAAGCAAGGGCAAAGCCGGGAAGGGCGGGAAAAAGAACTGAGGCCGCCAGCCGAGACAACATGAACATCATCAATCTGGAAAACATTTCCCGGGTATACCAGGTCGGGGACGAGGAGGTCCACGCCCTCGACGACGTCTCGCTGAAGATCGACCGCAACGAGTACGTGGCCATCATGGGGCCCTCAGGCTCGGGAAAATCGACGCTGATGAACATCGTGGGCTGCCTGGACACGCCGACGAGCGGCTCGTACATCCTGAAGGGGACCAACGTCAGCGACATGAGCGACAACGAGCTGGCCGAGGTGCGCAACCGCGAGATCGGCTTCGTCTTCCAGACCTTCAACCTCCTTCCCCGCGCCACCTCCTTTCACAACGTCGAGCTGCCCCTGATCTACGCCGGCGTCCCCGCCGGCGAGCGCCGCCAGAAGGCCGAGCAGGCCCTGGCCAGCGTCGGCCTGAAGGAGCGCATGCTGCACAAGCCGAACGAGCTCTCCGGCGGCCAGCGCCAGCGCGTCGCCGTCGCCCGGGCGCTGGTGGTCGGCCCCTCGATCATCCTGGCCGACGAGCCCACCGGCAACCTCGACTCCAAGACCGGCGAGGACATCATGTCCCTGTTCCAAGAAATCTACAAGCTGGGCAACACCATCATCCTGGTCACGCACGAGGAATACATCGCCAACCACGCCAAGCGCGTCATCCGCCTGCTGGACGGCAAGGTCGAGAGCGACAAGCCGGTGGCGGACCGCACCGTCCCCAACCGGGGGAATTAGTCGTGCGCCACCACCTGTTCGAATGGAAGGAGGGGCTGGTGATCTCCCTGAACGCCATTCGCGCCAACAAGGCCCGCTCGATCCTGACCATGCTGGGCATCGTCATCGGCATCTGCTCGGTGGCGCTGATGGCCACGGCGATCAACGGCATCGACAAGGCCTTCGTCGACGGCATCAGCGCCCTGGGCGCCGACAATCTCTACATCGACAAGTACGCCTGGTTCAGCGACGAGGACTTCTTCCTGATGCGCAACCGCAAGAACGTCACCCTGGAGCAGTACGAGCGCTTCGCGAAGCTGGCCAAGCTGCCGCTGGCCGTGGCCCCGACCATCCTGACCATGCACAAGGTGCTCCACGGCGACAACTACGTCGAGGGCACGCTGATGACCGGGACCACTGACGGCTACGTGCGCACCACCAACTTCAACTTCGCGCGCGGCCGGTTCTTCTCGGCCCCGGAGAGCAGCGGCGCCCGCAACGTGGCCGTGCTGGGCAGCGAGGTCGCCGTTCACCTGTTCGAAAAGCAGGACCCGCTCTCGCAGGAGGTCAAGATAGACGGCATCCCCTTCCGCGTGGTCGGCGTGCTGGAGAAGCAGGGCAGCAACATGCTGGGCAACTTCAACCCCGACAACCAGGTCTACATCCCCATCGGCACGGTCTTCAAGTACTTCCGCCGCGACCGCGACACGGTGACCATCGTCGTGCGCGCGCGCAGCACCGAGCTGACCGAGGCCACCAAGGAGGAGGCCATCGGCATGATGCGCCGCGTGCGCGGCCTGCTCTACGACGAGAAGGACGATTTCTCGGTCAACACCCAGGAGGGGCTGACCACGGAGTACGACAAGGTCGTGGGCGTGATCAAGCTGGTCGGGCTGTTCATCACCGGCCTGTCGCTGCTGGTGGGCGCCATCGGCATCATGAACATCATGTTCGTCTCGGTCAAGGAGCGCACCAAGGAGATCGGCATCCGCAAGGCCATCGGCGCCAAGCGGCGCACCATCATGGGCCAGTTCCTCACCGAGGCGGCGGTGATCTGCCTGATGGGCGGCCTGGTCGGCCTGCTGCTGGCCGTGGCCTTGAGCATGCTCATCAACAAGTTCCTGCCCACCAGCGTGCAGATGAACACCATCGTGCTGGCCATTTCCATATCCCTGCTGACCGGCATCGTCTCCGGCCTGGCCCCGGCCTGGACGGCGGCCAAGATGGACCCGGTCGAAGCCCTGAGGTACGAATAATGAAATTCTGGGAAGTCCTGAAGGTCGCCTTCGCCTCACTGCGCGGCAACAAGCTGCGCTCCTCGCTGACCGTGCTGGGCATCGTCATCGGCATTTTTTCCATCATCTCCATCAGCACCGTCATCACCATGCTGCAGAACTCCATCAGCGCGGGGTTGTCGTCACTGGGCAAGAACACCTTCCAGATCCAGAAATTCCCGGCCATGCAGCAGGGGCGCCTGAGCGACAAGATCCGCAACCGCAAGAACCTGACCATCGAGGATTACTACCGCCTGCGCGAGATGCTCGACGAGGCCAAGCTGGTCGGCGCCGAGCAGTGGCAGTTCGGCAAGCTCTTCAAGTCGCAATATGACGAGACCAACGCCAACATCCAGCTGGCCGGCGCCACGCCCGAGGCCATGCAGACCAACGACTGGCAGGTCGCAGACGGCCGATCCATCAACCAGGACGACATGGACCGCAACCGGCGCGTCTGCGTGCTGGGCGTCGACGTGGCCAGGAAGCTCTTCCCGCGCGTCGACCCGCTGGGCCAGGAGGTCAAGGTCGACGGCATGCGCCTGGACGTCATCGGCGTCCTCGTGAGCCGGGGCGCGATGTTCGGGCAGTCGCGCGACGGCTTCGTGGTCGCGCCGCTTTCCACCTTCCAGGCCAAGTACGGCAAGACCAGCCGCAGCGTCAACATCACCGTCATGGCCCACGGCCCGGTCACCTACAACCGCACCATCGACGCCGCCATCGGCCACATGCGCACCATCCGCAAGGTGGCGCCGGGAGAGGAGAACGACTTCGACATCTTCTCCAACGAGTCGCTGATCTCCCAGGTGGGCCAGATCACCCGGTACGTGCGCCTGGGCGCCATCGTCATCGCCTTCATCGCGCTGCTGGCCGCCGGCGTCGGCATCATGAACATCATGCTGGTCTCGGTGACCGAGCGTACGCGCGAGATCGGCATCCGCAAGGCCATCGGCGCCAAGAAGCGCAACATCCTTTTCCAGTTCCTGGTGGAGGCCGTCACCCTGTGCCAGTTCGGCGGCATCATCGGCATCGTGCTGGGGCTCGGCGCCGGCAACCTGGCCGGCAAGGCACTGAACGCCGCCCCGGCCGTGCCGCTCGACTGGGTGCTGGCCGGCATCGGCCTCTGCGTGCTGGTCGGCGTCGGCTTCGGCACCTACCCGGCCTGGAAGGCGGCCAACCTCGACCCCATCGAGGCGCTGCGCTACGAATAGTGACGCGTAACGCGTGACGCGTGACGCGAAGTATGCAAAAGCAATTTCCGGACTGCTGAGTAATGGCAAATGAAAAACAACAAAGGATCTTTTGCCAACACGGGACCATTTCTCGGAAATCGGTTTTCTATTGCTTTTTCGCGTTACGCGTCACGTTGGCTCGTTCCGTCTCCTCCCGGCCACGGCTTCAGGCGGAACCAGCCGTTCAGCAGCGAGACGAACCAGAACAAGGCCATGATCCCGGCGGCCAGGGCCAGCGCCCGCCAGGCGCCGTAGCGGATGATCAGGAAGGGGGCGGTGGCGGTGACCAGCCCGCCGCCCAGGAGCGGCTCGTAAACCATCTGCTTGAAGCCGAAGGCCTCGGCGGTGCCGGTGTCGTACAGCGGGTCGACAAGCCGCAGCAGCAGCAGGCCGATGGCCGTCACGCCGCTCTGCATGCCGTACTCGGTCACCCCGCGCTCGAGCCAGTAGCACGGGAACATGCGCGGCGCCAGCACGGCCAGGGTGAAGAACAGCCAGGCGATGCCCGCGGCCATCAGCAGCAGGAACGGCCAGAAATTGGCCACGAAGAGGTCGAGGCGCATGGTGGCGATGGCCGCCACCACCAGCAGGTCGATGGAAAAGCCGAGGATGCGCTCGAAGGTGTCGCGGTCGAAGTAGCGGTCCACGCGCAGCGGCCGCGCCAGCGCCTGGATGAGCAGGCCGCCGATCATGGCCAGGGGGAAGAGCGGAAAACCGCGCAGCAGCGGGTGCAGGGCGCGCACCCCGCCCAGCATGAGCCAGCCCAGGAGCACGGCCAGCGCCACCAGGGCGAAGTGGAATGCGAACGGCTCCAGCGACTCGGGAGAAACCGTGGCGCGGGCGATCGGAAAACGCTGTTCCCGGCTCAGCAGGCCCGAGGAGGGGCTGCGCAGCGCCGCTCCATGACCCGGGCCCAGGGTGCGGTAGCCCCGGCGCAGGGCGATGTTGATGAACAGGATGCCGCCGACCACGGCGGTGATGATGCCCACGGTGGCCGACATCTGCGACAGGGCCGCCCCGGCCGGGAAACCGACTTCCTGGAAGACCCCGGCCATGCCCGCGGCGGTGCCATGGCCGCCGGAAAAACCGATCTCGAGGATGCAGGCGAAGACCGGCGGAACGCCGAACACGGGCGAAAGCACCAGCACGGTGAGCAGCAGGGCGACGACGTACTGGCCCAGCCCGACCACCAGGCCGAAGCAGAGCTGCGCCCCGCCCTGGTTCCAGAGGGCGCGCGCCCCGGGCAGGGCGACGCCCAGGAACAGGCTGGCGAACACGATGTTGATCAGCAGCCCGGGGACCTGCGCCCATTCGCGCCCCACCCAAACCGGCAGCAGGTCGAGCAGATAGGGGCCGCAGGCCAGGGCGATGAAGCCGCCCAGGATCGAGGAGGGCAGATAGAGGGTCTGGAACAGGCGAACGGCCACTCGCAACGCCTTGCCGAGCAGGAGAAAGAAGCCCAGCAGGCAGAAACTGAAGAACAGGGCGCTGGCTCCTTCCATGTCGATGATGCTCCGGGCGGCCGGCACGGCCGTCGCCGCTAACCTTAGCCGACCCCGCCGCTGAAGTCAAGGCCGGCCTCTTTCGTTGCAAGCGGTTGCATTCAGGATTATGATGGCTTCACCGTTTCAAGGAGGGGAAGAATGAAATTCAAGACCTTGATGACGATCAAAGCTTTCGTCTGCCTCGGCTTCGGGCCCGTGCTGCTGTTTTTCCCGGCTTGGATACTGGGCCTGGTGGGGGCCGCCTACTGTTCCGGCGCGGCGCTGACGGCCAGGGAGTACGGGGCGGCGCTGGTGGGTAACCTGCTGCTGACCTGGCTGGCGCGCAACGTCGACCAGGGCGTGTCACGGCGGGCGATCATATGGAACCTTTTCGTCTACGACCTCATCGGCCTCGTCGCCACGACGGCCCTGATCCTGCGGGGCTCACTGAATCCGCTGGCCTGGGGCATCGTCGCCGTCTACCTGTTCTTCACCGTCGGCTTCGGCTGCTTTGCGCTGCACCGGGAGAAAGCCGCCTAGATCGTCGTCTCCGGATCGGCATCACGCCGGGTCGCTGCCCCTCCCGAGGGTACGATGCCAGCCCGGTGCGGAACCTCAGCGGTGCCTGGGGATTCAAGTCATCCGGTTAATGAACAAGTCCCAGCGCGATCGCGACAAAGACCGGCCCGTTGTACAGGCCGTGGATGAAGACGCCCACCAGCGCATTGCGCGTTTTGTGGAATGCATAGGGAATGATCAGGATGGCCGGAAGTCCCACCAGCATCACGCCGGGGCCGAAGGGGAGATGGAAGAGGAGCCACAGGATCGAGCACAGCACCCAGGCACCCCGGCCCCGCAGCCGGCCCTGGACATAGCCGCGCCACAGCAGTTCCTCGCCCACGATGTTGAGAAAGAACATCGGCAGCCAGGCCAGCAGCAGCAGTCGCTCGACTCCCGCCAGCGGCCGCATCTCCATGAACCACGGCGTGGTGGAGGGCAGCGCCCAAGCGAAATGACGGCATAGCAGCCATGTGCCGGCGAAGACCGCCCCGGTCAGCAGAAGCACGGCCAGAAGCCCGATCAGGGAAAAGCGCCAGTCCCTGCCGCTGAACGGCTTGAGATGCAGGGCCGCCAGGATCTCCTTCATCCCCCGGTTGCCCTCGGCATGGGCGCGCCCCAGGGCGAACATGAGCAGCGGCGCAAACAGGAAGCCGCCGGTGACGAACCAGTACAGGGCGGGATGCCAGTCATAATTCGCCTGCAGCAGCGGGCGCAGGGTGAAGAGCAGCAGATAGAACCAGGCGGTGAAAAAAAGGAAGATCGCCGCCGCCGCCGCGGGTGACAGCCGGGGAACGCGGTTCGGCGGGGCCACGTCAGACGGCAGCACCGCTCGCTCCCGCCGCTTCGTCGATCATTTTCATGGTCTGCGCTTCCACCTCGCGCGCCACCCCCTCCAGGACTGGATCGCCGGAGAGCGCCTCCAGCATCGCCGTGGGCAGCACCATGCCGATGCGCGTGCCACCCTTTTCGGTGTACACCGAGATGCGGCAGGGCAGCGCCATGTTCAGCCGCATGTCGGCCGCCATCACTTTCGCGGCATGAGCCGGCTGGCAGACTTCAAAGATGCGGCACTGCTCGGGGAAATCGATCCCCTTACCGCGCAGTGTGGCCGCCACGTCGTGAGTATAGAGAACACCGAAACCGTGATGCCTGACCGCTGCGTCCAGATCAGTCACCGCCCGCTCAAATTCCTTTTCGCTCGCAAGGATGTAAAACATGGCCTCCTCCTTTCTGGAACGGAGCATGCCGGCAGTATCATCCGCCCGCTCTTTTGGGTTGCACGCACCGACGTTCTGCCGTATCATTCAAGACGAATACTATAAAGGAAACCGGCATGGATTGCAAAAAGGAAAGGAACGTTGAGAGATGCAACTGCAGCTACGAGCCCTGCTCGCGCAAGGGGACGTGCTGCGACTGCCTGGCCTATCACCTCCGGAGCCGCGAGCTGCCCGCCTGCTGCTTCAGCCGCGAAGGCGAAAGGACGTACGACCGGTCATTCGAGCATTTCGCCAGGCTCGTGGCAGAGAACAAGATCTAAAAAAGGGAAAAGACCGCTGCCCAAGCGATCCATGCGCCCGGTTCACGGTTGCGGCAGACGGTTGACGGTTGGGGAAATGCATTGGTCACCCCGCTTCTCGCCCGTGTTGCCGCCGTAACCCGCGTACCCCCTGCCGACAGCCAGGGTTCGCTCAATCTATTTGTCCAGAACCAGCACTCCCCCCTGGATGCCGCCCGATTTCTCGATTTCGTAGCCGGCCGCCTGGAAAAGCTCAGTGGCCTGCGCCTTGGCCAGGTCGCCCTGGGCGGCGAAAGAGAGAACCGGGAACCCGGGGCCAGCCTGGCCCCTGGCGACGATGAAGTCATAGCGCCCGGGGCCGTTGTGCAGGTAGATCGCCGTGCTGCGCATTTCCTCGCCGCCGCGCATGTTAAAGGCCTGGCCGCTCAACGCCAGGCAGATCATGCTGCCGTCGTCCAGGCGCTTGAACTCGGTGTATTCGCGCTGGATCTTCCGCCCCTCTCTCTCGTTGAAGGTCTCCCAGTTGAAATATCCCGCGTCCAGATCGAGCGAACCGCTGCCATGCAGGCGGTCGCCGGCCTTGTTCATGGGGCCGAAGCCGTCCTTGGCCAGCTTGTCCTCGTAGCCGAAGACGAGCTTCGCCCCGGCCTTTTCCAGGAACCCCGGGCGGCCGGCCAGCATCAGCTTGCCCTCGAAGCGGCCGTCCCGGTTGTTCGGGTTCATGATGTCGAACTGCACGGCGGCGGCGAATGCCAGCGGCGGCGTCACCAAACCCATGATCGGCATCCCCTCGTAGTCGTTGATCGCCTTCTCATTCTTGTTGTAGAGCGTGTTCCAGGCATTGGCCATGTCGGAGATCGTTCGCAGGCCGGTCCGGGCCGCAGCCGGGGTCGTGGGTTCCTCGGCCGTTTCCCCCTGGGACGCCGCGGCGGCGGGCGCGGGCTTCTGGTCCGGCTTGCCGCAGGCGCCGAACAGCAGAACGATACCCAGGACCATGATCCATGCCAGTTGCTTTGTTTTCATTGGTTTTCTCCTCAAGCCATTATTGATTCATTGCATCCCGGGAACGGTTATCGGCAAGTGAGCCCGGCGAAAAACTTACTGTACTGGAGCCGGGGGCGGGTGTCAAGCGAAAAATCGAACTGCGTGACGCGCAAAAAGTTTCGCATGACAGGAAAGTCAGAATTCCAAATGTCCAACCGGCCCTTTGGGGCCGTTACGCGTGACGGATTGCGGTGGATCCGTTCTTGCATTCGCATTCCATCTTGCATATGATTCGTTCTTTGAGGTGAACCATGAAACGATCGATCATCCCGGCGCTGCTGCTGGCCGTCGCCTCGGGCCTCTTCTCCTCGCCTCCCGCCCCCTTCTCCCCCGATGAGTGCGCCCGGCGCCGCGGCCGGATGATCGCCGCCGCCGGCGAGGGGCTGATCCTCCTGTTCGGCGAGACCGACGCGCCCGCGGGCGCCCGCTTCCGCCAGGACAACGACTTCTACTACCTGACGGGCTGCGACGACCGCGGCGCGGTGCTGGTCATGCTGGCGCCGGGCGGAGAAGCCCATCTCTTCCTTCCCGAGCAGGGCCCGCGCGAGATCATGGTCGAGGGGGCCAACCTGCTGCGCCGGGAGGAAGCCGCTTCCCGCTGGCAGCTGACCCGGGTGGCCGGCCTGTCGGCCCTCGACGAATTCCTGGCACGGCAGATGCGCATGGCCCGGCCCGTTGTCCATGCCCGCCTCTCCATGGGTGACACCATCGATTCCGACCGCGGCGAAGCGCAGCTCTACGCCGCCCGGCGCCGCCGCAGCCACTTCAACGACCACCCCGGCCCCGACCGGGCGCGCGTTGCCAAGCTGCGCTCGCTGTTTCCCCAGGCCGAGCTGCGCGACGTCGCGCCGCTCATCGATGGGCTGCGGGTGATCAAGAGCCCCGCCGAGATCGAGGCGTTGCGCCGCAACGGCCGGCTGTCGGCCGAGGCCGTGCGCCAGGCCATGCTGCGCACGCGTCCCGGCGAACGCGAATGGACGCTGGAGGGGGCGGCCGTCGGCTGGGTGCTGGGACATGGCGCCCGCGGGCCGGCCTTCCAGCCCATTGTCGCCTCCGGCCCGAACGCCTGCACCTGGCACTATGACCGCAACGACAGGGTCATGGCCGCGGGCGAGCTGGTGCTGATGGATTTCGGCGCCGACCTCGACCATCTCTGCATGGACATCAGCCGCACCTGGCCGGTATCGGGCACGTTCAGCAGCGAGCAGCGCGAGATCTACCGGGCGGTGCTGGAAGTGCAGAAGGCCACCATCGCCGCCTGCCGCCCCGGCCGCAACGCCGCCGAGATCCGCAGGCTCGCCTCCGCCGCCCTGGCCGCGCGCCAGGTCGATGCGCGCGGCCTGAGTTGCGACATCCACCACTACGTGGGACTGGCCACCCATGACGGGGCTCCGCTGGACGCGCCGCTGCGGGAAGGAATGGTGCTGGCCGTCGAGCCGGGCCTCTACTACCCCGAACAGGGGATCGGCGTGCGCATCGAGGACACCATCCTCATCACCGCCGACGGCTGCGAGGTGCTCAGCGCCGCCGCGCCCAAGGAGATCGGGGAGATCGAAGAACTGTTCAAGAACCGGAACTAGCCAGCGGCTGAAAAGCACAGTGGAGATTCAGAGGTTCCAGGTTCCACGTTCCACGTTCCAGGTTCCACGTTCCACGTTCCAGGTTCCACGTTCCAGGTTCCACGTTCCAGGTTCCAGGTTCCAGGTTCCACGTTCCAGGTTCCAGGTTCCATGTTCCACGCTCCACGTTCCGCGTTCCGCATTCCAGGCTGGCTCTTCTCTCCCTGTAAGCCGTCTACCGAAAACCGCGGACCGGGACCATTCATCCTCATGCTGTTACTCGTCACGCGTCACGCCCGGACGGCATTGATTCCTGCCTCCGCCGCCAGTCGGATTTTCCCACTTCCGCTCCTTGACTTCCCGAAAACAGCCGCCTACAATCCGCAGCGGGGATTTCCATGCGCCCCGAGGCATGAGGTGACACGATGACCACGTTCCAGGTCATGCTCAGCTTCATCAGCGCCATATTCCTCACTCTCGGCCTGTTTTACTTCCTGCGCTTCCTGCTGGTCACGCGCAAGATCGACAAGTACTTCTATTTCGCCCTCTCCAGCTTCGGCTGCGCCTTCTTCGCCCTTTTCGAGCTTCTTCTCTCCCGCGACATCACGCCCGAGCAGGCCCTGCTGTTCCACCGCCTCAAGCTGGCGGCCATGATCCTGGTGATGATCTTCTGGTTCTACTGCATCTACGAGATCTTCTTCCGCAGCCTGCGCGTGCCCCGCATTTTCCTGGTCCTGGGCGTCCTGGTGGCCCTGACCATCCCTTTTCCCTTCTTCCTCGACCTGCCGGTGCGCCACCTGCGGGTGCTGTTCCTCGGCATCCGTTTCGACTACCACTTCGCCAGCTACGGTCCCGCCTACCGGCTGCTGTCGCTTTTCGTCGTCGGCACCTACGGCTTTTCGATTCTGAAGGCGCTGCGCACCCCCATGAAAAGGCGCGACAAGTGGCTGGCCGTCACGGCGTTCATTCCGGGCCTCGTCGCCGGCGTCAACGACTTCGCCGTGGGCCAGGGCTATTACAACGGCATCCTCGTTGCCGAGTACGTGGTGCTCGTCTACCTGTCCGTCATTTTCATCACGTTCTTTTTCGAGGAACAGCGCAAGCACCGCAGCCTGCAGCTGGTCAACATCGAGCTCGAGCGTCAGGTCAACGAGAGGACCGCCCAGCTGCGGCAGGCGATCGCCGGATTGGGCGCCGCCAACGAGGAGCTGCGCCTGGCCGACCGCCACCGCAGCGAGCTGGTGGAACTCGCCGCGGAGGGCCTGAAAGACCCGCTGCAGTCCATCCTGGGCTATGCGGAGCTCATCCTGCGCCAAAGCGGCGACGAGGAACGCGTCCGCCGACAGGCCGAGGTGATCCGCGGCTCCTCGGAGCGCATGCTGGAATTGATCGATGAGCTGCTCGAGTCCTCGGCGCTGGATCGCGGCCAGGTGCGAATGCAATCCCGCAGCATCGACCTGGCGGCGCTGACGGGGCAGGTGGCGGAACGGTTCCTGGGCAACGCGCCTGCCGGGAGGCGGCGCATCGAGCTGAGCAGCGAAGGGAGCTGCCTGGTGCAGGCCGACGAAACGCGGCTGCAGGAGATCGTCGAGAACCTGGTCGGCCATGCCGCCAGCTATTCGCCGGCGGACCAGCCGGTCCGCGTGCACGTCGGCGTCAACGGCCCCTGGGTGCGCCTGGAGATTCACGACATGGGCCCGGGACTGAGCCCCAATGAACAGGAAAGGATCTTTGCCAAGTTCAAGCGCCGCAGCGCCCGGCCGGCCGGCGGCGAGACCGCCAGCCGTCTGGGGCTCTACATCGTCAAGAAGCTCGTGGAGATGCAGGGGGGCGGCATCGGCGTGCAGAGCGAGCCGGGACGCGGCACGACGTTCACGGTGATATTTCCCAGGGCGTCGTGAGAAAATGACTGCGAAAAGCCGGAGTGAAAAAAAACGGGCTGGCCTTTTATTCCCTGAACTGATGGAGAACGCTGTCTTGCCAAGCGGGGCTCCCGGGCCCGGCGCAGCAGCGGCAGCAGGCGCTCGACGGGCAGCGCTTACACGCGGTGGCCCCGAAAACCGGTCATGATCCCTGCCGATTTGCAATCGCCACCCGCCCCGGGAGCCATCCGGGGCATGGACTGGAATCCCGCTTACCTGGCCACCTGCCTGGCCAGCCAGACGTAGCCGTATTCCTCCCAGACGCGCTTGCCCAGGCGATGGCGCCCCTGTTGCTGGAACTCGGCGACATGGATGCTGCCCGGCCCCTGGCGGATGACTCCGTCACCAGAGATGAAGGGGGACCAGCAGGCGAAAGTAGCCTCGGTCTTCACCTTGTTGACCTCGTACTCGGCGACCAGGGTGTTGTCGGCCTCGCCGCCCATGCGGTTGAAATTCAGCACTTCATCGAGCGTGATCAGGAAAGCTTCAACCTGCCGCCCCTCGCTGTTCTTGAAGGAACCCTTGTGAATCCTGCCCGTGAACTTGAAATGCCTGATCTCGGGACCGTTCTTCAGGTGCGGGGCGTCGTACTGGATACGGGTCACCCCCTTGACATCGGTGGCCTCCTCGCCGACCTTTTTCGCCGCGTCGCCGAACGCCCCGCTCACCCCGGTGCCCGGGACCTGGGCCAGTCCCATCAGCGAATGGACGCCGGCGACGAGGTCGTCCAGTCCCGAGGTGTTGCGCTCCAGGCTGTACTCGATGCTGCCCTCGCCCTGGACCTTGCCCTGCGGGTCGACCTCAAAGACGAATTCGGTTTTGTGCTTGACGGTCAGCACCAGCAGTCCGTTCTTGTCGCGGAAGCGGACTTCTTCCCCGGCCCCATGCCCGGTCCAGGTGCCGGCGAAGCGGGCAAGTTCCCCGTTCGCCGGACGGTCCTCTTCCTCAGCCGGAACGCCGGCGGACAGCCCCGGGAACGGGAGGGAGAGAACAAGCATCAGCCCACATGCGGCGGCAACTCTCATCTTTTTCATGATGAAATTGTAGGAGCAATGGCGGGTAAATGCAAACCTGCGCATCGTGCGGGGTCGAAACGCAACACTCCTTGCGCTCGACGGACGGCGGATGAAAGGAGATGAGTGTTGCGGCGCGGCATCTCCGGCGACCGTTCCCGCCGCCGGCACCGGCAGGAAAATTCAAAAAATTGTTCCTGACCATGAACTCAATCATGATCCGGAACGTATGCTCCATCTGGAAATGCTCTGATCGGGCCTGGCCGCAAGCGACCCTTTCGTCATAGGTGAAACGATGAAGAAATGCCTGCTGATTGCGGCTGCCGTCTTGCTGGCGGCAGCGGGATGGCTGGAAGGACAGGCGCTGCACGCGCGTATCGACGGCTACATCCAGGACGAGGAGGGGCGCTTTCTGGCCGGCGTCACGGTGACGGCGACCAACGTGGTCAGCAACGCCGAGGCGAAGGTCGTCAGCGACAGGGGAAACGGGGGCTTCCGCTTCCTCGGCCTGGCGCCGGGCACCTACCAGGTCAGTTGCGACCTGGAAGGCTACCAGTCCTACGTGGCCAGCGGCATCCGCCTCTCCGCCGGCCAGTCGACCACCCTGCGCGTCAAGCTCAAGCCCCTGCCCGGCACCGAGGCCCCTCCGGCCGAGGATGATCTGCTGGCGGATGCCATAGGCCCATGGAAGAGGTGGCAGGTCGAGCTGTCCATCGGCGGGCTGACCCATGATCCCGACGACCTGAACCTGTTCGTCGATCACGATCAGTTGCTGATCAAGGAACGTTATCTGCTCTACCTGCGCGACCCCCGCTTCATCGCCCGCCCTATCTATGGCACGGGCATGGGCCTGGGGGTCCTGCATTCGGTGACCAACCGCTGGCCGCTGACCCTGCGCCTGCGCCTGCGCCTCAACCGCACGTTTTCGCTGGCCGCCGGCCTGGATTGGACCGACCAGCAGCAAAACTCCCACTATGTTTTCGGCGCCAGCTTCAGCTACCCCGCAGGCGGCACGGGCTTCGATGTCAAAACCGACATCAGCGGCTACCGGCTCGGCTTGAGGACGTTCTTTCCCCACCTGGGGGCGCAGGCCACCCTGCCGATCAACCCCTTCGTGAGCGTTGCGGGCTTCGTCCATGCCGGCTGGGCGTTCGTCGAATGCAGCCATGCCTCGACACGACGTTTCCAGGACGGTTTCGCCGGCGAGGACCGCCTCTACGAGATTGGCATGAAGGGCAAAGGCAACGGCCCGGCGGCTGAAGCCGGGGCCAAGTTCGAGTTCATCCTGTGGCGCGGCTTCGGCCTGTTTACCGAGGGCATCTACCAGTTTTTCAAGGTGAACGACGTGAGCGGCAATCAGTTCATCTCCGAGACCATCCTGGACGGGGGATCCTCATCGCATGGAACCGTCATCAGCGAATCCAGGGAGGGGCGCTGGAAGGTCGCCAACGAACCCATTGCCTGGCCCTTGATCCCGCAAGCCTGGGAAGACGAATACTATCGGCCGTTCTCCCTCGACCTCGGCGGCTTCGGCTTCCGCCTGGGGGCGTTCTTCCGATTTTGAAGCGGGAGCCCCCCCGGAGGGATGATTGACTGTGGGCGCCAATTCCGCTATAAGTGAGTGTATGTCCGCTGGAGGGAAGCAACATGAATGAATTCAACGCCACCGGCCTTTGGGTCTTTGCATTTTTCGTCCTTGTCTTCCTGTTTTTGGCGGGGATCCGCATCGTCCGCCCCACTCACCGTGGTCTGGTCGAGCGGCTGGGCAGGTACAAGCGCTTCGCGCACGCCGGCTTCAACTGGATCATCCCGGTCATTGACCGCATGTTCCAGGTGAACACCACCGAGCAGATGGTCGACGCCCTGCCGCAGGAGATCATCACCAACGACAACCTGAACGCCCGCGTCGACGCGCAGGTCTATTTCAAGGTCAAGATGGACGAGGAGAGCGTCAAACGTTCGCAGTACAACGTCAACAACTACCAGTACCAGATCGTCAACCTGGCCCGCACCACCCTGCGCAACATCATCGGCACCATGACGCTGAAATCGGCCAACTCCGAGCGCAGCCGCATCAATTCCGATCTGCTCAAGACACTGTGCTCGGAAACCGCCAGCTGGGGCATCGACATCGTGCGCACCGAGCTCAAGGAGATCGACCCGCCCAAGGATGTCCAGGAGACGATGAACAAGGTGGTCAAGGCCGAGAACGAGAAGATCGCCGCCATCGACTTCGCCACGGCCACCGAGACGGCGGCCGACGGACAGAAGCGGGCCGAGATCAAGAAAGCGGAAGGCATCCGCCAGGCGGCGATCCTGGCCGCCGAAGGCGAGGCCCAGGCGATCAAGCTGGTCAACGAGGCGGCCAACCAGTACTTCGTCGGCAACGCCCAGCTGCTGAAGAAGCTGCAGGCGCTGGAGGCCTCGCTGAAAGACAACGCCAAGATCGTCGTCCCCCTGGGCTCCGACCTGGTCAACGTCATCGGCGAGATGGCCGGGATGGTGCCGGTCAAGAAATAAGCAAGAGTCCGGACTGTTCATGTCGGTCTCCGTGTCCGCGCCAGCAGAAAACTGCTTTATCGCGCCACGTCAGGCTGTTCCCTGCCGTTGCCGCGTACCGTTCGCCGAAATCTTTATTCATTCGTCACTTGTCGCGGAGAGTCGCCCTGGCAATGGATAAATAACCAATCAATTGAATTTCCCAAATAAAAAAATTATTGCCCTTTCCGATAAGCAAAATTCTTGTTTCGTGCGTTAAGAATTTGTGGAACTGCTCTGATCGGGCCTGGCCGCAAGCGGCCCCTTCGTAACAGGTGAAACGATGAGGAAACACATACTGATTTTGACCGCCGTTCTGATTGCGGCGGCGGGATGCCTGGCGGGCCAGTCGCTGCACGCCTTCATCGATGGCTACGTCCGCGACAACGAGGGGCGCGCCCTGGCCGGCGTCACGGTGACGGCGGTCAACGTGGTCAGCAACGCCGAAACGAATGTGATGAGCGACATTGGAAACGGGGGCTTCCGCTTCCTCGGCCTGGCGCCGGGAACCTACCAGGTCAGTTTCGACCTGGAAGGCTACCAGTCCTACGTGGCCAGCGGCATCCGCCTCTCCGCCGGCCAGTCGGCCACCCTGCGCATCAAGCTCAAGCGCCTGCCCGGCACCGAGCCTCCCCCGTCTGCGGACGAGTCGCTGGCCGATGCCGGCGGCCCATGGAAGAGGTGGCAGCTGGAACTGGGCATCGGTGGGCTGGCCAATGACCCCGACGACCTGAACCTTTTCATCAAACACGACCAATGGCTCACCAAGGTGCAGCCCTGGTTCTACTGGCGCGATCCGCGCTTCGTTGCCACCTCACCTCATTACGTGGACAGGGTCCTGGGAATCATGTACTCGCTGAGCAACCGCTGGCCGCTGACCCTCCGCCTGCGCCTGCGCCTCAACCGCACGTTTTCGCTGGCCGCCGGCCTGGATTGGACCGACCAAGGGCGTATTTCCGAATATTCTTCCGCTTCCAGTTTCGCCTATCCCGAAGGTAACAGGAGTTTCGAAGTCAAGTCCGATATCAGCGGCTACCGGCTGGGCTTGAGGACATTCTTTCCCCATCTGGGGGCGCAGGCCACCCTGCCCATCAACCCCTTCGTGAGCGTTGCGGGCTTCGTCCATGCCGGCTGGGCGTTCGTCGAATGCCGTTATGCCTCGACACGCCGCTTCCAGGACGGTTTCTCCGGCGAGGACCGTTTCTACGAAGTCGACATGAGCGGCAATGGCAATGGCCCAGGGGCTGAAGCCGGGGCCAAGTTCGAGTTCCTTCTTTGGCGCGGTTTCGGCCTCTTTGCCGAGGGCATCTACCAGATGTTCAAGGTCGAGGACGTGAGCGGCGAGCAGTTCATCTCCGAGACCATCCTGGACGGGGGACCTTCGGGGAACGGGGCCATCCTCCGGGAATCCAGGAAGGGACGCTGGAAGGTCGTCAACGAATCCATCGCCCGGCCCTTGATCCCGCAAGCCTGGGAAGACGGAAACTATCGGCCGTTCTCCCTCGATCTCGGCGGCTTTGGCTTTCGCCTGGGGGCATTCCTGCGCTTTTAAAAGCGGCAGCCTCCCCCGGGGGAGAACGCTTGACTTTGTGCGCCGCCGCGCCTCAACCGGATCATCCCGGTCATCGACCGCCTCATCTCAAGGAAAAAACCGCCCGGACCGGGTTATGGTCGCTGTTTGCGAAATCCAGGTCGCGGACGACCGCCTGCCGCACCGCGACATTGTCCGACACCAGGAAGCCGTCGATGACCGCGACGAAGCTTTCGCCCGGCCGGTAGGGGGTGGAACTGGCCCGCACCGTGGGCCGGTCCGGGTCGAGCGCCCAGGCGAACCCCGGCGGCGTGAAGTCCGGCGGCAGCGGCATGTACCAGGCGGAGGCAGCCCGGGTCGCCGGGAACCGTTGCGGATCGCTGCCCGGGAGCCCATGGTTCCAGTCGCCGCCGGCGATGACGTGGCGGCCGTTCCGGTATTCCGCCAGCAGCCGCTCCCGCAGCCAGTCCAGCTGCTGCCTGCGGATTCTGCCGCCGCGATCGAAGACCGACAGGTGCAGGTTGAGCAGCACCAGCTCGCCGCCGCCCTTGAGCGGCAACCGGCATTCGCTCACGCAGCGGTCCAGTTCGGCCAGCTGCCGCGGCCAGGCCTCCTGGCCGGGCAGTCGATGGCGCCGGGCCGATTCCACCCGGAAGCGCGAGAGGGTGAGCAGGCCGCTTTCCACCGCGCCCATGGGCCTGGCCAGGGGCACCGGCACCCAGGGCACCTTGTAGTTCAAGGCGAAGACGCCGCCGTGGCCGGCCAGGCGTTGCTGCAGTTCGTGCAGCTGGTCGACCCGCTGGCTGCGCGAAGCCCTGCGGTCCACCTCCTGCAGCAGGATCAAATCGGCCTGCTCACCGGCCAGGAAAGCGGCGATGCGCCTCAGGTTGGTCCGCGTTCGCTCCGGGCTGGCGGAGCGCGAGCCCCGGCCGCCGTCCATGAAAAAATCGGCGCCGGCGTCCATGCCGCAATAGCCGATGTTGAAACTGACGACGGAGAACGGCGCCCCCTTCTCCAGGATGGCCGCGGCGTTGTCCCGGATCTCCAGCGCCAGCAGCGCCGGCGGGCGATAATCGGTCGCGGTCATGAACCCCAGGTAAACCAGAACGATCGCCAACAGTAGGCCGGCGGCGCACGCCGCAGCCATCAGGAGCCGGCGCATCATGAGATGCTCAAGGGAAGAGATTGGGAAGAACGATGGAAAGACAGGCAGAAGTCGGTGCAAGAAGGAATTTCTGAAAGGGCTTTTCTCACTTTGTCCTCCCTCTCTCTTCCCTGATTCTTCCCTTTGCCTTTCCCAGAACCTCTTCGTACGCAGGCTGCCGCAAGCCCAGCCCTCTTTAAAACGGCACGACCGCCTGCAGGCTCGGTCCCAGGCGGGCGGCCAGCTTTTCCAGCAGCTCGAGATCGCCCGGGGTGAAATCGGGACCCGGCTCGCTGAAGGCGCTGCGCTTGCGCGAGATCTGCACCACGCCCAGGCGCTGGCCGTCGACCGCGATGGCGGCCCCCATCATTTTCCAGATCCGGCGCGACTCCCCGTCCGCCTCCTTGACGTACTCGTACTCGACCATGTGCTCCCGCTGCTGCAGGCGGTTGTCGAGGAACGAATCGCCGCTGCGGAAGATCCGGGCGGCGATGGGCAGTTTTGACTTGACCGACATTTCCTTGGCCTCGGCCAGGAAATCGGGCCAGAGAAAGGACAGGGTGTTGCCCCGGTTCCACAGAATGGCCACCTCGGCCTGCTCGACTCCGAAGGCGGCGGCCAGGAAACCGGCCACGCGCTGCACGGCCACCTGGAAACGTTCCTCGGCGGATATCTCGGACGTGGTGATCAGCGTGCGCAATTCCTCGATCAGGTCGTTGACGTCGTTCATGGTTCGGGTCTCCTCGGCCCTATCTTACCGCAGGCAGCGCCGCCGTTCAAGCGCTGGCTGCGGGAACCGGCCAAGTCCAGCGACTCTGCCCTTTTTTTCCCGTTTCCGCCGTGCGCCGGGCACGGTTTTCTGTGCTACAATAAGGCGATGCCCTCACGCCCCAAGCTCCTCCCCCCGGTGGCGGCCATCGTCGCCGGCGGAACCCTGGCCATGGCCGGCTACGAGATGGTGCGCTCGGCCTCCGCTTCGGTGTTCCTGGCCCACCACTCGGCCGCGCGGCTGCCCGAGGCGCTGATGCTGGTGCCCCTGGCCATGTTCGCCTTCACCTGGCTGTTCAGCGTGTCGCTGCGCCGGCTGGGAGCGGCCCGCACCTTCATCGCCACCCTGCTGCTCTCGGCATTGGTGCTGGCCTCGGCGGCGGCGGCCGTGCGCCGCGGCGTCCCCGGCGCCGCCTTCATGCTCTACATCTTCGGCCAGGCCTATATCGTCTTCATCGTCGAGGAGGTGTGGGCCTTCATCAACAGCCTCTTCGTCCCCGCCCAGGGCAAGCGCTGGAACGGCGCGATCATCGCGGTCAGCACCGCCGGCTCGATCAGCGGCGGGCTGCTCACCGGCCGGCTATCCATGGCCATCGGCTCGGAGCGCATCGTCTGGATCGCCGCCGGCCTCACCGCCGCCGCTTCATTGCTGGGCTGGCTTGCCTTCCGCCTGGCCGGGACGCAGCCGACCCCGCCCGACCGGCCGCCAGCCAAGCTGGCCGATCACTTCGCCTGGGACCTGCTGCGCACCGGCCCCACCATCCGCCGCCTGGCCGGGATCGTGGTCGCCGCCCAGTCGGTGGCGGTGCTGCTGGACATCGCCTTCCACCGGGCGCTGCAGGCCGCCATGCCGCTGCAGGACCCGCGCACCGCTTTTCTCGGCTACTTCTGGTCGGCGGTCAACCTGTTCGCGCTGGCGCTGCAGCTCAGCCTCACTCCGCTCGTGCTCTCGCGCGTGCCGCTGCGCCGCGTCCACGCGGCCATCCCGCTGCTCTTCGGCCTGGCCGCCCTGGGCGCGGTGGCCTTTCCCATCCTGCCCGTTCTGGGTGCCGTTTTCTTCCTCTCCAAGACGGTCGACTACTCGGTTTTCCGCGCCGCCAAGGAGGTCCTTTACATCCCCCTCTCCTTCACCGCCCGCTACCGCGCCAAGATGACCGTGGACGCCCTGATCTACCGCTCCTCCAAGGGGGTGATCTCGGCCCTGCTCACCCTCTCCGGCCGCGCCTTCGGCTTCCTGCCCCTGCGCCTGTACCCGCTGCTGGTGGTGCTCGTCTGCGGCGCCTGGAACCGCTTCACCCGGGGGCTGCCGGAGCCCAGCTCGAAGTAGAAGAAAGCTACGAACCCTAGTAACAAGTGACCAGTGACAAGTGACGAGAAGCAGCAAGTGAGCGAACTTATGCCGCAATTCTTCTCTTACTTGTTACTCGTTACTCGTCACTTGTCACTAAAGCTGCATCCTTTTTATTCAAAACTATGAATTCCCACCTTGCGTAATAGAAAAAAAGGATGGGCCAGTGAGATTCATATTCATACTGCTCTCGATGTGTTTGCTCGTTCCCGCCGCGCTGCAGGCCCACGGCACGCTCAAGCCCCAGCGCGTGTCGGCCCCGCCGCTGATCGACGGCGTGCTCGACGACGCCGCCTGGCGGGAGGCGCAGGCGATCGGCGGCTTCCGGACCTTCATCCCCGATTTCAACAAGGACCTCTCCGAGCAGACCTCGGTCTACATGGCCTACGACGCTGAAAACCTGTACTTCGCCTTCCGCTGTCACGACCGGGCGCCGGACAGGATCAAGGCCAGCATGGCCAGCCGCGACACGATCATGACCGACGACTTCGTCTGCGTCAACCTCGACAGCTTCAACGACCAGCAGGCGCTCTACGCCTTCTACGTCAACCCGCTGGGCATCCAGGGCGACAGCCGCTTCGCCAGCAACACCGAGGATTTCAGCGCCGATTTCGTCTGGTCGAGCGCCGGCCGGCTCAACCCCGACGGCTATGCGGTGGAGATGCGCATCCCCTTCAAGACCATCCGCTACGCGGGCAGGGAGCGGGTGGAGATGGCGGTCTTCTTCGAGCGCTACATCAGCCGCACCACCGAGCACGGCTCCGTGCCGGAGATGGACCCGGCCAAGGGCTACGCCTTCCTCTCGCAGATGCAGCCGCTCGAGCTCCGCGACATCCGCCGCTACACCCTGCTGGAGGTGCTGCCTTCCGTCGTGTACAACCTCAGGCACGAGCAGGGCGGGGGCCAGCTGCGGCAGAGCGAATCCCGGGGCGAGCTTGGCGTCACCGGCAAATTTGGACTGACCTCCAAGCTGGTCCTCGACCTGGCCTGGAACCCCGACTTCAGCCAGGTGGAGTCGGACGCCGGCCAGGTCGACGCGAACCTGCGCAACGCGCTCTATTATTCCGAAAAGCGGCCGTTCTTCATGGAGGGCGGCGATATCTTCCAGCTGGCCGGTTCCAGCCCTTTTCTGGCCGCCGTGCACACCCGGCAGATCGTCGACCCGCTCCTGGGCTTCAAGCTGTCGGGCAAGCTGGGCGACAAGAACACCCTGGCGGCCATATTCGCCCTCGATGAGGCCGCGGACAGCCCCCTGCACGGCGGTGCCGGTGCGGAGCGGGCGGCATTCACCCTGTTTCGCTACAAGCGCGCCCTGAGCGCCGACAGCTTCCTGGGAGCGTTCTACACCGGCCGCGAGCAGGGCGCTGATTTCAACCGCCTGGTCGGGCTCGACGGTCAACTGCGCCTCTCGCGCTCGGAAATGCTCAGCTTCCACGGCTTCGCCTCCTTCACCGCCAATCCGTCGCTGCCGGAAAAGGAGGGGCTGGCGCTGAACGCGAATTACGCATACTCCACGCGCGACCTGGACATCGCCGGCAACGCGTTCTCGATCGGCCGCGGCTTCTTCAGCGAGAACGGCTACCTGAGCCGGAGCAGCTTGAGCGGCATCGATGGCACGATCAGCCCGAAGTTCTACCCGCGTTCCGGTTTTTTGCGCAAGATCAAGCCCCGCTTCTCCGGGGGCATCTACCGCGACCTCGAGAGCCATATGAACGAGGCCCTGGGCCAGCTCGGCCTGGAACTCCTGCTGCCGGGAAACGCCGGCCTCACCCTGGAAGCCTGGACGGCCAGCGAGATCTTTCTCGGCCGCCGGTTCGACGTCAGCGCCTATCGCCTGGTCGCCAACAGCTGGCTGAACAAGAAACTGTATCTTTATCTGAGCCTGCGCCGCGGCAACCAGATCCGCTACGTGCAGGAGCCGTTCCAGGGCTACGGGAACACGGCCACCGGCATCGTCCGCTACCTGCCACACGAGAAGCTGCAGTGGGAGTTGCGCCTCACCTATGCCGACCTGTTCGCCAGGGCGGACCGCCTCAAGGTCTACGACTATACGATCCTGCGCAACAAGCTCACTTACCAGGCCAACAAGTACCTTTTTTTCCGGGGCGTGGTCGAATACAACGACTACCGCAAAAAACTCCTCACCGACCTGCTGGCCTCGTTCACCTATATCCCCGGCACCGTGATCCAGCTGGGCTACGGCTCGCTCTACGAGAAGTACCGCTGGGAAGAGAGCGAATACCGCCCCGACGACCGCTTACTGGAGATGAAGCGCGGATTGTTCTTCAAGGCCTCTTACCTTTGGAGATTGTAGGTGACAGCGGGAAGTTCAAGCGAACTGGAAGTGTCAGTGTCGGTGACAGCGTTCGCAGCGAGCAATACAGCGAATTATTCCGCTCGGTAAATTACTGCTGCCAGCACGAACACTTGGATTTTTCTCGTCTTATCACTCAACTCGACGCCGACACTCTCTTCTCCCCCGAGATATTCCCCCCGAATTTTTATATAAAGACCTCGAGGAGGAATTCATGAAGATAACCCCGTGCCTTTCACTGGCATTATTCGTACTTCTGCTGCCCCTGGCCGTTACGGCCGATGACGCCACGCCCCCGACCGTGACCTGGAACGCCCCGGGCGAGGGCAGCTGCTGGCAGATCGACGCCACCCATCCCGAGCTGGGGCTGGTGATCTCGGCCGAGGATCCGAGCGGCGTCAAGCAGGGGCAGATCTGGAGAAAGAAGGGCCGCTACGGACTGACCGCCGATTTCCGCTCCTGGCCCAGCCTCTGGGGCCATACCTATGCCCGCGACGGCGTCGCGCCGGCCTCGGTGCGCGAAACGCTTCTGTTCCGCATGATGGGCTTCGAGGAGGGCGTGTATACCTATATCGCCGAGTTCGCCGACATGGCGGCCCACAACAGCCGCCGGGCGCTGCTCCATGTTTCCATTGATTTTTCGCCGCCGACCGTGGCCATCACCGCCCCCACTGCCGGCAAGGTCGTCTGCCGCGACCGGAACCTGGCCGTCAGCGTCTCCGCCAGCGACAGCGGCTGCGGCATCGCCCAGGTGCAGCTCTACCTGAACGAGGTGACATCGACCACGCCGGTCTCCGTCGACACCACCCGGCCCTACCAGCTGACCGTCCCCAAGGAACTGCTGCGCGGAGACCCGCTGCGCATCATCGTCAGGGCCATCGACCGTTCGGGCCGCTCCGCCGAGGCCGAGGTCTCCGTGCGACCGATCCTCTACTGCCTGATGGGCAGCCCCGTTCGCAGGTAGGCGCGATCAGGGGATTCCACGCCGGTTCCATGCGCATGGCGGCCACCACGGGCGCCGGATCGGCCGCGATGCGGATCATCGGCAATTCCGCGCCAAGTGCCTTGAAAAAAAAGCCCGCGCCCGTTATGATGGCGGTCACTCGCGTCTTGGAACGCAACGGAGCGTAATGGAGATTTTGAACATCGCGGCCCTGCTGCTGACGCTGGCAGCCGTCTTCAGCTACCTGAACCACCGCTTCATCCGCCTGCCGACGACCATCGGCATCATGCTCATCGCCATCGTCATGTCGCTGGCCCTGCTGCTGCTCGACCGGCTGCAGCTGGCCGACGTCTACAACGCCGCCTGCGCCCTGTTCGCCAGCGTCGACTTCGACGAGACGCTGCTGCACGGCATGCTGAGTTTCCTGCTCTTTGCCGGCGCCCTGCACGTCAACCTCGACGACCTGCTGCGCCACAAGTGGGTGATCGGCGTGCTGGCGACGGCGGGCGTGGCCCTCAGCGCCCTGCTGGTCGGCGCTCTGTCCATGCTCGTCTTCGCGCTGGCGGGCATCGCCATGCCCTTCCTGTACGCGCTGCTGTTCGGGGCGCTGATCGCCCCCACCGATCCCGTGGCCGTGCTGGGCATACTGAAAACCGCAGGCATTCCCAGGAGCCTGGAGGTCAAGATCGCCGGCGAGAGCCTGTTCAACGACGGGGTGGCCGTGGTCGCGTTCCTGATGGTCCTGGGTGCGATCCGCGGCGGCAGCGTCACCCTCCCCGGCATGGCCCTGCTGTTCATCCAGGAGGTGGGGGGCGGCGTCGCCTTCGGGCTGGCCGCCGGCTGGATCTGCTATCTCATGCTCAAGAGCGTCGACAACTACCAGGTGGAGATCCTGCTCACCCTGGCACTGGTCATGGGCGGCTACGCCCTCGCCGACGCCCTGCACCTCTCCGGCCCCATCGCCATCGTGGTGGCCGGCCTGCTGATCGGCAACCGCGGCCGCCTGCTGGCCATGAGCCCGGGCACGCGCGAGCACCTCGACTCGTTCTGGGAGCTGATGGACGAGTTCCTGAACGCCATCCTCTTCCTGCTCATCGGCCTGGAGATCCTGGTGATCTCCATCTCGCGGCCGGTCCTGCTCGCCGGCCTGCTGCTCATCCCCGCCGTGCTGCTGGCGCGCCTGGCCAGCGTCGGCCTGCCGGTGCTGCTGCTGCGCTCCTTCTTCGCCTTCAGCCCGGGTATCGTGTCCATCCTGACCTGGGGCGGGCTGCGCGGCGGCATCTCGGTGGCGCTGGTGCTGTCGCTGCCGCCCGGCGCCGAGCGCGACACGCTGCTGGCGGTCACCTACATCGTGGTCGTCTTCTCCATCCTGGTCCAGGGGCTGACCCTGAAAAAATTCTTCGCCGCTTCAGCGCTCAAGGAGACGGCAAAACCGGCCGACTAGTTCATCAACGCAGCTGCGATGGCCGGCAGGATGCAGCCGCCGCTTGTCATTTAAGATAAAAATGGTTATAATTGTCGGGCGACACGACGATCACTGTTCGAGACCGTCAGACCAAGGAGAATCCGATCCATGCTTTGCAACCAATGCCAGGAAACAGCGAAAAACACGGCCTGCACAATCAAGGGCGTCTGCGGCAAGACGGAAGCAACGTCCGACATCCAGGACCTGCTGATCTATGCCTGCCGGGGGCTTTCCCTTGTCACCATGGCCGCCCGCCGCCACGGGATCGATACCCGGCAGGAAAGCAGGCACATCGCCGACTGCCTGTTCATGACCATCACCAACGCCAATTTCGACGACGAATCGATCCTGCGCGCCGTCGGGGAATGCCTGGCCCTCCGCGATGAACTCAAGAAGAGGGTTCCCGCGGGAGACTGGCCCGAGGCCGCTTCTTGGAGCGCCTTTGGCCGGGAAGAAT
Organism: Candidatus Aminicenantes bacterium UBA6072; assembly: GCA_002436105.1. Lineage (GTDB taxonomy): Bacteria > Acidobacteriota > Aminicenantia > UBA2199 > UBA2199 > UBA2199. Next base: position 17,672 of record DIXU01000015.1, on the reverse strand, counting down.
CATACATGAAGGCGGAGCAGGTGGGTATTCTGACCTATGACAGGGACGAGGACGTGCGGGCCCTGAAGCAGTACGTGCTCTACGGCCTGAAGGGGATCGCCGCCTATGCCGAGCACGCCTCCAACCTGGGGCACGAGGATCCCGAAATCTTCGCCTTCATGGAGGAATCCCTGGCCATGCTCGGCCGGGCGATGGACCGCGACGCCATGCTGGCCTGGCTGCTGCGCACCGGCGAGTTCGGGGTCCGCGTGATGGCCCTGCTCGACCAGGCCAACACCACGGCCTACGGCAAGCCCGAGATCACCCGGGTCAGCATCGGCGCGGGCAGGAATCCCGGCATCCTGGTCAGCGGCCACGACCTGAAGGACCTGGAGCAGCTGCTGATCCAGAGCGCCGGCCAGGGGATCGACGTCTACACCCATTCGGAAATGCTGCCGGCCCACGCCTACCCGCAGCTGAAGAAATATCCGCACCTGGTCGGGAACTACGGCAACGCCTGGCACCGGCAGCTGGAGGAGTTCGAGTCGTTCAACGGCCCGATCCTGTTCACCACCAACTGCCTGGTGCCGCCGCGCAAAAACACGACCTACTCCGGGCGCGTCTTCACCACCGGGGCGGCGGGCATGCCCGGCTGGAAGCATTTGCACAAGAAGCGGGCCGACGGCCAAAAGGATTTTTCCGAGATCATCGCCCTGGCCAGGACCTGTCCGCCGCCGCGGGAGATCGAGAACGGAACGATCACCATCGGTTTCGCCCACGACCAGGTGCTGGCGCTGGCAGACAAGATCCTGGCGGCGGTCAAAAGCGGCGCCATCCGCAAATTCGTCGTCATGTCGGGCTGCGACGCCCGCCAGCGCAGCCGGGAATACTACGGCGAATTCGCCAAAAGCCTTCCCGCGGACACCGTGATCCTCACCTCGGGCTGCGCCAAGTACCGCTACAACAAGCTGGACCTGGGCGCCATCGGCGGCATTCCCAGGGTGCTGGACGCCGGCCAGTGCAATGATTCCTACTCCTGGGCCCGGGTCGCCCTGGCGCTGAAAGACGCGCTCAAGCTGGAGGACATCAACCAGCTGCCCATCGCGTTCAATATCGCCTGGTACGAGCAGAAGGCCATCATCGTCCACCTGGCCCTGTTGTACCTGGGCATCCGCAACACGCACATCGGGCCGACCCTGCCGGGATTCCTGACCCCGGGCGTGCTGAAGATCGTCGGCGAGAAGTTCGGCGTGCAAACGATCACGACCGTCGATGAGGACATGAAGCTCCTCGGGCTGGGCAACGGCGCGGGCTGACCTTCAGAAACGGCAAAACAACCCGGCCCGGAAGCCGCCGCCCCCGAGATCGATCCGGAAGGGGTTGGCCAACGACTCGTCGCCCGGGTTCGGGATGAACGGCGCGGCATAAGCATCGGGGGCCAGGAGCCAGCGGCCCTCCAGGTGCTTCTCGTTGCTGGACAGGACCTCCTGCGTGTTCGCGTCCCGCACGGTCACGGCGCTCGAGCTCTCCCCGTCCCAGCGCTTCACCCGGCCCAGCATGTAGCCCCCTTCAATAAAAACGCCCCATCCTCTCCAGGCATCGATCTCAAGCCTGGCCCCCGTTTCGAAGGCCGCGCTGTTTCCCTTGCCCGTCATGGCCAGCTCATGGGTCTGGACCTGGTCCAGCACGCCGTCCTGAAAGATCATCGTGGCGGCATAACGGCATTCGGCGAACATCCAGCCGGCATGGGCGAAAGCGCCCAGGCGGACGCTGGGATTAAGCGCCAGGCTGGCCTGCGCCCCCAGGTGCGGAAAAATCATTTTCATCCCCAGGCGGTAGTCGGGAACCTCGCCGACGACGGAGAAGCGCTCGGGGTAGGGGTTGGTCTGCCAGCCGGAATTGACGAAACGATAGGTGACGGCGCTCGCAGAGGCCTGGAGGCGATCGGAAATATTGAGGCCGGCCGCCAGGGAAATCGAGCGGCTGACGAAATGGCGCAGGCGGGCGACCAGCGGCTGGATGCCGCCCAGCGGCAGCAGGACTCCGCTGCCGACGCCGATGTGGGTGACGACCTGGAAGGGATAGGCGCCGGACATGTAATGGTAGGCCAGCGAGCGCAGGAACTGCCGGTCGCGGTCGATCAGGCGGTTCAATTCCCTGGGCTCGGCGAAGAAGGCGCCGGCCCCGAGTTCGACCTGCCACTTTTTCCACGGCTCCGGGTCGGGGGGCGGCGCTTCGGCATCGGAGCCGGAAACAGCCCCCTCGCCAGCGGGGAGGCGCTGCAGCTTGATGCGCAGGGTCGCCGATTGGTCGGCGCTGAGCTGGATGCCGCTGGCCACGTGCGACTGGTATCCCGCCATGTCGAAGCTGACCTGGTAAATCCCCGGGGCCAGGCCCAGGAAGCTGAACGCGCCCTTGCCGCCGCTGGTGAACACCTTGGTCTCGGCGTTGTTGGCCACGTTGACCGCCGTCACCTCGACGCCGGACAGAAATTCCCCCTCTTCGTTCTGGACATTGCCGTAGATGCGGGCGCTGGTCGCCTGAGCGGGGAGCCGGCCGGCGGCGGCGACCGCCAGGGCACAAAGCAGCAGGAAGACCTTCATGGCTCGATGCATCGCTTCTCCTTGCCGGGTACAACGGCACACTGGCTCCCGTTCTACGGAATCGCCCGGGTCATTGTTTTTTCCGGAATTTCATTTTAACTCTCCGGCATCTGGTATACACCTGAATATCTGCGTGAGCATTTCTTGTTCGTTCAATCCCGGCCTTTCCCGGCCCAGCAGGGAATTCAAAGCCCGCCTTTCATGGTTGAGGCGGCCCTATCATTCAAGACCAGGCCCCGATGTGCCTTTTAAAGCTCATCTTCGCCTCTTTTCAGGTCGGCACATCGATCCCGACGAATTCATCCTGATTCCAGCGAACCCGATCAGACCCACCCTGTTCTTATCCGGTCCTTTTACATTCCCTCCGTTATTTGCCAGAATAGGCCCATGCAAGAGAGCGACCCGCGCCAGGCCCGCAGCCGGGAATTCCTGCACGAAAGGAAAAGGGCCAGGGTTTTCTTCAACCTGACATCGGTCATCTATCCCCTGATCGAATGGCACCTGTCCCCGAGGTACCAGGATGCCCTCGGCAAGCTGGACCTGCCCGTGGAGCTCACGGTCCTGGACGTGGCCACCGGCAGCGGCATCCTGGCGGCGGCCTTCGCCGGGCGGGGCCATGCGGTCACCGGGCTGGACCTTTCCGAGCGGATGCTGAAGCGGGCAAGAAAACGTTTTCCCGCGATCGATTTCAGGACCTTCGACCTGGCGAACCTGCCGCGCATCGCCTCAGGAAGCTACGACATCGTTTCCTGCGGCTATCTCCTGCACGGGCTCTCGGCACGGTTCAGGGAGACCATCGTGAAGAACATGGCGCGCATCGCCGGCCGCTTCGTCCTGGTCTTTGACTACTGCTGCGACGGGGGATGGTTCGTACGCCTGATCGAATGGATCGAGGGGCCGAACTACCCCAGGTTCATCGCCACCCCGCGCGATGCGGAATTCGCCGGCGCCGGGCTCACGATCGAACGCGAGTTCCGCACTTCGGAATTTGGGAATGCCTGGCTATGCATTAAGAAGTAAAAAAAAAACAGCAGGAAAAGGAACTACAAGAACCTGGTGTTTGGTTAAGGGCAGCGTGTTGGCGGCGAAAGAGCTGCTTTTTCCGAACCCTTCCACCCTTCAACTCGTGAACGCTTCAACCGGTCTTTGAACCGGCCGCTATTCGATCGTTTCCAGGAACTGCCGGGCCATGCCGCCCACATCGCTGTCGGTGCGGATGCCTCCCCAGGGGTCCTGCGGCCGCACCAGGTTGACGACGACGATATCGGCGCCGTTGAAGATGGCGCTGCGCGCCTCCTTGAGCCCCACGCCGCCGGCGGCCGAGATCAGCGAGGCGAACTTGCTGCGCACGCGGTTGACGTGGCGGTACTGGATCATCTTGCCGCGCGTCGATTCCTCGTCGCGGCCGAGGTGCAGCACCACCACGCCGGGCGGCTTCTTCAGCCGCATCAGCACCTGCAGCGGATCGGGCACGCCAAGCATGTCGATCATCGAGTCCACCTGCAGCTCGGCGCAGCCGGCGATGAACATGTCCAGCGACTCGATGGGCGAGCTGCCCAGCACGGTCGCCGCCGTCGCTCCGGCGTCGCGCACCATCTCCACCTCGGCGCGGGCGCCGTCCACCGTCTTCAGGTCGGCGACCAGCGGGCCCTTCCAAATGGCGCGAATCGTGCGGATGCCGGCCAGCCCCTCGCGCTTGATGAACGGGGTGCCGGCCTCGATCAGGATGCGCCCGCTTTTGGGGATCCGGGGCAGCAGTCGCAGCACCATGCCGCTGTCGTAGTTGAAGGCGATCTGCAGGTAGCGGACGTTGTTGTCCAGCATGGGCCGGGCGGACTATTTCTTATCCTCGCCGACGATCGAGCCGAGCACCCGGCCCAGGTCGGAGGGGAGGAAGAGGACGATCTTCTCGCTCGGGTCGGCGGCGATGTCGCGGATCGTCTGCAGCGTGCGCAGGTGCAGGGCCCCCGAGCTCCTGGCCAGGTTCTCGGCCGCCTGGCGCAGGTTTTCCGAGGCGGACAGCTCGCCGCTGGAGTTGATGATCATGGCGCGGCGCTCGCGCTCGGCCTCGGCCTGCTTGGCCATGGCGCGCTTCATCTCGGCCGGCAGCTCGACCTCCTGGATCTTGATCGACTCGACGTCGACGCCCCAGCCGCTGGTCTCGGCGTCGACGATCTTCTTGATGCTCTCGGCGATCTGCTCGCGCTCGGTGAGCACGAAGTCCATCTCGCCGTTGCCGATGACGTCGCGCAGCGCCGCCTGCGTGTACTGGCGGATGGCGTAGACGTGGTTCTCGATCTTGTTGATCACGTCCTCGGGGCTGATGACCTTGAAGTAGACCACGGCGTTGACCAGCATGGGGATGTTGTCCTTGGTCATCACTTCCTGGCGGGGGATCTCGGCCGTCTTGAGGCGCATGTCGACCACGCGCATGGACTGCAGGATGGGGATGATGATCGTCAGCCCCGGGCCGCGCGTGCCCGTGTACTTGCCCAGGGTGAAAACGACGCCGCGCTCGTATTCGTAGAGCCGCCGGATCGACCGCAGGATCCAGACGGCAAGAAAGAACAGGGCGGGGATGGCGATAAAGCCTTGGATGCCGAAGATCTCGGGCATGGGAACCTCCTTGGCGCCGGGACGCGCTCGCCATGAATGTAGCACAAGAGGCGGGCGGCTGCAAATGATGAGGAGTGTCCGGCAGCATGCGAAGATGAACGGCAAAAAGTGAATGCGCGTCTTGGGGCCCCGGCATTCACCATGGAATGGATCCTCCCTGTCAATCCGAAAGCAGGATCATCGCCAATTTTGTCTCCCGGGTCACCGCTTATCCTGCCGGGCGCTTTCCGAAAATCGTCATGGAATGGCCGTCATGAAGGTAATCGAAACCTGACTCCGCTGTTACCATGGTTGCATGACAACAAGTTTCGTCCTCGGCCCTAGAGGCGGAAAAGAAAACCGATGCGGAAGCCGATGCCGCCGAGGTCGAGGGAGAACGGCCGGTAGAATTCGGCCATGTCGGCGGGGGGGATCAACGGCCAGGCAATGGCGTTGTCGGTGACGCGCCAGCGGCCCTTTCGGGTCTCGCTGACCGCGGCGCCGGGAGTGGGCGCTCCCTCATCCAGGATGGTCTCCGATGAAAACTGCTCGCCGTTCACGTCGCGCACCCGGAACAACTGATAGACGCCCTCGACGAAGAGGCCGAGGCCTCGCCACAGGGTAAACTCGAACTTGGCCCCGCCTTCCAAGCCCGGGCCGTTTCCCTTGCCGCTCATGGCGACTTCGTAAAGGCGGTCCTCGCCGGCAAAACCGTCCTGGAAGCGGCGCGTCGAGGCATGGCGGCATTCAACGAACGCCCAGCCGGCATGGAGGAAGCCCGCGAGGCTCACGAAAGAGTTGAGCGGCAGGGTGGCCTGCGCTCCCAGATGGGGGAAGAGGGTTTTCAGCCCCAGCCGGAAGCCGTTGATCTCGTTTTCGACATCGAAGCGCGTGCCGGTATCGGGATGGCTGAAGGCGACGCCCTTGAGGTAGTGAGACCGGCTCTGCTCATCGGTCCAATCCATGCCAACGGCCCACGAAAGCGTACGGTTGACGCGCAGGCGCAGGCGCAGGGTCAGCGGCCACCTGTGGGACAGTTCATGGATGACTCCCCAGCCGCCGCCAGTGAAGTTGATCTGGACGAAGCGCGGATCCCTCAGGTACAGGAAATAACGCTCCTTGGTAAGCCATTGGCTGCGCTCGACAAAAAGGTTCAGGTCAACGGGCTCATTGGCGAATCCGCCGATGGCCAGCTCGACCTGCCATTTTTTCCAGGGGCCCACGGCGTCCTCCAGCGGCTCGGCCACAGGCGGCGGGGCTTCGTTGCCGGGCAGGCGCTTGAGCTTGACGCGCAGGGTGGTCGACTGCCCGGCGGAGAGGCGGATGCCCCCGGCTGCGTACGATTCGTATCCTTCCAGGTCGCAGCTGACCTGGTAGGTTCCCGGAGCCAGGCCGAGGAAACGGAATCCCCCGGTCCCTTTCTCGCTGACCGTTTTCGTCTCGGCGTTGTTGACCACATTGATGGCCGTCACCTCGACGCCGGAAAGGAAGCGCCCCTCCTCGTCCTGGACATAGCCGTCGATGCGCGCGTTCATTGCCTGTCCCGCGAGCCATCCCGCCGTAGCCAGCAAAACAGCGGCGGCAGGAAACAGCCGCCGCTTCATTGTGTGCCCCCCTGGAGGGGGCGGTTAGCAACGCAACCCATGCATTCCTCCTTGATCGCATTAACCATTCATGACGCCTGTTTTGCCCGGGAATCGGAGCAAATACCGAAGCGCGTGCCGCTGAAGGTGAAGCCCGTCGACATCGAGTTCGGCCGGGGCGGGCCGCGCCTGGCGGCCGGCCATTCATCGCCGCGACGCGATGGCAGTCCGGTTGGCAGCTATTTGAAGATGCCGAAGTGGCTCAGCAGCCACCACAGGAAGATGAAAACGATGACCGTGGTGATGCAGCCGCCGCCAAGCTTCTTGGCTCCCCAGCCGGCCGCGATGGCCCTCAGGATCTTGCTCATGGCACCCCCTGCCGAAGGACTGTCATTTGACGCGTCGCGGCGGCCCTGCCTGTGAACGCGACGAACCATTCTACCCCCGCCCCGCCGCTCCGTCAAGAAAAGACGGACCGTTCGCGACCGCAACCGCGATTCATGCCATGGGGGAAAGCGCCTTATTTTCTTGGCGGCATCGCTTCTGAGAAAAGATATCGAATACATCTCCCGCTGGCACCGACACGATCACGTAAACTCCCCGGCCCTGTTCAACGTAGAATGGACGCTGCGCTGCCAGGAGAAAGAGAAATATGCTTCGCTCGCGAGTCGCGTTTTTTTTGCTGCTGGTCCTGCCGGGCTGTTGCGGATTGATCCCGGCCGCCGTTGAAGATGAATTGATCATTTCCCCCGCGGTGGAAACGCCGATCCGCATCGACGGCGTCCTGGACGAGGAGGTCTGGCAGCAGGCTCCCCTCTCCAGGGAGTTCATCACTTTTCACCCCATGGTCGACCGGCCGCTGGGCGTCGCCACCGACATCTGGACCGCCTATTCCGGGAAATGCCTCTACTTCGCCTTCCATTGCCATGACGACCGTCCCGGCCAGATCAAGACCTCGGTCGCCAGGCATGACAACAGCAGCGGCGACGACTGGATCGGCGTGGTCCTCGATCCCCTGGACAACCGCCAGTCGAGCGTCGAGTTCTACGTCAACCCCAGCGGCTGCCAGACCGACGGCCTGACCTCGGCCGTGGACGGCTCCAACTTCGACCCCTCCCCCGACTATGTCTGGCAAAGCGCCGGCCGCATCGTCGCCGACGGCTACATCGTGGAGATGGCGATCCCCCTGGAGAGCCTGCGCTACAAGAGCGGCGAGCGGGTGCGCATGGGCATCATCTTCATGCGCCATGTCAACCGCCTTGGGGCGATGGGCGCCTGGCCCGAGCTGAAGGCGGGAGCGTCCCAGTTCAACGCCATGACCGCCATCGAGTACCGGGACCTGCGCAAGGGCCTGGTGCTCGAGGTACTGCCCAATTTCACCCTCAACCGCGACCGCGTGCGCGTCAACGACCGCGAGTGGGGCGGGGGCACCGACGCCAACCTGGGAGTGTCGCTGAAATACGGCGTCACCTCGTCGGTCACGGCCGAGGCGACGATCCGCCCCGATTTCAGCCAGGTGGAGAGCGATGCCTTCCAGGTGGAGGTGAACCAGCGCTACCCCGTTTTCTTCGTCGAGAAGCGCCCCTTCTTCATGGAGGGGACGAACGCCATCGACTTCGGCCTGGTCTCGGGCGGCCTGATGTCGGCGGCCGTCTACAGCCGCAACATCGCCGACCCGCTGTGGGCGGCCAAGGTGAGCGGCACCGCCGGCAGGAACCTGTTCGCGGTGCTGGCGGCCGACGAGCGCCTGCCGGCGACGGCGGCGGGGGGCGATCACGCGTTCTGGGGCATCGCCCGCTTCAAGCGCGCGCTGGGCGGCGACAATTCCATCGGCATGCTCTTCAGCGGGCGCTACGCCGGCGACGACCGGAACAGCGTCCTGGGAGCCGACCTGCAGTACCGCTTCCTCGACAACATCCGCCTGACCGCTTCGGGGCTTTTCAGCAGCTCGCATTTGCCTGGCGAGGAGAGCGATGAAAACGGCCTCGCAGTGAACGCCATGCTGCAGTACGGAGTGCCGGCCCTGGACGCCCTGCTGGCCTACGAGCGCACCAGCGGTGATTTCGCCATGGCCTCCTCGTTCCTCTTGCGCCGCGGCTTCGAGCAGCTGCAGTTCCTGCTGGGGCCGAACCTGACGCCGCGCCGGAAACGCCTCGCCGCCTGGGTGAAGCGCGTGCAGCCCTACGTGCGCGGCTCGCTGCTCCACGATCTCGGCACGCGGATGGACGACCGGCTGTTCAGAACGGGGCTGAACGTCTACACGAAGTGGAACGGCACGCTGAAACTGGAGGTCCGCAGCGGCCGGGAGGCCTGGAACGGCGCGAGCTTCCGGCGCAATTCCCTCTACGCCATGGCCGCCGCGCGGCCCTGGGTTTGGCTTTCGCTGCAGGCCGCCGCCAATTTCGGCGACCGCATCTATTACGATTCCCTGGTCCCCTTCGCCGCGCGCGGGCAGACGCTGAGCCTCGCCGCGGTCGTCCAGTCCGGCGTGCGCACCCAAGTGAGCCTGGAGCTGCTGCACGATGCGCTGGCGCGCCGCCGGGACGACGGCGGAGAAAAGGTGTACGGCCTGAACATCGCCAACCTGACGGCCGCCTACCAGTTCAACCGCCATTTCCTGGTGCGCGGGGCGCTGCGCTGGAACGACTACGAGCGCGACCTGGCGACCGACCTGCTGGCCTCCTTCACTCTGATCCCCGGCACGGTCGTCCACCTGGGCTACGGGTCGCTCTATGAGAACCGGGAGTGGCAAAAGGACAGCTGGCAGCCCGGCAGCGGCCGGCTGCTCAACATGAGGAACAGCCTGTTCTTCAAGGTCAGCTACCTGTGGAGAGTGCACTAGGTCGATAGCGGTTCACGGTAAACGGTTCACGGTTGACGGAAGACGCCAATGCTCCTGCCAGAATTCACGCGTACGCTGAGTTTGCGTGAATGTTCTGCTGGAACTGACACCGGAGTCAGGAAAATCGCATTTTGCGTGTAAGGAAATCCCCGCGGGCGGCGACTCATGGGGTGAAGGCGGCTGCTTGCGGCGGCCGCGATTCAAAGGAGGAACCATGAACGAGAAGTCAAAAAACTGGCTGACGGCGGCCGGCGTTGCCGCCCTGCTGGCCTTCGCCGCCCTGGCCTATTTCCTGCACCCCGGGATCATCGCCAGGACGGGAGTGGGGGGCGACGACTTGGGCGGCGGGGCCATGGCGGCGCTTGTCCTTTGGCTGGTGCTGCGCAAACAGCGGCCCATGACCCGGCGCACCCGCCTGGTGCTTGTGTCCGCGCTGGCATTTGGACTGCTGCTGGGAACGGCCGTTTTCTTCATGTCCTGAGCAATGGGACTTCCGTAGCGTCGGGGGGCGGGGTAGAATGGAAGCATGAGCGAAGACGCGGACAGGCAAAGGGAGGAGGCCTACCTGGATCTCCTGGGCCGGCACGGCCGGATCGCCCCGGCCGTCGCCCGACTCTACACCCCGCCGGGTGAGGACGCCGCCGACCTGGAGCAGGAGATCCGCCTGCAATGGTGGCGCTCGCTGGCCGGCTTTTCCGGCCGCGCCATGGCGAGCACCTGGATGTACCAGGTCGCCCTGCACACCGCCCTGACCTTCCAGCGCCGTCGTTACAGGAGATTGCGCCCCGATCCGCTGGATCATGCCGAGAGTGTTCCCGACCCGGCTCCGCCACCCGGCGGCCGCGAGGACCGGCGCCGCTCAGCGCTGCACGGGGCCCTGGCGCGACTCGCGCCCGGCGAGCGGGCGCTGGCCTACCTGTGGCTGGAGGAGTGCAGCCATGAAGAGATCGCCGCGGTCAGCGGCATCAACGCCAACACGGTGGGAGTGCGCCTGCACCGCATCCGCAGGAGGCTGAAGGATATCCTGGCCCCCGGGGAGGAGGAGAAATGAATCCGCAGAGGGACGAACTGCAGGAATTGTGGCGCTCCGAAAGGGCTGCCGCCGGGGATGCTTCCGGCGCCGGCGGCGTCCCGCCCGGAGGCGAGGCAGCCGGGCGGGCGCAGGAGGACCTTCTGCGCCGCCGTATCCGCCTGGACGGCTGGCTCAAGATCGGCGCGATCGTATTCCTGGCGGCCGCCTTTCCGCCGTTCGCCGGCCGGCTCAACCCGGCGGTTTGGGGAGTATTCGCTTTTGCGTTCCTGGCCACGGCACTGGGGATATTCCAGTTGGCGTGGATCCGCAGCTGGCGCCGGGATGCAGCCCCCCTGCCCCTTGCCCGCAGCCTGGCCGTCGAGCTGGATCTTTGGCGCCGGCGCCGGCCGCTGCTGGCCCTGCTGCTGGGAGCCACGCCGGCGCTGGCCTGGCAGGTCTACCAGCTGGCCTACCTGGCCCTGAACCCGGGCCGCTCCGGGAAACTGGTGAACCTGATCTTCCTGGTGGCCGGCGGGCCCCTGCTCTGGCTGCTGGCTTCCTGGCGGCATTGGGCGCGCCTCGATGCCTGGCTGCTGCAGATTGAAAGCGCATTGGCTGCGTTCGACGAACAGGCGGCGAAGCGCTGCGAGCGGGCGCGCAAAAGGGCCGGGCGGCGCACCACACTGATCGCGGCGCTCTTCCTGCTCCTGCTGCTGGCCGGCTTTCTGCTCTACTGGCTGAGCAGATAAAAAGCCAGGTGGAATACTGGCAGCGGACGGCAAGAAGCATGCCCTCAGCAGTCAGTTTCCACTTACTCCCCGACCGCCTTTCTTCTTCCCTGATCCGGGATCGCTCATCAATGAGCTCCTCCATGCCTTTTGCCGGCCGCCCAGAGCCGTCACCCGGCTCGTCTTTCTTTCCCGGGACGTCAGGGGTTGATTATTAATTTTTAACGAAATATGATCTGCCCATATCATTATCATGGGGGGTTGAAATGAAACGTAATCCGAGCGGAAGGCGCATCGGCCTTCCTGTTCTTCTGCTGGCCGCTTTCTGGCTGGCGGTCGTCCCCGGCCAGCGCCTGCCGGCCTGGAACACGGGCCAGGTGCAGACGGAGATCAAGAACGCCTGGGGAAAGATCGACAGCCAGAACGCTCCATTCAATGTCAGCTACGTTTCCAGCCTCGATTATGCGGCCGGCAGCGCGAACATGCACAGCGCCCACATCTACATCCTGCAGCATGCCATCGGCATTCTCAGGAATGACGGCTACGAAAACTGGTCCATGCTGCTGCAGCCCAACATGCTGCACCTGGCCTCGGGCTCCAAGCATGCCGACGCCCACAAGGGCCGGATCTATATCCGCCTCACCCTCGAGGCCTTCTGGGGCCTGGTGGACATCGACAGCTGGGATATCGATCTCACTTGCTCAGCCGGCTGCGACCACTATCACAACCTGAACAACGGCCAGGGCCTCGACCTGAGCACGTGGAGCATCATCGCCAATGCCGCCGATTACCTGGCGCGGATCGTCTCCATGGTGATCGCCCACGAGTTCACCCTGGGCCTGATCGACCTGGACGTCGATGTCGTCCCCGACCTGCGTGCCCAATACCCTTCGGGGCTCGAGCTCAGCAAGCAGCATTATCTGGCCGCCCAAAAGGCCTGGGCCGGCAACCTGCAATACCCGGAACGTTCGGCGCTCGACAGCGCTTTTTACGAGCTGGGCTGGGCCGCGCATCTGCTGGCCGACCTTTCCGTGACCCAGCACCTGCACGACGAATTCATCGGCGGCCACGCCGACTACGAGGACACGGCCGACGGCCTGGGGGACAGTGACGGATTTCACGCCAGCAGCGCCAAGGGGGTCTACCTGTTCACCAAGGCCAAGGGGACCCAGGCCGTGGGACAACTGGCCAACCAGCTGGCGAGCCTGATCCATGCCGACGACGCCCATCACGATCTCGCCGAGAATGGGAACAGCAGCCAGCGCCAGGAAGCGCTGAGGAAGGCCCTGCCCCTGGCCGAGCAGTACACGGCCGCCATACTGGCCCAGTTCCTGCACGAGGCGGGGATCCCGCCCACGCAACCTCCCCTGGAAGGAAATGTGCGGGCGTTCAGCGGGGCCAGGATCCCGCACGCCTATATCTTCTACGCCCCCGCCGGCTACACCGTCCAGATCGAGCAGAACCTGACGGCGAGCGAGCTGGCCCAGCTCGGCCCGAAGGCGAACTGGAAGGGGTGGAGCTACATCCGCGCCGACGCCAACGGCCACTTCAAGCTGCCGGTCAAGACATTCCACAAGATCTGGCTGCGGCCCGCCATGCCGGGCTACAGCTTCACCGGCGCTACGCCCAACATGGAAGCATTCACCCCCAGGCAGGTCCCCATCCTGTATTCCCCGCCCAATGTCGCCTTCGGCACGACCACGACGGAACTCTACCTGGAGCCGCTGCAGGCCCCCAAGACGGTCACGCTGGCCGGCCCGCCCGGCGGCGCCGGCTATGGCAAGATGCAGGCGGCCTTGATCCCGGCCTCCCAGTGGGGCATGCACCTCGTCGCCCGGTCCCCGCGCCTGCTCACTCCCGGCTTGAATCTGCCCCAGGCCAAGGAAAAGCTGTCCCCGGCCCTGGCCGAAACCATTTACCGGGGAGTCGCCAGGGCGGAATGCTCCCGTTCCGCGCTGCAGACCCAAGGCGGCGGCAGCCTGCCGACGGAGGCGATCGTCACCGTCCGCATCGCGAACCTGGTGAAGACGTCCAGCGCCGAGATCATGCATTCAACCAGCCAGGTCGTCGCCGCGGTCGACGAGGCGCGCTGCCGGCTGCAGTTGTTCCAGAAGCAAGCGGACGCCCTCCACGCCGCGGGGGTCGTGCTGCCCAGCGCGGATGCTTCGCCGATCAATAAAAACAGTTACAAAAACCTGCAAGCCAAGCTGCCCCACCAGATCGTGCAGGAAAAGTCCGGCCAGAAGCGGCGTGTTTTCGCGCCGTCAGCGGTTCTTGCCGGCGGCGACGGGGCGCTGCTGCTCCTTGAGCATGGCCTGGTCCTGCTCCCGGCCAAGGCCGGGGTCGAGATCGAGGTGCGGGCCGAATCGGGGCCGGGCATGCTGACCCCCGAACCCGCGGTCCGCAAGCTGGTGACCGACGCCAATGGCACGGCCTCGTTCAAGGTCAGGAGCGGCAGCCATCCCGGCCGGCTGCTGCTGCGCTTCCAGGTGACCCGCAACCCGGAGGCGCTGGACATCCGTCCCGAGGGCACCGTCGACATCCTGGTGCAGCCCGGCCTGGACCAGGCCGAACCGGTGCTCGAAACTCCGGCCAGCCTGCAGCCGGCCCTGACCACCGCCACCTTCATTTCCTTCCCGGTCCTGGAGATCATCAAAAAGGGCGCCCCTGTCTACCGCGAACGGGTGCCGTTGCACCGTGAGCGCAGCAAGGTGGAGGAGCGGCGCCTCATGGAAGAGGAAGAGCAGCGCCGGCGGGAGGGTGAACCCGGCCAGGAGGACGAAGACGCCGGGCCGGCCATCGACATCGGCGGTGAATGGCACTCCAATCGCGGCGGGGTATACCAGATCAGGCAGCGCGGCGAGGAGTTCACCTGGAGGCGGACCGACATGCGCCAGGTCGGCCGCGGCTCGATCCGCGGCCGCGAACTGGCCGTCGAATGGTCGGGCGAGCCCGAGGCGGGCGAAGCTCGCGGCATGGTGGCCGAGGTCTCTCCCGAGGGGCAGGCGCTGCTCATTGAATGGAACAACGACACGGTCTTTTTCAGGGCAGCGCCCGAAGCGGGACATCCTCCCGAACCGGCGCCTGAAATGGAGCGCCCTCCTGAACCTCCCCGCAGGCGGGATCGCCCGGCGCCGCCCCCGCCTCCCCGGTTGCAGCCCCCGCCGCCGCCGCTCATCGAGCGCTACGACATCTCGGGAACCTGGCGCGGCAGCAACGGCCTGGTCTACTCGATCCGCCAGCAGGGAAACGATTTCGCCTGGCAGGTCGAGGGGCAGAGGGAGATCGGCAAGGGCAAGATCAACGGGCGCAGCCTTCAGGCCTCATGGAGCGGGGCCTCCGCAGGCCAGGCGCAGGGGCAGATCATCGAGGCCACGCCACAGGGCTGGGCCAGGGTCATTCGCTGGAGCAACGGCGTGGTGTTCAGCAGATGAGGAAGAAAGCAGCCAGCGGGAACAGACAGGCAATCGGCTTGAGGAAGTGTAGAAGAAGTAAAGAGGCAGCGGGATGGAGGAAATGAACGAAAGCGGTTGATGGTGGACAGTGTTCGGTGGATTAAGGAAGAAGACACCGGGCGAAAGATTATGGGCTTGAGGGAAGAGGAGGCATTGGGTTGACGGCCGAGGGAAAAGGCCTGGAAGAGTTCAGTGATGAGGGAAGAAAGGACGACCGGCTAGTTTGCTTCTGCTTTTTTCTTGCCGTCTACCCCAAACCGTTCACCGTATACCGGGATCTCTTCCTCTATTTCACCTTCAGCTTGATCTCCAGCAGTTCCTCGACCGCGTTCAGGTCGGATTTCTTGCGCACCTCGACGCGGATGGAGCGGAACTTGTTGGCTTCGACGGGATGGAGGAAGCCCTGCTTGAGGGCGTTGTCCAGCGAGCTGTTGCGGACGAGCTCCTCGGCGCGCGTGTTCAGGTAGAAGGCGACGGTGAAGTATTTGTCCCACGCGGCGACCCAGCAGGCCGTTGTGGTCTGGCGGCTGACCTTGAACATCCAGCTCTTGCCGTCGTGGTAGTAGCGCCACTCGCCGCGCAACTGGGGGTAATTTTTCTTGAGCAGGGCCAGGAAGGCGCTCCAGGAAGAGTAGGCCTTGCCCAGAAGGCGGGCGAGGAGCGGATCGGAGGGGTATTGCTTGGGATCGTTCAGGGAGGGATGTTCCATGGGTTCATTATATAGGCAAAGTGGCGGATGGTAAAGGAATAATGCAAAAATAACAAACTCGGTTTTCGGTAGACAGTGGCTGTCATCAATTGAAATTGGTTTGAGGTAGACGGTTCAAGGTTCAGGGGAAGAGAGTCAGTAACTGAAATCGGTTGACGGTTTACGGTGGACGGTCAGAAAAAGCAATAGGAAGACTTAAATTCCAAATCCCAAATTCCAGATAACAAACAAATTCCAAGCTCCAAATTTCAATTTCCAAAACAAAATCCCCCTTGAAATTGCATGCCCTTTCTTCGTTTGGATTATTTGGTGATTGGAATTTGGAACTTATTTGGAATTTGGTGCCTGTGATTTGGATTTTAAGTCCTATGAATACCTTTCTTTCACCCTGCGCTTTCCGCCCTATGCCTTACGCCGATTCCCGCCGACTCCTTGAGCTCATCCCCCTGCCCTATCGTCCAGCGCTTTGCTATAATGGGCCCATGCAAGCATCCTCCCAGCTGCTGATCGTCATGGCCGCCTACATGCTGGTGGTCATCGCCATCGGCCTCTTTTACGCCCACCGCGCCAACGCCAGCTCGGGGAACTATTTCCTCGGCGGCCGCTCGCTGGGACCGTGGGTAACGGCGATGAGCGCCGAGGCGTCGGACATGAGCGGCTGGCTGCTGATGGGCCTGCCCGGCGTCGCCTACTGGAGCGGCGCCGCGGAAGCCTTCTGGACGGCGCTGGGCCTGTGGCTGGGCACCTGGGTCAACTGGCGCCTGGTCAGCTCCAGGCTGCGCGCCTATTCCCAGGTCAGCGGCGACGCCATCACCATTCCCGACTTCTTCTCCAACCGTTTCCGGGAAAGGAAAAAGGTGCTGATGGCCGTCTCGGCCCTGTTCATCCTGGTCTTTTTCACCGTCTACGCCTCCAGCTGCTTTGTCGCCGTCGGCAAGCTGTTCTCCTCCGTTTTCGCCGCCGATTACCGCCTGTGCATGCTCGCCGGCGCCGTCTTCGTCGTCCTCTACACCCTGCTCGGCGGCTTCCTGGCCGAGAGCGCGTCCGACTTCATGCAGGCGCTGGTCATGATCACGGCGCTGCTGGCTGTGCTGGGCATCGGCACCCTCGCCGCCGGCGGCCCGGCGCAGGTCGTCGCCAACCTGGGGAACATCCCGGGTTTCCTGGAGCTGTTCGGGGCGGCGGCACCGCGGCTGGCCGACGGCGCCCAGGCCGTCGCCACGGGCCGGCCGCTGTTCGGCGCCGCCTCCGGCTACTCCTTCCTGGCCGTGCTTTCGATCCTGTCCTGGGGGCTGGGCTACTTCGGCATGCCCCAGGTGCTGCTGCGCTTCATGGCCATCCGCGACCCGAAGCGGCTCGCCGCCTCGCGGCGCATCGCCGTCTCCTGGTGCTTCGTCTCGCTGGCAACGGCCGTCGCCATCGGGCTGGTCGGCCGGGCGCTCTACCCTGCCGCGCTGCTCACCCCGGCGGCGGCGGAGAGCATCTTCATCCTCATCGCCACCCGCCTGCTGCCGCCGCTGCTGGCCGGCATCGCCATGGCCGGCATCCTGGCCGCCACCATCAGCTCCTCCGACTCCTACCTGCTGATCGCCTCATCGGCCGTGGCCAAGAACATCTACCAGCGGCTGTTCAGCAAGGAGGCCTCCGACCGCCAGGTCATGCGCGTCTCGCGCCTGACTCTGGTGGCCATCGCCGCCATCGGCGCCGCCATCGCCATGGACAGCGGATCGGTCATATTCCAAGTCGTCGCCTTCGCCTGGGCCGGGTTCGGCGCCACGTTCGGCCCGGTCATGCTCTTCTCGCTGTTCTGGAAACGGACGTCGCATGCCGGCGCCCTGGCCGGCATGGTCGCCGGCGGCGCCATGGTCTTCATCTGGAAGCTGCTGGTGCGGCCGCTGGGCGGTGCGTTCGATCTCTACGAGCTGCTGCCTGCCTTCGTGTGCTCCTGCCTGGTGATCGTCGCCGTGTCCAAGCTGACGCCCGCGCCTTCCGATGCGATCCTGCAGGAATTCGATCTGGCCAGGAGCGCGAGTGCAAGAAGTCGGCGGAAATCGGCGTAAGGTTCAGGGCAAGACAAAAGCAAAAGTTTAAAGTTCAAAGTAAAAAGTTTAAAGTAAGAAAAAACACTTCATGGAGAAAAAGGAGATATGATCGAAAGTTGTGTAT
>DIXU01000012.1 GCA_002436105.1 Candidatus Aminicenantes bacterium UBA6072 | reverse complement strand
TGTGCCCCCTCTTTGAGGATCTCGCTCAGTGACATCGCCGGTAGACTCTCAAACCACTCTCTGCTAAAATCTTCCATGTGTCGTATGCTCCCTTGAATTTAGTTTTTGGTAGAACTTGATTTAATAGCATACGACACATCCTTTTTACATCCAGACACAACTTTCGATCATATCTCGCTTTCGTTTTGGAAATTGGAATTTGGAATTTGTTTGGAATTTGGTGCTTGTTTTTTGGAATTTAAGTCTTCGCATTGCAGTTTTCTGACCGTCTACCGTAAACCGATTACTTTGGTTTCTTGCTGACACTGTCACTGTCACTGACACCGAAGTTCGTTTAGTTCTCCTACTACCACTACCACTGTCACTAAGGCCCGTAAGGTCTCCTGCTAACACCAACACTGGCATAAGACGTTAGCCGACAGACGGTAGACGTCAGCCAATCCAAGAACAAGCTTGATTTCCAGAGCTTTTTTCTTGCTAACCACTAACGTCTACCATCTAACGTCTGAATTACAGCATTTTGTCTCGTTGACTCTTCCCCAGGGCTGCGCTACAATGAAATCAAGGGAACTCGCACTTCATGGGAAAACAGGACGGATTCACCGTTGGCATCGACTCCGAGCAGCAGATCCGCGAGCGGACCGAGCTGCGCCCGCCCCGCATGTACCGGGTCGTCCTTGTCAACGACCACTATACCACCATGGAGTTCGTGGTCGATGTCCTGATCCGGGTCTTCCACAAGCCGGCGCCCGAGGCCAGGAAGATCATGCTCGACGTCCACCGCCGCGGCAGCGGCGTCTGCGGCGTCTACAGCTACGACATCGCCCGCACCAAGGTCTCGCGGGTGCTCGCTCTCGCCCGCGAGCGGGAATTCCCCCTCCGTTGCACGTTCGAGGAGGCCTGAAGCCGCCATGAACAAGATGGCGATCCATGAAGAGCTGAATCGCGTCCTCGCCGTCGCCTTCGCCGACGCCCGCAACCGGAAGCACGAGTACCTGACCCCGGAGCATGTCCTGTACGCCTCGCTTTTTTTCGCCGTCGGCGCCGGGATCATGGCTCGCTGCGGAGCCAACGTCGAGCTGATGAAAAAGGAGCTGGAGACCTACCTGAATGAACGGGTACCCAAGGCGGCC
The DNA here is from genome assembly GCA_002436105.1 of Candidatus Aminicenantes bacterium UBA6072. Lineage (GTDB taxonomy): Bacteria > Acidobacteriota > Aminicenantia > UBA2199 > UBA2199 > UBA2199. The sequence continues at coordinate 164,639 of DIXU01000012.1, read as the reverse complement.
AAGGCGGATCCCGTCTCCTCGCTCGGTTTCCAGGACCTGATGGAGCGCGCCGTGGTCCACTCGCTGGCCGCGGAAAAGAAGCTCCTGGAGATCGGCGACATCTATGCATCCCTGCTGGAGGAAAAGGAGTCGTTCGCGGCCTACCTGCTGCTGCGCGAGGGGGTCAGCCGCTTCACCCTGCTGAACGTCATCTCCCATGGCGCGGACAGCGACGGCGGGGGCAACCCCGACACCGGCGAGTCCTTCCCTGCGGGCGACCCGGCCATCGAGCCCGGCGGCAACCGCAAGAAGCGGGCGGGCCCCGGCGCGCCCCGGGAATTCCTGAGCCTGTATGCCCGCGAACTCACGGACAAGGCGCGTGCCGGAGAAAGCGAGCCGCTGATCGGCCGCGAGGACATCCTGGAGCGCACGCTGCAGGTTCTCTGCCGGCGCTTCAAGAACAACCCGGTCCACGTCGGCGACCCGGGGGTGGGCAAAACGGCCATCACCGAGGGGCTGGCCCAGCTCGTCGTGCGGGGGGATGTCCCCCCGGCGCTGAAGGACATCCGCATCTACGCCCTGGACCTCGGGTCGCTGCTGGCCGGCACGCGCTACCGCGGCGACTTTGAAGAACGGCTGAAGAAAGTCCTGGCGGCGCTGCAGGATGAAAGGAACGCCGTTTTGTTCATCGACGAGATCCATGCCGTCATCGGCGCCGGCGCCGTCTCCGGCGGCTCGCTGGACGCGGCCAACATTCTCAAGCCGGTGCTGGCCCAGGGCAAGCTGCGCTGCATCGGCACGACCACCCACGAAGAATACAAGAAATACTTCGAGAAGGACCGCGCCCTGTCGCGGCGCTTCCAGAAGATCGAGATCCCCGAGCCCTCGGCGGAGGAGACCGTCGCCATCCTGCAGGGCCTGCGCCGGCGCTACGAGGAATACCACCGGGTGGCCTACGCCGACGAGGCGCTGCGGGCGGCGGCCGAACTGTCGGCCCAGCACATCAACGACCGCTTTTTGCCCGACAAGGCCATCGACGTCATCGACGAGGCCGGGGCGCTGGCGCGCATGAAAGCCCCGCAAAAGGGCAAGGTTCCGCTCATCTCGGTCGACGGCATCGAGCAGGTCGTGTCCCGCATCGCCAAGGTGCCGCGTCGCAGTGTCTCCAGCGCCGAGAACCGCAACCTGCGGCTCCTGGACGGCGAGCTCAAGTCGCGCATCTTCGGCCAGGCCGAGGCCGTGGAAAAAGTCTCCTGGGCGATCAAGCGCTCGCGGGCCGGCTTCCGCGAGGCCGACAAGCCCGTTGCCAAATTTCTCTTCGTCGGGCCGACCGGCGTGGGCAAGACCGAGCTGGCCCGCCAGCTGGCCGAGGTGCTGGGCATACCGCTGCTGCGCTTCGATATGAGCGAGTACCAGGAGAAGCATACCGTGTCGCGCCTGGTCGGCGCCCCTCCCGGCTATGTCGGCTACGAGGAGGGCGGGCTGCTCACCGAGGCGGTGCGCAAGTCACCCTACGCCGTCCTGCTGCTGGACGAGATCGAGAAGGCCCACGCCGACATCTTCAACACCCTGCTGCAGGTGATGGACTACGCCACGCTGACCGATAACAGCGGCCGCAAGGCCGATTTCCGCAACATCGTGCTGATCATGACCTCGAATGCCGGCGCCAAGGAGCTGGGCCGGCCGGCCGTGGGCTTCCAGGGCGAGCCGCTTTCCGGGACCGTCACCCAGGCGGTGGAAAGGCTCTTCTCGCCCGAGTTCCGCAACCGCCTGGATGCCGTCATCACCTTTCGCAATTTGGACGAGGCCCTGGTGGCCCGCATCGTCCGCAGGATGATCGGCGAATTCCTCCGCCAATTGAAGGAAAAGGGAGTGACCCTGCGGGTCAGCCCGGCCGCCGTCTCCTGGCTGGCCCGGCGCGGCTTTTCCCGTGTCTTCGGCGCCCGCGAAGTGGCACGGCTGGTCCAGGAGAAGATCAAGAATCCATTCGTCGACGAGGTGCTTTTCGGCCGTCTCAAGGACGGCGGCCGGGCCGGTGTGGAGGTCGTCAATGGCGAACTGGCCATCCAGGTCGAGGAAGAAAAGAAAGGCAAAAGGCGAAAGCAATTAAATAAGTGTCAGTGACAGTGTCAGTGTCAGCAAGAAACTAAAAGAACTACTTGATTGCCTTTCTAACGTCTACCATCTAACATCTAACGTCTGACGTCTAGTGTCTCCAAACCGGCTTATTTCGTTTCGAATCACGAATCACGAATTACGAATCACGACAAATCGTTTTTCGCTGTTGCCAGACGCCGAATGCCGCATGCCGATCTTAGTTCCCCGGCCCGGCATTGATTTTTGTCCATCTTCTCCCTATAATGCCCTTTCATCCAAAACCTTTGGTTCCCGGTCCGGAAAAAGAGGAAAAATGGACAAAGCGGAAAAGAAGCAGCCCGTCGAGCTGCTGCGCGAGATCGGGCTGATCGCCGCCGTCGCCTTCGCCATCGGCTCGGTCATCGGCTCGGGCATCTTCAAGAAACCGGGGCTGATGGCCTCCCAGCTCGAGTCGCCGCTGCTGCTGCTGGCGGTATGGATCGTCGCCGGCTTGATGACCCTGTTCGGCGTCCTGAGCATCGCCGAGATCTCGAGCATGTTCCCCGCCGCCGGGGGCCAATACGTCTACTTCAACAGGAGTTACGGGGAATTCGCCGGCTACCTCTACGGCTGGGCGGTGTTCATCGTCATCCAGACCGGTTCCATCGCCTCCATCGCCTACGTCTTCTCCGACTCGCTCGGATACTTCTTCACCTTCCCGCGCCTGGGGCCGGCATGGGAAAGCTTGGCCCTGCATATCCCCTGGGTGGGCGATATCACGCCGTTCAAGTTCATCGGCCTCAAGGGCTGCACCATCCTGCTCATCCTGTCCCTGACCGCGGTCAACTACCTGGGAGTGCGCCTGGGCAGCGCCGTCCAGGTTTTCTTCACGGCCCTGAAAGTCGCCGTCATCCTGGCCATCGTCGTCCTGGCCTTCGCCCTCGGCGATGGGGACATCGGTCATTTCACCCAGTCGGCCGTGTCCTTCGGCCATGGCGCATCCCCGGTGTTCCTGGCATTCATCGTCGCCATGGCCGGCGCATTCTGGTCGTACGACGGCTGGATCAACATCACCTATGTGGCCGGGGAGATCAAAAATCCGCAGCGCAACCTGCCGCGGGCCATGATCATCGCCACCCTGACCTTCATTTCCGTGTACCTGCTCATCAATCTGGCCTACTTCTATATCATCCCGGCCAAGGTCATGGGCGCCAGGTACCTGGCGGCCGAGTCCGGCGGTCAATCCTACCTGGTGGCCACCGACGTGGCCTCGTCGTTCCTGGGCAACTGGGGCGGAGGCCTGATCGCCATCGCCATCATGATCTCCACCTTCGGCACGGTCAACGGCACCCTGATGATGTCGGCCCGGGTCTACTATGCCATGGCCCGGGACCGGCTTTTTTTCCGCCGCCTGCAGAATGTCCATCCCCGCTTCCGCACGCCGGGGCCGTCGCTGCTCGCCCAGGCGGCCTGGACCTCGGTGCTGATCCTCAGCGGCACGTTCGACCAGCTGACCGACATGCTGATCTTCGTCTCCTGGGTCTTCTACGCGGCGGCCGCCCTGAGCGTGATGGTCCTGCGCCGGAAACTGCCCCATCACGAGCGGCCGTACCGCGTCTGGGGCTACCCGGTCGTGCCGGCGATCTTCATCGCCTTCGCCATGGTCTACGTGGTCTTCACCATGTATTCCGACATCATCAACTACCTGGACGGCCGCGCGCCGCTGGTCAATTCCCTGTTCGGCCTGCTGCTGGTGGCATCCGGCATACCCGGTTTCCTGTACTGGAAAAGCCGCAAAAAAGAAAACCAGTGATCGTGGTAGTGGTAGTGGTAGCCGGAAGCACGAGCATTCAGAAGTAATCTGGAAAGGTCAAAAAAAAGGCGGGCTATTCTGTTCTTTACACAACCACGATCACTATCACTACCACTATTCGATCGTTCTAGAGAAACTGGCTGACCAGTACCGCCAGGATCAGGAGCGGGCAGACGTACTGGATGGCCACGGCCCACAGGCGGGCCAGGCGGAAGCGGGCGCCGGCGGCGGTGATCTCTTCCAGGGCATTGGCGGTCTTCCAGACATGGGCCACGAACAGGGAAATCAGCAGGGCACCGATGCTCAGGGAGATGTTCCCCCACACCTTGTCCCAAAGGGAAAGGAAATCCATGCCCAGCAGGGGCAGGCGGCTGAAGAACTTCACCCCGCCCCCGGAAAGGGCCGAGGGAATGCCGAAAGCGAGAGCCGCTCCCCCCACCAGCCAGGCGGCGCGGCGGCGCGGCCATTGCTTCTCGTCGATGAGAAAGGCCACCGGCACCTCGAGCAGGGAGATGGTCGAGGTCAGGGCGGCCACGGCCAGCAGCAGGAAGAACAGCGTGCCGAACAGCATGCCTCCCGGGATATGGGCGAAGATCACCGGCAGGATGGCGAAGACCAGGCCCGGGCCCTGGTCGGGCGCCATGCTCTGCGAGAACAACGCCGGGAAAATGATGAATCCGGCCAGGATGGCGATCGAGGTGTCCAGGACGGCCACCCAGACGGCCGAAGAGACCAGGCGCTCTTTCTTGGCCAGGTAGGAGCCGTAGGTCAGCATCGTGCCCATCCCCAGGCTGAGGCTGAAGAAGGCCTGGCCCATGGCTTCGAGGAACACGCGGCCGTTGATCTCGGAGAAATCCGGCTTCAGATAGAACGCCAGCCCCTTCTCGGCCCCGGGCAGGCTCAGCGAGTGGGCCATGAGCAACAGCAGCAGCATGAACAGCGCGGGCATCAGCACCTTGGCGAACTTCTCCAGGCCGGCCGCCACCCCCTTGCTGACGATGTACACGGTCAGGAAAATGAAGAGGGCCAGCAGCAGGACCTGCAGCAGGGGCGAGCCGATGAAGCTGCTGAAAACCGCGGTCACTCCGCTCTTCCCCAGGCCGCGGAACTGCCCCGTCAGCGTCTTGAAAATATAGCCCACGGTCCAGCCGGCGATCACCGAATAAAATGAGAGGATCATCACCGCCGTGACCACCCCCAGGTATCCCGTGTAGCGCCATTTGCTTCCCGGGCGGACAGCCTGGAAGGCGCCCACGGGATTCTTGTATGTGGCGCGGCCCAAAGCCAGCTCGGCCAGCAGGACCGGCAGTCCCAGGACGATGACACAGCCGATGTAGATCAGCACGAAGAGCGCGCCGCCGTTCTTGCCGGTGATATAAGGAAAGCGCCAGATGTTTCCCAGTCCGACCGCCGAGCCGGCGGCGGCCAGGATGAAGCCGAGGCGCGAGCCCCATTTGTCGCGAGATGCCATGTTCCTTCTCCTTTGGAGTGGATGTAGCACAAGCGGACCGTTGAAGTCAACCTGACGGCAAAAGAAACGGACAAGGCGAGAAGAAAAAGGTATTTTCATTTTTGCCTTTTCCCCTTTGCCTTTTGCCTTGAAGCGATTGACTTGGCAGGCGCTCTTCCCTACAATCTCTTTTTCAGCGAGGAGAAGCCGATGAATCAAGGGCCGTCACTGTGGGGCTGGACTTTCATGGCCGGCGCCTGGGGAGCGATCCTGCTGCTGACCATCTTCTGCTTCCGCCGCGTGCTGCTGGCCAGAAAAAACCGTGCCGAATGCGGCGGCCGCGCCCAGTGGGCCTCGCGCATCGGCCTGATCCTGGCCATGGCCGGCAACGCCATCGGCCTGGGCAACTTTCTGCGCTTCCCGGTCAAGGCGGCTGCCAACGGCGGCGGCGCCTTCATGATCCCCTACTTCTGCGCCCTGATCTTCCTGGGCATCCCGCTGATGTGGGTGGAATGGACCATGGGCCGCCATGGCGGCGTTCACGGCCATGGCACCACGCCGGGCATGTTCGCCCTGATGTGGAAACACCCGCTGGCCAAGTATCTCGGCGCCCTGGGCATCGCCCTGCCGCTGGCCATCGTGATCTACTACAATTTCATCGAGTCCTGGACCCTGGGGTTCGCCTGGTTCTCGGGCACGGGCAAGTACTTCGGCCTGACGACGCGCGAAGCCATGGGCCAGTTCCTGCGCGGCTTCCAGGGAGCCGAGCGGAACCAGTTCTTCGCCTCGTGGCTCCCCGTCATCTTCTTCCTGGGCCTCACCCTGTCACTCAACTACTATTTCCTGCGCCGGGGCATCGCCAGGGGCATCGAGGTGCTGGCCAGGATCGGCATGCCGATGCTGTTCACCTTCGGCATCATCCTGGCCGTGCGCGTTCTCACTCTGGGTTCTCCGGAGCAGGGCGCATCCTCCATTTCCGCCGGGCTGGCCTACATGTGGAATCCCGACTTCAGCCAGCTCGGCAAAGCCACGGTCTGGCTGGCCGCGGCCGGGCAGGTTTTTTTCACCTTGAGCATCGGCCAGGGCATCATCAACACCTATGCGTCGTACCTGCGCGAACACGACGATGTCGCCCTCAACGGCCTTTCCACTTCCATGACCAATGAATTCGCCGAGATCATCCTGGGCGGCACCATCGCCATCCCGGTGGCCGTCGCTTTCTTCGGCGTGGCGGAGACGCGGTGGATCGCCAGCGAAGGATCCTTCAACCTGGGCTTTCAATCGCTGCCCGTCATCTTCCAGAAGATCCCCCTGGGCCAGGTTTTCGGCGCCATGTGGTTCTTTCTGCTCTTCATCGCCGGCATCACCTCGTCAGTGGCGCTCAGTTCCCCCGCCGTCGCCTTCCTGGAGGATGAATTCCGCTGGCCGCGCGCCAGGGCGGTCAACGCCGTATTCGTCCTGCTGGCTTCCTGCACCGTACTGGTCGTCGCTTTCTTCAGGTTCGGCTTCCTCGACGAACTCGACTTCTGGGCCGGAACGTTCGGCCTGGTCGTCTTCGCTGCCATCGAGATCATCATCTTTTCCTGGATCTTCGGCGTCAGGAGAGGCTGGGAGCAGATGCACCTGGGTTCCGACCTGAAGGTTCCCGGGATATTCAAGTTCGTTTTGAAGTACGTCACCCCGGTCTACATGCTGGTGGTTCTGGGAGCCTGGACCTACCAGGAGGCCATTGCCAAGTTCCTGATGAAGGGCGAGGAAGCCGGCCGTCATCCCTACCTCTGGGGAGCGCGCGCCATGTTCGCCGGCCTGATCGCGATCACGGTATTTCTGGTCAGGCTGGCCTGGCGCCGTCGCGGCCCCGGATCCGCGCGCCGGGATTCCGCCGCGGGGGGAAACCGGCCGGCAGGCGGGTGAGCTCAGCTCCCCGCCTTGACCAGCGAATACATGAGCTCGATCTCGGCCGGCCAGAGCGATTCATCGATGGTCTCCAGGATGAGCGGCATGTCGTCAAAGCGCGGATCGTTCATCAGCGACCGGAAAGCCTCGACACCGAGCTTTCCCCTGCCGATGCTGTCGTGGCGGTCGAGGCGGCTGCCCAGGTCCGCCTTGGCGTCATTCAGATGGGCGGCGCGCAGATTTTCCCGGCCGACGATGGCATCAAAGAGATCCATCGTCGCTTCGTAGGCCTCGGCGGTGCGGATGTCGTAGCCGGCGGCGAACATATGGCACGTGTCGAGGCAGACGCCGGTGCGTTGGGGCTCAGCGACCCGCTCCAGCAGGCGGGCCAGGTGCTCGAAGCGGTGCCCGACGTGATGGCCCTGCCCCGATGTGCCCTCCACCAGCAGGGTCACGCCATCGCTCTCGCTCAGGATGCGCTTCATGCCGTCGGCGATCTGGTCCAGGCACTGCACGTCGCTCAGTTCCCCCAGGTGGCTGCCGGGGTGGAAGTTCAGGAAGTGCAGCCCCAGCTGCCCTGCCCGCAGGGTTTCATCCAGAAGCGCCCGGAGCGACTTCTCGCGTTTTTCCGGGTCGGGGTGGCCGAGGTTGATCAGGTAGCTGTCATGGGGCAGGACATGGCGCGGGGCAATGCCCGACTCGGCCAGGTTCCTCTTGAAGGCGGCGATGCCGGCCGCCTCCAGGGGCTTGGCCTGCCATTGCTTCTGGTTCTTGGTGAAGAGGGCGAAAGCCCGGGCGCCGATCCGGCGGGCGTTGAGCGGCGCATTCTCCACGCCGCCGGCCGCGCTGACATGGGCGCCGACGTATTTCATGGAAGCGCCTATTTCAAAACCTTGCGCACGGCCCAGACGTAGCTCACCTCATCGCTTTTTTTCGCAAGATACTGGCCCTCGGGGAGTTTCAGCACCCAGGCCGTACGCGGCTGGTCGCTGACCGCGTCACCGGTCCAGACGTCAAAGGCTGCCAGCTCGGAATATTGGGCCCGGTCCATTTGCCGCAGCGTCAAAGCCTCCTCGGTCGTGGGCAGCCTCCAGCCGCTGTAACCGGCGCTGAGACGGTTGGCCCACCACTTGGCTTTTTCATAGGCCATCGGCCTCTTGTACAGGGTCCACATCAGCCCGGAGGTCAAGTCCAGCATCACGGAGGCGCCGCCGTGGGCATGCGTCTCGAATTGAGCAGGCGGCCGGCCTCCCTCGCGGGCCAGGGCAATGACATCGGCCTGGCTCAAATTCGTGTAGGCGCTGCGCAGAATGACCTTCCTCGTCTGCTGGATCCGCTGCAACAGCCGTTGCTGGGCATCCTCCTGGGCCTTCTTTTCCAAAACGGCGATCCGTCCCAGGGCCAGGGGCAGCGAATCGCTCCGCGGGAATGAGCGCAGGAAAGCCTGCCAGCCTTCGATGGAATCCGTTTCCCTGGCCCTGGCCAGGGCAGCGCTCTCCCTGTCCAGTTCGCTCGCGGTCGGCGCGGCCGTGTCCCTGGCCAGCTCCTCGGCCTCGCGGATCTTCCGCTCCAACTCCTCCTCGAGCCGGCTCAGCGGCGCGGTCACCTTGATCTTCTTGGCTTCCTGGAGAGCCGCCCGGGAATTGAGCAGGTCCCCGATCCGGTTCAGCGCTTCCGCCTGCTGCATCTTCTCGGCGAATATCTTTTCCTGCTCCGCCTCCCGCGGGTCGGCATCCTGCGCTGCCGGCGCGGCGCCAGGAGGCGTCTTGGCCGGAAGCGGCCGCCGCCGGGCCGGAGGCTTGGCCGCGGGCTGCGGCTCGGCCACGGGCTGCGGTTCGGCCTGAGGCTCCGCGGCGCCGGAGAAATCCAGCTTGCCGCTCAGGGCCAGCCATAAAGCGGCGGCGGCGACAAGCGGCAGGACGATGAACAGCACGGGCTTGAGTCTGATCGCCTCTTTTTTCATCGGGACCTCTTTCTCAGCCACCGGCGCGAACATCGACCCATGGGGCAGGCGCCTCTCCTCCTTCTCCGCCATTGGCGGAGTTTCAGGCGCTTCCTTTTCCTTCAGCGGCTCAGCATGGCTGCCCGGACCGTCATGGGCGGCGGCAGCGGCGCGCAAGGGGGTTTCCTCCTCGTGCGCCGCGTACGGGCTGGGGGCAGGCTCCGGCCGAGGATCGTGCTGAGGCTCGGGCCGCGATTCCGGGGGCGCAGGGGGTTTGGGTTCCGTGGGCAGCAATTCCGGTTCGGCATCGATGGTCATGGCCCCAAGATTCGCAAAATCGGGCTCGCTTTCCCCGGGTGACGGGACGGGGCTGGACGCCTGCGGCTCGTCAAATTCCAGATCATGGGCGGCGCTGTCTGTGACATCCAGGTCGTCGTGGGATTCCTTGATGACCACCGGCGGCGGCCCGGGGGCCATGCGGAATTCCGGCGCGTCAGCGGCGATGGCATCGCCGGCGCCGGGTTCATCCATGGCGAACGGATCGGTGACGACCAGGTCGTCGGCGGCGAACGGGTCGCCGATTTCGATATCATCGGCCTCGAGGCCCGTGTCTTCTGCTCCCGCCTCCCGGCCAAGATCGAACAATTCCGCCTCATTCACGGGAGAGGCCAGGGGAGAGGCAAAATCAGAAAAGGCCTCTGCCTGCGGGGGGGACGGCGGGGACGGCTCGATGGTCTCCGGCATGCCCCTGCTTTCTTCAGCCGGCGGCGTCGGAACCTTCACGCCCATGTGGCGCTCGCTCTTGAAGCGGATCATGTCGACATCCACGTCCTTGCCGTATTTCTCGCCGTAGGATGCGCACAGCTTGGCCACGTCCGACCATTTCCCGAGCTGGAACAGGATCTGGATCTTCTTTTTCAGCGTTTCGCGATGTTCATCTTCCATGGGCTCTCCCCCTTATCCGAAGTGCGGCCCAACGCGGCCGTTCATTGAGTACCACAAAGAAAAATTACTGTCAAACATTCCGTTGTCCGCACCAGGGCGGACCGGCATGAAACCGCAATGAATGTTCAATTTGAATTTGATGTCAGACGTGAGAAGACTTAAATTCAAGCACCAAATCCCAAATTTCCAATGACCGAAACGAAAGCCCAGGCAAGTGACAGTGACAGTGTCAGTGTCAGCAGAAAATGAAAGGGATCGGTTCACGGGAGAAGGTTGATGGGAAGAGAGGAATTCCACCTTCAACCGTACGCCCTGAACCTAACGCCGGGTTCCCATCTTTCTCGTCACGCGTCACGCGTTACGTGTCACGATCTAGTACTCCTGAGGCATCTCCTGCAATTGGGCGAAAGTGAATACCGGCCCGTCCTTGCAGACGAAGTGTTTTCCGGTATTGCAGCGGCCGCATTTGCCCACGCCGCATTTCATGCGGTTCTCCAGGGTCGTATAGATGTCCCCCGGGGCGAAACCCAGCCGGGCCAGCACCGGGAAGGTGAACTTGATCATCACCGGCGGGCCGCAGACCACGGCGACGGTGTCATGGCTGGCCGGGGCCAGCTTGTCGAGGACGGCAGGGACGAAGCCGATCTCGCCCTGCCAGTCGGGGGTCTCGCCGCCCGGGTCGACGGTGGTGACCAGTTTCACGTCATCCCGCCCCGCCCACTCCTGCAGTTCACGCTTGTAGACCAGGTCGGCCACGGTGCGGGCGCCATAGACAATGGTCACGTCGCGGTAACGGTCGCGCAGGTCGAGGACGTTCCAGATGACGCTGCGCATCGGCGGCAGGGCGATGCCGCCGGCGATGAACAGCAGGTTCCTCCCCTGCCACTGGTCAATGGGGAACACGTTGCCGTAGGGGCCGCGAAAACCGACGGTCTCGTTGGTCTCCAGGGCGGCCAGCGCCGATGTGACGCGCCCGGCCTTGCGGAAGGTGCATTCGATATAGCCCTGGCGCGTCGGGGACGAGGCGATGCAGAAGGTGCACTCCCCTTCGCCGAACACCGAGTACTCCCCGAACTGGCCGGTGCGGAAAATGAATCCCCGCCCTTCGTCTTCGTTTTGGAACACCAGGCGCAGGGTGCGCACGTCGGGCGCTTCCTCGGTTATCTGCTCGATCCTCATCAGGAACGGCTTGAAAACATCGCGTGCGTTCATGGTCTCGCCTCGGCTATCGCCCGAAGGTGCTCGAGAATGTTCATGTCAACCGGGCAGCCGCGCGAGCAGCGGCCGCAGCCCACGCAGCCGAGCACTCCCTGGCGCTCGGGCATGTAGGAGAACTTGTGCATCAGCCGCTGCCGCCAGCGCTGGCTCTGCAGCGGCCGGGGATTGTGGCCGGAAGTATGCAGGGTGAAGAGGCCGAAACCGCATGAATCCCAGCAGCGCAAGCGCTTTCCCGATGCGCCGCCCTCGTCCTGGATATCGAAGCAGGCGCAGGTCGGGCATACATAGGCGCAGGCCCCGCAGCCGACGCAGCGGCGCGACTGTTCCTCCCAGAAAGCGGTATCAGCGAACAGGCCGGCCAGGACGGCCGCAACGGCGTCGGCAGCGAAAACCGCTGCCGGCTTGGCCAGGCGGCTCTCCTTGTCCGCATCGAGCGCGGGACCGAAGAGGGAGTCGGCGGCCTGCAGCATTTCCCGACCCTTCGCCGAAGCGATCTCGGCCAGAAACTCGCCTTGTCCCAGGTCGGTCAGGAGGATATCGCTGCCGGCGACCGCGCCCGGGCCTCCGCCCACGGAGGTGCAGAAACAGTACTCGTCGGCGCGGGAACAGGCGACGGCCACCAGGGTGGTCCTGGCCCGGCGGGCGGTGAAAAGCCTGTCGGGAGCGTCCCAGTTGAAGATGGCTTCCAGGGCGGCAAAAGCGGCGGCATCGCAGGGCCGCAGGCCGAAAACCACGGTTTCGGGCAGAATGTCGAGCTCGCGGTCCCTGACCTCGACCTGGCCATCGGCGCTGCGAAAGGAGAAAAGCTCCTCCACCCTGGGGAAGACCGCCGACTTGGGCGACTGCACGGTCTGGACATGGTCGAAGCTGACTTCGCTCAGCGATGTGACCCGGTCAAAATCTACCTTGTCGCCCGATTTCCTGGGGGCCAGGACCCGCTTGCCTTCCCTGCACCACTGCTCTATCAGTTTCGCCAGCGCCTCTCGTTGGATCGATCGCTTTTCCGTTTCCATGCCTTTCACCTGATGAAATCCTCGGGATCGTCGGGCTTGAACGTCGACAGGGAGTGGTCGGCCCTGGCGGCCATGCCGCTGCGCTGGTTGAAGCTGGACAGAACGTCGCTGCACAGCTTCTGGTTCAACAGGTACAGGGGGATGCCGACCGGGCAGGCCCGGCTGCAGTCGCCGCAATTCGTGCAGCGGCCGGCCAGATGCATGGCGCGCATGACATTCCACTCCAGGTTGCCCAGGTCGTGGGCCGGGACGGGAATCCATTGCGGCTGGTTGCATTCGACCGTGCAGCGCGTGCAATAGCACAAGGGGCAGGCGGCGCGGCAGGCGTAACATTTCAGGCAGCGCGAGAATTGCTCCTGCCAGAACTCCCGGCGCTCATCCAGTCCCATGGCCGCGAACTTCTCGAGCTCGGATTTTTCGGCGGCGCTCAGGTCGTTGTCCTGGGCGGCCACGTGCGCCTCGATGGCGGAGAAGGTCGACAGGGAGAGAACCCCGTCCGCGCCGGGGACCAGTGCCAGCAGGCTGCTTTCCGCCAGCTGGTTCTCGGCCGCCAGCTGCAGGATGGTGCGCAGGGTGGCCGGGCGGGCGACCAGCGCCGCCCTGCCCAGCCGGCGCACCTCGGGCTTCATGAGATACGCCGCCAGGTTCTGCAGGCACGTTTCATCAAAGACCAGTTCACCGGCCTGCGCCGCCTCGCGAACGAAGAGCGCCCGCGCCGCGCCCCCGCTACCGGGGGCATAGCCGATGACCACCTGGACCGTTTTCGTTGCCAGCAGCTCCCGCGCTTTTTCCCGCAATGCGTTCATGCGGCCCCCTCAGCCGACGCCCAGGCCGCGCAGCCGCTGGTAGCCGGCGAACGGTCCCAGTTCGCGTATCCGCTCGCTGGTCTCGTTGACCAGTTGCGCCCACTTGGCACCCTCGGCGGCCGAAACCCACGAGAACTGCACGCGGCGCACGTCGATGCCCAGGAAATCGAGCAGGCCGCGGAAGATGATCCAGCGCCGGCGGGCGTGAAAGTTGCCGCTGCTGTAGTGGCAGTCATTGGGGTGGCAGCCGGAGACGATGATGCCGTCGGCGCCGCTGGCGAAGGCCTTGAGCAGCAGCATGAAGTCGATGCGCCCGGTACAGGGAAAGCGGATGATGCTGACCTGGGGCGAGTACTTCATGCGGCTGGTGCCGGTCAGGTCGGCTCCGGCGTAGGTGCACCAATTGCAGACGAAGGCCACGATCTTGGGTTGGAAATCAGGCATCGCGCTCACCTCGGTTCAGCAGGGCCAGCACCTCGGCGTGGACCTGCTCATGGGAGAAGCCCTGGATATCGATCGACTTGGTGCGGCAAAAGGCCACGCAGGTGCCGCAGCCCTGGCACAGGCCGGGATTGACCCTGGCCACGGTCTTGATCAGCTGCCCGTCCCGGCCACGGATCTCCTCCTTTTCGATGGCCTGATAGGGACAGGCGCTCTGGCAAAGGAAACAGCCGACGCAGGAAGAATAAACCGGGGGCGGCTGGCGGTCGACCACGGCGATCAGCGGCTCGCGCACCAGCTCCGAGCGGGAGAAAAGGGCGGCCACCTTGGCGGCGGCGCCGGAAGCCTGGGCCACCGACTCGGGGATGTCCTTGGGAGCCTGGCAGGCGCCGGCCAGGAAAATGCCGGCGGTATTCGTCTCCACCGGCCGCAGCTTGGGATGCGCCTCGGAAAAGAACCGGTGGGCGTCATAGCTGACGTGCAGTTTCTGCGCCAGTTCCTCGGCCCCGGGCTGGGCGACGGCCGCCGTTGCCAGGACCACCAGGTCGGCCTCGATCTCCATGGGCCGGGCGCCGAGCAGGGTGTCGGCGCCCTTGACGACCAGCTTGCCGTCGCGCTCGAAGACGCGCGATATGCGGCCGCGCACGTACTGCACCCCGTCCTCCTCCATGGCCCGGCGAACGAACTCCTCGTACATCTTGCCGCCGGCGCGGATGTCCATATAGAAGACGTAGGGCTTGCCGCCATGCACCTTGTGGCGGTAGAGCATGGCATGCTTGGCCGTGTACATGCAGCAGATCTTGGAACAGTACTCGATGCCCTTGGCGGGATCGCGCGACCCGGCGCAGGCGACGAAGACGACCGTCTCGGGGACCTTGCCGTCCGAAGGGCGCCGGATCTCGCCCAGGGTCGGGCCCGAGGCCGACGCCAGGCGCTCGAACTGCAGGCCGTCGATGACGTCCGGGTATTTCCCATAGCCGTACTCGGGGAAGAAATCGCCGTGCTTGATGTCGAAGCCGGTGGCCACGACCACGGCGCCGACCTCGACCTCGACGATCTCGTCCAACTGGTCGAAGCGGATGGCCTGGGTGGGGCAGATCTTCTCGCACAAGCGGCACTTGCCGGTCCGGTAATAGGTGCAGTGCTCGCGGTCGATGACCGGCTTGTTCGGCACGGCCTGGGGGAAAGGCACGTAAATGGCTGGGCGCAGGCCCAGCCCGGCGTCGAATTCGCCGGGGATCTTGCGGGTCGGGCATTTCTGAGTGCACAGGCCGCAGCCGGTGCAAAGCGTCTCGTCCAGGCTGCGGGCCTTGCGGCGGATGCGCGCCTTGAAATTGCCGATGAAGCCGTCCAGGCTCTCCAGCTCCGCATAGGAGTAAAGGGTGATGTTGGGGTGCTGGGCCACCTCGACCATGCGCGGCGTCAGGATGCACTGCGAGCAGTCGAGGGTGGGGAACGTCTCCGACAGCTGCGACATGTGGCCGCCGATCGAGGGCTCCCTCTCCACCAGGATCACCCGGTGGCCGGCATTGGCGATGTCCAGGCTGGCCTG
This sequence comes from Candidatus Aminicenantes bacterium UBA6072, assembly GCA_002436105.1. GTDB lineage: Bacteria > Acidobacteriota > Aminicenantia > UBA2199 > UBA2199 > UBA2199. The sequence continues at coordinate 149,508 of DIXU01000012.1, read as the reverse complement.
GATGCCGGCAATTCCGCCGCCGATGACCAGGGCGACCTTGGTCACCGGCACCTGGATGGGCTGCAGCGCCTTGTTCTTTTTTACCTTGGCCACCAGGGTGCGCACGATGTCGATGGCCTTTTCCGTGGTGGCATCGCCCTTTTCATGGACCCAGGAACAGTGCTCGCGGATGTTGGCCATTTCGCAAAGGAAAGGATTCAAGCCGGTCTCGGCGCAGGCGCGGCGGAAGGTGGGCTCGTGCATGCGCGGCGAGCATGCGGCCACCACCACCCCGGTCAGGCCCTTTTCCCGGATGGCGTCCTTGACCAGCTGCTGGCCGGGGTCGGAGCACATGTACTTGTACTCGACGCTATGGGCCACGCCGGGGATCCGGGCCGCGGCCGCGGCGACTTGCTTGACATCGACCGTGGCGCTGATGTTCTCGCCGCAATGACAGATGAAGACGCCGATGCGCGCCATGTCAGATATCCTTGGCGGCGGCATTCGCCGCGGAAATTTTCACTGCGACCTTGTGCCTTTGCAAGCCCAGTTTCTTCGCCGGCAAGCCCATGGCCAGTCCCAGCGCCTGGGTGATGTAGATCACGGGGATGGAAATCTTTTTCCCGGCGCGCTTCTCGATGTTCGGACGGCGCATGTCCAGGTTGAGGTGGCACATGGGACAGGCGACGATCACGGCTTCGGCGCCGCGCGAGACGGCGTCCTCCAGGATATGGCCGCTCAGCTTGGCCACCAGGTCGGTGCGCGAGACCGAGAAGCCGGCGCCGCAGCATTCGGTCTTGAACGCCCAGTCGATCGGCTCGGCACCGAGCTTCCTCATCAGCAGGTCCATCGTCTGCGGGTCTTCGGGGCGGTCGAATTTCACGATCCCCGCCGGCCGCACCAGCAGGCAGCCGTAGTAGCAGGCCACCTTGCGCTGGAATGGCTTTTTCACATGTTTCTCCAGTTCAGGGACGCGGCTGAGCCATTCGAGGATGTTGAGCACCTCGGTTGAGCCGCGATAGTCGGCCTCGACCAGGCCCGATATCCGTTGCCGGAGTTGTTCGTCCTCCAACAGCTCATGGCGCGTGACCTTGAGGCGGCTGTAGCAGGCGGCGCAGGGGACCAGCACCTCGTCCATGCCGTCCTTCTCGGCGGCGGCTAAAATGCGCGCCGGCAGGGCCAGTGCCAGGTCGGGATCGAGGTTGTGGGCGGCGGTGGCCCCGCAGCAGTTCCAGTCCGGGACCTCGGGCAGCTCACGGTTCAGTTCCCTGGCCACGGCCAGGAGCGACTCGCTGTATTCGCGGGCCGAGCCCTTCATCGAGCAGCCGGGATAGAAGCCGGTCTTCATGGGCGCTTCTCCCCGGCCCGGCGCGTCCTGGCGAAGATCCGCTTCAGTGCCCGGCGGTCGCGCACGCGCTCGGGCAGCAGGTGCAGCTTGCCGACCCAGAACATCCAGGGCGCCTGCAGCATGTCCTGCAGGAAGTGGCCGCTGCGCAGCTTGTAGTCGACCACCTGGCCCATCTCGAACAAGCGGCCGGTGACCCGGACCGAATCCAGAAAAGCCCGGTGAAAGGCCAGGATGTCCTTTGCCTTGGGGTGGACCATGCCCCGCGCCAGCGCCTCATGGCGCAGGGCGTCCATCACCTTGGGGATGTCCAGTTCCATGGGGCAGCGGCAAAAGCAGATCTCGCAGGTCAGGCACAGCCAGATGGTGTGCGAGCGCAGGGCCATCTCGGCGAACCCGGGAAGATCCCGCAATTGCAGCAGGTGCATGATCTGGCTGGGGGGGAAATCCATCTCGGCGGCCAGCGGGCAGCCCGCCGAGCACTTGCCGCACTGGTAGCAGCGGGCGACGTCGACCCCGGTCTTTTTCAGGACAAGATCGGCCAGCGCGGCACCAGCGGCGTGAACGTGAGGGTCACTGCGCATTGCGGATCTCCTTGGCAGGCATAAGGGGCGATTGTAGCGCAATTGTTTTGCAAAAGCAAACCGGCATACTCGGCAATGGCTTGCCTTCTTTTCGCGTCCTACTTGCCAACCAGATATCCTTTTCGTTCCTGCAGGGCGCGGATGTTCTTTTCAACCGCCAGGGGTCCGCCGGCGGGCGACGCTTCGGCATGGTACATTGCCGTGGAGAGTGTCCCGGGCGACGGGGTGAATATCTGGACGTCGCATGTCTTCAGGCCCAGGGCGCGGAGCTTGTCCCTCATGATTGGCACCATGGCCCCGGTCTCACCGGGATGGCCGACGATCAGGTACGGCGCCAGTTCCACCGGGCGGCGCAAGCCGCGGTTGATGCCCTGGAACAGGCGCACGAACTCCGCGAATACGGCGAAACGCGGCTTGCCCATCAGGTCCAGCACCTCGTCCTCGGTATGCTCGGGCGCGACGCGCAGGAAGCGTCCGGCGTGTTCGCGCATGATCTCTTCCAGAAGGTCGGGGTTGGACAGCATCAGGTCGTGGCGCACGCCCGAGCCCAGCATGATCTTCTTCACCCCCGGCAGCGCCCGCGCCCGGCGCAGCAGTTCGCGGTAGGCATCCCCTGGCTTGAATCGCGGGCACATGCCGGGCAGGAGGCAGGACGGCCTTGCGCAGGCCGCCAGGGAGCAATCGCTGCCGTACATTTCGGCGGTCGGCCCGCCGATGTCGGAAACCACGCCGCGCCAGCGGGGATGGCCGGCCAGGGAACGGATCTCGCGGAAGATGGAGTCGGGACTGCGTGAGACCACCCGCCGACCCTCGCTCCGGGTGATCGAGCAGAAAGAGCAGTCCCCGGCGCAGCCGCGATGCGCGGTGACGGAGAACAGGTTCATGCGCAGGGCCGGGGACTGGATGGATCGCCCCGGGTGGCAGCGTCCGTACTCCAGTCCATAGATGAAATCGAGATCGGCGCCGTCATAGCTCGCGGCCGGGTTCTGCACCACCCAGCGGTTGGCGTGACGCTGGGCGACGGCTCGGCCGCCCCCGGTTTCGTTGACCAGTCGCTGGCTTCGCAGCAGCTCGTCGGGATCGGCCTGGACCGCCTCGCAGGCGGGCAGCTCGAGGCAATCCCTGCCCTCGGGCAGCCGCGCCAGTACCCGCGCCGTTCCCGGGATATCGATCTCCTGCGGCGCTATGCCCCGGTGCAACAGGCGGGCGATGGCCACCGCCTGCTTTTCGCCGCTGCCGCTGACCAGGATGTCGGCCCGGGAATCGAGCAGCAGCGAACGGCGCACCCGGCCCTCCTGGAAATCATAGTGGGCGAAGCAGCGCAGCGAGGCCTCGACGCCGCCGATGACCAGCGGCACGCCCCGGAAGGCGGAGCGCAGGCGGTTGCAGAAGACGGTCAGCGTGCGGTCCGGGCGGATCTTGAACTGGATGCCGGGCGGGCGGCCGCTGAAGTACGCCTCGCCGTTGAATTGGTAGAGGTCCTCGCGGCGCCGGCGGCGGCCGGCGGTATAGTTCAGCACCACCGAGTCGATGGGACCCGAAACCACGGCGAAGAACAATCTCGGCCGGCCCAGCCCGCTGAAGGCCGCCGGGTCCTGCCAAAAGGGGGTCTCGATGACCCCGACGCTGAACCCCGCCGCTTCCAGCGCCCGTTTCAGGATCCCCTCGGGGAAGGAAGGGTGGTCGGCGAAAGGATAGGGCTGGACCATGATGACGTCGTAGGCCGAGAGAGACATTTGGAACCATTGTAGCACAGATAATAAGACGTTAGACGTCAGACGTTAGACGTCAGACGACAGAAGTCAGACGTTAGACGTCAGACGTTAGACGTTAGACGTCAGACGACAGACGTTAGACGTCAGACATTAGACGTTAGCAAGACATGGAACGAACCATGGTTCTAGGGCTTTTCTCTTGCTAACTACTAACGTCTGATATCTGGCGTCTTCCTTTTACTTCATCTGCCGTTCCGTTCGTAGGCGTGCATGTCGAAATGCCCGTGGCCCGAAAGGTTGAACAGGATGACCGGCTCCCCTTTCCCGTCCCTGGCCTTGAGCGCCTCCTCGATGACCGCGGCGACGGCGTGAGCCGACTCGGGCGCCGGCAGGATCCCCTCGCTGGCAAAGAAGGCCTGCGCCGCGCTGAACACCTGGTCCTGGCCGCAGGAACGCGCCTGCACCGTGCCGCCGCGGACCAGGTGGCTGACCAGGGGCGCCATGCCGTGATAGCGCAGCCCGCCGGCATGGATGGCCGGCGGAATGAAATCCTTGCCCAGGGTGTGCATGAACAGCAGCGGGGTCAAGCCGCCGCTGTCGCCATGGTCATAGCGCAGGTCGCCGCGCGTGATCGAGGGGCAGGAAACGGGCTCGACGGCGATGAAGCGGATTTGTTTCCCGGCGGTCAGGTTCTTTCTCACGAAGGGGAAGCTGATGCCCGAGAAGTTGGAGCCGCCGCCCACGCAGCCGATGACAATGTCCGGCTCCACTCCCTGCCCGGCCAGCTGTTTTTCGGCCTCCTGGCCGATCACCGTCTGATGCAGCAGCACCGCGTCCAGCACCGAGCCCAGCGCGTACTTGCTGCCCGGGTTTTTCAGCACCGTCTCCACGGCCTCGGCGATGGCGATGCCCAGGCTGCCCGGATGGTCGGGATTTTCCCTGAACAGGGCCTTGCCCGCCTCCGTGTTCGGCCCGGGGCTTTCCTCCAACCGCGCCCCTGCCAGGGCCATCATCGTCCGCCGCCCCGGCTTCTGGCGGAAGCTGGCACGCACCATGAAGACGCGCACCCGCACGCCGAAGCGCTCCCCGGCATAGGCCAGGGCGGAGCCCCATTGCCCGGCCCCGGTCTCGGTGACCAGTTCACGCACCCCTTCCTGCGCAGCGAGGTAGGCCTGCATCAGCGCCGTGTTGCCCTTGTGGCTGCCCATGGGGCTCACCCCTTCGTACTTGTAGAAGATGTGGGCCGGGGTATCCAGCCGTTTTTTCAGCCCGGAGGCGTACACCAGCGGCGTGGGGCGGTACTGGGCATAAGCCTCCAGGACCGCCGCCGGGATGGGGATGAAGCGCTCGCGGCTGATCTCCTGCTCGATGAAACTCCTGGGAAAGATCGCCTCCAGCGCCGCGGGATCGAGCGGCTCGTTGGTCGCGGGATGCAGCGGCGGCTTGGGAAGCTCGGCCAGGTCGGCCTTGATGTTATAAAAATGAGTCGGCAAATACTCTTGTTTGCGGCCTGAAAATCGTTCCATGTTTTTTTCTCCTTGGTCTTGTGATTTTAAAAAAAGAAAAATGGATGGATGGTTGGATTTTCAGGCGGACGGGGCCGCCCAGCGCCAGGCGCGGAGCCAGGCGGCGGCAGGCGACAGGAGAACCCGTTCAGGTGACATCGGCGATAGTCATACCACAACTTGGGAGAGAGGTCAAGCTCAGCAGAACTCCGTTATTCGTGACACGTGATTCGTGATTCGGAAGAAAGCAGACATCGTTGCGATGGAGGGCTGTTGCGAATTACGACTCACGAATTACGAATTACGCTAGTTCGTTGCCTGATCTACAGCCAGTTTTTTTTCTTGAAGAAATAGATCATGGCCCCGGCCAGGGCGAACATGAGCGCCAGCACCAGCGGGTATCCCCAGGGCCAGCCCAACTCGGGCATGTGCTTGAAGTTCATGCCGTAGATGCCGGCCAGGAAGGTCAGGGGCATGAAAATGGTGGCGATGATCGTCAGCACCTTCATCACCTGGTTCATGCGGTTGCTGACCGAGGAAAGGTAGATATCGAGCATGCTGGAAAGCATCTCGCGGTAGGACTCGATGCTGTCGACGATATGGATGGCATGGTCGTAGATATCGCGCAGAAAGATCTTGGTCGCCGGCCGGATCAGGTCCGATTCGCTCTTTTCCAGGCCGTTGATCACCTCGCGCAGCGGCCAGGCCGACTTGCGCAGGAAGATCATCTCGCGCTTGAGGCGGTGGATCTGCTGCAGGGTGTCCGGCCGGGGGTTGCCGACCAGCTCTTCCTCGAGCTTCTCGATGCGCTCGGCGAACTTTTCCAGGATGACGAAATAGTGGTCGATGATGGTATCGAGCAGGGAATAGGCCAGGTAATCCGGCCCCAGGCGGCGCATGCGCCCCTTGCCGTTGCGGATGCGCTGGCGCAGGGGCTCGAAGAGGTCTCCCTCGCGTCCTTCCTGGAGCGAGATCACGAAGTTGCGGCCAAAGACGATACTGACCTGCTCGGATACGACCTCCAGGCTGGCCGGGTCGAAATCGAGCATCTTGAGCACGACATAGATATAGTCATCCATATCGTCGGACTTGGGACGCTGGTCGGTGTTGAGGATGTCCTCGAGGATCAGCGGATGCAGCCCGAAGCAGCGGCCCAGGCCCTCCAGCAAGCCGACATCCTGCAGGCCCTCGATATCGATCCAGGTCACCGTCTCGCTGTCACGAAAAGGAAGGCATTCATCCAGGCGAGCCGGGCTCTTCTCCCGGACTCCCTGCTCGTCGTAATCCAGGATGCGCACGCGGCTTTCCGTGACCTTCTGCGTGCCGACATGGACCAGGACCCCCGGGGGCAACCCCGCCTTGGCCGACCTTTTTTTTACTTTTTCGACCATGTCGCCGCCAGGTGCTTGGCGTAGATGACCTTGTCGTCGCCGGCGGCGTAGAAGTCCTTCAGCACCGCTTCCTCCTGATATCCGCAGCGCAGGTAGAATTCCCTCGTCGACAGATATTTTTGCTGTCCCGAAGTCTCCACCCAGATGGCGCGCCCTTTCTGGCCGGCGATGCGCTGCTCGGCCTCCCGCAGCAGCCGGCCGCCGATGCCCCGGCCGCGACAGAAGTCGTGCACGGCGATCCAGTACAGGTCAAAGCTGCCCTGGGTGCAGGGGATCTCGCCGTAGCAGCAGTAGCCCACGGTGCGGCCCGCCTGCTCGGCAAAAAGAAAGAGGTAGCCGCTCGACGGCCCCTTCGCCAGCCTCTCCTCCACCAGTTCCACCGCCACGGCGACCTCGTGGTCATGGAAGAATCCCGTCGAGGTCACGATCCCGCCGACGGCGGCGGCATCATCGGCCCGCACCTGATCGCGGAATGCCAGTTTCTCATGCCCGCTCATCCGCACCTCCATCCCGCGGCCGGGTATCGCCCCGCCGCGCCAGGCAATCCCCGACGATCCGCTCCACCATGCCGGTGAACGACAGCCCGGCGCGCTCGGCGGCGGCAAAAAAGCCGCCGTCGGGCGCCAGGCAGGGATTGGTGTTGATCTCCAGCACCCAGGGGCGTCCCCCGGCATCGACGCGGAAATCGACCCGGGCGTAGCCCGCCAGGCCGAAGCACTCCCAGCAGCGGCGGGAAACGGCGTGCAGCTCATCGACCAGCGGCCCGTCGGCGGCCGGCAGGTCGAAGCCGCGCTGCGTATGGGCATACTCGAAGGAATCCTCCTCCCACTTGGCGCGGAAATCGACGATGCGCAGCTTGTCGCCGGGGTAATCGATGAAGCGCATCTCGGCCGCGGGCAGGCACTCCCCGGCCAGGAGCGCCTGGTTGAACTCGCGCCCCTCGATGTAGCGCTCGGCGAAGAATCCCCGACTGCCGTCCTTGCGCTCCAGTCGCCCGCGCAGCTCGGACTCGCTACCGGCGCGCACGACCGAATCCTCGCCGAACCAGTTGGAGGCGTGCTCCCAAACCGACTTGAGCAGGTAGGTTCCCGCTCCCGTCCAGGGAGCGCCGTGCACCGGTGCCGCTTCCATCCAGGGCGGGGTCGGGATCCCGGCCTGCTGGAAAAGCCTCTTGCTCAGGACCTTGTTGGAGGTGACGAAGATGGACTCCTGGCCGCTGCCCGTGTAGGGCAGGCCGAGATGGTCCAGCAGCGCCGGCGCCAGGTGGATGAGCCGGCCGTCGCCAGCCACCGTCTCCACCAGGTTGAAGACGAAGAGGGGCTCGGCGCGGCGCAGTGCCCGCAGAGCCGCGCCGACGTCGAGGGAAAAGGGGATGACCCGCACCCGGTAGCCCAGTTCGGCCAGGGAGCGGCGCACCGCCTCGACCTGGACCAGGACATCCAGTTCGTCCTTGGGCGAATCGGGGCCGACCTGGTTGTGCAGGATGACCGCGTTTTTACTTCTCACCGGTCAGCCTCCCGGCGGCGGAAGCCATGATGCGGGCGATCAGCTCGCTGAAGGGGATGCCGCGCAGGCGGCAGATGATCGGCAGGTCGGAATGGACCGGGTTCAGGCCCGCCAGCGGATTCACCTCGATGAAGTTGACGACGCCGTCGCGGTCCATCTTGACGTCGACGCGGCCGCCGTCGAGGCAGCCCAGCCCGCGCCAGGCGCGCAGCGCCACCTCGGCGCAGGCGGCGGCGTCCGCTTCCTGCGCCAGGGCGTAGCGCACCTTTTCCTCGTACTGCTCCTTGTTGATGTAGGAATAGGCGTGGGCCTCGGCCTCGGCGTTGAGCATGACCTCCATGACCCCGATCGCTTCGGCTGCGGCGCCGCTGCCCGTGATGCCGACGGTGAACTCGCGCCCGGGCAGGTAGGTCTCCACCAGCACCGGCTGCCGGAATCGTTCCAGCAGGCCGAGGCACACGGCGGCCAGCTGCCCGCGGGAATCGATCTTGGAGCGGGCGTCGATCCCCTTGCCCGTTCCCTCGGCCAGGGGCTTGGCGAAGAGGGGAAAAGGCAGGTCGACGGCGGCGATGTCCGCGGCCGCCGCGACCACGGCGAAGTCGGGGGTGGGAACGCCGAAAGAGCGCACCAGCGTCTTGGTCATCCCCTTGTCCAGGGTCAGGGCCAGGACCAGCGGCCCGGAGAACGTATAGGGGATCTCGAAGGCGTCCAGCAGGGCCGGCACCTGGGCTTCGCGGCCCGTCCCGAACATGCCCTCGCAGATGTTGAAGACCATGTCCCAGCGCTCGCCGGCGGCCAGCCGGCCGACCAGGCTCTTGATATGGCCGATGCGCCGCGTCTCGTGCCCCAGGTCCTGCAGCGCCTTTTCGATGCCAGCGATGGTGTCAGGCTTGTCGAACTCCGCCGTCTGTTCGAGGCCGTAGCCGGCATCGAGATAATCCTGCCGGAGATCATAGGTCATGCCGACGATCATGCTGACTTCTCCATTGGCTGCACTCGCCGCGATTGTAAGCCCTTGCCGCCGGATAAGCAAGCGGGGCGATCAGGAATCCGCGGGGGCATCTCCGGCGCATTCGGCGTCGGGGTAACGGTATGTCTTTTTCTGGTAATTGCGCAGCATCACGTCGCCTTCCCTGCGGCCCTGGTAGTAGTCGGGCAGCAGCGGGATCTTGCCGCCGCCGCCCGGGGCATCGACGACGTAGTGCGGGACGGCGTAGCCGCTGGTATGGCCGCGCAGGCCCTCGATGATCTCGATGCCCTTATCCACCGGCGTCCGGAAATGCGAGGAACCGAGGATGGGGTCGCACTGGTACAGGTAATAGGGACGGACGCGGATCTTCAACAACTCGTGCATCAGTTTTTTCATGACCGGCACCGAATCGTTGACGCCTTTCAGCAGGACGGTCTGGCTGCCCAGGGGTATGCCGGCGTCGGCCAGGCGTTCGCAGGCCTGCGCCGTCTCCGGGGTGATCTCGTCCGGGTGGGTGAAATGGATGCTCATCCACAGTGGACGGAAACGCTTCAGCACGTTGATCAGCGCCTGGGTGATGCGCTGCGGCAGGACCACCGGCACCTTGGAGCCGATGCGCACGAATTCCACGTGCGGGATGCGGCTGAGGCGGGTCAGCAGGTACTCCAGGCTCTTGTCGGGCAGGGTGAGCGGATCGCCGCCGGAAAGCAGCACGTCACGCACGTCCGGATTCATCTCGATGTAGGCCAGGGCGCGGTCCCACTGGTCGCGGTTGAGGTGGCGCTTGTTCTGGTCGCCGACCAGCCGCGAGCGGGTGCAGTAGCGGCAGTAGCTCGAGCAGAAACCGGTGACCAGGAAGAGCACGCGGTCGGGATAACGGTGCACCAGGCCGGGCACACGGCTGTGGGTGTCCTCGCCCAGCGGGTCGGCGGCCTCGCCGCAGGAGATGAGCTGCTCGGCGCTGACCGGCACGACGCAGCGGCGCAGGGGCTGCGTGGGATCGGCGGGGTCGAGCAGGCTGGCGTAATACGGGGTGATGCGCAGGGGCAGATTGCCGCTGTCGACCGCCATGGCGCGCGTTTCGTCGTCGGACAGCTGCAGGACCTTCTGCAGCGCCTGCGGGCTGGTGATGCTGTTGCGCAGCTGCCATTCCCAGCTGTTCCAGTCGGCGGTGGTGGCCAACGGGAAGTATTTCCTCTGAAACTGCAGCGAGCGCGCTCCGATCCTGAAGAATGACTTGTCGGGTTTGGAATTCGGGAATTGTATCAGTTCGGGAAACAGTAACGACGGTGCGGTGTGGTTGCTTTCCTCCACTGCCGCCGTGCTTGGAGGCTCGGCCTCCTCACCGGTAGCTTCGGCTTCCTTGACCGCGATCGCCTGGTTGGCTTTTTTCAATTGCAGTTCCTCCCACTTTTCAACTGCGAATATAGTGCAATTTTTCCGGTGTGTCAATAGATGAAATAAATAATTCGCAACAATTCATCGGGAAGCGGGAGGCGATTCAGTTGCCGCAGGTCTCGCCGGTGACCATGAAGACGATGCGCTCGCAGATGTTGGTCGCGCGGTCGGCGATGCGCTCCAGGTTGTGGCTGACCCAGATCAGGTAGACGGCGCGGGTGATGGTCCGGGGATCCTCCATCATGTAGGTCAGCAATTCGCGGAAGATCTGCTCGTAGAGCGCGTCGATCTCGTCGTCCATCTCCATGATGGCTCTGGCCGCATCCACGTCCTGGCGGATGAAGGCGCTCAGGCTCCTGCGGATCATCTCGGCGGCTTTTTCCGCCATGCGCGGGATGTCGATCAGCGGCTTGAGCAGGGGCGTCTGGTCGTGCATGACCACGATCCTGGCGATGCCCTTGGCGTGGTCGGCCATGCGCTCCAGGTTGGTGATCAGGTCCATGAAGGAGACGATCTCGCGCAGGTCGCCGGCCACCGGCTGCTGGGTGGCGAAGAGCTGGATGCACTGGTTCTCGATCTGCCAGCGCTTGCAGTTGATCGCGTCATCCGCGGCGATGACGCGCTCGGCTTCCGCCTTGTCGACATGCTTCAGCGCCCCGACGGAGCGCTCAATGGCGGCGACGACCATCTCGCCCATGCCCGCCAATTCGTGCTCCACCTCGCGCAGCATGTTCTGAAAATGCTCTCTGGCCATGCTTTCCTCCTGGCGTCAGCCGAAGCGGCCGCTGATGTAGTTTTCGGTCAGTTCCTGCCGGGGGTGGGTGAAGATCCTCGCCGTCTCGTCGAACTCGATCAGCTTGCCCAGGTACATGAAGCCGGCGCGGTCGGAAGCCCGCGCCGCCTGCTGCATGTTGTGGGTGACGATGACGATGGTGTAGTCGCGCTTCAGCTTGCGCATCAGGTCCTCGATGTGCAGGGTGGCGATGGGGTCCAGGGCGGAGCAGGGCTCGTCCATGAGCAGCACCTGGGGCTTCAGCGGCAGGACGCGGGCGATGCACAGGCGCTGCTGCTGCTCGAGCGACAGGCTCAGCGCCGACTGGTGCAGCCTGTCCTTGAGGTCGTCCCAGAGCAGCACGTCGCGCAGCGCCTGTTCCACGAGGTCCCCGTACTGACGGCGGCCGGCCAGCCTGTGCACGGCCAGGCCGAAGGTGATGTTGTCCACCACCGAGAGCGGGAAGGGGTTGGGGCGCTGGAAGACCATGCCCACCTTCTCGCGCAGGCGCAGCAGGTCGGTGCCGGGAGCGTAGATGTCCTCGTTGTCGATCCGCACCGTTCCCTCGACGCGCACGCCTTCGATCAGGTCGTTCATGCGGTTGAACACCCGCAGCAGCGTGCTCTTGCCGCAGCCGCTGGGGCCGATCAGGGCGGTCACCTCGCGCGCCGGGACCTGCAGGTCGACGGCGATCAGGGCCTGGAAATCGCCGTAGAAAAGGTCAAGGCCCCGGGTCTCGATGCAGAAGTCGCCCATGCTCATCCGAACTTGCCGGTGATGTAGTCGCTGGTGCGGCTGTCGGCCGGCGTCGTGAACATCGTGCTCGTCGCGCTCACTTCGATCATCTCCCCCATCAGGAAAAAGGCGGTGCGGTCGCCGACGCGGGCCGCCTGGGCCACGTTGTTGGTCACCAGCACGATGGTGTACTTTTCCTTCAGGATCAGCATGGTCTCCTCGATGCGCGCCGTGGAGATCGGGTCCAGCCCCGATGTCGGTTCGTCGAAGAGCAGGACATCGGGCTGGCCGGCGAGTATGCGCGCCATGCACAGGCGCTGCTGCTGCCCGCCGGAGAGGTTCATCGCCGGCGTGCGCAGGCGATCCTTCACCTCCTCCCAAAGGTACGACTCGCGCAGGCTCCGCTCCACCGCCGCGTCCAGCGTCTTCGCGTCGCGAACGCCCTGCATGCGCAAGCCGTAGACCACGTTCTCATAGATGGAGACGGGCAGGGGCAGCGGCAGGGCAAAGACAATGCCCACCTTGCGCCGCAGCGTCTCCACCTCCAGGCCGGCGCGGATGTCGACCCCGTCCAGGCGGATCTCGCCGCGGACGCGGCTGCGCGCTTCCAGGTCGATCAGGCGGTTCAGCGAATTCAGGAAAGTGGATTTGCCCGAGTTGGCCGGGCCGATGACGGTGAAGATCTCATGGGCGGCGATCTCCAGGTTCAGGTCACGCAGGGCGCACAGGCTTCCGTAATGGACGTGCAGCCCCTGGATGGAGAACTTCGCCGCCCGGGTCACCATTTCTTCCTCGCGCGGAACCGCGAGCGCAGGATGATGGCCGCCAGGTTCAGCAGCAGCACCAGCGCCAGCAGCACCAGCGCCGTCCCGTAGCGCACGTTCTCGGGAACTCCCGGCACCTGGGTGGAGATGACGTAGAGATGGTAGGGCAGCGCCATGGTCTGGTCAAAGATCGATTGCGGCAGGCGTGGCAGGTAGAACGCGGCCACCGTGAACAGGATGGGGGCGGTCTCGCCGGCGGCACGCCCCAGGCCCAGGATCATGCCGGTCATGATGCCGGGCAGCGCGTGCGGCAGCACCGAATGGCGGATGGTCTGCCAGCGGCTGGCGCCCAGCGACAGGCTGACGGTGCGGAAATGCCGGGGCACGCTCTCCAGGGCCTCGCGCGCCGAGGTGATGATCACCGGCAGGATCATGATGCCCAGCGTCAGCGCCCCGGAAAGGATGGAGGCGCCGAAGCGGAAAAAGATGACGAAAATGCCCAGGCCGAAGAGTCCGTAGACCACCGACGGCACGCCGGCCAGGTTGACGATGGCCAGCTTGACCAGGCGCGAGAAGCGGTTGCTGCCCGAATACTCGACCAGGTAGACGGCGGCCGCCACGCCCAGCGGCACGGCGAAGAGGACCGCGCCCAGCACCAGGTAGAGCGTGCCCAGTATGGCCGGCAGGATGCCGCCGGCGCTCATGCCGTCCCGGGGCATGGAAAAGAGGAAATCCCAGCTGATGGCGCTGGCGCCCTTGGCGACGATGATCGCCAGGATGACCACCACCGGCAGCACCACCACCAGCGTGGCCAGGAACAGCAGCGAGAAGGCGATCCATTGCGAAAGACGCTGGCTCATGGGGCTATCTGCGCGAGCGGTGCAGGTACAGGTCCGCCACGCCGTTGATCAGGAAGGTGATGATGAACAGCACGATGCCGATGGCGAACAGGGCGGCGTAGTGCGCCCCGCCCTGCACCGACTCGCCCATCTCGGCGGCGATGGTGGCGGTCAGGGTGCGCACCGGCTGCAGGATGCTGTGGGGGATGATGGCGGCGTTGCCGGTGACCATCATCACGGCCATGGTCTCGCCGATGACCCGGCCGATGCCCAGCATGACGGCGGCGACCATGCCCGGCCGGGCGGCGCGGGCCACGATGCGCCAGGTGGTCTGCCATTTCGTCGCCCCCATGGCGATGGCCGCCTCGCGGTACTGCCGCGGCACGGCGGTGATGGCGTCCTCGGCGATGGAGACGATGGTGGGCATGGCCATGAAGGCCAGCGTCACCGAACCGGTGAGGGCGGTCAGCCCGGTGGGAATATTGAACAGGTTCTTGATCCAGGGGCCGAGGGTGATCATGCCGATGAAGCCGATGACCACCGAGGGGATGGCCGCCAGCAGCTCGATGCCCGCCTTCAGTCCTTCCTTCAGCCGGCCGGGGGCGATCTCGGCGATGAACAGGGCGGCGGCGAGGCCGATGGGCACCGCGATGGCGGCGGCGCCCAGCGTCACCAGCAGCGAGCCGAGGATCAGCGGCAGGATGCCGAAGCGCGGCGGGTCGGAGATCGGGTACCAGCTCTTGCCCAGGAGAAAATCGAATACGCTTTCGCCGCGGAACAGGGACAAGCCCTCGCGCAGCAGGAAGATGAAGATGAGAGCGACGAAGACGACGGAAAAAATGCCGCTGAGCAGGATGGCCTTCTCGATCCACCACTCCTTCAGCTTGCGCAGCCGCGTGGACGACATTGAGGGCTAGTTCTTCTTCACCGGCACGAAATCGATCTTGACCACGAGCTGCTGTCCCTCGGGGCCGAGGACGAAGTCGATGAAATCGGCCACCAGCCCCTGGGGCTGTTCGCGGGTGACCATGAGCAGCGGGCGCGAGATCGGGTAATCCTGGCTGACCACGTTTTCGATGGTGGGCGCCACGGCCGGCGAGGCATCGTCCCTGGCCACGGCCAGGGCCTTTTCCTTCGGCGAGATGTAGCCCATGCCGTAATAGCCGATGGCGCCGGGATTCTGAGCCACCTCGTCGGCGATGGCCTGGGAACTGGGCAGCATCAGGGCCTTGGCGGCGAACTCCACGCGGCTGTCCTTCAAATTGCCGCGCAGCACGTGCTCCTTGAAATAGACATGGGTGCCGGAGTTGACCTCGCGCGACAGGACCACGATGGGCAGGTCGGCGCCGCCGATCTCCTTCCAGTTGGTGACCGTGCCCGAGAAAACGGCGGCCAGCTGGTCCATGGTCAGCTGCGACAGCGGGTTGGCCGGATGGACCACCACGGCCAGCCCGTCCAGGGCGACGGTGATCTGCCGGGGATCCAGGCCCTTCTGCCGGGCCATGGCGAGTTCCTCCGGCTTGAGTTCGCGCGACAGTTCGGCGATATCGCAGGTTTTGGAAAGCAGGGCCGCGATGCCGGTCCCCGAACCGCCGCCGGTGACGGCCACCGAGACCTCGGGACGCCGCTTCATGAATTCCTCGGCCCAGGCCTGGCCCAGGTTGACCATGGTGTCGGAGCCCTTGATCTGCAGCGAATTGGCCTGCTGGGAGCTGCGGCTGCAGGCGGAAAACAGGAGCAGGCAGCAGACAGGAAACACCAGGGCCGGAAAGGTCAGTTTTTTGCGCGCCACGTCATCCTCCTCTTTCGTCATTCAAGAAAAAGTGGGATTCGAGAAACGATAAACTAGATTTTACCAGCAATCGGCCTTTTGTCAAGCGTTCCGCCGCAGGATGAAGCTTTCCCGATGCCGGGAGCTGCCGGCATGGGACATGACGGCCGCCGGGACGGAATCCGTCCCCGCTACTGCTCGAGGGGAGTCAGGCCCTCGGCGCAGGCACCCGTGCGGATCAGGTCTTCTATTTTGTAGGTTCCCAGCTTGCGCGCCTTCAGGAAGCCGTCCCAGGCCGCCTCGGCCAGGCGTCCGTTTTCCAGCAGGTCGAACAGCCATTCATGGGTGAAGCGCAGGGGACCGGCCGCTTCCACCCCGGCATGGATCTCTCTCAGCCAGCAACGGTTCAATTCCTCATGAACGCCGATCGGCGGGGCCATCAGGATGGGAATGCCCAGGGCGCAATAAAAGGAGAGCTCGCTGGGCTTGGTCCACAGGATGTCGGTCGCGCGCAGGACGCGGTTGAACTTTTCCAGGTAGGAATAGATGTCGGAATCGTAGACCAGGTCCACCCCGCCGGCGTTCAGTTTCTCCGCCAGACGCAGCTGGTTGACGTATCCCAGCAGCCGCTCGTACACTTTCTGATGGATGCCGGCGGAAATGGTGACCCGCATGCGCCCCGCTTCAATGGCGGGCTTCAAGCTCTGCAGGATGACCCGCGCCATGTCGCATTGCGCCCCGGCGCCGCCGATGGCAAAGGTCAGGTGCAGCGGGCCGGACGCCGCCGGTGGCAGCGACTCCTTTCCCAGCCAGCCCAGCACCGAACGCTGGTGGTAGGAGAAAAATTTCCGCTTCGGGTCCAGGCGCAACAGGCGCTGGAACAGGTCTTCGCGGAGGATCTCCAGGCCCTCCCGGCTGCCGATGTTTTCCTTGGGCAGCGGAAAGCCGGTCAGGATGATGCGCTCGGCCGCGACGCCGTAGGCCAGCAGGCGGTTCCGCACCTGGGTGCAGGGGGCCAGGTACTTCAAGCGTCCCGAACGCGGGTCGCACGGGACCCAGACGCGGTTGAAGTCGCTGTCGCAGATCAGCAGGTAGTCCTGACCGGCGGCAGCGGCATGGTCCGAGGCCACGGCGGTGGCGTAGAACGAATGGATGCGCGGCAGGGGCAGGCGGTTCATGCGCGCCAGCAGGTCGCGGCAGAGGCCCTTGCCGGAGACCAGCCGGCCCAGGTAGCGCACGGCGAGGCTGGGCCGGGAGAGGTCGCGGCGCGGATAATAGGGCTGGATGCGCTGCACTGCCAGCAGCAGATCGAGCAGCGGCTTGCCAAGGAGCGGCACCTTGCCCACGTTGGAGGAGAAATAGTAGATCTTGCGCAGTCGGCGCCAGATGCGGTATTCACGGGGCGGGGTCGAGCGGCGCGTGCCGTAGACGATGATGCCCTCGCAGGCGCTGTCGCGCAAGGGGTAGGCGGCTCGCAGGTGACCCAGCCCCATCAGCACCGAAACCACCCAGGCCTTGGGCGTCGCCATGCCTTACGCACCCTCCAGTGCCAGGATTTCCCGGGGGCCGCCGATGCGGGTCCGGCGCCCGATCGCTATGCTTCCGCCCTGCCAGACGAGGGTGCGGCTGAAAAAGGGCACGAAGTAGACAAGGAGCAGGATGAAGTCTTTCAGGATGACCGCCAGCGGCAACATCAGGAGATTGCTGCGCGGCTCCTTGTCGCCATGGGAGAGGACCAGGTAGCTGGAAAGCTCGATGACGATCTTGCAGGACCATACCCCGGCCAGCGCGAACCACCCGGCCGTTGGAAAGAGGAGCGGCAGGGCCAGGGAGAGGGCGACCGGGTTGAGGAAGACCTCCAGGACGTAGAAAACGGGTTTCAGGCGCAAGCGCAACTTGGCCCAGCGCGCCATGCGCCGGAAAAAGCTGGCAAAGGTCGTCGTGCGGTTCACGTTGTCGATCCAGGTGCAGTCGCAGGAGAGGGTGAATCCCCCGTTCTCGAAGGCCTCGCCGATGACGAAATCCTCAGCCAGGAAGGCGCTGAAATAGGAAAAGCCGCCGAAATGCCCCAGGGCGGCCTTCTCGATCAGCATCGACTTGCCGACGATGATCTGCTGCCGGAAGGCCTTCCAGGCGGTGATGATGTTGCCCGAGGTGAAGAGATTCAGGCTCATGTTCTCCATCAGGCTGGGCAGGCTGCGGCTTCCCGTGCCGCGGATGGGCGAGAACACCACGTGGGCGGAGGATCTCTGGTATTCCCTGACCAGCCGGTTCAGCGTGTCGGCGGCGACCCGGGTGTTGGCGTCGGTGACCCAGAACAGCTCGCCCGCGGCGCTGGCCTCCATTCGCGCCAGCTTGAATATCTTGGGATTCTGCTCGTCCGAATGGCCCGTGGCGACGATGGATACCGGGATCTCGGGGAAGCGCCCGCCCAGGGAGCGGATGACCGGCAGCGAGGCGTCGTCCAGCGAGTCGAGCCCGAAGATGAGCTCGTAATTGGGATAGTCCAGGGTGAAGTACGATTCCAGGTTGGCGGCGATGTCGTCGACCAGGTTTTTCATCGGCTTCAGGATGCTGACGCGGGGGAAGCGGCTGCCCAGGTCGATCCGCACCTCCCGCCTCGGCCGGAAACGGAGGGTGAAGGCAAGGAAGGCGCCGTAGACGATCAGCGAGAAGGCCAAGATGGACAGGAATGCGATAGGAATCATTTTTTCCTCAGGATACAGTATGGTAATGTTTTGTTATGAAGGGATTAATGCCGGATAAAAAATCGGTTAATTTACTGCCCCCGAAAGATGGGGCGGTCAAAGAATCAGCTTGGCAAATTCAGCAGGGAAACGGCGTACCAGCTGAGCGCCGCGATCAGGGCCGAGCCGGGGATGGTGAAGATCCAGGCCCAGACGATGCGCACGGCCAGCCCCCAGCGGATCGCCGACAGGCGCGTGGTGGCGCCCACGCCGATGATGGCGCCGGTGATGGTGTGGGTGGTTGAAACCGGGACCCCGAGAAAGGTCGAGAACAGGATGGAGAAGGCCGCGGCCGTCTCGGCGCTGAAGCCGTGCACCGGCTTGAGCTTGGTGATCTTCATGCCCATGGTCTCGATCACCTTCCAGCCGCCGGTCAGGGTGCCCAGCGAGATGGCCAGGTAACAGCTGATGATCACCCAGAAGGGGACATGGAAACTATGGCCGAGGTGGCCGGTGGAGAAGAGCAGCATGGCGATGATGCCCATGGTCTTTTGCGCGTCGTTGGTGCCGTGGCCCAAGCTGTAGAGAGCCGCCGAGAGGAGCTGCAGCCGGCGGAACCAGCGATCGATGTTCTGCGGCGAGCGCTTGCGGCAGGCCCATAGGACGGCGATCATGATGATGTAGCCGAGGATCAGCCCGATCAGCGGCGCCAGCCCGATGAAGAGGGCGATCTTCAGCAGGCCGGGGAGGATCAGCGCCTTGAAGCCGCTCTTGGCCACGGCGGCGCCGATCAGGCCGCCGACCAGGGCATGTGAAACGCTGATGGGGAAGCCGAAGTGAGTGCATAGATAGGACCAGACGATGGCGCCGATCAGGGCGGCCAGGATCATGGGCGCCGAAACGGCCTGGGACTCGATGATCCCCTTGCCGATGGTGTTGGCCACGTGCACGCCGAAAATGGCGGCGGCGGCAAAGTTGAAGAAGGCGGCCCAAACGACCGCCTGGCGGGGCGACAGGACGCGGGTGGAGACGATGGTGGCCACCGAGTTGGCGGCATCGTTCATGCCGTTGATGAAGTCGAACAGCAGCGCCAGCAGGACGATGACGACGACCAGGACCATCATGAGGTTGCGGCGCTCAGGCGTTTTCCAGGACGATGCCCTCGGTGATGTCGGCCACGTCCTCGCAGCGGTCGGTCGCCCGCTCGATGTATTCCAGGATGTCCTTCCACTTGATCAATTCGAACGGGTCCTTCTCCTCGCGGAAAAGGCGGGCCAGCGTGCTGCGGCGGATATAGTCGGCCTGGTCCTCCAGGCGGTTGATCTCCACGTTCAGCTCCATGATGCGCGCCCGATTCTTCATGTTGGGCAGCAGGCCGACCATCTCCTTGACCAGCTTGACGCTCGCCAGCAGCACGTGACTTAATTCCTTGGCTTCTTCGGGAACATGGCAGGGGCGGTAGAGGTCGATGCGCGAGCTGGCGGCCTCGGCCAGGTCGAGGATGTCGTCCAGGCGCACGGCCAGCTGGTGGATGTCCTCGCGCTCGATCGGCGTGATGAAGGTCTGGTGCAGGTGCGACATGACGCTGTGCACCAGCTGGTCGGTCTGGTGCTCCAGCGATTTCAGGCTGACGGCGTGCTGGTTGTACAGGTCGCATTCGTTGAGCATCCTGACCAATGTCTCCACGCCCTCGACCATATTGGAACTGATCTTGTCGAAGAGCCCGTAAAAGACATCGTTTTTCGGCACCAGGGACTTGAACATCGTTCTGCTCCTCGGTCTTGCGGATTGCCCGGCGGATGCGCCGGGCGGAAGCGAAATGGTAGCACAGGGCCGTTCCAAAGTCAAAACGAGCGCCAGTGACAAGTAACGAGTAACAAGGGACCAGGAGCAACTCGAGAGCGAACCGCTGCGGTTCTTCCAACTCCACACTCGTCACTTGTCACTCGTCACCATCGTTCGAAAGCCATGCACGAAGCTGGGGAAAGAACTTGTGATTCGCCCCGGGGAAAGGATACCGTTCGAGGTCTTGGGCTTTCACCCAGGCGTGGGGCTGCCCGGCGCGGAGCCGGCCCTTTCCCGGCCGGCAGATGAAGACGTGCAGGTGGACCTTGAAATGGGAATAGGCATGCCGTACCTCGGCCAGCCTGGCCAGGACCCTGACCCGGGCTCCCAGTTCCTCGCGGCATTCGCGGACGACCGCGTCTTCCGGTTTCTCCCCCGTGCGGCACTTGCCGCCGGGGAACTCCCAGAGACCTCCCAGGTGGCCCGCTTCGGGGCGCTGCTGGATGAAGATCCTCCCGTTGCGCAGGATCACGGCCAGCGCCGCCCGGTACTCGGGCACGGCCCGCTTCCGGCTGCGGAGCGGCAGCGAAGCCGTCCGGCCCCGGAGAAAGGCGAAGCAATCCCGGCGCAGGGGGCATGAACGGCAGCGGGGATCCCGGGGACGGCAGGCCAGCGCTCCCAGCTCCATCATGGCTTCGTTGAAGCGTCCGGGGGAATTCTCCGGAATGATGCCCGACAAAAAGGAACCGACCCTCTTTCTCGTCGCCGCCGAGCGCACGTCGCCCTCGATCCCCTGCCAGCGGCAGACGACGCGCAGCACGTTGCCGTCGATCACCGGCAAGGCCAGGCCGCGGCCGATGCTGAGCACGGCGGCGGCGATGTACTCACCCACCCCGGGCAAGGCGCGGAAATCCTCAACCGTCCGGGGAATGCGTCCATGAAAGGCATCGCGGACCCGGCGCGCCGCCAGCCAAAGGTTGCGGGCCCGGGAATAATACCCCAGCCCTTCCCAGGCCTTGAGCACGTCCTGAAGCGGCGCGGCGGCCAGCTGCTTCAGGGTCGGATAGCGCCTCAGGAAATCGCGGTAATACGGGATGACCGTCTCCACTTGCGTCTGCTGCAGCATGACCTCGGACACCCATATGGCATAGAGGTCATGGCGCCGGCGCCAGGGCAGCTCGCGGCGGCAGCGCGCGAACCAGCGCAGCAACCGCGGAACCGGCAGCCCGCTCATCCCCGGCGGTCCGTTGTCAGCGCCGTTTCAGGCGCTTCTCGATTTCTTCCAGGGTCAGGGTGACGATGATCGGGCGGCGGTGGGGGCAGAAATCGGGATTGGCGCAGGCGAACAGGTCGCGCACCAGGGCGCGCATCTCGTCGGCATGCAGGCGCTGGTTGACCTTCACGGCGTCGTGGCAGGCCAGCGAGGCCAGCAGGCGCTCCTCGGTATCGCTGCCGCCGGCCAGGGGCTCGCGCAGGGCGGCGCGCAGGTTCTCGCGGATGCGCCCCTCGCTGAGGAATTGCGGAAACGCCTTGACCTCGACGGCGGCACCGCTCAGGCGGCGGAGGTCGAAGCCGGCCTTGCGCAGAAGCTCCATGCGGTCGTCGTCGAGGGCCGCCTGCTCGGCGGGGCTGAGCTCGATCAGCAGGGGGAAAAGGGCCTGGGCGGCAGGAACCGCGCCGGAAGCGCAGCCGGCCTGCAAGCGCTCGAAGAGCACGCGCTCGCGGGCATTGTGCTGGTCGATGACCAGGAGCTCGCCGTTCTTCTCGACCACGATGTACGATTCCCGGTACTGGCCCAGGACACGGAAATCCTCCCCCTCGGCCGTGGGTTCCGTTGGCCACAACCGGGGGATCCCGGCTTTTTCCATGGTCGGCATCATGACCGGCATGGCGCTTTCCTGCGCCATGTCGGCCGGGTCGTGGGCCGCGTAGGCCTCGGGGCGCAGCCTGCCGCCCAGGGCGGCATGGATCGCCTGCTGCATGAACTGGTAGACGCGCTGGGCATCCAGGAAGCGGATTTCCAGCTTCATGGGATGGATGTTGACGTCGATCTGGGCGGGCGGGACAGCGAGGTCGATCACTCCGGCCGGGCTGAGCGATTTCTCCAGGAAGGGCTGCAGGGTGTTGTTGAACGCCGCCTGCAGTGTCTTTTCCCGGACCGGCCGGCCGTTGACCGTGAAGAACTGCCGGTTCCTGCCGCGCACGCCTCCCCGGGAGCCCGAGACGAAGCCCGTCAGCCGGCAGGGACCGGAAATGAAATCCACAGGCAGCAGCCCGTCCAGGAACTCCTTGCCGAAGACCTGGTAGATGCGATCGGCCAGCGTCGCCGCCGCCGGGTAGTGGAACACGGTGCGGCGGTTGTGCTGCAGGGTGAAGGCGATGCCGGGGCGGGCCAGGGCGATCGTTTCCATGAAGGCGCTGACCTGGCGCAACTCGCCCTGGTCGCTCTTCATGAACTTGCGGCGCACGGGGAAGTTGGCGAACAGCCGGCGGACGGAAATGACGCTGCCCCGGCGGCGCGCGGCCTGGGCCTTTTCGACCAGGGCGCCGTCGCGGAAGGAACAGCGCCAGCCGCGCCCCTGGTCGTTGTCGGCCGTCTCCAGGTCGATATCGGCCACTTCCCGGATCGACGGCAGGGCCTCGCCGCGGAAGCCCAGTGACTGCAGGCGGTCCAGGTCCTCCAGTTCGGCCAGCTTGGACGTGCTGTGGCGCTGGAACGCGATCTCGATGTCGTCGGCGGCGAAGCCGTTGCCGTCGTCCTCGACCCGCACCAGCTCCTTGCCGCCGGCGCTCAGCTCGACCGCGATGGCCCCGGCACCGGCGTCGATGGCGTTCTCCACCAGCTCCTTGACCACGGAAAGCGGGCGCTCGACCACCTCGCCGGCGGCGATCTTGCGGTACACGTTCTCGGCCAGGATCTTGATATTGCCCAAAATTGCTCTCCACGCCCGGCTTTGCGGCCGGCAGGCTGGGAAAATATCATAAAGCGGCGGGATTTGCAATGAGCGGCAATTAGAAAGTTCCACGTTCCATGTTCCACGTTCCATGTTTGATGTTTGTAAGCACTCGTTCAAGGGTAAAAGAGTTCAAGGGTTCATGAGTTCGGAAAAAGGCATTTCCCCAAATGCAATGCCTTAACGCTTCAACCCTTCAACTCTTCAACGCTTCAACAGTGCCTTTCAATATCGAACATGGAACATGGAACCTCTTTTTGGCTTTCCCCTCGTCCCCACGCTCGTTGACAGCGCCGCCCTAACAAAATATAATGAAACCATGGAGACGGAAGCTCTGAAGATCTATAAATACGGCGACAAGGTGCTGAAGGAGAAGGCCGGGGACATCCGGAACATCGATCAGCGCATCGTCGATTTGGCCGCCGCCATGACGCAGACCATGCATGGGGCTCCGGGGATCGGCCTGGCCGCCCCGCAGGTGGGAGAATCGCTGCGCCTGATCACCCTGGACCTGTCGGTGGGGGAAAATCCCGAGGAGCTGCTGGTGGTCGTCAACCCGTGCATCATCGAGAGCGAGGGCCAGGAGACCGGCGAGGAAGGCTGCCTTTCGGTTCCCGGCTATTCCCTGGCCATCCGGCGCAACTTCCGTCTGCTGCTCGCGGGCATCCTGCTGGACGGCAGCGAGCTGCGCGCCGAGTTCGAAGGCCTCAAGGCGCGCGTCCTGCAGCATGAGATCGACCACCTCGACGGTTTCACGATCGTCGACCGCGTTTCCACCCTGAAGCGATCCCTGATCCGCAAGGAGATCCGCCATAAGAGGAAAAGTGGCGAATGGTGACGTGGTCTTTTTCGGCACCAGCGCCATCGGCCTGCCCATCGCCAGGGAGCTGAACAGGGCATTCCGCCTGAGGCTGGTGGTTACCCAGCCCGATCGCCGCGGCGGCCGCCACCGCCAGCTGCTCGTTCCGGCCGTCAAGCAGTTCGCCGTGGAGAACCAACTGCCGCTGCTGCAGCCTCCCGACCTGCGCGAGCCCGAACTGGAGCTGGCCATGCGCCGTATCGAGCCGGACATCGCCGTCGTGGTGGCCTACGGCCAGTTCATCCCCAGGGACATTCGCGACCTGCCCCGCTTCCATTCGCTCAACGTTCACTTTTCGCTGCTGCCGGCCTATCGCGGCGCCGCCCCGGTGCAACGGGCCATCCAGAACGGCGAAAGCCGCAGCGGCATCACCCTGTTCGAGCTGAGCGGCCGCATGGACGCCGGTCCGGTCTGGTCACGCGAGGAGGTCGCCATCCGCCCCGACGACACCAGCGCCGCTTACCAGCAGCGCCTCGGCGAGCGGGCGGCCCCCTTGCTGCGCCGGACACTGGAGGAGATCTTCGCCGAAACGATCCAGGCTGTCCCCCAGGATGAATCCCGGGCCAGCCTGGCCCCGGCCCTGGAAAAGAAGGAAGGCCTTGCCAACTGGCAGCTGCCCGCCCGCAGGCTCTACGACTCGCTGCGGGCCTTCACCCCCTGGCCGGGGCTTTTCTTCCAGATGGAAAGACAGCAGGTCAAGATCCTGGCCGCAGCCGTTTCCCAGCGGGAGCACCGGTCCCAGCCGGGCGATGTCCTGGCTCTCGCTCCGGGCGGGATGCAGGTCGCCTGCGGGCTGGGGACGATCCTGGAGATCAGCGCCATACAGCCCGAGGGCAAAAAAGCCATGAGTCCCTGGCAATTCTCCCTGGGACACCGCATTCCCGCGAGGCTGTCTTGAATTTTCTCGCCCCGGCCGCCGGCCTGCTGCTCGACTATTTCCGCGAGCCGCAGGCCAACCTGAGGCTGCTGCTGTCCCGTTTCCTGCGCGACGTTGCCCCCGGCGACAAGAACGCCCTGACGCGCACGGTATACGGCGTGGTGCGCAAGGACATCGCCCTGGAATACGTCATCGGCCTGTTCCTGAAGCAGAAGGGACAGAAGCCGCCCCTGCCCACGCACGTGCTGCTGAAGATCTCCGTCTTCCTGCTGCTCTATTCCGACTCCTACCCGGAGTACGCCGTGGTCAACGAGGCGGTGAACGCCGCCGCCAGCAAGGAAAAGCCCTTCGTCAACGCCGTGCTGCGCCAGCTGCTGCGCCGCAAGCAGGAAGTGCGCGCACGCATCGAGAACGGGGATGACCCCGTGCTGACCTATTCCATCTCGCCGCTGCTGCTCGCCTCCCTGAAGCGGATCGGGGCAGCCGCCAAGGCCGACCTGGAGTACCTCGACCGCGAGCCCGCCTTCCATCTGCGCTTTCACCCCGGGCGCATGGCCATGGAGGGGGCGCGCCGCGCCCTGGAAGCGGAAGGCATCCCCTGCCGCGAGCTGCCGGCGCTGGGCTGCTTCGAGACCGCCTCGGCCGGCCTGGTGCTGGGGAAGCCGGGGCGCCTCGATGATTTCTACATCCAGAACACGGGCTCCCAGGCCGTTGCCTTCGTTGCCGCTGCCCGGGCAACCACGGAGGTCTGCGACGTGGCCGCGGCCCCGGGCGGCAAGTCGCTGACCCTGGCCTGCCTGCGCCCCGAGTTGAGGATCAGGGCCAGCGACGTCAGCGCCCCGCGCCTGCGCCTGCTGGAACAGAATATCCGCCGCCTGCGCCTGGAGAATATCTCTCTCTTCCAGGCCGACGCCATGCAATATCCCCCCGGCGGCGAGACGGCCGACCTGGTCATTCTCGACGCCCCCTGCACCTCGAGCGGCACCCTGCGCAAGAATCCCGACCTGAAGAACAAGATCACCCCCGAGACGGTGCGGGCGAACGCCGGCAGGCAGAAGCTGATGCTGGCCAGCCTGGCGGCGCGTTTCCCGCGCGCCCGCCTTCTCTATGCCGTGTGCTCGTTCCTGGCCGAGGAAAGCGAGGAGGTCGTGGAGAAGGCGGCCGTCGCCCGCGGCCTCAGGCCCGAGCCGCTGGCGCCCCTGCTGGAAAAATACGGGTTCCGCATCCGCCAGGGAAAATTCGGGATCTATCTGCTCCCTTCAGACCTGAACAATGACATTTTTTATATTTCCCTGCTCGAACCCAAATGACGAGCGACTCGGGAAGAGAAACGAGAGATTCGATGTTTGATGCATTCATGCAATAGTTCAAGGGTAGAAGAGTTCAAGGGTTCATGAGTTCGGAAAAAAGCATTTTCCGGAAGCAATGCCTGAACGCTTCAACCCTTCAACCCGTCAACGCTTCGACAGTGCCTTTCAAAATCGAACATGGAACATGGAACGTGGAACGTGGAACATGGAACCTCGATCTTCGAACCTTATTCGCGTTCTTCAGCCCCAGAGCACCAGCCCCATCTCGTAGGGATCGAGGAGCAGCGGATGGCTGGGAGTGACGCGCAACCGGAAGCCGAAACTGCCGGTGCGGCTGCAGGTGATGACGCCGCCGAAGCGGTAGCGCCCTTCGCCGGTCTTTTCCACCTCGCCCAGGCGCGCCAGGGCCGAATTCTGCAGCACGTCCTCGCCGACGATGGTGCCGTAGTACACGTCGACGCGCACTTCCTCGGGGGCGAGCTGTCCCAGGGCCAGCTCGGCCTGCACCGCAAAGCTCTCGCCGCTCTTGTAGGTGCGCGTCGTGTCGGCATGGATGCCCTCGATGCGCAGGGCGGGGAAGAGGCCGCGCATGCGCTCCTTCCATTGGACCAGTTGGCGCGCCGGCTGGAAATCATCGGCGCTCAGCCGGAGAAAATTCTCCGAGGCAGGCTGGTAGAAGCGGCGGAAGTACTCCTTGACCATGCGGTTGGTGTTGTAGCGTGAGGCGATGGTGACCAGGGAGTGCTTCATCATGCGGATCCATTCGCGCGGCAGCCCGTCGGAGCCGCGCTCGTAGAAAAGCGGAATGATGTCCTTCTCCAGGATGGAATAAATGGCCTTGCTCTCCACCTCGTCCTGGTACTCCTTGTCGGTGTAGGCCTCGCGGTTGCCGATGGCCCAGCCGTTCTTCAGGTCGTAGGCCTCGTCCCACCAGCCGTCCAGGACGCTGAAGTTCAGCACGCCGTTGCAGGCGGCCTTCATTCCCGACGTGCCGCACGCCTCCAGGGGCCGCTGCGGGGTGTTCAGCCAGATATCGACGCCCGACACCAGGTAGCGGGCCACGTTGATGTCGTAGTCCTCGATGAAGGCGATCTTGGAGCGCAGGTGCCCGGCCGCCATGAAGGAGATGATGTTCTTGATCAGCTCCTTGCCGGCCTGGTCCTGGGGATGGGCCTTGCCGGCAAAGACCAGCTGTACCGGCCGGTCGGGGTCGTTCAGGATCCTGAGCAGCCGCTCCTTGTCCCTGAAAATAAGGTAGGCGCGCTTGTAGGTGGCGAAGCGGCGGGCAAAGCCGATGGTCAGGGCCGTCGGGTTCAGCGCCTCCTGCGACTCGCTGATCAGCAGGTTCGATGCCCCCTTGGCGATCAGCTGCTTCTGCAGGCGCTGGCGGGCGAAGGCGATCAGCCGCCGGCGGCGGATCTCGTGCACGCTCCACAGCTCGGGATCGGGAATGTTCTGCACCTTTTCCCAGGCATCGCGGTAATCCTGCTTCTCCCGCCACTTGCCGCCCAGGTAGCGCTCGAACAGGTCATTCATCTCGAAGGAGATCCAGGAGGGGATGTGGATGCCGTTGGTGATGGCCTGGATGGGGACGTGCTCGGGCGGCAGCGCCGGCCAGATGTTCCTCAGCATCTCTCGCGAAACCTCGGCCTGCAGCGCCGAAACGCCGTTGATGAAGGCCGAGTTCTTGACGGCGGCCACGGTCATCGAAAAGCTCTCCTGGGGATTGTCGGGGTGCATGCGGCCGCAGGCCATGAAATCGTGGAAGGAGATATTGAATTCCCGCAGGTAGTTCCCGAAATAGGTGCGGATCATTTCGGGGCTGAACACGTCGTGGCCGGCCTGGACGTTGGTATGGCTGGTGAACACGTTGGACTGGCGCACGACCTCCATGGCCTCGGCGAAGGAAAGTCCCCTGCTCTTCATCAGCGCCCGGGCGCGCTCAAAGGGGGTGAACGCCGAATGGCCCTCGTTCATGTGCACGACGGTGACCTGGATGCCCAGGGCGTCGAGCATCTTCACGCCGCCGATGCCCAGGATGATTTCCTGCTGCAGGCGCATTTCCGGGTTGCCCCCGTACAATTGGGCGGTGAGGCGCCGGTCGGTTTCGCTGTTGCGCTCGTGGTTGGAATCGAGCATGTAGATGGAGACGCGGCCGACCCGGATCTGCCAGGTCTTGAGCCAGACCTTGCGGCCGGGGAAATCCAGCTCGATCTCCAGCGGCGTGCCGTCGGGACGCCGCATTTCGAGGACCTGCATGTTGTGAAAATCGTTCACCTGGTAGAAATCCTGCTGCCAGCCGTCCATGTTCAGGTACTGCTGGAAGTAGCCCAGCTGGTAGAGCAGCCCGACGCCATGGAAATGGAGGTTCAGGTCGCTGGCCGACTTGACATGGTCGCCCGACAGGATGCCCAGGCCGCCGGAATAGATGGGCAGCGTGTCGCTCAGTCCGTACTCGGCGGAAAAATAGGCGATGCTCGCATGCTGGTCGTGGTTGATGCTGCGCAGCACGCGCAGGTACTGGTCCAGCTGCTCGCCGACCCGCTGCACCTCGCTGAGGAACCCTTCGTCACGGGCCAGTTCCTCGAGCTTTTCCTGGCTGATCTCCCCCAGCATGCGCACCGGGTTGTGCTGGTTCTTTTCCCACAGGTCGCCATCCAGGGTGATGAACAGCTTGATGGCCTCGGGGTTCCAGGTGAGCCAGAGGTTGGAGGCGATCTCCAGCAGCGGCTTCAGCTTTTCCGGCAGGTCGGGTACGACTTTGAATCTCTTAAAAATTGCCATGGGTCAGCACTCCTTGGGAGAACAACCGGAAAGGACCGGTCACAGCATGGCGAGGATGCTGTCGCGCTTCAGTTCCAGGTAGAATTTCAACTTGCCGGAGATCAGGTTCCTGCCGGAGACCAGGAGCAGGAAATAGCCGCTGTTCAGGGACAGGACCATGATCTTCAACTTGCCGGAAACGTACTCGATCTGGAAACCGGCGCGGTCGAGGTCCAGGTTGTCCAGCTTGCCCACCACTTCGGCGAGCTCGGCTCCGATCAGGTCCATGTCGGCGTCCGGGGGGAGATAGACCGACTTTTCGAGCTCCAGCCCGTCCTTGCCCCAGATGCCGATCAGGTAGGTCTCGGGATTGTGGTCGTGGATCTCGTTGAATATCTCTTTAAACAATTTGGCTCCCCCTTCTCTGCAGCAGCTCCAGGAAGCGCTGCAGCCGCTCGATGACCCGCTCGCCGCGCTCGGCCCGCAGCCGCTGCAGGATGGCCTGGATCTTCTGGAAATGATCCGTCCGACCGGTCTTTTCGAACAGGTTCTTGTAGATGGCCAGCGCCTCGCGGACCATGCCCTGCTGCAAATAGAGATCGGCGGCGCTTTCCGTCTGGAAATGCAGCCCGGCGCCGTCGTCATCGGCCGGGCTCCCGGCCGGCGGCTTTTCGTGATCCTCCCCGAGGTCGAGGATGATCGGCGGCGGCTCCGTCCCGGTCGCGGCCTGCGGCAGCGGCATGTCGGCGGCGGGTTCCGCGGCTGGGGCGGAGTCGGGGCGGAATTCGGCCTTGGTGTCGGCCAGGCGGTCGGAAACGCCGATCTCGAGCCGGTTCTGGAGCAATTTCAGCCGCTCCTGGGCCTGGCTGTTGAAGGAATCGAGAAAGACCAGCTTTTTATAGTACAGCAGGCTTTCCGGGAATTGCTTCTGCTGGAAATTCAGGTCGGCCAGTTCCCTGACCACCATGATGTTGTCCCCCGACATGGCATGCATCTCGCGCAGCAGCTGCAGCGCCTCCACGTTCTGCTGCAGCTGGCGCAGGAAGCGGTAGCGCAGGAATTTCAGGTGGAACGAGGCGGGGAACTCGCGCAGGACGTCCTGGGTGCGGGCCAGTCCCTCGGCGAATTTTTTCTGCTCGAACAGCCATTCCAGCTGTGCCAGCTGCTCCCGTTCACTCTGATAAGCGGCCAATCGTACCTCTTTCCTTCAGCTCGGCGGACAGGTTCTTATACCACAGCCGCGGGAGCGGCGCAAGCGGAAAACGGCCGCCGGTTGTCGCTCCCCGGGGCGCGGGCGTTACTCGGCGGCCCCAGCCGCGCCGGCGCTGTTGTACATGGTGATGGCGATGTAATCCTGCGGGATGGTGCCGACATGGCTGGAGCTGCCGCGGTAGGCGCGGCCGTCCACTTCCATCACGGCGTGGATGATCATGCCGCCGGAATAGAACTTGACCGGGCTGTAGAACTTCACCTGCGCCTCGCCGTTGCCGTTGGTCACCTTCTTGATGGTCGCGGCGTTGTTCTCGAAATAGCCCCACTCGACCTGCTGGTGGGTGGCGCTGTCGGGAAGCTGCTCGAAGAAGATCGTCTCGCCGGCCCGGGGAGCGCCCTTGGAATCGGTGACCCGCACGTAGACCTGGCTGGTATGGATGTTGCCGTCGATGAAGAACACGGCCGGGTTGGCCGAGCCCTCCAGCAGGATGTAGAACCCGGCCGGGTCGTCCCATTCGGGATCGGCGATCTCGCTGCGCGTGCACGAGGCAAAGGCCAGCACCAGGCCGGCCAGGATCAAAAGATAGAGTGTTTTTTTCATGTTCCTGCCTCCTGGATCAGGTAGTCGGTTCCGGCTCGGGCTCTGGATCAGCGAAATTGGCGCACCAGACGCTCACGTAGCCGCTCACCGGCGCCACGCGGTGGCCGCCCAGGTCCTTGCCGTGCAGGGTGACCTTGGCCACCAGCTGCAGGACGAACTCGCGGCTGGGCACCTCGCGCAGGCCCAGCAGCGGCATTTCCAGCTTGGCCACGTGGCGGATGAGGACGAAGGGGATATCGATCGCTTCGTCGACGGGGACGATCATGTTGATCGGCTGGGTGAAGCGGTAGGGAACGTCGACCCCCTCCACGTTGCGGCCGTCGGTGCGCATGAACTCCACGTCGATCTGGTCGACGACGACGTTCATGTAGTAGGTGATGTCGTGCTCCTCGGAATCCTCGAGGGGGTTGTAGGTCAGGGCACTGACCGAGGCCACGCCATTGTCATTGACAATGCCGCCACCGCTGTCCACGTCGGAGAAGACCGTCGTCGATCCCGCGTTGCCCTCCAGGTCGTTGCCGGTCAGCGAGTTGATCACCAGGAAGCTGGCCGAGGTCGTATCGCCTTCCTTGGCCACGCAGCTGGAAAGGACCAGCGCCGCGATGATCAGGACCAAGAATTTCAGTTTCATGCTGCCCTCCTACTTGATGATGCGCGGAGTGATGAAGATCATCAGCTCCTGCGTCTTGCCGTATTTCCGCGAATTCTTGAACAGCGAGCCGATCAGCGGGATCTTGCTCAGGATCGGCACGCCGGTGTTGCTGCTGTCCTCGTTGATCTTGTACAGTCCGCCCAGCACGATGGTGCCGCCGTCGCTGACCATGACCGAGGTCTTGGCCGTCTCGGTCTTGATGGTGGGCATGCCGTTGACCGGCTTGGAGAAGTCGGCGATGTCGTTCTTGATGTCCACCTGCATGATCACCGAGCCCCGCGCCGTGATCTGCGGGGTGATCTTCAGCTCCAGCGCGGCGTTGATGTACTGGGTGGTGATGGTGTTGTTCTGGTTGGTCTGGATGGGGATGCGCTCGCCCTGGGTGATCTCGGCCGGCATGTTGTTCTGGGTGGTGGCCCGCGGCGAGGAGATGATGCGCGCCTTGCCCTTCGATGTCAGGGCGCTCAGGGCCACGTCGAGGTTGAAGGTGCCGGCGATGTTGCCCAGGCTGATCTTGGGGAACACCACGCTGTCCGCCGTCGGCACGTTGACCACGTAGCCGGCGGGGTTGGTCTTGGTTTCCGGGACGCCGTTGACCTGGACGGAGTTGGGGAAGACCAGGTTGGTCTGGTTGCCGTAGGAGGAGTTGGCGACGGCGTTCATCCCCCACTGGATGCCGAAGGTGCTCAGCGACTCGCTGGAAGTCTCGACGATGCGCGCCTCGATCTGCACCTGGGGATTGGCCGCGTCCAGGGTGTCGATCAGGCCGTCGATGACCTTGATGCGCTCGGGCACCTCGGAAATGATCAGGGTGTTCGTGCGCTCGTCGGTGACCAGCTCGCCGCGGGGGCTCATCTGCTTCTTCAGGATGGCCTGGATGTCCTTGACCTTGGCGAAGCTGAGGGTGCGGGTGGAGACCTCGAGGTTGCCCTCCTGCTCGCGCGCCTCGCGCAATTCCTGGCGGCGCTTGGCCTCGAGGGCCAGGTCCTCGACCTTGCCGATGCGCAGGATGTTCCCCTCCTGGATCATGTCCAGGCCGTTGACCTTGAGCATGATCTCCAGGGCCTGGTCCCAGGGCACCTGCACCAGTTCGCAGGTGAATTTGCCGGTGACATTGGGATTGATGACCATGTTCAGCCCCGAGACCTTGGCGATGAACTTCAGGATATTGCTGATATCGGCATTCTTGAAGGAAAAATCGTAGGGTTCGCCGGAATACTGCGGCCGGCCTTCGTCCACGGTCTGCTTGCGGAAGTTCAGATCGACGGGCGCTTCTTCCTGGGGCGGCGCGACGGCCTGGGCCGTCTCTTCCCCGGCCCTGGATTTTTCCGGGCCGAAGAACTCGCGGGACGGGGCCAGCAGCACCTTGCCCTCGCTCGGCGGCGCGGCGGGCTCATCCTTCATGACGGCCTGAACGGGGGCAGGCGGCACGGGAGCCGGCTGCTCGGGCGCGGCCGCCGCTGACAGGGCCAGCTCGGGCGCCTTGGCCGCGGCCTGGGGATCATCGAAGAACTCCACCTGCAGCAGATTGCCCTTGGCCTGCACGGCGAAGTGCTTCAGGTAGTCGAGGTCGAAGACGACGCGGTAGATGTCGCTGGAGTTGTTACCGCCGCGGATGCTCTTGACGTTCTTCAGGTTCACGGCCTTGCTCATCTTCCGCGACTGGGCGTTCTTCAGGTCGATGGCCAGGCGCACCGGATGCTGCTCGATGGGGATGACGCGGTATTCCGTCTCGCGGGACAGCGCCAGCTCGAAGCGGATGCGCCCCGGCTCCTGGGCGGCCACCCGCACGTCGTGCAGGCTGACCCGGCCGTTGTCGGCCCTGGAAGCAGGCGGGGGCGCCGCTTTTTCGGCGACCGGCGTCAGGAGGGGGGGCTGCGGCACGCCGGCGGCGGCCAGGCCCTTCAGCACGGGGAATTCGATGTAGAGCCCGGTCTGGTTGGTGAAGACGCGGTAGTTGGCCTCGCCCTTGAGCAGGATCTCGACGTCGGAATAACCGGCGCCCGGCTGCACGTTCAAGGCCTGGATCACCGGGGAGTCAAAGGCGAGGGACGTGTCGTCGACCTGGAAATCGGCGTCCTGGATGCGCATGACCAGGCGCTTCAGGTTATCCTTCTCCGGGTAGAAGATGTCGGGAATGGGGAGGATCTTGTCGGTCTGCATGTGCAGCTGCACGAAATCCTCGCCCGGGAAGTACTCGATCTTGCTGATGGTCACCTTGGCGTCGAGTCCCAGGCCGACGGACAGAAAGAAAAGTATCAACAAAATCCTAGTTGTCGCTTTTCTCATTCATCTCCTCCTCTTCAGGATTTAAGGTCTTTATGATAACGCGGTCTCTTTGTCCGGCCAGGGCCACGGTGAGGCTCTTCTTGAAGCTGACGGAATTCCGGTCCATGGCCACGACCTCGCCGTCATAGACCTTGTCGCCGATGCCCACCACGTAGGGTCGGGTATCCGGCCCCTTGAGCAGCGCCTTGAACTCTCCCTGGGCGAAGACGATGCCCTCGAGTTCCAGCTCGTCGATCATCAGCCCGGCGATGCCCTCGATGGCCTCGCGGTTCTCCTTGACGCTCTTGCCCTGCAGCAGGTTCCAGAACGGATCGCGGCGGCCTTCCGGGTTGTAGACGAACTCGCCGGGCTGGATGCTGACCATCTCGGCCTCATCCTCCCCTTCCGCCGCCGGGACATCCAGCGGGACCTCCTGTGCCTGCAGGAACAGGGGGAACAACAAAAGCAATGCCATGAGGATTTTCATTTAAATCCCTCCCAAGTCCCCCTCAGGCTCGGAGGTCCTGCGGGGGGCGGCGCGTTTGGCGGCGGGTTTCCTCGCCGGGGTGCCTTCGCGATAAATATAGGTGGTGGCGTTGAAATTGGCCTGGATCGTGTAGTCGTAGCTCAGGCTCTTCAGCGGCGAGATGCGCAGCCCGTCGATGGTGAAGATCTTCTTCAGCCGCGACACCTGGTCGAAGAAGATGCCCAGGTTGTGGAAGTTGCCCTCCAGGCTGATGGCGATCGGCCTCTCGAAGTAGTATTCGCGCGGTGTTTCCTTGCTGAAATTGAAGGTGGACGTGCGCAAGCGGGCATTGGAGGCGATGGCCTGGATCTTGCGCAGGTGCTGGGCGAACTCCATCTTCTCGGGCAGGATGCCCTTCAGCTCCTCCAGGATCTTCTCGTTGGCCGCCTTCTCCTCCTTCAACTTTTCCAGCTTGGCCTCGCTTTTTTCCGCCTTGCGGATCTCTTCCTGGAGCTTCTCGCTGCGCTGGACGATGGAACTGATCTCGTCCTGGGTCGGCGAGTAATGGATGAAGTAGAAAATGCCGAACAGGGCCGCGCCGATCACCAGAAAAACCAGCAGCTGCCCGTACCAGGGTAAATTTTGAATATCCATGCTTACACCGCCTTCTTGGCTTCGGGCCGGGGCACGAACACGCAGTTGATGCGGAACTCGAAGATGTCGATGCCGGCCTCCCGCTTGCGGGAACTCGAGGTGATCTGGACATTGGCGAAGAAACTCGAGTTCTGCAGGTTGTTGATCAGGTCGGCGATCAGGTTGTTGGACAGGGCCTTGCCGCTGATGGCCACCGCCCCGCCGCGATAGGTGAGGTCGGTCAGCCAGACCCACTCGGGCAGGGAGCGCGAGATCTTGTCCATCATCAGGACCGCGTCCTTCTGCTTCAGCTTCAGGTCACTGATGATCTTGATCTTGCTGTCCAGCTCCTTTTTGGTCTTCTCGATCTGCTCCAGCTCCTTCAGGACCTTTTCCAGCTCGGCCTTGCGCAGCGTCCGCTCCTCGAGCAGCTTCTGCTGGCTGGACAGCTCGCCCGCCTGCAGGAAGTACATCAACCCGATGCCGACCACGGTGAGGGCGATGGCCCCGACCAGGGCCGGGATGCTCAGCCGGCTCGGCCTGGCCTCCTCGGCGAAGCTGACGGTCGTCCCCCCTCCGGCGGCGACATCCTTCTTCTCCGGTCGTAAAAGGTTGATCTTGATCATTTCGCATCCCCCACGGCCCGCAGCGCCAGTCCGACGGCGACGGTGTACACCGGGGCCATGTCTTTGATGAAGTTCAGATCAAATTTCTTATAATTGACATCGATGTTGTTGAACGGATTGACCACCTCGACCGGGATATCGAACTCCTGGGAGAAGAAATCGGTGATCGCCTCCAGGTTGGCGCTGCCGCCGCTGAGCAGGATGTTGTCGATCCGCCCCTCGGTGGTGTTGGAACGGTAGAACTCGAAGGTCTTCTTGATCTCGTTGCGCAGGTCGTTGAGAACGATGTTGATGATCGGCTTGACGGCGGCGGTGGAGATGCCCTCCACCGGGCGCCCCTTCTTGACCGCCTCGGCCTTCTCGTACTTGAGATTCAGTTCTTTTTGCAGCAGGTCGGTGAACTGGTTGCCGCCGAAGGCGATGTCGCGGACGAACACGGGGTGGCCGGCCTTGGAAATGACCACATTGGAGATCGAGGCGCCGATATTGATGATGGCCAGGACCTTGTCGCGGTACAGCTCGTAGTTGAGCAGGACGCTGTTCAGCGCGGCGAAGGAATCCAGGTCGACGATGTCGGCGGCCTTGCTGGCGCTGGTGATGACGTTGAGGTAATCGTTCAGCTTCTCCTTGCGCACGGCGGAAAGGACGACCCCCACGCGATCAGGGGGGGAATCGGGCGATTCGATGACCTCGTAGTCGATGTTGACCTCGTCGGGAGTGAACGGGATGTGCGGCCGGGCCTCCCAGAGGATGTGCTCGTGCATTTCGTCGGGGTTCAGGCGCTGGACCTCGATGCGCTTGACGATGACCGAACTGCCCGAGACGGAGAAAGCGATGCGGTTGGTTTTGGCCTTGCTGTCATAAAAAACATGCTGGATGGCCTCGGCCACCGCCGTCGAGTCCATGATGCTTCCCTCCACGATCGACTGGTAAGGCACGGGCTCGTAGCCGATGGAGACCAGCTCATAGCGCATTTCCGACCCTTTCTTTTTAGGCTTCAGCTCCACCAGCTTCAGGGAGAATGAGCCTATGTCGAGACCGACGATGGGTTTGGATTTTTTAAAACTGACAAAAGCCATGGCA
Organism: Candidatus Aminicenantes bacterium UBA6072; assembly: GCA_002436105.1. GTDB lineage: Bacteria > Acidobacteriota > Aminicenantia > UBA2199 > UBA2199 > UBA2199. The sequence goes on along the minus strand of DIXU01000012.1, from coordinate 113,458 downwards.
CTCTCCACGGTATGTGATTTTCATACTGCAAAATTCTTAACATAAGGAAAAATAAATGTCAAGTCATTAATTGTTTTTTTTATAGATTTATCGGCGATATGGAAATGCAGACACCCTCATAAGCCAAAACAGACCTTGCTTATGGAGTTTTTCCGTTGCAGATTGCCCATATATTTGATTATTTTGGAATCCATTCGAATGGATCGATCGGGACGGTTTTATCCCTTTTTCTGTTCTCCCATAGGGCAGGCGGGAAAGATCAGCGGTTTTTTTCGATGTCGGCCAGATTCTCGATATTTACGATCTCGACCTGGCGGTTCCTGTCGCGGGCGGCGCGCTTCAGCAGGCCGGCGAGAACCTTGCCGCTGCCGATCTCCGCAAAACGCTCGGCGGCAGGGTCGCCGAGCATGGCCTCCATCGTTTCGTGCCAGCGCACCGGGCGCGATACCTGCCGCTTCAACCCTTCGCGCGCTTCGGCGGCGCTGGTGACCCTGCGCACCTGCCAGTTGTTGATCACCGGGAAGCGGGGATCGGCGAACTCCACAAGGTCGAGGTCCGCCGCCAGCCTTTCCTCGGCCGGAAGCATCAATTCCGAGTGAAAGGGGGCGGATACCGGCAGGAAGACCGACTTGACCCCGAGACGGCGCACCGCCTCCTCCACCGCCGACTTCTCTCCCGATATCACCACCTGGCCGGCGCTGTTCCAGTTGGCGATGTTGACCACGGGCCTCACCGCGCCGGGCTCGGGAGGCGGCGCTGCCAGCTCGGAATTCACGGCCTCGATCACCGCGCGGATATCATCGATGGCGGCTCCGATCAGGGCGGCCATGGCCCCCTTGCCGACCGGGACCGCTTCCTGCATGTACCGGCCGCGCTTGTGCACCAATGCCAGCGCGTCCTCGAAGCGGAACACCCCGGCGCACAGCAGGGCCGAATACTCTCCCAGGCTGTGACCGGCGGCCAGCAGGGGCTCCTTTTCCCACAGGGCATACAGGATGTAGGAAACGGTCAGCAGCGCCGGCTGGGTGTTGAAGGTCAGCTTCAACTCGTCCTCGGGGCCCTGGAAGCAGATGCGCGACAGGGGATACCCCAGGACCTCGTCGGCCCGACGGAACGTCTTGTTGGCGAACTCGCTTTTCTCGAACAGGTCCAGCCCCATGCCCACGGCCTGCGAGCCCTGGCCGGGGAACAGGAAAACACGCTCATTCATGGGAATCCTCCTTGGGTACGATCCGTTCCAGCCGCAGGCGGCCGAAACCGCCCTGGCCGTTCTTGCTGCGCAATCCCAGCCATATCTCGTCGGACAACAGCACGCCGTCAGAGCGTCGCAGGCGCAGCCGGCGGAACACTTCCCGGATCATGAATCCTTTCCAGATCGGGACTTCGGGGAAGGCCTCGCCGCAGATCTCCACTTCGTCATCACCCACGGCGGCGGCGTGAAAACGCAGGCGGAACGGATGCCTCTGTTCCACCGTTACATGCGCCCTGACGATCTTTTCCATCAGGCCGGCCAGGCGGTCCAGGTCGGCGGAGAGATCGAGTTCCTCCCCGCTCCATTCGGCGGGCAGCGCGGCGGGTGGCCCCGGGTAGGCCGGGCCCGGCATGAAGCGCTGATTGAGCAGCTTCAGCAAATGGGCCAGCATGGGAAATACGTTGAAATAGCAGCCGGTCCGGGCCGGATGGTAACGGTAGATCGGCTCCAATCCCTGGACGATTTCCCGGTAGGCGCCGGAAACGTCGCGCTGGAAAGAAAAGGGCTGCGGCCCCGTTGCCTGCAGGCGGTGGGGGAATTTCTTGAACCTGGCGGCCTTGGCGGCGAATTCAGGAGCCTGCTTTCGCCAGCGGGCCAGCAATTCTCCGCTGAAGACCTCTGAGCCGGCGTCACGCCCATCATCGTCGACAACCAACAGCGCCAGCGTTTTTCCGCCGAAGCCCAGCGTTCTCAGGACATAAGCGGGGCGCGGCAGGCCGGCATAGGCAAAGCAGGTGGAGCCGTCCTCCTGGCGGAAAGCCCGCAGGTCGACGGCAGCCGATGCCTCGTAAAAGATCCGCAGCGGGAAAAGCAGCAGCACCCGCGAGATGGCGCCGCCGCGGATGGCGAATTCAAGGCGATATGCCGGCATGGCCGCTTTCCCGCTTCGGGAGCCTTCAGGATCCTGGTCGGGAACCTTGCCGGCGGGCCGGGCGGCGGCGCACAGCAGGCAGAACATGAGAACGAGGCGCACCCGTCTCATTTTTTCGTTGCGCTCAATGTCGCCTTGACCTGCTCATCGCTCAAGCCGTCCGGCTCCAGGCCGGCGCCCCTCAGCAGCAGGTAGAGGGCCGCCGCCTTTTCCGCCATTTCCACCCGGTCCAGCGCCTCGTCCATGGTGCTTCCCGCTGCGATGACGCCGTGCTTGTCCCAGAGGGCCAGGCGGTGCTTCTTCAGCTTCTCCCTGCTGGACTTGGCCAGGTCGATGGAGCCGGTGACGGAATAAGGGATCAGCCCGAGCATCTCCGGGATGAAAAGCCGTGTTTCATGGTGCATGCGGAACAGGCGGTCGTTCATCTCCTTTTCCGAATCAAAGACGTGGCTGAGGGCGATCAGGTTCAGGGGATGGCAATGAAGGACCGCGCGCTCCCGGCTGCGGCTCTCCTTGAACAGCGAGTGCAGCCCGGCATGGGTGGGCCATTCGCTGGTCAGCGGCCCCGCGCCGTCGATCAGCCGCAGCCGGCGGCGGTCGAGGACCTGGACCAGGCACAGGCACCCGGCAGGATCGCTGGCCAGGTGGCGCATGCGGCTGCCGCTGGCGGTGACCAGGAAGAGGTCGCCGATCAGATCCGTCATGTCGACAGCGGCTTCCTGGATCCGCTCCGGACCCGACGCCGGGGCGGCCCGATCGGGGGCCGGTTCAAGGCGCAACGACATGTTGCCGCCACTGGCCTCGGCCCAGCCCCTGGCGGCAAGGGCCGCGGCCACGCCCTGGAAGGTCCGGGTCTCCTGCAACTGGGGGATCATGGCGGTTCCCTGCATGCGAAAAGTGTAGCCTCTTTCATGGCTGCCGTCAATATCGGCCCGCAATCAGCGGCTCCCGGATCCCCGGACGAAACCGGTCATCGCTACCGGGGAAAGCGGATGATCTGCCGCCCTGCCGAAACTCCGGAAGGCGGACGGCAGGGGGAAGGGGGCACGCGCGATGCGCGCGAACGGCAAGTTCCCCCTGCCTGCGGCCGCTCAGCGATAGAAGCGGTAGAGGACGTAGTTGGCCCAAAGAAAGGGATGGGCCAGGGACAGTTGAAGATCATCGCGGATGGCGATGGTTTTGCCGAACAGGGCCAGTTTGGCGCTGCGCAGCGCCGCGGCGCCATCCTCGCCCTCCAGGTACCGGCTGTAGAACAGCGGCACCAGCCGGGAACTGAGCTCATCCACCGGCCAGAGACTGGCGATCAGGCCCCGCACGCCCGAACGGCGAAAAGCGGCCGTGATGCCGCTGACGAGCTTGAAGCCGAGCAGGTTCCGCTCCGATGTCTCGCAGGCGCTCAGGATGACCAGTTCCGCCTGCAGCCGGAGATCGAGGATCTGCTTCGCGTCGCAGAAAGGCGGCTCCTTGCCGGCGGGAGAGAACAGGAAGGCCGAGCGCTGCGGATCCTTCTGGTCATTGAAGAAATGGGTGGCCAGGTGGACCAGCCTGGCCTTGGGGGCGAAGCGGGAGAAGTTCTCCCGGTTGAAATCGTTCCCCAGGAAGATCCGCCTCCGCTTGCCGCTGAACAGCTTTTCCAGGCTGAGCACCTCCTGGCGGGTCGAGGGGATGGCGGCGAAGGCGCCTCCGCCGGCCGGGGCGCCGCGCGCGGGCGCAGACGACGAGTCCGGCGGGCGGGCCGCGACCAGCGGATTGCCGAACGCGGCCAGGTCGTAAGCATAATCCGGCGGGACACGGAAGGAGCGAAGGAAATCGGCCAGGGAAAAGAAATACGAGACGTTGAAATCCTGGATCACGTACCCGGCGGCTTCATATTCCGAGAACAGGGCGTCGTTCTGCGGGAAATGATCGTCAAATCCCGTCACCAGCGCCTCGAAAGGCAATTTGAACAACTCGCCGTCGGGAATGATGATGAGCTCATCGGCCTGGGGAAAAAGCTCAACGACCTTCTTCAGCAGGACATTGAACAGGCGTTGGGCCAGTCCCATGTCAAAATGGATGCGCAGGTAATCGACCTTGCCGTCGGCGAAGGCCTCCAGCGGATCGACCAGCCGCTGCACCATGGCCACGACCTGGGAACGGCCGAACGGCAGGAACTGGTAGCCGGCCTGGTTGGCGCCGAAATAGAAGACCAGGACCCGGTCTTCCAGCAGCACGTATTTCAGCAGCAGCTGGGAAGGAGCCAGGCTCTCGCGCAGTTGCCCGATGCCGCAGGATGGGGAAAGCTCCAGGGCCTTCTCACGGTTCACCGTCCGGGAACGGCCGTTGGCCTGGATGAACTTCTGCGCCAGTTGCAGAAGTTCCCGCTGGTTCCCCCGGGCCCCGGGACAGTCGCCGGCAGCGAAACGAGCGAGGGATCGCGCCGCTCCGCGCAGAAGCTCGCGCTCCACTTTCGCATTCCCGGGATGCTTCCCCCACTCCAGTTCAAACAGCGGGTGGGTCCGGACCTCGGCCACATGGAGTGCCGACTCGAGAAAGCCGAGGTCCGTACCCCGCTCATGGCAGGCAAGCAGCCGTTCAATGATGGCAGAGAGGTCCTGCTGCATCGCGGGCAGCCCCCCGTCGCGCGGCGAGCGGTCCGCCGCCGCCGGCCAGGCCAGCAGGAACAGGGCGAAGCATGAGTTCACCCATCTCTTCATGACCGGGAATTATAGCGGAAGCAGTATTTTTTTTCAATTTGTTGAAAAAAGGGAGATAAAAGTATAGAATTTGCATTCAAGAAAGGAAGGAAACCATGAAAATTCTGCTGCTTTTCCTGCTGGCCTTTGGGGTGCTGAACGCCGAGGACTACCCCGACTTCAAGGCCAGCGGCGTTCTGCTGGTCCAGGACGGCTTCATCGCCTTGAAGATCGAGAATTCCTCGCCCCAGGACTGGATCCCGACCGCAACCGACCGGGACAAGGTTTTCATCAGCCTCTCCATCAACGGCGTCAAAAGGGCCGAATACCAGGTCAAGTCGGTCGATCCGACGATCTTCCTCGGGCACAGCCTGATCGTCTTCAAAACGAACTTCCGGGTCATCACCCCCCTGCGGATCCGAGTCGTGCTGAACGAGGGGAAAACCCTGCCGGAAAGCGATTTCAGCAATAACATACTGGAAATCGAGCTGCAGCCCGCGCCCTGAGAGATGGACGACGAGCGATTTTTCGAAAGACTGCGCGCCCGCGACCCGGAGGCGCAAAAGGAATTGATCCGCACGTTCAACCCCCGCATCTTCGCCTATTTCCGCAACCGCATCAAGGGTGAGAGCTGTTACGAGGACCTGGTCCAGGACGTATTCAGCGCTTTTTTCACCGGCCTCGACCAGGGCAAGCTGAGCGGGGCGGCCTGGATCGCCCCCTTCATGTTCGGCATCGCCAAGCGCGTCCTTTACAATTACTTTTACAGGCAGAAGAAAAACAATGATATTCAGAGGAATTTCAGTTCCGTCTGCGAACTGTGCAGTGATTTCACCGAATACGAGCGCCTGGAGAACCAGAGGCTGCGGCAGGTGCTGGAAGGGCTGATCCGCGGCCTGCCGCGCATCGACCGCCTGATCCTGAACGCGTTCTTCCTGCAGGAACGGAAGATCGGCGAGATCGCCGAATTGACGGGCCGTTCCCACCATTACGTCAGCGTGCGCAAGGAGCGGGCCATAAAAAGAATACGCGCTGAGATAATGCGCAAGAACTTGTATTGACCAGTTGAGGGAACATGAAATGCCATGAATTCCAAAGCCTGATCGACGCGTACCTGAAGGAAACGATCGATGAGCCCCGGCGCGAGCAGTTCGAGGAGCACTTCTTCCAGTGCCGGAAATGCTTTCTCGGCCTGAAGATCAACGAGACCCTGCAAAACAGGGAAGTGAACATACCCGTCGAGGAACGGCCGCGCCGGTTCGCGCTCAGGGTACTCCGGCCCGCCCTGGCCACGGCCGCGCTCTTCCTGCTCGTTCTCACATCCGTCCTGCTGCTGCGGCGCGACCGGCAATCGCAGCGCCTGGATGAGCTCTCCCGCTTCGACCTGCCCCTGTATCACCAGGGCGAAATGCGCGGCGGGGAAGGGAGCGGTCCCCTTTTGGAGCAGGAATTCTCACTGGCCATGCGATCGTTCCAGGAAAGGGACTTCCGCTCCGCCCTGGAGATCCTCGATCGGCCCTCCTTCACCGCCGCCGGCTCCCCCAAGTACGATTTCTTCCGCGCCATCAGCCTGCTCGGAGCCGGCGAAGCGGAGCGCGCCGGCGAGATCCTCGACGGCATCATCAGGGACATGGATCCCGCCTATTTCGACGAGGCGATCTACTACAAGGGATTCGTCCTGCTGCGCCAGGGCGAGCGGCGGCAAGCCCTCGCCCAGTTCGAGAAACTGGCCAATATGCTCAGCCCCATGGCCGCGAAGGCCAGAATCATGGTCGGGAAGATCAACCAGCGATCGTGACGCCTGACGCGGAGCAAGCGGAACGAGATCCGAAGCCGCTCTTCGCGTCCCCGCGGGGGATTCGACATTCGAGCCAGGAAGCCCCGGCCCCTTGATTGACATGGAGGGGGAATTATGCTATAAAAATGAACTTGCCAGGGAAACCGGGTGCAAGGTCAATCATGATCATAAATGTCAATAAAATTTCGGACAAGGGCTACTCGCTGAACGATACCATCGACATCGACAACGCCCAGCTGCTCGAGGAGGGGAGTTTTTTCCTCGAGGAGCTCGACTTCCAGGTCCGGCTCAAGAGGCAGGACCGGCGCATCCAGGCCCAGGGTTCCATCCAGACGGCCATCTCCCTGGTTTGCGTGCGCTGCCTGGAGCAGTTCGAGCTCAAGATCCATTCCCGCTTCGACATCATCCTGTTCCCCAAGGAGATGATCGAGACCCGCAGCACCGCCCTCGGCGAGGAGGAACTGGAGTATATTTTTTTCGAGAACGACCAGATCGACCTGGAAAAGATACTGGTCGAGCAGGTCAACCTGTTCGTCCCTTTCAAGCCCGTCTGCAAGGCCGACTGCAAGGGCATCTGCCCCGGCTGCGGCGCCAACCTGAACCGCGGCGCCTGTCCCTGTGACCAAGCGAAGAACGAGATAAAATTCCTGTTTGAAAAAGTGAAGAGGTGAACCATGGCCCAGCCCAAGCGCAGGCATTCCCATTCCCGCAAGAATAAACGCCGTTCCCACGACGCCCTGAAGGTGGAGGGACTTTCCGTCTGCCCCAAGTGCAACGAGCCCAAGCTCCCCCACCGCATCTGCGGCAACTGCGGTTTCTACCAGGGGAAGCAGATCGTCAAGGGCAGCGAAGCCTGAAATCGGCATGGGAACGGTCCGCATAGCCGTTGATGCCATGGGCGGCGATCACGCCCCCGCCGTCGTCATTGAGGGCGTGGCGGACTACATCCGCGCGAACAGCCACTCTGAAGCGTACAAGATCATCCTGGTCGGCAAGGAAAAAGAGATCCAGAAGGAATTGAAAAAATATCCCAACATCAGGCTCGACCGCCTGGAGATCGTCGACGCCCTGGAGGAGATCTCCATGAAGGAGCAATTCCTCTCCTACTGGCGCAAGCGCGAGCAGACCTCGATCAAGAAGGCCATCGACCTGGTCAGGGACCAGAAGGCGGAGGCCATGGTCTCCGCCGGCAACACCGGCGCCGTCATGGCCCTGGCCAAGAACGGCCTGGGCTCCATGAAGAACATCGACCGCCCGGCCCTGGCCACCATGCTGCCGACCCTGAAGGGCAACTCGCTGCTGGTCGACGTCGGCGCCAACACCGAATCCAAGCCCCACAACCTGGTCGAGTTCGCCCTGATGGGCAAAGTCTACCTGGAGAACATTTTCGGCATCAAGAACCCGCGCATCGGCCTGATGAACATCGGCGAAGAGGAGGTCAAGGGCAACGAACTGACGAAGGCCGCCCATAACCTGCTCAAGCAGCTGGACATCAACTTCGTCGGCAATGTCGAGGGCCGGGACATCTACATCGGCGAGGTCGACCTGATCGTGACCGACGGCTTCACCGGCAACGTCACCCTGAAGGTCTCCGAGGGAGTGGTGGAGGTCATGCTCTCCATGCTCAAGCGCGAGATCATGTCCAATATTTTCTCCAAGATCGGCTTCTTCTTCCTCAAGCACTCCCTGAAACGCATCAAGAAGAAGCTGGATTATTCCGAATACGGCGGCGCCCTGCTGCTGGGAGTCAACGGCATCGTCATCATCGGCCACGGCGGTTCCAACGCCAAGGCCATCAAGAATGCCATCCACCTCAGCTACAAGTTCGTGAGCGAGCGGGTGCTGGACAAGATCTCGAATGAGATCGGCAAGATGCAGAAATCCCTCAAGGAGCTGAAATATGTCTGAACCGGCCGTCCCGCCGCGCAACGACGCGGCCGCACCGCCGCGCACCGACGCGGCACGCAACGCCGTCGTCACCGGCGCGGCGCGCGGCATCGGCAAGGCCATCGCCGTGCGCCTGGCCCGGGCGGGAATGAACGTCATCGTTTCCGACATCCTGGGCGAGGAAGCCGAAAAGACCGCCCGGGAGATCGGCGGCATGGGCGTGCGCGCCCTGCCGCTGCGCACCGACGTGTCCGATCCCGGCGACGCCGAGGCGCTGGCCAGGATGGCCGTCGCCGAGTTCGGCTCGATCGACATCCTGGTGAACAACGCCGGCATCACGCGCGACAACCTCTCGATCCGCATGAGCGCAAGCGACTGGGAGCTGGTCCTGGGGGTCAACCTCAAGGGGACATTCCTCTGCTCGCAAGCCGCCGCCAGGGAGATGATGAAGAAGCGCTTCGGCCGCATCGTCAACCTGGCCTCGGTCAGCGGCATCCTCGGGACCGCCGGCCAGGCAAACTACGCCGCATCCAAGGCCGGCGTCATCGCCCTGACCAAGTCCATGGCCCGCGAACTCGGCGGCCGCAACATCACCGTCAACGCGGTCGCACCGGGCTTCATCCTGACCGAAATGACCGAGAAGCTCCCCGAAAGCGTCAAGGAAGCCTACGTGGCGCAGATCGCCCTCAAAAGGGCGGGCAGCCCGGAAGAGGTGGCGGAAGCCGTCCATTTCCTGGTATCGCCCGCAGCCCAATACATAACCGGGACCGTGCTGAATGTTTCCGGCGGACTGTTGATCTAAAAATCCAAGGAGGAAAAAATGAAGAAAGAAGAAATTCTGAGCAAGGTTAAAGCCGTGGTGGCCGAGAAGCTGAACGTCGGCGAGGACCAGGTGACCGAGGAAGCCAAGTTCGTCGAGGACCTGGGCGCCGATTCCCTGGACCAGGTCGAACTGATCATGGCCCTGGAGGACGAATTCGAGCTCAAGATCCCCGAGGAGGAGGCCGAGAAGCTGACGACCGTGGGTTCGGCCGTCGAATACGTCCTGAAAAAAGCCCAGTAAACCCCTGTCCGCTACCATGGATCCCTTTATCAGCAAGACCATACCTTTGCGCCGGGTGGTCATCACCGGCATCGGGCTGATCACTCCCGTCGGCAAGGACAAGGCCGAGAACTGGGACAACATCCGCAACGGGCGCAGCGGCACCGGCCCGATCACCCGCTTCGATGCCCGGCATCATGCCAGCCGCATCGCCGGCGAGGTCAAGAATTACGACCCGAACCAGTATTTCGACCGCAAGGACCTGAGAAAGTTCGATCCCTTCATCCAGTTCGCCCTGATCGCCGCGGACGAGGCGGTCAAGGATTCAAGGCTGGACCTGGGAACGCTGGACAAGGAGCGGGCAGGCGTGTATATCGGCTCGGGCATCGGCGGCATCCAGACCATCGAGACCAACAAGGAAATACTGATGCAGAAGGGACCGGACCGCATCTCGCCCTTCTTCCTGCCGGCTTGCATCGCCAACCTCGCCGCCGGCCAGGTATCGATCAAGTTCGGCTTCAAGGGGCCCAACCTGGCCAACTGCACCGCCTGCGCCACCGGCACGCACGCCATCGGGGATTCCTTCCGCATCATCCAGCGCGGCGAGGCCGACATCATGCTCGCCGGCGGCGCCGAGTATCCCATCACCCCTCTCGGCGTGGCGGGGTTCACCGCCATGAGGGCCCTGTCCACACGCAACGACGAGCCGCAGAAGGCCTCGCGGCCTTTTGACAGGGGCCGTGACGGTTTCGTCGTCGCCGAAGGCTCCTCGCTCCTGGTTCTGGAATCGCTGGAAAGCGCCCACGAGCGAGGCGCCCGCATTTACGCCGAAGTTGTTGGCTACGGCTTCACCGGCGACGCCTATCACATGACCGCTCCCGATCCCGAAGCCGATGGCGCCTACCGGGCCATGAAAAACGCCCTGGCCGACGCCGAGCTCAAGCCGGAAGCCATCGCCTATATCAACGCCCACGGCACGTCCACCGAACTCAACGACAAATCTGAAACCCACGCCATCAAGCGCCTGTTCCTCGAACACGCCTACAAGCTGGCCGTCAGCTCGACCAAGTCCATGACAGGGCACATGCTGGGCGCCACGGGCAGCGCCGAGGCTGCGTACACCGCCCTGGCCATCGCCGACTCCTTCATCCCGCCAACCATCAACTACGAGACCCCCGACCCCGACTGCGACCTGAACTACACGCCCAACCAGGGCGTCAGCCGCGATATCCCCTACGCCCTCTCCAATTCCTTCGGCTTCGGCGGCACCAACGCTTCCCTGCTTCTGAAAAAATTCAGTGAATAAGCCGAGGGGGAAAGGCGCCCAGCCTTTCCCCCTTTTTCTCGCCGGGAGGAACCCATCTTGAAAAAAACAATCGCCGCCGGCGCCCTTCTCCTGTTCCTGGCCCTTTCTTCTGCAGTTGCCGGGACCGAAGGCCTTCCCCAGGGGGTACCGGTCATCGTCTTGACCCACCCCACCCTCTTCCAGGTCAGGAACATCGTTGAAATGTATGAAAGGGACATCCTGCCGCTGCCTGCCTTCGTCCTGCTGGGGATCTACCACGAGGACGAATTCGCCAACCCGGAAGAGGCCGGGGCGTACCGCGACGCCTTCGCCTTTGTCCGGGAGAACGATATTTCCTGGGTGCGCTTCCGCAAGCTCAGCGGCCGGGTGGGGATCGCGGACCTGTTCAGGGAAAACGCCTGGACCCCACAATTCAGGGAGATCTTCGCATCGGCCAGCGGCATCATCTTCACCGGCGGCATGGACATCCCCCCGGCGCTCTACGGCCGGGAAACCAGCCTGCTCAGCGAGCCGACGACGCCGGCGCGCCATGCCTACGAGATATCGCTCCTCTTTCACCTGTTGGGCGGCAGCCGCGACCCCTCTTTTGTCCCTCTGCTCGCCGCCCGCCCGGACTTCCCCGTCATGGCCATCTGCCTGGGGCTGCAGAGCCTGAACGTGGCGCTGGGGGGCACGCTGATCCAGGACATTCCCAGTGAGATTTATGGATGCAAGACGGTCGAGGAAGTGCTGGGCGGAGACGCCGACCGCATTCACTCCGGGGTGTACCTGGAGAGGCTGCATCCCCATGACCCCGACCTGGCATCGCCGTTTCACCGCATTCGCCTGGCCCCGCATAGCCTCTTCGTGAAAAAATTGGGCTTTGACGGCAGCGACACCCCCTCGGTCGCCACCTCCCACCACCAGGCGATCGACCGGCTGGGCGCCGGCTTGCGCGTGACCGCCACCTCCATGGACAACCGGATCGTCGAAGCCGCCGAGCACGGCCGCTTCGCGAACGTCCTGGGAATCCAGTTCCATCCCGAGCGCCACACCTTGTACCGCAAGGGGCTTTTTCTGCGCTTCAGGCCCGGCGCGCCCCTGGATTTCAATCCCCTGGCCTTCCTGAAGGCCAATCCCCCCTCCTACGAATTCCACCTGGCGATCTGGAAGTGGTTCACAGAACAAGTGCTTGCAGAACAGAAATCGGTTGAGGGTAGACGGTTTAAGGTTGACGATCAGAAAAAGGAATACTAAGACTTAAATCCCAAATCCCAAGCACCAAATCCCAAATAAATCCCAAAATCCAAATTCCAATTTCCAAAACGAAAGCCCCTTGCAAGGAATTCTCTTTGTTTTGGTCATTTGGTAATTGGAATTTGGTGCTTGTTTGGGATTTGGAATTTGGTGCTTGGAATTTAATTCTTCACATGTCACGCGTTACGCGTCACTTGTTACGGAGTTCTTGGAAATTACAACGGGTATTTATTCTCGATATAGTCCTTCAAGTGCCGGATCTGGTAGTCCTTGTCCTTGATCAGCGCCTTGATGATGTCGCCGATGGAGATCATGCCCGTGACTCTGTCCTGGTCGTCGACCACCGGGATGTGGCGGATGTGGTTCTGGGTCATGGCCCCCATCAGGTCGTTGACGTCGTCCTCGGCCCGGGCTACGATCAGCTTCTCGCGCGGCGTCATGACATCCTTGACCGCCAGCCCCTTGACGTTGGCCTGGCTGCGGTAGCAGTTGCGCATGATATCGCGCTCGGAGACGATACCCTGGACGTTCTCCTTTCCGTCCAGGACGATCAGGGCGCCGATGTTCCTGGCGCTCATTTCCTGCAGGGCGTCACTGACGATGGCGTCGACATGTATGGAAAATACCCCCTTGCCCTTGCTTTCCAGGATTTTTCCTGCCTTCATGCTTCCTCCTCGGCGCCTCGAGTCCGCGCCTTGGACCACAGCCTACACGAATCGTTAAAAAAAAGCAACATACCGGCCATTCCTCAGTGACAAGTCACAAGTGACGAGTGACGAGAAAAGCCCAAGCAGCAGGATGGAGATCGATCCATGCTCTTTCTTGTCACTCGTTACTCGTCACTGGTCACTATAGTTCTCGGCCTCCTATTGACGGGAAAGTTTAACCTGATACAATAGGATTTCAAATCAAAAAACGAGGTGTTTTCATGGAAAAATACAGTTCCCAGCAGCTGATGGACATCGAACACCAGTTCGGCGCCCATAACTACCACCCCCTGGAAGTGGTCATCGCCAAGGCCGAGGGCATCTGGGTCGAGGACCCGGAAGGCAAGCGCTATATCGACATGCTGTCGGCCTACTCGGCCGTCAACCAGGGCCACCGCCACCCGGCCATCATCAAGGCCCTGAAGGACCAGGCCGACGTCCTGACCCTGACTTCGCGCGCCTTTTTCAACGACCGCTGGCCCCTGTTCGCCAGGAAGCTCTCCGAGCTCACCGGCAAGGAGATGATCCTGCCCATGAACACCGGCGCCGAGGCGGTGGAGACGGCCATCAAGACCATGCGCAAGTGGGGCTACCTGGTCAAGCAGGTCGAGGCCGACCAGGCCGAGATCATCGTGTTCTGCGAGAATTTCCACGGCCGCACCACCACCATCGTCTCCTTTTCCACCGACCCCGAAGGCCACGATTATTACGGCCCCTACACCCCCGGCTTCACCATCGTGCCCTACAACGACCTGGAAGCCGTGGAGAAGGCGATCAGCAGGAACACGGTCGGCATCATGGTCGAGCCCATCCAGGGCGAGGCCGGCGTCGTGGTCCCCGATGAAGGCTTCCTGGCCGGCCTGGGCAGGATCGCCAAAAAGCACAACGTCCTGCTGGCCATGGACGAGATCCAGACCGGCTTCTGCCGCACCGGCAAGCTGTTCGCCTACCAGTACGAGGACGTCGATCCCGACATCATCATCATGGGCAAGGCCCTGGGCGGCGGCGTTTTCCCGGTCTCGGCCGTGGCCGCCAACCAGGACGTGCTCGGCGTCTTCAAGCCCGGCACCCACGGCTCGACCTTCGGCGGCAATCCCCTGGGCTGCGCCGTGGCCATGGCGGCCATCGACGTCCTGAAGGACGAGAAACTGGCCGAGCGCGCCAGCGAGATGGGCGCCTACTTCATGGCCCAGCTGCGCGACCTGCAGTCCAAGTCCGCCAAGATCAAGCTGGTGCGCGGCAAGGGGCTGCTGATCGGCCTGGTCCTCAACGAGTCGGCCGGCAAGGCGCGCCAGTACACGAACGCCTTGAAGGCCAAGGGGCTGCTCTGCAAGGAGACCCACGACTGGATCATCCGCTTCGCCCCGCCGCTGGTCATCGCCAAGGCCGACATCGACTTCGCCATGGAGAAGATCAGGGAAGTCCTGGGCTAAATGATCGTATTCCGGGCCGACCTGTCGCCGCAATCCGGCCTGCGTTCCCTGCGCCGCTGCGCCTGGCTGGCCTCGCTGCTGGAAAAGAAGGCCGACGTCCTGCTCTGCTGCCGCGAGAGCAAGGCGGCGGCGAAGTTCCTGGCCGAAAAGGGCATCCGGTTCTCATTGATCAGGGACCCGGGGACAATCGACATTTCAGAAGCCGGGGCGATCGTTTTCGACGTGGAGCCGTTCTCGGCCCAGGATGCGGCCCTCCTGGACAGGGCGAGAACGGCCGGCGTCAAGGCCGTTCAGTTCGTCCCCTTTGCCGGGCAGCCGCAGGCGGCCGACATCGTCCTTGCCCCCGGGGACGAGGCGCAGGACGTTCTTCTGCACCACAAGTTCCGCCATTTCAACAAGGCCAGGAGAAAATTCCGGAAAAGGATCAGGAATATCTTCGTCAACCTGGGCGATCTGCTCCCCTACCGCGACCTGCGCGCCGTCGTCGAAACCCTGCATCGCCTGCGCTATCGAATGAAGATCGCGCCGGGGCTGAACCTGAAAAAAGCCGACAAGCGCAACCTGATGAAGATCTATCCCGGCGTCCACTTCTGCGGAAAGAGCGAGAGCCCGGCCCGCGCCTACTTCGAATCCGACCTGGCCCTGATACCGCCCGGCGAGGAAGCGCTCGAGGCGGCATGCACCGGGACTCCGGCGCTGTACCTGGCCCTGGACAAGGGCCGGGAAGCCCAGGCCGATTCACTGGCCGCCAGGGGACTTGGCGCGAGAATTCCCTCCCTGGCCGATTTTTCCGTCCAGTCGCTCCGTGATGCCCTGGTCCCGCTGACCCTTGAGCGCCGGGAACAGATGGGCGCCGCCGGCAAGGCGCTGGTCGACGGCCTGGGAGTTCACAGGTTCTTGGCCCGCTTGAACGAATTGGGCATCGTAAAGAAATAGACGTTAGACGTCAGACGTTGGTAGTCAGCAAGAAAACAGCAACCCCTATGCCCTTGAAATAGTTCAATCTTGGTTTTGCTAACGTCTAACGTCTAGCATCTAACGTCTAACGTCTAGCATCTAACGTCTAACGTCTATCGTCTGACGTCTATTTTTTATAGAACCAGCACCAGCCCCGTCGCCAGGGCGATCATGACGAAAATGGGGACGGCCATGTAGCGGTAGACGTCCAGCAGCGAGGCGCCGAAGTACTCGTTGGTCAGGACCAGGCAGAGATGGAGCGGCGAGACCAGGATGCCGGCGAAGCCGACGACGTACATGTAGAGGCAAAGGTAGAAATAGTTGGGCAGGTGCTGGATCAGCGGCAGCAGCACCGGGAAGGCGATGGCGATGTAGGCGGTATTGACCCCGGTCAGGAAAGCGACGGTGAAAGAGACCAGGAATATGAAAAGAACGACCATGCCCAGCGAGAAGTCCATGGTCTTGAGGGCGTCGAAGGCCGAAGAGGCCTGCAGCACGCGCTGGAAGACGATGACCGCGGCGATGACCAGCAGGCTGCGGATCGTCGTTTTCCCGAAGAGGATGGATGCGGCCTCCCTGGGCCCGACCCTTTTCCAGAGGCTCAGCGCCACGGTGACCAGCAGCAGCGCCCAATGCAGGGGCAGCGGCAGCAGCGGCGGCAGCTTGGCGAAGAACAGCGCGATCACGGCCAGGATCGGCCAGGTACCGGCAAGAAAATCGCGCGCCGTGGCGTGCATGCCGTTGCCGGGAACCGGGCGCACGGGGCCGACGCCGTGGCGCCGGAAATACAGGAAAGCGACGGCCAGCCCCATGACGACGTGCAGGATGGAGAACGGCAGCTGGAAAAGGATGATGCGCCGCATCGGGATGCGCGACAGGGTCTGGAAGAGGAGCAGTCCGGCATAGAGCGGCCAGATCAGTTCCCAGTCGTGGCGGAACCAGAAGTTCAGGAAGGCGCTGAAGGCCGGCTTCAGCTTCATCCTGTCGGTGGAGACCTGGACCAGCGGCGCCGAAAGCAGCGCCCCGCCCGGCATGGGCAGGAAGCCGATGATCGCCGGCGAGACCATGGCCACCAGCCGCTTGTCGCGCACCATGGTGTTCAGCGAGTCGATCAGGCGATCGTACATCCTGCGGCTCTTTTGCACGGCGCCGATGAACTGGACGAGGACGATGATCAGGAAAAGCTCCAGCGTTTCGCGGTCGCTCAGCCCCTGCCAGGCGCTGCGGGCGGCCTGGAGCAGGTTGCCCCGGAACAGGGCGACGGTGAGCAGGGTGATGGCCAGGACGGCGAGAGAGAGCTCGACCTTCCAGCGCAGGAGCAGGATGAGCAGCACGACCAGCAGCAGGAATTTGGCGGCCAGGAGCATGGGCGGAGCCTCTTCACGCAGTGCGGGCGGAAGACCGATTATAAACAAAAGCGCGGCGGAGCGCAAATCCGCTTGATTTTCCCCTGCGATTAATGATATGAAGACGTTTCCCCCGGCCCGTGCCGGGACCTGAAGGAAAAGCGAGGAGAAAATGACAGAAGCCATCAAACGGACGCTCCGCGACTCGGCCCCCACCCGCTGGCTGATGCTGGTCATGGTCAGCGTGCTGATGTTCGCCACCTACTGGTTCCAGGACTTCCTCTCCGGGCTCAAGCCGCTGATGGAGAGCCAGATGGGGATCACCTCCAGCCAGTTCGGCACCATCATCGGCATGACCACGTTCGCCAACGTCTTCGGCATGATCATCGTCGGCGGCATCGTCCTGGACAAGTGGGGCATCCGCCTGACCGCCTTCATCTTCGGCGGCGTGACCATCCTGGGCACCGTGATCATGGCCCTGGGCGCCAACGGCGTCATCGCCTCGACTCCCGACTCCAGGCTGACGGCCATGATCATCGGCCGCGTCCTCTTCGGGGTGGGGCTGGAGACCACCTGCGTCCTGGTCACGCGCACGGTCGTCAAGTGGTTCAAGGGCTACGAGCTGGCCCTGGCCCTGGCCATCAACATGGGCATCGGCCGCCTGGGCTCGGCCCTGGGCACCGCCATTTCACCCGACATCGCCGGCAAGAACCCGCCCGCGGCCATCACCTTCGCCGCCGGGCTGATCGTCCTGGGCGTCCTGTTCTATTTCATCTATCTCATCTTCGACGTGCGCATCGACAGGCAGCTCAAGGAGGAGGCGGGCGCCTGCGACGAGGAGCCGTTCCGCTTCTCCGACCTGGGCAAGCTGGCGACCGACCGCTCGTTCATCGCCATCGCCCTGCTGTGCGTGGCGTTCTACTCGGCCGTCTTCCCCTTCATGCAGTACGCTCCCGACCTGCTGGTGAACAAGTTCGGCTTCTCCTACGAGCTTCCCGAGTCGGCGCGCATCGTCCTGTTCGGCTCCGGCAGCCTGGGCAACGTCTCCATTTACGTGGCCTTTTTCCTGTTCGGCATCCTCTTTTCCATCCTGCCCACCTACATGAAAAAAAGATCGACGCGCCTGGCCCTGATGGCGGCCATGCTCGTCCTCTTCGTTGCCTTCCTGTATGCCCTGCGCGGCACCCTGGCGGTCTGGCTGCACAACGGTCCCAAGGCGGCCGGCCTGATACCGCTGGGCACGATCCTGTTCACGCCCATCTTCGGCCGCATCGTCGACAAGAAGGGCAAGGCCGCGTCGCTGATGATGCTGGGCTCGCTGCTGCTCATCTTCGCCCACCTCTCCCTTTCGGTCTTCAACTCCGAGCTGCTCTGCTACCTGGGGCTGCTCTCGCTGGGCATAGCCTTCTCGCTGGTTCCGGCGGCCATGTGGCCCTCGGTGGCCAAGATCGTCCCCGAGCGGCGGCTGGGGACCGCGTACGCCGCCATGTTCACCGTGCAGAACTGGGGGCTGGGGCTCTTTTACAAGGGCATCGGCACGGTGCTCGACAAGGTGAACCCGGAGATCGTGGCCAAAATGCAGCAGCTGCGGAGCGACCTGGCGGCCCAGGGCCTCGACAACGCCGCCATCAGCGAAAGGATCGAGTCCATGCGCCTGGCGGGAGAGATCCCGGTCTACAATTACACCGTGCCCATCCTGATGCTGGTCGGCTGCGGCGTGATCTCCATCTTCCTGGCCTTTTATCTCAAGAAAACCAGCAACCGGCAGGGCTACGGGCTGGAGCTGCCTTCGAGCAGGAAATAGCCCAAAGCCGGCTCGGCATGCCACGAAAAGGGACGGCATGTTTCCTGGCCATCCTGGCCGTTGCGCTTCCGGTTCTGGCGCGAGGCGGCAGTTCGTCCGGCCTGCGCCGCCAGCTCCAGCGGCAACTGGATGCGCTGACCGCTTCCTCGGGGATTCCGGGCGCCACCCTGGCCGTCAGGCTGCCCGGCGGAAAGTCCATCCGCCTGGCCTCGGGATTCGCCGACGCCGAGATGCGGCGGCCGATGTCCCCTGGCGACCGGATGCTCTCGGGAAGCATCGGCAAGACTTTTGTCGCCGCCGTCGTCCTGCAGCTGGAGGAGGAGGGGCGGCTGAGCATCGAGGACTCCCTGGCCCGCTATTTCCCCGGCGAGGAATGGCTGCGCTCCCTGGCCAACGGCGCGCAGGTCAGCCTGCGCATGCTGCTCAGCCACACCGCAGGCCTCCCCGAATATGTCGAGGATCCGCGGCTGTGGGCGGACGTCAAGCGCTGGCCGGACAAGGCCTGGACGCCCCGGGAGCGCCTGGCCTACATCCTGGGCAAGCCTCCCCGCCATGCGGCCGGCTGCGGCTGGAGCTATGCCGACACGAACTATATCCTGCTGGGCATGGTCATCGAGAAGGTCACCGGGAACTCCTACTACAGTGAGTTGGCCAGGCGGATATTGCGGCCGGCCCGTCTGGCGCATACGACCCCGGCCGTGGGGAGAAAGCTGCCGGGAATGGTGCCGGGATACTCCCGGCTGGACGAGCCTTTCGCCATCCGGGGCCGGGTGCTGGACGCCGGCGGCCGCTACCTTTTCGACCCCCAGCTGGAATGGACCGGTGGAGGCCTGATCAGCACTTCTGCGGACCTGGCCGCCTGGGCCGCATATCTTTTCGAGGGCCGGGCCTTTTCCGGCGCGCAGCTGGAGAAAATGCTTGCTCGGGTCAAGGCCACCGCCGAGTGGGACTACGGCTTGGGCGCGATCATCCGCGATGCCGGCCACGGGACCTCCTTCGGGCATGCCGGATTCGCCCCGGGCTATAGTTCCATCATGGAGTATGTCCCCGCCGGGCGTTTCGCCATTGCGCTGCAGTTCAACTGCGATTACGTCTCCTCGGCGGCCGGGAAGACCCGCCATGAGATCGCATCCGAGTTCATCGGCTCCATCAGCGCCTTCCTGAAGCCCGGGGCATAGTCCGCTGGTTCAATCCATCTCCTGGAACCAGCCCTCGTCCAGGCCAAGGCGCAGCGCTTCGTCGCGGACCCGGCGCCACTCCTCCACGAGCAGGCGGCGGTCGAACGGCGGCCGCCCCGGGGCGCGATGCGCCGGGAAATACTGGCTCATCAGGCTGAGCCAGGCCCCGCGGAACGGGCTGGCGGCGATCACTCGCAGGACCTCGATGGAGTTCTCCGTGTAACCGGGGATGATCAGGTGGCGGATCACCGTGCCGCGAACCGCGACCCCCTCGTCGTCGAGCGCCAGCGGGCCGGCCTGGCGGAACATCTCGGCGATGGCGGGTCGGGCATGCGCGAAATAGTCTTTCACCCCGGACACGTCCAGGGCCAGATGCCGCGAGCCTTCCGCGGGCCCGTACTTCAGGTCGGGCAGGTAGATGTCAACGATCCCCGCCAGCTCGGCGACCACCTCGACGCGCTCGTAGCCGCTGGTATTGCAGACCAGGGGGATGCGCAGCCCGCCGGCGGCGGCGATCTCCAGGGCCGCGACCACGTGGGAATAGTATGGGGTCGGCGACACCAGGTTGATGTTGTGGGCGCCGCGCTTCTGCAGCGAGAGGAAGATGCTGGCCAGTTGCTCGATCGTGCACTCCTCTCCGTGGGCCAGCTGGGAGATCGGGTAATTCTGGCAGAAGAGGCACTTGAGGGTGCAGCCCGAAAAAAAGACGGTGCCCGATCCCCGGGTCCCCGAAATGGGCGGTTCCTCGCCGAAATGGAGGTTGTGCGCGGCGATGCGGACATCCTTCCTCGCCAGGCAGGCGCCGGGGCGATCCTGAGCGCGCCGGGCGCCGCAGCGTCGCGGGCAGAGTCCGCAGGGATTGAAAAGCGCGGCAAAGAATTCGCGCTTGCGCCGCCAGGCGGTCGCGTCCAGGCCGAGGTAGCCGGGGCCGTTCAGCCGTTCCACTCGAAGTCGTTGCCCAGGAATACCCGGCGGGTATTCTCCTCGCGCACCACCTCGGCCGGCGTGCCGCAGCTCAGGATGCGCCCCTTGTGAATGATATAGGCCGTGTCGGTGATGTAGAACGTGTCGCGGACATTGTGGTCGGTGATGATGATGCCGATGCCCCGGGCCTTGAGCTTGAGGATGATCTTCTGGATGTCCAGGATGGTGATGGGGTCGATGCCGGTGAAAGGCTCATCCAGGAAAAGGAAACGCGGCTTCATGATCATGGAGCGGGCGATCTCCAGCCGCCGCTTCTCGCCTCCGGAGAGCTGGTAGGCCAGGGAATCCCTGACCGGCAGGAGCCCGAAGTCGCCGAGCAGCTCCAATGCCTTGGCGCGGGCCTCGACATCCGCCGCATAGAGCTGCAGCACCATGTTCAGGTTGTCGAACACCGAGGCCCTCATGAAAACCGAATGCTGCTGCGGCAGGTAGATCAGCCCCTTCTGCGAGCGCTCATAGGACGGGATGTCGTCCACGCTCTCGTTGTTGAGCTCCACGCTTCCGCCGTCGGGCCTGACGATCCCGGCCATCATCAGGAAGGTGGTGGTCTTGCCGGCGCCGTTTCGTCCCAGCAGGGCGGTGACGGATCCGGAAGCGAAATCCAGGCTGATGCGGTCGACCACCGCCACCCGGTCATAGACCTTGGTCAGGTCGCGGGTTCGCAGACGGTCCATCACAGCCCGAGCTGCGGGGCAATGCGCTGCATGGCGCCCAAACAGAGCGGCAGGAACTCGTCCAGCGTCAGGCCCAGCCGGACGCAGCCCTCCATCTGCTCCCGCGACGCCCCCTTGGCGAAGGATTTCTCCTTGAAGCGCTTCTTCAGAAAGGGCAGGTCGAGGGCGGCCAGCTTCCGGTCGGGGTGCATCAGGGCGCAGGCGACGATGAAGCCGCTGGCCGGGTCGATGGCCAGCAGCGAAAGGTCCATCGGCGAGGAAGGCTCGACCCGCAGGTTGTGGGCCTTGATGGCATGGATGATCTCCCCGTCCAGCCCCAGCCCGGCCAGCATTTCGGCGGTCTTCTCGCCGTGCGCCTCCGGCGTCCCGGAAGTGAACTCATAGTCCAGGTCGTGCAGCAGCCCCGCCAGCGCCCACGGCTCTGGGTCCTGGTGGAAGTGGACGGCGAAATCCGTCATGCAGGCCTCGACCGCCAGGCAGTGCTTGACCAGGTTCGGGTTGTGCAGGTGCTGCTCGACCAACAACAGCGCTTGTTCGCGGGTCATGGCTCGCTCCTTGAGAGCCGAATTATATGCCGGGGGGGCCGGCATTGCAAGCCTTTTCCGATTTGTTTCCCGAAGCCTTTTGTGATAAAATCCCCGCCGGAAAGGCAATCCGCAGTGGATTGTTTGAGGAAAGGAGGAAATCATGACCCCAGAACAGCCCAAGGTCCCGTTCTCCCAGGCCGAGCCGGAAAAAGGATCGAAAAAGATCTATTGGGTCGTCAGTGCCCTGGCGCTGGTGATCGTCGTGCTGGCATTTCTCCTGTTCAAGGGCCCGGCCGGGCCGAAGGCCTCGCCGAAGATGAAGCAGATGGAGGAAACGGTCCAGCAGATCCAGCAGCTGGAGACCAGCATCCAGGAGAAGCAGAACGAGGTGTTCACCATTCTGAACGAATACAAGAAAAAGACCGGCGAGGATCTGCCCGAGGTCAATATCATGAACCTCACCCCCGAGCAGAAGCAGGTGCTGGAAAACAAGATCAAGAACGAGAAGGATGTCTCGATCAAGTCGCTGCTGCAGGATATCCTGGACAAAAACAGCGACATCCAGAACCTCAATGCCCGCGTCCAGGAGCTGGAAACGCTGCTGCCCAAGCCGCACCTGGTGGAAAAAGGCGAGAACCATTACCAGATCGCCATGGACTTCCTGCTGAACGAGAAGGGAGTGGACAAGGCGCGGGCCATGGAGCTGGTCGAGCGCACCGCCCTTTTCGAGCCGATCGTGCCCGGTTTCAAGATCTGGAATTTCTACGCCGAGGACGAGTACGGCACGTTCATCACCCAGGGAACGGCTCCCATCTCGCCCAACCAGATCCAGAGAAAAGTGAAGAAGGAGCTGGTCGATGCCAAGGACAAGGCCATCGCCGAGAAGGAAAAGCTGCAGAGCGACATCGACGAGATGGAGGCGCGCCGCGTCGAGCTGATCTCCCAGCTGGACCTGCTCAACCAGGAAAAGCAGGGCATGCTGTCGCGCATGAGCGATCTCAACGACCAGAACCAGGAAATGCAGACCGCCCTCAACTCGGTGCACTACGCCCTGGGCCTGTCCAAGGTCCTGGCGGAGAAGGGGATCATCAAGGGCGGTTTCCTGCGGGCGACCAAGCTGCAGAAGGTCGACCCCGCCCTGTTCGACCGGTCGCTCGACCTGCGCAACGACCCCGTGATCACGGTCAACGCCTCCGACCTCCAGCTGGCCAGGATCAGGGACATTTCCATCTACCCGGCCTATTTCAAGGCCGGCAGCGACTTCAAGGTGGAATTCGACGCGACCAGCCAGAACGCAACCATCACCTTCCTCGACGTCAGGAAGTTCATGAGCGAAAAGATCGCCATCGCCGTCCAGTAGTTTTCGGCCGGAACCGGGGGCGCGCCGCCGGCGCGCCTCTTTTTTTACCGGGAGCATCATGGCCTTGATCGGGAAAATCCTCGCCATCGCCAAGGGCGGCGCCGGCATCGTCCGCGACGGGGAGAGGACCGTGTTCGTCCCCGGGGTCGTCTCCGGGGAAACGGTGGAGTACTCCGTCAGCGGCCGTTCGCGCGCCGCCTGGCAGGGGAAACTGCTGCGCGTGCTGCAGGCGTCGCCGCAGCGCATCGAGCCTCCTTGCCCCCATTACGGCGACTGCGGCGGCTGCAACCTTCAGCACATGAGCTACGGCGAGCAGCTGCGCAGCAAGGCGGCGATCCTGGCCGACAACCTCAGGAGGATCGGCGGCTGCGAGCCGGCCTCCCCGACCGCGACGCTGGCTTCGCCCCCCCTGCGCTACCGCTGCAAGGCCGAGTTCCAGGTGCGTGACGGCGCCAGCGGCTTCTTTGCCCGCGATTCGCGGCGGGTCATCGCCATCGCCGGCTGCCTGCTCCTGCCGCAGGCAATCGAGGACCATTTTCTCTCCCAGCGCCGGTTGACGGCCCAATGCGCCTCGGGCCGCATCCTCACCGTCAGCAACGGCCGCGACCTGGCCTCATGCCTGGAGACCCCCGGCAACGGCGAACGATGGCTCAGCCGCGAGCGCCGGGTGCGCTTCCAGATCGGGCCCCATGCCTTCCGGGTCGCCCCCGGCAATTTCATCCAGGCCAACCGCTTCCAGCTGCCGTCCATGCTGGGGCTGCTGCAGGGGGTCCTCGACCGGGAGCGCCCCACCGTGGCCGCCGACCTCTTTTGCGGCGGCGGTTTCCTCACCCTGCCGCTGGCCGCGCACTGCCAACG
Organism: Candidatus Aminicenantes bacterium UBA6072; assembly: GCA_002436105.1. Taxonomy (GTDB): domain Bacteria; phylum Acidobacteriota; class Aminicenantia; order UBA2199; family UBA2199; genus UBA2199. Next base: position 89,563 of record DIXU01000012.1, on the reverse strand, counting down.
GGTGCTGGCCCTGGAGAACGATCCCGGCAACCTGGCCGCCTTGCGCGACAACCTGGCCTTGAACAACGCGGACAACGTCCGCGCCGTCCAGGCCGATGCCCTGCACGCCGGCCTGCCCGGCGCCGAGCTATTCGTCGTCGACCCCCCGCGGGGAGGCCTCTCGCCCAGGCTCATCGCCGCGCTGGCCGCAAGCGGCGCGCGGACGGTCGTTTACTTCTCATGCGACTCGGCCACGTTCGCCCGTGACCTGCGCCTCTTCCTCAGCCGGGGCTTCACGCTGGACGGGATGCAGTTGATCGACAATTTCCCGCACAGCGATCATTTCGAAATATTCTCGGTCTTGAAGCGGGAAACCCGGCAGACGGAACATGGCGGAGATACCGTTAGGCGTTAGGCGTTATGCGTGATGCGTGATGAGAAAGAACAAGAACGGCTCTGATATCTGACTACCACTACCACTATCACTACCACTCAGCCCGGGAATTGCCTCCTGCAACCACTATCACTACCACTCAGCCCGGGAATTGCCTCCTGCAACCACTACCACTATCACTACCACTAATGCCCGTAAGGCCTCTTGCTGACACTGTCACTGACACTGACACTGTAACTTTTTGTCAAATCCATGGACTTATGCTATTTTTATTGCATGAAAAAGTTTGTCCTATCCACTCTTTTCATGCTCCTGGCCCTTGGGTCGCACGCCGGCCACGACTGTTTCACCATTGTCGTGGGCAAGAAGGCCAGCGCCGACGGCTCGGTGCTGCTGGCCCATAACGAGGACGACTCCGGCCGCCTGCTGGTCAATATCCACAAGGTACCGGCCCGGGAGTTCCGGCAGGGCGAGGCGTTTGCCCTGAAGAGCGGCCTGCTGCTGCCCCACCCCCCCGCCGTGCCGGGTTTGCTTTGGCTGGAGATACCGGAAAGCGATTTCGCCGACTCCTACGTCAGCGAGCATGGGGTGACCGTGACATCCGACGCCTGCCCCTCGCGTGAGGACAGGGGAGAGCTGAGCGAAGGCGGCATCGGCTTCAGCCTCAGGCGACTGATCGCCGAGCGGGCCAAAAGCGCCCGCGAGGGGGTGCGCATCGCCGGCGACCTGATCTCCCGCCTGGGCTACAACTCCTCGGGGCGCACCTATGTCATCGCCGATGCCAGCGAGGGCTGGCTGCTGCACGCGGTCAGGGGCAAGCGCTGGATCGCCGCCCGCGTCCCGGATGACGAGGCGGCCGTCATCGCCAACCGCTACACCATCACCCGCGTCGACCTGAGCGACGAGGACCGCTTCCTGGGTTCCGCCGACATCATCGAGTATGCCGTGAGCCGCGGCTGGCACGATCCCCGGCACGACGGCGAATTCGAGTTCGCCAGGACCTATTCCGATCCCGGCGCCTATGCCGACATGCGCAACATCCTGCGCCAGTGGCGGGGCAGCGACCTGCTGGCCGCCAAGCCCCCCAAGCTGGATGCCCCGCTGCCGTTCTCCTTCAGGCCCCGCCACGGCTTGCGCCCGCGCGACCTGTTCAAGGTGCTGCGCGACCACTACGAGGGGACCCGGCATGACCTGAGCGACCGCTACCGCAACGGCTCGCCCAACTCGGGCAAGAACCGCACCATCTGCACCGAGTCCACCCAGTACGCCTTCGTCGCCCAACTGCGCTCCTGGCCCGCGGCCGACATCGCCCACCTGGTCTGGATCGCTCTGCGCCGGCCCGACAGCAACGCCTTTTCCCCCTGGTACCCGTCGATGGCCGGCACGCCCGGCGGTTCAAGCCGCGAAAAAGCCGAAAGCGCCTGGAAAAACCATTTCTCCCCCCTCCCGGCCCAGGCCTTCGAGGACCCCGACCTGGCATTCACCACCTATGCCCGGCTATCCGAGGCGGTCGACCGCCAGTACCGCGGCCGCATCGAAAAAGTCCAGAAGATCTGGCGAAACTTCGAGGAATTCCTGTTCGAAGACCTGAAGGACCATGAAAAGGAGTTTTCCTTCCTGTTGCAAAGTGACCGCAGCCTGGCCCGGCGCATCATCGACAACTATATCCACGGGCTGGAATACCGCAAGTGGTTCCTGGCTGCGGATCTGCTGAAAGAGATGAAATAGGCTCGGCGTAAGGAATACGGCAGCAGCAAAGGAACGATCTTCGTGACGCGTAACGCGTGACGCGTGACGTGTCAGAGAGGCAATACAATACGCTTCACGATCTTCGTGACGCGTGACGCGGCTGAGAGGCAATACAACACGCTTCACGATCTTCGTGACGCGTGACGCGGCTGAGAGGCAATACAACACGCATCACGAGCTTCGCGACGCGTACCACATGAGGGAAATCGCAAAAGACCGATTCCTTGCGTCATCTTATCACTGATCGCTCATCACGCATCACTTTGCCCGTATCTTAGCGGCCACGGCCCGGAGCGCGCGATTTGACAAGGGGGAGCCGCCGTCTTAAAATGGCCCTTCACGAAGATCCATTCAGCGGGGACCCGCGGGAAACTACCAATGAAAAAGGGAAAAAGCTCGAAATCGGTGATCCTGGCCGCCTTCGTGGCCAACCTGTTCATCGCCATGGTCAAGTACGTCGTGGCTTTCTTCACGGCGTCATCGGCCATGCTGGCGGAGGCCATCCACTCCACCGCCGACACGCTGAACCAGGTGCTGCTCTTCGTCGGCCTGCGCAAGGCCGCCCGGAAGGCCGACGAGCTGCATCCCTTCGGCTTCTCCGGCGAGGCCTACTTCTGGTCCTTCATCGTGGCCATCATCCTCTTCACCACCGGCGCCATCTTTTCGATCTACGAGGGGGTGCACAAGCTGCGCCACCCGGCCCCCGTCGATCACCTGCCCGTCGCCCTGCTGGTCCTGGCCGTGGCATTCGCCGCCGAGGCCGTTTCATTGCGCGTGGCCGTCAGGAAGATCAACGCCGAGCGGGGCACGACCGGACTGGCCGCTTTCCTGCACCAGACGAAGAAGGCCGAGCTGGTGGTGGTCTTCCTGGAGGACACGGCCGCCCTCCTCGGCCTGGCCATCGCCCTGGCCGCGCTGCTGACCGAATACGTCACCGGAATCCTCTTCTTCGACGGCCTGGCCTCGATCCTCATCGGCGTGCTGCTGGGCGGCACGGCGCTGGTGATGGGCTACGAGACCAAGTCGCTGATCATCGGCGAAAGCGCCGACCCGGCGCTGCTGCGCCGGGTCCGCGAGCTGCTGCTGCAAGAGGAGAGCATCGCCCGCGTCATCCACATCCGCTCCCTGCACCTGGGCGCCGACGACATCCTGCTGGCCGTCAAGGCCGAATTCGACCCGCGGCTGAGCTCCATGCAGATCTGCAGCCTGATCAACGCGATCGAGGCCGATATCCGCCGCCAGTACCCCGAGATCACCAAGATATTCATCGAACCGGACATCTACCGCCCGGAATAGTTTTTCCCGCTTTCTTATCCCTGGCGCGTCATGCCTTTGGCCATCCAGCTGCGGGCCAGGACCAGGGCGATCGGGGAGATCATGGCGATGAAGGCGTACATCAGCCACATGGCGCCGGTATTCATTGCCAGGCCCAGCCCGGGCTTCGGGCAGTAGCGGGCGATGACGGCTCCCGAATACAGCGAAGTCAGCAGCTTGGTCAGGAACCAGGGGAACTGGCCGATGCCCATGTAGAGCCCGGTCTTGCCCTCGGGGGCGATCTCGGCCACCCACTGCAGGAAGCGCGGCTGCCACATGGCTTCGCCCACCGACATCAGCAGGATGTACAGCAGGAAAAGATAGACGTTCGGGCCCAGTGCCAGCAGGAAGGTGGGCAGGGCCATGACGAAGGTGCCGGCGATCATCATCCTGTAGACATTGCTGCGGGCCGTCAGCGCCGCGATCAGCGGCGAGAGGACGAAGATCAGGAGCGGGTTGAGGTTGGAGAAGACCTCGAAGTAGCGGCTGACGCCGGTGCCGGCGAAGGCGCGGTCAAGATAGTAGGGAATGGTCAGCCAGTTGTGGGCGAACAGCGTCTGCACCGGGATGAGGATGAAGATGAAAAAGACGAAGCGGCCGTCGCGGAAGGGGTGGTCGGGCCTGCGGCGCAGGAACTCCCAGACGGCGCCCAGCACGGCCAGGGCCAGCAGCACGTAGGCGGCGGCCGCGGGCAGGGGGAACCGGCGGGACCGGGAGAGAACCACCAGCGCCACCCCGCCGAGCGCCAGGGCGATCCAGCCGAGGAAGGGCAGCAGCGGGATGCGCGGACCCATCGGGGCGGCCGGGGCGGCCGCCCTGGCGTCGGCCGCCAGGTTCTGCTCGGGCGTGCTCATGGCGCGGGTCTCGCGCGCCACACGCTCGACCGCCTGGCGGTCGACCCGGCGCGTGATGAGCCGCAGGGTCAGCAGGGAGCCGAAAAGGGTGATGGCGGCATAGATCCAGAAAACGGCGGCCAGGCCGTTGGGCGGGAATTGGGCGACGAAGGCGTGCCGTGCGTTGGACGAGACGAAGCCCGAGAAGAAAGCTCCCAGGTTCATCAGCCCGTAGATCACGGCGTAGGCGACGGCCGAGGTCTGCGGGTTGGTATAGCGCTTGACGCCGGCGTAGGCCGCCGGCATGTACAGCCCGTAGGCGGCGACCATCAGCAGCAGGCCGAACGCCATGAGGAAGAACATGGGCGATCCCATGCCGCTGCCCAGGGCCAGGGTCCCGGAGAGCGCGACCAGGACGCGGCCCAGCATCATCACCGCCAGCGCCAGGGCCAGCGAGACGCGCACGCCGATCCGGTCGGAAACGCCTCCGAAGAGCAGCATGGCGAAGGTGATGCCGCCGGTGACGCCGCCGTAGACCCAGCCCGAGTGGATGTCGTTCAAGGCCACGTTCTCGGAACAGAATTTTCCCAGGATGGTCAGGATGCCGAAATAGACCAGCCCCTCGAACACGTAGGGGATATTGACCCCCCATAACGCCCGCGGCGCTCTCAGGAAAGCGGCGAAGGTCCGGCCAAGCTCATCCAGGGTGTTCTTGACGGCAGCGGCCAGGCCGGCGGCTTGCTTGTCGCTCATGGGCTTATTCCCCCTTGTTCTTCAGGATGCGCAGGTAGAGGACGATGCCGGCGCCCCCGAGCGCCTGCAGGACGATCATCAGGCCATGGGAAAGGGGCAGCACGGGGAACGGCCGGAACACGACGACGATCAGGAGCGACCCCAGCAGCGCCGCGCCGGCGTAGCAGGTCTTGAGCCATTTCATCTCCCGGCGGCTGAAAACGATCAGCGAGCACCAGCCCAGCGCGGTGAGGAAAACAAGGCAGGCGCTGGTCATTCCCGGCGAGGCCGGCTCCGGCCGGTAGAGCAGCAGGAACAGGCCCAGCGGCAGCAGGGCGAACAGCGCCGGGAAGGCCATAAAAGACAGTCTCTTCATCGGGATACATGATAAAAAAACGGCACGGGAAAGTCAACGGCCGGCCCGCCCGGACCGATCCGCGTGTCATTCCGCATGCCGGCCCGGGACCGGAGACGGCTCTTGCCGGGGCCTGACAAGGGCCAGCCCCCGCCCGGCCGCCGGCTCGGGCAGCGGCCGGTCTTCCGGTTTACTTTTCACTTGCATTCGCCTATAATCCCCAGGCGGAGGCAAGCGTGGAAACATTGAACGTTTTGGGCAAGTTCAGCGGCAAGCGGCTGGAGAACATCCCGGCCATCCAGCATAACAACCTGTTCAAGAGGGTGCGCGAAAACTTCCACCTGGAGTTGTTCCTGCGGGGCGGGCACATGCTCTTCTCGCCCTACTACACCGTGCTGCGCGGCGAATCCTTCCCGGAGCTCGCCGGCTTCCTGGCCCAGAACGAGGAATTCATGGACAGCCTGAAGGACTTCATCGTCGGCACGCTGTTCATCTACAGCGCCGTGATCGAGGAGAACGCCAGCTACCTGGCCAGCGAACAGGATGTCCTGATCAGCCGCCTGCGCTACCGCGACCATGGCCGTTTCGAGGTCAAGTTCTATTCCCACTACCAGGACGAGCTGCTGAACTCCTATAACGACAAGATCTACCTCGGCCGCGCCTTCATCGACCTGAAGAAGTTCGACAAGGATCACCTGGGGCTGCACGAGCTGTTCCACTCGCTGCTGGAGCAGAACGCCAAGATCCAGGAGCGCGCCGTCCACAAGCTGCGCTACTTCGACGATTACAAGAAGCCCTACCTCGACGAGATCGACTACCTGGTCAGGGAGCTGAACGCCGAGGCCCTGGAACGCATCAAGCTGATCCCCAGGAACGACCTGAAGAGCACGCCGACCGTCACCCTGATCGAGAGCATCGACAACCTGCTGCTGCTGCAGAACCTGATGATCGAGCTGAAGGACTTCACCATCGAGTTCGAGAACAAGCTGCGCCTGGCCGAGGAGACGAACTACGTCAAGTACCAGTTCAAGTTCTCCAAGGACCTGACCAACGGCATCGAGTACCTGAGCAAGCTGTACTACCTGATCAGCCACAAGGTCTCGCGCTACTCGCTCCTCTGATGCTCAAGTCCTCGCGCTGGATCCGCGAGCAGGCCGAGCGCCATCGCCTGCTGGAGCCTTTCATCGCCTCTTCGGTGCGCGCCGGGGTCGTTTCCTACGGCCTGGGGCCCTTCGGCTACGACCTGCGCCTCGACCGCACCTACCGCCGCCCCGTGCACGCGGCCGCGCCCCTGGACCCGCACCGGGTCAGCGAGGCCGACTTCGAGTCGCTCAGCGCCGACGCCATCCTCATCCCCCCGGGCCAGTTCATCCTGGGCCGCAGCCTGGAGTACTTCCGCATGCCCAAGATGGTCCTGGGCCTGGTCTTCGGCAAGTCCACCTATGCCCGCTGCGGAGTGCTGGTCAACGTCACTCCGCTCGAGCCCGAGTGGACGGGATACCTGACCATCTCCATCGCCAACTGCGGCGCGCGGCCCGCCGTCGTCCACGCCGGCCAGGGCATCGCCCAGGTCATCTTCGTCGAGAGCTCCGAGGCGCCGCTCCTGTCCTACAAGGACCTCAACGGCAAGTACAACGGCCAGGAGGAGATCACGGTGGCCAGGATCCAGAAGGGCTGAGCGGGCCGCTCCGGCCCGCGTTCTCAGTCGCCCAGGTAGCCCAGGGACTTCAGCTCCCGCCGCAGGCCTTCATCCAGCGCGTTGCCGCGGCCGCGGGCGGCGCGCAATCGCCGCCGGTAGTCCGCCAGGCGCTCGAGAAATCCCTTCAGGGCCGGCGGCCGGCTCCCGGCCAGGTCGCGCCGCTGCCCCTTGTCCCCCAGGTCGTACAGCTCGTGCAGCCGGGGTTCGGGGGGCGGCGGGTCGAAGAGCGACAATGCCCGGCGGTCGATCTGGTTATGGATGAAATGGAAGCGGTCGTCGACGAAGGAAACCTTGGCCGGGATCCCCTGGATGATGGGCGACACGGGCAGGGCCGCGGCCAGGACACGCGTCGGGCCGCGACGCACGGCCGGCGCAAAGCCGGGCGGCGTGTCCAGTCCGGCCGACTGCAGCAGCAGGCCCGGGAGATCGGCGATGGAGGTCAAGCCGTCGTCCAGGCCGCGGCGCCGGCCGTGCGGGAACTTGATCACCATGGGGACGCGGATCAGCTCCCCGTACAGGCTGTGCCCGTGCTCCCAGCTGCCGTGGTCGTAGAACTCCTCGCCGTGGTCGCTGACGACCGCGATCGTCGCCTCGTCGTACGCCCCTTTCTCCTTCAGGAAGCCGGCCACGCCGCCGACCAGCGCCTGGTCGGCGTAGAAGATCGCCGTATCGTACAGGTCGACCAGTTCCTGGCGGTCGGCGGCGGCGAGTTCCCTGAAGCACGCGGACTTCCTGTCGCCCAGGAAATTCGCCGGCCCGAGCAGGTTGCGCTTCAGCCCGGGGTTGATGGCGGGCTTGAACCGCGAGGGGAACTTGTAGGGCGCGTGCGCCTGGTAGGTATGGAGGAACACGAACAGGTTCTCCCCCCAGTGCTGCTCGGCGAAGTTCCTGAAATGGCTCAGCACCCTCTCGGCCGAGTCCATGAGGAACACGCCGCCCGGCCGGTTCGAATACACCTGGAAGCCGCGGTGAAAGCCGAATTGGGCGTCGACGAAGCCGCCGCCGGTGAAGGCGGCCGTGGCGAAGCCGTTCTTCTGGAACACCTCGGCCAGGAGCGGGTAGTCCTCGCCGATGCGGTCGGTCGGGCCCAGCACGCGGTGGTCCGGCAGGTCGCGGCCGCTGAACAGCGAGACATGGGCCGGCAGCGTCCAGCTGCTGGTGGAATAGGCGCGGCGGAACACGCGCCCGTCGCGGCCCAGCGCGGCCCAGGCCGGGGTCGTGTCACGGGCATAGCCGTGCAGCGAGGTGTGGTCGGCGCGGACCGAGTCCAGGACGATCACGACGAACACCCGCGGCCGCTTCCCGTTGGCGATGAAACGGGGATTCACCCAGGCGCCGATCCCCCGCCCCCGGGTCTCGAGGGTGACGCGCAGGTCCTTCCAGGAAGGATCCATGTCGACGGCACCGTGGGCGAGCTGCCGCCGGGTGGCGTTCAGCTCATAGGCCAGCCATTTCCTGCCCCGCGACTCGAAATGAACGCGGTACGAAAGTTGCGAGCCTGCGGGATGGAATATGGAAAAAGCCAGGCGGCGCTTGCCGCTCCGTCCCAGGTTCCAGCGGGCGCTCATGTCGTCGACGAACAGCAATGCCTGCTGCGAGACCCCATTCTCGCGGATGCGCCCGGCCCAAGGGTTCTCCGCCAGCAGCGTGTTGATCGTTCCCGTCCGCAAGACCCCGGCCAGGTCCGGGTCGCCGGCGCGCAACTCCCCGAGCCGCTTTTCGGCGCCGGCGGGTGCGGCGATCGAAATGGCGGAGGCGGCCAGCCCGCCCGGAACGGGTTGCCGCCGGCAGCAGACGCCCGCGACCAGCAGCAGGCCGACGAGAATGATCTTCCACTTCAGCTTCATTCTCTCCGCCAGGGGATCCGGTGTTTCTCCTGCATGTCGCGGATCATTATATCACAGATTTCCGGGGCCGCAGGGTCAGCCGGCGGCCGCGGTTGCCGGGGCATCCCCATCTCGCGTATAATCAGGGCATGATGCCTGCGTCCAGGAAGGCGGCGTTGCCGTGAAGATCGGCTATCCCTGCCTCAACCGCTCCATCGGCTGCACCCCCAGCCGCACGTTCCGCCTGGCCTCATACTCCGCCGCCCGGCTGGCCGAGACGATGCGCGGGAACCTGGACTGCCTGGAGCGCATCCTGGAGTACAACCGCGCCAACGGCCTGCTTTTCCTGCGCATCACCTCCGACCTGGTCCCCTTTGCCTCGCACCCGGTCTGCGCCTTTCCCTGGCAGCGGGAATTCGCCCCGCGCTTCGCCGCCCTGGGGCGGTTCATCCGCCGCCAGCGCATGCGCATCTCCATGCACCCCGACCAGTTCACCCTGATCAATTCACTGGACGAGGGCATTTTCCGCCGCAGCGCCGCCGAGCTGGAGTACCACGCCCGCGTCCTCGACGCGCTGGGCCTCGACGACACGGCGCGCATCCAGGTCCACGCCGGCGGGGTTTACGGCGACAAGGCGGCGGCGATCAACCGCTTCTGCTCGCGCTTCGAGCTCCTCGCCGGGTCGGTGCGCCGGCGCCTGGTGGTGGAGAACGACGATCGCCTGTTCACCGTCGCCGACTGCCTGGAGATCCACCGCCGTACCGGCGTCCCGGTCCTGTTCGACTCCTTCCACCACCAGCTGAACCATTGCGGCGAGAGCGCGGCCGCGGCCCTGGCGCTGGCCGCCGCCACCTGGAAGAAGAAGGACGGTTTGCCCATGATCGACTACAGCTCGCAGAAAAGAGGCGGACGACCCGGAAGCCACGCCGAACGCATCGACCTGCGGCATTTTGCCCGTTTTATCAACGCCGCCGGCCATGGCCTCGATTTTGACATCATGCTGGAGATCAAGGACAAGGAGAAGAGCGCCTTGCGCGCCAGGCGGCAACTGGTTAAAATGAAGCGCATCCCGGAATCGTAGCCGACAATCCCCGGGCACGGAGGAAATCATGGTCCAGGTCATTTCCTTGGCCGCGCTGGTCATTTTCCTGTATATGTCAACAGTCTTCCTGGTGGCCCTGGCCCGCAAGAACAACGGCGTCGTCGATATCGCCTGGGGCGCGGGCTTCATCCTGGTCAGCGCTGTGATCTTCCTGAATTCCGGCCACAACCGGGCCAGGGGGTGGCTGGCCCTGGCGCTGGTCCTGACGTGGGGAGGACGCCTGGCGCTGCATATTCACAAGCGCAACCGAGGCAAAGAAGAAGATTTCCGCTATGCCGCCTGGCGCCGCGCCTGGGGGAAATTTTTCGTTCTCAGGAGTTTTTTCCAGATATTCATGCTGCAGGGGCTGCTCATGCTGCTGGTCGCCGCGCCGCTGCTGCTGATCGTCGGCCAGGAACAGCCGCCGCTGAACATTTTGGACGGCCTGGGCGCATGCATCTGGCTGACCGGCTTTTTGTTCGAGACCGTCGGCGACCGCCAGCTGGCGGCATTCATCAGCAACCCGGTGAACCGCGGCAAGCTCATGACCGGCGGCTTATGGAGCGTGACGCGCCACCCCAACTATTTCGGCGAGGCCGCCCTGTGGTGGGGCGTCGGCGTCATCGCCCTCTCCGCTCCCCATGGCTGGCTTGGCCTGATCGGCCCGGCGCTCATCACTTTTCTTTTGCTCTTCGTCTCCGGCGTGCCGCTGCTCGAGAAGAAATACGCCGGCCGCCCCGACTGGGAGGAGTACAAGCGGCGCACGCCGATGTTCGTGCCCTGGTTCCCCGGGAAATAACGGAACTCGGCGTAGGGCGTAAGGCAACAGCACAGAACGAACTTCGTGACGCGTAACGCGTGACGCGTGACGCGGCAGAGATGCAATACAATGCACATTACGAACTTCGTGACACGTAACACATGACGCGTGACATGAGAAGATTTAAATTCCAAGCACCAAATTCCAATTACCAAGTCACAAACTCACGCTCCGGGTTATGCCCGTTGCGCACCACAGCTGCTCGACCCTGCTCGTCACGTAAACTAGAGTGCTGATCCAGAAAAGCACCGAACTCGGCCGCGACGGCCATCTTGACCAACCTGTGTGCCCCCTCTTTGAGGATCTCGCTCAGTGACATCGCCGGTAGACTCTCAAACCACTCTCTGCTAAAATCTTCCATGTGTCGTATGCTCCCTTGAATTTAGTTTTTGGTAGAACTTGATTTAATAGCATACGACACATCCTTTTTACATCCATACACAACTTTCGATCATATCTCTGACCCAAACGAAGATCCCGAACTTGGTGATGAATTGAAAGGGCAAGAGAATAGAAATCGTTGAAGCGTTGCAGCGTTGAAATGTTGAAACGAAAGAACAAGAGTTTTCACCACAGTTCTTGCTGACACTGACACTGGATTTGGCTTTCGTTTTGGAAATTTGAATTTGGAATTTATTTGGAATTTGGTGCTTGGGATTTGGGATTTAAGTCTTCCGATTGCTTCTTTTCTTGCCGTCTACCGTAAACCTTCCACCGTAAACCAGTATTGCCGCTTCTTTACTTTTGCCTTTTGCCTTTCTTTACCTCTTGTCTCTTCCCTCTCACCCCTAGCCCCAGCCCCTCGCCGACTTTTCACTTGTCACGCGTTACGCGTCACGCGTCACGAATGACTCCATTATGCGTGGTTCCTGAGCTTGAGCTCCAGCGGGTGCGGATCGAGGTAGTACTGATCCTTCAGATACGGCTCCTGGAACCTGTCGATGTAGTGCTTCAGCATGGTGACGGGGACGATCAGCGGCACCAGGTTCTGGTGGTACTTCTCGATGAGGCCCAGCATCTCCCTTTTATCGAAATCGTCGAGCTGCTTCTTGAAATAGCCGAGCATGTGCTGCAGCACGTTGACGTTCTTGCGCACCGTGGCCTTCTGCTTCAGGGCCGTCATGAACAGCCCTTCGTATTCAGTCAGGATCCCGCTCAAGGGTCGCGCCCCGGCGGCGGCGACGAGCTTCCCGAGCCGCCGGGCCATTTCCGGGCTGTGGGCCATGAGCAGGTACTTGTGGCGGCGCTGGAAGTCGACCAGCCGCCCGGCCGTGGCGCCGCCGTCAACCAGCGCCCGCCAGCGGCGGTAGGCGAAGATGCGCTCGATGAAATTCTCGCGCAGCCCGATGTCCTGCAGCCGGCCCTCTTCTTCCACCGGCAGCAGCTTCAGGCGCTCCATCAGCGCCCGGGCGAATATCCCCACCCCCTTCTTCTCGGCCATGCCCTTGTCGTTGTACACCTTGACCCGCTCCATGCCGCTGGAGGGCGACCGGCTCTTGAAGATGAAGCCGCACAGCCCCGCTTTTTCCAGCTGCGGCAGCTTCCCGGCGATCCAGCGCTCCATTTGCGGCGTGGCATCCAGGCCGCTCCGGCGGGTCAGCAGCCGGGGCCTGTCCGGGTCGCCGACCAGGCGGAAGGCCTCGCGCGGCACCGGGAATCCCGACTCGACCTCGGGGCATACCGGGACGTACTCCGCGTATTGCCCCAAAATGTTCACCAGGAAGGGGTCGAACTTGTGGCCGCCGTCGAAGCGCACCTTGTTCCCCAGCAGGCAGGAGCTGATGCCCAGCTTGATCTTTTCTTCCATCGGACCTCCGCGGGGATTCAACCGTCCGTTTCCGGGTCGGGCAGGGCGAACAGGCAGAAAGTCCCCGGGCCGGCATGGGCGCCGAGTACGGCGGCGCCGACGACCTGGTACACGGCCGAGATCTTCAGCCGCGATTTGGCCAGTTCGTCCTCCAGGCGCAGGGCCGCCTGCGGGTTGTCGGTATAGACGATGCCCAGCGAGTGGGATGCACGGGGATCCAGCTTCCTGAGCAGGCGGCGCACGACCTTGCGTTCCTTGTTGCGGGCGCTCAGCAAGGCCCCCTTGCGGACCAGCTTGCCCTTTTCGAAGGCGACCAGCGGCCGGATGCCGAGCCGGCGCTGCAGCCAGCCGGCCGCCGCGGGCAGGCGGCCGCCGCGCACGGCGTACTCCAGCGACTCGACGTACCCGAGCGAGACGACCTGGCCGCGCCGGCTCTCGACGTCGGCGGCGGCGGCCTCGACATCCAGACCCGCCTCCAGGAGCCGCAGGGCGCGGCAGAAGAGCAGGCCGCTGCCGGCCGAGACGTTGAGCGTGTCGACGACGCGCACCCGGGCCCGGTCGGCCTCGGGCAGCAGGCGCACGGCCGCCAGGGCATTCTGGAAGGCGCCGCTCAGGCGCGAGGAAAGGCTGAACAGCAGCACCCGGCGCTTGCGGGCCAGGGCGGACTCGAAGGCCATCTTGAAATCGAGCGGCGCCGGCTGCGACGTCTTGACCGCCAGGTCACTTTCAGCGCGCATGCGGCGGTACAGCTCCTCCTTGGCGATCTCCTGCCGGTCGCGCAGGTAGCGCTCGTTGAGCAGGATCTGCAGCGGCACGACCTCGACGCCCAGCGCCCGCTCCGTCGCCTCGGGAATATCGACGGCCGAATCGATGAGCAATGCCACGTCGAGCTCCGGGCGGTCGCTGTCCGCCGGGCGCAGCGAATCGACCTTGCGGGAAAGGATCTCGCCGTGGCGGGCGATCTCCGCTTCCGCCGACTGCGGGTCGTCGGTGTGCAGGTGCAGGTGGAAAAGGCCGGCATCGCCGGCGATCAGCAGCGAATCGCCGCGGGACTTGAGAAGTTCCTTGAAAAATTCCCGGTCCTGCCCGCGGGGGCGCACCAGCCATTCGGCGCAAAAGGCCAGCTCGGCCGCATCGACGGCCCGCGGCGGCTGGTCGAACTCCGCGCCGGCATCCGGGCCGTCCCCTGCGCCGGAGGCACGGCCGCCCATCGCCGCCGACATGCCCTTGAAGAAAAGGAAAAAACCCAGCCCGCCGGCATCGACCACCTTCGCCTTCTTCATTTGCGGCAGCATGTCCCGCGTCTTCTCCAGGATCTCCTTGGCCTTGATGATCGCCTTCTCGAAAATGACCTGGTAGCGCTCGCCGCTCAGGGCCAGGCGCTTGAACTCCTCGGCCGTGTGGCGCAGCACGGTCAGGATCGTCCCCTCGCGGGGGTCGGCCACCGCGGCGTAGGTCTCGCGCACCGCTTTTTCCATGGCCAGGCTGAAGTCGGCCGGCCCGATCGTCTCCTGGCCCCTCATGGCCTGGGCGAAGGCGAAAAAAAACTGCGAGAAGATGACCCCGGAATTGCCCTTGGCCGAGAGCAGCATCGCCTGGGCCAGGCGGTCGGCGGTCTCGTCCAGGCGCGTTTCCTGCCAGTCGTCCATGCCGTCGTAAACGGGCTTCAGGGTATGGACCAGGTTGTCGCCGGTGTCGCCGTCGGCGACGGGGAAGACGTTGATGCGGTTGAGCAGCTCCCGGTCGCGGAACAGGTGCTCCATGCCGTGCCGGACGATCTGCTTGAATTTCGCCGCGTCGATCTCTTTCATCCCCCCTCCCGGACGGCATCCATGTCGGCCCAGTTGACGCCCGACTTCACGCTCACGGTCAGCGGCACCCTCAGCTTCACGGCGTTCTCCATGCCGTCGCGCACCAGGGCGGCGAGCCGCTTTTCCTCCCCGGGCGGGTACTCGAAGACGAGCTCGTCGTGTACCTGCAGCACCAGGCGGCTCTTCATGGAGCGCAGCCCCTGATGGATGCGGATCATGGCGATCTTGATGACGTCGGCGGCGCTGCCCTGGACGACGGTGTTGACCGCCATGCGGTTGCCGTTCTCCTTGACGGTGCGGTTCGAGCTCTGCACCTCGGGGATGGGGCGGACGCGGCCCGCCAGGGTGCGCACCTCCGGGTTCTTTTCGGCGTCCGCGATGACCTTGTCCATGAAGCGTTTGACGCCGCTGTAGGTCTCGAAGTAGCGCTCGATGAACTCCTTGGCTTCGGCAAAGCTCACCCCCAGCTCCCGGGCCAGGGAATAGGCGCCGCTGCCGTAGAGGATGGAGAAATTGATGATCTTGGCCCGCCGGCGCAGCTCGGAGCGCTGGCTGAAGAGATCGCCGCCGAAAACCAGGTCGGCGGTGCGCTGGTGGATGTCGGCCCCCTCGGCGAAGGCGCGGAGCAGGTTGGCGTCCCCGGAAAAATGGGCCATGACCCGCAGCTCGATCTGGGAATAGTCGGCCGACAGCAGCCGCCGCCCGGGGGCGGCGATGAAGGCCCGGCGCAGGTTGAGCCCGGCCGCTTCGCCGACCGGGATGTTCTGCAGGTTGGGGTTGGATGAGGAGAGGCGGCCGGTGGCCGTGATGGTCTGGTTGAACTGGGTATGGACGCGATCCTCGCCGTCCAGGTTCTCCAGCAGGCCCTGGACGTAGGTGGCGTGCAGCTTCTTGAACGTGCGGTGGGCGATGATCTTCCCGACGACGGGATATTCCTTGAGCTCGTTGAGCACCTCGATGTCGGTCGACTGCGCCCCGGTCTTGCGCGTCTTCTTGCTCAGCGGCAGGTTCATTTTCTCGAAGAGCAGCTCGGCCAGCTGCTGGGGGGAGTTCAGGTTGAAGTCATAACCGGCCAGTTCCCGCGCCTCCCGCTCGGCGAGGGCGATCTGCCCGCGCAGGCGGTTGTCGGCCTCCTGCAGGAAGGCCCGGTCGGCGCGGATGCCGTGCCATT
Source organism: Candidatus Aminicenantes bacterium UBA6072 (assembly GCA_002436105.1). Taxonomy (GTDB): domain Bacteria; phylum Acidobacteriota; class Aminicenantia; order UBA2199; family UBA2199; genus UBA2199. The sequence goes on along the minus strand of DIXU01000012.1, from coordinate 73,992 downwards.
CCATGTCCAGCAGCACGCCGGCCAGCGGCATCTCGATGTCGCGGTACAGCTGCAGGAGCCTCTTCTCCTCCAGCAGCGGCAGGAGCTTGTCCGCCAGCCGGGCGGAGCCGTCGGCGTCAGCGGCACAGTAGGCCGCGACCTTCTCGACCGCGACCTCCGTCAGCGGCACCTGGCTCTTGCCCTTGCCGGTCAGCTCCGCGTACGTCATGGGCCGCACGCCCAGGAACTCGGCGCTCAGCTCCTTCAGCTGGTGGGTGCGGCGGTTGGGGAAAAGGAGGTAGGACATGATCATGCTGTCGTGCTCGACGCCGGCCACCTCCAGTCCCTGCCGCCGGAAGTGCAGCATGTCGAACTTCAGGTTGTGCCCGGTCTTGCGGATCGCGGCAGCGGCGAAGATGTCCGCCATCTCCTGGCGAAATTCGTCGAAGGTCAACCGGAAACGGCCCGCCTCCGCGGCGGGGACGAGAAAGGGGACGTAATAGGCGGCGCCGGGCAGCGCCAGGCCCAGGCCGACGATCCGCGCCGCGCTGAAGTCGAGGGTCGTGGTCTCGACGTCCCAGGCGAAGCTTCCCGCCTTGCGCACCCTGGCAGCCAGCGCTTTCAACGCGCCCCGGTCCGCGATCAGCTGCACGGCCGGCCCGGACCGGGCTGCGCCGCCTTCGGGCTGTGCCGGGGCGGCGCCCGCCTTCCTCAACAGGCTGTGGAATTGCAGGCGGCGGTAGAGATCCAGCAGGGGCGCGCCGCAGCGGGGCTGGAAGGGCGGCACCTCCAGCTCGATGCCCGTTTCCGGAATGCGGTCCAGATCCAGCAGCGGGCGCCACTTGGCGAACAGGTGGGCGTTGGCGGCGATCTTTTCCCCCAGCTTGCCCTGCACCTGGTCCAGGTTCTGCAGCATGGCGTCCAGGCTGCCGAACCTTTCGATCAGCCGCGTCGCCGTCTTGTCGCCGATCCCCGGGATGCCGGGGATGTTGTCCGAGGCGTCGCCGGCCAGCGAGAGGTAATCGACGATCTGCTCGGGGAAAACCCCGAAAAATTCCTTTACCTCGCCGCGGCCCAGTTTTTTCTTCAGCTTGGGGTGGTAGACGAAAACGTCCCCGCCCACCAGCTGGAAAAGGTCCTTGTCGGCGGAAAAGATCAGCACCTCGCTGCCGGCGGCGGCGTAGCGCTTGGCCAGCAGGGCGATGATGTCGTCGCCCTCGAGGCCCGGCTTCTCCAGCGCGTGGATGCCGCGGCCCTCCAGGTACTCGCGCACGGCGGGCAGCTGCTGCACGAGCTCCTCGGGCGGCAGCTGGCGCCCGGCCTTGTATTCCGGGTACAGCTCGCGGCGAAAGGTCTTCTCCCTGGAGTCGAAAGCCACGGCCAGGCGGCTGGGGCGCAGTTCCTGGATCAGGCTCTCCACGCGGCTGATGAAGCCGAAGACGGCGCCGGTGGGCTCATTGCCCAGCGTGCGCATGGCCGGGTGGGTGTAGAAGGAGCTGAACACGAGGTACATGCCGTCAATGAGCAGGACACGATCGGGCACGTTCAGGGGTTTTCGTTCTGCAGGTATTCCAGGACCATCTCATCGAGGGTCTTGTCCTCGATATCCTGGGTATCCATGGACATCAGGTGCGAGAACTTGCCCTCCTTCAGCTCGCCGATGACCTGGTCGTGCTGGGTCTTCATCAGGTTCTTGACCTTCTTGATCTTTTCAGCCGAGTCCAGCAGGTGGGCGTAGGAGATGCGCCGGGAAAGGAGGATCTCGCCGTGCAGGTAGACCAGGGTCTCGATCAGCGGGTTGCCCTTTCCCTTGTCCTCGGTCTGGATATGGAAGACTTCCTGGCGGTACTTGATGTCGGTATTGTAGCCCACGATCATGGGACCATCATAAAGAAAACGCTGTCAAGTGTCAAGGAGAGCGGCGAACCTTCGTGACGCGTGACGCGTAACGCGTGACGAGTAGCTGCAATAAAAGACTTAAATTCCAATTCCCAAAACCAAGAATCAGCGATCGTTGACGGGGTAACAGCCCAGGATCGAGATATGCCCGGATCCTACTCACACTTTCTCTTTTTTGAATTTGGTGCTTTGGTTTTCAGCTTGTCTTCCGCGTCACGCGTCACGCGTTACGCGTCACGTATAGATCGGTTATTGTTCTTGGACGAAGGCTTTGACGCTCCGGTGGATGCCGGCGGCATCGAGGCCGAAGTGGGCCAGCAGCTCCTCGCGCGAGGCCAGGGGCACGTCGCCATCGCCCACTCCCAAAGCGAGCAACGGGCAGCGGATTCCGGCATTCGCGAACTCGGCGCGGACGATCGAGGCGAAGCCGCCGCGCAGCGCGCCGTCCTCGACGGTGACGACCCGCCCGCTGGCGGCGGCCAGCGCCAGGATGCGCTCGCGGTCCAGCGGCTTGATGAAGCGCACGTTCAGCACCGTCGCTTCGATGCCGTCCTCGCCGGCCAGCTTCTCCGCCGCCGCCAGCGCGCGGAACGCCAGCGGGCCCACGGCCAGGATCAGGACCCGGCCGCCGCGGCGCAGGATTTCTCCCTGCCCCAGGGGAAGCTCGCGGAACTCCCTGTCCAGGGGGACGCCGCGTCCCGGCTCCTTGGGAAAGCGGATGAAGGCCGGGCGGTCAAGGCGGCTGGCGGTATAGACCATGTGCTGCAGCTCGTTCTCGTCCTTGGGCGCCATGAGCACGATGCCGGGGACGGGCTGCAGCAGGGGGATATCGTAAATGCCCTGGTGGGTGGGACCGTCGCCGCCCACCAGCCCGGCGCGGTCCAGGCCGACCAGCAATGGCAGGCGCATCAGCGCCGCGTCGTGGATGACCTGGTCGATGGCGCGCTGCAGGAAGGTGGAGTAGACGCCCAGCACCGGGCGGAAGCCGCCCAGGGCCAGGCCGCCGGCAAAGTCGAACATGTACTGCTCGGCGATGCCGACATCGAAGAAATTCTCCGGGAACTCCTTCTGCACCGCGTCCAGGCCGGTGCCCTCGGGCATGGCGGCGGTCAGCGCGATGAAGCGGCGGTCGGCCGCGACCAGGCGGCACACGCTGCGGCCGAAGACCTCGGAAAAGGAAGGCCCCTTCTCCCGCCCCAGGAACTTGCCGTTCTCGATGTTGAAGGGCGAGGAGGAGTGGAAGGAGCTGGGATCGTCGCTGGCCGGCTCGTAGCCCTCCCCTTTCCGCGTCACCACATGCAGCAGGACCGGGAAATCGTGCTTCTTGGCCGACTCGAGCTCCTTGATCAGGTCGCGGAAACTGTGGCCGTTGATCGGGCCGATGTACTTGATGCCCAGCTCGTCGAACAGCGAGCCGGGGACCATCAGGGTGCGCATCAGCACCTCGATCTTTTTGGCCAGTTCGAACAGGGTCCGACCCACCCCGGGGATGGCCTTGAGGACGTTCTGGATCACTTCCTTCATGCGGATATAGGGACGCCCCGAGGCCAGGTAGTTCAGGTGGCGCGAGATGCCGCCGACATTGGGCGCGATCGACATCTTGTTGTCGTTGAGGACGATGATCAGCCGCTGCTTCACCTGGCCGATATGGTTCAGCGCCTCCAGGGCGACGCCGCCGGTCAGGGCGCCGTCGCCGATGACGGCCACGATATGGTGCTCCCCTCCCAGGCGATCGCGGGCGATGGCCAGGCCCGAGGCGAAGCCCAGCGAGGTCGAGGCGTGGCCGGTATTGAGCACGTCGTACTCGCTCTCCTCGCGGGCGGGGAAGCCGAGCAGCCCGCCGCGCTTGCGGATGGTGCCGATGCGCCCGCGGCGGCCGGTGACGATCTTGTGCGTGTAGCACTGGTGGCCGATGTCCCAGATGATCTTGTCGCGCGGTGCGTCGAACACGCGGTGCAGGGCCAGAGTCAGGTCGACGGCCCCCAGGTTGGAGGAGAGATGCCCGCCGTTGCGCGACACCACCTGCACCAGCAGCGTGCGGATCTCCCCGGAAAGCGCCGCCAGCTCGCCCAGGCTGAGGTTCTTGATGTCCGCCGGCGAATCGATCGTTTCCAGCAGCGCCATCATTGGCTCCGGTAGAGCATGGTCTTCATCAGCGACAGGAACGGCGGGAAATCGATCCCCAGTTCGCCGATCCGCGCGCAGGCTTCCCGGTAATGCCCGTCGATGCGGGCGCGCACCGTCTCCAGCCCGAAATACAGGACGGCATTGGGGCTCTGGTTGCCGCTGTCCTTGCGCAGCTTCTTTCCCGCCTGCTGTTCATCGCCGGTGATGTCCAGCAGGTCGTCGGCCAGCTGGAAGCCGATGCCCAGGGCGATGCCGGCCTGCTCCAGCAGGAGCCGCCGCCCGGGGTCGAAGCCGGCGATGACGGCGGCGGCCAGCAGCGAGCCCTTGATCAGCTCGGCGGTCTTCAGGCGGTGGATCCCGGCGATGGCGGCGGCGTCACCGCGGAACTCCAGGTCCAGCGCCTGTCCCTGGGCCATGCCCTCCTTGCCGATGCAGCGGGTGACGATGCCCATGATCTCCACCACCTGGGCGGGAGGCAGGGGCGCGGCGGCGATCTTCTCGAAGGCGTAGGTCAGCAGCGTATCGCCGGCCAGCAGCGCCACCGCCTCGTTGAACTGCTTGTGCACCGTGGGCATGCCGCGGCGCAGGTCGTCGTCGTCCATCGCCGGCAGGTCGTCGTGGATCAGCGAGTAGGTGTGGATGATCTCCAGGGCCGAGGCCAGGCCGACGTGGCGCAGCGCCTCGAGGCGGCAGGCGTCGAGCAGGGCGAGAAAGAGCAGCGGCCGCAGGCGCTTGCCGCTGACCGTCAGGGCATAGTGCATGGCGGCTTCCAGCGTCCCCCGCCCCGGGTCGAGCCCGACGAGCAGCTCGCGGTCGACGGCGGCGCTCAGGCCCTGCAGATAGTCATTCATTTTCCTCGGGTTCGAAGTCCGCTTCCTGCAGGTCGCCCTTGGCGTCCTTTTGCAGGATCTTCACTTTCTTTTCGATCTCGTTGAGCTCCCTTTTCATCCGGGCGCTCAGCTGCATCCCCTCTTCGTACAGGGCAAATCCCTCCTGCAGGGGGACAGCGGGGGATTCCAGCTTCTGCACGATCGTTTCCAGTTTTTTCAGCGCCCCTTCGAAGTCGAGCGTCTCTTTCTTCATGATTCACTCCTTGATCACCCTGGCCGCGGCCGAGCCGCGGGCGAAGCGGATCTGGATGCGGTCATCCTCGGCCAGGACGGCCGCATCGCGCACCACTTGCTGCCGGCGGTCGGTGGTGATGGAATAGCCCCTGGCCAGAATGCGTTCCGGGTTCATGCCGGCCAGGCCGGATGCCAGCAGCCCGATGCGCTCACGCTGCTGCTGCAGCCGTTCGCTGAAGCGGGCGCCGACCTGCATGCGCAGGTTCTGGACCTGCAGCCCGCGGTTTTTCACCAGGCCGCCCATGTCGAAGGCGGCGAAGCGCTGCAGCGAACGGTGCCAGCGGCTGAGCTTGCGGTTCAGCGACTGCTGGAACAAGCGGGCCAGGGCGAACTCGCTGCCGTCCAGGCGCTGGGCCAGTTCCTGCAGGCGGCCGGGGAAATCGGCCAGCGCCGACTCGGTGCGCAGCTGCTGCAGCGCCGTTCTCCTTTCATGCACGGCTTTTTCCATGCGGCGCATGAGAACGTGGCGCAGGAAATCGATGCGGCCCAGGAACTCGTCCTTCCTGCCGACCACGAGCTCGGCGGCGGCCGACGGCGTGGCCGCGCGCAGGTCGGCGACGAAATCGGCGATGGTGAAGTCGGTCTCGTGGCCCACGGCCGAGATCACCGGCAGGCGGCTGCGGTAAATGGCCTCGACCAGCGGCGCCTCGTTGAAGGCCCACAGGTCCTCGTAGCTGCCGCCGCCGCGGCCGACGATCAGCACGTCCACGGAGGCTTCCGCGGCTGCGGCGTTGAAAAAGTCGATGCCGGCGGCGATCTCCCCGGCCGCCCCCTGCCCCTGCACCTTGGCCGGGTAGATGACGACGGCGATGCCGGGAAAGCGGCGGCGCAGGATGCGCACGATGTCGCGCACGGCCGCTCCGGTCGGCGACGTGACCACGCCGATGCGCCCGGGCAGCAGCGGCAGCGGCTTCTTGCGCGCCGGATCGAAATAGCCCTTTTCCTCGTAGTTTTTCTTGAGCTTTTCCAGGGCGGCGAAGATGTCGCCGATGCCCTGCAGGCGCAGGTCGCTGGCGATGATCTGCATTTCGCCGCGCAGGGGGTAGACGGAGACCATGCCGCGCACGACGACCTGCTGCCCGTTCTCCAGCTTCCTCAGCGTGCTGCGCTGCAGGGCGCCCCGGAACATGGCCACCTTCATGGCCCCGGCGTTGTCCTTGAGGGTGAAATAGAGGTGGCCCGAGCTGGCCAGGACCACGCCCGAAGCCTCGCCCAGCACCGCCACCGAGACGAACTGCGCCTCGAGCGTCAGTTTCAACAGCTGGGTCAGCTCGGAAACCTTGTAAACCTTCTCCTCGACAGGCTGCATGAGGCTATGACCAGGACTTTTTGCCCGCCGGAAAACTCCGGGCGGGGCGCAATTTTTTCATGCTTCATTATAGCGCATCCCCCGGCAATCGACAACTCCCCGGGAGACGCCGCCTCCGGAAGCGGCAACGTGAATTTTTGCAAGCCCCGCCGCTTCATTTTTTTTTAAAAATGTGCGAGAATAGGTCATTCAAAATGAAAAACCTCAGTAAAAAACCAGGCAAAAGCAAGGCCAGCGCAGGGACGCAACGCAAAGGCAGGGCGGAAAAGACGGTCTACGTCGGCATGAGCGCCGACCTGATCCACCCCGGGCACCTCAACATCATCCGCGAAGCCCGCAAATACGGCCGGGTCATCGTCGGCCTGCTGACCGACAATGCCATCGCCAGCTACAAGCGCCTGCCCTACATGCCGCTGGAGCAGCGCAAGCTGATCGTGGAGAACATCAAGAACGTTTCCGAAGTGGTCCTGCAGGAGACCCTCGACTACGTGCCGAACCTTCGCCGCCTGCGGCCTGACTTCGTCGTTCATGGCGACGACTGGCGCACGGGGGTCCAGCGCGAGATCCGCGAGCGGGTGATCGCCGCCCTGAACGAATGGGGCGGACAGCTGATCGAGCCCGAATACACCAAGGGCATTTCCTCCACCCAGCTCAACAACTCCCTCAAGGAGATCGGCACCACCCCGGGAATCCGGCTGAAGATGCTGCGCCGGCTGCTGGCGGTCAAGGACCTGGTCCGCGTGCTGGAGGCCCACAACGGCCTGACCGGCCTGATCGTGGAAAAAACCCGCGTGGCGGTCGGCAACGAGGCGCGCGAGTTCGACGCCCTTTGGCTGAGCAGCCTGACCGACTCCACGGCCAAGGGCCGGCCCGACAACGGCAGCGTGGACCTGACCTCGCGCCTGACCACCCTGAACAACATCCTGGAGATCACGACCAAGCCCATCTTCTTCGACGGCGACTCGGGCGGGCTGGCGGAGCACTTCGCCATCATGGTCAAGACACTCGAGCGCATGGGCATATCGGCCGTCATTATCGAGGACAAGGTCGGCCTGAAGGAGAATTCCCTGCTGGAGGGCAACGGCGGCCAGCAGCAGGACTCCATCGCCAGTTTCTGCCGGAAGATCCAGTACGGCAAGAAGGCGCAGTTCACCGATGACTTCATGGTCATTGCCCGTATCGAGAGCCTGATCCTTGGAGCCGGGCTGGATGACGCCCTGCGCCGCGCCAGGGCCTATATCGACGCGGGAGCGGACGGCATCATGATCCACAGCAAGAGCAAGAACCCCGGCGAGGTGCTGCACTTCTGCCAGGAGTTCGCCCTGTTTCAGCGCCGCGTGCCGCTGGTGGCCGTCCCCTCCACCTACAGCCAGGCCTACGAGAGGGACCTCGCCGCCGCCGGCGTGCGCGTCGTCATTTACGCCAACCAGCTCCTGCGCAGCGCCTACCCGGCCATGGTGCGCACCGCCGAGTCCATCCTGCGCCACCAGCGGGCGTCCGACTGCGAGACGGAGTGCCTGCCCATCCGGGAGATCCTGCGCCTGATCCCGGGCTGCGAGTAGGCCCGTGGACGCCGCGACCTTCATTCGCACGCTGCGCGAGGCATCGTTCTCCCCGTTCATGGGCGTTCCCTGCTCGGTGTTCACCCCGCTGATCGACCTCCTGGCGGCCTCTCCCGGCGGCGAGCATTACGTCTGCACCTCGGAGGGGGAGGCCATGGGGCTGGCCGGCGGCTTCGCCCTGGCGGGAAGCCTGCCGGTGGTCTACATGCAGAACGACGGTTTCGGCAACGCGGTCAATCCCCTCTCTTCGCTGCAGCTGCTCTATCGCCTGCCGGCGCTGCTCCTGATCTCCTGGCGCGGCGAGCCGGGTCTCAAGGACGCCCCGCAGCACCGGGTGATGGGCATCGCGCTGCGCGGGCTGCTGGACCAGCTTCAGGTTCCGTACCGGGTACTGGAGGATGGCGCCGCGGCCCTCGACCAGGCGCTGGTCCAGGCCCGTGACCATTGCCGGACCGCTTCCACTCCTTTCGCCTTCATTATCCGCAAGGGCTATTTCGCGCCGGGGAAGAAACCGGCCGCGCCCGAGGCGGGCGTTCTCTGCCAGCGCCTGGACTACATCCAGCTGCTGGCGGCGGCGGCCGATGCCGGGGACGTCCTGCTGGGTGCGACCGGGTTTTCCGGCCGCGAGCTCCAGCAATACACCCTGCACCAGGGCCGATTCTACATGATGGGCTCCATGGGCTGCCTGCCCGCCCTGGGACTGGGCTTGGCCGCCAGGCATTCCCGACGCACCGTCTTCGTCCTGGACGGGGACGGCGCCCTGCTGATGAAGCTGGGCTCCCTGGCGACCATTGGCCACTATCGACCCGGAAATCTCGTGCACGTTCTTTTCGACAACCAGGCCTACGAGTCCACCGGCGGCCAGCCTTCCGTGGCGCCGGGGATCGATTTCTGCGCCGTGGCTCGCGCCTGCGGCTACCCGGCCCAGGAGGAGGTCTCCTCCATTCCCCGGTTCAAGGAGCTGCTGGCCGCGCTGGCCGGCAGGGCCAAGCCCCTTTTTGTCCACGTGCGCATCCAATGCGGCACGCCGGCCGGGCTGCCGCGTCCCGAGCAGTCGCCGGAACAGATGCGCGATGACCTGATGGCCTTCCTGGACTGACCCATGTGGCGCTATGCCAATCCCGTCGCCATCCACTGGACCGGCGACGTGACCCGGCTGCTGCCCGGCCTGCTTCCCTCCGGAAAGGGCGTGCTTTTCGCTTACCCGCAATTCCGTGAGCCCGACGCCGCCGGCCTGCTGTCCGGCCCGCTCGACGGCGTGCCCGTATTCAGCGGCATCGAGAACAACCCCACCCCCGGGCAGGTGCAGCAGGCGATCGATTTTGCATTCCCGCTCCGCCCGCAGTGGATCCTGGCCATCGGCGGCGGCTCGGTGCTGGACACGGCCAAGCTCGTCCGCCTGGCTCTGGCCTGCGATTGCCGGAGGATCGACGAATTGCTCGAACTGACCCCCCGGGAGCCGCGCCCTCCCGGACCGTTGCTGCTGGCCATCCCCACCACGCATGGGACCGGGGCCGAGCTGACCATGTGGACCACGGTCTGGGACAAGGGCGGCGGCCGGAAACTCTCCCTGTCCCACCCCGGCAACTACCCGGACATCGCAATTTATTCTCCGGCCATGACCTATGGCCTGCCTCTTCCCGTTTCGTTCGCCGCCACCCTGGACGCCCTGGCCCATGCCCTGGAAGCATTATGGAACCGCAATGCCAACCCCGTCTCGGATGAGCTGGCCTCAGCCGCCGTGCAACTGATTTCCGAGAACCTGGAGCGCCTGGCGGACCCGGTCCCCCACGAAGTGCGGGCAAGCCTTTTGCAGGCCTCCATGTTCGCCGGCCTGGCATTCTCCAATACCAAAACCGCCGCCGCCCATTCCATTTCCTATCCTCTCACCCTGCGGCTGGGCGTTCCTCACGGCATCGCCTGCGCCATGTCCCTGGCGGAGCTGTGGCGCATCAATGCGCCGCAGATGCCGCGCAAGGCAGAACGCCTGCGCCGGCTCCTGGGCGGGGAGGATTTCGCCGATGCCCTGAAGCGCCTGCTGCGCTTCGCGGCCGCCCGCATGCCATTCACTCTCGCCGCTTACGGCGCCAGGCCGGACGACCTGGCGAAACTGGTGCGGGAATCCTTCACCAAGGGGCGCATGGACAATAATCTCGTCGACCTGAGTCCGGCGGACGTGCGGGCCGTCCTGGAAGCCGCTTTCTGAAAAACCGTTCCTCGCGGGTTCCGGGGCCGGGCTTTGACTTTTGGCCCCAAGAACGATATAATGAACCCATCCAAGGAAAACCGAAACCCCATGAAAAGCGAAGATTCGTTCTACCAGGCGCAGTTGAAAAAAGACCGCAACGGCTTCTGGGCCCGCTACCTGAACGTGGAGAAGTGGATCAACCGCCCCCTGGCTTCCCTCCTGGTCCGCCTGGTGTTCCGCACTCCCGTCACCCCCAACCATCTTACCGTCATCGCGTTCATTTTCGCCCTGGGCAGCGCCGCTTCTTTCTCCGTGGGAACGGCATCCAGCTCCCTATGGGGGGCCGTATTGTGCGAGATCTCCCTGGTTTTCGACTGCGCCGACGGCATGCTGGCCCGGGCCAGGAATGCCGGCAGCCGGTTCGGGTCTTTCCTGGACCTGTTTCTCGACCGCATATCCGATTTCTGCGTGCTCCTGGGGGTTTCCATCGGCTTCTCCCGCATGGGAGGCGCGGACAAGGACCGGCTGGTCCTGGGATTGTTCGTCATCTCCCTCTACCTGCTGCAGGTCGTCCTGTACTATATCTCCAGCCGTTTCCACGAAGTGAAGAACGGCGAGAGCGGCGAGGGCCGCGCCCTGGGCATCCTTTTTATCTTTGCCATGGGCATCCTGAACCGCCTCGACCTGATCATCTACGCCATGCTGGCGGAAACGGTGCTGAACCTGATCTATCGCATCGGTTGTTTTCTGCTGCTGGGCTGGAAATCGCAACGGCAGCAGCTTCCCCTTTGACCTTCCGCCCGTCTTCCATGCGCGAAGGGAAGGGATTGCGTATCCTGAAAGGATTGTAAAACAGGCTGGTCTTTCGCGTTACGCGTCACGAAGTTCGTTTCGTGCTGTTGCCTTGCGCCCTGAACCTTACGCCGAATCCCGTCAACTCGTCAACCGTACCTTGCGATGTCGAACGTCGAACGTGGAACCTGGAACGTGGAACATGGAACGTCGAACATGGAACTTGGAACGTGGAACGTGGAACTTCGAACGTCGAACGTCGAACGTGGAACTTGGAACGTGGAACATGGAACCTGGAACGTGGAACTTCTTTAAATCTTAAACGGTTTCCGGCGGCGGCGCGAACGGGACCTCGGGGTCGGTTTCCTGAAACGGGGGGCGGGCTTTCACCCGCATCATGGGCAGCAGTCCGGCGACGGCCAGGAACAGGTTCAGCAGCCGCCGCACCAGGATGACCGCGATGCCGGCTTTTTGCGGGATGCGCAGGATGGCGAACACCGACATGTACGTCATTTCATAGATGCCGATGCCGGCCGGGATCACCGGCACGATGTTGGCCAGGATGCCCAGCGTGGTGACCAGGAAACTCTTCAGCGGCGTGATCCCGCTCAGGCCGATCAGGAGAAAGGTCAGGTGCAGCTCCAGCGCCCAGAGCAGGATCATGGCGATGTACAGCATGAAGACGTACAGGAACGAGCGCCGGTGGCGGGAGTAGAAATCGCTGATGATCCCGTCGGTCTCGACCAGCCGCCCCCTCTTGCCTTCCAGGTACCTGGAGCGGATGCGCAGCTTCTTGAGCGTGTCCAGGATCCAGATGAAGAGCCCCTTCTTCTGCTGGCGGAAAAAAATGAAGATCAGCACGGCGGTGACCGCGGTCAGGGTCAGGAAAACGACTCGTTGCGCCGGAGCCATGCGGATGCGCAGCAGCGCGATGAACAGGCCGATGCCCATCATCAGCACGGTGGCCATGAGCTCGATGGACTTGTCCAGCACCACCGACGCCAGGGCCTTGTTCTTGGGGACGGTGTCGAGCATCATGGCGCGGATGGCATCCCCCCCCAGCTTGGCCGACGGGGTGAAATGGCCCACCGCGTGGCCGGCCAGCTCGGCGCAGAAGAGGGCGAAGAAGGACGGGCGGCCGGCATGGCAGGTCGCCAGGACGATGCGCCAGGAGAACGTGCGGATCACCCAGAACAGGACGCGCAGCAGCAGCAGCCACAGCAGGGCCATGGGCGAGAGGCGGCCGATGATGCGCAGCAGCTCGGCGGGATTGGCGCGAATGACGAAATAGGCGAAAACCCCCAGGCAAAGGAAAGCCGTGACCTTGATTATCTTGCTCTGCATGACGGCGAAACCACGGGGAGAATCGTTAAAAACGGAGGCATCAGGGCTCCATTTTATGCGCTGGAGAGACAAAAGTCAATTGCCGGACATCCACAAGACACCGTGACACGTAACGCGTGACGCGTGACATGAGAAGAATTAAATTCCAAGCACCAAATTCCAATGACCAAATCCCCTGGCGGGGACTTTGACCCAAACAAAGAGAATTCCCTGCAAGGGGCTTTCGTTTTGGAAGTTGGAATTTGGAGCTTGGTATTTGTTTGGAATTTGGTGCTTGTGATTTGGAATTTAAGTCTTCCGATTGCTTCTTTTCTTACCGTCAACCGTCCACCGAAAACGATGGCTTCCGTTCTTTCGTTATGCGTGATGCGTTATGCGAAAGAACAAGAATGGCTCTGATATCTGACTACCACTACCACTATCACTATCACTGATGCCCGTAAGGCCTCCTGCTGACACTGTCACTGACACTGAAACGGCAATGGATATGGCTCAGCGACCGAGCTCCCGCGCGTAGGTGTCCTCGTGGTAGCGCCGGGCCTCAATGGCGACGGCCCGGCCGCTCCCGGGATCGACGTCGACCAGGGTCATGTCCAGCACCTGGCTGCCGCTGGCCACCTCGAACTTGTGGTGCATGCCGTCGATGAACCGGGCCACGATCGGCTCGCGCTTCATGCCGATGACCGAGTCCAGCGCCCCGGTCATGCCCACGTCGGTCTGGTAGGCCGTGCCGTTCTCCAGGATGCGGCCGTCGGCGGTGGGCACGTGGGTGTGCGTGCCCAGGACGGCGCTGGCGCGGCCGTCGAGAAAAAAGCCCATGGCCTGCTTTTCGGCCGTGGCCTCGGCGTGGAAGTCCACCAGCACGATGGCATGGCGGTTGGCCTTGAGGAATCCGTCGATGACCGTGAAGGGATTGTCGACCACCGCTTCCATGAACACGCGCCCCTGCAGGCTGACGACGGCCACCGGGTGGCCGGCGGCGGTGCGGAAAACGAACGAGCCGTTGCCGGGAGTGGACGGGTGGAAGTTCAGCGGCTTGAGGACCCGCTGCTCCGTCTTGAGCAGGTCGAGCGCCTCCTTCTTGTCCCAGGTGTGGTTGCCGCCGGTCAGCACGTCGATCCCGGCCTCGAACAGCTCGTCGGCGGTGCGGCGGATGATGCCCAGGCCGCCGGCCGAGTTCTCGCCGTTGGCGATGACCACGTCGGGAAGGTACTTCGCCTTCAGCAGCGGCAGGACCGCCCGCACGAAGCGCCGGCCGTGGCGGCCGACGACGTCGCCGATGAGAATGAGGCGCACCGGTTTACTTGGCATACTCGATGGCCCTCACTTCGCGGATCACCGACACCTTGATCTGCCCGGGGTACTCCATCTCGTCCTGGATCTTCCTGGCGATGTCCTTGCAGATCAGGAAGGTGCGGTTGTCGTCGAGCTCGTTGGCGTTGACGATGACGCGCACTTCGCGCCCGGCCTGCAGGGCGTAGGCCTTGGTCACCCCGGCGAACGACTTGCTCACCTCCTCCAGCTTCTCCAGGCGCTTGATGTAGGTTTCCAGGATCTCGCGCCGGGCGCCGGGCCGCGCGGCGGAGATGCTGTCGGCGGCCTGGATGAGGACGGCCTCGATGGAGGTGAAGGCCGTGTCCATGTGGTGCGAGGCGATGGCGTCCTGGACGGCGGCGGACTCGCCGAACTTGCGGGTCAGCTCCACCGAGAGCGACGTGTGCGTGCCCTCGGTCTCGCGGTCGATGGCCTTGCCCACGTCGTGCAGCAGCCCGGCGCGCTTGCAGACATTGACGTTGGCGCCGACCTCGCGGGCGAGGAAGGCGGCGATCCAGGCCACGTCCTTGGAATGCTCCAGCACGTTCTGGCCGAAGGAGGAGCGGAATTTGAGCTTGCCCAGGTAGAAGTACAGCTCCGGGTTCAGGTCGCGGATGCCCAGCTCGAGCACGGCGGCCTCGCCCTGCTTGCGCAGGTAGTTGTCGAAGTTGCCCTTGATGCGGTCGACGATCTCCTCGATGCGCGCCGGGTGGATGCGGCCGTCGGCGATCAGCGTCTCGATGGCCTGCTTGGCGATCTCGCGGCGGATGGGGTCGAACGAGGAGACCAGGATGGCCTCCGGCGTGTCGTCGACGATGAAGTCGACGCCGGTGGCGTTCTCCAGGGCGCGGATGTTGCGGCCCTCGCGGCCGATGATGCGCCCCTTCATCTCGTCCGAGGGCAGGTCGATGACCGTGACCGACGAGGATACCACGTGCTCGGTGGCGATGCGCTGCACGGCGTTGGAGATGGCCTCCTTGGCCAGCTGCGCGCTCTTTTCCTTCAGCTCATCCTCGATCTGCTTCAGCTTCTGGGCCGACTCCAGCCGCGCCTCGCCCTCGTACTGCCTGATGATCAGGTCCTTGGCCTCCTGCACCGTGAGGCCGGAGATCTTCTCCAGCTTCAGCCGCTGTTCCTCGTGAAGCTGGTTGACCTGGGTTTTCAGGGCGGCGATCTCCTCCTCCTGCAGGTCCAGGTCCCGCTCTTTCTTCTTCAGGTCCTTTTCCTTGTTTTCCAGGTTGACATAGCGCTTGTCGAGGTTCTCTTCCTTCTGGATCAGCCGCTTCTCCATGAGGTTCAGGCGGTTGACCTTCTCGTTCTGCCGGCGGTTGTACTCGTTCTTCCACTCGGAGAACTCCTCCTTCAGCTCCAGCTGCGACTGCTTGCGCGCGCGCTCCAGTTCCTCGCGGTTCCTGGCCTCGAGCTGCTGGACGTGCGCCTCCAGTTTCCGGTACTCCGCGGCGAATATCCGCTTTTTTGACAAAATCACCGCTGCGCTCCCCAACAGGGCGCCGAGCAGCAGCATGGCAATGGCGATCCCGATCATTGGCTTCCTCCTGCGATCAGGACGACAAACTGACGGTTAACTCTCCATCCTCGCTTTCCGGTGACAAGAGGGTGTCGATCCGCCCCAGGATCCGGGCCAGCTTCTCGTTCTCCTTCTTCAGCGAAAAGAGGTCCTGGGCGATGTTTATCGAAGTTAACAAACCCAATTTCTGGGCGTCCAATTCGTTCATCCTGTTCTTTATTTTATTGATCTTGTTCTCCACGTACTCGACCACCTGCAGGAACTCCTCCGGCTGCACGTCTTCGGCCAGCTGGAAGACGAACCTCTTGCCGGTGATCTGGACCTCGACTTCCCTGCCCATCATTCGCCGATGGAGTCGACCAGGTCGATCAGCGAGGCGATCTTCTTGCGGATCTCGCTTTTCTCGCCCTCGCGCTGCGAGGAATCTTGCTTGACGTCGTGCAGTTCCTTTTTCAGCTTCTGGTTCTCATCGCGCAGGGCCTTCATGCCGCTGATGAGCCGGTTGATCTTCTCTTCCAGTTTATCGAACTCCTTGAAACTACCGCTCATGGCTGTTCTCCTTATCGTTGGATTAGGCCCAGGGTCGCCGCCAGCCGGCCGGTGAACCCGGCATGGATGCCGTTCACCTCGTCGCCGGTCAGGGTGCGCTCCGGGGCCCGGTAGGTGAAGCCCATTGAAAAGCTGACCTTGTCCTCCGGGACGGAAGGCCCCTGGAAGACGTCGGTGAGCTCGAAACTCTCCAGGACGGCGGGCCGCAGGCTCTCGATGGCGGCGCGCAATTCCTCGTAACGCCGGCTCTTGGCCATCAGGAAGGTGAAATCGCGGCGCGCGGCCGGGAAACGGTTCCAGGCGCGGAAACGGTTCTCGCCCCGGCAGGCCAGCAGGGCCTCCAGGTCGAGTTCGCAGGCGAAGACCGGCCGCTCCAGCTTGCAGGCCGCGCGGAATTCGGGCGTGATCTCCCCGCACCAGCCGCAGGCGCGGCCGCCGGCCTCGACGCGGAAGCTGCAGCCGCCGGCGAACGCCGGGTGCGCTTCGCCGCGGAAGGCCAGTTCCAGCCGCAGGCGCCGGCCCAGCGCGGCCAGCTGAGCCTGCAGCCAGGGGAAGTCGAATTCCTCCTCCGGCAGCCGCCAATCCTTCTTCTGCTGCCGGCCGTGGACGCTGGCGGCCAGCCGCCGTTCTTCCAGAACCTGCTCTCCCCGGCGCTGGAAAACCCTGCCGATCTCGAACAGCGCCACGCGCTCGACCCCCTGGTTGGCGTTGGCCGCCGTGTTCTTCAGCAGGCCGGCCAGCAGGGAGTTCTTCATGACCGAGAGGTCCCGCCCCAGGGGATTCTTCAGGGCCAGGAGCGAACCCTGCGGTTCGGTCATGCCGTTCTCTTCCGGGCTCTGGAAAACGTAGTTGATCACTTCGTTGAAGCCGGCGTCGGCCAGCTGCCATTTCAGGCGCTGGACGGCGCCGCGCTCGCCGTCGACGCGCAGCTGGGGGTTGGCCGCGAGCGGCATCTCGCCCTTCAGGTGCCCGTAGCCGTGAACGCGCGCGATCTCCTCGACCAGGTCTTCCCTGGTTTCGGCGTCCACGCGGTGGCTGGGCGGCTCCACCAGCCAGTGGCCGCCCCCGTCGCGCAACGTGAAGCCCAGCCGCTGCAGGATGGCGGCGGCGGCGTCCTCGGGGACGTCCATGCCGGTCAGTTGCCGCGGGAAGCCCTTGTCCAGGCGGATGGCGGGACGGACCTGCGGCCTGGGGTAGACATCCTGGAAGTAGCTTGGCTTCAGCGCCCGGCCCTGGGAGCGCGACAGGAGGAGCAGGGCCATCTTCAGCGCCGGCAGGGTCGCCTCGGCGTCCATCCCCCTCTCGAAGCGGTAGCTGGCGTCGGTTTTCAGGCCCAAGGCATGGGCGCCGCGGCGGATGACCACCGGATCGAAACAGGCGCTCTCGATGAAAATGTGCCGGGTGGCGGGGCCGATGCCCGACGCCAGGCCGCCCATGATGCCGGCCAGCGCCAGCGGGCGGGAGGCATCGGCGATCAGCAGGTGGCCTTCGTCGAGCGCCACGTCGCGCTCGTCCAGCAGGCGCAACGTCTCGCCCCTGCGGGCGCGGCGCACGCGCACCTCTCCGCCCTGCAGCTGCTCGAGGTCGAAGATGTGCAGCGGCTGGCCGCAGGTCATCATCACCAGGTTGGAAACGTCGACGATGTCGCTGATCGGCCGCAGGCCCAGGCTGACCAGCAGCTGCTGGACCTCCGGCGGCGACTCCTTCACCTTCAGGTCGCGGACGATGCAGCCGCTGTAGCGCCGGCAGTCGGCCGGGTCATCGATGTGGATGGCAAAATTCGCCGCCGGCCGGGCCGCGGCATCCCCCTGGGGGACCCCGGCGCCGACAGGGAGATCCACCGCCGACAGGTCCATGGGCGCGAAGCGCAGCCGCGGGTCCCTGGCCGCGATCTCGCGGGCGATGCCGTAGTGCGAGAGCCAGTCGGGGCGGTTGGGCGTGGTCTCGATGTCCAGGACGGTCTCGCCGCCGATCCTCAGCGTCTCGGCCGTCTCCAGGCCGAGGCCGGCCAGCAGCTCCTTCAGGGCCCCGTCATCGAGGTCGAGGCCGACGAAGCGCTTCAGGTAGTCGACATTGATCTTCATCCCGTCACCCGAATTGCCCCAGCAGGCGCAGATCGTTCTCGTACAGCAGCCGCAGGTCGGGCACGCCGTACCGGATCATGGCCACGCGCTCGATGCCCAGGCCGAAGGCGAATCCCGAATACTCTCCGGGGTCGATGCCGCAGTTGCCCAGCACCCGCGGATGCACCATGCCGCTGCCCAGGATCTCCAGCCAGCCGCTGCCCTTGCAGACGCGGCAGGCGGGGTCCTTGCCCGAGCAGAGGAAGCAGCTGATGTCCACCTCGGCCGACGGCTCGGTGAAGGGGAAGTAGCCGGGGCGGAAGCGCAGGACGATGTCGGGCCCGAAGAACGAGCGGCAGAAGGCCTCCAGCGTCCCCTTCAGGTGCGTGAAGCGGATGCCGCGGTCCACCAGCAGCCCCTCCACCTGGTGGAAGCAGGGCGAATGGGTGGCGTCGGGGTCGTCCTTGCGGAAGGCCTTGCCCGGCGAGATGATCTTGAGCGGCGGCTTGTGTTCCAGCATGTAGCGCACCTGCATCGGCGAGGTGTGCGTGCGCAGCACCAGGTCGTCGTGCCCCTCCAGGAAGAAGGTGTCCTGCTCGTCGCGCGCCGGGTGATGCTCGGGGATGTTCAGCTTGGTGAAGTTGTAGTCCTCCAGCTCGATCTCCGGGCCGACGGCGATCTCGTAGCCCAGCTGCAGGAAGATGTCCTCGATGCGGCGCTGGATGTCGGCGATCAGGTGCAGGCGGCCGACGGGCAGCTCCGAGGGCGGCAGCGAGTGGTCGCGCCAGGCCGAAGCGGAGCCGGCGGCAGCGCCGGCGCGCCGTTCGAGCGCCGCGGCCAGCGACGCCTCGACGAAGGCCTTGAGGCCGTTGACCGCCTGCCCGGCCCGGGGCTTGTCGCCCGGGGCGAACTCCTTCAACCGGACCAGGAGATGGCTGACCACGCCCTTCCTGCGGCCGAGGAAGCGCTCCCTCAGGGATGCGAGGTCCTCGGGAGACTGAATTCGCTCTAGCTCATGGACAAAGGCCTGTCGGGCTCCTTCAATCTCTTTTGCGAGTTCATCGATCATGCCACGGACTTGGCCTTATCGACGATGGCGCGGAACGTTTCGGGCTCGCAGGCGGCCAGGTTGGCCAGCATCTTGCGGTTGAGCAGGATATTGGCCTTCTTGAGGTTCTTCATGAACAGCGAGTAGCTCATGCCGAACTCGCGCACGGCGGCGTTGATGCGCACGTTCCACAGCGTGCGGAAGTCGCGCTTGCGGTTGCGCCGGTCGCGGTAGGCGTATACCATCGCCCGCTGCACCGATTCCTTGGCCGAGCGGTAGTTCTTGCGCTTGGCGCCCCAGAAACCCTTGGCCTGGTCCAGTATCTTTTTTCTGCGCAGAAGTTTTTTGTTCCCTCGTGTCACTCTAGGCATCGGTTCCTCCTATTTCGAATACGGCAGCAGTTCCTTCGCCTTCTTGAGCTCCGACTTGACGACCAGCGTGGACTGCTTCAGATTGCGCTTGCGCTTGGAACTCTTCTTGGTCAGGATATGCCGGCCAAAGGCCTTGCTGCGCTTGATCTTCCCCGTGGCGGTCACCCGCAGCCTCTTGGCGGCGCCTCTATGGGTTTTTAGTTTTGGCATCTTTGCCTCCTTTTTTCGCTCCGATCATGATATGACAGAAAAAACCCTCGCGCTTGGGCGGGGCCTCGATCTCCGCGATCTCCTTCAGGATCTCCATGATGCGGGCGACCATGGTCTCCAGCATCTCCGGCTTGCGCTTCTGCCGCCCCTTCAGCCAGACGGTCACCTTCACCTTGTTGCCCTCGGCGAGGAATTCCTTGATCTTCCTCAGCTTGACGTCCACGTCGTGGTCGCCGATGACCGGCGTGAACTTGATCTCCTTGATCAGCACCTTGCGCTGGTGGCGCTGGGCCTCGTGCGCCTTCTTCTGCAGCGAATACAGGAACTTGCCGTAATCCAGGATGCGGCACACCGGCGGCGAGGCCTCCGGGGAGATCTCGACCAGGTCCAGGTCCTTCTCGCGGGCGATGTCCAGGGCCTGGGTCGTGGGAATGATGCCCACCTGGTTCTTTTCCTCGTCGATGAGCCGCACCTCGCGGGCCATGATCTCTTCGTTGGTCCGGTGCGGGTTCTTCTTCTTGTTGGGAACGGGTTTAGGATACCTCATAATTCTGGCTTTTTTCCTCTATTTTGATTTTGAGTCTTTGAACGAAATCGTCCAGGGCGATGCGGCCCTGGTCGCCCTGCTGGTGGATGCGGAAGGAGATGTTCCCCTGCTGCTGTTCCTGGGGGCCGAGGACGATGATGTAGGGGACCTTCTGGTTCTCGGCGTCGCGGATCTTGCGGTTGACGCCCTCGGAGCGGGAATCGAGCTCGGCGCGCAAACCGGCCGCGCGCAGGCGTTCCAGCACCTGGCGCGCGTAGGGCAGGCAGTCGTCGTTGAGCGGGGCGATGAGGGCCTGCACCGGCGCCAGCCACAGCGGGAAAAAGCCGCGGTAATGCTCGATCAGCACGCCGAAGAAGCGCTCCAGCGAACCGAGCAGGGCGCGGTGCACCATGTAGGGCTGGTGGGCGGCGCCGTCGGCCCCGATGTACTTCATGGCGAAGCGTTCCGACATGTTGAAGTCGAACTGGATGGTGGTGCACTGCCAGAAGCGTCCCAGGGCATCCTTGATCTTGATGTCGATCTTGGGCCCGTAGAACACGGCCTCGCCCTCCATGCGCTGGTAGGCCAGCTGGCGCACGGTCAGCGCCTTGACCAGCGAGGCCTCGGCCTCGATCCACATGGCGTCGCTGCCGGCGTATTTGCCGCTGACCTGCGGGTCGCGCACCGAGAGCTCGATCTTGAACTCCCGGAAGCCGAAGGCGCGCAGCAGGTCGAGCGAGAAATCGAGCGTGCGCAGGATCTCCCCGTCGATCTGCCCGGGGGTGCAGATGATGTGGGCGTCGTCCTGGGTGAAGCCGCGCACGCGCAAAAGGCCGTGCAGCGTGCCGCTGCGCTCGTAGCGGTAGACCGTCCCCAGCTCGGCCCAGCGCAGGGGCAGGTCGCGGTAGGAGCGCTGGCTCGACTTGTAGACCATGATGTGGAACGGGCAGTTCATGGGCTTCAGGTAGTAGTTCATCTCGTCGATGGCCATGGGGGCGTACATCGAGTCCTTGTAGAAGTTCAGGTGGCCCGAGGTCTGCCACAGCCATTCGCGGCCGATGTGCGGCGTGTAGAGGAGCTCGTAGCCGCCCTCGTAGTGGCGCTGCTTCCAGTAGGTCTCGATGACATGGCGCATGCGCGCCCCCCGGGGGTGCCAGTAGACCAGGCCGGGCCCGGCCTCCTCCTGCAGGGAGAACAGGTCGAGCTGGCGGCCCAGCAGCCGGTGGTCGCGCTCGCGCGCCTCCTTGAGCAGGCGCAGGTGCTCGGCCAGCCCCTCGGCGTCGGGATAGACCGTGCCGTAGACGCGCTGCAGCGAATGGCTCTTTTCGTCGCCCTTCCAGTAGGCGGCGGCCACGCTGAGCAGCTTGAAATGCTTCAGCAGACCCGTCGCGGGCAGGTGCGGGCCGCGGCAGAGGTCGACGAAGCCGCCCTGGCGGAACACCGAGACCTCGTCGCCGGCGACCTTTTCCTCGAGCAGCTCCGCCTTGAGCTGCTGGCCGTGCTCCAGGAAGTAGTCCCGGGCCTGGGCCTTGGTCCACACTTCGCGGCGGATCGGCTGGTTCTGCTTGGCCAGGTGGGCCATTTTTTTGCCGATCCCGTCCAGGTCGGCCTCGACCA
Source organism: Candidatus Aminicenantes bacterium UBA6072 (assembly GCA_002436105.1). Classification (GTDB taxonomy): domain Bacteria; phylum Acidobacteriota; class Aminicenantia; order UBA2199; family UBA2199; genus UBA2199. The sequence continues at coordinate 52,442 of DIXU01000012.1, read as the reverse complement.
GCGGGCGCTCGGTCAGGAAATCGTAATAAAAGCCGTTCTCCACGGCCGGGCCCACGCCGTACTGCGTCCCGGGAAACAGCTCGATCATGGCCTGGGCCAGCAGGTGGGCGGCCGAGTGGCGGTAGACCTCGAGGGCCTCGGGCGAATGGGGGTAAACCTCCTCGACCGCGTCGCCGGGAGCGACGGGCGTACCGATGGCTTTCAATTCGCCGTTTATCTTGAGCAGGATCGCTTTTTCTTTATTCATGGAACAAATAGGCGCGGGCGGGCTCGAACCGCCGACCTCTACCGTGTCAAGGTAGCGCTCTAACCAACTGGGCTACGCGCCTGCCTATGGCCCCGGCTACTTCACCAGGGCCTTCAGTTCTTTTCCCGCAATGAACTTGGGGACACGCTTCTTGGGGATATTGATCTTGGCGCCCGTCTTGGGATTGCGGCCCACCTTGGCTTTCTTGTCGATCACCTTGAACGTGCCGAACCCGACCAGCGTCACCTTGCCCTGCTTTTTTTTCAATTGATCGCCGACAACCGCCACCAGTGTATCAATGACCTTGAGAGCGTTGCTCTTGATAATACTGGAATCTTTCACCATCAGCTGGGCGATTTCGTTCTTGTTCATTTTTTTACGTTCCTCCTCGCATGACAGGGGCCAATGTAACCCAAAAGAGAGCGAAAGTCAATACCCACAACAAATTTCGCCCCTCGCCGCCGCCCGCGGCGGGCCTGCGGCCGGCTCGCCGCGGCCCGTGTCCCGCCGGGGGGCGATTTGCATTTCAAGGAGAAATCTTTTATAATGATGTGTCTCCAATGAGCAGACTGAGGAAAATCAATGGCAGAAGATTTGTTGCAGAGCATCAAGCAGATCAGCCGCGAACGCGGCATCAATCCCGACATTTTTTTCTCTGCCATCAAGGAAGCGCTGCTCACCGTCTCCAGGAAGTATTTTGACCCCGACGCCGAGATCCAGATCGAGATCGACGAGCACAAGGGGATCATCGAGGTCTACGTCAGCAAGCTGGTGGTCAAGGAGGTCAGCGACCCGCTGGCCGAGATCCACTGGAAGGACGCGCTGAAGTACGATTCCAAGGCCCGCGAGGGCGACGTCATCAAGATCCACATGCCGGGCGAGACCCTGGGGCGCATCGCCGCCCAGTCGGCCAAGCAGATCATCATGCAGAAGATCCTCAAGGCCGAGCAGGAGAACATCTACGAGAAGTACTTCCAGCTGGCCGGCACCCTGATGACCGGCGAGATCCGCCGCATCGAGAACGGCAACATCATCCTGGGCCTGGAGTGGGGCGAGGCCGTCCTGCCCCCCAAGGAGCTCTCCCCCAAGGACAGCTTCCGCCGCGGCGAGATCATCAAGTTCCTCATCAAGCGGGTCTTTTCCGAGGGCAAGGGGCCGCTGGTCCTGGCCACCCGCTACATGAACGACTTCGTGGCCGAGCTGATCAAGAAAGAGGTGCCGGAAGTGGCCGAGGGCATCGTCAAGATATTCGCCATTTCCCGCGAGCCGGGGATCAAGTCCAAGGTGGCGGTCTACTCCACCGACAAGGCCATCGACCCGGTCGGGGCCATCGTGGGCATGAACGGCAACCGCGTGCTGGCCATCACCAAGGAACTGCGCGGCGAGCGCATCGACGTCATTGCCTGGAGCAGCGCCCCGGAGCGCTTCATCGCCTCCGCCCTGACGCCCGCCGAGGTGGTCAAGGTGCACCTGGTCGACCCCGAGAACCAGGTGGCCGAGGTGACCGTCAAGGACGAGACCCTGTCGGCCGCCATCGGCAAGAAGGGGGTCAACATCAAGCTCGCTTCCAAGCTGACCGGATGGGACATCCAGATCGCCAACCGCAAGAACGAATCCGGCGAAGAGAAGCAAACCAAGCAATAGGAGAACGGGTCCATGTCAACTATCAAGCTCCATGAAGCCACCAAGCAATTCAAGCTTTCGAATAAGCTGGCCATGTACTTCCTGGAGAAGCTCGGGCTGGCGGTCAAGTCGCACTCCTCGGTCATCAACGTCGAGCAGCTCGAGCAGCTGCGCGAGCTCTCCTCCAGCGCCAAGAAGATCGCCGCCCTGGAAGCCGAGATGAAGCGCCCCCCCCGGAAAGCGGCCGCCGCGAAGAAGGAAGCGGCCGGGAAGGCCGTCACCGAAAAGAAGGAGGAGGCCGCGAAAGCGCCCGTGAGCAAGGCCGCGGAGAAAAAGGCCGCCCCGGAAAAAGCGGCGGCGCCCAAGGCCGCGGCCGAGAAAAAGCCCGCGGCCAAGGCCGCCCCGGAGGCGACGAAACCCGTTGTTGCCGCCAGGACGGTGGCCCCCAAGCCCCAGGCTGCGCCGGCGCCTGTCGCCAAGCCGGCCGCCGCCGCTCCCAAGCCCGCCCCGCGACCGGCGGCGCCGCCCCCGGCCACGCCGCCCCAGCCGCCCAGGCCCGCGGCTCCCGCCCCCCAGGCCCCCAGGCCCGCCGCACATCCCGCCCAGGCCCCCAGGCCCGCCGCACATCCTGCCCAGGCCCCCAGGCCTGCCGCGCCCCCTGCCCAGGCCCCCAGGCCCGCCGCACCACCCACCCAGGTAACGCAGCCCGGGCAATCCCCCGCCGGGACGCCGGCCTCACGCCCCGGGCAGCGCATATACCGCCCGTCACCCTCCTACCGCCGTTCCCAGCCCCAGCACGGACCGCGGCGGCACGGGCCGCGCCCGGCCCAGCCGGCGCAGCCGAAAAAGGAAAGGATCGTCGAGCCCCTTGACCTGCCGGCCAAGATCCAGATCACCGATTTCTGCACCTTCAAGGAACTGGCCGAGAAGCTGACCATCAAGCTGAAGATCCTGGAAGAGAGGATGGCCCTGCTGAAAATGAACTACCAGGGCAACCAGATCCTGGACGGGGCCGACATCGAGCGGCTGTGCGCCGACCTGGGCGTGGAGCTCGAGGTCCTGCCCTTCGAGGACTACGTCTTCCAGGCCCGCGTGGCCGCCAGCGGCGCCACTCCCGCGCCGCGGCCGCCGGTGGTCACCGTCATGGGCCACGTCGACCACGGCAAGACGACGCTGCTCGACACGCTGCGCAAGACGCGGGTGGCCGAGAAGGAAGCCGGGGGCATCACCCAGAAGATCGGCGCCTACAAGCTGCGTACCGGCGGCGATTCGATCGTCTTCATCGACACGCCGGGTCACGAGGCCTTCACCAACCTGCGCGCCCGCGGCGCCAAGGTCACCGACCTGGTCATCCTGGTCGTGGCCGCCAACGACGGCGTGCAGCCGCAGACCGTCGAGGCCATCCACCACGCCCAGGCCGCGCAGGTGCCGATGATCGTGGCCATCAACAAGATCGACATCGCCGGCGCCGACCTGGACCGGGTCAAGACCGACCTGAACAAGCACGGCATCCTGGTCGAGTCCTGGGGCGGCAAGACCGTCTCGGTGGAGATCTCGGCCAAGAACAACCAGAACCTGGACCAGCTGCTGGAGATGATCCAGCTGGTGTCGCAGATGCAGGAGCTCAAGGCCTACGCCGACGTCCCCGCCCGCGGCACGATCATCGAGTCGCGCCTCGACCCCCAGCTGGGGCCGATCGGCACGGTGCTCATCCAGCACGGCCGGCTGAAGAAGGGCGACTACTTCATCTGCGGCAACTCGCTGGGCAAGATCAAGTCCATCTTTGACGACAGCGGTTCCATGCTGGATTCGGCCCAGGTGCCCGATCCCGTCGAGATCATGGGCTTCGAGGCCGTTCCCCAGGCCGGCGACGTCTTCCAGGTGGTCGATGACCTGGACAAGGCCAAAAAGGTCATCGCCATGCGCCAGGCGACCCAGAAAGCCGCCAAGAGCAAGGATTTCATGGCCGAGAAGAAGATCAGCCTGCAGAACCTGTTCCAGATGGTCGAGCAGGAGGCGGTCAAGACCTTCCCGGTGATCGTCAAGGCCGACAATTTCGGCAGCACCGAGGTCCTGGAGCAGGTGCTGACCGGCCTCAGCCAGGACCAGCTCAAGATCGAGGTCCTGCACAGCGGGCTGGGCAACATCACCGAGGGCGACATCCTGCTGGCCTCGACCGCCGGGGCGGTCATCCTCGGCTTCAACGTCAAGGCGCCCCAGAAGATCCTGGCCATGGCCAAGATGGAGAAGGTGGAGATTCGCCTCTACAGCGTGATCTACCACCTGGTCGAAGACATCGAGAAGGCCGTCAAGGGCAAGATCGGCCCGCAGTACCAGGAGACGCGCATCGGCGAGGTGGAGATCCTGCAGAAGTTCAAGATCTCCAACGTGGGCGTCGTGGCCGGCTGCGTCGTCCGCGAGGGCAAGGTCACGCGCAAATCCAAGGTCAAGATCATGCGCAACGACGACCTGGTCTTCGAGGGCGAGATCGAGTCCCTGAAGCGCATCAAGGACGAGGTCTCGGAGGTGCGCGCCGGGACCGAGTGCGGCATCCGCATCCGCAACTTCAACAACATCGAGCCCGGCGACATCATGGAGATCTATGAGACGTCCGTCATCCCATGATCGGCGAGTTGGAGATCGACTTGTTCGCTGAGGGTTTCCACAGCCTGAAGGAGAAGCGCCGCCTGCTTTCCAGCCTCAAGGAGCGGCTGCGGCGCCAGTTCAACGTCGCCGTCGCCGAGACCGACTGCCAGGACCTGTGGCAGAAGGCGCAGCTGACGGTGGTGACCCTCGCCCCCGGGCGCGCGGCGCTGGAGAGGGTATTCCGGCAGGTCGAGGAGTTCATCGACCTCAACTACGACGTCGAGATCAGCCGCATCCAGGCGCGCTTCCACTGACATGGCCTACCGCCTGGAAAAGTTCGCCAGCACGCTGCAGCAGGCGCTGGGCGAGATCCTCCACCGCGAAAGCCTGAACCCGGAGTTCCGGCTCGTCACCGTCGTGCGCGTCCGCCCCGCCCCCGACCTGAAGCGGGCCACCGTGTTCGTCGCCTGCCCCGCCGGCGACGAAAAAGCCTGCCTGGAGCAGCTGGCCGGCGCCGTGGGCTTCATCAAGAAGCAGCTGGGCCGCAAGATGATCCTGCGCAGCATGCCCGAGCTCGACTTCGAGCTGGACACGGCCCTGGAGCTGGAGCGCAAGCTGGAACACATGGAACGCGGCGGGGAGCCCCATGAAGCGAACGATCGCTGACCGGATCCGCGCCGCCCGGGCCATCGCCATCTGCTCCCACGTGCGGCCCGACGCCGACTCCATCGGCAGCGGCCTGGCCCTGCTGCTCATGCTGCGCCAGCTGGGCAAGCAGGCGGATTTCATCAACGCCGACCGCTCCCCCTCCCCCGTGAACCGGCTTCCCGGGCACGGGCACATCATCCACGGGCAGATCCGGCCGCGGCCTTTCGACCTGGTCTTCCTCATCGAGGGCGGCGGCGAGGAGCGCACCGGGCAGAAGGACCTGTCCGGCTACGAGCGGGTCATCATCGACCACCATCTCCCCTCCGGCGATGACGGGCCGGAGCTCAGCTGGGTGGTTCCCGAGGCCGCCGCCGCGGGCGAGCTCGTCTACGAGCTGGGGCTGGAGCTGGGCGCGGAATTCAGCCGCGACATCGCCTTCAACCTCTACGCGGCCATCGCCTCCGACACCGGGTCGTTCAAGTATTCCAACACCACGGCGCGCTCCCTGGCCATCGCCGCCGACCTGGCCCGGCGCGGCGGCTTCTCCCCCTTCGAGGTCAGCGACCTGCTGTTCAACTCCAACCCCCCGGAGAAGATCATCATGCTGACCCGCGTCCTTTCCACGCTGGAGACCGCCCATGACGGCCGCGTGGCCATGATCCATTTCCGCCGCGAGTTCCTGGACCGGCTGGAGCTGAAGGACATCGAGACCGAGGACATCATCGCCGTGGCCCGCTCCATCGACGGCGTGCTGGTGCTGCTGTTCTTCAAGGAGATCGGCGAGGACTACTACCGCGTCTCCATCCGCTCGCGCAACGAGTTCTCGGCGCGCCGCGTCGCCCGGGCTTTCCAGGGCGACGGCCATCACCACGCGGCGGGCTTTTTCTACCGCGGCGGCCTGGAGGCGGCCAAGAAGGAGATCCTGCGGCTGATCGCCGGGCAGATGCCATGATCCACGGCCTGATCGCCGTCGACAAGGAGAAGGGCATCAGTTCCCACGATGCCGTGGCCCGGGTGCGCCGCATTTTTCAAACCCGGAAAGCCGGGCATTTCGGCACCCTCGACCCCAACGCCACCGGCCTGCTGCTCATCGCCCTCGGCCAGGCCACCCGCTTCTTCGACTTCTTCGTCAAGCAGGAGAAGCTCTATACCGGGCTCATCCGCTTCGGCGCCGCCACCAGCACCTATGACGCGGAAGGGGCGCCGGTGGGCCCGCCGCAGCCGGTCGACCTGGCCGCCGTCGACATCGAGTCCCTGCTGGCCGGCTTCCGCGGCAGGCTGCTGCAGGTGCCCCCGGCGTTCTCGGCCAAGAAATTCAAAGGCAAGCCGCTCTACACCTACGCCCGCCGCCGGGAGCCGGTCCACGTCGATGCCGTCGAGGTCACCATCCACGAGCTGACCGGGCGCGCGGCCGACGCCGCCACCCTGGAGTTCAGGGCGCTGACCTCGTCGGGGACCTACATCCGCTCCCTGGCCCACGATCTCGGCCAGAAGCTCGGCTGCGGCGCCTACCTGCTGGAGCTGAAGCGGGAGAGGATCGGCCGCTTCACCCTGGAGCAGGCGGTGACCCTGGACCGGGCGGCGGAGATGGCCCTCGCCGGCCAGGCGCTGCAAGCGGTCATCCCCATCGAGAAGCTGCTGGAGGAGTACCCGAAGATGATCGTCAACCAGGCCGGCCGGCGCTGCATCTGCAACGGCATGGCGCTGAAGGCCTCGGACGTGCTCAGGATATTCCCCGCCGCCAGCAACGATTTCTTCCGCATCTTCGACGACGAGGGCAAGCTCCTGGCCATCGCCGAAAAGGAACCGCACAACATGAGCTTCAAGCCCTACCTGGTCATTCCGCCCGACGAGCAATAAGCGAACGCGGAAACGGGCTCAGTGACAAGGGAATTGCAATCAGCCGAATTAATTCTGAAGAATCTTACTGAGTGCGATTTCTCGTCACTCGTCACTTGTTACTTGTCACTTAGGTTCCGTCTCGTCACGCGTCACGAAATCCCCATGGACCCTAGCGACTGCCGCCTCTCCCCTTCGACCCTCCGGACTGGGTCCCGGCTGCGCCGCTGGTGACCCGCACCGCCGTCCAGGTGCCGCTCACGGCGCTGCTCTCCGCCTGGTAGCGCTGGCATTTCCCGCTCATGGTGTCGGTATCAGTGAACTCGCCGTCGCTGTACTTGTAGGTGACGTCGGGGAACACCAGGGTGAAGTCGAGGCTGTCGTCGGAGTAGTCGTAGGTTCCGACGCCGCCCTCGCTGTCGCTCACCGTGCCGGAGAAGAGCGTGCCGCTGAAGGTGACCGTGACGGTGAACGAGCTGCCGTCGCCGTAGGCCTCGCTCAGGATCCAGGAGCCGCGGACGTCCTGCTTCACCGCGGCGCCGACATAGAGGACGCTGTCCTGGTTCAGGGTGACGCTGCCGCTGGCGGCGACGTCGCTGCCGTTCAGCTTCACGTTGAACCCCTTGTAGCCTTCGGCCATGGCGTAGGCGTAGGGGACCACGGTGCCCGCCTTGTAGTAATAAGTGCCGGCCGCCGGCGACCCGGTCACGCCCTCGGTCATCTGCACGGTCAGCTTGTACTCCAGGTTGTCGTCGGAGTAGGCCTTGAGAAAATGGCTGCCGCTGATGGTCACCGTGCCGGAGGCGGCGACCTGCTGCTCGTTCAGCAGCACGGTCAGCTTGCTGAAGCCGGGCTCCAGCGCGTAGCTGTAGGAAACGGTATCGCCCACGTTCAGGGTGTAGCTGCCGGCGGCCGGGGTGCCGCTGACGCCGGCGGAGAGCTGCACCGACAGCGAGCCGGTCTCCACCTCGGCCTTCTTGCATGCCTGGAACGGCAGGACCAGCAGCGCGACCGCGGCCCATATCCAAATGGTTGTTCTTTTCATTCTGCTCTCCCGCGACTAAAGTTGAATGCCCAGGCCCAGCGCCAGGTGAAAGCCGCCCAGGTTGCTGCGCACGCCGTCGATCTTGTCGGCGGCGTACATGTAGCCCGCCGACGCTTCCGCGAAAACGCTGCGGTAAAGGCCGTAGGTCACGGCCAGGCCGCCGCGGGCGCCGATGCCCCGCTGCTTGCCCTCCACGTCGCGGATGAACTGCCCGGTGGCGATCGAGCTCACCTCGGCATTGATGTCGTTGGCGATGTGGCAGATCCCGGCCTCGGCGCGGACCGCGAACTGGCCCGGCTCGAAATAGCCGATGAAGAGGCCGCCGCCGCCGGCGATGACCCGCTTGCCCAGCTTGCGCTCGACCATGGCGTCGGGGTTAAAAGAACCCTTGCGCTCCCAGCTCTGCCAGGAGTCGCGGATGGGGAATTGGCCGTGGCTGGTCCACAGGTAGAGGTTGCCGGAGACGGCATAGGCGGCCTTGACCTCGAAATAGATCTTGTTGCCGCCTTCCTGCCCGGTGAACTTGTTCTCGGCCACGTTCAGGGCGGTGCCGTAGAGGTTGAGGATCGCCCGGCCGCCGGACGCGGAAAGGGTGGCGGCGCACAAGAGCGCCATGAAAACCAGGGCCGTCAGTTTTTTCATTCCTGCCTCCTGTCCAAGGGGAACATGGTATTGCGGCTGCGTGACCGCCTTATTTTACCACACTTCGGGCCAATTCCATAAGGAACATGGCGATCCGTATCAGTGTCAGTGTCAGTGACAGTGTCAGCAGGAAGCCCTTAAGGACATTAGTGGTAGTGATAGTGATAGTGGTTGCAGGAGCCAAGAGGCGATATCTTCAGGACTCAGGATCCATCTTAACGTAGGGGCGGGTCTCAGACCCGCCCTTACACAAATGAAGAACAACCATAACGAATTCCCGAATGTTCTTCCGCCTAACGCCTAACGCATAACGAGGGAACGGTAGCAATCGGTTGACGGTCGACGGTAGACGGTAAGAAAAGAAGCAATCGGAAGACTTAAATCCCAAATCCCAAGCACCAAATTCCAAACAAATTCCAAGCTCCAAATTCCAATTTCCAAAACGAAAGCTCCTTGAATCGGCAGTTTCTTCGTTTGGGTCATTTGGTAATTGGAATTTGGAATTTGTTTGTTTTTTGGAATTTGGGATTTGGAATTTAAGTTCTTACTATTGCATGTCGTTCTGCCTTCTGTCATCTGTCATCTGTTATCTGTCACGCCCTGCCCCGGATCCCGTTTCTCTCAGCCGAAGTACCTTCCCTTGCATATCAGTCCCGTGACGATCTCCACCTGGATCCCCTCCCGCCAGCGCAGGACGATGGGATCGTCCCCGCCGCCGTTGCCCGGAGACGGGGCCAGCGGCTCGATCTGCAGCTGGTCCCCGGCCATGCCCAGGCGGCGCAGCACGGCGAACACCGCGGCGCTGCCGGTCGAGGAGGCCCGGGTGGGGCCCACCCCGCGCTCGTAAAAGAACACGCGGCACGAGGAGGGACCGCGGGCCTGGACGAATTCCACGTTGACCCGCTTGGGGAACATGGGGTGGGCCTCCAGCTTTTTCCCCAACGCTTCCAGGCGGGCGACGCCGGGCATCGTGCGCCGCAGGACCACGGCATGGGGATTGCCGACGGAGACCGGGCAAAAATCGGTTCCCGCGGCGCGGTAGCTGTCCTGGCCCTTGCTCAGGAAAGGAAAGAACGCCCGGTGGGCGAAATCGGGCCTGCCGATCTCCACGTCGAAGCGGAACCGGGGGCCGCGCCGCTCCAGGAGCCGCACGCGGCGGCTGCCGATGGCCGTGAGCAGGACCAGGGGCGAGCCGGCCGGGCAACGCCGCAGCAGCACGGCGGCCAGGGCGGCCATGCCGTTGCCTGACAGCTCGGCCCGGCCGCCGTCGCGGTTGTAGATCTCGAAGCGCGCCGCCAGGCCCCCGGGACCGGCTTTTCCTGAAGCAACCGCCCGGGCCGGCCCATGGAAGACCACGCCGTCGGCGCCGACCCCGTCGTGCGGGTCGCAGATGCGCCGGGCCAGTTCTCCCGGGTCCGTCCCGAGGGGGATTTCCTCCCGCTCGACAACCAGGAAATCGTTGCCGAAGGAACTGGCCTTGAAAAAGTTCATTCGGGCAGGGCGAAGCGCCGGTACCCCTCGTCGCCGTCGCGGTTGATCAGCAGCAGCACGATCGACCCGGGGCGGCGGTCGGCCAGCAGCCGCTTGAACTCCTCGATGGTGCCCACCTCGGTGCGGTTGACGGCCAGGATGACGTCGCCGGGCCGGATGCCCCACTGGGCGGCATGGCCGTTGCGCTGGACGTTCTCCACCACCAGCCCGCGGGAGGTCTTCAGGTCGTACTGGCGGGCCAGCGCCGGGGTGTTCCTGGTCAGGTTCATGCCCAGGTTCAGGTCGCGGTTCTCCTCGACGGCCTGCTCGCGGGCGGCGCCCGGGGCCTCGCTGACCTTGACCCTGAGCGTCAGCTTCTCCTTGCCGCGGAAAACGTCCACGGTCATCTCGTCGCCGGGAGTCGAGTCGGCGATCTCCAGCTGCAGGTCGGCGGCCGACTTGACCTTGCGCCCGTTGATGGCCACGATCAGGTCGTAGCGCTTGAGGCCCGCCTTCTGGGCCGGGGAGCCCTCCTCCACGCCGTTGACCAGGACGCCGGCGCTCTGCAGGTCAAGGTCCTTGGCGTCGCTGGCGCTGATGTCGCCGATGGTGATGCCGAACCAGCCGCGCACCACCTTGCCCTTGCTCTTGAGGTCGGCCACCACTTTCTTGGCCATGTTGGTGGGGATGGCGAAGCCGATGCCGATGCTCCCCTGGCTGGGGGTGAGGATGGTCGAATTGATGCCGATGGCCTCGCCCTTCATGTTGATCAGCGGGCCGCCCGAGTTGCCCATGTTGATGGCGGCGTCGGTCTGCAGGAAGTCCTCGTAGGTGGCCATGCCGAGCTGGCGCCCCTTGGCCGAGATGATCCCCGACGTCACGGTCAGGTCCTGGTTGAAGGGGTTGCCGATGGCCAGCACCCACTCGCCCACCTCGACGCTGTTGGAATCGCCCAGGGGGATGAAGGGGACTTTTTCGGCGCTGACCTTCAGCAGCGCCAGGTCGGTCTTGGGATCGGTGCCGATGATCTTGGCGGTGTATTCCTTCTGGTCGATATCGAATATCTTGACCTTGACGGCGTCCTGGACCACGTGGTTGTTGGTCAGGATGTAGCCGTCGGCGGAGATGAAAAAGCCCGAGCCGGCGCCGGAACGCCGCTCCTGCCGCCGCGGCGCGTTGAAGAACTGGTCGAAAAAGTCGTCGCCGAACATCGAGCGCCTCTCCACCATCGCTTCCGAGACCACCTTGACCACCGCCGGCTTGACCTTGCGCACGATGGCGACGAAGCTGTCGGGGGCGGGCGCCGGCGCGGCCACGGACTCGGCGTGGGCCACTTCGGGGGCGATGACCGGCTGGTCATGGACGCCTTTCTGCAGGAAGCCGAAGCTCAGGGCGAAAAAGATTGCCCCGGCCAGGAAGCTGGCGCCGGCGATCAAGCCTGTCTTTTTCATGGGTTCCTCCTTTTATTTTCCTGGTTTTTATTTTCAAGACGCTCGAAACGGCAGCAAAGTTGCATCATTTGCCCAGGCCCTGGATGAAGCGGATGATGCCCAGGTAGAGGCCGGCGGCCACGGCCTGGCGGTACTCCGGGGTGGCCAGGCGCCGGGCCTCGGCCGCATGGCTGAGAAAGGAGACCTCGACCAGCGACGAGGGCATCTGCGCCCCCAGCAGCACATAGAAAGGGGCCTTCTTCACGCCCAGGTCCTCGATGGCGTCGAATTTTGCCTTGAGGTGGGCCACCATGCTGGCCTGGAGGCACTGGCTGAAGGTCCGCGATTCGGAGATCTTGCTGTTGCGCAGGATCTGGTCGAGAATCGAGCGCATGTCGGCCATGGACTTGGTGCTCATGGCGTTCTCCTGGGCGGCCACTTCCATGGCCCGGGGGTCGGTGGTCATGTTCAGGAAATACGACTCCACTCCGCGCGCGCCCAGGCGCGGCGCCGAGTTGGTGTGGATGGAGATGAAGAGGTCGCCCTGGTTGGAGTTGGCGATCGCCGCCCGCTCCTCGAGGGGGACGTATTCGTCGCGCGGGCGGGTGAGGATGACCTCCAGGTCCCTGTGCTCGTTGAGGATGGCGTTCAGCCGCTTGCCGATGTCCAGGGTGATATCCTTTTCCTTGAGGCCCAGGGCGCGGTTGACGGTTCCCGGGTCCTTGCCGCCGTGGCCGGGGTCGATGACGATGCGGTGTACGCCGAGTCCCAGCTGCCGGGCGATGGAGGGGGTGCCGCCGCCGGCGGTGTCGGGCGGGGCGCCTTCGCCGGGGGTCCCGGCCGCGGGTGGCCCTTCGCGGCCCTGCCGCCGGGCGTGGCTGACGAACTCGTCCTGGCGGTAGATGTCGAAGACGATGCGGAAGGGCGAGGTCAGGTAGAAGCGGTTGTACTTGCCGATGCGGTCGAAGTCGAAGACCACGCGGATGGTTTGGGCCTGGAACCTGCCGATGCGGATGCGCTGCAGGTTGCCGGCGGCGATGCGGATCTCGTTCATCTTCTCCCGGGGATAGTTCAGGGCGAAGCGGCAGTTCTTCAGGTCGAAGAAGAGGCGGCCGCCCTCGCCGCCCTTGAGCACTTTCTCGCCGATCTTGATCTCCCGGCTCAGGTCGAGGACCACGCGCGTGTACTCGGGATAGGAATAATAGCGGATGTTCTCCAGCCGGGCCTGGGCCGGCGCCGCCCCGAGGGCGGGGCCGCATGGCAGCGCCGAAACGGCCGCCAGCAGGAACACGAATGCCGATGCGCGTTTGCTCACAAGGACAATTTACAGGAATTTGCCCGATTTTTCAAGATAAAACCAAACAACAAGTGGTAGTGATAGTGGTAGTGGTAGCAGGAGGCCTTACGGGCATCAGTGGTAGTGATAGTGGTTGTGGTAGTCGGATATCAGAGCCATTCTTGTTCTTTCGCATAACACCTAACGCATAGCGAGTGAATAGAAGAAATCGGTTGTCGGTTTACGGGCAAAAACTGCAATACGAAGACTTAAATTCCAAGCACCAAGCACCAAATCCCAAATAAATTCCAATTACCCAATGACCAAAACAAAGAAAATGAATGCAATTGAAAGGAGCTTTTGTTTTGGAAATTGGAATTTGGAATTTGGATATTGTTTGTTATTTGGAATTTTGAGATTTTGGAATTTAAGTCCTATAAATACCTTTCTTCCACCTTACGCCTTACACCGGTTGCCATTTCTTCTTCTATCTTACCCCTCACCCCTAGCCCCTCGCCCCTCGCCTGCTCGTCATGCGTTACGCGTTACGAAGTTCTCTCCGGCACTAGGGTATTTGGAACCAGTCACTAGGGTATTCCCTGATTGGCAGACCGGCATAAAGAATACATAATTATATTAAGTTCATAACATAGGGTCACAATGTAAGGGGGGAGAGGGGGAAAGTTTCATCCCCTCTTCTTTTTTTTACCTCAATCCTGTCCTGTGCTATATTGGTGTCGGTAAAATGATCAAGCAGAATTTCGTCAACCAGTTCAAGAACACACGGCGGCTAGTTAAGCTGCAGTCCGGGAAAAAAAGCGGGAAAACTGCCGGCACAATGAAAAAATCCCTTGCCGACCGGCGACCGTGGAAGAAAGCCGAACCGGAAAAAAAGACAAAAGGCGAAAGGTAAAAACTAAAAAGGGAAAAAGATCGCACTTCGGCGAATTCCCGGTCTGTTTTTAGTCTTGTTTTCCTCACTTTTGCCTCTTCACTTTTGCCTTTTGCCTTCTCTTACGGTCCACCGTCCACCGTAAACCGTCCACCGCAAACCGATGGCTTCCGTTCCCTCGTTATGCGTTATGCGTGATGCGAAAGAACAAGAATGGCTCTGATATCTGACTACCACTACCACTATCACTACCACTCAGCCCGGGAATTGCCTCCTGCAACCACTACCACTATCACTACCACTAATGCCCGTAAGGCCTCTTGCTGACACTGTCACTGACACTGACACTACAAGCCTTACGTATCCAATGACGTTATTCCCTCTTTGATCGCGTACTTCGTCAGCTCGGCGACGCTGTAGATGTTGAGCTTGTCCATGACGTGCTGGCGGTGGGTTTCCACCGTCTTGACCGAGACCTTCAGCTGGTCGGCGATGCGCTTGGTGGTGCTGCCCTCGGCCATCAGCTGCAGGATCTCCTTCTCGCGCGGGCTGAGCAGCGAGGGTTCGTTCTTGCGCATGCGCTGGATGTAGTCGCGGATCATCACCCCGGAGATCATGGAGCAGAGGTAGGTGCGGCCAGACATGACCTGGCGGATGGCCTGGATCAGCTCTTCATAGGAGCATTCCTTCAGCAGGTAGGCCATGGCCCCGGCCTCGAACATGCCGGCCACGAAGCGCTTGTCGGCGTGCATGGAGAGGGCGACGATCCGCGTCCCCAGGCCCTTGCCGACCAGCGCGCGCGTGGCGTCGATGCCGTTGAGGTCGTCCATGGAGATGTCCATGACCAGGATGTCGGGGCGCAGCTGCTCGGCCAGGCGCACGGCCTCGCGGCCGTTCTTGGCCTCGGCGACCACCTCCATGCCGGGTTCCTTGTCCAGCATGTTGCGCAGCCCGTCGCGCATGATCTTGTGGTCGTCGGCGATGATGATCTTGACGCTCATGAACCCTCCTTTCCGCCGTTCTTCGCCGCCGGGGATTCCCTGGGCACCGTCAGGGTGATCTGCGTCCCCATGCCCGGCTTGGAACGCACATCCATGCTGCCGCCCAGGTAATTGAGGCGCTCGCGCATGCTGAAGAAGCCGTAGCCGCCCTGGGGCTTCCGGGAATCGAAGACGCGCGAGGCGTCGAAACCCCTGCCGTCGTCGTTGACCTGGATCCTGAGCAGCGCGCCCTCGAGCGACAGGATGACCTTGGCCCGGCCGGCCTGGGAGTGCTTGCCCATGTTGACCAGCAGCTCGCGCACGATCTGGAACAGGATCACCTGGCGGTCGATCTCCAGGGTCACGCCGGCGGCATGGCTTTCGAAATCGACCGGGACATGGTATTGCTCGCCGATCCATTCGGCCAGCCATTCCAGGGCCGCCTCGAAGCCCAGCTCGTACAGCACCGGCGGGCTGAGGTCGAAGATCAGCGAGCGGGCGTCCTGGATGCTGCATTCCAGCAGCCGGCGCACGGCCGAGAGCTCGCTCCGGGCCTTCGCCGTGGATTTGCCCTTCTCCAGGGCGACGACCTTGAGCTTGCACAGGGCCAGGTTCTGGCCGATCTGGTCGTGGAGGTCGGCGGCGAGGCGCCGCCGCTCCCGCTCCTCGACCAGGGTCAGCTCCGAGGTCAGGGCACGCAGTTGCTCCTGGTAGGCCAGCAGCTTGGCCTCGGCCTGCTTGCGCTCGCTCACGTCGCGGGTGATGACCATGACGTGGCCGGGGGATGTGCGCACGTAGTCGACGACCAGCCACTTCGTCTCGCCGGTGGACTGGAAGGTGTACCGGGTCTCCTCGCTCTGGGGCTTGCCGCTTTGCATCGTCGCCTTGATCGTCCTGGCCAATTCCGGCCGGTCGGCATAGAGCCGATCGACGTCGATGCCCAGGAAGTCGCGGATCTTTCCCTGGGTGATCCCCTCGGCCGCCTGGTTGAACTGGCTCAGCGTGATGCGGCCCTCTTCCTGGCTCACCCACATGTAGGCCGGGCTGGGGATGGCGGCGAAGGTGCGGCGGAACGTCTCCTCGCTCTCGCGCAGGTCGGCTTCGGCTTGCTTACGCTCGCTGATATCCCGCTGCACCGAGAAATAGGAGCGGGTCCTGCCGTCGTCTCCTCGCAGGGGCATCACCTTGTACTCGCAAAAGAAGGTCGTGCCGTCCTTGCGCCGGTTCAGCGACTCGCCCAGATAAGTTTCGCCTTTGGCGACAGTGTCGTAGACCCGCTTCTGGATCTGGGCTGCCTCGGCTTCGACATTGAAGATGTCAGGAGTCTTCCCCCGCAGCTCGTCCAGAGTATAGCCGAAGAACTGTTCCCCGACCTTGTTGATATAGGTGATGCGATAGTCGGCATCGGTGACCAAGATGGCATCGGTGGTGTTCTCGGTAATGGAGCTGAGGAAGCGCAGTTCCTCTTCGGCCTGCTTGCGCTGGCTGATGTCGCGAATGACCACCAGCGAGCCGTGCCGGTCGCCGTACTGGAAACTCGAGCCGGCCAGTTCGCCGGTGAATACCGTGCCGTCCTTGCGCTTCATCAGCAGTTCGAGGCCGACCGAGCGCCGGCCCGGGTGCTGGTCGGCGCGGAAGGCCGCCAGCGCCGCGGGCACCGAGGACGCGTCGAGGAATTCGATGAAGTTGCAGCCCACCATCTCCCCGGGGGCGTACTGGAAAATGGAAAGGGCCGAGGGCGAGGCGTAGGTGATGCCCCCCTCGCCGTCGGTGATGGCGATCAGGTCGCTGGTCTGCTCGGCGATGGAGCGGAACTTCTCCTCGCTGGCGCGCAGGGCCTCATCGGCCCGCCGGCGCTCGCTGATGTCGCGGCCGATGGCGATGATGCCATTGGGGTTTCCCGCTTCGTCGAACAGGAAGCCGGCCGACACGTCCAGGGGGATGGTCTGGCCGTTTTTCCTGCGGAAAAGGTACTCCGATCCCGAGACTTTCCTGTTCTCGATGAACTTATCCGTCCTCCTGGCCAGCAGGTCGCGGTCGAACCCGGCGACGAAATCGTAGGTGCAGGCGCCGATCACCTCGTCGTAGAAGTAGCCTCCGGCCTTGAGGAACTGCTGGTTCACCGTGATCAGCCTGGCCTTGAGGTCCATGACGGCGATGATGTCGGGCGAGGTGTCGATCAGCGTGCGGTAGTATTTCTCGCTCTCGCGCAACGCCGCCTCGGTCTGCAGCTTGGAGACCAGCGTGCCGGCCTCCTTGCCGATCATCTCCAGGGTATTCTTCTCCTCCGGGCTGAAGGCGCGGCGCACGCAGCTGGCCACGCTCAGGGCGCCGACCACCCGCCCCTTGGAGAGCAGGGGGACGCTGCCGGCCATGCGCCAGCCCCATTGTTCGAGGAAATAGGGTTGGGTCTTCTCGGTATCGTCCAGAAAAATGGGCACGCCGCGCCCCAGCACCTGGGAGAACGGCAGTTGCCCGATGTCCATGAAGCGCTGATCCTGGGAGAACCCGGTCGCCGGGCCGCGGCGTGCCTTCATTTCCACGGCCCCGGCATCCGGGTCGACCATGAAGACGGCGGCATTGTCGAAGGCCAGCGGCTGGACCACGCAGTCCAGGATCACCTCCAGCATCTCCGCGAGCGACTCGGCCAGGTTCCCCTGGGAAATGATGCAGTTGAGGATCTCCATCTGCTGGGTGCGGGCGCGCTCGGCCGCCTCGCCCCGCTTGCGCTCGCTGATGTCGCGGCCGACGCCCATGATCCCGGACGGTTGGCCGCCGGGATCGGTCAGCACCGACAGGGCCATTTCCATGGGGAAAGAGGAGCCGTCCCTGCGCCGCACCGGGTATTCATAAAAGAAAATCTCGTTGGATTCGACCAGGGATTGCATCCCCTCCCGCAGGAAGCCGGGATCCATGTCGCCCACCAGCTCGAGGACGTTGCGGCCGACGACGTCCCCGGCGACGAAGCCGGAAAACTGCAGGAAGCGCCGGTTGACCATGGTCACGGTGCCGTCCAGCCCCAGGGTGAAGATGAAGTCGGGCGACGTTTCGACCAGCGTGCGGTAGTATTTCTCGCTCTCGCGCAACGCCGCCTCGGTCTGCAGCTTGGAGATCAGGGTGCCCGCCTCCTTGCCGATCATCTCCAGGATGTTCTTCTCCTCGGAACTGAAAGCGTCGCGGCGGCGGCTGGCGGCGTTCAGGGCGCCGATGACCCGTCCCTTTGAAACCAGGGGAATGCTGCCGGCCATGCGCCAGCCCCAGCTTGCGGCCAGGTCGGGCAGGTTCTCCCGGGCCCGATCGGCGTAGACCGCTTCGCCGCGCAGCACGTTGGCGAAGGGCGGGTTTTCCAGCGCCATGTATTTCTCGTCTAATCGCGCGTCCTTGTCCGCCCCGCGCACGGCCAGCTGGTCCATCTTCCCGGCTCCGGGGTCGAGCAGGAAGACGGCGACCGTGTCGAATTCCAGCAATTCTCCCACGCAGTCGAGGATCACCTCCAGCATCTCCTGCAGCGACCCGGCCATGTTGCCCCTGGAGATGATGAAATTGAGGATCTCGATCTGCCGCGTATGCCGCCGCTGGGCCTCCTCGGCCAGCTTTCCCTGGGTGATGTCCTCGACCGTGCCCTCGAAAAAGACCTGGCCGAGATCGTCGCGGACGAGCTTGGCGTTCTCGCGGACCTGGATCAGGGAGCCGTCCTTTTTCCGCCAGCCCGCCTCCAGCCCCTTGATCTCCCCTTCGCGCTCCAGGAGGCGGATGAAGCTGCCGCGGTCGTAGCCGGGCTCGAAGGCGTCCTTCTCCAGGTTGCGTTTCGCCAGCCCGGCGAAGGAGTCGTAGCCCAGCATCTTGACCAGGGCGGGGTTGGCGTCGACGATGCGCCCGTCGGGGGTGGTGCGGTAAATGCCGATGGGCACGTTCTCGAAGAGGTGGCGGTAGCGTTCCTCGCTCTCGGCCAGGGCCTGCTTGACCTTTTTGTAGCGCTTGACGTCGACGACGACCAGCTCGCGCGTGGTCTCTTTCTCGTCCAGGCCGGGGGACGCCGCCGGGTCGCTGGCCTTGCGCGCTTCCAGGGCTTTTTTCACCCTGCGGTAGCGCTCGGCGTCGACGACGATCAGTTCATCCGACTTCTCTTTCTTGGCCATGGCGGCTCCGTTTTTTCCCCTGTTCAGCCATGGTAGCCAGAAGGGCTGTTTTTGTCAAGATTGAGACGTTAGACGTCTGACGTCTAACGTCTAACGTCTAACGTCTGACATCTAAAGTCTGAGTTGATTTTCCTTTAATTCTATGTTATATTACTGCCTTGGTGGGGCTGTAGCGCAGTTTGGGAGCGCGTCTGAATGGCATTCAGAAGGTCGGGAGTTCGATCCTCCTCAGCTCCACTTTTTCTTTCTCTCTTATCGGCAATCTCCGACAACTCCTCAAAAACGTGATCGACGCATTTTTAGGTCTTTTTTCGCCATTTTTTGGATAAAGCAGTCACAAAATGGTCACACCTCAAAACGTTGAAATCGCCTTGCCTGCCGGAGGTTTCGCATCCATCCGGTCAGCCTCAGTCACATAGCGACGGTATGGCCGGATGCACATGAAGCAGACGCGGGAACACGCGAAAAAAGCGTCAGCCCATTATGGAACCGGGATCGAGGAAAAACTCATCCAAGGCGACACGACGAATCCCGGCAGTTCCCGCTTCAGAGGATTGAGAAATCAGAACTTTTTCGGCGCGAGGATGCGAATTGGCGAACTGCCGCAAGCCGTTCGGTGATTTGCCCGGGACCCCCGACTTCACTTCCAGCGCCAGGAGACGGCCCCCGACTTCAAGCACATAGTCCGCTTCGTCCTGGCGCTGTCGCCAATAGAAAAGCCGCCCGCCCCGCTCCTGCAGCCATTCGTGGAGCTTCGCCCCCACCGCGTTCTCCACGATCCTGCCCCATGCGGAAGGATCGGATCGCGTCTCTGCGAACGCCCTGCCTGAAGTCGCCGCAAGCAGGCTGTTGTCCAGGACCACGATCTTGGGGATCGAGCCCCGCTGGCGGACACGGCTGCCGCTGTATCTCTCCAGGGGAGCGAACAGGAACGCGTCGGCCAGCAAGCGGATGTAGGATGCGACCGTCACCGTGTTGCCGGCGTCGCGGAGCTGGCCGATCATCTTCTGGTAGCTGATGATCTCCGCGGGATGGGCCAGGCACAAGCTGAAAACCTGTCGCAGCAGGGCCGGCTTGGCGACCGGGGCCATGAGCAGCACGTCCTTTCCGAGCACCGACTCGATCAAGGAGTCGCGGACGTACCGCCCCCAGCGCGCTTCGTCTCCGCGCAGAGGCAGGGCGCCGGGATAACCGCCGAAAAAGAGGTATTCGTCCAGGCTGAGCCTGAAATATTCCCTACATTCGCCGTATGACCAGTGGAAATGCCGATGAAGCTCAAAGCGGCCGGCCAGGCTTTCGATGAGTCCTTTCTGCATCAGCAGCGAGGATGAGCCCAGCAGAACGGTCCTTATGGCGCGGCGGGCGATGCGATCTTCGTCGGCCATTTTCTTGACCACTTCGCTCCAGCGGGGGATCTTCTGCACTTCATCCAGGATCAGCAGGCATTCGCGGCCCGCAGCCGGCAGGGAGGCGCGGCATTCCTGCCAGCGTTCCTCCAGCCAGAACGGGTCCGGCGCGCTCGGCAAGTCGGCGCTGTGATAGAAACTCGGGCCGTCCCAGGATTTTTTCAATTGCAGGGCCAGCGTTGTCTTGCCGACCTGGCGCGGCCCCACGATGACCTGGATCAAGTTCGGTCTGCCGGTCAGCCCTTGCTTCAGCCGGGCGAAGTAATCTTTCCTGACGAATTCGCTCATGCCCAGCACATTACCATGGTGATCATGAAATGTCAACAAATTACTCAGTGCATTGAGTATTTTGTTGATATTGGTTATAAATGCCTATAATATTATACAAATCGGAAACAGATTGCCGAAATAATCGATATTTTCTTGTTCAAGACAGTCAGAAAACCTGCTCACCGTTTTGCCTTCAACAAATCCCTGGCATATTGAGTGGAGAGCAATTCGCTGTCGGGCGTCGTGCCAACGCGGGGCAGGTCCAGGCGGTCGGCGTCCCAGCAGACCCCGATGGTCGGGTCGTCGCTTACCTGCCCACCGTTGTGATGGATCATGGCGAACTTCAAAGTCGATAGCCGGCCGTGATTCAGGTGCAGCATCCCCTTGTCGAAAAGCTCCTGAGCAAAATCCGCTGCCCGGGCGCCGTGATCCGGGTCTCTCCCCTCGTTCTGCCTCTTGCAATCGTGCAGCAGGGCAAACAGCCTGGCGACCTCCAGGTCGCATCCCGGGGTATGCTCCCCCAGCATGACCGCGTTCTTCTCCACCTGCAGCCAATGGCTGGGGCCGTGCTGCGTCCAGGACGAATCCTGGACAAAGACCTTTTTGGCTTCGGCCAGGACAAAAGAACGCTGAAACGATCTCTCAGTATTAATGTTCTTGTTAGCAGCAAGCAAAGGGTCGATCTCTTTCTTCACTTTTGCCTTTTTCCTTTTTCCTTTTGCCTTTTTCTTTCAAGGCTCCTTTCTTCCTGTATACCCTACCTCTCCCCTTTCGTCCAGCCCTCTGGATCCTGTCAATCGCCCGGCTTCCCCAGTATTTTCTCGATCTCCTCGGCGAAAAGGCCGAAAAAGCCGGTAATGTCGAAGAATATCGATCCCTTTTTCCCGTCGGTGGACTGCCAGATCAACTGGTCGTAATGCCTCCCGTTGCGCTGGATGAACCTCTGCCCGGTCAGCTCGAAGTCCATTTTCCGCTCACCGAGCAGGGCTCGCAAATACATGTACTCGGCCGCCACCCCCTGGTCGGTGTCGCCGGCGTTGATGATCTCGATGGCGTCCTCCAGGGTTTTGCCGCCGTTCGCCGAGAAGAAGATGCGCCGGTCTTCTTCGGAAAACCAGATGCAAATGACGCAACGCCGCGGCTTTTCCCCTGCCCTCTTGATGGATCCCATAACGGCTTGCACATCCGGGCCGACCAGGATGAGATCATCCTCATCGTGCAGGAACGGCCCGATCTCGCGCCCTTCGATGACAAAGAAATGCTTTCCCCGCCTCTTGATGACCGGCCCAAGTTGTTTCCCTAAGTCGTTTTCCATACAAACATGATAATCCGCCCACCCTGTCAATTCGTGACAGGGATGACCAACGCGGTCACGAAGCCCCAAGCCAGGATTTTATGGAGAATTGTTGTCAAGTCTTACGTTTATACTTTTCCTATCAATTGATTTGTTATAATGTAAGACCTGACACCAAGGTGCCCCCTGGGAGAAAAAAGATGCCCGGTTACGGCCTGGAACTCAATTGTCCCTGCGGATTCAGAAAGAAGGACGTCTGGGTCGGCGTAACGGACGGGTTCATCCATCACTCCTTTGCCATCTGCCTGGAATGCAAAAAGATCGTCATTTTGCAGAAAAAGCCGGAGGGGGAGTTTCCCAAGCACTGCCACATGTGCGGCATGAAGCTAACGATGCCCGACGATCCCGGCGCCTGGGGCCCGGCCAAGTTGCAGCGGCATTTCCCGGGCGAGGAGCCCTGGATGGTCAACGATTCATATGCCGATGAAATTCGCATCCTCTGCCCCAGGTGCGGCAACCTTTCGCTCCGGTTCGAGATTTGCATTCTATGGGACTGAGGCCAAAGTCACACAGTCAAGCACCGTCCCCTTAGCCCCCCTATGGGACTGAGGCCAAAGTCACACAGTCAAGCACCGTCCCCTTAGCCCCCAAAAAGAAGCAGGGAAAATTTCGCACGTCCTGCCGCATGGAGCGGCTTCAGCCGTCGGCGGGCAATTCCTTTCTGGAGGAAATCGCGATCGCTCAACTGCGGCAAGGCTATGAGCCGGGCCGCTTCACGATCCGCGATGTCGTGAAGGGCTATTTGGAACGGATCGAGGCCCTCGACCGCAGCGGGCTTGGGCTCAACTCGGTCATCCGCGTCAACCCTGACGCGCTGCAGGCCGCTCCCGCTGGTTGTCAATCGCTGATCGGGCTTTAGTCCGGGAAGCTGAAGGTGAATGTTGCCGAGTCGTTGGCGGGGTTCACTTCGTAAAAATCATCACCTGGATCAGTGATGCCGGCGCTGACGCGGTAGGTGACCCCTTCGCGCAATGCCGGCCAATGGGCGTTCGGCCTCCCCTGCTTGCCGAATTTCTCGTCTACCTCCCAGACTGTATATCCGAAGCCTGGGGGGACCTCTGCGAATATGTGGTTGTAGTCGCAAATCGGCCCATCGGGGCCGGAGAGCGTCCAGTGGACATGGACATTGCGGACGACGCTGTTCATGTTGTGCAGTACTTTGATTTGGAACCTCACCCGGAAATCGTCGCCGCCCTGCATGTAGAGTTTGGAGAGCTGCAGACTGCTCTGCGGAGCCCGGAATTCGAAATCCAGCTTTGCGACCCGAATCTCGCGGGTGTTGTTGTCCTCGTTCGTCTCGGGAATCTGGGAAAGGGGGCCGTCGATGGTAACGCGGACCAGCATCCCGGATCTGAGGGGGATCTGATTCTCGGGGATGGTCATGACCACCATCCTCCTTTCCTGGCCGGGCGGGATATACAGGTGGTGAGTGAACTGCCGGGCGCCGTCGCGGACCATCTCAGGGAACACCACCGAAAAGTTGACGTCGCGGTCGACCAGAGCGGTACCTTGGTTCTTTATATTGGCGATAAGAAACCCTCGATCCGGGCCATATTCGAGGCCGGCGCCGGTAAACGCCAGGTCGTATTGGTCGATGGTCAATAGGGGGGTGACAATCGTGGCGACCAGGAATTTCGTGATGGAGAAGACGGCGCTGTCGCCGGATATCGTATCCGAAGCCTTGACGCGGATGTAATACCTGCCTTCGGGTATGGAGTCGGGAATGTCAATGGGCTCGCTCCGGTCATTGGCGGTGCTGCCGGTGAAACTATGAACGGCGGGTTCGCTCGCCGGCGCCCCTTCCCGGCGCAGGCGGATGGACACCGTGCCTGACACCGTTCCCGAACTGGTCCAGGTGACGGTATGACGGGAGCCGCGCTGCCAGGAATCGTCGGCATCGGGCGAGGTCACGCGGATGGACCCGGCGGGGGTACAGGCGATGACATCGAAGGCAGGGCTGTCGTCCTGTATGGTATCCGATGCCTTGACGCGGATGTAGTACCTGCCTGCCGGAAGCGTTTCGGGGACGCTGGCGGAATAGGTCCCGGCGGCGGTGGCCGTGCTGCCCGTGAGGTTCCAGGCGGCGGCTTCGCTGTTCGGCGCGCCGTCACGGCGCAGGCGGATGGCTACGTTGGCCGGCACAGTGCCGGAAATCGTCCAGGTGACCGTGCAGGGATCGCCCATGCACCAGTCTGTGCTCGCTGTGGGCGAAGTTACGGTGATGGTCTGGCCCCAGAGGGCGGGGCTCACGGCGAGTGCGGCCAGGGCCGCGATCCATAGTGCTTTTTTCATGCTGCCAATCTCCTTTTTGCTGGATATGCAATAAATATAAGTTTCTAAAAAATATCTCACGAGGAACCTTGGGGTCAAGGAGCCTTGGGGTCAGGTCTCAATTGTAAAGTTATCGGCCTTGAGGATGGTGCTCGTTTATATGCAAATGTGATTTCTGGGGCAATGGGCTGACCGGGTTTGCCGATATCAGGATATACTCGCTGGGACCGATGTATCTGCATGAAAAGAAGACGAAAAAATGAGTTGTGCAAAAAAATCAAGCACTTTCCCCGAATTACCGTCCCTGAATTAGGTAAATCGAGTATTGCTAAAAATCCGTGAATTTGATAAATCTAAAAACTGACCGGGAAACGATTTGAGAGAATTAAAATGAGAATGCGAAAAAAAATCTATGAGCTCCTGGATGGCACGGGGATCGAGAGCAAGCCGGAGAGCAAGCTGGAGCGAAAGCTCGATCTGTCCCTGATGGTGCTGATCTTCTTGAACGTGCTGGCCGTGATCCTCGAAACCGAGGAATCACTCTACCTGCATTATCGATCATTTTTCCGTTGGTTCGAGGTTTTTTCCGTTCTGATCTTCACGGTTGAATATCTTCTTCGGCTATGGAGCAGTACGGAAAATCCCAGATTCAAACATTCGCTTTGGGGCCGAACAAGATTTTTATTCACCCCGATGGCGATCATCGACTTGCTGGCCATCCTTCCGTTCTATCTGCCAATGATAATCCCCTTCGACCTGCGCTTCCTACGCGCCCTGCGTCTGTTCCGCATATTCCGCCTGCTGAAAGTAGGCCGCTATTTCAAATCACTGCGAGTCATCAAAAATGTTTTTCAGGAAAAGAAAGAAGAGCTGCTGATCACCATTTTCTCGGTTCTCATTTTTTTGGTTTTATCCTCAAGCCTGATGTACTTTATTGAGCGCGAAGCTCAACCCGACAAATTCTCCAGCATTCCGGCTGCCTTGTGGTGGGGGACAGCTACCCTGACCACCATCGGCAACGGTGAAATATCCCCGGTTACACTTTTCGGCAAAATCCTGGGTGGCACGATCGCCATCTTGGGCATTGGCCTGTTTGCCCTGCCTGCAGGTATTCTGGCATCAGGTTTTTCAGGCGAAATCAATAAGAAAGAGCAGGAAGAATAAAATGTCCATAGGACCTCGACGGACGTTTCTTGCTAATATGCAATTGGGATGATTGAGTCAGTTCAAGGGGCAAAGGTGGTGGCGGGAACTGCTACTCCTGCTGAAAAATCGCATGCAAAATTGCAGGCATCATCACCCAATGGCGTCCAAAAGCAATACTGCAAGACCTGGCACCGGAGTGCAAGCGGTCGGGCCTTCTATGTCCGTCCGCGAAACCCTGTCAGCCAGGCAGGCGGGCGATTTTCCACTCCCGGTATTCGTTAAGGTCCTTCTCCACCAGCAGCAGGCAGACGGCAATTACGGCCGCATCATCGAGAAACCCGATGATGGCGATGAAATCGGCGATGATGTCGAAGGGATTCAACACGTACAAAAGGGCAAAGGCGATGACGGCGACCGACCAGCGCGGGATCTTCTTGTATGCGCCCGTTTTGTAATCGCGGACGATCGCCATCAGCAGCTTGGGTAATTGGGGACGGTGCTTGACTTTGTGACTTTGCGCGCCGCTGCAACTCTCATTCACTAAATCAGGAAAAAAGATAAAATCTTCAAAACGTAAATGGGGACGGTGCTTGACTTTGTGACTTTAGCCACCATTTTTCTGCCAGCCGCCTTTTGGCATCCATATGCAACTAGGCCTGCGAATATTGCTTGATAGCGGAGAATTCGGGCAATTGCGAGATCTCCTTGTAGGTGAGCCCCGCCAAATCCTTCAGTCGCACCAACAGTTCCCCCCGCAAGCGCTTGCCATTCACCCCATAAAAACATATAAATACGCACCGTCCCTCAAGATCCCCGCGAGGTTACGGTCTCGAGTTCAACCATGAAGATCGTTCGTTAAGTAAATTGATGTCAGGTCTTACATCAGCGGCGGCCACTCATAGATACGGCCCAAAGCAGCCAGAATCTCGAGAGCCAACATCTCCCCGCCTTCCGCATTCAGCATGACGATCGCCCCCTGGCCCCGCTCCGGGAAGCCGATCAGCCAGCAGACCGAACCAGGGTAGTTATTGCCGGGATGGGCGATGATGAGCGAAGCCCCCTCCCCCTTGACGAACAGCCCTAATCCCTCGCTCATCGGGGTGCCGAAAAGGCGAGGATCAAGTTCGACCTCGGGTCGGAACATGGCCCGGGCCATATCACGGGTCAGAAGACGGGAGGAAGCGCCGCGATAAGTCTGCATAAGCTCGATCAAAAACTTGGCCAGATCGGCTGGTGTACTTAGCAGGCCGCCTTGGGCTTGAGCGGTCAAGTGCAGACTCGGCTCGCCCGTCCGCCCGTCCTTGTCATGGGGCATCGCCTCCCGCTCCCGCCATGCCGGCGGCAGGGGGTGGACCAGCGTCGTCGATTCGAGTCCCAACGGTTTATAAACGGCCTTGGACATGATCGATTCGAGATCACAGCCAAGGGAATCCTCGAGAATCAGTTGAATCAGGACATAGCCGACGTTGGAATACTCCCAACGGCTTCCGGGCACGGCCACGGGAACGGCGGCCTTGTTTTCGGCCGGCGCCTCGCCTTTCACCACCTGGATCAAGGTGGGCACTCCGGTTTTGTCATCGTATCCCATATTGGTCATTGGCAGGCCGGCCCGGTGGGTCAATAACCGCCGCAGGGTCACTTTTTCCGTTTTCGTGAATTCGTTGTCCGGGACTTTCCAGGATTTCAGGTAGGCATTGACGTCGGCGTCCAGATCGAACCGCCCCGCGGCCGCGTAATGGAGAACAACGGAGGAGACAAGCGCCTTGGTCGTCGAAGCCGCTTCAAACAAGGTCTCGGGAGTCACCGCTTTTCCGCCACCGGCCTTGGTTTCGCCGTATCCCTTGGCCCATTCGATCCGGGCTTCGGAAACGACCGCGATGCTGACTCCGGGCACCTTGTAATAAGTCATTCTCTCGGCCAGCGTCTGTGGCTTGAGAGCCGGAGCGTTCGGCTCACCCGACCCGGGGGAAAAGGCCCGAAGTCCGTTTTCGAACGCCCGGATGTTCTGTTCGCTGGCGGAAACAGGCGCCTTTTGAGACGCCGAGACGGTCGTGGACGAAAAAAAGAAAGCCAAGGCCCCGGCCCCCACCATTAACGCTCTCGCGAATTTGAACACATCATCCTCCATAACCATAACCTATTCTATAGGTAAACGAGATATTGTAAAGAGTCGTTCATGAGTATTTATTGGGCGCATCCCGTTGATTCCATATCAGGCCGCTTTCTCCATCATGCCGTCGCTCGTATCCTGAATCCACACATCCTTGCACCGTTCCCAATTCCCCTTGGCACTAAAACAGAAAAAGGTTTCCCGGACGACTGAACGCGCGGCCGCTGCCAGGCGTATGCCATTCTAGGTGCATAATGAAAAAACACGCTCGAATTCTCCTCACGATGATCCTGGCCGCCATGATGGTTGGGCAGGCCCATGCCTTCTCCGCCTGCCCGTCGGCGACCGTGAAGCCGGCCGCTGAAAAACTGGCCGCGCTCCTTCTTGCGAATTCGTTCCACGAGGCCGACATGCTCGCGGCGCAACTCCTGGCCAGCCCCGCCCTTGCCGCCGCTGACATGGCCGTCTGCGGGCTGGCTGTTCTCAAGGCAGGACGCCCCGGCGAGGCCGAGGTCATCCTCAAGAGGGTCCTGCAGCGGTCTCCCGCTGAACCCTGCGCCCATCTCGGGCTCGGGCGCATCGCCTCAGCCCGGAACAACGCCGATGCCGCCATCGCCCACCTGCGCCGGGCCGTCGCCTCCGCTTTTTTCTACGAAGAAGCGCTGCGACTGCTCTGGAGGGCCGCGCAGGACCGCGGCCGGGTCGACGATTTGCTCGAGATCGCCGGGCTGGTCCGGGAACGCTTCAGCCGCGAGTCCAAGCCTCTTCCCCCATTTTTTACGGGCAACCTGGCGCAAGTCGACGGGCTCGCCGGAAAACAGCTTTTCCAGATGGAGGGGCGGTTCGAACGGATCCGCATCCCTCTGGTCGCATCCGAACGGCACGGCGGCATCCGCATGATCCCCCTCGCGCTCAACGGCAAGGGCGATTGCCTCTTCCACCTCGACTCGGCGCTGGCGGGCTTCATGACCATCAGCCCGCTGCTGGCCGATGAGCTGGGCCTTGCCCCACATGGAAGCGACACGTCCCTGGGTGTCGGGACAGCCGCGATCGCGACCCGTTTCGCCGTCCTGGACACCGTCGCGTTCGGGGCCCTTGTCTTTCGGAATGTCCCGGTCATGGTCTCCGATATCGCGACGCTGCGCGGGCGACGGGAGGGCCTGGTCGGGACGGCCTTCCTCAAGCGCTTCAACGTAACGATCGACATTGAAGCCCGGACCCTGGACCTCTTCCCGCTTGACCGGCCCGATCTCTTCGCCAGCACCATCGACAGGGCGGCTGTCGTGGCCGACATCCCCCTGCTGGTTTTCGACCAGACCGTCGTCGAGGCCTCCGTGGCCGGATCGCCACCGGCCCTTTATATCCTCGATTCTGCGGCGTCCACCCACCTCGTTGACTCCGTTTTTTCCGCGGAACACATCAGGCCGAAGGTCGCCCCGGGCCGCATCGTCCAGGCGGGGATACAGGGCGCCGGCGGGGCCCAGAATGTCCTTCGTGTCGACGGCATCCCTGTCGCCCTCGGCTCCCTGGTCTTCGCGGGGCAGCAGGTCAACGAATTCCCGATGGCGGGGCTGAACGGGATATCCGGCCGCTACGCCGCCGGCCTCCTGGGCAATCCCCTGCTCTGGCCCTTTCGCGTTCACATGGATTTCCGTGCCGGGCGCCTCATCCTGGAGAGATTTCCCCGTTCAACGAAAAGCGAAGGGAATTAGAAGGGAATCAGGGAATCGCCAGCGGTGGTGTCAGGTCTTACATTATTACTTTTCTCGTTTACTTTCATGTTTTTTTATTGCCCGACTGACACTGACATAGTGTATTTCCAGGTAATCGGCAATCTCCTTCATCGTATAGCCGGATTCCACATAAGACCGGTAGATTGACTCTTCTCGGCTCGCCCCTCGCCGGGCGCCTTTCAGGAATATTTCATCAAGCTCCTTATGCGGCGCTTGCCTTTGCGCCCTGGGAATCTCGATCACTTCATTTTTCTCTTCGATCAGCCCCTGGACCTTATTCAGGAACCTCTCGCTGCCCAGGATCCATCCGCCGCGCAACTCATCAGTAGGGTACTCACCACCGATCCCTTTCTCGACATAGCGCCTGAAACAGGCAGCGGCCACCTTCCTGTCTGCCCCATACTGTTCCAATATCCACTCCACGGTTAGCCAAACCGGAGGGTTATCAATCCCGATGCTCGCCCGATAACTACCCCATGGCCAATCCTCGGCTTTTTTCACGATGTTCGCCCGGACAGGGTTCAGGGCGATATAGCGGCTCACTTCGACAAGGTAATCGTCCTTTTCGATCAAAATTGCCTTGAACCTGCCTTGGAACAGGTGGCCGACCCGGGCATGGCGCCAGTTGAATTCCCTGGTATAAACTCCATTCAACTGCCTCATGCCACGACTTAGATTGGCCTCAGGCGTCTCGACCAGCAGGTGATAGTGATTGCCCATCAATACATAGGAATGGAAAAGCCAATGAAAGCGATCCTTGACTTGTTTAATGATATTCAGAAAGATCTCCCGGTCGCGGTCATCCAAAAATATCTTCTTCCGTTCATTGCCACGAGCCGTGATATGATACACAGCACCGGGAAATTCAATGCGCATCGTCCTGGACATGCAGGCATCATATCAAATCAAATGTAATAATGTAAGACCTGACACTAATGCCCCCATAAATACAAGAATACAAGAACCGTCTCTCATGGCTCCCCATAGAAATCGACGGGCGCGGCATCGAATCGAAATCTGTCAGGCCAAGCAAATACCTAAAATATAAATCCGCCTGCTTGACACGCGCCTTCTAATGGGCGTCCCCAATCCCCCCCATCTCTTTCCTGTAGCGATATCCGGAATGCGTTCCCTTGATCAGCATGATCAGGAACAATATGCGGACAATACCGAATCGGCTGGCGTTACCAAGAAAAATAAGGGGAAGGGCGGTATCGGCAGCATAAATTAAAAGCGCTGTCAGTGCCGCGCCGAAGGGATTTCTTTTGGCCCAGAAATACAACCCGACAAATATGACTCCAACGACCAAGCCGCCCAGGAGTAATGCCCTGGCTTCAACGACCTTTTCCGGGATGATCTGCATGAGGGGATCGGCCTTCAATTTATTCAGTGCGCTCTCGAAGGCATACCATTGATACAGACTGGCAATGATAGTGAGAATGGCAACGGCCAATATGATCCAACGGGCGCGGTCTATGTTCCGGTCATCCTTCTCTTTTTCATTTGGATCGAAACTCGCGCTGGAAAAAAGGGGCGGCTGTTTTTTAAGGCCCGGATCGAGCAGCCCTCCACATGCGGGGCAATTGGCGAGATTGCCTGGACTCCCACTCCCGCACTTGCCACAGGTTACTGTTTTTTGATTCTCCAACGACACTGGATCCATTTCTTCCTCCGTTTTTTGCACGATCGATCTGCTAACGCGCTGATTTCATGCTGTGGACGTTCTCGTTTCCCCCATGAAGGCATCATATCAAATCAAATGTATTAATGTAAGACCTGACACCAATGCCCCGTGCAGGTGAGCCCCGCCAAATCCTTCAGTCGCACCAACAGATCCCTCCGCAAGCGCTTGCCATTCACACCAAAAAAAACATATAAACACGCACCGTCCCTCAAGGCCCTTAGAAGATTTTATCTTTTACCTGATTTAGTAAATGAAAGCGGTAGTAAAACGCAAAGTCACAATGTCATGCACCGTCCCCATTTGCTCATAACGCCGACAAGCCGGGGCAGCCTATCGCATAAAAAACCCTACATACATAAAAACAAGCACCGTCCCCAGAGGCCCCTCTTGTCATTCACACCATAAAAACATATAAACACGCACCGTCCCTCAAGGCCCTTTGAAGATTTTATCTTTTACCTGATTTAGTAAATGAAAGCGATTGTAAAACGCAAAGTCACAAAGTCAAGCACCGTCCCCAATTGCTCCACAAGTTTCCCGAAATAATTTTAAGGAATGATTCTAATTAAGAAGTTTTGATTATTATTTTTATCATTGCTATAATGCAATCAGTTTTATAAAAGGAGGATGGGGTTTTTTCAACATTAGCGTATCTTCCTGCGCGCTGGGCATAAGCGACAGCTTGGGCACGGTATTTTTTGTAGTGAACCATTTGCGCATGAATTTCGCCACTCTATACACATTGCAACACTACACAAATACGATATGCATATGAGTAATTTATGAATCCTTCTGATCTAGTTGAAAATGAGCTAAAAGAGTTCACGACTCTGAAGCCGCAATTTCTCTATAAATATCATCGGATGAATCTACATCTAATTGAGATGTTAACTAGTGCAGAGTTATACATGTCAACAAAGTTCGATTTAAATGACCCCTTAGACTCTGCATGCACAATTAGCTTAGAAAACTATTTGAATTTATATTTTGAGAAATACCCTTCTTTAAAAAATAATCCTAAACATGCTGAGATTGTCATAAATTGTTTTAAATGGAAATTAGAACGTGGCGATAATGATTGGATAAGTGATATCGATGAATCAAAATCTAAATTACGAGTTAGCTGCTTCACGGAAGATGGAAATAATTCATTAATGTGGTCACATTATGCTGAAAATCACACTGGAGTTTGTTTGAAGTTCGAGCCTGCCGAAGATCCAATATTAGAAAAAGCCCTTTTCCCAGTTAAGTATACAGACGAACTAATCGATGCAATAAATATATCAGATTTTTCAATAAGTTTATTAACAAAACTAAGAACTTGGGAAATTGAAAAAGAATGGAGAATTATTTCCGATAAAACTAAATTCCCATTTAAACAAGAATCATTAGTTGAAATTGTCTTGGGACTAAGAGTTCCTAATTCAACCATGCGTTGGTTTAAACAATTTCGTGAAAATGTTTATTTTATGCATGCCCCCTTATATAAATTAAAGATCAAAGGAAACAAATTAGTTAAAGTTGATGAATGGGATTTTGAAGTGGAATAGGAGGAAATAGTGAAACCTCACGATAAATTATATGAAACAAATTAAAATAACAATCAGAATAACTGCCGCCATGAACAGTTCATATAAAAAACATTTTTCAAAATGATACATAAAATCGAACGACTTACATCTATTGGGAAATTTCGGGATTTTCAGGCAAGTGGTGATATTGCTTTCAATAAACTTACTCTCATTTTTGGTGATAATGGAAGTGGCAAAACAACCTTGACATCAATTTTTCGTTCTTTAACTCAAAACAAACCGATACTAATTGAGCGAAGAATATCAACAAATCAATCTACACCTCAAGCAGCACAGATTGTTCAAAGAGATTCGAGTGGGGACACATATCACACCTTTAATCCAAGATCAGGATGGACAACCTCCTTTCCTGAAATTGATATTTTTGATATTCACTTTGTAAACGAAAATATTTACTCTGGCTTTGAATTTAGTGATGAACATAAAAAACATCTTCATCAGTTTGTAATTGGGGCACAGGGAATAGCAATCCAGCAACAGATTGAACAAAATAAAGCAGATAAAACAACATCAAGACAAATACAATCGAATATCGAGCAACAAATAATTCAACTAGTAGGCAATAATCTAACTGAAGAAATGATCACGTCTTTTATAGCGACTCCAATTGCTCAAGCTCAAAACATTGACCGACTAATAGATATTGCGGAAAAAGCATTAGCGAGTGCTAATGCAAATTCAGTAATTCGAACTTTAGAACCTTTATCCCAACAGGATAACTTAAATTCGGAAATTGATTTCAATACGTTAATTACCGCTATGCAAACAACTTCTCATGCCATTCAAAATGAAGCACTTTGCACAATGTTTAAAGATCACTGCCATGATTTAGCTGAGAATACACTTGATGGACCTGAAAACTGGTTAAATAAAGGTTTTTCATACTTAAAAAGTAAACGAGTAGCATTAAAAATCGATAATCCAGTTACTCTCCATTGTCCGTTCTGTAAACAAGCAATTGACGTCTCTATAGATATTATAAGTGCCTATTCACTTCAATTTGATGCTGATTTCAATTCATTAATAAATAGTATAGAGACTCATTTATCAAAAATACAATCTTTCAATTTAGATGCGGTTATTCAAGCACTAAATAATCTCAATCGAACTAACACCGGACGGATTTCTTCATGGACAACACACCTTCCACGTACTGTTCAACCTCCAACTTTCAATATTATTGCTAATGAAGCATTATTGAGAACAGAGTTTCAAACACTTATCGCATCAGTTCAACAAAAACTTCAAAATCCTTCAATAGCAACTGCTACAGCCCCCGTTGAAATATTTCAAGCTTCTTTGCAAACCATTAACGCAAAAATTAACGAGTATAATCAAAATTTATTAGCTTTTAATGCAAGCATTAAGGCTTTTATTGAAGGCATTCAAACAGTAACTCAAGCACAACTTGAAGTTGATAAATTAAAAAGAATAAAGAAACGATTTGAGACACCAATTACTACTCTTTGTGATCAACTAACAAGAGAAAGACATAAATGTAGATCATTAGAAACTGCCTATCCAATTTTAGTGCAGCAACAAGAAACAGCAGTTGCTGCTTTTTTCAAGAGTTATAAAACTCGCATTAATCATTATTTAGGAACTGTATTTAAGACACTTTTCAGAGTTTGTGATGTAGTGCATATTCCCCCTCGCGGGATGGCAACTGTAAGTAAAATTGGATACAAATTAACTATTGATGGGCAAGATATTTCTTTTGATTCCAATCAACCCAACAATACAAAGGATTGTTTAAGCGAAGGAGATAGAAGCACAATAGCTTTAGCATTTTTTCTCTCCAAGTTGGACATTGATCCTGGAATAAACAACAAAGTAATAATTTTCGATGACCCTCTTTCAAGTTTTGACCGCAACAGAATGATGTATACCGTGCAACTCATTAAAGATATATTCCCGAATATTAAACAATTAGTTGTTCTGAGTCACAATGAGTTTTTCCTCTATGAGCTATCAAAAGGTTTTGCCGCTGGTAACAAAAAAACCCTTCGGATAACAGAAAACTTCATTGCGAAAGCATCTGTAATTGAGCCTTTGGTATTAGAGACATTGGTAGAAAACGACTACTTCAAACATATCAAAGAATTAGAAAACTTTTTACAACACCCCGATCTTAGCAAAAAAGAATCCGTATTGGGTTGGTTGAGAAATGTTCTTGAAGCTCATATTCGCTTTAAATTTTACCGACAACTAAGTGCTTTGCCAGCCAACAATCAAACATTCGGCAATTTGATAAAGGAAATGGAAATTCAAGGCATTGTTTTTAGAAACAACTCAAATCGAACATCAATTATTTCTAAACTAAATCTAATAAATGGAATTTCTTGCAGACCACACCACGGAGAACCAATTCCTGACTATGCAACCTTAGGGGCAAATCCAATAACAATGAACGTAACTGAACTTTCAAACTTCATAACAGACACTTTAAACCTCGTAGACAATGAACTATAAGCATTTCGAATAAAAATCATGAACTGCCAACAAGGAGTTTATGGAATAATGAATAAAAATATTGAATATAAAGGTGAGTGGTGACAATACAAAACATTTACTACGAAGACACATCTTCATTTGGATCCGGTGCCTCCAGTGCCTTCAAATCTAACCCCTCAATCTCCTGCGCGGTCTTTCCTGCAATACCTTGAATATCTCCATACATGCCTACGGTGGACTGCATGACGCGGTCAATCTGTTCCTCACGCTTGGCCCATTGCTTGGTGATGACTTTCTTCTCTTTATCCAGGTCTTCATTCATTGAGGAGAAGGCTTCAGCGATCGCCTGGACGCGTTGACGGAAGCGTGGGCCGGTTATGTACTGGTAGACCATCTCCATCTTGGTTTGCTGCCCTTCTCCGGCCTGGCGCGCGAGTGCCACTTCGATAAGGGAATACCGAAGGGTAACGGCCACGGGAAGCACTGCTCTGGGGTGGGTGACCCAAACCCCATCAATTAGTTCGAAGGTATCCATATCTTTTGGGAGCGCCTGACTTACAAGGATAGCCAATTCCGCTTTGGCAGCTCGCTGGTTGTCCCGAAGCTTAGAGATCCAGGAATCGGTCCAGTTCTTGGTGCGCTTGGACTCCCACAGAATCGTGCCACAAAGCTGTCCAAAAGGCCCGAGGACGCGGTGTAGGATATCCCCGCCAAACTCGCCCTTGGGGACAGGTTCAATTAGGTCCATGGGGAACTTGGCTCGCAGAATGGTTTCGAGTTCAAGCTCCATAACCTCGCCCTGAATTTGTTGAGAACCCTGCTCGACTCTGCGCTTTAGATCATCAATCTGATTCGCCATCGATTTAATGGTTTGCTCCCGATCCAGTACCTTTAATTTCAGCTCTTCTTCTGCCTCTTTGCGTGCCTGGTCCCGGACGGCGGTTAATCCTTCTTTGATGCGCTTTTCTACAGTCAGGTCTAATTCGCGTTTGGCGTCATCTAGCTCCCTTTGCTTACGGATTAACCCAGCCTGCTCTTTCTGAGCTTCGGCTAGTTTGACATCCCGCTGTTTGAGGATCTCTTGAAGTTCCACAACTTCATTACCTTTTTGCTCCAAGTCTTTCGCTGAGGCCAGGCGGGCCTTCTTAGCTTCTTCTGCCACTATCTTGGTCCGCTCGAGATTTAGTTTCTCGGCTACTTTATCGTCAAGATTCTCTCTGGCTTTGGAGAGGTCCTCTTCACGGTTCTTAAGGTCCATTTCCCGTGCCTCAAAGTCCTTCCTTTGCCGCGCCAAGCGCTCCTCGAATTCTTGTTTTTTAGCCTCGATCAGTGGCGCCGCGAGGGATTCCGTTAGTCGGATCTCAGTCTTGCATTTCGGGCATGCAATTGTCGGTTCATTCTCTCTCATGAAGCAATTTTATCGGGAAAACAGGGAAAAATCAAAAATTATCCATCACAATAATCTGTGTGTCTGGATGCGTAGTATTTAGCAATGATTTCAGGAGTAGACACTTTATTTCTTTTTATATAATTTAAATCCATCAATTAATTGCTTAAAAGACGATGGCCGGAATTTTTCAAAACTTTCCTGGTCCACATATACAAAGTCGTATTTAATGGCTATTTGAATATGATTGATATCAACGCACCATTGCCGGAGCCGCTCCATCTTGAGAGGGACGTCCAGGTCCTCAACACCTTTTGTTTCAACAATAAAAATTCGTTTGTCAGTTAGTTTGACCATAAAATCGGGATAATAGTTGGAGATGTCGCCATCCGCATTGACATAATCCAGTTTGAAATGTACCGCCATATAATTCTTGGCGTAAGAAACTACATCTTCGCAATCTTCCAGGAAACGGGCGAACAACAACTCCAAATGGCTATCGCCAATGATCCGGTTGAAGACACTTTTTTTCGGGATGAGATACCCCTGATCCTTGGCCACAAAGGGACGGGTTTGCCTGAGCTTGATGGAATCACGGATTTCAGCATCACCTTTTTCTTTTACGGTAAGTGCATTAATTGCTTTTTTAAACGTCTCAACCAGGGTTTTCGTTGCCGCTAATTCAGATAGGTTTCGCAGGGTGTTTTGAATTTCCAGTTCTACGGGGTGATCGAAAAGTTCATTTTTGACAAATTCCTTTACCTTTCCATACAGCACATTGTAGCCGCTAACCAGCCTCAAATCTTTCATGATTGTCTGGGCGAAATAGCCGATTACGCTGCTATAGTCGGCAACGCCAACAGAATCAAGGATGGTCGTATGAGTTACTTGGCCGGTGGTGATATCCTTGAATACAATCTCACGCTGTTCCGCTTCTGAAAACTGGAGATAGATCACACGCTGATGGCCTAAGGCTCTAACATCCAGGTCTCCAAGGTTTTTATACTCCCGATAAACACGCGGAGTCAGCACCGGAATTTCTATATCTAATGCATCAATATCTTTCTTGATATTTTCTTTGTCAACCTCAACAACCAGTGGAGTTTTGGGCTGAGTTCCCTCCCCCATCGGCTTGCGCTCCAACACTACGCCTTCTGCCTGGATAGACTCAACAAATTCCATGAACGCATTTGTCCCAACCACACTGACATATTCTTCAATGAAACCAGGATACATCTTGCGTAGTCCGCGACCCAATGTCTGTTCAGGCAGAATGTTGCTTTGCGCGGCATAAGGCCGTAGCCCCACAATAGTGGTGACATTGCGTACATCCCAGCCCTCTTTAAGGACCATTACGGAAATGATGGCCTTGTAAGAGCTCTCCAAACTATCAATGTCATTGGCTTGCTTGCGTAGCTTGTCCAATTCCTCTTTGTCCTTGCCTGTGCTGGATTCAGATATTTCACCATTCTTTTTAGTGTGAATGACCAATACCGCATCTTTCAGATCCAGATAATTACTTTCAAGATATTCGGCAACATCATCGCAATTCCGGGTATCATCGGTCATGACGAACAAGATCGCTTTCTTGCCCATCTTTTCGTGCTCGGCATATGCCTTGCGCCACTCGATCACTCCGAGGTTGATGTAATCGGCATATTTCTCGGTGTATTTGGCACTCTGCCGTTCAACCAGTTTTGCGCGACTCGGGGGATCAGGAAGGACAGGATGCTTGACCACGTTCTGTGAGATGGCTTCAACTAATGGATAATCGGCCACTGTTTGGACGAATATCGCGCCATTGTTATGTCTGGGGGTTGCCGTTGTATCGACCTGCATTGAAAGGGCGGCCCCTTTTTGTTTCAGGCGGTTATGGATATCCTCGATCGACTTGAACCAGGCCATTTTCGGATCATGAATGTGATGTGCTTCATCATTGAGAACCATCAGTTCATCAATATCGCGGACAATCATGCCCAAATCCACTTTGGAATCGGTTGTTGCCCCGCTTGGCTTCTTACCCAAAAAATAATCCATTGTATTTTCATCGTTGGGCGAAGCGGGAATGTCATTACCGGCATAGACGCGGTGGATGTTGGTCAGGAAGATGTTTCCTGTGGGACGGGTTATCTTTACATCGTCCTGCACATGCAGAGTCATTTGAAAATCATCGCGCCAGTTGTGCCCGTCCACTCCATTTTCCGGAAGAATCGGATCGTCTTTAATAAAAATGCGCAATCCCTGAAAATCCTTATAGATACGGTCAAGGACAATGATATTGGGCGCGATCACCAGAAAATTTCGTGCTAACTCTGAATCCGGCTCATACAGCTTGTGAAAAAAACTCCAGGCCAGTACTAAGCTCAACACTTTGGTCTTCCCGGAACCCGTTGCCATTTTAACCACAAAGCGCCTCCAAGTTTCATCAAACATATTCGCCGATACCAGGCCGGAGCTGTCAAAACGCATCATGTCGAATTTGTCTTTGACCTCCACTACATCGTATAAAAAAATAATTGTCTCCAAAGCTTCGCGTTGGGCAAAATAATATTGGAACTCAGCCATGGATCCGTCTGCTTTCGGCAATAAGTGAGGAAACCCAAACCACCAGTTAAGCAGGCTCTTACTTGTATTTGCCGCCCCTATATAGCCACTATCCCGCCACTCTTTTACCTTCTTGCGCAATTGCGACACCAGCGGTGGCATCAACTTCTCCATACTGCTCTCGCGCAAGGCTTCATCGGCAGGAAACCAGCGGATGGCCGGGTCAATGACAGCATAGGGTGATTTCGGAAAATCTTGATGAAGCGCCATTATTTCTTCCCTCCAACATTGACTTCAATGATCATCATAGTGTCATTGCCGAAAATATCCACTACCTTTACGCCAAGTTTCCGCCTTCCCGGCTCACATTCGCAAAGGCTGCTGGTCAGTTCCAGCGCACGATCCTTTTTTGTACGGAAGGATTGCCACTCATTTTCGAAGATGTATTCCCCAGTCCAGATTTCTTCCCATTCTCCATTCTCTTCGTTTTTGATATGGACGATTTCTTTTTTATTCTCAAAATTGAAATCGACCGACCAGTAATCGATCCAGTCGGTCCAGTTTTTGGTTAGGACTTCGCGGCTGACAATGCCGTCTTTGTCCTTGCTCACTTTGACGATCTGACCTTTCTCAACCACAATTTTGCTGGATTTATCTTTTAGAGTCGCCTCGGCATTGGCAATAGAGTCCTGCGAGTAGAAGACAGAAAAATCGGTCAGCTCTACAGCCACGCTGTTCTTTTTGATATGCGGTTTGATTTCGATTGCAGCAACATCATGAAAAACCACTTGATTCTTCTCTACCGCTCGCTTGTCGAACACATCGGCAGGAATGTACTTGGGTGCGATATCAATTCCCTTAGCCTTAGCTTCGTCGAGCGCGAAAGGGAACAATCCCATCTCGAACTCAAAGCCAAGGATATCGACTCTCGTGATGTGGTTCTGGCGGCATTCTATAATGACCTCTTCCACAAACAAACGTGTTACTGGCATGTTGACCGGGCCAATCGCAACCAGGCGTCCTGCTTTTTTCCCCGGGAATGTATGGAACCCAACTGTTCTTTCAGCCCGGTAAGCGCGCAAGATCAAGTCAATAAAGGCATTTTCCTTTTCGTCCAGTTGTTTCTGCTGTTCGACTTCACGCAGGTTGGGATTAACTCCGATATAGTGCTGGCGTTCATATCTCCCCATATTAAGGATCTCAAAAGCACGATAGTTTTTCCCTTCAGCCTTAAGTTGCCTCTGCACGCCGATCAACCGCTTACGCGTAGTGTGAATGGCGAACTTTCCCAAATCGCTGACAATCCATTTCCGCCCCAATTTTTCCGCAACTGCTGCTGTTGTGCCGGAACCACAAAAAAAATCAGCAATCAGGTCACCTTCGTTTGAAGAAGCTTGAATAATTCGTTCTAATAATATTTCAGATTTTTGTGTGGGGTAATTAACATTTTCAGGAGATTTCGGGTCAACAGTTTTAATGCTCCAAACTGAGCCAATAACACCACCTTTTGCCTCAAACACCACATCTTCACCAGATGGATAATGGCCATGAGTTTTTTCAAAGTGGTCAATATATGATTTGAAACGCAAGTCGTGTGATGGCATTTTTTTAGCGTAGATTTTATTATCAATAATATATTCTCTCCATCTTAAAAAATTCACTTGTTCTTCGATATTATCCTCATAAGATCTATTAAAAAAATCATTACTGCTTTTTTTATAGAAATAAATAGAGTGATGCCTGCGAGGGAAATAGGTTTTGGGTTCTACCCATGAACCTTGGTATGTCCAAATTATTTCATTTCTATGATTTTCATTTCCGAAAACCTCATCTAACACCATTCGAATGAAACTATTTACCCGCCAGTCGCAATGTACATATATACTTCCATTATCCGCCAGTAAATCCCGCATAAGCACAAGCCTCTCGTAAATCATTGCAATAAAGGAATCTGCTCCTTTGCCCCAGGTGTCACGATAGGCAATTTCTTCAAGAATGTTAGGCTTCTTGGTGAAGGAGTCATTGCCAATCTCAATATCCATGGAAAAATCGGCGCCCACATCAAAGGGTGGATCGATGTAAATTAGCTTGAGGCCACCCTGTTTTTCGATCTCTTCGCGCAGCGGTCCATTTTTCAGCGAGGAGAGGATCAGCTTGTTGTCGCCCCAGATGAGCTTGTTGGTCCAACCCTTGAGTTGCCTACCGCGATTATCAAGACTGAATCCCATAGCTTCGAACATCGGGTAACTCTTCCCTTTCGTTCCCTCAGAGCGTGGTTCGTCCACTTGTTCAATCACTTGAAATGGCAGAACTATATTGCAAACTTCATTCGACTTTCCGTTCCATACCAATTCAACTTCGCGTTTCTCTTCGTAGAGTAAAAAACGATATTTATCAGGCAAGGGCTTTCTAGCTTCAATGAAACGGAGCACTTCTCTTTGTTCTTGATCTGTCAGTTTAGACATAAGTTTCCTCTCTCATTGCGTCGTTGTATTATACATTCCAACCCTACGTTACTTTTTTGATTATTCATCAGGCACAAGGTAATAAACTGGCCGAAGTGGCAGTAGACGTTTCTGGGCATCTGGTATTTTTTCATAATGCTCAGTCCAAAGATCGAACAACCGTTTAAGATCGATCAGCATAATTCGCCTTTTTTCCTGTCGGCGGACCTCCGATTCAGCTTCACGTGTAAACCCACCTGTGCAGATAAAGATGCCTACATCGGAATCGGCAAGAAGAGCCATAAAAGCCCGAACGCCGTCAACCGCGACTCGGTCTGCTTTCCGCTTAACTTGAGCTTTTATTCTTGGTCCTTTGACCCCAAGCGGATCCACATGAGCAATAATATCAATTCCCTTATCCGGACCTGGCGGGGACACCCACTCGACAAAGTACCCCATTCCACGCAACAACCCTGCACAGAGATCCTGAAAATCATAGGGACTCATTTTTTCAAGGAATTCTTCAATCTCAGCCCATGCAGTCTCTTCAGCCTCCTCGAGTGCCGTGGCTACGCTTTCGGAATCCGCTTCTTCATTTTCAATTTTCTCTTTGGGTTGAGCTGCTTTCCATTTCCGATATAAACGACTGGCTTCTATTTGAAAGGCCTCGGGATCGCGGAAATTATTGAATGCATTTTGACCTTCAGTAGTAATGGACCATAGCCCCTTTTCTTTAGTCAACCAGCCTGCTTTTACAGCCACAATTGTCGAAAACCTAATAATTTTTCCGTATCGCCTAATATTTTGGGAGTTAGGATAAATGCTTTGCTCAAATTCAGTCGGAGGAACAAGTTTTTCGAGTTGCTGAATCACTTCTTTGGCTTGAAGTCCATCTGGATGCTTTATTAAAATTTGAAATACTCCTCGAACCAGCTCGCCTGCTCTTCTTCGTGTTATTTCTGCCATTCTCCAAGTCCTCCTAGCAGCTAGATTTCAGGAATTTCTCAGGAAACTTCCCAATCTTCCGCATATTCATGCCCCCCATCAATCTATATTAAATCCACTGTTTCAGGCAAATTAATCTTAGGAAACGAGGAACTTAATGTCAACCCAATAATATTCTTTTTTTTGCCCTATTATCGGCATATTCAGAAAATTGGACATCAACAATGGGGAAAAATGTGATCTGGGAGATTTGGAGATTCAGAGAACCCCGGCACCAGCCCTTGCATTTTTACAAATATGGGCCATTAGGATCAGGTCTTGAAATAACAGTTTTAATAATGCAAGTCCAAAATAGGATACAAAAGGTTTTCCTGAAGATCGATCTAATAATTCAAGACCTGACCCCAATTATCTCAAACTCGAGATTGAAAAGACCAACAAGCTCCCAAGAACGATTGGAGGCCATCTTCCATACCGTCGATACCATCAAGTCCGACCTGAACAAATGCGGCATGCGCCTGCAGGAGGCCAGGCAGTTTTGCGGGATATCCCCCTTCACTAGCACAAGTAGCTCCTTCACCTGCACCTATGGCATTGCCGGGGAAAATCT
Source organism: Candidatus Aminicenantes bacterium UBA6072 (assembly GCA_002436105.1). Taxonomy (GTDB): domain Bacteria; phylum Acidobacteriota; class Aminicenantia; order UBA2199; family UBA2199; genus UBA2199. The sequence continues at coordinate 9,675 of DIXU01000012.1, read as the reverse complement.
TACTCGGTGCTTGACTTCTTGACTTTGTCGGCGGGGGCGGTTGGGGACGGTGCTTGACTTTGTGACTTTAGCCATCATTCTACTGCCAGCCGCCTTTTGGCATCCATATGCAACCAGTCCTGCGAATATTGCTGAGAGGGCATTAGGGCATTAGTGTCAGGTCTTACATTATTACATTTGATATGATGCCTGCATGTCCAGGCCGATGCGCATTGAATTTCCCGGGGCCGCGTATCATATCACGGCTCGTGGCAATGAACGGAAGAATATATTCTTGGATGACCACGACCGGGAGATCTTTCTGAATATCATTAAACAAGTCAAGGATCGCTTTCATTGGCTTTTCCATTCCTATGTATTGATGGGCAATCACTATCACCTGCTGGTCGAGACGCCTGAGGCCAATTTAAGTCGTGGCATGAGGCAGTTGAATGGAGTTTATACCAGGGAATTCAACTGGCGCCATGCCCGGGTCGGCCATCTGTTCCAAGGCAGGTTTAAGGCGATTTTGATCGAAAAGGACGATTACCTTGTCGAAGTGAGTCGCTATATCGCCCTGAACCCTGTCCGGGCGAACATCGTGAAAAAAGCCGAGGATTGGCCATGGGGTAGTTATCGGGCGAGCATCGGGATCGATAAACCTCCGGTTTGGCTAACCGTGGAGTGGATATTGGAACAGTATGGGGCAGACAGGAAGGTGGCCGCTGCCTGTTTAAGGCGCTATGTCGAGAAAGGGATCGGTGGTGAGTACCCTACTGATGAGTTGCGCGGCGGATGGATCCTAGGCAGCGAGAGGTTCCTGAATAAGGTCCAGGAGCTGATCGAAGAGAAAAATGAAGTGATCGAGATTCCCAGGGCGCAAAGGCAAGCGCCGCATAAGGAGCTTGATGAAATATTCCTGAAAGGCGCCCGGCGAGGGGCGAGCCGCGAAGAGTCAATCTACCGGTCTTATGTGGAATCCGGCTATACGATGAAGGAGATCGCCGATTACCTGGGAATACACTATGTCAGTGTCAGTCGGGCAATAAAAAAACATGAAAGCAAAAGAGATAAGTAATAATGTAAGACCTGACACCACTTCTCTAGGTGGAAAAGATGGTAATTCCTGGAATCTGGAGACCTGACTCCAATACTCTTTACTTGACATGCACCTTTTAATGGGCATCCCCGACTTTTGACCGAATATAAAAAATAATGTCAACCGTTGAGATAGCTTACTTAAAGCTGTATTTATCAAAGGGAGAGAACCGACTGCAACAAAGGAGAAAAATATGAAAAATGCCTTATTGCTGATTGCCATGCTCGGCCTGGGCATGTCGCCAGCCGTTTTCGGCGTGGCCATCACGGTCGAGACCCCCAACGGCGGCGAGCATTGGGCCCTGGGCAGCACCATGCCCATCCACTGGCAGAACATGCTCACCCTATCTCCCAAGACCAGAGGCAACGTGCGCATCAACCTGATCAAGGGCAACGGCGACGTGATCGGCACCATCGCCGAGGACATCTCGGTGTCCAGCTGGGTGTATTTGTGGAAGGTAGGCCAGCTGAAAAATAACGCAGTCGTCGAGCCCGGCACAGACTACAAGATACGCGTGCGCTCCATTGACACCCCGGATTTCGATGAAAGCGACAGCGTGTTCTCCATCGAACCCCGCTATTTTCCCCCCATTAAAGCGGAGATAGCCCCCAATCTGACGGTTTGTATCACCAACGGCAAGACTGCCCCGGTATTCGGGGACCGGGACATCCACGTCTGGATCAAAAACAACAGCACTGTTCCCGTGTCGGGGCTGACGCTGGAATTCTACATCGAAGGCAAGGGCACGAATACGTATGCCGTTTCCCTCGGGCCCAAGGGCATTGACCAAAAGACTCGCAAATGCAGCTGGAGCACCAAGGGGGAAAAGACGGTCAGGGCCCGGGTCAAGTTGAGCAATGGGAGCCAGCTGGTCGAGTTGAAAGGGGTAGTCATAGTCTACCTCAATTTCCTCAATCCGACCAATCAATGGAAGTTTATCGTCATCTGTTCCGACGGCACCCAGCAGAACGAACCGGTCCTCTAGCCCGCGAGCAGCGGCCCCAAGCCAAAAGAAGCCTACGAGGTCAGGTCTCCAGATTCCAGGAACCAATGGGGGGAGTGGGGACGGTGCTTGACTTTGGATAGGGGATGGGGACGGTGCTTGACTTTGTTACTTTGGCGATAAAGGGGGAGTGGGGACGGTGCTTGACTTTGTGACTTTACACACCACTGCTGTTCTCAAATAGCGAGCGTGAGAAAAAAAAGGGGACGATTCTCGTATGCTTGACATTATTCTCCCCACAAAAACCTTCAAGCGCGCCCGGCAGTATATGCCTCCCATATTATTCAACCACAGACCTGCAAAGCGATCCAGCTTCCCAATTTCCCGGAAATTCATTCCAGCACGCAATAGTTCAGGTCTCGGATCTTGGTCAGAGATTGCATCCTTCCAAGCAAAGCCAGAAAAACACCTTATCCGCATTCTTAACCAACAATTACAAGAACCATTCCCGTGGCTATTAATTCAAAACAACTCTAATCTGACATAATCTCGGTACGGTCGAGATGTCAGTTTAGACTACACTTCATCTTTTCAGCTGCAAATCCTTCCATCATTGATTGACTTAGTCTCAGGCCATCCGTATATTTATTGCATGAATAAAATTATTTATCCAAAAAAATCTGCATTCCGAGGTTCCTTCTGATGAAAACCCTCTGGGCAATACTAGCGCTATGGATGATATTAATTTTTCTTGATGGGACTAGGCTTGTCGCTCAAGAGCCCGTTGTCAATCGATATCGAGTGGCACTGATGGAACTAGGAGCTCTACCGGTGGAAACTCTCCAAGGAGATATGGAACATAAAATCCTTGGCATGAATAAAGGAATGAAAGTGGATTATCGTGGTTGGCTTTCGCCCATGGATGTTTTGCAAAGCAGAGTCTTTTCAACGGAGCGTTGCCAAGAACTTCAATTACCATCATCAAAACAAGAAATCATCGACCGTTGCCTGCGACTACGCTCCTATCTTGATCTCGATAAATACCTGGCTGAGAAAGATCCTCTTCACCTGGTTTTAATGCATTTTCTACTCGAAATAATGGATAGGGAGAAAATCCCGCCAAATGATTTGTCGCAATTAATGAATATTTTCAAAGCCGGCATCGGCTTGGAAGCAGAGACGGCCAGCCTCTTACATGGCCGGGTCAATTGGCGGCAGGCGGGTGAACTCTATCGCGTAACACGCAATCGTTACGCTCTTTATCTCATGCCCAAGGCAAACGTTCAGGAAACAGGATACATTTCCTGGCTTAAGGAATCTTGGACAGATGATGAACTGGATTCATACGATCGCTGGTATTTCCTCGATCTACTGGTCCGCGCGCAACCAAAAGAATGGCTGGAGCAATTTTATGCTTTCACGCGAAATCAATTGGATGCTATCCGTAAAAACAATGACATTGGTGGGAGATTGATTGAGATTGGGACAGCCCAGGCATTAGACCTGGTTGCCGAGCTTCTGGCTACTAAATCGTCTCCGCAAGATCAGGCGATAATCTTGTACAACCTGATCGTTCACCATATTTGCTCCGAACGAATCTTGGGGGCCGTACTCGACATGGCCGACAATCTCGAACATGTTAGTCCGGAACCACGCAGCAACGGCTTCGATTCCTGTGAAGTACTAAAAACTATTCGGGTATATCTGGAATCATTAGATCTCAAAGCCAACAACTCCCCTCAATTCCAACGTGCGGCTAAGGTAAGCACCCGACTGGATAAATTTCTCACTCCGGAGTTTGCTATAGTGATTTTTCCACTCGGGGAGTTGGCAAAAGAAGATGCCTTGGTAGAAAGTCATGCGAAGAAGGCAGATACTCCATATGATGTGATTGTGAACCGACTACCTCTACGCAAGAAAATCGAGCCACAGCTAGAATGGTCAGCCATGTCACCGGGGAACTTGTTGTTCGATTTCCAACTTGTCATAAGCAGCGAAGGGCAAGCTCTCCGTGTCGAGAGGTTCAATAAAAATAATGTTCAGCAAGGTGATTCTCTCGATTCAGCTTACCGAATGATAGCCGACACCCTGAGTCGATGGGAGTTCGAGCCACTCGTCCTCGCCGGTCGAGCCACCACCGCCAGCATCTTCCTGCGAATTCGGGTGCAACCAGATCGGAAACAAATTATGATCGACAATGAATTCCCCGTCGGAAATCTTCTGCCAGGAGGTTTGAAGCGATTTCCCTGTGATCCAGCCCTATTTATCCGCATAACAATCCCTGAATATCCCCTTACTTACTCGCTTAAAAAGGCAACCGAAGTGAAGGTCCACTGCATCACCGATATCTATGGCCGGGTTCGTGAGACCAAAATAGATCCCGGCAGCCCCAAGGAATTGCATGACTTGTGCCTGAAATCCGCCCGCAACTGGATCATCGAGCCATACATCATCAGCGGAATTCCTAAGATCCATTCCTTTTCCTTGAGATTTCTCTTCCAACCAAAGAAATATGTTAAGCAATAAATCATAAGCGATTCGGGGGAATGCAGGCGGTTAGGTCCCACTATTTTACGTTGACATTTCATTATCGTGTTGATAATTTGACACCATGTAAAAAACGGGGACGGTGCTTGACTTTGTGACTTTAGCCATCATTCTACTGCCAGCCGTCTTTTGGCATCCACATGCAACTAGGCCTGCGAATATTGCTTGATAGCGGAGAATTCGGGCAATTGCGAGATCTACTATTAGGTGAGCCCCGCCAAATCCTTCAGTCACACCAACAGCTCCCCCCGCAATTTCTTGCCATTCACACCCTAAAAACATATAAACAAGCTCCGTCCCTCAAAGCCCTAGTTCCCGCCTCCACTCAATGCTCCAAAAGATAAAATAAATGTACTAGTCAAATTTACGCGTAGGAATGAATATTAAATTTCTGGGGACTTTAAATGCTCATATGCTCATTTCTCGATCCGCCTCTTTATTCATGAAAGACCATCTATTTAAGCGGGTTTATCCTGACGCCGGCGAAACCAGACCTCACTTTCCCTACAAATCTTAATTGCATAAAAGCAAGCATCCCTCAAGCTCCCAAATAACCATTAAAGGGGGCATTTGGGGACGGTGCTTGACTTTGTGACTTTGCGGGAGCATGAGGGTCAGGTCTTGAAATAACAGCATTTATAATGCAGGTCCGAAATAAGCTGCAAAAAGGTTTTCCTGAAGATCGATCTAATATTTCAAGGCCTGACACAATCCCCCCCATGTAAGGCTCCTGGGGTCTGGAGGCGGTGAAAGAGGGAGACAAGGGAGACTATACAGGCAAAAGCAGGAAAACGGCGCTCGGCGGCCTGCGAGTCAATCTCCTCCTTCAGAACTTGGTCACCTTGACCGGCTTGCGCTTGAGCTCCCAGCTCATGACATAGGATTGCTTGCCGCCCAGGTCCTCCAGGAACTTGCGGAACTCGTCCCCCACCTCGTCCATCAGGTCCCTGGAGCCCTTCAGTTCCTCGGGAACGCACGGCGGGTCGGACGGCGGGAATTCGCCCGAGATCCCGACCTCCTCGTCGATGCCGGTCGTGCCGCCGGCCTCTTCGTCGATTTCCTTGTTGATGGGCTTGACCTTGATATCCATCTCATCCTGGCCCTGGATCTTTATACCCTGGACATCGATCTCCCCTTCAAGGGAATACGTCCCATCCTTGCTGTCGATGACCAGCTCCAGGTCGCACTCGCCCTTTCCCAGCCCACGGCCGCTCGCCTTGGCCGACTCCTTGCTTTTGGACTCGATCTTGCGCCCTTCGCGCTCCATTTTGGCCAGCGTGGCGTCCAGGGTATCCTTGAAGGACTTGAGGGTGGCCTTCTCGACTTCGTACCGCGTCACGTCGCCGGCGGCCTTTTTGGGCTTCATCGTGAGGGCGATCGACCAGTTCCTGGCCAGGTCGTACTCCATGCCGGGCAGCAGCGAGGCCAGCCCCGATCCCTTCTCCCCCGCGGCCATCGACTCCTTCATCGACAGCGTCCCCTCCCAGCCGCACTCGTTCTCGATCTCGATCAGCTTGTCCTTCTTGGGGGTCTCGCTCAGCGGGACCTCGTCCTCGCTGCGCACTTCGCAAGAGTTGTAGGCCGTGACCGTGTCGGAGCGATCCTCCTTGTCGGGCGGAGCGTATTCCACGTCAATGTACTGGCTCGCCACCGAGCTCGCAAGCAAGGTGAACACCCTGGCCTTGTCGTCGCCGCTCAGGGCCGTGCCGTTCCGGATCGTTCCCTGCTCGGCGCGGACCACGATGCGCACCGAGTGGTATAGGGGCACACCGGCCAGCTTCTCCGCCGCCGGCTTCAGCCCGGAGAGCTTCAGGGTGAGCTTCTCCGTTTCCTTGCTTTTCTCGCACCAGTAGGGCTTCTCGTCGAACTCGACGCTGACCGGGATCTGCTCGTAGGCGGTCAGCAGGGAGTTGATCCGGGAAGCGTTGATCTGCCCGGCCATATTCGCCACGTGGGCGGCGATGTCGTGCCCCCTGGCCACGCTTCGCCAGCAAGCCAGTTCCGGCTGGCGGTAATGGCAGGGGACGCAGTTGCGATCCTTGCGGAAGTCGGGATTATCCGGGTCGCCGCTGAAATCCTCGTCGATCCAGCGGATGCACAGGTTGGCCGAACGCCAGTTGAATCCCAGCGCGATGGTCAGCACGGAATAGGGCTGGTTGCTGTTGATCTCGGTAAACTTGCTGAAGGTGGCGTCCAGGATATACTCGGGATCGGCGACCGGCCCGCTCAGCTTGAGCCGCGAGCCGGCGAACAGCGACTTGAAATGGTCCAGGAAGGTACCGCGATGGAAGGTCGGGTCCTTGGCCCGGCTCACCGGGATATCCAGGCCGCCCATCCTCCTGAAGGTGCCCGGCGCAAGCTCCTTGTAGCCCTGGGCATAGACCTCGCAGGTGCGATCGCAGTCGGAACTCGCCGCAGCCAGCGATGCGCCTGACGCCGCCAAGACATAAAATGCCGCAATGGCCGCGAACGGCCCGACGCGCCTCTGCCCGCTCTGCATCTTCATTGGATGGCGAACAGCCCGGACTTGCCGGTGACCTTGCCGTCGAGGCTCTGCACCTCGATCCACACCTGGCCCGGAAAGCCGGTGGTCGGCGTCCAGCTGAACGCGCCGTCGTTGGCGGTCGAGGCCGCGATGACCTGGGCGGCCTGGGGCTCGACCTGCGGCACCAGCCGGATCCTGACGCTGGCACCCACCGCCCCCATGCTGTTCCAGGCGATGGCGATCGCCTGGCCGTGGGCATGCACCGAGCCTGCGGCAGGCGCCGTGACCTTGATGGTGCGCACGGGTGGCATCTCGATGATGCGCGTGAAGGTGACGACAATACGCCCGCTGATGGCACATTCGCCACCGGGGCCGGAGAGCACGATCGGCCGGGCCGTCCAGGCCTGCCCGTTCTCCTGGAGCAGCTTGGCGCTGATGGTGAATGCCCCGGGCATCGGTTCCGTCGGGTAGCAATGGCCGTTGACCTTGAGCAAGCCCTCCGGGCAGCCGTTGGCGGTCGCGTTGAACTCCACTCCGAAGGTCGTGCCCGGCGGAGCGCCCTGGATCTGAACGCTGGTCGCCGCCTTTAGCGCATAGGGGACATTGAAGGCTACGGCCGCTCCGATGCGGTTAAGGTCGCTCATGGCAAAAGTGCCGTTGATGTTGAAGGTGATGGCCGGGATCGTTTCCAGGGCCAGTCCGGCCTGGCTGCCGGCGAACAGCATGACAAAAAAGGGCAAAATACCCAAGATCATTGATTTTTTCATTTCACCCCTCCTTATAGTAACTAAATACAAAAAAGAGAAATAAATCTCGGGAATCATGATAAAAGAAGACGTTCGATGTTCGACGTGGAAGAGCTCGGCGGACGGCAAGAATAAAACTCCAGATCACAAGCACAAAATTCCAAGGAAGCCTTACGTTATCAATGCCAATGACCGAAACGATAAAAAACAAAATATTGGGTCTGCGTCCAGAACCTGCCCGCCAGTGAACTTCAGGCCGGGATTTTCTTCTCCGCGAGCAGCACCCGGATGAAGCCGAGGCTGAGCAGGAGCTCGATAGCGGCGCTGATGAGGATGCCATTGCCGGCGTGACCCGCGATGAGCTCGTAGATCCCGGTCCCGGCCAGCAAGAGGGTGATGACCACCGCGCCGGCGCCGAGGGCCGTGCGGGCGGTCGAGACGGGCGCCCGGCGGGCCAGGAAGAAGACGAGCGCCAGGCCGAGATAGAGGCAGCCGATGCGACGGGCCAGCAGGATCACGCTCTCCGTGGGCTCGACCTGCCAGCGGCCGACGATGACGGCCCCGAAAAAGAAATAGCCGAGCCCCAGCGCCAGGAGCGCGACGCCGGAGATGATCGCCATGGTCTTGAATTTCATTTCTCCCTCCTGCGAATGATCCTTTTCCCCTGCAATAATTGTATGAAAAAAATCCCGGGGATGCAATTAAAAACTGGAGGTAGCTTGTCCGGATCAAGATCGCAGGGGCGGGTCTCATGCCCGCCCTGGAAATCAAAATTCAAATAAGCGCCAAATTCCGAATTCCTAAGTCACAAAGTCAAGCACCGTCCCTAAATGCCCCCCTCATCCCTCATCACGCGTCACTCACGCTCATTCTGGCCACCATCTCTGCCATTATCTCTTCCACTTGCAGCTTGTCCGATTTCCTGCTGGCACTGACACGGTCACGGCAACTTGGTATAATCCCTTCATGAACGGCCTGCTGATCGGCACCTGCAGCTGGAAGTACGACTCCTGGCGCGGGATCGTCTACCCCGAAACGGGCGCTTTCGATTACCTGCGGGAATACAGCCGGCACTTCGACACGGTAGAGGTCGACCGCTGGTTCTGGTCGCTGTTCGACAAGGACAGGCCGGTCCTGCCCAGAACGGGCGACGCCAGGGAGTACGCCGCGGCGGTGCCGGATCATTTCAGGTTTACCATCAAGGCGCCCAACAGCATCACCCTGACCCATCATTACCGCAAGGACAAGGCACAGCCGCTGACGGAAAACCCCCATTTCCTCTCCAACGAGCTCTATGAAGAGTTTCTGGGCCGCATCGAGCCGCTGCTGGACAAGACGGGCGCGGTCATGCTGCAGTTCGAGTACCTGAACCGGCAGAAGATGGCCTCCAAAAAGGAATTCCTGGACAGGCTGGCCGCGTTCCTGGCGGCGAGGCCCAAAATGCCGGAATTGGCCGTCGAATGCCGCAATCCCAATTATCTCGACGCCGAATATTTCCAGTGCCTGAAGGAGCACGGCGCCCACCATGTCTTCTGCCAGGGCTATTACATGCCGCCGATCTGGGAGGTCGAGGCCCAGTACGGCGGGATGCTGACCGACCTGGCCGTGCTGCGCCTGATGGGGACCGACCGCAAGAAGATCGAGGCGGCCGGCGGCGACAGCTGGGACCGGATCGTCGAGCCGCGCGACGAAGAGCTTGGCGAGATCGTCCCCATGATCCGCAGGCTGCGCAAGCGCGGCAAGAGGGTCTATGTCAACATCAACAACCACTATGAGGGATCGGCGCCGAGGACGGCGGAGAAGATCAAGGGGATGATAGAAGGAAGAAAGAGGGGAAAAGGGGAAGAGAGATAAAGGGGTAGAGTGGTAAAGGGGT